>NZ_BMEU01000070.1 GCF_014637085.1 Comamonas phosphati | reverse complement strand
AGTTCTCTAGTTTTACCGATTCTATTTTCTGCCTGTTTAACCTACTCTCTGCTTGATACTTGGGATAGTCATAGGTGCCATTTTTGACAGATTCCATACATTCATTGTCACACTTATGCCAAAATTCAAAGCACCCGTTCCCTAGGTCATTAGCATTGTCCCTTAATTGTGATCTGACCTTTTCATGTAGGTTCTTCACATTTGCATCATGTAGATCTAGTGTTCTTTCGTTTTCAAGAAGAACCAATAGTTCAGCGTTGTATGTCCAAACGTCCAGAAATCCATCTTCCATTCTTTTGTTCAGGTTGTCGATCCTCCTCTCCAAGTTTGAGAACTCATGACCTACTGCCTCAAATTGTGTGTTCATTTTATCTATGATGGAATTAACCTTGTTTGTAATTCCGTCTATAGCCTTTTGAGTGCTTTCTTTATCAGCTGCGTATCCTGAGCCTTGAGAATTCTCATGATGATAGCCATACCATCCATCAATCATTCCAGTCCATCCTCCTTCAATGAAGCCTGCAATAGCTCCAAAAAGCCCTCTAGTTTCTATTTGTGGAACATTCCTTAGTCCAGTTG
>NZ_BMEU01000069.1 GCF_014637085.1 Comamonas phosphati | reverse complement strand
TGGGCAATCGGCTGGGCCTTCCGGGTCCTGATTCGAACGCTCAGACATACCGACGGCAATCAACCATTTGAGGAGTGAAAACCATGTCTCGTTTCAATACCCGTGTCCTGCGTATCCCTGCTGCCGCTGGTGCTGCCCTGGCCCTGTCCTCGGCTGCCAATGCCGCTGCCGTGGACGTTGCCGCTGTCGTGACCGACATCGGCGCACAAGCCGCTCCCATCGGCCTGATCGGCGCCGCTGTGCTGCTGATCTTCGTGGGCGTCAAGGCCTTCCAGTGGGTGCGTAAGGCGCTGTCCTAAGACGGCTCAAGGAACCCGTAGACCGGCCGGCTACGGGGCCTTCTCAAAGCGCCAGTGCTGGTGCTTCGGAAAGGTAGGGCGAGTCATGGGACTGTTCATCATCATTGCAATCTTGGGGGCGGCATGGCTCATCTTTTCCGCCTGATCGCGCTTGTGCTGCTGTTGGTGTCCAGCAGTGCCCATGCGTCGTTCCCTGCTACGTCAGGCCCTGACCCTACGGACAGTTGCCGGGAGAGCAATTACCCTCCAATCCCTGGTTATACGACCAATCCGGATGTGACTTCTCATAACTGGGCGTGGCGCGGGACTAATGCTGATGACGGTGGTTGGGAGTATTGGTCT
>NZ_BMEU01000068.1 GCF_014637085.1 Comamonas phosphati | reverse complement strand
CCGATCTACGCGTGATCAGTAGAAACAAGGTACTTTTTCGGACAGTATGGATAGCAAATAGCAGCATTGCCACAACTATCTCAGTGCATGTGCAAGGAAGGAGTTGAACCAAGATGCATTAAGCAAAACCCAGGGATCATTAATCAGGCACTCCTCGATTGCTTCATATAGCCCTCCAAGATCGAAAGTTCCAGGTTCCAGGTTATCCCTAAGAGCCTGAACGATGAGTAGTAATTTCCTCGATTCGGCTGAGAATCCCTCGAGTTGTGGAGATGCATATAGACTGTTGAATACAGATTTTGCCAACAATGTTCTGCACACCTTCCCAATGGAGCCTTCTTCCACTCCTTTAGGTGACTCTCCGATCGGCCATGTTTCTGACTTGTTTTCGAAGAATTCTTTAGTCATGTCCTTCTCTTTGACGGAAGATTCAGCCTCAATCATGCTCTCAATCTGTTGCAGAGATTGAAGAAGGCAGCGTCTCATTTCCATACCCCATTTCATTTTTATTTTGGAAGTACCATTTGTCCTCACATACAGGAACATGGGCCTTGACACTTGGCCTATTGCAGTTCTTAGAAGCATGTCTCCTATCTCAAGAACACAGTACTTTTCCCACTTATGTGGCTCCAGCCTCGGGTCAGTAAGAGA
>NZ_BMEU01000067.1 GCF_014637085.1 Comamonas phosphati | reverse complement strand
GATCTACGCGTGATCAGCAAAAGCAGGGCCTGCCATATTCGGCGTCAGTTCAACGCTGGCGTTCGCTTCGCCATCAATCATCGCTTTGTAGATGTCCGGCACGCCGTCGATAGAGCCTGTCAGGATATCTTTGCCCGGTTTCAGGCCCGCTTCTTTAATTGCCTGAATCGCGCCAATCACCATGTCATCGTTATGGGCGTAAACCATGCAGATGTTTTTGCCGTTGTTTTCCGCTTTGATAAAGCTCTCCATCACTTCTTTGCCTTTGCTGCGGGTGAAGTCACCTGACTGCGAGCGGATAATTTTGATATTTGGCGCATTCTTAATGGCTTCGGCAAAGCCTTTCTTACGGTCAATGGCGACGCTGGCCCCAACGGTGCCCTGCAGCTCCACCACGTTGCATGGTTTGCCATTCACTTCTTTTACCAGCCAGTCACCGATCAATTTGCCTTCGAGGATGTTGTCGGCAGTGACGGTGGTCATATAGAGAGATTTGTCTTTCACATCGATGGAACGGTCAAGCAAGAAGACCGGGATTTCGGCATCTTTCGCCTCTTTTAATACCGGCTCCCAACCGGTCGCTACCACCGGAGCGATAAAGATCGCATCCACCCCTTGCGCGACGAAGGAACGTACCGCTTTAATCTGGTTTTCCTGCTTTTGCTGATCACGCGT
>NZ_BMEU01000066.1 GCF_014637085.1 Comamonas phosphati | reverse complement strand
GCGGTATATTGATTGCTGACCAGAGCTGGTCATATATAGTCGAAAGGCCTAATGCCCGAAATGGGATTTGCTACCCTGGAACATTAAATGAAGCTGAAGAATTGAAGGCACTTATTGGGTCAGGGGAAAGAGTAGAAAGGTTTGAGATGTTCCCTAAAAGTACATGGGCAGGAGTGGACACCGACCGTGGAGTGTCAAGTGCATGTCCTCTTGGCAATGGCCCATCTTTCTATAGGAATCTTCTATGGATAATAAAACGACAGTCATCAGAATATCCAGTAATTAGAGGGACTTTCAACAACACTGGAGACAAATCAATTCTCTATTTTTGGGGTGTGCATCATCCTCCTGTCACAACTGAACAAGAAGCCCTGTATGGTTCTGGTAATCGATATGTTAGGATGGGAACTGAGAGCATGAATTTTGCCAGGAGTCCTGAAATTGCGGCAAGGCCTGCTGTGAATGGTCAGAGAGGCAGAATCGATTATTTCTGGTCCATCTTAAAACCTGGAGAAACCTTGAATGTAGAATCTAATGGGAATTTAATAGCTCCTTGGTATGCATACAGATTTGTTAACAAAGATAGTAGAGGAGCCATATTCAGATCTGATTTACCAATTGAGAACTGTGATGCCACATGTCAGACTGCTGAAGGAGTGCTAAGAACCAACAAAACATTTCA
>NZ_BMEU01000065.1 GCF_014637085.1 Comamonas phosphati | reverse complement strand
TGCATTTGCACTCCCATCCGTTTCTGGTAGGCCTGCAAATTTTCAAGAAGATCATCTTTCAGACCGGCACTGGAGCTAGGATGAGTCCCAATTGTCCTCATCGCCTGCACCATCTGCCTAGCCTGGCTAGCAACTTCCATAGCTTCTGCTGCTTGCTCACTTGACCCAGCCATCTGCTCCATAGCTTTAGCTGTAGTGCTTGCCAGCACCATTCTGTTTTCATGCCTGATTAGTGGGTTGGTGGTAGTCACCATCTGTCTGTGAGACCGATGCTGTGAATCAGCAATCTGCTCACAAGTGGCGCACACTAGGCCAAAAGCCACTTCTGTGGTCACTGTTCCCATCCTGTTGTATATGAGACCCATGCAACTGGCAAGTGCACCGGTTGAGTAACTGAGTGCAACCTCTTTAGCCCCATGGAATGTTATCTCCCTCTTCAGTTTCTTGTACAGTTTGACAGCCCTATCTATGTTGTTTGGGTCTCCATTCCCATTCAGGGCATTTTGAACAAAGCGTCTACGCTGCAGTCCTCGCTCACTGGGCACGGTGAGCGTGAACACAAATCCTAAAATCCCCTTAGTCAGAGGTGACAGGATTGGTCTTGTCTTTAGCCATTCCATGAGAGCCTCAAGATCGGTGTTCTTCCCTGCAAAAACATCTTCAAGTCTCTGCGCGATCTCGGCTTTGAGGGGGCCTGACGGAACGATAGAGAGAACGTACGTTTCGACCTCGGTTAGAAGACTCATCTTTAAACATCTACCTGCTTTTGCTGATCACGCGT
>NZ_BMEU01000064.1 GCF_014637085.1 Comamonas phosphati | reverse complement strand
GACCAGATCGACGCAGCGCCCGAAGAAAAGGCCCGCGGCATCACCATCAACACCGCTCACGTCGAGTACGAAACGGCCAACCGCCACTACGCTCACGTGGACTGCCCCGGCCACGCCGACTACGTCAAGAACATGATCACCGGCGCTGCCCAGATGGACGGCGCCATCCTGGTGTGCTCGGCCGCTGACGGCCCCATGCCCCAGACCCGCGAGCACATCCTGCTGTCGCGTCAGGTGGGCGTGCCCTACATCATCGTGTTCCTGAACAAGGCCGACATGGTGGACGACGAAGAACTGCTGGAACTGGTCGAAATGGAAGTGCGCGAGCTGCTGTCCAAGTACGACTTCCCCGGTGACGACACCCCCATCATCCGCGGCTCGGCCAAGCTGGCCCTGGAAGGCGACCAGTCCGACAAGGGCGAGCCCGCCATCCTGAAGCTGGCAGAAGCCCTGGACACCTACATCCCCACGCCCGAGCGTGCCATCGATGGCGCCTTCGTGATGCCCGTGGAAGACGTGTTCTCCATCTCCGGTCGCGGCACCGTGGTGACCGGCCGTATCGAGCGCGGTATCGTCAAGGTCGGCGAAGAAATCGAAATCGTCGGTATCAAGGACACCCAGAAGACCACCGTCACGGGCGTGGAAATGTTCCGCAAGCTGCTGGACCAGGGCCAGGCTGGCGACAACGTGGGCCTGCTGCTGCGCGGCACCAAGCGTGAAGACGTGGAACGCGGCCAAGTGCTGTGCAAGCCCGGCTCCATCAAGCCCCACACCCACTTCACCGCTGAGGTGTATGTGCTGAGCAAGGACGAAGGCGGTCGCCACACGCCCTTCTTCAACAACTACCGTCCCCAGTTCTACTTCCGTACCACCGACGTGACCGGCTCCATCGAGCTGCCCGCCGACAAGGAAATGGTGATGCCTGGCG
>NZ_BMEU01000063.1 GCF_014637085.1 Comamonas phosphati | reverse complement strand
TCTGCCCTCAGTATTTCCTGTGAACGCCGCCATTATGGTTGCTCTTTCAAAGGGGAGACTTCTCTGTACAGAGAATGTAGGCTGTACACTGATTTGTCCTGCAGATGCTTTCTGGTGATTGGCGTTTCCTCCACTCCTGGTCTTTATAGCCCAATATCTGCTTCTCAGTTCAAGAGTACTGGAGTCCATTGTTTCCACGTTTTCATTTGACGAAATTTGAACTCCTCTGGTGGATAGTTGTCCTCTTGGGACTACTCTTGTCCCTCTGATGAAACTTGAGACCCTCAGGTCTTCAAATGCTGCGGAGTGGCATGCCATCCAAACCAGTTGACTCTTGTGTGCTGGATTCTCATTTGGTCTGATGAGGCTGAAAACCTGGCTGTTTTGAAGTAGACGGAAGGGGTCTATTCCGACTAGAGAGTACCCTTCTCTCTCAAAGTCATATCCACTGGCTACAGCAAGTCCGTACACACACGCAGGCAAGCAGGACTTATGGGCCACTGATCCTCTCAGGATGAGTGCAGACCGTGCCAGGAAGATGAGATCTTCGATTTCAGCATTCCCAGGATTTCTGCTTTCTCGCACTTGGTCCATCATTGCTCTTTGTGCTGCTGTTTGGAATTTTCCTTTGAGGATGTTGCACATTCTCTCATATGCAGTCCTTGTTCTTCGTCCATTTTCGCCTCTCCAGAAGTTCCGATCATTGATCCCTCTTTTTATCATCCGAATTAGTTCCATCACCATCGTTCCGACTCCCTTTACTGCTGCACCAGCAGCTCCAGATCTCCTCGGGAGAGTTGATCCTTGCATTAGAGAGCACATTCTGGGGTCCATTCCAGTACGCACGAGAGCTCTTGTTCTCTGGTATGTGGCATCATTTAGATTGGAATGCCAGATCATCATGTGAGTGAGACCAGCAGTTGCGTCTTCTCCATTGTTTGCTTGACGCCAGATCCTTCT
>NZ_BMEU01000062.1 GCF_014637085.1 Comamonas phosphati | reverse complement strand
TCAAGGCCGCCATCGAACGCGCCGGCATTGCCGCCGACGCCGTGGGCCATGTGGTCATGGGCAATGTGATCCCCACCGACACGCGCGACGCCTATCTGGCGCGCGTGGCCGCCATCGATGCCGGCTGCCCCATCGAAACGCCGGCCTTCAACGTCAACCGCCTGTGCGGCTCGGGCCTGCAGGCCATCGTCTCGGCAGCCCAGGCCATTGCCCTGGGCGACTGCGAGGTGGCCGTCGGCGCCGGCGCCGAATCCATGAGCCGCGGCCCCTACTTCGACACCGCCGCCCGCTGGGGCGCACGCATGGGCGACGCCAGGAGCATCGACTACATGCTGGGCATACTGCACGACCCCTGGCAGAAGATGCACATGGGCATCACGGCCGAGAACGTGGCCGAGCGCTACAAGATCAGCCGCGCCATGCAGGACGAGCTGGCCTTGATCAGCCAACAGCGCGCCGCCGCCGCGATTGCCGAGGGCCGCTTCAAGGAGCAGATCGTTCCGGTGGAAATCGCCACGCGCAAGGGCACGGTGCTGTTCGACACCGACGAGCATGTGCGCGGCAGCACCACGCTGGAAGCCCTGGCCGGCATGAAGCCCGCCTTCAAGAAGGAAGGCGGCACGGTCACGGCCGGCAATGCCTCCGGCATCAACGACGGCGCCGCCGCCGTGCTGCTGATGAGCGCGGATGCGCTCAAGTCCTCCGGCGCCAGGCCCCTGGCCCGTCTGGTCGGCTATGCCCACGCCGGCGTGGAGCCCGCCTACATGGGCATAGGCCCCGTGCCCGCCACGCACAAGGTGCTGCAGCGTACCGGCCTGAAGATCGAGGACATGGACGTGATCGAGGCCAACGAAGCCTTCGCGGCCCAGGCCTGCGCCGTCATCCAGCAGCTGGGCCTGGACCCGGCCAAGGTCAACCCCAACGGCTCGGGCATCTCGCTGGGCCACCCCGTGGGCGCCACGGGCGCCATCATC
>NZ_BMEU01000061.1 GCF_014637085.1 Comamonas phosphati | reverse complement strand
ACCGTACTATAGATGGCAAGGATTTGATACACGCCGAACTCCTCCAGTTTTACCGATTCTATTTTCTGTCTGTTTAATCTACTCTCGGCTTGATACTTGGGATAGTTATAGGTACCATTTTTGACTGACTCCATGCATTCATTGTCACACTTATGCCAAAATTCAAAGCATCCGTTCCCTAGGTCATTAGCATTGTCCCTCAGTTGTGATTTGACCCTTTCATGTAGGTTCTTCACATTTGCATCATGTAGGTCCAGTGTTCTTTCGTTTTCAAGAAGAACCAACAGTTCTGCGTTATATGTCCAAACGTCCAGAAATCCATCTTCAAGTCTTTTGTTTATGTTGTCAATCCTCCTTTCCAGGTTTGAAAACTCATGATCCACAGCCTCAAATTGTGTGTTCATTTTGTCAATTATGGAATTGACCTTGTTCGTGATTCCGTCTATAGCCTTTTGAGTGCTTTCTCTATCAGCAGCATATCCTGAGCCTTGAGAATTTTCATGATGGTAGCCATACCACCCATCAATCATTCCAGTCCATCCCCCTTCAATGAAGCCTGCAATAGCTCCAAATAGCCCTCTAGTTTCTATCTGTGGAACATTCCTTAGTCCAGTTGCAAGTCTTAAACTCTTACTTTTCACATACTTGGGGCATTCTCCGATCCACAGAGGGCTCACATTCTGAAATGTTTTGTTGGTTCTTATCACTCCTTCAGTAGTCTGGCAAGTGGCATCACAGTTCTCGATTGGTAAATTGGATCTGAATATTGCTCCTTTCCTATCTTTGTTGACAAATTTGTATGCGTACCAAGGGGCTATTAAATTCCCATTAGATTCTACATTCAAAGTTTCCCCTGGTTTTAAAATGGACCAGAAATAATCAATTCTGCCTCTCTGACCATTCACAGCAGGTCTCGCCGCAATTTCTGGGCTCCTGGCAAAATTCATGCTTTCAGTTCCCATTCTAACGTATCGATCACCAGAACCATACAGAACATTTTGTTCAGTTGTGTCTGGAGGATGGTGTACACCCCAAAAA
>NZ_BMEU01000060.1 GCF_014637085.1 Comamonas phosphati | reverse complement strand
GCGAGCACCGAGCCGATTACCCCTCGCTGTGGGCTGCCATCGAGTCCATCGCGCCCAAGATTGGCTGCGTGCCCCAGACCCTCAATGAATGGGTCAAGCGCGATCAGATCGATACCGGTGTGCGCGACGGCATCACGACATCGGAACGCGAACAAATGAAGGCGCTGGAGCGCGAGGTCAAAGAGCTGCGCAAGGCCAACGAGATCCTCAAGCTAGCCAGCGCGTTTTTCGCCCAGGCGGAGCTCGACCGCCGTCTGAAGTCCTGAAGGGCTTCATCGATCAGCATCGACATGCCTATGGGGTCGAGTCGATCTGCAAGGTCTTGCAGATCGCCCCGTCAGGCTATTGGCGCCATGCCGCACGTCAACGCAACCCCCAGCTGCGCTGTCCGCGTGCCCAACGTGATGACACCTTGGTGCCGCACATTGAACGCGTCTGGCAAGCCAACATGCGTGTCTACGGCGCCGACAAAGTCTGGAAGCAAATGAACCGAGAAGGACTCTCCATTGCCCGCTGCACGGTGGAGCGGTTGATGAAACGCCTGGGCTTGCAGGGCGTGCGTCGAGGCAATGTGGTGCGCACCACCGTCAGCGATGGCCGGGCGCCATGCCCGCTGGACCGGGTCAATCGACAGTTCCGGGCCGAGCGGCCCAACCAGCTATGGGTGTCCGACTTCACGTACGTCTCGACCTGGCAGGGCTGGCTGTACGTGGCTTTCGTGATCGACGTGTATGCCCGGCGCATCGTGGGCTGGCGGGTCAGCAGTTCCATGCACACCGACTTCGTTCTGGATGCACTGGAACAGGCGTTGTATGCCAGGCAACCAGAGCGCGATGGCGCATTGATTCATCATTCCGATAGGGGGTCGCAATACGTGTCCATCCGCTACAGCGAACGGCTCGCAGAAGCTGGCATTGAGCCCTCGGTGGGCAGCAAGGGCGACAGCTATGACAACGCCCTGGCCGAGACGATCAACGGGCTGTACAAGGCAGAGGTGATCCACCGGCGATCATGGCCCACACGTGAATCGGTGGAGCTGGCAACCTTGGAATGGGTGTCCTGGTTCAACCATCACAGGTTGCTCGGACCCATCGGGTACATA
>NZ_BMEU01000059.1 GCF_014637085.1 Comamonas phosphati | reverse complement strand
TTGCGCATTTGATCAGCGCCGGGGTGCTGGCCAGCGTGTGTCCACGGACGTTGATCGAAGAAGTGTTGGCCGAGACCGGCAAGGCCAGCCAGCGGGAGCGGCTGCTGCCCGCGCCGGCAGTGGTGTATTACGTGATGGCGCTGGCGCTGTGGCGCGAAGCGCCGCTGGAGGAAGTGCTGCGCGTGGTGTGCGAAGGCCTGCAATGGCTCGGCGGCGGCCACACTGAGGCGGTGCAGGCCAGCAAGTCCGCGATCTCGCAGGCGCGCAGCCGGCTGGGCCCCGAGGTCATGCGCCAATTGGCCGATCGGGTGCTGCGCCCGCTGGCCGCGCCGGGGGCGCCAGGGGCGTGGTACCGGGGATTGCGCGTGATGGCCCTGGACGGCAGCTGCATGGACGTGGCCGACGAGGCGGCCAACGCCAAGTTCTTCGGCTACCCGGGCGCCTCGCGCGGCCAAAGCGCCTTCCCGCAGGCGCGCGTTCTGGGCCTGGTGGAATGCGGCACGCACGCGGTGGTGGCAGCCGGCATCGCACCCTACGGCCACAGCGAGCAGGTCATGGCCGCCCAGTTGCTGCCCGCCAAGCTCACGCCCGAGATGCTGGTGCTGGCCGACCGCAACTTCTACGGCTTCAAGCTCTGGCAGACCGCCTGCGCTACGGGCGCCAAGCTGGCCTGGCGGGTCAAATCCAACCTCAAGCTGCCGGTAGAGCAGATGTTGCCCGATGGCTCGTACCTGAGCCGCGTGTTCGACAGCGACGACCGCGCGCGGCGCGCAGGGCAAACGGTGCGTGTGATCGACTACGCGCTCGAGGGCTCGGCCACGCCGGCGCAGGGCAGCTACCGGCTGCTGACCAACCTCCTGGACCCCGATGCGGCGCCGGCCCTGGAGCTGGCCGCGCTGTACCACGAGCGCTGGGAGATCGAGGGGGTGTTCGATGAGTTCAAGACGCATTTGCGCGCCAACAGCACGGTGCTGCGCAGCAAGACGCCCGAGCTGGTGCAGCAGGAGCTGTGGGGGCTGCTGCTGGCGCACTTTGCGATTCGCCAGTTGATGGCGCAGGCGGCCTGGGCGCGCGAACTCGATCCGGATCGCCTGAGCTTCATGCACGCCGTGCGCGTGATCAAGCGCAAGATGCCGCAAGCTGCGGCCGTTTCCCCCTGAGCGTTTGCCTGCCTGGCGCGAGGCCCTGCTGGCCGAGATCGCGCGCGGGCGCTGCGTGAGCAGTCGTGGGCGCCTGAACC
>NZ_BMEU01000058.1 GCF_014637085.1 Comamonas phosphati | reverse complement strand
TCGGAGACCGCATCGGTGCCGTCCTTCATGGCTTCGGTCTCGCGGTTGGGGCTGGCCACCGAGCCGCAATCGAGGTGGTCGCGGCCGATCACGATGGGTGCCTTGAGCTCGCCGTTCCTGACCATCTCGTTGAAGGCCAGGGCCGCCTTGTGGCGCTCGCCCAGGCCCAGCCAGCAGATGCGCGCGGGCAGGCCCTGGAAGGCGATGCGCTCACGGGCCATGTCCAGCCAGCGGTGGGTGTGCTTGTTCTCGGGGAACAGCTCCTTGATCTTGGCGTCGGTCTTGTAGATGTCCTCGGGATCGCCCGACAGCGCCACCCAGCGAAACGGCCCCTTGCCCTCGCAGAACAGCGGCCGGATGTAGGCGGGCACGAAGCCGGGGAAGTCGAAGGCATTCTTCACGCCCTCGTCGAAGGCCACCTGGCGGATGTTGTTGCCGTAGTCCACCGTGGGCACGCCCAGGGCCTGGAAGTCCAGCATGGCCTGCACGTGCTGGGCGCAGCCCTGGGCGGCGGCCTTGCGGAGCGTGGCGTGCTGGCTGGGGTCGGCGGCGGCCGCTTCCCATTGCGCCACGCTCCAGCCCACCGGCAGGTAGCCGTTGACCAGGTCGTGGGCCGAGGTCTGGTCGGTCACGATGTCGGGGCGGGGGCCGCCGGCCTTGGCACGGCGCACCAGCTCGGGCAGGATCTCGGCGGCATTGCCCAGCAGGGCGATGGAGACGGCCTCGCCCTTGGCGGTATGGTGCTGGATCAGGGCCAGGGCGTCATCGATGTCCCTGGCCTGCTTGTCCACATAGCGGGTGCGCAGGCGAAAGTCGATGCTGGACTGCTTGCACTCGATGTTCAGCGAGCAGGCGCCGGCCAGCGTGGCGGCCAGGGGCTGGGCGCCGCCCATGCCGCCCAGGCCCGCCGTGAGAATCCACTTGCCGCGCAGATCGTTGTGGTAGTGCTGGCGGCCGGCCTCGACAAAGGTCTCGAACGTGCCCTGCACAATGCCCTGGCTGCCGATATAGATCCAGCTGCCGGCCGTCATCTGGCCGTACATGAACAGGCCCTGCTGGTCCAGCTCGTTGAACTTCTCCCAGGTGGCCCACTTGGGCACCAGGTTGGAGTTGGCCAAGAGCACGCGCGGGGCATCGGGATGGGTCTTGAACACGCCCACGGGCTTGCCCGACTGGATCAGCAGCGACTCGTCGGCCTCCAGCTTTCGGAGCTGGGCCAGGATCTCGTCATAGCACTCCCAGTTGCGGGCGGCGCGGCCGATGCCGCCATAGACGACCAGGGCCTTGGGGTTCTCGGCCACATCGGGGTCCAGGTTGTTCTGGAGCATGCGGTAGGCGGCCTCGGCGAGC
>NZ_BMEU01000057.1 GCF_014637085.1 Comamonas phosphati | reverse complement strand
ACGCGTGATCAGTAGAAACAAGGGTATTTTTCTTTAATTGTCATACTCCTCTGCATTGTCTCCGAAGAAATAAGATCCTTCTTTACTCATGTCAAAGGAAGGCACGATCGGGTTCGTCGCCTTTTCGTCCGAGAACTCGAAGACTCCCCGTCCCTGGAAAGACACATCTTCTGGTTTGGCATTTTCCATCATTCTTATGATTTCAGTTCTCATGTCAGATGTTCTGCCCTCCGTATTTCCTGTGAATGCTGCCATTATGGTAGCCCTTTCAAAAGGGAGATTTCTCTGCACTGAGAAAGTAGGCTGTACACTGATTTGTCCTGCAGATGCTCTTTGTTGATTGGTATTTCCTCCACTTCTGGTTTTTATAGCCCAATATCTGCTCCTCAGCTCAAGAGTGCTTGAGTCCATTGTTTCCATGTTTTCATTTGAAGAAATTTGAACTCCTCTAGTGGACAGCTGCCCTCTTGGAACCACTCTTGTCCCTCTGATGAAACTCGAGACTCTCAAGTCCTCAAATGCTGCAGAATGGCATGCCATCCACACCAGTTGACTCTTGTGTGCTGGATTCTCATTTGGTCTAATTAGACTGAAAACTTGGCTGTTTTGAAGCAGACGGAAAGGATCTATTCCAACAAGAGAGTATCCTTCCCTCTCAAAGTCATATCCACTGGCCACGGCGAGTCCATATACGCAAGCAGGTAGGCAGGATTTGTGGGCTACTGATCCTCTCAGAATGAGTGCAGACCTTGCCAGGAAGATAAGATCTTCAATTTCAGCATTTCCAGGATTTCTACTTTCTCGTACCTGGTCCATCATTGCTCTTTGTGCTGCTGTTTGAAATTTTCCCTTGAGAATGTTGCACATTCTTTCATATGCAATTCTTGTTCTCCGTCCATTTTCGCCCCTCCAGAAATTCCGATCATTAATTCCTCTCTTTATCATCCTAATCAGTTCCATTACCATCGTTCCCACTCCCTTTACTGCTGCACCAGCAGCTCCAGATCTCCTCGGGAGAGTTGATCCTTGCATCAGAGAGCACATTCTGGGGTCCATCCCAGTACGCACAAGGGCTCTTGTTCTCTGGTAGGTGGCATCGTTCAAATTGGAGTGCCAAATCATCATGTGAGTGAGACCAGCAGTTGCGTCGTCTCCATTATTTGCTTGACGCCAAATCCTCCTGATCTCCTCTTTGTCATATAGAATCAGCTCTCTCATCCATTTCCCATCTCTTCTCCGGTATATTGGACCTCCAGTTTTCTTCGGGTCTTTCCCCGCACTGGGGTGTTCTTCCAGGTACTTGTTTCTTCTTTCATCAAATGCAGAGAGAACCATTCTCTCTATTGTTATGCTGTTTTGTATCAGTCTTCCTTCATAGTCGCTGAGTTTGAGCTCAGTGCACATCTGTATGTAAAACCTTCCAATTCCGCCAACCATTCTTCCAACAGATGCTCTGATTTCAGTGGCATTCTGGCGCTCTCCATTAGTTTCCATCTGCTCATAAGATCGTTTGGTGCCTTGAGAAGCCATGACGTTGATGTCACTCAGTGAGTGATTATCTACCCTGCTTTTGCTGATCACGCGTAG
>NZ_BMEU01000056.1 GCF_014637085.1 Comamonas phosphati | reverse complement strand
ACAAAGTTTACCACATCGGTGTCGTTCCTCAAATGAGATCTTCCCTTTATGATGAACCCATATAGGTTTGTCTTTCGTCTTCCTTCTTTTGTCCTGCATTTGCTTATCATTGGGATCAGTTGAAAGTCATCCATAGCTGCACACGATGCGTTGAGCAAAGCTGTGTTTATATAAACTCCCTTCATTATGTATTCAGTAGCTCTGCAATGGGACACTTCTGCTGTGAAATAATTCCTTCTCATGCTTGCAATGTGCTCAATTGGAGCAACATCTTCTCCTATTTCATCAAGTTCTATCCAACTTGAATCTGTTAACTCACATGCTTTATTGAACTCATTTTGGACCCAGCTTGATATCGATCTGGGCTCTGGTTCATCACTGTCATACTGTTTTAGATCTCTGATATCTTTGCAATCTTCAAAGTCCACTTTTTCTGGTGCCATATTCTCACCGAGTGCCCACTTTAAATGACCTGTTTTCTTCATGTTTTTTGTCTTTGGGATCTTCTCTTCATTCTCGATGTCCTGAAGTTCTGCCATTACCTGTTTCCATGTCAGGAGGTAATTGGGATTTATTCCTTTCTCATGTGGTTTGACAATGTTGGGTTCTTTCCATCCGAAGAATGTTTTCATGCACTTGATCGCATCGTAAAGCGGTATTCCCTCCCCCTCATGACTAGGGTCCTCAATGCTTAATTTCAGAGCATCCATCAGCAAAAATTTCGAGCGTTGAGAACAGGGGGGTCCATCCGGTAATCTGAGAGGACGTGGTGTTGTCTTCAGAAATGGTTCAATTCTGGCATTCACTTCTTTTGACATTTGAGAAAGCTTGCCCTCAATGCAGCCGTTCGGTTCGAATCCATCCACATAGGCTCTAAAGTTTTCAAGGCTGGAGAAGTTCGGTGGGAGGCTTTGGTCGGCAAGCCTGCGCATGGTTCCTGTGATTTCAAATCTTTCTTCAATTGTTTCTTCGCCTCTCTCGGACTGACGAAAGGAATCCCATAAACCCCTACTGGCCATTTCCTGTCTTATGGTGAACAGCCTGGTTTTGATTCTTGCTCTGCTCTCTTCATCTAGGGTGTAATCTGCTTTGGTTGCCATTTCTTCTCCGGTGAATGAGAAAATATGGATGTGTGTTTTCTCGGATTTTATCTTGTTGGCTTTTTCTAGGTAGTATATGTGGACTTCTCTTCGTGTCACTCCAATTTCAACGAATCGGTTCTCCTTGTAGTCATATAGATCCGGGAGGAATTTGGGTTTATCAACTCCTGTTGTGTTACAGATACTATTCACCACTGTCCAGGCCATTGTGCGGTCTCTTCCTTCAATAATTTCGAATCGGTGTTTCAACAATGCATTTGGATCGCCAGATTCTACAATTATTGATTTGCCTCGCTCGTCAATGAAGTGGAAATCCGAATACATGAAGCAGACTTCCAAGTGTGTGCATATTGCTGCGAATTTGTTTGTTTCAATTTTCGGATCTTCCCCATACTCTTTCATTGCCTTTTCCGCAAGCTCGACAATCATTGGATTGAAGCACTGACGCACAAAGTCTTCCATTTTGGATCAGTACCTGCTTTTGCTGATCACGCGTAGA
>NZ_BMEU01000055.1 GCF_014637085.1 Comamonas phosphati | reverse complement strand
CCGTACTATAGATGGCAAGGATTTGATACACGTCAAAGTTCTCTAGTTTTACCGATTCTATTTTCTGCCTGTTTAACCTACTCTCTGCTTGATACTTGGGATAGTTATAAGTGCCATTTTTGACAGACTCCATACATTCATTGTCACACTTATGCCAAAATTCAAAGCACCCGTTCCCTAGGTCATTAGCATTGTCCCTTAATTGTGATCTGACCTTTTCATGTAGGTTCTTCACATTTGCATCATGTAGATCTAATGTTCTTTCGTTTTCAAGAAGAACCAATAGTTCAGCGTTGTATGTCCAAACGTCCAGAAATCCATCTTCCATTCTTTTGTTCAGGTTGTCGATCCTCCTCTCCAGGTTTGAGAACTCATGACCTACTGCCTCAAATTGTGTGTTCATTTTATCTATGATGGAATTAACCTTGTTTGTAATTCCGTCTATAGCCTTTTGAGTGCTTTCTTTATCAGCTGCGTATCCTGAGCCTTGAGAATTTTCATGATGGTAGCCATACCATCCATCAATCATTCCAGTCCATCCTCCTTCAATGAAGCCTGCAATAGCTCCAAAAAGCCCTCTAGTTTCTATTTGTGGAACATTCCTTAGTCCAGTTGCAAGTCTTAGACTGTTACTTTTTACATACTTGGGGCATTCTCCAATCCACAGAGGGCTCACATTCTGAAATGTTTTGTTGGTTCTTAGCACTCCTTCAGCAGTCTGACATGTGGCATCACAGTTCTCAATTGGTAAATCAGATCTGAATATAGCTCCTCTACTATCTTTGTTAACAAATCTGTATGCATACCAAGGAGCTATTAAATTCCCATTAGATTCTACATTCAAGGTTTCCCCTGGTTTTAAGATGGACCAGAAATAATCGATTCTGCCTCTCTGACCATTCACAGCAGGCCTTGCCGCAATTTCAGGACTCCTGGCAAAATTCATGCTCTCAGTTCCCATCCTAACATATCGATCACCAGAACCATACAGGGCTTCTTGTTCAGTTGTGACAGGAGGATGATGTACACCCCAAAAATAGAGAATTGATTTGTCTCCAGTGTTGTTGAAAGTCCCTCTAATTACTGGGTATTCTGATGACTGTCGCTTTATTATCCATAGAAGATTCCTGTAGAAAGATGGGCCATTGCCAAGAGGACAAGCACTTGATACTCCACGGTCGGTGTCCACTCCTTCCCACGTGCTTTTAGGGAACATCTCAAATCTTTCTACTCTTTCCCCTGACCCAATAAGTGCCTTCAATTCTTCAGCTTCATTTAATGTTCCAGGGTAGCAAATCCCATTTCGGGCACTAGGCCGTTCGACTATATATGACCAGCTCTGGTCAGCAATCAATATACCGCATCGAGGATTCCCCAAGATCCAACCTTCTAGGGTACAATCCCTCAGGTCGAGAGGGGCCTTGTTTGAAATTTTGCAGAATCTTTCTTCTTTCTGGTTCTCTAGCAGTTCAACTGAGTGTGTGACGGTTACGTTCTTTTCGAGTATAGTATCCACCGTTGTTGTTGAATTGTTAGCATGATATCCAATGCATATCTTGTCTGATTTTCCGGTTGTTACCAGTATTGCTATCACAATGAATGCAATCATTTTCCCCTGCTTTTGCTGATCACGCGTT
>NZ_BMEU01000054.1 GCF_014637085.1 Comamonas phosphati | reverse complement strand
TGCCACTTACGGCTGGAACCCCTTGTGGTCTGGTCAATGCACGCTCTCCAAGCCGAAGGTTTCCTCTTGTCCGGCTAATGCTACGCTCGCTGGCACTTCCTGCACCTGCAATACGGGCTTCAACGAAAAAGATGGTCAGTGCTTGCCTCCGAATCGTGATGACAAGTGCGCGGGCGATTTCACGCTCTCCGGCTTCGCCTTGGGCTCGGGCAAGCTGCTCGACACGCAGATCATGAAGGGCGAGATACCGGGCGGCAACATGTGTTGGCCCTATGACGCTCCAAGCAGCGGCTGCACGGTGAATTTCGTGCAGGACAAGGTGGTCACCATGCCTGATGGCTCCAAGCAAACCTACGGGCGCATAGGCATGTACGTGGGGCCTGCAGGCACCACGCAAGGCAAGGCCTGCGACATTCCGGCGCCAGATACCACGGTGTCTGCCGATTGCAAGACGTTGGGCTCTGCCTCTTACGGTGGTGTCAGTCGCGCGGTCTGCGCTGATGCGCCGAAGTGCGAGGGTGGTTATGCAGGGACTGTCAACGGTGTTGAGGTCTGCGTCAAGGATGACGGCACCAACGTGGTCAAGACCGAGAAGACCACCGACACTAGCAAGCCGGATGGCAGTACTGAAAAGGTCACTGAAAAGACCACCTGTCAGGGCAAGACGTGTACCACGGAAAAGACCACCACAAACACGCCTGCAGGTGGCGGCAGCTCGACGGTGAACGTCACGAATATCAGTCAGCCCAAAGAGGACTACTGCAAGGCGAATGCGAGCGCGGCGCAGTGCCTGGATGGCAAAGACGGCAGGGAAGGGAAGGGCAGTTTTGGCGGCTCGTGTGACGCTGGTTTCACGTGTGAGGGCGATGCTTTGCAGTGCTCCATGGCGAAAGAGCAGCATGAGCGTGCATGTCAGCTCTTCTCGAAGAAGTCTGCTGAATCGCTGCTCTATGACGTCGAAGTTGCCAAGGGCGCCCAGCGCGATGTGACAAAGACCCTGCCTGGAAACACGAGCGTGGATCTGTCCGGCAAGCTCAGCCAGGATAACGTTCTCGGCGGCGGGCGCTGCATCCCGGATATGACCGTCACGGTCTGGCGCACCAGCGTGACGCTGCCTTTCTCGACCATCTGCCCCCAGCTCGAATATATGGGTTGGGTGCTCGTGGCCATAGCCAGTCTTGTGGCCTTCCGCATCGTCTCAGGCTCGTCGAAGGAGGATTGATCATGCCGGTCTTTATCGCGGCGCTTTGGGGCGCACTGCTCAACATCGCGGGCAGTCTGGTGGGTCAAGTGCTGATCTCGCTGGGCATTGCCGTGGTCACCTATGCGGGCGTGGATACCACGCTGGACAAGCTCAAAAGCGATGCCGTCACGGCCTTGATGGGCCTGCCTCCCGATCTGGTGGCGCTGCTTTCGTACCTGAAGGTCGGAGTGGCCATCAGCATCATCACTTCGGCGGTCGCGGTGCGGCTGACGCTGTCCGGCATGTCCGGCGCCATCAAGCGCTTCCGCAAACAGTGAGGTCGCCATGCTGTATCTGATCACTGGCGCCAACGGTGCGGGCAAGACGCTCAACACCCTGAAATGGGTGCGTGAGCGCAGCGTGAAAGAAAACCGCCCGGTGTGCCATAACGGGCGGTTTGAGCTGGTTCCTGGCGGTGAGCTATCGAGCTGGAAAAGGGTTGACTTCAAGGACTGGCAAAACGAGCCTGATGGCACCATCTTTCTGATCGACGAATGCCATAACGACCTGCCA
>NZ_BMEU01000053.1 GCF_014637085.1 Comamonas phosphati | reverse complement strand
GATCTACGCGTGATCAGTAGAAACAAGGGTGTTTTTCTCAATTATATACATATCCTGCACTGCATTGAGCCATTTGAACACATCCAAAGACCCATTGCCAAGATCAGCCCTACCAAAACCAGACTGCTCGATACCGTACTATAAATGGCAAGGATTTGATACACGTCAAACTTCTCCAGTTTTACCGATTCTATTTTCTGTTTGTTTAATCTACTCTCAGCTTGATACTTGGGATAGTTATAGGTGCCATTTTTGACTGACTCCATGCATTCATTGTCACACTTATGCCAAAACTCAAAGCATCCGTTCCCTAGGTCATTAGCATTGTCCCTCAGTTGTGATCTGACCCTTTCATGTAGGTTCTTCACATTTGCATCATGCAGGTCCAGTGTTCTTTCGTTTTCAAGAAGAACCAACAGTTCAGCGTTGTATGTCCAAACATCCAGAAACCCATCTTCCAGTCTTTTGTTTATGTTATCAATCCTTCTTTCCAGGTTTGAAAACTCATGACCTACAGCCTCAAATTGTGTGTTCATTTTATCAATGATTGAATTTACCTTGTTCGTGATTCCGTCTATAGCCTTTTGAGTGCTTTCTCTATCAGCAGCATATCCTGAGCCTTGAGAATTTTCATGATGGTAGCCATACCACCCATCAATCATTCCAGTCCATCCCCCTTCAATGAAGCCTGCAATTGCTCCAAATAACCCTCTAGTTTCTATTTGTGGAACATTCCTTAGTCCAGTTGCAAGTCTTAAACTCTTACTTTTTACATACTTGGGGCATTCTCCAATCCACAAAGGGCTCACATTCTGAAATGTTTTGTTGGTTCTGATTACTCCTTCAGTAGTCTGGCAGGTGGCATCACAGTTCTCGATTGGTAAATTGGATCTGAATATGGCTCCTTTGCTATCTTTGTTGACAAATTTGTATGCGTACCAAGGGGCTATTAAATTCCCATTAGATTCTACATTCAAAGTTTCCCCTGGTTTTAAAATGGACCAGAAATAATCAATTCTGCCTCTCTGACCATTCACTGCAGGCCTTGCCGCAATTTCTGGGCTCCTGGCAAAATTCATGCTTTCAGTTCCCATTCTAACATATCGATCACCAGAACCATACAGAACATTTTGCTCTGTTGTGTCAGGAGGATGGTGTATACCCCAAAAATAGAGAACTGATTTGTCCCAATTGTTTGTGTAAGTTCCTTTAATTACTGGATAGTTTGACGTTGTGTGTTTTACTATCCATAGAAGATTCCTGTAGAAAGATGGACCTTCACCAAGAGGACAAGCACTTGATACCCCCCTGTTGGTGTCCACTCCTGCCCAAGTATTTTTGGGAAACATTTCAAATCTTTCTACTCCTTCCCCTGATCCAATAAGTGCCTTCAATTCTTCTACATCATTCAATGTTCCAGGATAACAGATCCCATTTCGGGCAGTAGGCCGCTCCACTATGTATGACCAACTTTGGTCAGCAAGCAATGCGCCGCATCGGGGGTTTCCCAAGATCCAACCTTCTATGGTGCAATCCCTTAGATCGAGAGGGGCCTTGTTCAAGATTTTGCAGAATCTTTCTTCTTTCTGGCTCTCCAGCAGTTCAACTGAGTGTGTGACGGTTACATTCTTTTCGAGTATTGTATCCACCTTTGTCGTTGAATTGTTAGCATGATATCCAATGCATATCTTGTCTGATTTTCCGGTTGTTGCCAGTATCGCTATTACAATGAATGCAATCATTTTCCCCTGCTTTTGCTGATCACGCGTAGATCGG
>NZ_BMEU01000052.1 GCF_014637085.1 Comamonas phosphati | reverse complement strand
TTCAGCAGACAAGAGTGGACAAACTAACCCAAGGTCGCCAGACCTATGACTGGACACTGAATAGAAATCAGCCGGCTGCAACTGCTTTAGCCAACACCATAGAAGTCTTCAGATCGAACGGTCTAACAGCCAATGAATCAGGGAGACTAATAGACTTTCTCAAGGACGTGATGGAATCGATGAATAAAGAAGAAATGGAAATAACGACACATTTCCAAAGAAAGAGAAGAGTAAGGGACAACATGACCAAGAAAATGGTCACACACAGAACAATAGGAAAGAAGAAGCAGAAGTTGAACAGAAGGAGCTACTTGATAAGAGCATT
The DNA here is from genome assembly GCF_014637085.1 of Comamonas phosphati. GTDB lineage: Bacteria > Pseudomonadota > Gammaproteobacteria > Burkholderiales > Burkholderiaceae_C > Comamonas > Comamonas phosphati. Next base: position 1,636 of record NZ_BMEU01000052.1, on the reverse strand, counting down.
GACACTGAACACAATGACAAAAGATGCAGAAAGAGGCAAATTGAAAAGACGGGCAATTGCAACACCCGGAATGCAAATCAGAGGTTTCGTGTATTTTGTCGAAACACTAGCAAGAAGCATCTGTGAGAAACTTGAGCAATCTGGACTACCGGTTGGAGGGAACGAGAAAAAGGCTAAATTGGCAAATGTCGTGAGAAAGATGATGACTAACTCGCAAGATACGGAACTCTCCTTTACAATTACCGGGGACAACACCAAATGGAATGAGAATCAGAACCCTCGAGTTTTTTTAACAATGATAACATACATCACCAGAAACCAACCTGAATGGTTCAGAAACGTTCTGAGCATTGCTCCAATAATGTTCTCAAACAAAATGGCGAGATTAGGAAAAGGATACATGTTCGAAAGCAAGAGCATGAAGTTAAGGACACAAGTACCAGCAGAAATGCTTGCAAACATTGACTTGAAATATTTCAATGAATCAACGAGAAAGAAAATCGAGAAAATAAGGCCTCTACTAATAGAAGGCACGGCCTCACTGAGTCCTGGAATGATGATGGGCATGTTCAACATGCTGAGTACTGTTTTAGGGGTTTCAATTCTGAATCTTGGACAAAAGAGGTACACCAAAACCACATACTGGTGGGATGGACTCCAATCCTCAGATGACTTCGCTCTCATAGTGAATGCACCAAATCATGAGGGGATACAAGCTGGCGTAGATAGATTCTATAGGACATGCAAACTAGTTGGAATCAATATGAGCAAAAAGAAGTCTTACATAAATAGAACAGGAACATTTGAATTCACAAGTTTCTTCTACCGCTATGGGTTTGTGGCTAACTTCAGCATGGAACTGCCCAGCTTTGGAGTGTCTGGGATTAACGAATCAGCTGACATGAGCATTGGAGTTACAGTAATAAAGAACAACATGATAAATAATGATCTAGGACCAGCAACAGCTCAGATGGCTCTTCAGCTATTCATCAAGGACTATCGATACACATACCGATGCCACAGAGGCGACACGCAAATCCAAACGAGAAGATCATTTGAGTTGAAGAAACTATGGGAACAGACCCGTTCAAAGGCAGGATTGTTGGTCTCCGATGGAGGACCAAATCTATATAATATCCGAAACCTACACATCCCAGAAGTCTGTTTAAAGTGGGAGTTAATGGATGAAGATTATCAAGGTAGACTGTGCAACCCTCTTAATCCATTTGTCAGCCACAAAGAGATTGAGTCAGTAAACAATGCTGTAGTAATGCCGGCCCATGGTCCGGCCAAAAGCATGGAATATGACGCTGTTGCAACCACACACTCATGGATTCCTAAGAGGAATCGTTCCATTCTCAACACCAGCCAAAGAGGAATTCTAGAGGATGAACAGATGTACCAGAAATGTTGCAATCTATTTGAGAAATTCTTCCCTAGCAGCTCATACAGGAGACCAGTTGGAATTTCCAGCATGGTGGAGGCCATGGTATCTAGGGCCCGAATTGATGCACGAATTGACTTCGAGTCTGGCAGGATTAAGAAGGAAGAGTTTGCTGAGATCATGAAGATCTGTTCCACCATTGAAGAGCTCAGACGGCAAAAATAGTGAATTTAGCTTGTCCTTCATGAAAAA
>NZ_BMEU01000051.1 GCF_014637085.1 Comamonas phosphati | reverse complement strand
ATGCTGGTCCATATCTCTTGTCTTCTTTGCCTAGGATTAGAAATCCTCTCAGTACTGCAGATTCTACTCCTGCTGTTCCCTCATTCGGATCTTCTGTAAGTGCACCTGCATCTTTCCCGAGGACTGTGAGCCTCTTAGTTGATTTGTTATAGTTAAACACAGGGGAGTTGCCTCTTACAAGTATTCTCATTCCAGATCCTCGTACATTCACTGTCAGAGAAGAAAATTGCATTCTGCTTTGTTCTGGTGGTGCTGCTGCAAATGGTAGCAGCTTTATTATTTGAACAGTGTCAAATGTTCCCAGCACATCACGCATTTGCTGAAATAGTGTTCTCACAAACCCACTGTATTGACCTCTGGCAGCTTTAGGTACCAAAGATTGAAAGGGCTCGAATTCCATCTTATTGTATAACATAGTAGGGTCTTGGGACCATTGAATCTTCACATTCTCCCAATTTCTAATGATCCATTGGTATGTGTTGACCAGCACTGATTCTGGGCCATTAATCTCCCACATCATAGATGATGAATATGTTATCGTCAACTTCTCCGTTCCCTGTGTTTCGCTAACTTCTTCAGGGGATAAGAGTACATTCCCTTGCTGATCTCGTACTCTTAGGAAACGATCAATGCTCACGACCACTCTTTCAGTGTTAGAATATTCGTCTACTCCCATTTTACTGACTCTCACTCCTCTTAGTGACATTTCCGTGCTGGGAGTCATGTCAGGCAATATTCCAACCATCCCCATTACATTGTCGATGGGCTCAAGTCCCCAGTTCTGGAATAGTACCTTCGCGTCCTTTTGGAAGTGCCTCAGGAGTTGATGCATAGGGTTCAGCCGTTGGTTCGCTCTGTTCACAAAGTTCAAATCACCTCGGACTGCCTTTATCATACAGTCCTCTTGTGAGAATACCATTGCTACAATGATTGCTTCAGCAATTGACTGTTCGTCTCTCCCACTTACTATTAATTGAATCAGCCTCCTGGTTGCCTTCCTCAGAATTGCTGTTGCTCTTCGTCCGACCATGGTGAATTCTTCATATCCTTCATGCACTCTTATTTTCAATGTTTGGAGGTTGCCCGTTAGCACTTCTTCCTCTCTTTTTATAGAAGAACCACTTGTTCTTTTGAAAGTGAAACCTCCAAAACTGAAGGATGAACTAATTCTCAGACCCATTGCTGCCTTGCATATGTCTACAGCTTGCTCTTCTGTTGGATTTTGCCTAAGAATGTCCACCATTCTTATCCCTCCAATTTGTGTACTGTGGCACATCTCCAAGAGTGATGCCAACGGGTCTGCCGATACTGTTGCTCTTCTCACAATGTTCCTAGCAGCAATGATTAGACTCTGGTCAATGTCATCATTTCTAACTTCTCCTCCTGGTGTGTACATTTGTTCCCAGCAGGTTCCTTGAGTCAGATGCAACACTTCTATATAAACGCTGCTTGTTCCGCCAGCCACTGGTAGGAATCTTGTCTTGCGAACCAGTTCTCTTTCCAACATATATGCCACCATCAAAGGAGCAATCTTACAATCCTGGAGTTCTTCTTTCTTTTCCTTTGTTATTGTCATTTGTGACTCCGAAGTCAATATCCTGGCTCCAACTTCGTTTGGGAAAACAACTTCCATTATAACATCTTGTGCTTCTTTAGCACTGAGATCCGCATGGCCTGGATTTATATCAACCCTGCGGCGTATTTTGACTTGATTCCGGAAATGAACGGGGCCAAAGGTTCCGTGTTTTAATCTTTCAACCTTTTCAAAGTAGGTTTTGTACACCTTGGGATAATGGACTGTGCTTGCTGTTGGTCCATTCCTGTTCCACCAAGTCACAGCCAGAGGTGATACCATTACTCTGTCTGACCCGGCGTCATTTGTCTTGCTCCAAAGAGTTTGACCTTGTTCATTTCGTTCGGGAATCATCTCCATTATCTTTTTGTCAGCTGTGATCGGGTATTTCATTGCCATCATCCATTTCATCCTGAGAGCAGGGTTCTTTTCCTGTCTTCCTGATGTGTATTTTTTGATTATGGCCATATGGTCCACAGTGGTCTTCGTCAGTATCTCGCGGGTGCGAGACTGTGACATTAGATCTCTTAGTTCTTTTATTCTGTTCATACTGAATATATTTGACCTGCTTTTGCTGATCACGCGTAGATC
>NZ_BMEU01000050.1 GCF_014637085.1 Comamonas phosphati | reverse complement strand
GTGCTGGTCCATATCTCTTGTCTTCTTTGCCTAGGATTAGAAATCCTCTCAGTACTGCAGATTCTACTCCTGCTGTTCCCTCATCTGGATCTTCTGTAAGTGCACCTGCGTCTTTCCCGAGGACTGTGAGCCTCTTAGTTGATTTGTTATAGTTAAACACAGGGGAGTTGCCTCTCACAAGTATTCTCATTCCAGATCCTCGTACATTCACTGTCAGGGAAGAAAATTGCATTCTGCTTTGTTCTGGTGGTGCTGCTGCAAATGGTAGCAGCTTTATTATTTGAACAGTGTCAAATGTTCCCAGCACATCACGCATTTGCTGGAATAGTGTTCTCACAAACCCGCTGTATTGACCTCTAGCAGCTTTAGGTACCAAAGATTGAAAGGGCTCGAATTCCATCTTATTGTATAACATGGTAGGGTCTTGGGACCATTGAATCTTCACACTCTCCCAATTCCTAATGATCCATTGGTATGTGTTGACTAGCACTGATTCTGGGCCGTTAATCTCCCACATCATAGATGATGAATATGTTATCGTTAACTTTTCCGTTCCCTGTGTTTCACTAACTTCTTCAGGGGACAAGAGTACGTTCCCTTGCTGATCCCGTACTCTTAGAAAACGGTCAATGCTCACGACCACTCTTTCAGTGTTAGAATATTCGTCTACTCCCATTTTACTGACTCTCACTCCTCTTAATGACATTTCCGTGCTGGGAGTCATGTCAGGCAATATTCCAACCATCCCCATTACATTGTCGATGGGCTCAATTCCCCAGTTCTGGAATAGCACCTTTGCGTCCTTTTGGAAGTGCCTTAGGAGTTGATGCATAGGGTTCAGTCGTTGATTCGCCCTGTTCACAAAGTTCAAATCACCTCGGACTGCTTTTATCATACAGTCCTCTTGTGAGAATACCATTGCTACAATGATTGCTTCAGCAATTGATTGTTCGTCTCTCCCACTTACTATCAATTGAATCAGCCTCCTGGTTGCTTTCCTCAGAATTGCTGTTGCTCTTCGCCCAACCATTGTGAATTCTTCATATCCTTCGTGCACTCTTATTTTCAATGTTTGGAGGTTGCCTGTAAGCACTTCTTCCTCTCTTTTAATAGAAGAACCACTTGTTCTTTTGAAAGTGAAACCTCCAAAACTGAAGGATGAACTAATTCTCAGACCCATTGCTGCCTTGCATATATCTACGGCTTGCTCTTCTGTTGGATTTTGCCTAAGAATGTCCACCATTCTTATCCCGCCAATTTGTGTACTGTGGCACATCTCCAAAAGTGACGCCAATGGGTCTGCAGAAACTGTTGCTCTTCTCACAATGTTTCTAGCAGCAATGATCAGACTTTGGTCAATGTCATCATTTCGTACTTCTCCTCCTGGTGTGTACATTTGTTCCCAGCAGGTTCCTTGAGTCAAATGTAACACTTCTATATACACGCTGCTTGTCCCGCCAGCCACTGGTAGGAATCTTGTCTTGCGAACCAGTTCTCTTTCCAACATATATGCCACCATCAATGGAGCAATCTTACAATCCTGGAGTTCTTCTTTCTTCTCTTTTGTTATTGTCATTTGTGACTCTGAAGTCAATATCCTAGCTCCAACTTCGTTTGGGAAAACAACCTCCATTATAACATCTTGTGCTTCTTTCGCACTGAGATCCGCATGGCCTGGATTTATGTCAACCCTGCGGCGTATTTTGACTTGATTCCGGAAATGAACAGGGCCAAAGGTTCCGTGTTTTAATCTTGCAACCTTTTCAAAGTAGGTTTTGTACACCTTGGGATAATGGACTGTGCTTGTTGTTGGTCCATTCCTGTTCCACCAAGTCACAGCCAGAGGTGATACCATTACTCTGTCTGACCCTGCATCAGTTGTCTTGCTCCAGAGAGTTTGACCCTGTTCATTTCGTTCAGGAATCATCTCCATTATCTTTTTGTCAGCTGTGATTGGGTATTTCATTGCCATCATCCATTTCATCCTGAGGGCAGGATTCTTTTCCTGTCTTCCTGATGTGTATTTTTTGATTATGGCCATATGGTCCACAGTGGTCTTTGTCAGTATCTCGCGGGTGCGAGACTGTGACATTAGATCTCTTAGTTCTTTTATTCTGTTCATACTGAATATATTTGACCTGCTTTTGCTGATCACGCGTAGATC
>NZ_BMEU01000049.1 GCF_014637085.1 Comamonas phosphati | reverse complement strand
CCCTTTAGCAAGATTGCTCAACTCGTTAATGCTCAGTGCTGGTCCATATCTCTTGTCTTCTTTGCCTAGGATTAGAAATCCTCTCAGTACTGCAGATTCTACTCCTGCTGTTCCCTCATCTGGATCTTCTGTAAGTGCACCTGCGTCTTTCCCAAGGACTGTGAGCCTCTTAGTTGATTTGTTATAGTTAAACACAGGGGAGTTGCCTCTCACAAGTATTCTCATTCCAGATCCTCGTACATTCACAGTCAGGGAAGAAAATTGCATTCTGCTTTGTTCTGGTGGTGCTGCTGCAAATGGTAGCAGCTTTATTATTTGAACAGTGTCAAATGTTCCCAGCACATCACGCATTTGCTGGAATAGTGTTCTCACAAATCCGCTGTATTGACCTCTAGCAGCTTTGGGTACCAAAGATTGAAAGGGCTCGAACTCCATCTTATTGTATAACATGGTAGGGTCTTGGGACCATTGAATCTTCACACTCTCCCAATTCCTAATGATCCATTGGTATGTGTTGACTAGCACTGATTCTGGTCCGTTAATCTCCCACATCATAGATGATGAATATGTTATCGTTAACTTTTCCGTTCCCTGTGTTTCACTGACTTCTTCAGGGGATAAGAGTACGTTCCCTTGCTGATCCCGTACTCTTAGAAAACGGTCAATACTCACGACCACTCTTTCAGTGTTAGAATATTCGTCTACTCCCATTTTACTGACTCTCACTCCTCTTAATGACATTTCCGTGCTGGGAGTCATGTCAGGCAATATTCCAACCATCCCCATTACATTGTCGATGGGCTCAATTCCCCAGTTCTGGAATAGTACCTTTGCGTCCTTTTGGAAGTGCCTTAGGAGTTGGTGCATAGGGTTCAGTCGTTGATTCGCTCTGTTCACAAAGTTCAAATCACCTCGGACTGCTTTTATCATACAGTCCTCTTGTGAGAATACCATTGCTACAATGATTGCTTCAGCAATTGATTGTTCGTCTCTCCCACTTACTATCAATTGAATCAGCCTCCTGGTTGCTTTCCTTAGAATTGCTGTTGCTCTTCGCCCAACCATTGTGAATTCTTCATATCCTTCATGCACTCTTATTTTCAATGTTTGGAGGTTGCCTGTAAGCACTTCTTCCTCTCTTTTAATAGAAGAACCACTTGTTCTTTTGAAAGTGAAACCTCCAAAACTGAAGGATGAACTAATTCTCAGACCCATTGCTGCCTTGCATATGTCTACAGCTTGCTCTTCTGTTGGATTTTGCCTAAGAATGTCCACCATTCTTATCCCGCCAATTTGTGTACTGTGGCACATCTCCAAAAGTGATGCCAATGGGTCTGCCGAAACTGTTGCTCTTCTCACAATGTTTCTAGCAGCAATGATTAGACTTTGGTCAATGTCATCATTTCGTACTTCTCCTCCTGGTGTGTACATTTGTTCCCAGCAGGTTCCTTGAGTCAAATGTAACACTTCTATATACACGCTGCTTGTCCCGCCAGCCACTGGTAGGAATCTTGTCTTGCGAACCAGTTCTCTTTCCAACATATATGCCACCATCAATGGAGCAATCTTACAATCTTGGAGTTCTTCTTTCTTCTCTTTTGTTATTGTCATTTGTGACTCTGAAGTCAATATCCTAGCTCCAACTTCGTTTGGGAAAACAACCTCCATTATAACATCTTGTGCTTCTTTCGCACTGAGATCCGCATGGCCTGGATTTATGTCAACCCTGCGGCGTATTTTGACTTGGTTCCGGAAATGAACGGGGCCAAAGGTTCCGTGTTTTAATCTTGCAACCTTTTCAAAGTAGGTTTTGTACACCTTGGGATAATGGACTGTGCTTGTTGTTGGTCCATTCCTATTCCACCAAGTCACAGCCAGAGGTGATACCATTACTCTGTCTGACCCGGCATCAGTTGTCTTGCTCCAAAGAGTTTGACCCTGTTCATTTCGTTCAGGAATCATCTCCATTATCTTTTTGTCAGCTGTGATTGGGTATTTCATTGCCATCATCCATTTCATCCTGAGGGCAGGATTCTTTTCCTGTCTTCCTGATGTGTATTTCTTGATTATGGCCATATGGTCCACAGTGGTCTTTGTCAGTATCTCGCGGGTGCGAGACTGTGACATTAGATCTCTTAGTTCTTTTATTCTGTTCATACTGAATATATTTGACCTGCTTTTGCTGATCACGCGTAGATC
>NZ_BMEU01000048.1 GCF_014637085.1 Comamonas phosphati | reverse complement strand
CGATCTACGCGTGATCAGCAAAAGCAGGCAAACCATTTGAATGGATGTCAATCCGACTCTACTTTTCTTGAAAGTGCCAGCGCAAAATGCTATAAGTACCACATTCCCTTATACTGGAGACCCTCCATACAGCCATGGAACAGGAACAGGATACACCATGGACACGGTAAACAGAACACATCAATATTCGGAAAGGGGAAGATGGACAACAAATACAGAGACTGGAGCACCCCAACTCAACCCGATTGACGGACCATTGCCTGAGGACAACGAACCTAGTGGATACGCACAGACGGACTGCGTGTTGGAAGCAATGGCTTTCCTTGAAGAATCCCACCCAGGAATCTTTGAAAACTCATGTCTTGAAACAATGGAAGTTGTTCAGCAGACAAGAGTGGACAAACTAACCCAAGGTCGCCAGACCTATGACTGGACACTGAATAGAAATCAGCCGGCTGCAACTGCTTTAGCCAACACCATAGAAGTCTTCAGATCGAACGGTCTAACAGCCAATGAATCAGGAAGACTAATAGACTTTCTCAAGGATGTGATGGAGTCGATGAATAAAGAAGAAATGGAAATAACGACACATTTCCAAAGAAAGAGAAGAGTAAGGGACAACATGACCAAGAAAATGGTCACACACAGAACAATAGGAAAGAAGAAACAGAGGTTGAGCAGGAGGAGCTACTTAATAAGAGCATTGACACTGAACACAATGACAAAAGATGCAGAAAGAGGCAAATTGAAAAGACGGGCAATTGCAACACCCGGAATGCAAATCAGAGGGTTCGTGTATTTTGTCGAAACATTAGCAAGGAGCATCTGTGAGAAACTTGAGCAATCTGGACTACCGGTTGGAGGTAACGAGAAAAAAGCTAAATTGGCAAATGTCGTGAGAAAGATGATGACTAACTCACAAGATACGGAACTCTCCTTTACAATTACTGGAGACAACACCAAATGGAATGAGAATCAGAATCCTCGAGTTTTTTTAACAATGATAACATACATCACTAGAAACCAACCTGAATGGTTCAGAAACGTCTTGAGCATTGCTCCAATAATGTTCTCAAACAAGATGGCGAGATTAGGAAAGGGATACATGTTCGAAAGCAAGAGCATGAAGTTAAGGACACAAGTACCAGCAGAAATGCTCGCAAACATTGACTTGAAATACTTCAATGAATCAACGAGAAAGAAAATCGAGAAAATAAGACCTCTACTAATTGAAGGCACGGCCTCACTGAGTCCTGGAATGATGATGGGCATGTTCAACATGCTGAGTACTGTCTTAGGAGTTTCAATCCTGAATCTTGGACAAAAGAGGTACACCAAAACCACGTACTGGTGGGATGGACTCCAATCCTCAGATGACTTCGCTCTCATAGTGAATGCACCAAATCATGAGGGGATACAAGCTGGCGTAGATAGATTCTACAGGACATGCAAACTAGTTGGAATCAATATGAGCAAAAAGAAGTCTTACATAAATAGGACAGGAACATTTGAATTCACAAGTTTCTTCTACCGCTATGGGTTTGTGGCCAACTTCAGTATGGAACTGCCCAGCTTTGGAGTGTCTGGAATTAACGAATCAGCTGACATGAGCATTGGAGTTACAGTAATAAAGAACAACATGATAAATAATGATCTAGGACCAGCAACAGCTCAGATGGCTCTTCAGCTGTTCATCAAGGACTACCGATACACATACCGATGCCACAGAGGCGACACGCAAATCCAAACGAGAAGATCATTTGAGTTGAAGAAACTATGGGAACAAACCCGTTCGAAGGCAGGATTGTTGGTCTCAGATGGAGGACCAAATCTATATAATATCCGAAACCTACACATCCCAGAAGTCTGTTTGAAATGGGAGTTAATGGATGAAGATTATCAGGGTAGACTGTGCAACCCTCTGAATCCATTTGTCAGCCACAAAGAGATTGAGTCAGTAAACAATGCTGTAGTAATGCCGGCCCATGGCCCAGCCAAAAGCATGGAATATGACGCTGTTGCAACCACACACTCATGGATTCCTAAGAGGAATCGTTCCATTCTCAATACCAGCCAAAGGGGAATTCTAGAGGATGAACAGATGTACCAGAAATGCTGCAATCTATTTGAGAAATTCTTCCCTAGTAGCTCATACAGGAGACCAGTTGGAATTTCCAGCATGGTGGAGGCCATGGTATCTAGGGCCCGAATTGATGCACGAATTGACTTCGAGTC
>NZ_BMEU01000047.1 GCF_014637085.1 Comamonas phosphati | reverse complement strand
CGATCTACGCGTGATCAGTAGAAACAAGGTACTTTTTCGGACAGTATGGATAGCAAATAGCAGCATTGCCACAACTATCTCAGTGCATGTGTAAGGAAGGAGTTGAACCAAGATGCATTAAGCAAAACCCAGGGATCATTAATCAGGCACTCCTCGATTGCTTCATATAGCCCTCCAAGATCGAAAGTTCCAGGTTCCAGGTTATCCCTAAGAGCCTGAACGATGAGTAGTAATTTCCTCGATTCGGCTGAGAATCCCTCTAGTTGTGGAGATGCATATAGACTGTTGAATACAGATTTTGCCAACAAGGTTCTGCACACCTTCCCAATGGAGCCTTCTTCCACCCCCTTAGGTGACTCTCCAATCGGCCATGTTTCTGACTTGTTTTCGAAGAATTCTTTAGTCATGTCCTTCTCTTTGACGGAAGATTCAGCCTCAATCATGCTCTCAATCTGTTGCAGAGATTGAAGAAGGCAACGTCTCATTTCCATACCCCATTTCATTTTTATTTTGGAAGTACCATTGGTCCTCACATACAGGAACATGGGCCTTGACACTTGGCCTATTGCAGTTCTTAGGAGCATGTCTCCTATCTCAAGAACACAGTACTTTTCCCACTTATGTGGCTCCAGCCTCGGGTCAGTAAGAGAAAATTCCATACTTACAAAGTTTACCACATCGGTGTCGTTCCTCAAATGAGATCTTCCCTTTATGATGAACCCATATAGGTTTGTCTTTCGTCTTCCTTCTTTGGTCCTGCATTTGCTTATCATTGGGATCAGTTGGAAGTCATCCATAGCTGCACACGATGCATTGAGCAAAGCTGTGTTTATATAAACTCCCTTCATTATGTATTCAGTAGCTCTGCAATGGGACACTTCTGCTGTGAAATAATTCCTTCTCATGCTTGCAATGTGCTCAATTGGAGCAACATCTTCTCCTATTTCATCAAGCTCTATCCAACTTGAATCTGTTAACTCACATGCTTTATTGAATTCATTTTGGATCCAGCTTGATATCGATCTGGGCTCTGGTTCATCACTGTCATACTGTTTTAGATCTCTGATATCTTTGCAATCTTCAAAGTCCACTTTTTCTGGTGCCATATTCTCACCGAGTGCCCACTTTAAATGACCTGTTTTCTTCATGTTTTTTGTCTTTGGGATCTTCTCTTCATTCTCGATGTCCTGAAGTTCTGCCATTACCTGTTTCCATGTCAGGAGGTAATTGGGATTTATTCCTTTCTCATGTGGTTTGACAATATTGGGCTCTTTCCACCCGAAGAATGTTTTCATGCACTTGATCGCATCGTAAAGCGGTATTCCCTCCCCCTCATGGCTAGGGTCCTCAATGCTCAATTTCAGAGCATCCATCAGCAAAAATTTCGAACGTTGAGAACAGGGAGGTCCATCCGGTAATCTGAGAGGACGTGGTGTTGTCTTCAGAAATGGTTCAATTCTGGCATTCACTTCTTTTGACATTTGAGAAAGCTTGCCCTCAATGCAGCCGTTCGGTTCGAATCCATCCACATAGGCTCTAAAGTTTTCAAGGCTGGAGAAGTTCGGTGGGAGGCTTTGGTCGGCAAGCTTGCGCATGGTTCCTGTGATTTCAAATCTTTCTTCAATTGTCTCTTCGCCTCTCTCGGACTGACGAAAGGAATCCCATAAACCCCTGCTGGCCATTTCCTGTCTTATGGTGAATAGCCTAGTTTTGATTCTTGCTCTGCTCTCTTCATCTAGGGTGTAGTCTGCTTTGGTTGCCATTTCTTCTCCGGTAAATGAGAAAATGTGGATGTGTGTTTTCTCGGATTTTATCTTGTTGGCTTTCTCTAGGTAGTATATGTGGACTTCTCTTCGCGTCACCCCAATTTCAACGAATCGGTTTTCCTTGTAGTCATATAGATCCGGAAGGAATTTGGGTTTATCAACTCCTGTGGTGTTACAGATACTATTCACTACTGTCCAGGCCATTGTGCGGTCTCTTCCTTCAATTATTTCGAATCGGTGTTTCAACAATGCATTTGGATCGCCAGATTCTACAATTATTGATTCGCCTCGCTCATCAATGAAGTGGAAATCCGAATACATGAAGCAGACTTCCAAGTGTGTGCATATTGCTGCGAATTTGTTTGTTTCAATTTTCGGATCTTCCCCATACTCTTTCATTGCCTTTTCCGCAAGCTCGACAATCATTGGATTGAAGCACTGACGCACAAAGTCTTCCATTTTGGATCAGTACCTGCTTTTGCTGATCACGCGTAGATCGG
>NZ_BMEU01000046.1 GCF_014637085.1 Comamonas phosphati | reverse complement strand
AAATCGCCATGCGCATTACCGAAGCCATCCCCTCCCCGGTCAAACTTGCCGCCGTCGCCGCACCGGGCCAGCCCGAGCCCACGCCGGCGCTGGAGCAGCTGTACCGCGGCTTCGAGCAGGAGATGCTGGTGCCGCTGTGGACGCAGATCGGCGACCTCATGCCCGCGCACCCCAGCAGCAAGGCCGCGGCCCATCTGTGGCGCTGGGACCATCTGCTCAAGCTCGCCGACGAGGCCGGCCGCATCGTGCCCGTGGGCCGCGGCGGCGAACGCCGCGCCATCGCCCTGGCCAATCCGGCACTGGGCGGACGCCCCTTTGCCACGCCCACGCTGTGGGCCGCCATCCAGTACCTGATGCCCGGCGAGGACGCGCCCGAGCATCGCCACACCCAGCATGCCTTCCGCTTCGTGGTCGAAGGCGAAGGCGTGTGGACCGTGGTCAACGGCGATTCGGTGCGCATGTCGCGCGGCGACTTCCTGCCTCAGGGCGGCTGGAACTGGCACGCCCACCACAATGCGGCCAGCCAGCCCATGGCCTGGATCGATGGCCTGGACATTCCGTTTGCCTACTACACCGAGTCCCAGTTCTTCGAGCATGGCCGCGACGCACTGACCGAGCAGGAGCACGCCACCCCCGCGTTCTCACGCTCCGAGCGCCTGTGGGGCTACCCGGGCCTGCGCCCCGTGGCCCATCTTCAAGAGTCCCCGGCCACGCCGCTCTTGGCCTACCGCTGGGTGGACACCGACCGCGCCCTGACCGAGCAGCTGGCGCTGGAAGCCGAAGGCCATGCCGCCACCGTCAGCCCCGGCCACGCGGCCGTGCGCTACACCAACCCCACCAACGGCCGCGATGTGCTGCCCACCCTGCGCTGCGAGATGCACCGCGTCCAACGCGGCGCCAGCACCCAGCCCAGGCGCGAGGTGGGCTCGGCCGTGTTCCAGGTCTTCGACGGCCAGGGCACGGTGACCGTGGGCGAGCGCCAATGGCAGGTGCGCCGCGGCGACATGTTCGTCGTGCCCTCGTGGCACAGCTTCACCGCCAGTTGCGATGCCGATCAGCCGCAGCTGGACCTGTTTCGCTTTGCCGATACCCCGATCTTCGAAGCCGTGCACGCCTACAGGATGGAAACCCCCTGAGCCGCTTCGCGTCTTCCCCCAGGGGACGACAGCCTTTGCTGCGGGACGGCCCTTGCGGGCTGTCTCGCACATGAAGCGCGCCACTCGCTTCAAGCACTTAGTCATTGACACCTATAAGGAATCACACCATGACCCAAGCCAACTACCTGTGGGCCCCCGCCCCCGTCCAGTCCCTGCCCGTGCGCGGCAGCGAGCAGCGCCTGCCCATCCACCGCCTGTTCTTCGTGGGCCGCAACTATCACGCCCACGCCGTGGAAATGGGCCGCCCCGTGGACAAGAGCGTCGAGCGCCCCTTCTATTTCACCAAGGCACCGCAGACGCTGACGCCTTCGGGCGCCACCGTGGCCTATCCGCCCGAGACCCAGAATTACCATTTCGAGATGGAACTGGTGGTGGCCATCGGCAAGGCCGGCTTTCGCATTCCCGCCGAGCAGGCCCATGAATACATCTACGGCTATGCCTGCGGCCTGGACATGACGCGCCGCGACCTGCAGCTGGTGGCGCGCGACAAGGGCCGCCCCTGGGATCTGGGCAAGGACGTGGAGCAGTCCTCCGTCGCCACCGAAGTCGTGCCCATGCCCGGCAAGGTCATCGAATCGGGCGTGATCGAGCTGTCGGTCAACGGCGCAGTCAAGCAGCAGTCCAATGTGGACAAGCTGATCTGGAACATCCGCGAAATCATTGCCGACCTGTCCCTGTTCTATCACCTGCAGCCCGGCGACCTGATCTACACCGGCACGCCCGAAGGCGTGGGCGCCGTGGTGCCCGGCGACAAGATCACGGGCCGCGTCGAAGGCGTGGGCGAGATCGCACTGACCGTAGGCCAGCCGGAGTGAGCCTGATGAAGCTCTACAGCTTTTTTCGCAGCGGCACCTCGCACCGGCTGCGCATCGCGCTCAACCTCAAGGGTCTGGCGCCCGACTACATCCCCGTGGACCTGCGCGTGGACGAGCAGGCCGAGGCACCCTACAAGCGCGTGAACCCGCAAGGCCTGGTGCCGGCCCTGGCGCTGGACGGCGGCCCGACGCTGATCCAGTCGCCCGCCATCATCGAATGGCTGGAAGAGCGCTACCCCACGCCCGCCCTGCTGCCCGCAGAGCCCGAGGCCCGCGCCCACGTGCGGGCCCTGGCGGCCATCGTGGGCTGCGACGTGCACCCCATCAACAACCGCCGCATCCTGCAATACCTGCGCCAGCAATTCGGCGCCGACGAGGCTGCCGTCAACGCCTGGTGCGCCACCTGGATCACGGCCGGCTTCGACGCCTTCGAAGCCCTGCTGGCCCGGGACCAGGCGCGTGGCGACTTCTGCTTCGGCAACGCGCCCACCATGGCCGACGTCTACCTGATTCCCCAGGTGGAGAGCGCACGCCG
>NZ_BMEU01000045.1 GCF_014637085.1 Comamonas phosphati | reverse complement strand
GAGGCCAGCGTGGCCTGCTGGCCCTCGCGCAGCAGGCGCTTGGTCATGCGCATCACGGCGCCGGGGTTGGCGGCTATCTTGGCGGCCAGGGCGCGGGCCGTGGGCAGCAACTGCTCGGCGGGCACGACGCGGCTGACCAGGCCGCAGGCCAATGCTTCCCGTGCATCTATGGCTTCGCCGGTGAAGGCCATCTCGGCCGCCTTGGCCATACCCACGGCACGCGGCAGCAGCCAGGCGCCGCCGTCGCCGGGCACGATGCCCACGCGCACGAAGCTCTCGGCGAAGGTGGCGGTCTCGCTGGCGATGCGGATGTCGCACATGCAGGTCAGGTCCAGCCCGGCACCGATGGCCGGGCCGTTGACGGCGCAGATCACGGGCACATCGAGCTGGTGCAGCGCGCTGGGTATCTGCTGGATGCCCTGGCGGTATTCCTCGCGGATCAGGTCGGGCGTGAGCGCGTCACTGAAGAAGCGCTGCATGTCCTTGACGTTGCCGCCGGAGCTGAAGATGGGGCCGGCGCCCGTCAGGATGAGCACCTTGACGCTGGCGTCGCCGCGCACGTCGGCGCACAGCTGCACGAACTCCTGCACGGCCGTGTTGCCCGTGAGCGCATTGCGCGTTTCGGGCTGGCTCATGGTGACGGTGAGGATGCCGCCGTCGCGTTCCAGGGTGAGAAAGGCCATCAGTTGTCTCCACTATCGAAATAGGAGCTTGCCTCGATTTTGCATCTTGAAGTTTGATGGGTTTTGCATCAAATCCAATACGGTAGAACGTAGCAAGCTATGGTTTTTCAGTATTTTCAGCGCACGGGCGCCGCATCGGTCATGCGGCGCACGATGTCCAGTGTCAGCCCGTCATGGGCCAGCAGCGATGCGCCCGCCACGCCGTGCCAGTAGGATTCGCTGCCGGCGGTCTGGCGCCAGGCATGCAGGCGGCGCGTAAAGAGCTGCAGGTCGTACTCCTCGGTAAAGCCTATGGCGCCATGGATGGCGTGCGCGGACTCCGAGACAGCCAGCGCCGCCTCGCTGCAGCGCGCCTTGGCGGCCGCCACCCGCAGGCGGTCCGGTATGGGCGCGGCGCCGCTGCAGCCGATCTGCGCGGCCATGCGGGCCGCGAACACGTGCTCGCTCATGACCGCCAGCTGGTGCTGTATGGCCTGGAATTTGCCGATGGGCCGCCCGAACTGCTGGCGCTCGTTGGCGTATTGCAGCGTGCGCTGGAACACGGCCGCCAGCGCACCGGCCATTTGTGCGGCAGCCACGGCGGCGTGCACGGTGTCCAGCTGCGCCGGCGCGGCCATGCGGGGCGCGGCCTGGACCTGTGCCGGCGTCCACTCCAGGGCGGCATCGACGGCCAGGGCCTGGGGCTCCAGCTTCGCGCCGGCCACGGCCAGCAGATGCCAGCCATCGCCCGCCTGCACGAGCACCGCATCGGCCACCGCACCTGAGCGCACCATGGCGCAGCGCAGGCCGCCATCGGCAAGAAATCTGCCGTATGCCAGGGCCATGCTGCCCGCCTGCCGGGCCAGGCCGGCGGCGGCGAGCAAGGCGCGCGCCACCATGGTCTCGGCCAGCGGCAGGGGCAGCGCATGCGCGCCGCACTGCTCCAGCACGCCAAAGGCCTGGGCCAGCGTGAGATTCGCGCCGCCAAGCTCCTCGGGCAGCAGCGCATCGGCCAGGCCGGTGGCTTCCAGTTGCGCCCACAGCGCAGCGGCTGCGGGTGCGGTGCGCCCGCCGGCCTCGATGGCGCGCACGGCGGCCGGCGTGCACTGGCCGGCCAGCACCTGGCGGGCCGCATCGGCAAAGAGATCGTTGTCCATGCTCATGTCTTGTCTCATCTCATAGCTATGCCTGGCTGACAGCGGTGGAGTCGGGCGCGGCCGAAGCCAGCGGCCGCCGCGCAAGGGCCGCCCCGCCGCTCAGGGGGGTGTTTCATCGAAGGCCCAGGCCGCGCGCGATCATGCCGCGCAGAATGTCGCGCGTGCCGCCGCGCAGCGAGTACGAGGGCGCGGCCTCGGTCACGTACTTCAGCGTCATCAGCAGTTCCACGGGCACCTCGGCGGCGTCCTGGGCGCCGCGCGCGAACAGGTCGTCGGCAATGGCCGCCGGAATCATCTGCTCCAGCGTGGTGCCCAGTTCCTTGACCAGCGCCGCCTCGACGATGGGGCTTGCGCCGCGCGTGAGCCTGTCCTGCACGGCCACCGACATGGCGCGCAGCGGCGCCAGCTGCGTGAGCACCTTGCCGGCCAGCCGCACGGCCGACTCGCTGCGCCCCGCGGGCGTGCGCACATAGTCCAGCCACTGGTCGAACAGCACGATGGAAGAAAACAGCCGCTCGGGCCCGCTGCGCTCGAAGGCGAGTTCCGCCGTGACCTGCTCCCAGCCCTGTCCCTCGGCGCCTATGAGCGCGTCGTGGCCCAGCTGCACATTGTCGAAGAACACTTCGCAGAAGTGGCGGTCGCCCGACAGGTCCTGGATGGGGCGCACCGTGACGCCGGGCAGGGACAGATCGACGATGACCTGGGACAGCCCCTTGTGCCGCTCCTCCGCGCTGCCCGAGGTGCGCACCAGCGCGATCATGTACTGGCAGTGGTGGGCATTGGTGGTCCAGATCTTCTGGCCGTTGAGCACGAAGCCCTGGTCGTTGGGCACGGCGCGGGTCTTGACGCTGGCCAGATCGGAGCCCGAGCCCGGCTCGCTCATGCCGATGCAGAAAAAGGCCTCGCCCCGGCAGACCCGGGGCACGTAGAAGCGCTTTTGCGCCTCGGTGCCGTACTTGAGGATCAGCGGCGCGCTCTGGCGGTCGGCGATCCAGTGCGAGCCCACGGGCGCGCCGCAGTTCAGGGATTCCTCCACCAGCACATAGCGCGCGAAGGCGCTGCGCCCGCCGCCGCCGTATTCGCGCGGCAGCGTGATGCCGATCCAGCCCCGGGCGCCGAGCTGACGGCTGAGCTCGGTGC
>NZ_BMEU01000044.1 GCF_014637085.1 Comamonas phosphati | reverse complement strand
GGCAAACAGCAGGAAGCTGCCGTACACGCCGGCATAGCCCAGCGTCAGCGCATCGCGGTCGATGCGGATGGGGAAGTCCATCAGCGGCACCACCAGGTCCTCGGCCACGTCCTGGATCTTCCAGACATCCACGCCGGTGGCTATGCCCATGCGGTCGAGCACCGCCACCAGCACTTCCATGGGGGTGTTGCCCGCGCCCGCGCCCAGGCCGGCCGAGGCCGCATCGACGCGGTTGGCGCCGGCTTGAATCGCGGCGATGGAGTTGGCCACGCCCATGGCCAGGTTGTGGTGGCCGTGAAAGCCCAGCTCGGTCTCGGGCTTGAGCGCGGCGCGCACGGCGGCGATGCGCTCCTTGACCTGCTCGGGCAGCAGGTAGCCGGCCGAGTCGGTCACGTAGATGCAGTTGGCGCCGTAGCCTTCCATCAGCTTGGCTTGTTTCACCAGGCCTTGGGCATCGCTCATGTGCGCCATCATCAGAAAGCCCACGGTGTCCATGTCCAGCTTGCGCGCCATGGTGATGTGCTGCTCGCTGACGTCGGCCTCGGTGCAGTGCGTGGCCACGCGGATGGTGTGCACGCCCAGGCCGTGGGCCATCTTCAGGTGATCGACGGTGCCGATGCCCGGCAGCAGCAGGGCCGAGACCTTGGCCTGCTTCATGAGCGGGATGACGGCGCCCAGGTATTCCTCGTCGCTGTGCGCCGGAAAGCCGTAGTTGACCGAGCTGCCGCCCAGGCCGTCGCCATGGGTGACCTCGATCAGCGGCACGCCGGCCGCGTCCAGGCCCTGGGCCACGCTACGCATCTGCTCCAGCGTCATCAGGTGGCGCTTGGGGTGCATGCCGTCGCGCAGCGTCATGTCGTGCAGGGTGATGTGCTTGCTTTGGAGTGTCATGGTGGGTTCCTTGGGTCAGGCGGCCACGGGTTCGAGCTTGAGCGAACCGGCCAGGATTTCTTCGGCAAACATCTCGGCCGTGCGGGCGGCGGCGGCGGTCATGATGTCCAGGTTGCCGGCGTACTTGGGCAGGTAGTCGCCCAGGCCTTCCACCTCCAGGAAGACCGAGACGCGGTTGCCGTCGAACACCGGGCCGTTGACCAGCTTGTAGCCGGGCACGTATTTCTGCACCTCGGCCAGCATGGCGTGGATGCTGGCGGTGATCGCGGCCTGGTCGGGCTCGCCTTCGGTCAGGCAGTGCACGGTGTCGCGCATGATCAGCGGCGGCTCGGCCGGGTTGATGACGATGATGGCCTTGCCCTTCTTGGCGCCGCCCACCTTCTCGATGGCGCCGGAGGTGGTGCGCGTGAACTCGTCGATGTTCTTGCGCGTGCCGGGGCCGGCCGATTTGCTGGAGACGGTGGCGACGATCTCGCCGTAGGCCACCGGTTGCACGCGCGAGACGGCCGCGACCATGGGGATGGTGGCCTGGCCGCCGCAGGTGACCATGTTGACGTTCATCTCGCGCTTGCCGATGTGCTCCCTGAGGTTCACGGGCGGCACGCAGAACGGGCCGATGGCCGCGGGCGTGAGGTCGATCATCATCGCGCCCTGCTCGGTGACCTTGCGCGAGTTCTCGGCGTGCACGTAGGCGCTGGTGGCGTCGAAGACGATCTGCACGCCGTCCTGCTTCATGTGGGGGATCAGGCCGTCCACGCCCTCGGCGGTGGTCTTGATGCCCATCTCGCGGGCGCGCTTCAGGCCGTCGGATGCGGGGTCGATGCCGACCATCCACACGGGCTCGAGCACGGGGCTGCGCTGCAGCTTGGCCAGCAGGTCGGTGCCGATGTTGCCCGGACCTATGAGGGCGCATTTGATTTTGCGAGTCATACAAATATCCTTCAGTAAAAATTCAGCACATGGAAGACAGAATGCCGCCCTCGACCCGTAGCGCAGCACCGGTGGTGGCGGCGGACAGGGGGCTGCAGACATAGGCGACCAGCGCGGCCACCTCGGACGGATCGACGAAGCGCTTGACCAGCGATGTCGGGCGGGCCTCGCGGAAGAAGCGGCGCTCGGCCTCGGCTACGTCCACGCCTTGTTCGGCCGCCAGCTTGCCCAGAAACGCCTCCACGCCCTCGGTGCGCGTGGGGCCGGGCAGCACGGCGTTGACGGTGACGCCCGTGCCCGCGCAATGCTGCGCCAGCCCGCGCGAGACGGACAGCTGCGCCGCCTTGCTCATGCCGTAGTGAATCATCTCGGTGGGCGGATTCACGCCCGACTCGCTGTTGATGAACACCACGCGGCCCCAGCCTGCGGCCTGCATGGCGGGCAGCAGGGCGCGTGTCAGGCGCACGCCGCTCATCAGGTTGGCGTCGAAGAAACGCTGCCACGCATCATCGCCAATGGCCTCGAAGGGCTGCGGATCGAAGATGCCGAAGTTGTTCACCAGAATGTCCACGGCTGCACCCGTGCCCGAACAAGCCCGGGCCAGCTGCTCGCAGCCTGCGGCGGTGGCGATGTCCGCCGCCACGCCGCTGACCTGGGCCTGCGGCGCGCTGGCCTGCAGGCGCTGCACGGCCTGCGCCACGCGCGCTGCGTCGCGGCCATTGAGCACCACGGCCGCGCCTTCGCGCGCCAGCGCGGTGGCAATGGCAAAGCCAATGCCCGCGGTGGACCCGGTGACCAGGGCGCGCTTGCCTTGGAGTTGCAAGTCCATGCCTGCTCCCTTCAGATGAAGCGCACCGAGCAGCCGCCGATGCCGCCAATGGTCACGCGCAGGTTGTCGCCGGCCTTGACCGGCACCATGATGCCCAGCGAGCCCGACAGGATGACCTCGCCGGCCTCCAGCGCAATGCCCAGCGCGCCCAGCGTGTTGGCCAGCCAGGCCACGGCGTTGGCCGGGTGGCCCAGGGCCGCGGCTCCCGCACCCGTGGCGACGATGTCGCCGTTCTTCTCCAGCACCATGCCGCAGGTGCCCAGGTCCACGTCGCGCGGATCGACCAGGCAGTCGCCCAGCACGAACACGCCGCAGCTGGCGTTGTCGGCCACGGTGTCCTGGATCTTGATCTTCCAGTCCTGGATGCGCGAGTCGACGATCTCGAAGCAGGCCATCACGCCCTCGGTGGCGGCCAGCACGTCGGCGGCCGTGATGCCGGGGCCCTGGAGCGTCTTCTTGAGCACGAAGGCGATCTCGCCCTCGGCCTTGGGCTGGATCAGCGTGCTGGCGGGAATCGCCTGGCCTTCGTTGTAGACCATGCCGTCGGTGAGCCAGCCGAAGTCGGGCTGGAACACGCCGAGCATGTCCATCACCGCCTGGCTG
>NZ_BMEU01000043.1 GCF_014637085.1 Comamonas phosphati | reverse complement strand
CCCATGGGCCATCGCCAATGGCATATCTTCTGGTCATACCACTTCACCTGGGTTCGGGCCTTTGGCCTTCAAGTCCAAAGGGGAGATTGATTGATGACAGGCCCTAGCACTTCACCATGAAGGACTACACGTTCTCCCCCAGGAAGGGTCATAATTCTTTCCATTGCAGTGACTCCGTTTACTAGCTGCGATCACGAAGCCCGAACGTTTGCCGACGTTGCGGGCTTCACTTTTTTCTACTGGCCCCGTGCCATTCCCCGCGATGTTCCAAAGTGAACTATGAATAAATTAGGCACGCGCTGCGCGCGTGCCCGTGGCGCTTCGCTTGCCCCGGGCACGCACGCAGGCAGTGCCTTTTTCACCAAGCGGGAGCTGATTGGCAGCAGCTTCGCAGCAAGGTTCTGGCCAGGGCCACGGCCCAGGGCCTCCAGGTTCAGCAGTTGAAGCTTTTGCGGCAGTGGCGCATGGGCGATTCGCCGCAAGCGGCGACCGGGCTCTTGCCCTTCGGGTTGAGCCTCACAAGTGAGTCTCACTCGGCAGAGCCGACTAACGATCCCTATCGCGGACAGCCGAACTTCCCGAACATCCATAGCCAGAGCGCCTTCGGCGCTGGAGGCACTCGCCGCGCGGCGTCCGCTGCCCGTCGAGTACTCCGCCCTTTGCACCGATCCCCTGTAGTGCATCGCCGTTTCGGGAACGATGCCACAGCCTTTTGGGAGCGGGCCTGCGGCCCTTTGCAAGGGGGTATTCATAAAGCTTTGCTTTACAAAGCTTCCCCCTTGCAATCCCAAAAGCCCGTGGCATTTCCGCCCCACGGCGATGAACTCAGGGGAACGGTGCAAGCAAGGGACAGCTACACGGGCAGCAGACAGATAACGACCCGGCTCCGAATCTAGGGGCCCGGTACACCAGAAAGGCAGGGGCGGAACATGGCGATAGCAGCGAATTTCAGAAAGTACGCAGAGGCGATGGCGCTGCAGCTGGTGCTGCCCCTTGGCAAGCCGAAGTGGAATGGCAAGCGCCCGACCACGGAGCTGGGCCGCGCGATCCGGGCCTATATCACCGCCGTGATGAAGGCCCGCGGCCGGATCGCTTACCCCGAACAAGCCGCTATCCCGCAGTGGTGGAAGGACCCGCAGAGCGCGGCGCGTAAATTCGCCCGAGGCATGAAGAGCGAGCAGCTTGTGATTCATTGGAGCGCCGACCTTACTTGAGCGTTGCGCGCAGCGAGGCCTTGCGAGTACGAGTCGCCGGGCTGCTCCTGCTTTTGCGGCACGGCCAGCGGCGCGGGCATGGGCGCTTGCTGCTGGACTGGCGCGGCCTGGGCGACCAGCTGCGAGCGCTCCCGCCGTTCGACGGGTTCGGGCCGCTGCCAGTCCACAAAGAAGCCGTTTTTGACGATCTGCGTGCAGACGTCCACCGAGATCGGCAGGACAGTGCCCTGCTGCGTGTAGCAGTGGCAGCCCTTGGATTCCATGGCGACGCATGCCGCCGGGTATGGGGCCACGACTGGCGTGGTGACCTGATCGTAGGCCGGCGCCGTGTGCGGAAAGTCTTTCACCCGTGGCTGACGGCCCGCCACATACTCTGCCGCAGTCATGACATGGCCATCACGGTTCGGGCCGCCCTGCTGCGCGCCTGGTGCTCCAGCCGCACCGGCAGCCACTGCCTGGGGCCGCTCCTTGGTGACGTTTTTGTAGACGCCGGTAATCGCCAAGTAGCCCATGGCGGGCACGAGCAACACGCAGGCCAGGACAGCCCAGACGGCACGCGGGATTTTCTTTTTGCCGGTGTGCAGGCTTGCGCTTTTGTACCAGCCGTAGACTTCTTTCGGGAAGCCCACCATGGTGACGGTGCCGCTTTTGCCGCTCCCGCTTTTCTCGCAATTGGTGTTGACGGCCTCCCACTCGATGCAACTCACCAGATCAGCACCGAAGGTGCGCTTGAGGTGCCGGTGCCAGCCGGGAGAGCCCACCAGCCGCCGCACGAAGTTATCGATGTTCTGCGGATGCTGGGTGATCAGGTAGAAATCCATGCCCCGACGGCGATGCTCGGCCAGCATGCGGACTTCTTCGGGCACTGCGGCGCTGGAGCCGCGTATTGGCAGGTCGTTATGGCATTCGTCGATCAGAAAGATGGTGCCATCAGGCTCGTTTTGCCAGTCCTTGAAGTCAACCCTTTTCCAGCTCGATAGCTCACCGCCAGGAACCGGCTCAAACCGCCCGTTATGGCACACCGGGCGGTTTTCTTCCACGCTGCGCTCACGCACCCATTTCAGGGTGTTGAGCGTCTTGCCCGCACCGTTGGCGCCAGTGATCAGATACAGCATGGCGACCTCACTGCCGGCGCAAGCGCTTGACGACGCCGGACATGCCGTCCAGGCCCATGCGCACCGCAACGGCCGAGGTGACGATGCTGATGGCCACGCCGACCTTCATGAACGAGAGCAGCGCCACGAGGTCGGGCGGCAGGCCCAGCAAGGCCGTTACGGCATCGCTTTTGAGCTTGTCCAGGGCCATATCCACGCCCGTGTACGTGACCAATGACAGGCCCAGGGCGACCAGCACTTGGCCCACCAGACTGCCCGCGAGGTTGAGAAACATCCCGCCCAGGGACGCAAGAAAAACCGGCATGGTGCTACTCCCTTGAAGAACCCGCGACGATGCGCAAGGCAATGAGACTGGCGATGGCCACGAGCGCCCAGCCCATGTATTCGAGCTGCGGGCAGATGGTCGAGAAAGGCAGCGTCACGCTGGTGCGCCAAACCGTGACGGTCATGTCCGGGATGCAGCGCCCGCCGCCGAGAACGTTATCCTGGCTGAGCTTGCCGGACAGGTTCTCTGTGCTGTTACCAGGGAGCGTCTTGGTAACGTCCCGGTCCCTGCCCTTGGCGACCTCCCCGTCATAAAGCAGTGACTCAGCTGTTTTCTTCGAGAACATCTCGCAAGCACGCTGGTGCTGCTCCCTCGCCATAGCGCACTGAATGCCATCGCCTTCACACGTAAATCCACCATCGCAGTTACCACCAAAGGTACTCTTCGGCTCTTTTTCATCCAGGCCATCCTTGTCAGCCGGGTTCTTATCGCCGTTAGTGGCCGCACATACCGTGCTGGACTTATTCGTGGCGCAGTACTCACGCTGCGAAACACTAGAGCTGGACGTGCTAGTACTTGTAGTCGCCCCCGTTGAATCCTTGTTGGTGGTCGCGCTGGTGGTCGTGCAGACACCCTTATCGCAAGTAGTGGAAGTATCCGTTTTAGAAGTCGTGCCATCCGCATTCGCATTCGTCTTGGATGACGTATCGCCAGTTGCTGCCTGATTCGGCACACAAGTGCGAATGCCATTGATCTCACCCACCGAGCCCGCGCAGTCTGAATCTTTTTTCTGAGGTATATCGGACGGTGCTGGCAACGTGCACACCCCGCCCGTGTACTTGTATTCCTGCCCCGTCATCCAATTACCGTTGGAGAGCTGATACGAGACACCCACGCCGACCTCAGCAGCAGCACACCCCTGCGCGCAATTAGGCCGAGTCGCATCCGGTGCACAGCCAGGAGGGGACGTCTTACCGTAACCCTCTAGACTGACCCGGCCACCCGCGACACCAGCGCAGGCCTCAGGCAAGCCTGTACAGCTGTTGGTCTGCTTCAACACGCACGAGCCATTGACCTCGTCATAGCCAGTGTCGCAGGTGCAGGAAGTGCCAGCGAGCGTAGCATTAGCCGGACAAGAGGAAACCTTCGGCTTGGAGAGCGTGCATTGACCAGACCACAAGGGGTTCCAGCCGTAAGTGGCA
>NZ_BMEU01000042.1 GCF_014637085.1 Comamonas phosphati | reverse complement strand
TTATGAGTGAAGTCGAGAGACTTTAAATTCAAGATCGAACTATAGAGTTTGATCCTGGCTCAGATTGAACGCTGGCGGCATGCTTTACACATGCAAGTCGAACGGTAACAGCACTTCGGTGGCTGACGAGTGGCGAACGGGTGAGTAATACATCGGAACGTGCCTAGTAGTGGGGGATAACTACTCGAAAGAGTAGCTAATACCGCATGAGATCTAAGGATGAAAGCAGGGGACCTTCGGGCCTTGTGCTACTAGAGCGGCTGATGGCAGATTAGGTAGTTGGTGGGATAAAAGCTTACCAAGCCGACGATCTGTAGCTGGTCTGAGAGGACGACCAGCCACACTGGGACTGAGACACGGCCCAGACTCCTACGGGAGGCAGCAGTGGGGAATTTTGGACAATGGGCGCAAGCCTGATCCAGCAATGCCGCGTGCAGGATGAAGGCCTTCGGGTTGTAAACTGCTTTTGTACGGAACGAAAAGCTCTGGGTTAATACCCTGGGGTCATGACGGTACCGTAAGAATAAGCACCGGCTAACTACGTGCCAGCAGCCGCGGTAATACGTAGGGTGCAAGCGTTAATCGGAATTACTGGGCGTAAAGCGTGCGCAGGCGGTCTTGTAAGACAGAGGTGAAATCCCCGGGCTCAACCTGGGAACTGCCTTTGTGACTGCAAGGCTGGAGTACGGCAGAGGGGGATGGAATTCCGCGTGTAGCAGTGAAATGCGTAGATATGCGGAGGAACACCGATGGCGAAGGCAATCCCCTGGGCCTGTACTGACGCTCATGCACGAAAGCGTGGGGAGCAAACAGGATTAGATACCCTGGTAGTCCACGCCCTAAACGATGTCAACTGGTTGTTGGGGATTAACTTTCTCAGTAACGAAGCTAACGCGTGAAGTTGACCGCCTGGGGAGTACGGCCGCAAGGTTGAAACTCAAAGGAATTGACGGGGACCCGCACAAGCGGTGGATGATGTGGTTTAATTCGATGCAACGCGAAAAACCTTACCCACCTTTGACATGGCAGGAATCCTTTAGAGATAGAGGAGTGCTCGAAAGAGAACCTGCACACAGGTGCTGCATGGCTGTCGTCAGCTCGTGTCGTGAGATGTTGGGTTAAGTCCCGCAACGAGCGCAACCCTTGCCATTAGTTGCTACGAAAGGGCACTCTAATGGGACTGCCGGTGACAAACCGGAGGAAGGTGGGGATGACGTCAAGTCCTCATGGCCCTTATAGGTGGGGCTACACACGTCATACAATGGCTGGTACAAAGGGTTGCCAACCCGCGAGGGGGAGCTAATCCCATAAAGCCAGTCGTAGTCCGGATCGCAGTCTGCAACTCGACTGCGTGAAGTCGGAATCGCTAGTAATCGTGGATCAGAATGTCACGGTGAATACGTTCCCGGGTCTTGTACACACCGCCCGTCACACCATGGGAGCGGGTCTCGCCAGAAGTAGGTAGCCTAACCGCAAGGAGGGCGCTTACCACGGCGGGGTTCGTGACTGGGGTGAAGTCGTAACAAGGTAGCCGTATCGGAAGGTGCGGCTGGATCACCTCCTTTCTGGAAAACCGCTGCTTCAATTGAACGCCCACACTTATCGGTTGTTGGATACACCATCGAATTCACGAAAGATTCGATGGCTTGGGTCTGTAGCTCAGCTGGTTAGAGCACCGTCTTGATAAGGCGGGGGTCGTTGGTTCGAGCCCAACTAGACCCACCAAACATTCCAATGCACGAGGATCCTTGTGAACCAATCTTGGGGGATTAGCTCAGCTGGGAGAGCACCTGCTTTGCAAGCAGGGGGTCGTCGGTTCGATCCCGTCATCCTCCACCAAAAGCGCCAGGAGAGGCTGCTGGACTGAGTCCGGTGGTATTTGGGGCGTGCTACAATCGAAGGCTCTTCAATACAAAAGCAGTCTGGCTTGCAGACTGCTTTTGTATTGATCGATCCGATCGCGGATCAATCAATCGGCTGTTCTTTAAAAATTCATAGAGTCGAAATCAGCGTTGCTGGTGGAAAGCAGAAATTCGTAAAGGTTTTACTGCACCGTGCCGCCAGCAACAATTTTGATTGCGTCAAAACAGATATTTTGCGACTGCAAAGATATCTAGTAATGACGAATATCTCCAAGATAGCAATATCGAGGGATTATTCACATTACGGCATAACGCGTGAGGTGAGAGACCTCACACAGTCTTTGATTTGATTTTGTTGTTTCGCAAGAGACATCAAAGTTATAGGGTCAAGTGACTAAGAGCATATGGTGGATGCCTTGGCGATGATAGGCGACGAAAGACGTGATAGCCTGCGATAAGCTTCGGGGAGCTGGCAAATAAGCTTTGATCCGGAGATTTCTGAATGGGGAAACCCACCCGCAAGGGTATCGTGCACTGAATACATAGGTGCATGAGGCGAACCTGGAGAACTGAAACATCTAAGTACCCAGAGGAAAAGACATCAACCGAGATTCCGATAGTAGTGGCGAGCGAATTCGGAAGAGCCTTGCAGTGATAGTCATTGTGTTAACAAAACGGAATGGAAAGTCCGGCCATAGTGGGTGATAGCCCCGTATGTGAAAACACAGTGGTGGTACTAGGCTGCAGACAAGTAGGGCGGGGCACGAGAAACCCTGTCTGAATATGGGGGGACCATCCTCCAAGGCTAAATACTCATCATCGACCGATAGTGAACCAGTACCGTGAGGGAAAGGCGAAAAGAACCCCGGGAGGGGAGTGAAATAGATCCTGAAACCGTATGCTTACAAAAAGTCGGAGCCCTTCGGGGTGACGGCGTACCTTTTGTATAATGGGTCAGCGACTTACATTCAGTGGCAAGCTTAACCGAATAGGGGAGGCGAAGAGAAATCGAGTCCGAATAGGGCGATTAGTCGCTGGGTGTAGACCCGAAACCAAGTGATCTATCCATGGCCAGGATGAAGGTGCCGTAACAGGTACTGGAGGTCCGAACCCACTAGTGTTGCAAAACTAGGGGATGAGCTGTGGATAGGGGTGAAAGGCTAAACAAACTTGGAAATAGCTGGTTCTCTCCGAAAACTATTTAGGTAGTGCCTCAAGTATTACCTGCGGGGGTAGAGCACTGTTTAGGCTAGGGGGTCATGGCGACTTACCAAACCTATGCAAACTCCGAATACCGCAGAGTACAGCTTGGGAGACAGAGCACCGGGTGCTAACGTCCGGACTCAAGAGGGAAACAACCCAGACCGCCAGCTAAGGTCCCTAAAATTGGCTAAGTGGGAAACGAAGTGGGAAGGCTAAAACAGTCAGGATGTTGGCTTAGAAGCAGCCATCATTTAAAGAAAGCGTAATAGCTCACTGATCGAGTCGTCCTGCGCGGAAGATGTAACGGGGCTAAGCCAGTTACCGAAGCTGCGGATGCACAGTTTACTGTGCGTGGTAGGAGAGCGTTCTGTAAGCCTGTGAAGGTGTCTGGTAACGGATGCTGGAGGTATCAGAAGTGCGAATGCTGACATGAGTAGCGTTAAAGGGGGTGAAAAGCCCCCTCGCCGTAAGCGCAAGGTTTCCTACGCAACGTTCATCGGCGTAGGGTGAGTCGGCCCCTAAGGCGAGGCAGAGATGCGTAGCTGATGGGAAACAGGTCAATATTCCTGTACCGATCAATAGTGCGATGTGGGGACGGAGAAGGTTAGCTCAGCCAACTGTTGGATATGTTGGTTCAAGCCTGTAGTCATGCCTGGTAGGCAAATCCGCCGGGCTAAGATGAGGGGTGATAACGAGGCTGCTTGCAGCCGAAGTGAGTGATACCCTGCTTCCAGGAAAAGCCACTAAGCTTCAGCTATTGACGACCGTACCGCAAACCGACACTGGTGCGCGAGATGAGTATTCTAAGGCGCTTGAGAGAACTCAGGAGAAGGAACTCGGCAAATTGACACCGTAACTTCGGGAGAAGGTGTGCCGCAAGTAGGTGAAGTTGAACAAATGGAGCCCAAAGCGGTTGCAAAGAATAGGTGGCTGCGACTGTTTAATAAAAACACAGCACTCTGCAAACACGAAAGTGGACGTATAGGGTGTGACGCCTGCCCGGTGCTGGAAGATTAAATGATGGGGTGCAAGCTCTTGATTGAAGTCCCAGTAAACGGCGGCCGTAACTATAACGGTCCTAAGGTAGCGAAATTCCTTGTCGGGTAAGTTCCGACCTGCACGAATGGCGTAACGATGGCCACACTGTCTCCTCCTGAGACTCAGCGAAGTTGAAATGTTTGTGATGATGCAATCTCCCCGCGGAAAGACGGAAAGACCCCATGAACCTTTACTGTAGCTTTGTATTGGACTTTGAACAGATCTGTGTAGGATAGGTGGGAGGCTTTGAAGCCAGGACGCTAGTTCTGGTGGAGCCGACGTTGAAATACCACCCTGGTGTGTTTGAGGTTCTAACCCAGGTCCCTAATCGGGATCGGGGACAGTGCATGGTAGGCAGTTTGACTGGGGCGGTCTCCTCCCAAAGCGTAACGGAGGAGTTCGAAGGTACGCTAGTTACGGTCGGACATCGTGACGATAGTGCAATGGCATAAGCGTGCTTAACTGCGAGACTGACAAGTCGAGCAGATGCGAAAGCAGGACATAGTGATCCGGTGGTTCTGTATGGAAGGGCCATCGCTCAACGGATAAAAGGTACTCTGGGGATAACAGGCTGATACCGCCCAAGAGTTCATATCGACGGCGGTGTTTGGCACCTCGATGTCGGCTCATCTCATCCTGGGGCTGTAGTCGGTCCCAAGGGTATGGCTGTTCGCCATTTAAAGAGGTACGTGAGCTGGGTTTAAAACGTCGTGAGACAGTTTGGTCCCTATCTTCCGTGGGCGCTGCAGATTTGAGGAAGCCTGCTCCTAGTACGAGAGGACCGGAGTGGACACACCTCTGGTGTATCGGTTGTCACGCCAGTGGCATTGCCGAGTAGCTAAGTGTGGAAGAGATAACCGCTGAAAGCATCTAAGCGGGAAACTCGTTTCAAGATGAGATCTGCCGGGGGCTTGACCCCCCTAAAGAGTCGTTCAAGACCAGGACGTTGATAGGTTGGGTGTGGAAGCGCAGCAATGCGTTAAGCTAACCAATACTAATTGCTCGTGCGGCTTGACCCTATAACTTTGATGAGAAGTCATCGAAGACAGTTATGCCAGGCGCAATCAAAAGATAAACAGCTGATATTGGCTCTATGAATTCGTTGGATTGATGGATCAATGATCGATCAATCCGGCAACAAGTTGATGCCTGATGACCA
>NZ_BMEU01000041.1 GCF_014637085.1 Comamonas phosphati | reverse complement strand
CACCAAGCGAACCGCACGTTCGCGGACTTCGGGTGAAAACTTGTTCGACTTCGTCATGGCTCAATCCTCTCAGAGAAAAGAGCCTCCTCAAAACCTGGGGCGGTTCAGTGTTCTTACCGTGACCGGCATCGCTAACTACTTGCTGATTGTAGGGCCATCGCTTGCTTCACTGTTTTCCACTCTTTACGGACGACTGCTGCTGACGAAGCTGGCGTTGTTTGGTGGAATGCTGTTGTTGGCGGCCGCTAATCGCTTTGTGCTGAGCCCAAGCCTGGAAGCTTCGCTGAAGACCGGGAATTTTGGAACGGCAGTAGCCAAACTTCGACAGAGCCTGCTCACGGAGACCGCTCTAGCAATTCTGGTCCTGAGCAGTGTTGCTTGGCTCGGCATCCTCTCTCCAAAGGGAGGCTGATCTATTGGCCCACTCTATTTCCAGTTCCGCGGGTGTAGGCACGGGCCTTCGGCCAGTTGCGCCAAGTGCGTCAAAATCTGCGCCGGTGTGTACGACAAGCCGGGAGCGGTCTTGGTGTTGCAGCTTGGAGGTGGCGAGACGATTTCGGTTTCCGCGTGAGATCGCCCAGACACCTGGGGCGTGGATGGCAGCGGGTACCCGGACAGGTCGCAGGGTGGCGGAAATGGCGCGAGCTGCCGGCTTTGGCTAGCTGCGCATCCGTTGTGAGAGGGAGGGGCTGGGCATCCACGAAGCGCTGCGGAAGTGGGCGGCGGCGATCATCGCGCGCGCTCCGTGGATTGGTGGTGTTGGCGGGGCTCAGCTGCCGAAGCTCAAGCCGCCTTTTTGCATGGCGGCCAGCGTCTCGGCGCGGACCTGGGCGCGGGTCACGGTCGAAGCCTGTTCCTGCTTGGGGCTGATGAGCGCGACGTCATAGTTGGGCAGCGTGCCTTGTTCCTGGGCCAGCTTGAGTTCGTTGACGACTTGGGCGCGTGTCAGTGTGCTTTGGCTTTGCACTTCCAATGGGTAATCGTCACCGCTGAAGTTCTGGCCGGCTTGGGCGGCGATGGCGGACAGGGCCAGGGCAGCGGCGAGTGCAATGCGGCGGGTGTTGTTCATTTTCTTTGCTTCACTTTCTGTGTCGGGGCCGGTGTCCGCCGCGGAAATCGCGTTGTGGCGTCGAACCCATGGCCTGAACTTTAGAAGTGAAGCAGCTTCAGAAAAATGCTGCGACGCACAATATATTTTTTCTGAAACTGAAACAATCAATGGGCCGCAGGCGCGCGCATCACGCTGGCGTAATGCCCGGGGTTGAAGCGCAGCATCAGCACGCAGACCAGCGCCGCAGCGCCGGCCTGGTAGAGCCAGCCCGTGATCCAGCTGCCGCTGAGCTGCAGCAGCTGGGCCATGATCCACGGCGCCAGCGCGGCCAGGATGAAGCCGCCGCCCTGCATGAGGGCGTTGAGCGCGCCGGCTTGCGTGGGCGATGGCAGATGGTCCAGTGCTATCACCATGAAGAGCGAGAAGCAGCCGCCCAGGCCCATGCCCAGCAGAATGCCGTTGAGCGTGGGAAAGGCGTCGGGCCACCAGGCCAGGCCGGCAAAGCCGGCGATCTGCATCAGCAGCATGGCCAGTGCCCAGGGGCGGCGGTCCGTGCTGCGCGCGGCCAGCGCGGGCATGGCCAGGGCTGAGGCGGCCTGGGCGATGGACAGGATGGCCAGCAGCGAGCCGCTTTGCGTGGCCGTCCAGCCATGGGTCTGGTAGAAGGGCGCCAGCCAGGCCACGGTCGAGGCATAGCCGCCGTTCATCACGCCAAAGCTCAGCAGCAGCAGCCAGGTGCGGCCGCGGCGCATCAGCCAGCGGGTGTCGCTGGCCGCGGCAGCATTTTGGGGGCGCGGTGCGGGGCCTGTGGCCTGCATCAGGCCCAGCGCGTACCAGGCCAGGGGAAGGGCGGCCAGCACGGGAACCACCCACATGGCCAGCGCGGCCTGCCAGCTCCAGCCCCATTGCACGGCCAGCGGCGAGATCTGGGCGCCCAGGGCGCCGCCGCCCATGAGCGCGCCCGAGTACAGGCCCATCATGGGCGCCACGTTATGGGGCGACTGGCGCTTGATCAGCCCCGGGAAGATGCCTTGCACCAAGGCCACGCCGCAGCCGCACAGGCCTGCCGTGGCGATCAGCACCCAGCTGCTGGAGCCGGCCAGGCGCAGCACGCAGCCCAGGCCGATCAGGGACAGCGAGCCGGCAATCGCCCGGCGCGCGCCCAGGCGTTGCAGCGCGGAAGGCGCGAGCCAGGCGCCGGCCCCCATGAGCGCCATGGGCAGCAGGGTCAGCCAGGAGAAGGTGCGCAGGTCCATGCCCGTGGCGCTCTGTATGGCTTGACCCAGCGGGCCGGAGGCGGTGAGGAAGGGGCGCAGATTGATGGTGACCAGGACGACCACGGCCAGCCAGAGAAGCGGCGGCACGTGGCGCGGTGAAGCAGTGGATGTGGACATGGATAGTGCTGGGCCGGCAACGCCTGGAGATGCCTGGTAATGCATTGGTAATGCTTGGTAATGCTTGGTAATGCTTGGTAATGCTTGGTAATGCTTGGTAATGCTTGGTAATGCTTGGCCAGGGCTCAAGGCTTGCCGCCCGGCGGAAAAATGGCGTGCTGGAAATCGTTTTTGTGCCGCGGGCCAGGGCCCGCCTGTTTGCCTGGAAACGCGCAGGCGCTCAGGCCTGGGGCCAGGGCGCGTCACCGTAGAGCTGCTCGGCGCTGATGCCGGTGGCGATGCGCTCGATGGGCAGCGGCGGTGGCGTCAGCGACAGGCGCAGCCGCTGGTAGCTGGCTTCGCTGGACAGTCCGTAGGGCGCGGCATCCTGGTTGTCCAAGGCGAAGAACACCTGCTTTGCGCCGCCCATGACGAGAGCGGCCAGGCACATGGGGCAGGGGTGGCCGCTGGCGTAGATGGTGAGGCCGGCCAGGCTGGGGTTGGCCTGCCGGCGCGTGCCCGCGCGGATGGCTTGCATCTCGGCATGGGTGCTGGGGTCGTGGCTGGCAACGATGTCGTTCACGCCCGTGGAGATGACTTCTCCGTCCCGGGCGAGCACGGCGCCAAACGGGCGCCCGCCGCGCAGGCGGTTTTCATGGGCCAGGTCAACGGCCTGGCGCACCAATTCCTGATGGGTTTTCATAGCTATCAAACTATGAGCTTCCGGTGCCTCATGGGATTGCGCACGGAGCTCGAATGGTTGTAATTCCGGATAGGGTCAGGGTACACCGGGATGCCTGCTTCTTGCTGCATGCGGAGCGCAAAGCTTATTTGTCCGCCATGAGCTTCTGCGCATAAGAAAACAACAAAACATTCGTTGGGGTTTGAAATCCGGCTTCGCACAATGCGGGCACTTGTTGATGCAAGCCGGGACGCACCAATGCCGTATGCCAGGGCACAACCGCTTGCATCGGCCGTGATGGAAAGTCTCAGGAGGCAGCATGAATACCCATCCCCGCATCGTCATCGTGCCCGGCTGGCGCAACTCCGGTCCGGCGCACTGGCAAAGCCTGTGGGCCCGGCAATTTCCTGATGCCGAACGGGTGGAACAGGACGACTGGCTGGTGCCGCGCCGCCAGGCCTGGGTGGGCGCGCTCGAAAAGCTGGTGCTCGCAGGCAGCCGCCCCGTGGTGCTGGTGGTGCACAGCCTGGGCTGCATTACCTCCGTCCACATGGGCGAGCAGGCGGCCAGCCGGATCCAGGGCGCGCTGCTGGTGGCGCCGGCTGACCCGGAGCGCCGGGCGCAGCTCAGCGACTTTGCCCCCGTGCCCTATGCGCCGCTGCCGTACCGCAGCGTGCTGGTGGCCAGCAGCAACGACCCCTTCTGCCCCATACGCCGAGCGGGCGCCTATGCCCGGGCCTGGGGCAGCGAGCTGGTGCGGCTGCAGGACGCCGGCCATATCAATGTGGAGTCGGGCTTCGGCGCCTGGCCGCTGGGCCTGGCCCTGCTGCAGTCGCTGCTGGACGATGCGAGCTGGAAGGCGCCGCAGTCCCTGGCGATCCGGTCGCCGCGGGAGACGAGGCCGGCCGGGCCGGCTCCGCTCCCGGGTTGAGGCGATCAGCCCTTGGCGGCCGGCGTTTCCGAGCCGAAAAGCTCGAAGATCATGCGGCGCAGCCATTGATTGAAAGGGTCGCGGTGCGCTTTGGCATGCCAGAAGACATTGATCGGAGCCTCGGGCAACTTCACCGGGTGTGGACGCAAGACCAGGTCGAAGGGCTCGACCAGTTCCTGGGCGAGGCGCTCGGTCACCGTGGCCACCATGTCCGTGCGCTGCAGTATGTGGCCGACACCTACGTAGTGCGGCACGGTCAGCCGCACCAGCCTGTCCACGCCGGCCTTGCGGATCAGGTCGTCGACCTTGGCATGGCCGGTGCCTGACGAGACGATGATGAGGTGTTCCGCCGCCGCATAGTCGGCCAGCGATATGCGTGCGCGGTCCAGCGCATGCCCGCGGCGGAAAAGGCACACGTAGCGCTGCTCGAACAGGCGCCGCTGAAAGAATCCGGACTTGAGCTGCGGCAGCAGGCCGACGGCCAGGTCCACCTTGCCGGATTCCATGTCGTCGCGCAGATTGACGGCCGTGTTGCGCTGCGTGCTCAGCGTCACGCCCGGAGCCTCGCGGCGCAGGCAGTCGATCAGCGCGGGCAGGAAGACGATCTCGCCGATGTCCGTCATGCTGATGGTGACGGTGCGCTGCGCGCTGGCCGGGTCGAACTGCGAGCGCTGGTTGAGTCCGCCGTGGATCAGTCCCAGCGCATGGCCGACCGATTCGGCCAGCTGCTCCGCAAACGGCGTGGGCACCATGCCCGAGGGCGTGCGCAGGAACAGATCGTCCCCGAGGCTGCGGCGCAGCTTGGCCAGCGCATTGCTGACGGCGGGCTGCGTCAACCCCATCCTGTCGGCCACCTTGGAGACGCGCCGCTCCACCATGAGGTGCTGGAACAGCACCAGCAGGTTCAGATCAATGTCGGATAGTTCCATGGCCATGCTTCATCACCGGGAATGATAGGGCGTCCGGAGCACATATATCACGGTGCTGAAGTCGCGCCCTTGCGCGAACAGCTGCCGCGTGGGTGCGCCCTGCGCCTTGTCGCGCGCGGGTACCGTGAACCGGTCGCCGGCCTGCGGGCGATAGCCGGGCTCCATGCGGGACGCGATTTGTTTATGTAAGGCGTTCAGAGCCTGGACATCGGCGTCTGCGGGTCGGCCAGGCGTTCGGCATCCACGGGCTTGCGCTGCTCCATCAGCCGGCGCGCGAAGCGCAGGTCGCGTGCGGCGTTGGGGCCCATGGCGGCTTCGATCACGTTGCCGGCCAGGTAGAACAGCGCGAAGCTGCCGGACTCTGTATCGCCGCGCCGCACCACGCGGTGCGCGGGCCGGGGAACGCCGTAGATCTGCAGGTTCATGCCGTACTGGTCGGACCAGAACCAGGGCAGGGGCTGGTAGTCCACGGGCAGATCCAGGGCCGAGCGTGCGGCGGCAATGCCTTGCTCCTGCGCGTTCTGCCAGGATTCGAGCCGCAACCGGCGTCCGGCCCAGGGATTGGCGCTCACGGCGACATCGCCCGCGGCCAGGATGTGCGGATCGCTGGTCCGGCAGCGTGCGTCGACCAGCACGCCGCCGTCGCATTCGAGCCCGGCTTCTCGCGCCAGCGCGTCGTTGGGCACCATGCCCACGCCCAGCACGATGGCATCGCAGGCCAGGGCCCGGCCATCCGCAAGCCGGACTTCGGATCTGCCGTCGACATGCCGCGCAAACGCGCTGACGCCGGCGCCCAGCAGCACGCGCGCGCCCTGGGCCTGGTGCAGGGCCAGCAGGTATGCGGAGATTTCGGCTGGCACGCTGCGCTCGCACAGGCGGGCCTGGGTTTCGACGACGGTGACTGCGGCGCCGCGCTGGCGGGCCGTGGCTGCCACCTCCAGGCCTATCCAGCCGCCGCCGATCACCACCACGCTGCGGCCGGGGGCCAGGGCCGGCGCCAGGCGCTGCGCATCTTCTATGCTGCGCAGGGTGTGCGGCGCCACCGATTCACTGCCCGGCACCGCCAGCGTGCGTGCGCGTCCGCCGGTGCACAGGATCAGCCTGTCGTAGGGCAGGGCCAAGCCGTCGGCCAGCAGCACCTGCCGGGCCTGGCGGTCGATGCGCTGCGCCTGCGCGCCGCATCGCCAGTCCAGATCAAGGGCGTCGAAGGCCTGCTGCGGCATCAGCCGCAGGCTGTCCGCCGATGCCGTGCCGGCCAGCACGGCCTTGGACAGCGGAGGGCGTTCGTGCGGCGGATGCAGCTCGTCGCCGACGAGCACGATAGGCCCGGCATAGCCTTCCTTGCGCAGTGTCTGGGCGGCCCAGCCGCCTGCCTGGCCGGCACCGACGATCACGATGCTTGCGGGCGGGCATGCGGCGGCCGCGACCTCGGGTCGCTCGGCTGTCATGTAGTTCTCCTTGGTGCTGATGTCAGTCGAGGGCCAGCCAGACGCGGCCGCCCTCTATGCGCACCGGGTAGCTGCGCAGCGCTTGCGTGACCGGCGCGCAGGTGGGCTGGCCGGAGCGCACATCGAACTTGCCCTGGTGCAGCGGGCACTCGATCTCATGCCCATCGAGGAACCCGTCGCACAGCCTCGCATGGCCGTGGGTGCAGAGGTTGTCGGTGGCGAAGACCTCGCCGCCTGCGCCGTACAGCGCGATGTCGCGGCCTTCGACTATCAGTCCTATCACGTCGTCCTGCGGCACATCGTCCTGCGCGGCGGCATCGACCCAGTTCATGGTGGTCATGGCGGTTCTTCAGATGGGGTAGATCAAGGAATTGGGGATCATCTCGCTGTCGTAGACCACGAGCCGGGACGCGAACCGGAGGCCCTGCGGCGTGGGCACGACCTCGTCGATGCTGCGTCCCACGTTGAATACCGTGGACTCCCGGGAAAGGCGCGTGCGGAACACGGCGTAGTTGGCCTCGGCATGGATGCGGCCGTCGGCGTCGACCCGGTGGATCAAGGGCGCGCCGACGACATGGCGCTGGTAGTAGGGGTCGTGGAACAGCGTCTCGCGGATGCCGTAGACGCGGTCCTTGAGCATGCCCTTGCTGTCGAAGGCCAGCGTGGCCAGCGGAAAGCCGCGCTCGTGGTTCTCGCGGGGCTGCAGCTTGTACACGCAGGCATCGGTGAAGAACTCGGGCCAGGCGTCCCAGTCGGCGGCGTCCAGGGCCGAAGCGTAGCGGGCATACAGCTGCGTCAGCTCGAGGAAGGTGGAAAAGTCCAGATTCGCCATGCTCAGGCCTCCATCACTTCGCGCCAGTACGCATACATGCCGCGGATCAGCGTTTCCGTCACCATGTGGTCGGTGTCGCCGACTTCGCGTCCGCCCAGTTCGGCCAGGGTGCGGTGCACGGGCTTGGTCTCGAAACCTTCCTGTGACCATTCGATGACTTCGCCGTCGTCGGCCGAGACGAATCCCGCCGGGCCGAACAGATTGGCCTGGCGCAGTCGGCGCTGCGTCATCTCCTCGCTGTCGTCCTCGAAACCGAAATGCGTCCAGACGAAATCGAAGGCCCCGTGGCCGTCGGGCTGGATGTGGCGCGTGGATACGCTATTGACCTGCTGCTGGAAGATGACGCTGGGAAAGACGGTCATCATCACGGCCGTGGGGGCGCCCCACCAGTCCTCGTGCACGATGTCCAGAAAGCGTGCGTCGTTGAGTTCCATGCCGGCCTTGAAGCTCGAGACCTGCGTCACCTGGCCGGCCGTGCCGCCCGTTCCACGCGTCGAGACCATGGCGGCGTGGCGGTGGCGCTCATCCATCTGCAGCTGTGATTTGTTGTCGGCGCGCCAGAGCCCGAAGGTCACGAACCAGGTGTGCAGCAGGCCGGGGTGGTAGGGGTCCTTGATGTTTTCCTGCATCAGCTTCCAGTTGCCCGGAATGCGCTGGCGGTTGTAGCCGAGGATCCTGAGCCTGCGGCCGTTGAACAGCCGGTCGAAGTAGCCGAGCATGGCCGGGCCGAGGAACTCCTCCAGCGGCTGCACCTCATGGTCGAACGAAGCGAAGACCACGCCGCCGCGCGTGGCCACCTTGAGCTTGGTCAGGCCGTGCTCGGCCGGATTGAAGTCCGCGGGCATGCCGCCGTTGACCTTGCGGTCCTGCTTGACGCCGCGCCGAAACGGCACGCCCTGGAGGTCGCCCGCCAGCGTGTAGTTCCACTGGTGGTAGGGACAGGTGAGGCTTTCGCGGTTGCCGTGGCGCTCGCGGCAGAAGGCCATGCCGCGGTGGGCGCAGACGTTCTCGACCACGTGGATGGAGCCGTCCTTGTCGCGCACCATCAGCACGGAGCGCTCGCCGACCACGGTGCGCTTGAAGTCCCCGGCGTTCGGGATCTCGGCCTCCAGGCCGACATAGCACCAGTGGCCCTGATAGAAGAATCGATCCAGTTCCTTGCGGTACAGCGCCTCGTCAGTGTAGGCCTGGAAAGGGATGCGGCTGGTGTCGTCCCTCTCCCAGCGGACCTGCCGGGGAAAGACGGTGACGGGGCATTCATGCATGGGCGTCTCCTGTTGTGGCCATCGTCTCGTTCGGTGCTGCGGCGCGCGCAAACGTTTCGTGTCCTGGAGCACGATGATTGGACAGGCATTGATATCAGTCAATGTGACATCAATGATGTAACGCATCACCATCTTGAATATTGGCCGATGCGCCCAGGGAAGGGCATGCCCGGGCACCGGTCCAAAGAGGGCGTGGCTATCGACTCATGTTCTTATATCGATATATAAGAAAACAAAGAAGAATATATTCTTTTGAGTTTTAAACCGATGTTCGCACAATGCGTACATCTCAATACACGTTCATAAGAAGGCAGAGAAACATGCATTCCCTGAAGATCAAGACTTTGCTGGCATCCATTGCATTGGCCGCTGCAGGTGCGGCTTCGGCGCAGAACCAGTTGCTCAATGTCTCCTATGACGTGGCGCGCGAGTTCTACAAGGATTACAACGCAGCCTTCATCGCCCACTACAAGAAGACCAAGGGCATCGATGTGAAGGTGGACCAGTCGCACGCCGGCTCCAGCGCCCAGGCGCGCGCCGTCAACGACGGCCTGGCCGCCGACGTGGTGACCTTCAACACGACCACCGACGTGGACTTCCTGGCCGGCAACGGCGTGGTGGCCAAGGACTGGAGCAAGAAGTTCCCCAACGACGCATCGCCCACCACCTCGACCATGCTGTTCCTGGTGCGCAACGGCAACCCCAAGAACATCAAGGACTGGTCCGACCTGATCCGGCCCGACGTCAAGGTCGTGGTGGTCAACCCCAAGACCGGCGGCAACGGCCGCTACGCCTATCTGGCCGCCTGGGGCTCGGTGCGCGAGAAGGGCGGCACCGATGCCGAGGCCGCGGAATTCGTGCGCAAGCTCTACAAGAACGTGCCCGTGCTGGGCAAGGGCGGCCGCGACGCGACCAGCATCTTCCTGCAGCGCAATATCGGCGACGTGCTGATCACCTTCGAATCCGAAGTGGTGTCCGTGGACCGTGAATTCGGCCAGGGCAAGGTGGATGCGGTGTACCCGTCGGTGAGCATCGTGGCCGAGAACCCCGTGGCCGTGGTGGAGCGCACCGTGGCCAAGAAGGGCACGACCCAGCTGGCGCATGACTACCTGCAGTACCTGTATTCCGACGAAGCCCAGGAAATCGCGGCCAAGCATGCCATCCGTCCGCGCTCCGAAGCCGTGCTCAGGAAGCACGCCGACCAGTTCAAGCCCATCAAGCAGTTCACCGTGGCCAAGTACTTCGGCTCGCTGACCGAGGCGCAGAAGGTGCACTTCAACGACGGCGGGCAGTTCGACAAGTTGTATGGGAAGTGATTAGGGCGTGTCATCAATCGATGTCCGAGTTCATTCCCAGGCCATGGTGCTCAATTGAGCCAAACCATGGCAGCGGCCAAGTGAATGGCACCCAGAAAGTTGCGCACCGT
>NZ_BMEU01000040.1 GCF_014637085.1 Comamonas phosphati | reverse complement strand
ACTGGCCGCTGCTCAACGCCCTGCTCAACACCGCCGGCGGCGCCACCTGGGTCAGCCTGCACCACGGCGGCGGCGTGGGCATGGGCTACTCGCAGCATGCGGGGGTGGTGATCGTGGCCGACGGCACCGATGAAGCTGCCAAGCGCCTCTCCCGGGTGCTGTGGAACGACCCGGCCACGGGGGTGATGCGCCATGCGGATGCGGGCTATGAGATTGCGGTGGCGGCTTCCAGGCGCCATGGCCTGAATCTGCCGATGGTCAAGGCCTGAAAACACAAGGACTGGAGCTCTGGCGCTCCGGTCCGCAACCTGAATCAACCAAGCGCAAGTTTTAGCGCACAAGGAAAAAACATGACAAATCTGCACATCAAACCCGGACACCTGAGCCTCGCCGAGCTGCGCAAGACCTATGCACAGCCCGTGAAGCTGCAGCTGGACGCCAGCGCAGGCCTGGCCATCGACGCCGCCGTGGCCTGCGTCGAAAAAATCATCAGCGAAGGCCGTACCGCCTACGGCATCAACACCGGCTTCGGCCTGCTGGCCTCGACCAAGATCGCGCCCGAAGACCTGGCCAAGCTGCAGCGCTCGCTGGTGCTGTCCCACGCCGCCGGCGTCGGCGAAGCACTGAGCGATGCCATGGTGCGCCTGATCATGGTGCTCAAGATCAACAGCCTGGCACGCGGCATCTCCGGCATCCGCCGCAGCGTCATCGACGGCCTGATCGCCCTGGTCAACGCCGAGGTCTATCCGCACATCCCGCTCAAGGGCTCGGTCGGCGCTTCGGGCGACCTGGCACCGCTGGCGCACATGTCGCTGGTGCTGCTGGGCGAAAGCAAGGCCCGCTACCGCGGCGAATGGCTGCCCGCCAGGGAAGCCCTGGCCAAGGCAGGCCTGGAGCCCCTGACGCTGGCCGCCAAGGAAGGCCTGGCGCTGCTCAACGGCACCCAGGTGTCCACGGCCTACGCGCTGCGCGGCCTGTTCGAAGCCGAAGACCTGCTGGCCGCCGGCCTGGTCTGCGGCGGCCTCAGCGTGGAAGCCCTGCTCGGCTCGCGCCTGCCTTTCGATGCCCGCATCCATGCCGCACGCGGCCAGAAGGGCCAGATCGACGTGGCTGCCGCCTACCGCGACCTGCTGACGCCGCACAGCGAAGTGGGCCAGTCGCACCTGGACTGCGACAAGGTGCAGGACCCCTACTCGCTGCGCTGCCAGCCCCAGGTCATGGGCGCCTGCCTGACGCAACTGCGCCAGGCCGCCGAGGTGCTGGCCGTCGAGGCCAATGCCGTGTCCGACAACCCGCTGGTGTTTGCCGAGCAAGGAGATGTCATCTCGGGCGGCAACTTCCACGCCGAGCCCGTGGCCATGGCCGCCGACAACCTGGCTCTGGCGCTGGCCGAGATCGGCTCGCTGTCGGAGCGCCGCATCTCGCTGATGATGGACAAGCACATGTCGCAGCTGCCCCCGTTCCTGGTGAACAACGGCGGCGTGAACTCCGGCTTCATGATCGCCCAGGTCACGGCCGCGGCCCTGGCCTGCGACAACATCTCGCTGGCCCACCCCGCCAGCGTGACCAGCCTGCCCACCTCGGCCAACCAGGAAGACCACGTTTCCATGGCCCCGAACGCGGGCAAGCGCCTGTGGTCCATGGCCGAGAACGTGCGCGGCATCCTGGCCATCGAATGGCTGGGCGCCTGCCAGGGCCTGGACTTCCGCACCGGCCTGAAGACCTCGCCCAAGCTCGAAGAAGCCCGCAGCCTGCTGCGCGCCAGCGTGCCCTACTACCAGGAAGACCGCTTCTTCGCGCCGGACATCGAAGCCGCCAGCGAGCTGCTCGCCACCGGTCGCCTGAGCACCCTGATTCCTGCCGGCCTGCTGCCCAGCCAGTAAACGTACGGAAGACGTCCGGCGGCACTGCGGTGCGCCGGATGGCGGGACTCAGCATTGAAAAAACGGATAAACAACAAAAGGAGACAATGTGGAAAACGCCCTGCATAGAAAGCTGGGAGCCAGGCATATCAACTTCCTGGCATTGGGTTCGGCCATCGGCACGGGCCTGTTTTACGGAGCGGCGGAGGCCATCAAGCAGGCCGGCCCGTCCGTCATACTGGCCTACATCCTGGGCGGCGTCGCCATCTACATGGTGATGCGGGCCCTGGGCGAGATGGTGGTGCGCGAGCCCGTCTCCAGCTCGTTCGGCCATTACGCCGCCGAGTACCTGGGCCCCATGGCGGGCTTTCTGACCGGCTGGACCTATGTGCTGGAAATGGTCATCGTCGCCCTGGCCGACATCACGGCCTTCGGCATCTACATGAGCTTCTGGTTCCCGGATACGCCGCAGTGGATCTGGGTGCTGGGCGTGGTGGTCATCATCTGCGGCCTCAACCTGTGCCATGTGCGCATCTTCGGCGAGATGGAGTTCTGGCTGACGCTGGTCAAGGTGTCGGCCATCGTCGCCATGATCGTCGGCGGCGCAGCCATTTTGTTCATGGGCATCCGCCTCAACGGCAACAGCGCCCCGAGCATCGGCAACCTGGTAAGCCACGGCGGCTTCTTTGCCAACGGCATGGAAGGCTTCTTCGCCTCCTTCGCCGTGGTGATGTTTGCCTACGGCGGCATCGAGATCATCGGCCTCACCGGCGGCGAAGCACAGCATCCGGAAAAAGTGATCCCCAAGGCCATCAACGTCATTCCCGCACGCATTCTGCTGTTCTACGTGATGACGATCACGGTCATCCTGAGCATCCTGCCGTGGACGGAAATCGGTACGCAGGGCAGCCCCTTCGTGCAGATCTTCAAGGGCCTGGGCATCGACTCGGCAGCCACCGTCCTCAACGTCGTCGTTATCACCGCCGCCGTCTCCGCCATCAACAGCGACATCTTCGGCGCGGGCCGCATGATGTTCGGCCTGGCCGCCCGCGGCCAAGCCCCCCGTGCGCTGATGCGCGTGTCGCGCTTCGGCGTGCCATGGGTCACGGTGCTGTGCATGACGGCCGTTCTGCTGGGCGGCGTGGTGCTGAACTACCTGATTCCCGAGAAGATCTTCCTGCTGATCGCATCGCTGGCGACCTTTGCCACGGTCTGGGTCTGGCTGATGATTCTGCTGTCGCAGATTTCCATGCGCCGACGCCTGTCGGCCGAGGAAACCGCCACCCTGAAGTACAAGGTGCCGTTCTGGCCCCTGGGCCCGGCTCTGGCCGTCGCCTTCATGGTCTTCGTCATCGCCGTTCTGGGCTATGTCGAAGACACGCGGGTCTCCCTGTACGTCGGCATTGTCTGGATCATCCTGATGTCCGCTCTCTGGCAGTTTGTCGTGCTGCCCGCAAAGGCTGCCAAGCAGGCCACAGCCAACGGACATGCCGAGTCGCACCTGCTGAAGCCGCTGTCGCAGCCCTGAAACCGCCGCCGGTCGATGGCCGGCCTCGCACGGTGGCGGCCATCGACCGGAAGGATTGCATCGACAGCCACACCCGCACGGTATCGCGGCCAGATGGATGCCGGCCGGCTACTTGCGCAGCAGGCCGAGCAGACAGAGCAGCGCAAACCCGCCGCCGGCCCAGAAAGTCGCCACCGGGCCATGGACATCCCACAGCAGCCCCGCCACCACACTGGCAGCCAGCATGGCAACGCCGCTGGCCAGATTGAAGACGCCGTAGGCCGTCCCGCGCAGATCGGCCGGAGCAGCATCCGCCACCATGGCCGCCAGCAGCCCCTGCGTCATGCCCATGTGGATGCCCCAGACGGCAACGCCCGCCAGGACCATGCCCCAGTGCTGCGCCGAGGCCAGCAGTGCGTCGGCCACGATGAGCACGATCAGGCCCTGGACCAGCAGCTTCTTATGGCTCATGCGATCCGACAGCTTGCCGAACGGATAGGCGCATGCCGCGTAGACCATGTTCATGGCGACCATGACCAAAGGCACCAGCGCCACAGG
This sequence comes from Comamonas phosphati, assembly GCF_014637085.1. Lineage (GTDB taxonomy): Bacteria > Pseudomonadota > Gammaproteobacteria > Burkholderiales > Burkholderiaceae_C > Comamonas > Comamonas phosphati. Next base: position 10,743 of record NZ_BMEU01000040.1, on the reverse strand, counting down.
AATGCCGACATCCTGGGCACGCAGCACGAGGAAGGCTTCGCTGAACCGGGCCAGGGTGAAGACTGCCCCCAGCGCCACCACCCACCAGAAGGTTCGCCCCAGCTTGCGGAGGCTTTCGCGCCGGATGGGGTTGGTGCGGCGCGCGCCCTGCGCCATGGCCGGCTCGCGCACGCCCAGCAGCAGCACCAGCACCGACAGCAGACCGGGAATCACCGCCACCCAGAACACGGAACGGAAGTCATTGGCCCACAGCAGCATCAGCCCCACGGCCAGCAACGGCCCGAGAAAGGCACCCACCGTATCCAGCGATTGCCTGAGGCCAAAGGCCGCGCCGCGGATTTCCGGCGGCGTCACATCCGCCACCAGCGCATCGCGCGGCGCGCCGCGTATGCCTTTGCCGACGCGGTCCGTCAGGCGCGCGGCCACCACCAGGCCCGCGCCGGAGGCAATGGCAAACAGCGGCTTGCTCAGGGCTCCCAGCGCATAGCCGAACAGCGCCAGCCCCTTGCGCCGGCCCAGCCAGTCGCTGAGCACGCCCGAAAATACCTTGACCATCAGCGCCGTGGCCTCGGCCAGCCCTTCGATGACGCCGACCGCGAAGGCCGACATGCCGAGTGTTCCCACCATGAACATCGGCAGCAGGCTGTGGATCATCTCGGAGGAGATGTCCATCAACATGCTGACAAAGCCCAGCGCCCAGACCGGCGCGGGAATGCGTGACAGCATGCGCTTGGAATTCATTGCGGTTGGCTTCATTGTTTCTCCTTCTCTTCACAGGCCGTCTTCGGCCGGTGCATCGAACTGGCCGAAGCGCAGCGCCAGTCCCGGCAGCAGCAGCAGATTCAAGGCGGTCGAGGTCAACAGACCGCCCAGGATAACCAGGGCCATGGGGCCCTCGATCTCACGCCCGGGAGCGCCGCTGCCCAGGGCCAATGGCAGCAGTCCCAGCGCGGTGGCAAGCGCCGTCATCAGTATGGGCACCAGGCGCTCGGTGGCGCCGCGCCGGGCCGTAGCGGCATCCCATGCCTGCCCTTCGGCCAGCGTCAGGCTCTCGTAGTGCGAGATCAGCATCACCGCATTGCGCAGGCTGATGCCGAACAGCGTGACAAAGCCCACCAGGGCTCCCAGCGTGACGCCGCCGCCCGCCAGCGCCAGGGCCAGCACGCCGCCGGACAGGGCAAACGGCATGTTCAGCAGCGTCAGCGCCACGTTGCGGATGCGGCGCTGGGCCAGCCACAGCATCAGCGTGACCGCAGCGGCGGCCACCAGCGAATGCAGCAGCAGCTTGCGCGCGGCCTGGGCCTGCGCCTGCGCCGCTCCGGAGAACTCCACATAGTCGCCAGCGGCAAGCCGGGCATTCTTGGCGATCAGTTGCTGCGCCTCGGCCACGAAAGAGGCCACGTCGCGGCCTGACACATTGCAGGTGACGGTCTGCACGCGGCGCCCGCCGCTGCGCAGCACGGCGTAGCGGCCCGAGCCGGCATAGACATCGGCCACCTGGTCCAGCCGCACCATCGCGCCCTCGGGCGTACGGATGCGCAAAGCCTGGACATCGGCCATGCCCCGGCGCTCGCCGGGGGCCAGCACCACGCTGACATTGAACACGCGGTTGCCCTCATGTACCTGGCCGGCCTCCATGCCCTGGAAGGCGGTCTGCGCCGCATCCAGCACCTCGGCCGGCGACAGGCCCCAGCGGGCCAGCGCCTCGGGCCGCAGCCGGATGGCAATCTCGGGCGTGCCGGGCGGTGCCTCGATATGCACGTCGGCAGCGCCAGGCACAGTCCCCAGCAGCTTGGCGACCTGCTGCGCTTCGGCATCCAGGGTGTCGAGGTCCTGGCCGTAGACGCTGACCGCCACGGCGGCGGTGTAGCCCGAGAGCGTCTCCTCGACCCGCTCGGTCAGAAAGGTCTTGACCGAGACAGCAATGCCGGGCGTGTGCTCCAGCGCCTGCCGGATCGCCGCCTCGGCGGCTTCGGCCTCGGCTTCCGAGGACAGGGGCTTGAGGTCCACGTCGATCTCGCTGTAATGCGGCCCCCAGGTATCGTCGGCCTGCTCGGCGCGGCCCGCGCGCTGGCCCACGGAGCGCACCTGCTCTATGGCCCGCAGCCGCCGGGTGATGCCATCGCCCAGGCGCAGCGATTCGGCCAGCGAGGTGCCGGGCAAGGCGGAGACGTGGATGATGTAGTGCCCCTCGCGCAGTTCTGGCAGAAAGTCGCCGCCCAGCCATGGCAAGGCAGCCGCCGTGGCCACCGTCAGCGCCACGGCGCCCGCCGCCACGAGCCGCCAGCGGCGCTCGACTGCCGCCAGCAGCCCCGCATAGCCCGCCTTGAGGGCCTGGGCGACGCGCGCCTCGCGTTCATCGTGGCCATCCCTGGGCAGCAAGCTCAAGCACAGCGCCGGCGTCACCGTGATGGCCACCAGCAGCGAGGCCATGGTCGCCAGCAGATAGCTGATCGCCAGCGGCGCGAACAGCCGACCCGCCAGGCCCGGCAGCGTCAGCACCGGCAGGAACACCAGGGCAATGGCCAGCGTGGCATAGACCACGGCGCTGCGCACCTCCAGCGTGGCCAGCAGCACCACGCGCGGCACCGGCTCGGGCTGGGCCAGCGCCGCATTCAGGCGCAGGCGGCGGTGCACGTTCTCGACGACGATGATGGCATCGTCCACCAGCAGGCCGATGGCAATCGCCAGGCCGCCCAGCGTCATGGTGTTCAGGCTCACGCCGCGCTCCACCAGTACCGCCACGGCGGCCAGCAGCGACAGCGGAATGGCGGCCAGCGCAATGGCCGAGCTGCGCCAGTTGGCCAGGAACAGCGCTACCACCACGACCACCAGGGCCGCGCCCATGAGCAGCGACTCCTTCACGTTGCGCGTCGCGGCCTCGATGAAGCTGGCGGGACGGAACAGGTCCGGGGTCAGCTCCACCCCTTCGGCCTGCAAACGCGGGCGCAGCTCCGCCATGGCCTGCTCCAGGCCCCGGGTCACCGCCACGGTATCGGCGCCGTATTGCTCGGACACCATCAGCTGCACTGCCGGCTGTCCATTCAAGGTCGCGGCGCCCACGGGCGGCTCCGGCGCCTCGCGCACTTCGGCCACGTCCGCCAGCGTGAGGTTGGCGCCGCCCTCGCGGCGCAGCACGGTCGCGGCCAGCACGGCGGCTTTCCCGGACGGCGCCTCGGCCCTGAGCACGATGCGCTGGTTGACGTCCTCGATGAAGCCCGCACCGCGAATGCCCAGGGCCTTGCGCGTCGCGTCGAGCACCTCGCCGACCGTCAGGCCGTACTTGACGAGGCGCTCGCGCAGGATCTGCACCTGGACCTGCTTCACGTCGCCACCGAACACCGAGACCTTAGCCACGCCGGGCACGGCCAGCAGACGCGGCTTCACGGTCCAGTCCGCCAGCGTGCGCAACTCCATCATCGTCCGGGTTTGAGAGGTCATGGCCGCCACCAGGGCCGTGCTGACCGAGGACGTCAGCGCCGACATGGAAGGCGCCTGGACCCCGGCGGGCAATTGCCCGAATTGCCCGGCAAGGCTGCCCAGCCGCTCCGCCAGGTTCTGCCGGTCGCGGAAGATATCGCTGTCGGGCTCGAAGGTGACGGTGATCACCGACAGGCCCTGGATGGACTGCGAACGCAGCCGCGCCACGCCCGCCACGCCGTTGACGGCGTTTTCCACCGGCTGGGTCACCAGCAGTTCGACCTGCTCGGGCGCCAGGCCCGGCGCCTCGGTCTGTATCGTCACCTGCGGTGGTGCGAACTCGGGAAACACGTCGTAGCGTGCATCCCGGAGCACGAAGACACCGTAGATGGCCAGCAAGACGGCCAGGGCCAGCGCCACGCCCCGGTAGCGCAGCGAGGCGCGGACGATGGCGGCCAGAAGGCCGGAGACTGAGGTACTCATTTGTCGTCTTCCCCGGCCTGGAGGGTGGATTTCAGCTCCTGCGACAACAAGGCCTGCGCACCGCGTGACACGACTGGCAGTTCCGGGAAACCTGGAACAAACCAGCCGCGCTCGACCCGGAGTGCCGCTGTTGCCTCTCGTCGCTCGAAGCGCCCGGGTTCAGCCTCTACATAGGCCCACTGCCTGCCCTGCCACCACAGCAGTGCTTCGGGCGGAAGCAACGCCCCCGTCTGCAGGGCCCCGGCACCGAAGCGCGAGGTCAGGCTCATTCCGGGCGCAAGCCCTGCGGCATCGGTCTCATACCAGTACGCCTGGCCCTGAATGCGTGCATCGGAGATAGGGGCCCGGGATATCAGCCGCGCCTTGCGGGCTTTGCCGTCGGGGTCTTCAACCTCGATGGCTGGAGGCAGCGCCGATGGTGCCGCGCCGCTGGTGGCGGTTACACGCAAGAGCAGGCTTCGGCCTGACTCCAGATGGCGCCAAAGTGGCCCTCGTGCAGCCAGTGAGTCGGCCAGCACGGCGCCCCAGCGGGCACGCACGGTGCTGCGGGCGGCATCCAGCGCCGTCACAGAGGCGCGGGCCGCTGCCTCGTCTCCGCGCCAAGTTGCCTCGGCCGCCTCCAGCGCCCGGTCCGACACATTGCGATCCTGGGCATGCAGGCCCTGGAGCCGCTCGAAGTCGCGCCGCGAAGCGGCCACGGCGGCCTTGGCGCGCTCGTCCTGGGCACGGGCCGCTGCAATGGATGCTGCGGCATCGATCAGCTCCTGCAAGGGCAAGACGCTAGCGATGGCCGATGACTGGGCTTGCAGCTCGATGGACTGCACCGCGGCAGTGGTGATGCCCGCGCGCTCGCGTTCTTCCTGGTCGAGAGCAACACCTGACTCGTTACGGGCTGCCTTCACGTCCGCCCGGGCAGCCTTGGCGGTCTCAGCGGAATTTCCCAAATGGGTGTGCGATATCCAGAAGCCGGCGATCACGAGGCACATGGCAGCCGCGATCAAGGAGATGTTTTTGCGCTTCATGGCTGGCCTTTCGACGGGGAGTACCAGTTCTTCACGTTCAAGTGGCGATGCATCCACAGGCTGACAGCCAAAGTGGATGGGAAAGCGCCAGCTCTGGCACAGGTTTTCCGCCCTGGGTGGATCACGGTGTCATGGCTTGCACCTGCCGTCGGCCTCGACGGAGTGGGTCTTGGAGGTGCGTCGGTGAAGTCATTGCCTCTGCACGCATAGCGCCAGGCTCCAAGGCTGCTGCCCATGACCACCACCACAGCCATTGCGATGCAACTGTGCTTGCAGCTCATGGCTGGCCCCTCGATGAGGGAAGCGCAGAGAGGCTCGCCAAGGGTTGCCGTAGAGCGGTTTCGAGCAGGCCTGCGGTGCGATGCGCATCCAGCAGTGCATCGATGCGCGTGGATTGAGCTGCCGATGCTTCGACCTGGGCCGCCAGCCATGCCAGCCGATCCGCCGCTCCAGCCCGGAAGGCCCATTCAGCCGAGCGCAGGCGTTTGGCCTGGTCATCCGCCATGGCCTGGGTCAGTGCCAGCTGGCGGCTGGCCTGGGCGTAGGCGGCACGGGCAGCGGCGATATCGGCGATGGCCTGCTCCTGGGTGGCCCGGAAACTCGCAGCGGCTTCCTCCCGCTTGGCTTCGGCTTCGGCGATGGGCCCCTGGTTACGGTCGAACAGCGGCAGCACCAGGCCCAGGGCCAGCGACCACTTGAGCGCCCCCGCATCCCAGGAGTAGCCGGGGCCGATGGAGAGGTCCGGGTATTGCTTGGCAATCTCCAGCTGCAGTGCAGTTTGCGCAGCTTCATACGTGGCCAGCGAGGCCAGCACGTCCGGTCGGGCTTGTAGAGCGGTCTTTGCCGCCTCGTCGATGACCGCAGCGCTGGGTAGCGTTTCGGCCGACAGGTCGCTGAACGGTAGCGTGGCGCCTTCCAGGGCCCGCTCGGGCACGCCAATGGAGGCCGCCAGCTTGTGCCGGCTCTCTATGCGGCGCCGATGCGCGTCCTCTACAGCCAGTGCTGCCTGCTGCGCGGCCAGGCGGGTTTGCAGGACTTCGCCGCTGGACACCATGCCCGCCGCAAGCCGCTTCTGGGTTTCCTCGGACAGCCTTGACTGGAGCATGGACCGCTCGCGCGCCTGCTGCTCGACCGGAAAGGCGCCGATATAGGCTGCGCGGACTCTGCCGCGTACCCGCCACAGGGTTTCAGCCTCGGCATAGGTTGCGGCCCGGGCGCGCCACGCGGCCTGTGCCAGACGGATATCGCGCTTGCCGGCAGTCTCCATGGGGATGCCCAGCCCCAGGTCATAGGTCCACGCCCTGGTGCCCCGCTCCGCGCTGGTGTTCTTCTGCGCCAAGGTGGACAGGGCTGGATTGGGTCGTGCGCCGGCAGTGATGGCGGCTGCTTCGGCGGCCTTGCGCTGCGCCCGGGCGATGGCAAGGTCAGGGTTGCGCTGCTCGGCCTCGGCTTGCAAGGCGAGCAGACTCCAGGACCCAGGTCCCAGGGTGCGAGAATCGAAGGCAGCAGCTTCGGCCTTCGGATCAATGGGCTGTGGGACGTAATGCGCACAACCGGCCAGGACTGCGCACAAGCCAGGCAGGACCAGCCAGTGCCAAGGCGCGCGTGCTGCCGCCTGCTCGGCGATCGATGCTTTCATGGGAATCCTCGAATGAACGACGACACTGCAGCGCCGAGAAAGCCGGCTTTCTCAAGGCGCACGCAGACCTTCGCGGCGCTCAGGCCGCGAGTTCGGTTCGAGGAGGTTTGTCTATCGAGGACGGCGGACCGGAAGGTGGATGTCCCAATGCCATTGCAGGAATGACATCATCGGGCTCGCCAAACGCGAGCGGCGTCTGCTCCTGCGTCGGCAGCGCCACATTGGCCAGAAGATTGTCGTAGATGGAGCGCTTGGCCTTAGCCGGCGGGTTCGTCGATGCCTTGGAGGCATCGGCCGCAGTATCGGCAGCCAGGGCACCTATGACGAACACGGCATCCTGGCCCATCTCCGCCATCTGTTCGTCCACATAAGGCGCATCTCCCAGATTGAGCAGGACGCACAACAGGAGCAGGTACCTCAGCAGCGGACGAAGAAGGGCTTTCATTCCAGGGCGGATTCTATGCGCAAACGCCAGTCAGGGCACGATCTGGCGGCCCGGCGACGGCCCTTACCCCGGGGATATCGTGGCTTGCGAGATAAGAACGTGTTCACGATCTCTACGCAGCCGCGTAGGCAAGCATGAACACGTTCTTACTGCGAACTCTCAATGGCCGAACTTACCGTCCGAGCTCCTTGGCTGTAGTGCCGGCGATCCCCCAGTTCTCCTTTGGAACGTCGTGAATCCAGACGCGAACATTCGCTGCTGGGGCGTCCACAGCCTCCACTAGCGCCTGGGTGACTTTTTCGATGACCGCCTTTTTTTGCGCCTCGGTACGGCCTTCGATCATGTAAATCTGTGCAAATGGCATGGTGTGTCCTGTGCAGATGAATTAGCTGGCCTTGATGCCCAGCTTGCGGATCAGTTCGCCCCATCGCCGGTTTTCCGTGAGGATGAAATCGGCGAACTGCTGCGGCGTGTTGACGCGCAGATTGCCCGAGATGTTGTCGAAAGCCGTATGCGATTCTTGCGACTTGCTGCCGCCCTCCCAGGCATCGTGAAGCTTGTTCACGATTGCCTGCGGCGTGCCGGCGGGCGCGACCAAACCGAACCAAGTCTCGACTTCGAAGCCAGGGTAGCCGGATTCGGCAATCGTCGGCACGCCGGGCAGCGCCTTGGAGCGTTGCGAAGAGGTGACGGCAATGGCCTTGAGCTTGCCCGAGTTGATGTGCTGCAAGGTTGTGGCCAGCGAGCTTTCCATGCTCATCATGACGGTGCCCGACAGCAGGTCCGGCACGATCTGACTGGACCCCTTGTAAGGCACGTTGGTCAGTTGGATGCCGGCCACCGACTGCAGCAACTCGGCCGCCAGGTGATTGCTGGTGCCGATGCCGGAGGTGGCATAACTGAGCTTGCCGGGATTGGCCTTGGCATAGGCCACCATGCCCTTGAGGTCGGAGAAGGGCGCACCCGGGTTGATGACAAGCGCGCATGGGGTGGTTCCCACCAGCGAGATTGGAGCAAAGTCCTTCTCGATATTGAACGGCACGTTGCTGTAGAGGTGCGGGGCAATGGCCAGGCTGCTGATGGCCGTGAGACCGATGGTGTAGCCGTCGGGCGCGGCCTTGGCCACGGCGTCTGTGCCGATGTTGCCGCCGGCGCCGGCCTTGTTCTCCACCACGAACTGCTGACCCAGCTTGTCGCCCATGGCCTTGGCTGCCGTACGGCCCATGATGTCCGTCGGTCCGCCTGGCGGAAAGGGCACGATCAGACGCACGGGCCGCGTGGGATAGGCCGCCTGGGCCCAGGCGCTGCCCTGCACGGCGGCACCGCATGCGGCAAGGGCGCTGGCGGCCATGAAGTCTCGTCGCTGCATATCGGTCTCCTTGGTTGTTGTCATCGGGGTGATCGGTAACGGAGCTTAGGCAAAGCGCAGCGACACGCTGCCCATGCCCTGCACGCGCAGACAGACGCTGTCGCCAACCTCCACGGCCACGGCTTCGGTCGCGCCGCCGGAGAGGATCAGGCTGCCGGCCGGAATCTCCTGCCCGCGCCGGCCCAGGTGGTTGGCCAGCATGGCAATGGCCGCGGCCGGGTGGCCCAGCACGGCGGCGCCGGCGCCCAGGGCCACGGGCTGGCCGTTCTTCTCCAGCACCAGGCCCACGGTGCGCAGGTCGACCTCTTCGGGCCGCAGCGCGCGGCCGCCCACGACGAAGCGCGCGGCCGAGGTGTTGTCGGCCACCACGCTCTTCAAGTCGAACTTGAAGTCGCGGTAGCGGCTGTCGATGACCTCGATGCCGGGCAGCACGAAGTCGGTGGCCGCGAGCACGCTGCCGATGTGGCAGCCCGGCCCCTTGAGCGCGTGCTTGAGCACGAAGGCGATCTCGGGCTCGACCTTGGGGTGGATCAGCTCGGCGGTGTTCACCGCGGCGCCCTCGGCCACGGCGTATTCATCGACGAGGAAGCCGAACACCGGGTCGGTCACGCCCATCTGCCGCATCTTGGCATGCGAGGTGAGGCCGGCCTTGAGGCCGACCACGCGCGCGCCGCGCGAGAGCTTGCGCTGCAGGATGGCGTCCTGGATGGCGTAGGCGTCATCCCAGTCCATGCCGGGATATTCGTCGGTGATCTTGGGGGTGTCGCGCGCTTCAAGCTGGCAGGTTTCCAGGTGCTCGGCAAGCTGGGCGATGGTATGTGAAGAAAGTGCCATGGTGTAGCTCCATAGGTATGGGTGAAAACAGGTTTTTAGCTACCAACCGCCTGGCGGATGAGGGCTGGGGAAGGGTCGGGCGCGACCAGCCGTGTCAGCGCGGCCTTCACGCGGTCGTAGGCCGGGCGCACCTGCTGCGGCACCAGTGCGCGCACTTCGTCGAATCGGCCCTGCGTGGCCAGCGCCAGCGCCTGGTCGCGCACGCTGCGGTAGACCTGCAGCGCGTCGGAAAACTGCGCGTCCGCGTCGCCCCGGCGCCGGCCGCCACGCCCGCGCTGCAGCGCCACCCTGGCGGCGTCCATCTGCTGGTCGATCTGGGCGATGCGCTCGATCACCGGTGCCGCCTGCCCGGCGGTGTCGGCGTTCATCACCAGGATGTTGCAGGCCCGCAGCTCTTCAATGCCATCGGCCAGCACGCCGACCGGGCTGCCTGCTGGGAGCAGGCCCGCGGTTTCGCGCTTGAGCTGGCCGATCTGGCCCTGCACCACACGCAGCTGCGCATTGCTCTGCCCTACCCATTCGACCGACTCGCGTGCGGCCTCGGACAGCGCCTCGGCGTCATGCACCAGGCTCTGGCTCAGGCCATCCTGGGTCTGCGCGGCGGCGGCCATCTCGTCGGCCGCTGCCCTGGTACGGTGGGAGCGCTCGCGGATGTCGGCCAGGGCCACGCCGGTTTCCTGCGTGCGCTGCACGCTGCCTTGGATGTCTTGCAGCACGGTCTGCAGAAATTCGTCCGCCGCCAGCGTGCTGGTGGTAATGCCCGCGATCATCTGGCGAATCTGCTGCGTGGCCTCGCGTGTGCGGTCGGCAAGCTGGCGCACCTCGTCGGCCACCACGGCAAAGCCGCGCCCCTGCTCACCCGCGCGCGCAGCCTCCACGGCGGCGTTGAGTGACAGCAGATGGGTCTGCATGGCGACGTTCTGAATCAGGGTGAGAATGCCTTCGATGTCGCCCGTTTGCTGGCGCACCTCCCGAAAGCGCGCCTCCAAACCGTCCGCAGATTGGGCCAGCGAGGCGATACGCTGCGATGCCTCGCGCAGCAGGCCGTCGCCACGCAGGGCCTGCGCGTGCATGGAATCGGCCTCGCTGCAGGTGGTGGCGGCGGACTGCGTCACCGTGTCCACACTGTGCGCCAGCGCATCCACGCCTTCGCGCAGGCGAAGCAGCACGGCAGATTGTTCACGCGAGAAGGAGACCACCCGCGTGAACGAGGACATCACGCTGGCGTTGTTCACGGCGACGTCCAGCGCATGCCGGTCCACTCGCACCAGCGCCTTACGCTGCGCGGGCCGCACGCGCCCCGCGGCGAACGCCGCCAGGCACAGCAGCACCAGCACAAGGGCCCCCAGGGCCGCAAGCAAAATCGTCACCATGGCGCAGCCTCCGTCAGGCGGTTGGCAGGCCGCGTGCGCGAGCCATGGTGAGGGCCGTGTCTTCGATCATGTCTTCCTGGCCCCCGACCATGCCGCGCCGGCCCAGCTCCACCAGCAGGTCCCGCGCGGGAATGCCGTACTTCTTCTCGGCCCGCTTG
>NZ_BMEU01000039.1 GCF_014637085.1 Comamonas phosphati | reverse complement strand
CCAGTTCTTGCAGTGCAGGGTGGAGCCGCGGGGGGCGCGGATGACGCGGCTGGCGTCGTGGCGGGGGTCCTGCTTGGCGGCTTGGAGGATGGCGTCGTTGGCGTTCATGGTCGTGTCCTGCATGAAAAGGTAGAGATGGGATCGGCCGGCTGGTTGGCTCAGGCGGCGGAGGCGGTGTTCAGGTAGGCCGCATTGCTGCCGCTGCGGGGGGCGGCCTGCCCGGCCGGGTAAATCATCTGGCTGGGGACCTTCATGGTCTTCCTGGCCAGCGGGTAGTAGACGAGCGAGGTGACGACCAGGCTCACGAGCCAGGAGATGTCGGCTCCGCCCATGGCCTTGGCCAGCGGGCCTTCGTACATGGCCTGGTTGATGAACGGGATCTGCACGACGATGCCCAGCACGTAGCTGCACAGGGCCACGCCGTTGTAGGCGCCGTAGCGGCCCTGGCTGTCGTAGAGCGCGGGGATGTCGACCTTCTCCTTGGAGACCAGGTAGTAGTCCACGAGGTTGACGGCGCTCCAGGGCACGAACACCGTGAGCAGCAGCAGCACGAAATTCTTGAACGTGGCCAGGAAGTGGGAGCTGGCCAGCAGAGCCACCAGCACCGAGGCCAGCACGAAGCCCAGGATGTAGACCAGGCGGGTAGCGGGCGAGAACTGTTTCCTGTCGTTGAAGGCGCTCACCGTGGTCAGCATTGTCATGAAGCCGCCGTAGGCGTTGAGGCAGTTCACCGTGAGCTTGCCGGTCACGATGACCAGGTAGATCACCACGGCCAGCGGGCCCGCGAGTTCGCCGAGGAAGCCGACCTGGTTCTTGACGAAATTGGCGCCCAGGGCGGCCACCAGCGCGCCGAAGCTCATGGCCAGCTGGGCGCTGATCACGCTGCCGCCGAAGGTGGTCCAGAAGGTGGCGGCGGTGGAGGTCTTGCTCGGCAGGTAGCGCGAGTAGTCGGCCACATAGGGCGCGAAGGTCATCTGCCAGCCGGCCGACAGGGCCATGGCGGTCAGGAAGCTGGTCCAGGTGAAAGGCTTTTGGCCGAAGGCGCTGGCCACGTCGTACTGGTGGCACAGCTGCCAGGCCAGGTAGCCGAAACCCAGGATGCCGACCACGGTGGAGATGCGGCCCACCACGTGGATCAGCCTGTAGCCGACCGCGGCGACCAGGGCCGTCAGCGCGCCGAAGATGACGATGCCCGCCGCCGGTGCGCTGAAGCCGAACATCAGATTGATGGCCTGGCCCGACAGCACCGTGCCCGTGGCCGCAAAGCCCAGGTACATGAGGATGACGAGCAGCAGGGGCAGGGCCGCGCCCTTGACGCCGAACTGCACGCGGCTGGAAATCATCTGCGGCAGGCCCAGGCGCGGGCCCTGGGCCGAGTGCAGGGCCATGACGATGCCGCCGAGGAGGTTGCCGATCAGCAGGCCGATAATGGCCGTCATGGCTTCGGCGCCGAAGACCACGGCCAGGGCGCCGTCGACCACGGCCGTGATCTGCATATTGGCGCCGAACCAGAGGGTGAACTGGCTGGAGGGAGAGCCATGGCGCTCCCGCTCGGGAACCATGTCGATGGTTCTTGTCTCGATGGCGCCGGTGGATGCCGGTGCGCTGTTGTCAATGCTCATGGGATGCTCCATCGTTCCCTGGGGTAGTCTCTGGTGTGTGTATACAACTTAATCGTTTTTTCTATAAAGTTGTATAGATCAATTTTGTGTTTTACTCACGGCACCGTCAATCGTCTATACCGCTTTTCTGATCCGCACAAACCCTATGCCCCGTTCCACTCGCGCGTCCTCCCCGGCGGCCGTTCCGGCGTTCCAACGTATCAAGGACCATGTGCTGCAGCAGATCCAGAACGGTACCTGGCAGGAAGGCGACGCCATTCCCAGCGAAGCGGCCCTGGCCAAGCAGTTCGGCGTGGCCCGCATGACGGTCAACCGCGCGCTGCGCGAGCTCAGCGACGAGCAGACCCTGACGCGCGTGCAGGGCTCGGGTACCTTCGTGGCCCAGCAGAAGTACCAGTCCACCCTGGTCCAGCTGCGCAACATCGCCGACGAGATCGCGGCGCGCGGCCATGTGCACCGCGGCGAGCTGCAGAAGCTCGAGCGCTGCCGCGCCGACGCGGCCCTGGCGCGGCAGTTCGAGCTGTCCGCCGCCCAGACCTTGTTCCATTCGGTGGTGGTGCACTTCGAGAACGACGTGCCCATCCAGATCGAGAACCGCTACGTCAACCCCGCGGTCGCGCCGGACTACCTGACCCTGGACTTCGGCAGCCAGACGCCCAACGCCTACCTGATGCGCGTGGCGCCGCTGCAGGGCGTGCAGTTTGCGATCGAGGCCAGCATGCCCGGCCTCGAAGAGGCCGAGATGCTGCGCATGGAGCCCGGCGAACCCTGCCTGGTACTGCGCCGCAGCACGCGATCCAAGGGCCAGGTGGCCTCGGTGTCGGCGCTGTGGCATCCGGCCTCGCGCTACCGGTTCACGGGCAGTTTCTAAATTTTTTCAGCGCGACGGGCCGTCCGTGCGGAAGCGGCTGCCGAGCCGGTAGCGCATGCCCGGATGCATGCAGCGCACCCAGGTGATGGGGGCGCCGCGCAGCCAGGTGCGGCGCGTCAGCATCAGGCAGGGCTGGTCGGGCGCCATCTGCAGCCAGTGCGCCTGCTCGGCGGTGGGCAGGATGGCGTCGACCACGTGCTCGATCTGGTCGTACTGCACGTTGCGCACCAGATAGGCCGAGGGCTGCACGGCCGAGAAATCCTGCTCCATGAAATCCGGCGCCAGGCGCGGGCTCACGTAGCGGTCCTCGAGCTGCACCGCTACCTCGTTCTCGAAGTGCACGCCCTGCAGGTGAAAGACCGAGGCCCCCACCGTCAGGTCCAGGGCCGCCGCCGCCTCGGGCGAAGCCGAGGTGCGGCGCATGCCGATGAGTTCGAAGCGGTGGTCGTGACCGCGCTGCATGATTTCCTCGCCGATATTGGCGATGCGCAGCAGTGTGGACTGGGGCTTTTCCTCGGCCACGAAGGAGCCTACGCCGGCCACCCGCACGATCAAGCCCTGCTCGGCCAGCTCGCGCAGTGCGCGGTTGACCGTCATGCGGGCCACGCCGAACTCCTGCACCAGCTCCTGCTCGGAAGGCACGCGGGCGCCGGCCGTCAGAGAACCGTTGCCGATTTGCTGCAGCACATGGTCTTTGACCTGCTGGTACAGCGCGACGGGCACGTCGCGGCCGGACTTGGCGGCGGAGCGGGAGGAGGCGGCACGGGAAGTCATGGGTTCAGGCGGAGTTGGAACAGCCCTCAGTGTGCTGCAGCCGCAAGGGCTTCGGCGCGAATTTCCTCCGTCAGCCGGGCTTTAAGCTCCATGAACTCCGGCGAAGTCTTGACGGTGTAATGCCGGGGGTGGGGCAGATTCACGGGTATGTCGGCCTTGATGCGGCCGGGCCGGGCGCTGAAGACCGCGACGCGGTTGGCCATGAAGATGGCTTCGTCGATGTCGTGCGTCACGAACATCACGGTCTTGCGCTCGGCCTCCCAGATGCCCAGCAGCAGCTCCTGCATCACGACGCGGGTCTGGTTGTCCAGCGCGCCGAAGGGCTCGTCCATCAGCAATATCCTGGGATCGTTGGCCAGCGCCCGCGCAATGGCCGTGCGCTGCTGCATGCCGCCCGAAAGCTGCTTGGGAAAATGGTTCTCGAAGCCGCGCAGGCCCACCTTGGCGATGAAGTAGTCGCTGCGCTCCTTCTGCGCGGTTTCGGAGACGCCTTTCTCGCGCAGCCCGAAGCGGATGTTCTGGGCCACGGTGAGCCAGGGAAACAGCGTGTAGCTCTGGAACACCATGCCGCGGTCGGCGCCGGGGCCGTCGATGGCCTGGCCGTCCAGCAGCACCTGGCCCGTGGTCGGGAAGTCCAGCCCCGCCACGATGCGCAGCATGGTCGACTTGCCGCAGCCCGAAGGGCCGAGGATGGTGACGAAATCGTTCTCGCGCACCTCGAGGTCCACGGGCAGCAGGGCCTGGGTCTGGGTGCCCTTGTGGCCGCCAAAGGTGCGCGATACACCCTGAATAGACAACAAATTCATCACAATTCTCCGGGGTGCTTTTCGTTATCCACTGCGAATGAAACCGGCGTGGCCCAGCGCAGGGACACCGAGCAAGAGCCGCCTCGCAGCGAGGGTGTCGTCCCCCTCCCGAAGAGAGAGGGGGAAGCGGCGTAGCCGCTCAGGGGGTGTTTTTTCACAGCGTGCTCCACTCGAACATGCGGCGGTTGATGGTCTTGAAGATGAAGTCCGACACCAGGCCGATCAGGCCGATGACGATGATGCCGAAAATGATCTGGCCGGTATTGAGCAGCGCCTGGCTGTCGGTGATCATGTGGCCTATGCCCGAGGACGAGCCGATCAGCTCGGCCACGATCACATAGGTCCAGGCCCAGCCCAGCACCAGGCGCAGCGTCTCGGCAATGCCGGGCGCGGCGCCCGGGATCAGCACGCGGCGCACGATGCCGGTATTGCCGGCGCCCAGGGTATAGGCCGCCTCGACCAGGTCCTTGCGCGCGCCCCCCACGGTGACGGCCACCATCAGCGTGATCTGGAATACCGAGCCGATGTAGATCACCAGCAGCTTCTGCGTCTCGCCCACGCCGGCCCACAGGATGAGCAGCGGGATGAAGGCCGAGGCCGGCAGGTAGCGGCAGAACGAGACAAAGGGCTCGAAGAAGGCTTCGACCGGCTTCCAGGCCCCCATGGCGATGCCCAGGGGCACGGCGACGATGGAGGCCAGGATGAAGCCGCCCATGACGCGCCACACCGTCATGGCTATGTCGTTCAGGAAGCCGTACTCGGTGAACAGCGTGATGCCTTCGCGCACCATGGTCATGGGGCTGGCCAGGAAGGTGGGCGAGACGAAGCCGCCCAGCGTCACGATGGCCCAGACCACGACGAACAGCACGAAGAAGCCGGTGCCCAGCAGCCATTTCATCGCAGGGCTGACGGGCTCCAGCGGCACCATGCGGCGTCTGCGTGCCCGGGGTGCGGGCTTGGAAGGCGATATCACCTTTGTCATGGTCGGGGGTGCGGAGTGAACAGCAGTGGAGATCGCTTCCATGGCGCGCTCTCGCTTACTTGATGAAGCTGGCGTCGTACATGACGCCGTAGTTTTCGGGAATGCCGCGGATGACGCCGGCTTCCTTGAGGATGACGGCCGATTCCTTCATGAAGGGCACGAGGTCGTTGGCGAAGAACTTCTGGTTGGCGTCCTTGTCCGACCACTTGAGGAAGGAGGCCGACTTGCCGAACTGCTCGCCGCTTTGCTTGACGGCCGCGCCCATGATGTCGTAGCTCTTGTCCCTGTCGGCGGCGATCATGGCCACGGCATCGAAATAGGACTGGGTCAGGGCCTGGGCGGCAGGGGCGTTGGCCTTGAGCCACTTGGGGTCGCAGCCCACGGTGTCCATCACCATCGGGTAGTCGATGGTGGTGGCGAGGATCTTGCCGGCCGTGGGGTTGGCGCGCACGGTGGACAGATAGGGCTCATAGCTCATGGCTGCATCGTTCTGCCCCGAGACGAAGGCCTGGGCCGCGGGCTGGGGCTCCAGCGACACGGTCTTCACGTCCTTCAAGCTCATCCCGTTCTTGTGCAGCATCCAGGCCAGGCCGAAGTAGGGGGCCGTGCCCGGCGCGCTGACGGCAACCGTCTTGCCCTTGAGGTCGGCAAAGCTCTTGACGTCGTTGCGCACGGCAATGCCATCGGCGCCGTAGGACTTGTCCATCTGGAAGATCTGCACGATGGGCACGCCGTTGGTGTTCCAGGCCACATGGGTCTCGATGGTGGTCGCGGCGCACTGGATGGCGCCCGAGGCCAGCGCCAGATGGCGGTCCTTCTGCGGAATCATCTTCAACTCGACGTTCAAGCCGTGCTTCTTGAAGATTCCGGCCTTGTCGGCCAGGGTCAGCGGCGCAAAGCCGGTCCAGCCGGACATGCCCAGCACGATCTTGGCTTCCTGGGCTCCGGCTTGCGGCGCGGCGGCGGCCAGGCAGGCGGAAACCAGCGCCATTTGTAGTGCGGTTGGCCAGGCTGGAATGCGGCGCGATGGGTTTGTCGATGTCATAGACCCTCCTCGTTCGGGGTGAGCAGCAAGGTTGCAGAAATGGGTTTGTCGGCCTGGCAGGCAGTGCGGACAAGGCAGTGTGTTTTTGTTGTGCAGTCATGTATATACAGGCTTACCCGAAACTGCCGAAAATCTCAGGGGCAAGCGGTAGCGCCGCCAGCCGACGCCACTGTTTCAGCAAGCGGCGTGCCAATTCGCCGCTGCCCCTGCTGCATCCGAGGAGGCTGGCGCAAACAGGCGCTGTCGGGGCGCCGCGGGCCTATTGCGGTGCGATCACGCTTGTGGCCACGCTCAGAAACGGGGCCACAAGAGGTGATGCATTGCTGCCGGGCACCGCAAGAACGACAGGCTGTCTGGCGACCTGGCCCTTGATGCGCCTGCAGACCAGGCGCTTGCCGTCATGGGTTCTGTCCACGGCGGGGCGGGTGGTCAGAATGCTGACTCCGTGCCCGTTGGCCACCATGGAGCGCAGCAGCTCTATCGACGAGAACTCGTAGGTCACCGTGGGTGTGACGCCGGCTTCGCGGAACAGGGACAGGAAGTACTCCCGGCTCTGCGGCAGATTGATCAGCAGCAGGGGCGAGCGGGCCAGCTCCGCCAGGCTCACGCTGGCCGCCGTCGCCAGCGGATGGCGCTGCGGCAGCAGCACATAGGGCGGCAGGGCCGCGACAGCCAGGGTGCTCATGCCCGGTCTCGCCAGGCCCAGCCCGTACTGGAGCGCCGCGTGCAGCTCGCCCTGCTCGACCTGGCGGGTGAGCGAGGCGATGTCGCCTTCGACCAGCTCCAGCCGGATGTCGGGGTGGCGCTTTTGCATCTGGGTCAGGATCTGCGGAATCCACAGCGCGCCCAGCGTGCTCAGAAAGCCCAGCCGCAGCACCCCGGACAGGCCGCTCTGGCGGCGCTCCTGCAGCTTTTCGGCGGCGGCCAGCAGCGCCATGGCCTCCTGGCTGCGGCTTGCGCCGGCGGCCGTCAGATCCAGCCCCTTGGCGTGCTTTCTCACGAACAGCACTTCCTTCCATTGCTGCTCCAGGTCGGCAATGGCCTTGGAAACGGACGGCTGCGAGACATTGATGGCTTGTGCCGCCTTGGACGTGCTGCCGTAGCGGGCCGCGGCCACGAAGTACTCCAACTGGCGCAGGTTTATATGAATCAATTTTTTGAATTCAATCAATGGGAAATGAATATTTTCCATTGATTCGATATCGGCGCAGCATGGCTTCATCTTTTTCAGGCGAACCACGCACATCCGATGACCGCTGCAGACCCCACACCCAAGCCGCTTCCGCTGGACGGCATCCGCATCCTGGACTTCACGCGGGTGCTGGCCGGGCCCCTGTCCACGGCCCTGCTGGCAGACCTGGGCGCGCAGGTGGTCAAGGTGGAGCCGCCTCAGGGCGATGACTACCGCGCCATAGGCCCCATGAAGAACGGCCAGAGCGCGCTGTTCACGGTGATGAATCGCAACAAGCAAAGCCTGGTGCTGGACCTCAAGCATCCGCAGGCCGTGGCCGTGGTGCACGAGCTGGCGCAGCAGGTGGACGTGGTGGTCGAGAACTTCCGTCCCGGCGTGGCCGAGCGCCTGGGCATAGGACCCGAGGCGTTGCGCGCCCTGAACCCCAGGCTGGTCTATGTGAGCGTCTCGGGCTTCGGCCAGACCGGCCCGCTGGCCCACCGGCCGGCCTACGACATCATCGTGCAGGCCATGAGCGGGCTGATGGAGGCCACGGGCGAACCCCAGGGGGCGCCTACGCTGGTGGGCGAAGCCGTCAGCGACGTGGTGGCCGGGCTGTTCGCCTCGTGGGCCACGCTGGCGGCGCTGCTGCAGGCCCAGCGCACGGGCGAAGGCCAGCATGTGGACGTGTCCATGCTCGACACCACGCTGACTTTTCTGGCCACCTCCATGTCACGCTATCTGTTCACGGGCCAGCCCGCACGGCGCGTGGGTAACCGCCACCCGTTGTCGGCGCCGTTCGGCGTCTACCGGGCGCGCGATGGGCATTTTGCGCTGGCGGTGCTCAACAAGAAGCTGTTCGACGCCACGGTGCAGGCCATGGAGCTGCCGCAGCTGGCCGGCGACCAGCGCTTCGCCACGGACGAAACCCGCTCGGCCCACGAGCCTGCGTTGCGCGCCGCGCTCGAGGGCTGGGCCGCGCAGCACGATGTAGCCGAGGTGGTGGCCAAGCTGGAGGCCGCCGGCGTGCCCGTGGCGCCGATCTGGAACATCGAGCAGGCGCTCGAGTCCGCGCAGATAAAGGCCCGTGGCCTGCTGCGCGAGGTCGATGACGAGCGCCTGCCCGGCCTGCGCCTGCCCACCCAGCCCGTGCACTTCAACGGCGCGGCCGCCAATCGCGCCCGGCGCGCACCCGCCCTGGGCGAGCACACCGAGCTGCTGCTGTCGAGCTGGCTGAACCGCAGCAGCGAAGCCATAGACGCCTTGCGCGAGGCAGGTGCCCTGGGCCCCGCGCCTTGACGCTTTGCCGATCAATCCACTTTTTTCACCTTGCGAGCCAATGACATGAATTTTCCGAGACTGGGAAGCACCGAAGACGACCAGGCCATTGCCGACGCCGTGGCGCGGTTTGCCCAAGAGGCCCTGGCCCCCGTGGCCCAGGCCATGGACGAGGAGGCGTTTTCCGCCACCCGCCATGTGCCGGGCCTGGCGGCGCTGGGCGTGATGGGCATGAATCTGCCCGAGTCCGTGGGCGGTCCGGGCGTCACGCCCACGGCCATGCTGATGTCGCTGGTGGCCATAGCGCGCGCCTGCGCCGCCACCTCGTCCATGATCGGCGCCCATTACCTGGGCACGGACGCGGTCCACATCGGCGGCACTGCCGAGCAGCAGGCCCAGTGGCTGCCGCGCTGCGCCAGCGGCGAGTGGCTGGCCGCGTTCGCGCTGACCGAGCCGCGTGGCGGCTCCCATCCGGCCGACATGCGCACCCGTGCCGTGCGCGAGGGCGACGAGTATGTGATCACGGGCGTCAAGCACTTCATCTCCAACGCGGCGGAAGCCCGCTTCATGGTGGTCTTCGCCAAGACCGACATGGAGGCCGGCGCGCGCGGCGTGAGCGCCTTCATCGTGCCGCGCGAGCTGCCGGGCATCCAGCTGTCGTCGCCCGAGAAACTCATGGGCATACGCGGCGGCCACGCCTTCGAGGTGTCGCTGGACGGCGTGCGCGTGCCCGCGGCCGACCGCCTGGGCGCCGAGGGCACGGGCTTCAAGATCGCCATGAAGGTGCTGGACAACAGCCGGCTCGACGTGGCCGCCACTTCACTGGGCATTGCCGAGGCCGCGCTCCAGGCTGCTGTGGAATGGGCCAACCAGCGCCTGGTCGGCGGCGAGCCCATCGCCGCCAAGCAGGCCATACAGTTCAAGCTGGCCGAGATGAAGCTGCGCCTGGAAGCGGCCTGGGGCCTGACCATGCAGGCGCTGGCCCTGCGCCAGGCCGGCCAG
Organism: Comamonas phosphati; assembly: GCF_014637085.1. GTDB lineage: Bacteria > Pseudomonadota > Gammaproteobacteria > Burkholderiales > Burkholderiaceae_C > Comamonas > Comamonas phosphati. Next base: position 5,564 of record NZ_BMEU01000039.1, on the reverse strand, counting down.
CCGTTCACCCAGCAGTCGGCCATGGCCAAGCTCTATGCCTCGGAAATGGTGGGCTTCGTGACCGACGAGGCGCTGCAGATCCACGGCGGCTACGGCTATACGCGCGAAATGCCGCTGGAGCGCTATGTGCGCGATGCGCGAATCCTGCGCATCTACGAAGGCTCTTCCGAGATCCAGCGCACCATCATCGCGCGCTCCGTGCTGGGCGGCTGATTCCCGTCCGCGCGGGGAGGGGGAGGGCAAAAGACGTGTTTGCTGGTGTAATCCGGGAATGGAAAAGCGCTCCTCCACTTCGCTGCATGGAAAAATCCTCACCGAGATCGAGCAGAACATTCTCAGCGGACGCTGGCAGCCCGGTCACCGCATTCCGCCGGAGATGGAGCTGGCGGCTCATTACCAGTGCTCGCGCATGACGGTCAACAAGGTGCTGACCCAGCTGGCACAGGCCGGGCTGCTGGAGCGCCGGCGCAAGGTCGGCAGCTTCGTGACCCAGCCGCGCACCAGCTCGGCCGTGCTGGACATCCCCGACATCCGCCAGGTGGTGCTGGGCATGGGGCAGGAATACGGCAGCCGGTTGCTGGGCCGCAAGCAGCGCCGCAGCACCCGCGCCGACATGGAAGCCATGCGCATGGACCAGCCCGGCCCCGTGGTGCATGTGATCTGCCTGCACATGGCGGGCTCGCGCCCCTTCTGCCTGGAGGACCGCCTGATCAATCTGGAGTCCGTGCCCGATGCGGCCCGTGAAATGTTCACCGAGCAGAGTCCCAGCTCGTGGATGGTCAGCCATGTGCCCTGGAGTTCGGCCGAGCACCGCATCCGTGCCGGGGCCGCCGGCGAGGACAATGCGCAGCTGCTGCAGGTGGCGCAGGGTTTTCCGTGCCTGGTGATCGACCGCCGCACCTGGGCCGGGCGCCTGCCCATCACCTTTGTGCGCCTGAGCTATCCGGCGGACCTGTACGCGCTGGATGCGCACTTCTCGCCGTCCACCGTCGCGGCCTAGGCCTGTTTACCCCGGCGGGCCGCTCATGCGCGGGGACGGGCGCACAATAGAGCCCTCTGAGCGGCGCCTCGCCCCGGCCTTTCGGCTGCGCTGCAAAATATAAGAAATCCGCCGCTTCCTGTTGAGTGGAGCGCGCGAGAAGCTATCAAATCAAGAGTACTCCCGGTGTCCCCTGCGCAATCCGTCCTGCAAGCTGTCTTCGGCTACGAGCAATTCCGTGGCCCGCAGCAGGCCATCGTCTCGCATGTGATCGCCGGCGGGGATGCGCTGGTGCTCATGCCCACGGGCGGCGGCAAGTCGCTGTGCTACCAGGTGCCGGCCATCGTGCGCCAGCAGCAGGGGCAGGGCGTGGCCATCGTGGTGTCGCCGCTGATCGCCCTCATGCACGACCAGGTGGGCGCGCTGGAGGAGGCCGGCGTCAGCGCCGCCTATCTGAACTCCACCCTGAGCTACGACGAGACCCAGCAAGTGGAATGGCGCCTGCAAAGCGGCGACATCACCATGCTCTACGTGGCGCCGGAGCGCCTGAACACGCCGCGTTTCCTGGGCCTGCTCGACGATCTGCATGCCCAGGGCAAGCTGTCGTTGTTCGCCATCGACGAGGCGCATTGCGTCAGCCAGTGGGGCCACGACTTCCGCCCCGAATACCGGGCGCTGACGGTGCTGCACGAGCGCTATGCCGGCGTGCCGCGCATCGCGCTCACGGCCACGGCCGATGCGCTCACGCGCGCCGACATCATCGAACGCCTGCGCCTGGAGGCCGCGCGGCAGTTCGTCAGCAGCTTCGACCGGCCCAATATCCGCTACAAGATCGTCGAGAAGAAGGACGTCAGCAACCAGCTGCTGCGCTTCATCGAGCGCGAGCATGAAGGCGAGGCCGGCGTGGTCTATTGCCAGTCGCGCAAGCGCGTGGAGGAGCTGGCCCAGACGCTGGTGCAAAACGGCGTCAACGCCTTGCCCTATCACGCGGGCCTGCCCGTGGAGATGCGCCAGCAGCACCAGGACCGCTTTTTGCGCGAGGACGGCGTGGTGATGGTGGCCACCATCGCCTTCGGCATGGGCATCAACAAGCCCGACGTGCGTTTCGTGGCCCATGTGGACATGCCCAAGAACATCGAGGGCTATTACCAGGAAACCGGGCGCGCGGGCCGCGACGGGCTGCCGGCCGAGGCCTGGATGGCCTACGGTCTGTCCGACGTGGTGAACCAGCGCCGCATGATCGACGAAAGCCCGGCCGAGGAGGCGTTCAAGCAGGTCATGCGCGGCAAGCTCGACGCGCTGCTGGGCCTGGCCGAAGCCACGGACTGCCGCCGCGTGCGGCTGCTGGCCTATTTCGGCGAGCAATACGGCGCCGGGCCGCGGGACGATGGCGAGGGCCGGTCGCTGCAGGCCGTGGCCAAGGCGCACCAACTGCAATGCGGCAACTGCGATAACTGCCTGGAGCCGCCGGCGCTGTGGGATGGCACGGATGCCGCGCGCAAGCTGCTGTCCACCATCTTCCGCGTGCACGAGATGAGCCGGCTCACCTATGGCGCGGGCCACATCATGGACGTGCTGCGCGGCAAGCCAACTGACAAGGTCGCGCAGTACGGGCACGACAAGGTCTCGACCTTCGGCCTCGGCAAGGACTATGCGGAAGCCCAGCTGCGCGCCGTCATGCGCCAGCTGCTGGCCACGGGCGCCCTGGGCCTGCACAAGGTGGTGAGCGAAAACAGCGGCCACGTGTTCGACACGCTATGCCTGACGGCGGGCTCGCGGGCCGTGCTCAAGGGCGAGGTGACGGTGCAGTTGCGCGAGGCCGTGGCCGCATCGCGCAGCAAGGCCGCGCGCCGCGGCAACCAGCCCAATGCGGCGGCGGCCAACCTGGGGCCCGATGCCCAGGTGCGCTTCATCAACCTCAAGGCCTGGCGTGCCGAGGTGGCGCGCGAGCACAACCTGCCGGCCTATGTGATCTTCCACGACGCCACGCTGGCTGCCATCGCCGAGCGCGCCCCGCGCACGCTCCAAGACCTGCAGGGCATCAGCGGCATGGGCGCCAAGAAGCTCGACGCCTATGGCGCCGAGGTGCTGAGGGTGGCGGCCGCGGGGTGACCGTATGTGGGCCTTGACGCTGCAAGCCCCGCCGGCCCCGAGGGGCCTTGCTTTCTCGCTCCAGGGCGCTAGCGCCCCAGTTCCTTGGCGCTGACGCCGGCGATGCCCCAGTTTTCCTTGGGCACTTCGTGGATCCAGACGCGGATGTTCTCGCGCGGCGCGTCCACGGCCTCATGCAGGGCCTCGGTACGGCCTTCGATCATGTAAATCTGTGCGAATGGCATGGCAAGGCCTCTTCAGGTGAAGCGCAGCGAGACGCTGCCCAGGTGCTGCACGCGCAGCGTGACATGGTCGCCGGCCTGCACGGCCACGGCCTCGGTGATGCCGCCCGACAGCACCAGGCTGCCTGCGGGCAGGCTGCGGCCGCGCCGGCCCAGGTGGTTGACCAGCATGGCCACGGCAGCGGCCGGATGGCCGAGCACGGCGGCGCCTGCGCCCAGGGCCACGGGCTGGCCGTTCTTCTCCAGCACCACGCCCAGGGTGCGCAGGTCCAGGTCGCGCGCCGCGGCGCAGCGCCCGCCGACCACGAAGCGTGCGGCCGAGGTGTTGTCGGCCACCACGCTCTTGAGGTCGAACTTGAAGTCGCGGTAGCGGCTGTCTATGACCTCGATGCCGGGCAGCACCAGATCGCAGGCTGCGAGCACGGTGCCGACATGGCAGCCGGGCCCGCGCAGCTCGCTGCGCGTGACGAAGGCAATCTCGGGCTCGACCTTGGGGTGGATCAGCGAGGCCACGGGTATGGCGCTGCCTTCGGACACGCTGTATTCATCGACCAGGAAGCCGAAGACCGGGTCGGTCACGCCCATCTGGCGCATCTTGGCGTGCGAGGTCAGTCCGGCCTTGTAGCCGATGACACGTGCGCCGCGTCCCAGCTTTTGCGCCAGGATGCGGTCCTGGATGGCATAGGCGTCGTCCCAGTCCATGTCGGGATGGTCGTCGGTGATCTTGGGCGTGTCACGTACCTGCAACTGGCAGGTTTCGAGGTGCTCGGCGAGCTGATCGATAGTGGATTTGGAAAGACCCATGGTGTCGTCCGATGAAGAAGAATGTTGGGAAAAAGGGCGGTGCGTGCGCTCGCTCAGCCCGCGTCCACGCTGAAGCGCGCGGTGACGGGAATGAAGGGCGAGCGCGTGTTGTCCACTACCTGCAGCACCCAGCGACCCTCGCCGTCGCGCAGCCACTGGCCTCCCACGGCGGGCGTGGTGCACACGTTGAGGCTGGGCAGGCGGCCGGCAAAGCTCAGCGGCCCGACCACGGTCTTGGCCTTGATGCGGCGCAGCGCCTCCACCAGCCCCTGCCGCGTCGGCGCCTGGGCCTGCTGGACCGCCTGCGCGGCCAGGTCCACCAGCGCGTGCGAGAAACCCAGCGTCTGGATCCAGGGCCGTCCGGTGCGCTGCTCGTACTCGCGCGCCACCTGCTCGGAGCTGGTGCCGCTCAGGTCCGAGCGGAAGGGCCATACCGGCGACCACCAGACCTCGTTGGTCAACGCGAGGTCCGGCTGGGCGATCTGTGCCACCGTGTCGGGGAACGGAAACGCCTTGGCGATGGACGCCATGCGCGGCCGGTAGCCGACCTGCCGCGCGGCGGCGAAGAACTCCAGGGCCACCGGCGGCGGCAGCACGCCCGTCACCATCTGTACGCGGGCGTTGCGCAGCCGGGTGGCGATGCCGGCGTAGTCCGGCGCGGCCATGCGCAGCCGTCCGGGATTAAACAGCGTGAGGTTGCGCTGCGTCATCGCGCGCGGCATGGCGCTCAGGAAGGCCGTGCCGTCGATATCGTCGAGCCAGATGCCGCCCACCTGCGTGCCCAGGCCGGCTCGCTCGAACAGGCTGGAGTACACGCTGGCGAAATCCTCCAGCCCCGCGAAGAAGTGGAAGGTCCACTGGAAGCCCTTGTCCGGGTTGCCCTTGCGCCCGTGGAACCACGCCTGCCACGGCGCCACGGTGGTGATGCAGGGCACGCCGGCCGCCTCGCAGACATCGGCCACCGGGTTGCATATCTCGGGCGTGGCCGAGGCCAGCATCAGGTGCACGCCGTCGGCAGCCAAAGCTGCCGCATGCTGCGCCGCCTTCTCGGACGACGAGGCCGCGTCGTACAGCTCCAGCCGCACGGCGCGCCGCCCCAGGTGCTGCGTGTCCAGCCCGGCGGCCAGACGCTCGGCGAACAGGCCCTGGACATAGACATTGGTGGCGCCGAAGGCCGCCAGCGCGCCCGTGTTGGGCGAGATCAACGCCACGCGCAGCGGCGCCGGCTCCGCGCGCGCTGCTGCGCCCAGACCGGTCATCGCGGCCACGGAGGTGCCGGCCGCCAGCAGCGCTCGGCGCTTCATGCCGCCGCCCGTGCCTCGCGTGCGCGAGCCATGGCGAGGGCCGTGTCTTCGATCATGTCTTCCTGGCCCCCGACCATGCCGCGCCGGCCCAGCTCCACCAGCAGGTCCCGCGCGGGAATGCCGTACTTCTTCTCGGCCCGCTTG
>NZ_BMEU01000038.1 GCF_014637085.1 Comamonas phosphati | reverse complement strand
CACCACCAAGGCCATTGCCGAGCTGCAGCGCACGGGCGGCCGCTACGCGCTGGTGACCATGTGCATAGGCGGCGGCCAGGGCATTGCGGCCATCTTCGAGCGCGTGTAAGCCGAGCGGCCGAACGTGCAAAAACCAAGGCCTGCCGGTCAATACCGGTCAGGCCATTTTTTTGATAGCAGCGGGCGCTTTATTTCAAGAGATTCCGGTATTCAACAACCATGAAACCATTTAATGCAAAGCGCAAATTGCTTCAAATTAAATAGCGCAATGCCGCTCAGAACGGCGCTTCCTCGGGCGCCGCATCCACAGGCGCTGCAGCGGGGCCGGTGACCGTGCCCTTGCCTGCCCCCTTCCCGGCCTGCGCCAGGCGCACAGGCAGCGTTTCAGAGACCGCTGCGCGATCCCGCAGCGAGGCAGGCAGGCCTTCGCCCAGGCCCGTACGCCCCTCGCCGCCCAGCGCCTCGATCAGATCCGGAATCAGGCGCGACAGCTCGCCCGTGGCGATGGCCACGTCGGTATCGAAGCCGCCGTCGTCCGCGCCGGCTCCATCCATCACGGCATCCAGCAGCGCGATCTTCTTGATCTGCAGGCCCTCGGTCAGCACAAAGCTCACGCGGTCGTCCCAGGTCATGGCCAGCTTGGTCGGCAGCTTGCCGTGTTCTATGTGCTGACGCACCTCGTCGATATCGAGCGGATGGCGCGCATAGCGCACCACGGCCTTGGACTCGTCCGCGGCCTTGAGCTCGCACTCGCGGTCCACGCTGAAGCCAGCCGGCGGCTCCTGCGTCATCAGCCAGTGCGCCATGGCCGCCTGCGGGCTGGTCTGGGTATCGACCAAGGCCAGCGCAAAGCCGGGCAGGCCGTCCACCAGCAGGCTCACCACCTCATCGGCGCGGGCCTGGCTGCCGGTGTCCAGCACCAGCGTGCGGGCCTGCGGATCGATCCACACCCACATGCTGCCCTGCTTGGTGAAGGCCATGGGCAGCAGATCGAGCTTGGCTTCGTCCTTGAGCTCCTGCTTTTCCTTCTTGCCGGGCTTGCGGCCTTCCGTTTTCTCGATGTGCTCGGCCTTCTCGTCGACCTTGCGGTTGAGCACGCTGGCCGGCAGCATCTTGGCCTCGCTCATGAAGCGCAGCACCCACTGGCCCGCCACGCCTTCGGCCAGCGGCCCATGCTGCTCGCCGCGCGGCGGCACCCAGCCGGCGGAGCGCTCCTGCGTGGCGCCGCACTCGGCAAACAGCGTCTTGCTCAACGCCTCTTCCAGCACCTGCAAATCGCCCTGCCAGCTCTCGGCAATGCGATAAACAATCATGTTCTTGAACATCAAAAATCTTTTCAACTCATTTAGGACTTACGCAAACAAGAATGCACCAAGACTGTTTTCTTGAGGCCAAGCTCATGCCCAAGCCTGATTTGCGCAAGTCATGTCATTGACACGGGCATACGCCCAAGGACCACAGCGGCCATTGTGCGCAGCAACCAAAGAACCTTTTCGCAATACTTTACAGATCTGCCGCAAAACCACACGTCACAGAAACACGGACACTCCATACTTCGTTCATCCGCTGCCGGATGCCCACTCTGGAGCAACACCGAGCGGCTCTTCATCCACTTCGCAAGAAAGGAACCCGGCATGACCCGCTTTCACAAGACGCTCACCAGCGCTGCCATCGCATCCGCCCTGCTCGCCTCGCTGAGCCTGCCCGGCTTCGCCCAGACCACAGCTCCCGCGGCGCCCACAGCCCAGGCAGCCCCCCAGCACCAGCATGGCCAGGGCAATCAGGCAGACAAGCGCGCCGAGTACAGCGCCGACCACATGGAGCACATGCAGCAGCGCATCGCCAAGCTCAAGACCGCCCTCAAGCTGAGCTCGGCGCAGGAATCCGCCTGGAACACCTACGCCGCCGCCATGAAGCCCGCCGAGCGCCCGGCCCGCATGGACCGCGAAGCCTTTGCCAAGCTCACCACCCCGCAGCGCATCGACAAGATGCGTGAGATGCGCGAGCAGCGCAACGCCGAGATGGATCGCCACGCCGAAGCCACCAAGGCCTTCTATGCCCAGCTGACGGCCGAGCAGCAAAAGACCTTCGATGCCGAAACCCTGCGCATGCACCACGACCCTCGTCCGTTCCATGGTGGCGGCAAGTCCGGCCATGAGCACCCCGCCCCGGCCCAGTAATCTGCCGCCCGCCCCCGACGCCAAAGCCCCGGCCCCACAGGCCGGGGCTTTTTGCTTTCAGGAGTTCCGCCGCACCAACCCTGCGCACCACAGGCGGTAATTTTTCACTATAGTCATATACACAGGTTGTCACAAACAACCGCTGTTGCCGAGCCATTTGGCAAGAACGGCAACTTCTGAAATTGCCAACATTTAATGGACCGTTAGCATGAAAAAACGAAGAATTCTCGAAGGATATGCAATCGCCGCCATGGCACTGCTGGGCAGCGCGGGCAGTTTTGCACAGGGCATACCGGATAGTTCACAAAACAATCCTGCCATGTACCTGCAATACGGCGCCGCCGAGCATGGCACGGATACCTGGACGCTGGGGGCCACCATTCCCTGGCGCCAGTGGAACTACCGCCTGGGCGGCGGCCTGGTCACAGGCTACTGGGATGTCTGGGGCAGCCACTGGTCGGCCAGGCACGAAGGCAGCGACCGTTCGACCTGGGTGGTCGGCGCCAAGCCCACGCTGCGCTGGCGTCCCGACCAGGGCCAGTCGCCCTGGTTCGCGGAAGCCGGCCTGGGCATCAGCTACGCCACCAACCGCCGCTACATCACCGACTACAAGGAATTTTCCACGCGCTTCAATTTCGCCTCCCACATCGGCGTGGGCTATCTGTTTGGCGAACAACTGAAGAACGAGGTCAGCCTGCGCCTGGAACACCATTCCAATGCCGGCATCAAGAAGCCCAACCCCGGCGAGAACTTCCTGCAAGTGCGCTACGGCCGCCGTTTCTAAGGCCTGACAGCAGGCCTCGGGCGGTACGGCTCACTTCCGCCCCCGCGCATCAGCCACCCGGCTCCCGGGTGGTTTTTTTTCGCCCTCGCGCAGCTGTGGAAAAAGCTGGTGATAAAAAATCATCAATTCGCATGTTTTCCACAAGAGGCGGCAAGCATGAAAAGTTGTTCCCAAATCGAGGACAGCAGCAGCAGGCCTTCAGACACATGCTTTCAATGGTTTCAAGTCATTGATTTTTAATATATTTTTTAGCTTATCAACACTTAAGCGGGGTACTTACTATTACTACTAATTAAAAAAATAGGATTAGGAATAACAAACAGGGGAAGCTTTTTCACAGTGCTCGGCAGGCCCTGAATAAAAAAAACGTTTCCCAGATCACCGGAAAACGCCAAATCGCATGGACACAGACATCGCCATGCAGATGAAGAAAGAGCATTTCAACTCTTGTTCACTATAAAAAATGTAGCTAAAAATGTTGATATACCTTGTTTTCAATGAAATTAATGAGAAAAACAGCATCCATGAAAAACTGTGGACAAGCCTGAATGGAATTTCAACTTGTTCACAGAAAAAGCAGATCAGCAGAACTTGTTCATACCGGAAGGACAGCGGGAAGGCACGGCCATGCACATGTTTATCATCCGTAAAACTGGTTGATTCTTATCGTTTTTTAGTATTTATCCACAGAAATGTGCAAGCCTTACTACTATCACTATTTTTTTATAAAACATTTAATGAACAACCAAGGACCGAAGTCCGCAGGCAATGGTTTTTCAGATCGAGACCTGCTTGTTCCGCAAGCGTTCCTCGAGGCGGATCCGGAAAAAACCGCTGCTCTGGAGAAATACATGCGCGGCTTTCAAAAAGCGGCGTAAGATGCGCGGCTTGTGCCTTCATATCTGGGGATAAATGCAGATGCGATGGCTTTTGAAAGGCTATTTATCCACAGAATGTTCTGCACAGCTGTGCACAAGCCGGCTGGTTTCTCGGCTGCTCCTGCGCAGCTGCCAGGCAACCGGGGCGGATCAAAAGTCATTCAAAAAATTTCAATGCCTTTTTGAGAGGCAAAGACACCTGTGCTACGGCATGGCGGAAAAAGGGCGAATTGAGAGATAACTTGTTGTATTGATTGAGATTCAGACTGCTGCGCAGCACTGCATTTGCCTGTTGGGGATACCGGAGTCCCGGCCAATGCCTGGCGGCACCCCTGGTCGGCGTGGCCTTGGCGGCCGCCCGCCTCCAGATGCAGCATGGAATGCGAACGAGGGTCTATGGACCGGGCATTGAACATGCCTGCATCCTGTGCAGAAAAGGCCAGGGCGGGCCCTCAGCCATGTTTTCCACAGCCAGGCCTTCCGTGAGCGGGCAAGTGCCGCCGCAAAGCCTGGCTGTACCGGCTGTCTCCCGGTCAGCGCAGGGCCTGGCGCTGCAGGGTGAAGGGCGGCAGCCCCTTGATCAGTTGCTGGCCGTAGCTGGTGGCGACCAGGCGGCGGTCGTAGCAGTAGACATGGGCCCGGTCTTCCTCCGTGCGTATGGCCCGGCCCACCCATTGGGCCAGGCGTATGGCCGTGGCGGGCACCACGAGCTCATTGAAGGGGTTGCGGCCGCTGCTGCGCAGCCATTCGGCCCGCGCTTCGCCCACGGGATCGTCGGGCGGAGCAAACGGCAGCTTGGTGATGAACAGCGATTCGCACAGCGCGCCGGGCAGATCCAGGCCTTCGCCAAAGGATTGCATGCCGAAGATGATGGAAGGCTCTCCGAGCGCGACGGCGTCGCGGTGGCGCGCCAGCAGCGTGGGACGGGGCAGGGCGGTCTGCATCAGCACCTGCGAGCGCATGGCTGTGGACAAGGCATCCACGGCCTGGCGCATCTGCTCCCTGGAGGTGAACAAGACCAGCGCACCGGCCTGTACGCGGCTCAGATCGGTCAACAGTGCCTCGACCATCTCCTCGGTGAAGCGGGCGGCCTCCCGGGGGTCTGCGGCCGTTTCACGGGCCACAAGGGTGCCCTGGCGGGCATAGTCGAAGGGGCTGGGTACCTCCAGCGTGGTCACCGAGGCATCATTGGCCAGGCCTGACTCGCGCAGGAAGAAGTCAAATTGTCCACAGCTTGTCAGTGTGGCCGAGGTCAGCACCGCCCCCCGTACCTGGGACCACAGATGCTGGCGCAGGGTGGCTCCGGGCTGTATCGGGCTGGCATGGGCCTTGACCACGATGTACTCTCCATCTGTCTCCAATGTGAACCATTTAGCGTTGGGTATGGGCTTTCTGCCGTCATCTTCCATCGGCTGCTGCAGCAGCAACTGCGTGGTGTTGAAGATGGATTCCAGTCTCGGGGCCAGTGCGCCAACCTGTGCATAGATGGTGGAAAGCCTGCGGGATTCTTCGGGCTTGTCCTTGATCTCGGCCCTCAGGGCCTTGGAAACCGCGCGCAAGGCATCCAGAAAGCCGTCCGCATGGTGGGCGATCAGGCCCAGCGGCTCCAGCAGGTTCTCGGGCAGCACGCCGCGGGGAATGCGCACGCGGGCCGGGCCGTAGCTGTCCTTCTGGGACTTCAGGGCGTCGCCATAGTGCTCCATCACCAGGCGGGCCAGTTCCTGCAGCTGCTGGCGCAGCTGGCCGGCATGCTTGGGCACGTCGGCCAGCTCCTCCACCTCGGCCACCGTATTCACGCGCAGGGCGCGGCTGGCCAGCTTGTCGATCCAGGTCAGGCGGCTCAGATCCATTTCGCCCGCGAACTGGTCCAGGGCGGTGGAGGGCAGGTGGTGGGCCTCGTCGAGCACCAGCAGGCAGTTGTCCAGCTCGGGCAGCAGCTTGGAGCCCAGGGATGACAGCAGCAAATCATGGTTGGCCACGATGACCTGGGCGGCCACCAGGTCCTTGCGGCGCTCGTAGTAGACGCATTGGCTGAATGCCGGGCAGTGCTTGCCCGTGCACGAGGCCGATTCCGCCGCCACGGGGCTCCAGGCCTCGGGCTCGGGCGGCGTCTCCAGCATGTCGCGGTCGCCGTTCCAGGCCTGGGTTGCCAGGGCATCGGCCATGGATTTGTAGAACTGGATGCGGGCTTCGAGCTCGTGGCGGGGGCGGGCTGTACGGGCCTGTGCTTCTTCCTCGCCGAACAGGTCGTCCATCTCGTCCTGGGCCTCGCCGGTGCTGGCCAGGCGCTCCAGCTTGAGCTTGCACACGAAGCGGCCCCGGCCCTTGGCCAGGGCGAATTTGAAAGGCTGATCGAGCTGCTGGGCCAGGGCCGGCAGATCCTTGTTGACCAGCTGCTCCTGCAGCGCCACCGTGGCCGTGGAGATCAGCACCCGGGTGCCGCGCGACAAGGCCATGCTGATGGCCGGAATGCTGTAGGCCAGCGATTTGCCCACGCCGGTGCCGGCCTGCACGACGGCAATGGAGCGCAGCGGCTGCGGATCGTCTTCATCCACTTTTCCGAGCTGGGCCTGGCTCAGGGTCTGAGCCACCTGGGCCGCCATTTTTCGCTGTCCTTCGCGATTTCGGAACCCCGGCATGGCCCCGACCACCGCATCAAAGGAATTCAGGGCATCCTGAGCCCACTTTTTTTCATGCATTTCAGCGTTTTTCGAGACGCAAAGACGCTGCGCGACTGCGTTTTATAAATATTCGTACAAAGATACGTATCAAATAAGATGCTATTTCTTATGAAATACAGCATACAGGGCTGGTGATTCACTTTTTTACAAGCAACAAAGTACAGCCGTATCTTGTCTGCAAGAGGCGGCTTTCTTGTCTGTTATCCACCAGATTGCAAGGAGTTGTCCATTGTAAATGTGGATGGTTGAAGAGGTCTGCCGCAATGCTTATCCACATGATTTTCCCTGGATTGATGCGCTTGAATATTGTGGATAAGCCTGTTTGTATCTGTGTTTGTATTCTCTTTAAGTGTTTGTTGTGTCTTTGTGGATTTGGGGTTTTCCGTCTTTGGGTGTTTTTGCGGGGCGACGAGGACGGCGTGTCATGTGGATAAGTTCCTGTGGGTTGTTTGACGAGGTTCGTGGACGGAATCACGGAGCTTATCCACAGGTTTGTTGTTTTGGGCGGGTTGCAGGCAGGCACTTTTCTGCATGGTCTCATCGGGCGCTCGATGGTGCCGCCGATCGCAAGAATCCTGCCGCAAGACGATTCCATACCCTGGAATGTGCTAGCGGTGGCTGCATGAAATTCTTGAATGCTATTTTATTTGTAGCTAACTCCTTTGTTTATCAAAGGAGTCGATGCGATTTCTATTGGTATTTTGAAATCGGAAGAAGGTTTGCCCCAGCAGGCAAGAAAGCGGGACTTGAGGACGGTGGGGAATGGTTTTGTATGAAAAATTACGATTGATCCGGTCTTGAGAATCGATGGCTGTTGTTTCGTACAGTTTTTTATTTCTGCAGACCCCAAAACTGGGGGGGGGGCAGGGCGCATGGCTGCGGCCGGTGCGGCTTCCCGGTCATCCTTACCAAACGGTAATCAAGGCGTCACCCCTGCGCGCAGACCTCTTTCCTAGCATGGGCCCGTCGCAGGAGTCGGCGGTTGTTCCGTCCTTCACTCCGGCCTGAATGTGTTGGGACTTGCGCCAACAGGAATGTGCCGAAGGCCATTGCCTGGCGCGAGCGTCTTGCTTGCGCCCGCGTTGCGCAAGCCTTGTATGAGGGTGAAAGATGAAGCAAAGAATCGCAGTGCTGGCTAAGGCTGCGCATGTTCCGATGTGGGTGGGCGGTGTGGCCGTTGCTGTTTCCGTGCTGCTGGCCGGCTGCAATGATTCCAGGGCCGCCAAGGATGACGCCGAATCGGGCAAGCCCGTGGCCCGGCAGCCCAAGGGAATGGTGCAGCTCAAGCCCGAATCCCTGAAGATGCTGGAGATCGCGCCGGTGGCCGACCCCCAGGGCCTGCAGATGGCCTGGGCGCCCGCGCATGTGGCTTTCGTGGAAGACCGCGTGGCCTCGGTCTCGGTGCCGGTGGCGGCGCGCGTGGTCAATGTGAACGCACATGTGGGCGACATGGTCAAGGCCGGCGACGTGCTGGCTACTCTGGTCAGCCCCGATGCCCTGCGTGCCCGCTACGAGGTGGCGGCGGCGCGCACGGCTCATGATGTGGCCGCGGTGGAGGCACAGCGCCACAAGAACATGGTGGACAAGGGCGTGGGCGTCGAAGTCGACCTGCGGGCGGCCCAGGCCAAGCTGCGCGAGACCTCGCAGGAGCTGTCGCGGGCGCAGGGCACGGCGGCCCTGCTGGGTTCGGGCGAGGGCGACCGCATCGTGCTGCGCGCGCCGCGCGCCGGCATCGTGGCCGAACGCAAGGCCGTCGTGGGGGCGGCGGTGGAGCCCAGCAGCGCGCTGTTCCTGGTGGGCGATCCGCAGGCCATGAACATCGTGGCCGAGGTGTTTGAAAGCGATCTGCCCGGCATCCGCCTGGGCAGCCCCGTGCAGGTGGACATCCCCCAGCTGCCGCGTCCGCTCAAGGGCACGGTGCGCCATCTGGGCGCCACGCTGGACAAGGAGTCGCGCCGCGCCGCGGTGGTCGTGGAGCTGGCCGAGCAGAACGCGGCCCTGCGCCCCGGCATGCAGGCGCGCGTGGGCGTGCAGCTGTCCAACCAGCAGGAGATGCTGATCCCGGTCACGGCCGTGCTGATCAAGGACGAAAGCCGCAGCGTGGTCTTCGTGCAGCGCGAGAACCACCAGTTCGAGGCGCGCACCGTGACCCTGGGCCGGCCCGCGCGCGGCATGGTGCCGGTGATCTCTGGCCTCAAGGTGGGCGAGAAGATCGTGGTGCGTGGTGGTCTGCTGCTGGACGGCGCCGCCAGCCAGTTGCTCTAAGCGCAGCAGGAGTCCATAGCCATGCTGCGTTCCTTCATTGCGTTTGTCGTGCACAGGCGTTTGCTTGCCCTGTGCGCCACTCTGGCCATTGCCTTGTACGGCGTGTACTCGTACCTGCAAACCGCCATCGAAGCCTATCCCGACGTGACCAATGTGCAGGTGGGCGTGATCGCCCAGGCGCCGGGTCTGGCCCCCGAAGAGGTGGAGCGCCAGATCACCCAGCCGCTGGAGCGCGAGCTCAACGGCACGCCGGGCCTGGTCTCGCTGCGTTCGGAAAGCTATTTCGGCCTGTCCATGATCAACCTCGTCTTCAACGACGAGGCCCAGAGCTTCACGGCGCGCGCGCTGGTCGCCCAGCGCCTGCCGCAGGCCAACCTGCCCGACGGCGTCACGCCCGAGATGGCGCCCGACTACACCCCGCTGGGCAAGATCTTCTACTACCGCCTGCAAAGCGACCGGCACACGCTGGCGCAGCTGCGCACCGAGCAGGAGTGGCGCGTGGTGCGCGTGCTCAAGCAGGTGCAGGGCGTGGCCGACGTGGTGAGCATAGGCGGCTTCGTCAAGGAGTTCCACGTCGAGGTCGATCCCGAGAAGCTTTACCGCCTGGGCCTGTCGCTGGACGATGTGAGCGAGGCGTTGGCCAAATCCAACCGCAACATGGGCGGCGGCCTGATGCGCCGCGGCGAGCAGTCGCTGATCATCCGCGGCATCGGCCTGCTGCGCACGCCGCAGGAAATGCAGGAAGTGGTGGTGGCCATGCGCGGCAAGGCGCCCGTGACCATAGGCGACGTGGCGCGCGTGGTGCAGTCGCATACGCCGCGCCAGGGTTCGGTGGGCATGGACGAGCATGACGACGTGGTGCAGGGCATCGTGCTGCTCAAGCGCGGCGAGAACCCGTCCGTGGTGCTCGACAACATCCACGCCAAGGTCGATGAGCTCAACAGCGGCGGCCTGCCCGAAGGCATGAAGATGGTCGTCAACTACGACCGCTCCGACCTCGTGGGCCACACGCTCAAGACCGTGCAGCACAACCTGCTGTTCGGCGCCACCCTGATCGTGGGCCTGCTGTGGCTGTTCCTGCGCAGCCTGCGCGGCTCGCTGATCGTGGCCACGGTGATTCCGCTGTCGCTGCTGGTGGCCTTCATCGGCCTGCACTGGCTGGGCATGCCGGCCAACCTGATCTCCATGGGCGCCATCGACTTCGGCATCATGGTGGACGGCGCCGTGGTGCTGGCCGAGAACATCATCCGCAATGCGCGCCAGCGCCGGCCTACGAGCGCCAACGACATGCGCCACATCATCGTGGAATCGGCCGTGGCCGTGGCCAAGCCCACGCTGTTCGCCATGGCCATCGTGATCGCGGCGCTGATCCCCGTCTTCTCGCTGCAAAGCATCGAGGGCCGCATCTTCCGCCCGCTGGCCATGACCTACAGCTTCGCGCTGCTGGGCGCGCTGGTCTTTGCCATGGGCCTGGTGCCGGCGCTGTGCGCGCTGTTCCTCAAGCCCAAGCATGTGATGGTGGAGGAGCCCAAGGTCTTCGAGCGCGCGGAGCACGGCTACCAGCACTGGATTGCCGGCGTGCTGGGCGCGGGCAGAAAGCGTTTCATGGTGATCGCGGCCTTTACCGCGGTGCTGCTGGTCGCCGGCGTTTCCGCCAAGTGGCTGGGCACGGAATTCCTGCCCGAGCTCGATGAAGGCGATGCCTATGTGCTGGTGCAGATGCCGGCTTCCATCTCGCTGCAAAAAGGCCAGGAAGTGCTGCGCGACGTGCGCCTGCGCCTCAAGGTCTTCCCCGAGGTGATTTCGGTCACCACCGAGCAGGGCCGCCCCGAATCCGGCACGGACAACGAAACCCTGAATCTGGCCAAGGTGCTGGTGCGCCTCAAGCCCCATGGCGAATGGCGCAAGGGGCTGGACAAGCCCGCGCTGATCGAGCAGATGCGCGCCACCCTGGGCGAGATCCCCGGCGTGGCCTTCAACTTCGCCCAGCCCATCCGCGACAGCGTGGA
Source organism: Comamonas phosphati (assembly GCF_014637085.1). Lineage (GTDB taxonomy): Bacteria > Pseudomonadota > Gammaproteobacteria > Burkholderiales > Burkholderiaceae_C > Comamonas > Comamonas phosphati. The sequence continues at coordinate 4,714 of NZ_BMEU01000038.1, read as the reverse complement.
GGAATCCACCTCGGGCGCGCGCGGCCAGGTGGTGCTCAAGGTGTTCGGCCCCGAGATCCCCAAGCTGCGCGCGGTCCTGGAGCAGACCGTGAGCCTGGTCGGCAAGATCGACGGCGTGGTCGACCTGGGCCTGTACCGCGATGCCCCGGCACCCCAGGTGCATGTGGAGTTCGACCGCCAGGCGCTGGCACGCCAGGGCATCGCCATGGAAACCGCGCAGAAGAGCCTGGGCGTGGCCCTGGCCGGCGACGTGGCCACCACGCTGTGGGAGGGCGAATTCCCCGTGCCGGTGCGCGTGCGCCTGCCCTATGTGGACCGCATGGACGAGGAACGCATCCGCAACATCGCCATTGCGCTGCCAAACGATGGCGGTACGGGCGGCTCCGTGCCCCTGCATTCCGTGGGCACGGTCAGCATCAAGATCGGCAACTCCTCCATCTTCCGCGAGGGCAATGCGCGCTACATGGCGCTCAAGTTCAACGTGCAAGGGCGCGACATAGGCTCCGTGGTCAAGGACACGCTGGCCACCTTCAAGGCCCATGTGAGGCTGCCCGAGGGCTACCAGGCCGTCTGGGGCGGCGAGTGGGAAAACCAGCAGCGCGCCGCGGGGCGCCTGAAGGTGGTGGTGCCGCTGTCGCTGCTCATCGTCTATGCGCTGCTGTTCAGCGCGCTGGGGCATGCGCGCAGCGCCGGCATCATCCTGCTGTGCGCGCCGTTTGCCATGGTGGGCGGCATCGCGGCCCTGCATCTGGCGCATATCGAGCTGTCCATCAGCGCCGCCATCGGCTTCATCGCCCTGCTGGGCCAGGTGGCGCTGGCGGGCCTGCTGGTGATCTCGGCTGTGGAAGAGCTGCGCCGCCAGGGCATGCCGCTGATGCAGGCCCTGATCGCCGGTACGGCCGAGCGCATGCGCTCCATTTTGCTGGTGGCCCTGCTGGCGCTGCTGGGCCTGCTGCCCATGGCGCTGTCCACGGGCGTGGGCAGCGAGACGCAAAAGCCTTTCGCCTCGGTGATCGTGGGCGGCATGGTGGTGCTGCCGCTGGTGGCCCTGGTGCTGCTGCCCGTGCTGTACGCCCTGCTGGGCCCCAAGAATATGTTGACGCAGGAAGAAATCGATGAGAGCGCGCAAGATGATTAAGGCCACGGCGCTGGCCGCGGCCCTCGCCGCCCCGCTGTGCTGCGGAACGGCCTGGGGACAGGTTCCGACCGCCGCTGCGCCCACGGCCACGCGCGCCGCGGCTCCCGTCCAACCCGTCACGCTGGAGGAATACCTGCGCCTGGTGGTGCAGAACCAGCCCAACCTGGCGGCGGACCGTCTGCAGATCGGCCTGGCCAAGGCCGACAGCCGCACCGCCGCGGCCTTCCCGAATCCCGCGGTGCACTACAGCCACAAGCGCGACGAGAAGGAGTGGGGCATAGAGCAGCCGCTGCCCATCTTCGGCCAGCGCGGCATGCGCATCGAGAATGCGCGCAAGGGCGAAATCGCCGCGGCCGCCAACGCCGACCTGGCCACGGCCATCACCATGGGCGATGCCGCCCATGCGTTCAACGAGCTGCTGATCGCCCAGCAGCGTCTCAAGGTCTGGCAGGGCGCGCAGGACGAGCTCAACAAGGCCGGTCGCATCGTCAAGGGCCAGATCGAGGCCGGCACGCGCAGCCGCTACGACGGCGCGCGCCTGAACCTGCAGCAGGCCCAGATGTCCATGCAGGTGAGCAAGGCCCAGGCGATGCTGGTCGACGCCATGGCCAAGGCCTCCACCATTGCCGCCCTGCCGCAGTGGCAGGCGCGTGCGGCCGGCAGCCTGCAGGCCTCGGCCGAGGCCATGCGGCCGCGCTACGACAGCCTCTGGGACATGGCCCAGCAGCGCCTGCCCAGCCTGCGCTCGGCCCAGGCCGAGCTGGACCAGGCGCGGCACAGGATTGCGCTGGAGCAGCGCGAGGCCCTGCCCACGCCCACGGTGGGCGTGGCCCGCATCCGCAACCGCTTCGACGGCAGCTACAACCAGGTCGGCGTGAACATGGAAATCCCGCTGTTCGACCGCCGCCAGGGCCAGATCGACCGCGCCAAGGTGGAGGCCGACCAGGCCGAGCTGCGCCGCGACGCGGCCGTGCTGGCCGCGCAGGGCGAGCTGCAGCGCGCCATGCAGCAGCTGGCCTTGCGCCGCCATGCCGTGCGGGAATACGAGAAGGAGGGGCTGGCGCAGATCGCGCCCCTGCACCAGATGGCGCAGGACGCCTACCAGCTGGGCAAGGGCACGATCCTGGAGCTGATCGATGCCCTGGGCTCCATCACCGAGCACCGCCTCGAGCACCTGGAGCTGGTCAAGGACATGCTGGACGCCGAATGGGAAGTGCGCCTGGCCAGCGGCGATCTGCCGCAGACCCGGCCCTGATGCGGAGCATGGAGATGGGGAGCGTTCCCACGCCATCTCCCGCGACCCCGGCCGCACCCGAAGCGCAAGCCGGTGCGCCGTATAGTGTCTGCCTTTCCCCGGGCAAAGACAGACTCCGCATGTACCGCTACCTCATCATCGAAGACGATGCGCTCAACGCGCGCTATATCGCTGAAGGACTGCGCCAGCAGGGCGCGCATGTCAGCGTCTGTGCCGATGGCGTGCAGGGCATTGCGCAGGCCGTGGGCGAGAACTGGGATGTGATCATCCTGGACCGCATGCTGCCGGGCGGCTTCGACGGGCTGCAGATCCTGCAGACCTTGCGCTCCGTGGGCAAGCAGACGCCGGTGCTGGTGCTCAGCGCCTTGTCGGCCACGGACGAGCGCGTGCGCGGCCTCAAGGCCGGCTGCGACGACTACCTGACCAAGCCCTTTGCGTTTTCCGAGCTGTCGGCCCGGCTGGAGGCCCTGGTGCGGCGCGCGCAGATCCCGGCCCCGGCACGCGAGATGCGCGTGGCCGATCTGCGCGTCAACCTGATCACGCGCAGTGCCGAGCGCGCCGGCGTGGCGCTGACGCTGCAGCCGCGCGAATTCCGCCTGCTGGCCTTTCTCATGCAGCATGCCCACCAGATCGTCACGCGCACCATGCTGCTGGAATCGGTCTGGGACTATCGCTTCGATCCGCAGACCAATGTCATCGACGTGCACATCAGCCGCCTGCGCGGCAAGGTGGACAAGGGCTTCGAGCCGGCGCTGATCCAGACGGTGCGCGGCGTGGGCTACAGCCTCTCCGACAGACCGCAGGACCTGCCCGAGGTGGCGTGATGGCGACGGCCAAACCCTGGAGCTCGCTGGCCTTCAGGCTGGCGCTGAGCTACGGCGGCCTCATGGTGCTGACCATGTGCATCGTGCTGTCGGTGTTCTACGTGCAGACCGTGGGCGTGGTGCGCGCCCGGCTCGACAAGCAGGCGGAAATCCACCTGCGCCGCCTCATGGAGCACTCGACCAAATACGGCCCGGCGGCGCTGGAAAACGAAATCCACCAGACGCTGCGCGACGGCGTGGACACCGATACGGAAATCATCATCCTGATGCAATCGGACGGCACGCCCATCGTCGGCAACGCCGACCTGCTGCGGACCCGGCGCCTGACCACCATGGGCGTGCGCGAGCTCAAGGTCATGCGCGCCGGCAAGGTGGTGACGGGCCGCGTGGGCGTGGCCGAGCTGCACAACGGCGACCTGCTGGCCGTGGGCAGCGACATGCAGCTGCAGCGCGACATGGAAGACCTGTTCGGCCAGGCCAGCCTGCTGGCCGCGCTGGCGGCCCTGGCCATGGCCTTGGTGGGCGCGCTGGTGTTCCGCCGCGTGGTGGACGAGCGCGCCGTCGACATCCGCAGCACCATGGCCCGCGTGGCCGCCGGCGACCTGCGCCAGCGCATTCCCACCAGCGGGCGCGAGGACGAGTTCACGCTGCTTAACAAGGACATCAACAGCATGCTCGACCGCCTTGAGCAGCTGATGGAAGGCATACGCCACGTTTCCAACACCATTGCGCACAATCTGCGCACGCCGCTCACGCGCATTCTGCTGCGGCTGCGCAATGCCCAGCAGGCGCCGGTGGCAGAGCAGTCGGCCACGCTGGCCGCGGTGGCGCAGGAGGTGGCCGAGCTGGGCGTGGTGTTCGACAAGCTGCTGCAGATCGCCGAAGTGGAGAGCGGCGCCAGCCGCAAGAACTTCGCACCGGTAGACCTCAAGGCCCTGCTCATCGACGTGCTGGAGTTCTACGAGCCCCTGGTGGAAGACAGCGGCGGCATCATGCGGCTCGACACCCAGGGCGAGCCCGTGGCCCTGGGCGACGGCGACCTGATCGCCAGCGCCGTGGCCAACCTGGTGGACAACGCCATCAAGTACGGCGCCGTACCCGACAGCGAGCACGGCGGCGACGTGCTGCTGCGTGTGGGCATGGCGCCCGAGCATGGGGCCGAAGGGGCCTGGGGCGTGGAAATCACCGTGCAGGACAAGGGGCAGGGCGTGGACCCGCAGACCATGGAGCACATGACCACGCGCTTTTACCGCGCGGACTCGGACCGGCAGGGCTATGGGCTGGGCCTGGCCAGCGTGCAGGCCATCGTGCAGCTGCATGGCGGCAGGCTCAGCTTCCACAACCAGCACCCCGGGCTCATGGCCCGTATCTGGCTGCCGGCCCTGGCAGCCTAGGGCGTGTCATCAATCGATGTCCGAGTTCATTCCCAGGCCATGGTGCTCAATTGAGCCAAACCATGGCAGCGGCCAAGTGAATGGCACCCAGAAAGTTGCGCAC
>NZ_BMEU01000037.1 GCF_014637085.1 Comamonas phosphati | reverse complement strand
CCTCCGGCACAAGCTGAGGCAAACTACTACCGGCATCTCGCCAGTCAGGTCTCCACGGTGGTGGCCTGACTTAAACCAAACAGCCTCCACGAAACCCGGGGCGGTTCAGACATTCTTCAGAGTGATGAAACAAGTGATGCCGATCCTTTTGCCTGAGAGTTTCCGGGGCGGTTGCTCCTTCGGCGCTGCATGCGGCCAGTAGCGCGCTGCAGTCTCTCTCGGCATCACCGGGCTGAGAGCCTGGAGGCCGAATGTAGGGACATCTTCAGGCGCTGGATATACGGGTTTTCGGCAGTTCCAGGCGCCTTGGCCATGGGCGTCGGCGATGGCTGTCGGGCCCGGGTCGACCGTGCCGTGCCGCAGAAAATCCATGAAATCGATAGTGGTAGGTGCTCGGCGGCTGGGCGGGCGCCGCCGTTGTCACCTCCGGCCATTGGCACAATAGCGGCCTGTGACGGAATCTTCTCTCGCCCGGCCGGTGCTGCCGCGCCGCATTGCCCATCTGGACATGGACGCTTTCTACGCGTCCGTGGAGCTGCTGCGCTACCCCCAGCTCCAGGGCCTGCCCGTGGTGATCGGCGGCAGCCGCCGCGCGCCGGACGACGAGTTGCTGGCGCGCCACGCGGATCTGCCGCTGCACGCGATTCCCGTGGCCGAATTCCCGCGGCTCAGGGACTATGTGGGGCGCGGCGTCATCACCACGGCCACCTATCCGGCCCGCCAGTTCGGCGTGGGCTCGGCCATGGGGCTCATGAAGGCCGCCAGGCTGTGCCCCCAGGCCATTCTGCTGCCCGTGGACTTTGCCGAGTACCGGCGCTTTTCCAAGGCCTTCAAGGACGTGATCCTGTCCATTGCGCCGGTCATGGAGAACCGCGGCGTGGATGAGGTCTATATCGACTTCACCGAGGCGCCGGGCGGTCAGCGCGAGGGCGGCCGCGTGCTGGCGCGCCGGATCCAGAAATCCATCTTCGAGGCCACGGGCCTGACCTGCTCGGTGGGCGTGGCGCCCAACAAGCTGCTGGCCAAGATGGCCAGCGAGTTCAACAAGCCGGGCGGCATCTCCATCGTCCAGCCCGAGGACCTGCAGACGCTGATCTGGCCGCTGGCCTGCCGCAAGCTCAACGGCATAGGCCCCAAGGCCGACGTCAAGCTCAAGGGCCTGGGCATGGAGACGCTGGGCCAGGTGGCGGCGCAAAGCCTGCCCTGGCTGGTGCAGCACTTCGGCAAGTCCTACGGCGCCTGGCTGCACGCCGCGGCCTGGGGCCGGGACGACAAGCCGGTGGTGACGCAAAGCGAGCCTGTCTCCATGAGCCGCGAGACCACCTTCGACCGCGACCTGCATGCCGTGCGCGACAAGCGCGAGCTCGGGGCCATCTTCACCGATCTCTGCGAGCGGCTGGCCGGGGACTTGCAGCGCAAGGGCTATATGGGGCGCACCGTGGGCATCAAGCTGCGCTATGACGATTTCAAGATCGCCACGCGCGACCATTCCCTGCAGCTGCCCGTGGACGACGCGGCGTCGCTGCGCCAGGCCGCGGGCCAGTGCCTCAAGCGCGTGCCGCTGACCAAGCGGCTGCGTCTGCTGGGCGTGCGGGTCGGCGGCCTGGTGCGCACGCGGGAATGGCTGGCCGCAGCCGGCGATCCGCTGGCGCGCGAGCTGCTGCTCAAGCCTGCGTCCCCGGCGTCCGAACATGACGCCGACCCCTATACGGCCTCGCTGTTCTGACTAGGCCACTACGGCAATTGCCGTATGCGATGATGACGGAAATGTGAAATTGTGTATCTGATTGATGGGGTAACGTCCCGGTGCATTCAGTGCCTCACAAGAGCAACAAACGAATCGAGGAGGACTTACATGCGCCAGAATCTGCCGGTGACCCAGCGCAACCATGACTATCCGAGTGACGAGCTGCTGGTGTCCACCACCAACACCAAGGGCGAGATGACGCACTGCAACCCGGCTTTCGTGCGTGTGAGCGGCTACTCCTATGAGGAGCTGATAGGCCAGCCGCACAATCTGATCCGCCATCCCGACATGCCCGCAGCCGCCTTCAAGGACCTGTGGCGCACCATCGCCCACGGCTATCCGTGGACGGCGCTGGTCAAGAACCGCCGCAAGAACGGCGACCACTACTGGGTGCGCGCCAACGTCACCCCCATCATGGAAGGCGGCAAGCCCAGCGGCTATCTGTCCGTGCGCACCAAGCCCGAGCCCCACGAGATCGAGGCGGCCGAAGCCCTGTACCAGCGCATGCGCAGCGAAGCAGACAAAGGCCGTCCCACTTTCCGCCTGCGTGGCGGCGAGCTGCGCCGCCTGGGCGTGATGGGCTGGTGGGATGCGCGCCAGGATGTGGGCCTGGTGGCCCGCATGGCCCTGCTGTTGGCCATGCTGGCCTTGGCCGCCATGCTGCCCGATCTGCTGGGCTGGCAGGGGGCTGTGGCCTGGGGCACGCGGCTGGCGGCGCTGGTGCTGGGCGGGGCCTGGGTGCTGTGGCGCTTCGAGCGCCGCTGCGTCTCGGGCCTGGAAGAGGCCAGCCGCTTTGCAGCCGACATCGCCAGCTGCAATCTGAGCACGGGCTCCAGCCAGAACTACAGCGGCACCATGGGAATGCTGATGCAGCGCCTGCAGCAGATCCAGAGCAATCTGCGGGCGGTGGTGGGCGATGTGCGCAACGAGGTGCGCAGCTTCGGCAACACGGCCCATGAAATCGCGCAGAGCAGCTTCGACCTGGCCAGCCGCACCGAGTCACAGTCGAGCAATCTGCAGCAGACCGCCGCCTCCATGGAAGAGATTTCGGGCACGGTGGCACAGACCGCCGACACGGCCCAGCACATGGCCCGGGAAAGCGACCAGAGCAAGCAGGTGGTCAGCCGCAGCGGCGCCGCCATCAGCGAGGTGGGCGCGGCCATGGAGCATATCCGCGGCTCCTCCACGCGCATGAGCGAGATCATCGGCGTGATCGAAAGCATTGCCTTCCAGACCAATCTGCTGGCGCTGAATGCCGCGGTGGAGGCCGCGCGCGCCGGCGAGCAAGGCCGGGGCTTTGCCGTCGTGGCGGGCGAGGTGCGTGCGCTAGCACAGCGCAGCGCCACGGCCGCCAAGGAAATCAGCGGACTGATCACGCGCACCGTGGACGGCATCAACGAAGGCAATGCGCGCATGCGTGCCGCTGGCGACACCCTCAACGGCATGGTCGATGCGGTGGACCGCGTCAGCGCCCTGGTGCACCAGATCAGCATTGCCACGCGCGAGCAGTCGGCAGGCATTGTCCAGGTCAACCAAGCCGTGGCCCAGCTGGATTTGGTCACGCAGCAGAACGCGACCCTGGTGGAGCAGTCCACCGGCGCGGCCGATTCACTGCGCCTGAGTGCCAAGACACTGGAGCGCTCGGTGGACGTCTTCCATCTGTAGCGCTTTCAGGCAGGCCAGGGCGCTCCCGCCCAGCGCCGCAGGCAGCCGGTTTCCGGCTGCTTTTTTGATGCCCGGGCGGGCGCCCAATTCTGTTTGCTCTTGGTTACGATTGCAACATGAACATCTTGCTGATCCTGACGGCCATTGCCGTGCTGGCTTTATGTGCGCTGGGCTGGTTGTTGAGGCATATGCAGGATGTGCGCAATGCCGGTGTGCGGCCGGATGGGCAGGAAGAGCCGGGTAAGGCCGGGCCCGGGCAGCGGCTTTCGGATCAGGAGCCGGCGGCGCCCGCCGAAAAGGCTGTGCAAGCGGCTGCAGAGCCCAAGGACGTGGACTTTCGCGTTCAGGGCGAGCGCAGCATGGGCGGCCCCGTCTATGGGGACGTCATGTGCGCGGATGGCGTCTACCTGCCCTTTGTCTGGGAGTCGGACATGCATGCTTCGTTCGACGGGCGCTGGCTGCACACCGGCTTCCACGAATCCGGAACCGCCCATCTGGTGGATCGCAAGTCCCGCCGCAGCTGGCTGCTCGGCCCCGTGCAGGCGCAGGCGCTGGAAAGTGTGCACTGGCGCCTGCCGCGCTGGAGCGGAGAGACGATCAACGAAAGCGGGCTGGCCGACGACGAGCACGTGGTGCTGTCGGACGCCAGCTTCGAGGCCTGGCTCGGCGAGCATGTGGCCAGCCCGGCCCAGCCCCTGGTGGCGGTCCGCGATCTGTGGATGCCGCTTGAATCGGTGCCGCCGCAGATGGCCGCCAGCCCGCCGGCACTGACGCCGTCCCCGGCCGCCCAAGCCGAGGCCGCAACCAAACCGGCGCCTCAGCAGGCACCAGGGCCGGCCGCACCTGAACCGGCCGTGCCCCAACTGACGCTGGAGCGCCACTGGCCAGCCACGCTGCGCCATCTGCGCCACCCGCTGGAGCCATTGCAGTGTCCGAACTGGCAGCTGATGATCGACGGCAAGGCCCAGCCCTGGGTGGTGGGTGATGACGCCCATCTGGCCTGGCGCGAGGACGGACAGGCCTTTGCCCTGTATGCCTGTCCGGCCGATGATGGGCAAGAGCACCCCCGGCTGCGCCTGGCGGTCTGGAGCGTGGAGCGCGGCTGGCAGCAATGGCCCGAGACCATGCCGGCAGACCGCAAGAGCTGGAGCGTGAGCCTGTATTTCCCCGGGCCGAAGCAGGAAGCAGGAAAAGAGGGGGCCAAGCCGCTTTCCGTGCTGGGCTGGGAGGGCTCGGTGGTGGCGCAGCGCGTGCAGCTGGATACACCCGAGACCGAGCGCCTGCACGATGGCGTGAACCTGCGCTGCGCGGCCGGCGACATCGAAGCTTGCGCCGGCCACGGCAAGGACGGGCAGGTGAGGCTGGCAACCATGCCGCGCACCACCTTCACCTGGCTGCGCGATCCTCTGCAGCCCGAGCAATGGCGCGCCTGCAGCGAGCCCGTGGCCGGCCAGCGCCTGACCTGGACGCTGCGCAGGAGCGCGCTGGACGAGCCGGGCGAAACCGCGGCCTACAGCCTGCAATGGGGCGAACGCCATCTGGCGGGCAACTGGGCGCTGGAGCATGTGGTGGTGCTGGGCCGCCATGCCGTGCTCATGCCGCATGGCAAGGCCCCCGAGCGCGGCGGCAGCGGTGCGGTGCAGGTCTGGGACGGCGAGCGCCTGCAGAACCTGGACCTGCCCTGGCCCGTGGCGAGCCTGATTCCCGTGCCCGGCCGCAACGGCGGCCCCGCGGTGCGCGTGGGCCTGGTGGCCTTGACGGCCTGCCTGGCCGACAAGGACAGGAAGGAGGGCACGGCCTCGTGGCGCTGGCCCCTGCACTCGGTATCGACCAGCCATCTGGGGCGGCCCGGCTGGTCGCCGCTGTACGCCATCCGCCATATCGCGCCCGATGCGCAGGGGCGCTGGCGGCTGCTGCCGCGCTGGCGCGAAGTGGGCCAGATCCAGCACCCGTGCGCCGATGGCGACTATGTCTGGCGCGACCCCGCGCGCGGCGATGCGCTGTGGTGGTGGGGCGGCGTGCACATGCGCGTCAACCACGGCTGGGAGCCCGGGACCCCGCGCTTCGACGGCGTCTGCGTGACGCGCAGTGGCACCGTGCTGTGCGGCACCGGACCCAGTGCCTGCCCCCATCCCGCAGGCGAGGGCTGGGTGACGCTGGAATGGATCGGCGGCTCAAATGACCAGTCCAGTGAATGGAAGCTGCACTGGATCAATCCGGTGGAAAAGGAAGTGCGCAGCCTGAGCCTGCAGGCCTGGATGCCGCTGCTGCTGGACTGGGACGCGCAGGGCCTGCACTGGCGCGAGGCCGAAAGGCCTGCGCAGGACGCTGCAACACCGCAGGCGCCGGCACGCCAGCTCATCGTTCCGCGGATGTGGAGCCGCGCCGAAGTGGAGAAGCTGCGCCAGGGCCCGCACGGCCTGTGGCTGCGCAAGCAGGACCTGAACCATGCCGAGGCCCTGCTGGCGCAGGATGACTGGCCGTGGAAATGACCCCCTGAGCCGCTGCGCGGCTTCCCCCCGAGGGGGACGGCACCCTCGCTGCGAGGCGGCTCTTGCTTGGTGCCTCTGGGTTGGGCTCTGCCGGTTTTCAGCAATGGGCAGTGGCCGCGCAGGAGGTTATTGGCGGGCGGTGCGCACGTTGGGTGGCAGGGCGCCGGGGTGGCTGGTCCGGTAGGGGTTGATGTCCAGCCCGCCGCGGCGGGTGTAGCGGGCGTAGACAGCCAGCTTGGTGGGCTGGCAGCGCGTCCAGACGTCCATGAAGATGCGCTCCACGCACTGTTCGTGGAATTCGTTGTGGTTGCGAAAGCTCACCAGGTACTGCAGCAGGCCTTCCTGGTCCATGGGCGCGCCGCTGTAGCGGATCTGGACGCTGCCCCAGTCGGGCTGGCCCGTGACCAGGCAGTTGCTCTTGAGCAGATGGCTGACCAGGGTCTCGGTGACGGGAGTTTCGTCCTGGTCGGCCCGCAGCAGCTGCGGTGCGGGCGTGTAGTGCGTGCATTCGATGTCCAGGCGATCCAGCAGCAGGCCGTCGAGTTCGTGCACCTGCTGCTGATCGAAGCGGTCCGTGCCCACCAGCTGCACGCCCACGCTGCCCGTGTGCTCGCTGCCGCGCCACACGGCTTCGGAGAGGTCGGCGCGCAGCCGCGCCTGTACCTCGCCGGCGTCGGCAAAGCGGCTGTTGTTGAAGCTGTTGAGGTAGAGCTTGAAGGACTTGCTCTCGATGAGATTGGGCGTCTCGCAGGGAATGGTGAAGTGCGCCAGCGCCACCTGGGGCTTGCCGCGCAGATTGAGCCAGGACAGCTCGAAGGCGGTCCAGAGGTCGGCGCCGAAGAAGGGCGGGTTGGCCCCGGCGCCGATTTCCTCGCGCTTGGCCAGGCGCGGCAGCGGGAAAAGCAGGGAGGCGTCGTACCGATCGACATAGGCCGAGGCCTTGCCCAGCAGGGATTGCTCAGGAGTGTTCATGGTGCAAAAGGTGAAGGTCTGGCAAAACAGGGGCTGCTGGTGCAGGTCCGTATTGGGTTTGAGAGGGTTTTATCTGAATTCGCGCTCGCGCAGCCACTTGGTGGCGATCCACTTCTCGCCCTCCTGCACCGGGGCGCCGCTGTGCAGTGTGCGCGTGGCGGGATCGGGCCGGTCGTAGCTGAAGAACACGGCATTGCCGCGGCGCGGCATGACCTGCAGCGGTACCTCGGGGAAGGTGGTGCCGCCGCCGCGCAAGGGCTCGTTCAGGTACATGACCAGGGTGCCCACGCGCTGGCCGCCGCGCTTGAGGATGGTGGGCGTGCCCGGTTCGCCCGGCGCGAAGTAATCGTGGTGGGGCTTGTACTCGGCCCCGGGGTGGTAGTGCAGCACCTGCAGGCCTTCGCCGTTCTCCACGGGCCAGTTCAGCAGGCGGGCGATGCGCTTCTCCAGCTTGCGCACCACATCGTTTTCGCCGCGCTGGAAGAACATGCCGTGGCTGGTGCGGTCGTCGTTGACCGCTTCGCCGCCGCTCTGGTTGTCCACCGTGAGCGAGCGCAGCATGCGCGGGCGCGCGGCCTCGATGATGGCCTCGCATTCCTGCGCCGTGAGCAGATTGCCGAAGACCACGATGCGTGGATTGCGCAGGCTCATCAGCACGTGGACTTCGTGGCCGTCCACGCGGATGCAGCAGGGATCGGCCTGCAGGTCGGGTTCGGGCACGCCGGCATTCTGGCTGTCGACCAGGAGGCCGTGCGGCCTGGCCGAGATGAAGGGCGGCGGCAGCTCGCCCTCTTCGGGCAGGCCCAGCGCGCGGCGTGCCAGGTTCTCGCGCCAGCCCACATCGCGCATGGATTGCAGCAGGGCCGGCAGCGGCACGCCGGCAGCGCTCTGGCTCTGCACCCATTGCATCAGCTCGGGCGTCAGGCCCGCGGGAACGGAAGGGGCCGCGTTGATGGAGGAGCTCATGCCCTGATGCTAGTGCGCGTGCCGCAGAAACTCAAACTTGGGGCGTATCAATCTGCCACTTTGCGGCGGAACACCAGGCGCTCTGGCGTGGAAACCGCCGCGGCATGGGCGTAACCGTCCAGGTCGAACTTGCGCAGGTCGGCCACGCGCCTGGCCTTGTGCTGCACGGCCCAGCGCACCATGAGGCCGCGTGCGCGCTTGGCGTAGAAGCTGATGATCTTGTACCGGCCGCCCTTGAAGTCCTCGAACACGCATTCCACCACGGGAGGCTTGAGCGCCTTGAGGTCCACGGACTTGAAGTATTCCTGCGAAGCCAGGTTGACCACCACGCGTTCTGCCTCGGGCTGGGCCTCGCTGCGCTCGTTGAGGTAGTCGGCGATCTGCGAGCCCCAGAACTGGTAGAGATTGCCGCCCTTGTCCGTGGCCAGGCGGGTGCCCATTTCCAGGCGGTAGGGCTGCAGCCAGTCCAGGGGCCGCAGCACGCCGTACAGGCCGCTGAGGATTGCCACGTGTTCCTGGGCCCATTCCAGCTCCCTGGGCTTGAGCGAATGCGCGTCCAGCCCTTCGTAAACGTCGCCGTTGAAGGCCAGCACGGCCTGGCGCGCGTTGCCTGCGGTGAAGCGGGCGCTGAAGGCCTCGTAGCGCGCCACGTTGAGCACGGCCAGCTTGTCGCTGATGCTCATGAGCTCGGAAAGCTCCTGCGGCGATTTGCCGCGCAGCACCTCTATCAGCTCCAGCGGCTGCTTCTTGAAGACGGGCAGGGTATGCGGCAAATCCTTGGGCAGCGGCGTTTCGTAGTCCAGGGACTTGGCGGGGGAGATCAGGAACAGCATGGCGGTGTAGCTTGAAGAAAAACGGGGCCAAAAGTCTTGCCCGCGGCTGGGCAAGGCCATTGGCCCCGTTATGGCAGCTCGGTGTTACTGGGCTGCGGCAGCCTGCTCGAACGGCAGTTGCATGCGGCTCAGGTCCTTGCGGGTCTCGACCAGGACCAGGGGGCCTTCATCGAGCACGACCACCGGGGGCCGTTCGCGCGGAATATGCACGGGCTTGGGCTCGGCCGCAATGGCTGCCTGCACTGTCGCGATCTTTTCGGGATCGGAGTTGATCCACTGCAGGCCCGAGGCCGTTGCCAGCGATTGCAGCTGCGCCATCGGCAGTGCATAGGCCGCGGCAGCCACAGGCTTGGCCGGTGCCTCCACCACCACCGCAGCGGCGGGAGCCTGCTCGGCCACCACGGCGGGCTCGGCAGCCGGGGCAGGTGCGTCGGCAACCTCAGCGGCTTGCGCCTGGGCTACGGGAGCGGGCACGGGTGCTGGCACCTCGATGGCTTCTTGCGCAGGTGCGGCGGCGGGTTGAGCCGATGCCGCATCGAAGTAGCTGCGGCGTGCCGGCTGCTCCTGGGCTGCGGCAGCATCCACGGCGCCGGCATCCACGGCGACAGCGTCCATCGCGGCTGCGGCTTGCTCGCCTTGCTCGGGAGCCAGACCGGCCGGCACATCGCCGTCGCGGGGGGCTTGGTCGCCACGCTCGGCACGGTCGCGGCGGTCGCGACCGTAGCGATCACGGGAGCGGCGCTGGCGCGGTTCGCGCGATTGCTCGCCTTCAGCAGCGGCATCGCCGGGCTGCGCATTGCCTGCATTCGCTGCCGTCTCGTCGACCAGCTGCTGGGCGGGTTGCTGCTCGGCGGCGGGGCGGGGCTGGCGCTCCTGACGCTCCTGCTGGCGTTCGCGGCGGCCTTCGCCACGCTCCGGGCGGTTGCGTTCGCCGCGGCCTTCGCCGGCCTGCACGTTGAGCTCTTCACCGGCATTCAGCGCGGATTCGGCCACCGGCTCGCGGCGGTCGTCGCGGCGCTCATTGCGCTCGCCGCCACGGCGGTTGCTGCCGCGCTCGTTGCGCTCGCCACCGCGTTCGCTGCTGCGTTCGCCACGTTCACCGCGCTCCGGACGGTCCTGGCGCTGCGCCTCGGCATCGCGGCCGGCTCCGCCGCGGCGGTTGCGGTCCTGGCGTTCGCCGCGCTCGGCGTTGTTGCGATCGCCACGCTCGTTGCGCTCGCCATTGCGTTCACCGTTGCGGCGGCGGCCTTCGGAGCGCTCGTTGCGGTCGCCACGGCGGCCTTCGCGGTTTTCACGGGCTTGAGTTCCCGCCACCGGCTGCGGAGCGGCCACGGGGGCCGGCGTGCCGAAGCCGAACAGGTTCTTGAGCCAGGCGAAGAAGCCCTGCTCGCGCGCCACGGGGCGGGCGGCGGCAGGTGTCGGCGCAGCGGCCTGGGGGATCGGCTGGCTGGAGGCACGGGGCGGACGGGGCTCGGCCACCGGCGCCGGGGCGTCGGGCAGCACGCCCTTGATCACGGGCGTCTGCTTGTTGGTGGGCTCCTGCGAGCGGCGCGTGACGGTGGTGGTGTCCTCCACTTCGTCGGCCAGCTTGTAGCTGGATTCCATGGATTCCAGGCGCACATCGTCGTGCTTGAGGCGCTCGAGCTTGTAGTGCGGCGTGTCCATGGACTTGTTGGGCACCATGATCACGTTGACGCGCTGCTTGAGCTCGATCTTGGTGATCTCGCCGCGCTTCTCGTTGAGCAGGAAGGACGCCACCTCCACGGGCACCTGGCAGTGCACGGCGGCCGTGTTGTCCTTCATGGACTCTTCCTGGATGATGCGCAGGATCTGCAGCGCCGAGCTTTCCGTGTCGCGGATGTGGCCGGAACCGCCGCAGCGCGGGCAGTTGATGTGGGCGCCTTCGCTCAGGGCGGGCTTGAGGCGCTGGCGGCTCATCTCCATGAGGCCGAACTTGCTGATGGTGCCGAACTGCACGCGCGCGCGGTCCTGGCGCAGCGCGTCGCGCAGGCGGTTTTCCACCTCGCGGCGGTTCTTGCTCTCCTCCATGTCGATGAAGTCGATCACGATCAGGCCGCCCAGGTCGCGCAGGCGCATCTGGCGTGCCACTTCGTCGGCGGCTTCCAGGTTGGTGCGGGTCGCGGTTTCCTCGATGTCGCCGCCCTTGATGGCGCGGGCCGAGTTCACGTCCACGGACACCAGGGCTTCGGTATGGTCGATCACGATGGCGCCGCCCGAGGGCAGGGTCACGGTGCGCGAGTAGGCCGATTCGATCTGATGCTCGATCTGGAAGCGCGAGAACAGCGGAGCGTCATCGCGGTAGCGCTTGACGCGGGCGGCATGCTCGGGCATGACGTGCGCCATGAACTGCTGCGCCTGCTCGTAGATGTCGTCGGTGTCGATCAGGATGTCGCCGATGTCGCTGTTGAAGTAGTCGCGGATGGCGCGGATCACCAGGCTCGATTCCTGGTAGATCAGGAAGGCGCCCTTGGCGCCCTTGGCGGCGCCGTCGATGGCACTCCACAGCTTGAGCAGGTAGTTCAGGTCCCACTGCAGCTCGGGCGCGGTGCGGCCGATGCCGGCGGTGCGCGCGATGATGGACATGCCCTTGGGATACTCGAGCTGGTCCATGGCCTCCTTGAGCTCGGCACGGTCCTCGCCCTCGATGCGGCGAGAGACGCCGCCGCCGCGCGGGTTGTTGGGCATCAGCACCACGTAGCGGCCGGCCAGCGAGATGAAGGTGGTCAGGGCCGCGCCCTTGTTGCCGCGCTCTTCCTTCTCGACCTGGACGATCAGCTCCTGGCCTTCCCGGATCACGTCGTTGATGCGGGCCTGGCTGGGCGAGACGCCTTCGGCAAAGTATTGCTTGGAGATTTCCTTGAAGGGCAGGAAGCCGTGGCGGTCTTCGCCGTAGTCCACGAAGCAGGCTTCCAGGGAGGGCTCCACGCGGGTCACGACCGCCTTGTAGATATTGCCCTTGCGCTGTTCGCGGCCCTCGATCTCGATCTCGTAGTCCAGCAGCTTCTGGCCATCCACAATGGCCAGGCGGCGTTCTTCGGACTGTGTTGCGTTAATCAGCATCCGTTTCATGATGCGTTTCCTTTAATCGTTTTTAGGGCACGCCGGTCTGCGGCCACATGCCATCGACCGACGTGCCTTTGACTGGTAATCAAAGACAGGCTCTCAGGGGAGCCGAGATGCCGGGCGGACGTGTCGAAACGGAAGGGAATCTGCGGGGTGCTGTAGAGCGACTGGCTTGTTCTCAAGTCAGTCGCAATGGCACAGGCCGGGGGACGAGCGAGGGGGGACGTGCGGACAAACGCGGGACCCAGGGTGTCACCCCGGGAGCTTTGGCACGTGCGCAGGAGGTGGGTGGTCGCTTTTGGGCGCGGCGAACTCCGGGAGCAGACATCGCGCTGTTCCACAGTTCGGTCATCCATGTCCAAAAGATCCACATGCTCGCTTTGACTACCGGCAGTCGGTGGCGCCAGGCCTTGCTGCAACTACCGGCGATAGATTCCGTATCAGTGTTTCGATTTGTCAGCCTTTGCCAGCATTTCACCGACTTTTGCAGTTCATCTTTCTGCAATTTGTGTGTGTAAAGCTGGCGGGCATCGACCTGCCTGTGCGGCAGAAAATGGCTGATTGGACTAAACTCCATGCGAATCAACCACTTGCAATTATTTCGGCACAGGTGAAACACATTATAGAGGGCAAACCGGCGCAGAGCCGGTCCCAGCATGAAGCCGCAGTCTCCGTGCGGCTGATCGAGGTCGATGCCGATTCCGCGGGGCAGCGTCTGGACAATTTTCTTTTACGCCACCTCAAGGGCGTGCCCAAGACCCATGTCTATCGCATCATTCGCAGCGGCGAAGTGCGCGTGAACAAAGGCCGGGCCAGCGCGGAAACGCGCGTGCAGAGCGGCGACATGGTGCGCGTGCCGCCCGTGCGGATTTCCGACAAGGTGGCCGAGAAGGCCGAGCGCCCGGCGCCAGCCAAGGAGTTTCCCGCATTGCTCGATGACGAATCCATGATCGCCATCGACAAGCCTGCGGGCGTCGCCGTGCATGGCGGCTCGGGCGTCAGCTTCGGCGTGATCGAGCAATTGCGCCAGGCCCGGCCCGAGGCGCGCTTTCTCGAACTCGTGCACCGGCTGGACCGCGAGACTTCCGGCATTTTGCTGGTGGCCAAGAAGCGCTCGGCCCTGCTCCATCTGCAGGACCAGTTTCGCGAGCGCGAGACCGGCAAGACCTACCTGGCCCTGGTCCAGGGCACATGGCCTGCCAACAAGAAGGTGATCGACCTGCCGCTGCACAAATATCTGCAGGCCGACGGCGAGCGCCGCGTGCGCGTGACCACGGTCGATGATCCCGATGGCATGCGCTCCATCACCCTGGTCAGGGTGCGCCAGCTGATGGCGCCGCGTCCGCTGCAGGGCCTGCCGGCCATGAGCCTGCTGGAAGTCACGATCAAGACCGGCCGCACGCACCAGATCCGCGTGCACCTGTCGTCGCAGGGGCACCCCATAGTCGGCGACGACAAATATGGTGATTTCGATCTCAACCGCCGTGTCCAAAAGCAGGGGCTCAAGCGCATGTTTCTGCATGCCTGGCGGTTACAGTTCATGCACCCCGCCAGCGGCGAGCGCCTGGAACTCAGGGCCGAACTGCCGCGGGAGCTGGCCGATTTCCTGGCCTGAAAGATCGCATGAGCTCCTTAGTTATGGATAAAGACAGCACCCGGCGCCCGCGCCGCTTCGATTTGATCGCGTTTGACTGGGATGGCACGGTGGTCGACTCCACGGCCATCATCAGCCGCAGCATCCAGGAGGCCGTGCGCGATGTCGGCGGCACCGTGCCCAGCGATGAACAGGCTTCCTATGTGATCGGCATGGCGCTGATGCAGGCGCTGGCCTATGCGGCTCCCGACGTTCCGCCTGAAAAGCATGCCGAGCTGGGCAAGCGCTATCGCTACCACTTCTTCAAGCACCAGGACGATATCTGTCTGTTTCCGGGCATCCTGTCCCTGCTTGCGGACCTGCGCGCGCGCGGCCACTGGCTGGCGGTGGCGACGGGCAAGAGCCGGATGGGTCTGAACCATGCGTTCCAGGACGCGCAGCTGCGCGGCATGTTCGACGGCTCGCGCACGGCCGACGAGACGGCCGGCAAACCCAGTCCGCTGATGCTGCAGGAGCTGATGGCCGAATTCGGCGTGGAGCCCGAGCGCGTGCTCATGATCGGCGACACCACGCATGACCTGCAAATGGCTGTGAACGCGGGCTGCGCTGCGGTGGGCGTGTCCTACGGCGCGCATGCGCCGGACCAGTTCGCCGCCCTGGGGCCGCTGTTTGTCGCGGAATCGGTGGCTGAACTGCATCGCTGGCTGCTGGACAACGTTTGAACCAGGCCATGATCGAGTTCAGCAGCGAAGCCATCGATCTGTGCCCCGGCAGTGCCCTGGTGGAGGGCGGCCGCGCCCACGCCTTCGGCGTGCTCTATGCCGGCCAGGTGGCGCGGGCCTTTGCCATACGTTATGAAGGCCGGCCTCATGCCTACCTGAACCGCTGCACCCATGTACCCATGGAAATGGACTACCAGGAGGGGCAGTTCTTCGACGATAGCGGCAACTGGCTGCTGTGCTCCACCCATGGCGCCGCCTATGCGCCCGATTCGGGGGCCTGCCTGGGCGGTCCCTGCCGCGGTGGCCTGGTGAAAATCGAGCTCAGCGAAAGCGGCGGCATGGTGCGCTGGCATACTGGACCCCAATTGAAACCCCTGGAATTTTGAGATGAGTGCACCCAACACACCGGACGGCCATGGCCCCGGCGCTTCGATGACGCCGGGAGCGGATCTGTGGTCCCAAGCCTCGGCGGCACCCGCGCCCGCATCCGCAGCGGCGGCTGCCAACTCCGGCTGGGAGCGCGAGGTGCTGGAAAAGCTGGTGTTCGCCACCATCAAGGAGCAGCGCGCCGCGCGCCGCTGGCGCTTCTGGGGGCGGCTGCTGTGGGTGCTGGTGATTCTGCTGGCGCTGTGGATGCTCTTTTTCAAGGAAGTGAGCACGACCACCAGCTCTTCTCCGCATACGGCCGTCGTGGAGATCAAGGGCGAGATCGCCTCGGGCGCCAATGCCAGCGCCGAACTCATCGTGGCGGCCATGCGCAGCGCCTTCGAGGATTCGGGTTCGCGCGCCGTGGTGCTGCTGATCAACTCCCCCGGCGGCAGCCCCGTGCAGGCCGGCATCATCAACGACGAGATGGGGCGCCTCAAGGCCAAGTACAACAAGCCGCTTTACGCCGTGGTGGAGGAGAGCTGCGCCTCGGCGGCCTACTACATTGCCTCGGCGGCCGACGAGATCTTCGTGGACAAGGCCAGCATCGTGGGCAGCATAGGCGTGCTCATGGACGGCTTCGGCTTCACGGGCGTGATGGACAAGGTCGGCGTGGAGCGCCGGCTGCTGACCGCCGGCGAGAACAAGGGCTTCCTGGACCCGTTCAGCCCCATGTCCGAAAAGCAGCACAAATATGCGCAGCAGATGCTCGATCAGATCCATGAGCAATTCATAGCCGTGGTGAAAAAAGGTCGCGGCGACCGCCTGCACGAGACGCCGGAACTCTTCAGTGGCCTTTTCTGGACCGGCCAGCAGGCCATAGCGCTGGGGCTGGCGGACAAGTTGGGCAGCGTGGACTACGTGGCCCGCGAGGTGGTCAAGGCCGAGGAAGTGGTGGACTACACCCGCCGCGACAATGTGGCCGAGCGGCTGGCCAAGCGTTTTGGTGCCGCCGTGGGCGAAGGCTCGGTACAGGCCATGCGGAACCTTATGCCGCAGATTCGCTAGATTTCAAGTCAAAAATTCCTCCAACCCAGGTGGGATAAGCGAGGCCAGCTATTGAAATAAGAAATCCTGTGTGCAATGCCACGGGATTTTTTTGTTCATCGAGGAATTCCGGGGAAAGCAGCCCCGATCTTGAGGAAAAAATAGTCCTGATCGCGGTAACCGTAGGCGCGGCGCTTGATGAGCTTGATAGTGTTGTTGATGCCCTCGACGACACTGATGTTCAGACGATGGCGGCAACGAGAGACGATGCCATGCCAGTAGCCCTGCAGGCGTTGGGCAAACTGCTGCAATGCAGCAATCCCACTTTTGACCCGTCCTGAATAGAGTTGACACCCTGGACTTGCAAAGAGAGGCAAGTGTGATGGAGTCAAGGATCAAGCGAACGCAGCGCGACTACACGCAGGCTTTAAAACTGGCCGTTGTCGATCAGGTAAAAAAAGGCGAGCTGACGTACAGGCAGGCACAGCAAAAGTAAGGGATACAGGGTCGCTCCACGGTACTGGTGTGGTTACGCAAGCATGGTCGACTTGGCTGGATGTTGGTGCAACATCGCCCTCTATGCCTATTGACAAGACCGCTCAGCCGCTTACGCCCGAGCAACGGATCAAGGAGCTTGAGGCGCAACTGAAAGAGTCGCAGCAGAAGGTGCAGTTGTTCGAAGCTGTGATTGACGCGCTTCGCCGAGACTACGGAGTGCGCGTCGTAAAAAAGCCTTCGGGTAAGCCTTGCAAGAGCGACTCGTCCAGGGACTGAGTGTGAGCCAGGCTTGCCGATTCATAGGCATAAGCCGTCAGGCGCATTGCCAGGGCTGCCAGCGCCAAGCTAGGCGCGTGGGCACGCGCAAGCTCCAGCACATGTTGAAACAGTCGCTGCAGTGTGAAGGCATCACCATGGGAAGGGGTGCATTGCTTGATGTGCTGCGCAACGCCAAAATGCTGATTGCGCCCAAACGGGCGTATCACAAAACGACGCACAGCCACCTTCAGGCGCCATCCCAACCTGCTCAAGCCGGGGCTGCATCAAGTGCAGGCCACGGGCAGCGAACAAGTCTGGGTCGCTGACATCACGTACCTGCCGACACAGGGCAAATTCGTCTATCTGAGTCTGGTGACGGATGCCTACTCGCGCAAGATCGTGGGCTGGCATGTGCACGCCAGTTTGCAGACCGAGGAGGTGGCACAGGCGCTCAAGAATGCGCTGAAAGCGCGTCAAAGCGATCAGCCGCTGGTACACCGCTCGGACAGGGGAGCCCAGTACTGTGCAGACCATTACCAGCAACTGCACAGACGCCATAAGCTCAGTTGCTCCATGACGGACGGCTACGATTGCTGCCAAAATGCACTGGCCGAGCGGGTCAACGGGATTCTGAAGGCAGAGTTGCTGCAGCACCGAGCAACCGATCTGGCGCAAGCCAAGCGCATGGTGTGAACCGCCCCGGGTTTCGTGGAGGCTGTTTGGTTTAAGTCAGGCCACCACCGTGGAGACCTGACTGGCGAGATGCCGGTAGTAGTTTGCCTCAGCTTGTGCCGGAGG
>NZ_BMEU01000036.1 GCF_014637085.1 Comamonas phosphati | reverse complement strand
TCCTTGTGATGGCGGGGGCTCAGTCCTGGGCGAGGCAGTTTTTGACGGTCCAGCCGTAGAGCCATTCCATGGCGTCGTAGAAGCGCTGGGGCGGGCGGTTCTTCCACAACTCGTTGCGGACCAGGCGCTCCACGCCCTTGGCATGGAAGATCCGGCCCATCTCACGGGCCGACAGCACCACGCGCGCCGTGCGGGCAATGCGCGAGCGTTCGTAGAGTTGCAGCGCCTGGGGCCAGTCGTGGTTGCAACGCTTGAGGGCCTCGCCCAGCGTCACCGCGTCTTCGAGCGCCATGCAGGCGCCCTGGGCGATGTACTGCAGCGTGGGGTGGGCGGCATCGCCCAGCAGCGTGGCGCGGCCGAAAGACCATTGGCCGATGGGGTCGCGGTCGGCCGTGGCCCAGCGCTTCCAGCTCTTGGGCATATCGATGAGCTGGTGGGCGCGCGGGCAGCAGTCGCGGTAGTAGCTTTGCACCTCTTCGCGGCTGCCTTCGCGCACGCCCCACTCCTCCTGCTCGCGGCTGTGGAAGGTGACGACCACGTTGTACTGCTCCCCGCCGCGCAGCGGATAGTGCACCAGGTGGTAATTGGGTCCGACCCAGATGCTGGCCGCATTCCAGCGCAGGTCTTCGGGGAAGTCGTTCTTCTCGACCACGGCGCGGTAGACCACATGGCCCGAGACGCGGGCCGGGTCGCCCACATACTGCTGGCGCACCACGGACTTGACGCCGTCGGCGCCGATCAGCGCCTGGCCCTGGTGGGCCCGGCCATGCTGATCGTAGACCGTGACGATGGCGCCGTCCTGCTGCACGCGCTCGATATGCGTGCCGGTCAGGGTCTCGATATTGCCCAGGGCCTGGGCACCTTCGAGCAGCGAGTTATGGATATCGGCGCGGTGGATGACGGCATAGGGGTTGCCGAAACGCTCGCGAAAGGCCTGGCCCGTGGGGATGCGGCCCACGAGGCGCTCGTCCAGCGCATCGTGCATGACCATCTCTTCGGTATAGACGGCACGCCCGCGTGCCAGCTCGCCGATGCCCAGGGCATCGAATGCGGCAAAGGCATTGGGACCCAGCTGGATGCCGGCGCCGATCTCGCCGAGCTGGGGGGCCTGCTCCAGCACCTTGACGTTGTAGCCCAGGCGCGCCAGGGAGAGCGCTGCTGCGACGCCGCCGATGCCGCCGCCGGCGATTAAGACAGGCAAGTTCGAATCAATGAGGGTGTTTGTCATTGGCGTCTCTTTCTTTTTAGCTTGTGAGCTGTGTTGGGGGTGAAAGGCCGGGGATAGGTCTGCAGAGGGTTTGAGGTAGAGCAAACATCAATAATCAGTGTGCTGAACATCAGTGTAAATTTGATTTGCCTCATGGGTTTATGGGGTTTACCCTAGGGAGGGTGCCGCTGACGAGGTCCGATGCGAAAGGCTTGCGGCCCAAGGCCGCAGACGGGAGCTACGCCATGTTCTTGAAGCACAATCTCCCGGTGTTTTCTCTCTCAAAGCGGGCGCGTTGACTTCGCTTTGCCGCTATTTGCAGCGCTGTCTGCTCTCGTCAAAAGCCATGGAATACCAAGCAGCAGAACTCGAAAACTATCCTGGCCATCACATTCGCCGTTTGCAGCAGATTGCGGTGGCAGTGTTCATGGAAGAGACCGAAGGATTCGGTGTGACCCCCGTGCAATACGCCATCCTGTCTGCGGTATTGCGTAATCCTGGTATCGATCAACGGACGCTGGCGCGAAGCATAGGATTTGACACTTCGACGATTGGCAGCGTGATTGATCGGCTGGAAGCCCGAGGAATGATGGCGCGCGCTGTCTGCCCTGAAGATCGGCGCGTGCGTTTGCTCAGTCTGACTCCTGCCGGTGCTGAGCTGTTGCAGGCCGCCGAACCCGCTGCACTGCGTGCCCAGCACCGGATGTTGGATCCGCTACCTGGAAATAAGCGTGCTCAGTTCATAGAAATGTTGTCTTTTCTGATCCATGAGAACGATGACCTTGCCCGTGCCCCGAGTGCAGTGGCCGAGCGCAGCGCAGAGGGCAAACGTGAGGCTGCCGTCACGGCCGTCCAAGGCTTGTGAGCCCCTCCATTCGCAGGCAGCGTTTATTTCCCCGCTCGCTGGCTTGTTGGAGGCGCGTGTAGGAATTTGCACGGTTTCAAGGCGCCGCGAATTCCTATCCACGAGTGGTCATATGGACTGCCTCAAGGCGATTACTTCACCGAAAAGCGGACGGTGACCGTTTTACCTTGAACGCCCGCCACGCTGGCAACCACCTTGCTGCCCTTGGCCACTTGAATGCCCGTGGCTTCCAGCTTGTTGCCACCCACCGGCTTCAGTTCGGCTTCGGATTTTTCTGCGCCATTCAGGGCCGTCAGCTTCCCGCCCATTTTGCTCACGTCGGCCGCATCGTCGTGGTCCACAACGTAAATAGCTGCGCCGTTTGCTTGCGCAACCAGTTCAAAGGAAAGGTCGCTGACGGCTTGCACAACACCTCCGTGCTGCGGCTTGGCGGCACCGTGGGCCATGGCATTCAGGCTGACCAGAGAAAGGCCCAGCACCGCAATGGAAAGCAGTTTTTTCATATCAATCCCCATGCAAGAACGAAGCGCATCGCAGGCCGCGCCCCAAAGCCCGTGAAACCTCAGAAAGCCTCGTTATTGGCCGGCGCTCCATCAGGGCCTGGTTGGTCTGAGAGCAACTGCGCGGTCGGACGCCTGCCAAATGCCAGATACATCAGCGGCGTCAGCAGCGTGTCGAGAATGGTGGAGCTCACCAGGCCGCCGAAGATGACCACCGCAACAGGGTGCAAGATCTCCTTGCCCGCGGCATCCGCAGAAAGCAGCAGCGGTGTCAGCGCAAAGGCCGCCACCAGCGCCGTCATCAGCACCGGCGTCAGGCGCTCCAGCGAGCCACGCACGACCATGGCTTCGCCAAAGTGCTCGCCCTCGAACTTGCACAGATTGATGTAGTGGCTGACTTTGAGGATGCCGTTGCGCACCGCGATGCCCGTCAAGGTGATGAAGCCCACCATGGACGCTACCGACAAGCTGACCCCGGAGAGCCACATGGCCGTCACGCTGCCAACCAGGGCCAACGGGATGTTGGCCATGATGACCAAAGCCAGCGTGGTGGAGCGGTAACGCGTGTAAAGCACGAGAAACACCAGCGCCAGGGATATCAGTGACAGGCCCACAATCTTCTGCGTGGCCTGCTCCTGGGCCTGGAATTGCCCCTCCAGGGAGATCGAGTTACCGGTAGGCAACTGGGTGCGGTCGATGACGGCGCGGATGTCGCGTACGATGCGGCTCATGTCCGAGCCATCGGTGTTGGCGTACACCACGATACGGCGACGGCCGTTCTCCCGGCCGATCTGGTTCGGACCGTCGGTTTCGGACACCGTGGCAATGGCAGAGACCGGGATGCGCCCAGAAGGGGTGTCGATCAGCGTACGAGCCAGATCCTGGGGGCTGCGCCCTTCATCCGGCAAGCGCACCACCAGTTCATAGCGCCGCGGGCCGTCCACGATCTGGGCGCCATGTGCCCCTTCGGTCAGGGCCTGAAGGACCCGGATCGCTTCACCGGGCGGCAAGCCAGCTTGCGCGGCTTTCTGATGGTCCAGGCGCACGGTGATCTGGGGAATCAGCACCTGCTTCTCGACCGTCAGATCCACCAGGCCAGGGATGGAGGACAAACTCTGGCGCATTTGCTCCGCCAGGCCGCGCAAGGTGTCCGTGTCATCGCCGGAGATCTTCAGCGCGATCTGCGCACGGACGCCGGACAGCAGGTGATCCAGCCGGTGCGAGATGGGTTGCCCCACGGCCACCTGAGCCGGCAGCACGGACAGCTTGGCTCGGATGTCCGCCATGACTGCTTCCCGGCTGCGGCCACTGCGCTTCAAATCCACGTCGATCTCCGCCGAGTGGACTCCTTCCGCGTGCTCGTCGAGCTCGGCGCGGCCCGTGCGGCGGCCGACCTGCGTCACTTCGGGGATCTCCATGATCAGGGTCTCCGCAAGCGATCCCATGCGATTTGCTTGCGCCAAAGACGTCCCGGGGTTGAAGACCATGCCCAGAACCAGGGAGCCTTCGTTGAAGGCCGGGAGGAACGCCCGGGGGAAGAATGGCACGCTGGCCGCAGCGACGAGTACCGCCGCCAGAGCGGCCGCTATCAAGGCCTTGCTGCGCGGGAAAGACCAGGCCAGCAGCCGTGCATCCCACTGCTTCAGGCGCTTGACGATGGGGCTGTCGCCGTGGTCGATGCGCTTCATTCTTGGCAGAAGGTAGGAGCACAGCACGGGCGTTACCGTCATCGACACCAGCATGGAAGCCAGGATGGAGATGATGTAGGCGATGCCCAGGGGCGAGAACAGCCGTCCTTCCACGCCCGGCAGCGCAAACAGCGGGACAAAGACCAGCACGACGATGGCGGTGGCATAGACGATGCCCGAACGCACTTCGACACTGGCTTTTCGGACCACTTCCAGGGTGGCTATGGGATGCTCGGACTCCCGGTTCTGCCTGAGGCGGCGCAGGATGTTTTCCACGTCCACCACGGCGTCGTCCACCAGTTCGCCGATGGCGATGGCGAACCCACCCAAGGTCATCACGTTGATGGACTGTCCCAGCAGGTGGAAGACCAGCGCCGTGACTGCCAGCGAGAGAGGAATCGCAACCAGGGAAATCAGCGTCGTTCTGGCCGACAGCAGGAAGGCAAACAGCACGATGGCCACCATGACCGCGCCGTCGCGCAGGGCCTCGGCCACATTGCCAATGGATGCTTCGATGAAGTCAGCCTGGCGAAACAGGGCTCTTGGTTCGCTCAAGCCGGCGGGGCGCCCCTTGTTCAGTTCACTAAGCGCTTCTTCGATGTCGCGCGTGACGCGCACGGTGTCTGCTTCGGGCTGCTTTTGCACGCTCACGATCACCGCAGGGGCGCCGTTATAGCCGCCGTCACCGCGCTTCATGGCCGGGGCGAACCGGACGTTGGCCACCTGTTCCAGGCGGATCGGACGTCCATCCTTCCAGGCGACCGAAACCGTCTGCAGGTCTTCCACCCTGTTGGTGCGGCCGATGTGACGGATCAGGTATTCCCTGCTGTTGAGGTCGATGAAGCCGCCCCCTGCATTGGACGCAAAGCCCTTGAGAGCGTCTTCCACCTGAGTGAGCGTCACGCCGAACTGGGCCATGCGTGCTGTGTCGGGCTCCACGCGCAGTTGGCGCACTTCTCCGCCAATGGGGATGACTTGCGATACCCCCTGGACGGAAAGAAGCCTGGGACGCAGTACGAAGTCCGCATATTCGCGTGCCTGCATGGGCGTGGCGGAGATGCCGTTGCCGTCCATGTGCAAAGGCAAAGCCAGCAGCATCACCTCGCCCATGATGGACGACACCGGCCCCATGACAGGAACGACACCCGCAGGCAGGCGCTCCCGGACCAGGGCCAGCCTCTCTGCGACCAGTTGGCGATTGCGGTAGATGTCGGTGCCCCAGTCGAACTCGGCATAGAGGATGGAAAGCCCCACGCCAGACATCGAGCGCACGCGGGTCACCCCCGGCATGCCATTGAGCGCCGTCTCGATGGGGAAGGTGACCAACTGCTCGACTTCCTCGGGCGCCATTCCTCCGGCTTCCGTCAGGACCGTGATCAGCGGCTTGTTGAGGTCCGGGAAGACATCCACCGGGGTTCGCAGTGCCGTGACGGCTCCGTAGGCCAGCAAGATGGCGGCAAATGCCAGCACAAACAGTCGGTTGTGCAGGCTGTTTCGGACAATCCAGTTGAACATGTCTGCGGCCTCACATTCAACGGATCTGGGCGATCAATGCAGCCCCCTGGACGACCACCCGGTTGTCTTCGCCAAGCCCCTTGGTCACGACGATCCGGTTGGCATCCAGGATCTGGTACTGCACGGGTTGCGGAATGTAGCGCTCGGCCCCCGACTTGATCCACACCACCATTTCATTGGCCGGGTTGCGCGTGATCGCTTGCGCGGGCAGCACATAGCCCTTGACGCTCTGCTTGGTGTTGGCGATGACCGTGATGGGTTGGCCTATCGCGAGAGCAAGCGGTTGTGCTCCATCGATTGGCGTGGCCTTGAAGGTCAGGGGCAGAACACCGTCACGCAGGCTGCGGCCGGCACCCACCAGGTCCAGGCGCACGCCAGGCGTGGATTTGATGGCTGCGCTGCCCAGATTGGCGGCCAGCGCCGGCTCGGAGGTCGTCGCTTCCACCATGATCCTGGCCGGATCGGTGATTTCAAAGAGGACGTCCCTGGATTCGACGACCTGGCCAAGAACGACATTGGCGCGGGCGATGACCCCGGAAACCGGAGCGATGACGCTCTCCTTGGCAGCAATCCCTGCGCCGATGGCCCGCTCGCGCGCCTTCAGGCTTGCCAGCTCGGTTTGTGCAGCTTCCATCTCCTTGCGGGGGACAGTGCCTTCCAGGCCCTTGAGGCGTTCCACACGCTTTTGCGCGATTTCCTTGGCCCCTTGCAGCTCGGCCAGCTGTGCCCGTTGACTGGAGAGGGCCAAGGGCTCCGCATGGTGCGCGACGACCGCCAGGACTTCGCCGCGGCGAACCGCTTTGCCGGCAAATGGCAGTCCTTGCGGGCCGGCCTCCACCTTGCCGCCCACAATGGTCTGCACGAGCCCGCTGGCGTTGGGGTCGGCAATCACTTTGGCCGGTAGCTCCACCGTGGCCGTCGCATCGCTTACCAGGGCGATCTCCGTGCGAATGGCCAGACGCCGCTGGGCGAGCATCGGCACATTCACGCTGCCGTCGGGAAGACGGCTCAGCCCGGCGGCAGATGGCGTGGCACCAGAGCTGTCCTGGTGGTCGCCATCGGGACCGTGCGCCTGAGCCAGGGTGGCGACCAAGAGCGCAGACATGATGAGCGAGCGCTTCATTGGGCACCTCCTTGGGCAGCCGTGCTGCGCGAACCACTACGGCGGCCAACGAGCCATCCGAAAGCTCCCACGACGCCGAGTGCCACAACAGCCAGTCCGGCCAGCAGCAGGTTGTTTTCGCGACCCTGGTCATGGCCGGTTTCCAAGGCAGTCACCGCGCCGACTTCCAGAGAGCCTTCCAGGAGGTCCGACTCATTGCCGTCCACGATGGTGATCACCAGTGCATGCGTGCCCTTTTTGCCCAGGGCCTCCAGGAACTTCCCGTCAGCCACGGCGTAGTCGCCCAGGTCGTCGTGGAAAGGTGCCGAGGCTTTGAGCTCACCCAGCTCGACTTCAACCTTGGCCTGATTCACCGGCGCATTCGTTGCGAACCGGTTGATGAACATCGAAAGCTCACCGCCCTGCAAACGGCCGACGAGCTCATAGCTTTCAGACTTGGCTTCAATCCTTGGGGCAGAGGACGTGGCGCCAGTCGTGGGCGCAACATCCAGGTGCTCGCCATTGGGTCCATGGGCCCCTGGTGATGCCCATGCGTTGGAGCAGAAAATGGCAAGGCCGCCTACGAGCAGCAGCCGTTTGCCGACGTGAAGGGTTGGGGAACGAGGAATCATGGAAGTTGTCCGTAGGCTTGTCGGAGGCGCGCGCGTGCCAGGCCCAGGGCAGCTTCCTGGCTGGCAACGCTGAAGTCGGCCTGGGCCGCGGCGTTGGTGGCGCGCAGCAATTCAGGCAGAGAGGTTTCTCCCGCATCGAATGAGGTGCGGATGAGCTGGGCACGCTCTCTGAACATGGAAGCCTTGCTGCGCTCGGCTTCCAGTTGGTCCTGAAGCGACTGCGCAGCCGCTTTGGCGTTGTCTATGCCTGCCGCCAGCGCGGACCTGCGAACCTGTTCTTTCGATTGCGCCACCTCCAGCTCGGTCAAGGCCGCAGCCTCCATGGGTGCATTACGGTCTGCCGTTCCAAACGGTATCCGCACGGCCAGGCCAACGCTGTAGGCAGAGCTTTGGCCGTAGCCTCCAAGGTCCTGCCGTAGCCGGGTGACTATTTCCGGGGCACTACGTTTGGACTTGGCGACCAGGTCAAGACGCCTGCGGGAGAGCTCTGTCTGTTGAACTGCGCTGGCAAGCTCTGGGTGCTCATCCAGACTGCGAGGGGTGATGGGTTCTATGTCGCTGGAACCTGTATCCGGTATCTGCTGCAAGCCGGTCAGCGCGAGCCATTGGCGCTTGGCTGCTGCCAGTTGGGTCCCGGCTTGGATCTGCGCGGCTTGGGCACTCAGCAGCTCTCCCTTGGCAGCGAGTGCGTCTGCTCTGGCCAGATCACCGGCGGCCACACGCTTGTCGACATCCGCGGAGATCGCCTTGAGGGTTGCCGCCTGCTCCTTGGCAAGCGCCTGGCTGGCTCGCAGTTCTGCGACCTGCCAGAGCAGCTCGCGTACGGACTCCGCCACCAGCAGCTTTCCCTCGGCTTCGGAGAGTTTGGACAGAGCCAGAGACGCATCTGCGGCCTGCTGCTTGGCCGCTTTCTGACCAGGCAGCCACATGGGGACCGCAAGTGCGACCTCTGTTTCGCGCGCGCCATGGTTGGTTTGCAGGCGATCGGTGCGGTGCGCCAGTTCTACCGATGGTGGTGCGGCCCATAAGGCACCGGCGGTGCGCTGCTCCGCCTGCGCTTGCCGAATTTGTCCAGCGGACTCGGCTGCCGCCACAGCCCGGCCCCAGGCCGCGTCAACCGCCATGGCGAGCGTGGTTTTCTGAGTGTTGCTGCCTTCACTGGCGACGGCAACGCCGTTTGCCGGCTGTGCCTGGACGGCGCACGCCAACGACAGCCCTGCGGCAACGCAGAGCCTCCATATGAGATGAGATTTCACAAAGCCTCTGGATGCTCTGTGCACCGAATCGCGCCCACTGAAACTGGATTCAGCAGGGCAATTCAGGCACGAACGAGGGAATGGCTCCAGATAAATGAAGCCGACCTGAAGAGCTAGGCCGAGTGTCTGGGTGGGCGCCTGAGGCCTTCCAGGACAGGGAAGGGCAATTGCGCAAGCACCGCGGTACTGGGTGCGGCGTTTTCCCACTGTGGGGAGGGGATGGTTGGCGTGACAGTCACCAGCGGCGCGCCAGTGGCTCTATCGCCCAAGAGGTGGAATTTGGAATCCGAAGAGTGATCCTGCGCCACCGCACCACTTTCGTCATGGTGATGGTCGGCTTCCTGCAAGTGCAAAACAGCATGCTCGCGCTCTTCATGGGTCGCGAACATGGACAACTGGCCCGCCACGGCAATGGCTTGCCAAAGAATGCTCAGCAGGACGAAGAACGTGGCCAGGCGGCGGATCATGGTGGTCGAAATTATAGGAGAGCCACTGGATGTGCAATGCAGCAATAGGGAGTGTTGAGCTTCCCTCGATTTCCTGAGGGGAAGTGCTTCGTGCCGGCCTTTCCTAGCATCGATTGAGTTTGCCGCTTTGGCGTGCCTCGGTGACAAAGTCCATAAAGACGGTGGTGCGCAGCGGAATGTGTTTGCGGCTGGGCAGGGCCATCAGCACATGCAGCCGGCCCGTGATCCAGCCTGGCAGCACGGGCTGCAGCAAGCCCTCATTCAGAAAGGGCCGTGCAGAGTCCATGGTGAATTCGGCGATGCCGGCACCGTCCAGCACCATCTGCAAAATACTCGCCGTCTGGCTGATGGTGACGGCAGCCTGCACCTCAATGTCATGAGTCGGGTGCTCGCCGGTGTGCTGATCGCTGCGCCAGAGCGTGAAGCTGCCCTGGAGTTGTCCCTCGCGGCGGCGCAGCACGCACATATGCTGCGCCAGCTCCTGCGGCGTCTGCGGCGTGCCATGGCGTTGGATATAAGAGGGGGCCGCGCAGAGTATGGCCTCCGAGGTCGAGAGCTTGCGCGCCACGATATTGGCGTTGAAGTTTTCCAACACCTGCATGAAGCCGAGGTCGTAGCGGTTCATGTCGGGTGCCAGGCCGGCGTCTACATGGATATCCAGCGCGATGCCCGGATACTGCGTGCGAAAGTCTGCCGCCAGCGGCGAGATCAGGGAGTCGGTCAGCGAAGGCGAGGAGACGAGGCGCAGAACGCCTGTCAGCGCGCCGGTGTTGTTCTGCGCTTCGGTGGTCGCAATGTCCACGGCTTCCAGAATTTCGCGCACGCGGGCCGCATAGCGCTCGCCCGAAGGGGTCAGGCTCACGCTGCGTGTGGTGCGCTGCAGCAGCCGGGTCCCCAACTGTTCTTCAAGTGCCGCGATATGGCGCGTGACATGGGGCACGGTCATGGACAGGCGGCGCGCCGCAGCGGTAAAGCCGCCTTCATCAACGACGGCCAGAAACACCGTCATGGTGTGTAAGCGATCAAGCACAAGCCCTCATTGGTGAATAGCGATGCAGTTTCAAATTATTACGGCTGCCGTAATAAAGCATTGTGCGCGGGTGCATTTTTTCAATCTTCTATAAGACGTAAATTAGGAGCGAGTGCAAACATCAGTGTTTCGGGCGATATGACGAAGTGCTGGCTAGCTCTCAATCAAACACTCCGCAACGGTGTGCTGTTCGGCCTGGCCGCCACAGCACGCCGTGTTTGTTTGGGGCGGCTTGTAGTCTATCGCCGACCTGTAGACAGCGTGAGGAAGAGCGCAGGCAGAAGGCTGCGACCTATGGACTCGATCGGTCCTGCTCTAGCCAATAGGCGGTGTTGTGCACTGACTCTTCAACCAAGTCCTACCCATGACCTCTACTCCTCAATTTCCGACGTTTGGCTTGAGCCGCCGCCATCTGCTCGGCGGCGCCCTGGCTGCCGGTATGGCTCAGCTCATTCCTGGCGGCTGGGCTGCAGCGCCTGCAGCAGGTGCAGACCGCTTTATGGCTCTGTCCCGCTATCTGACCGAGCGCGACGATTTACACCTGGCGCTGGGCACACGGCTGCTGGCTGCCTTGAGCGAGCTGGATGGCAAGTTCGGCGACAAGCTCGAAGCCCTTTGGAAGTGGATTTCTGCCAATCAGGTTGCGCTGGCCGACCTGAACGCTCGTCTCAAGGCCGAGCAGCCTGATCTGGCCGATGTGCCCATGAATGTGATGCAGGTCTGGTACCAGGGCATTGCGGGCAGCGGTACTGCTACGCGCGTGGTCGCCTATGAATACGCGCTCAATGCCCAGGTCGTGGCCGACCGGTTGCGCCCGCCTTCGTATGTCTATGGAACATATGGCAGCTGGACCAGCAATCCCACCACCTTCAAGCTGCAGTTGCAGAACGTGCAGCCAAAGGCCTGAGGCTGGGGCATCCAACAACAAATCCACGAGAAAAAATCATGGCTGATTCAAAGCTCTCTGCTGACTTCGTCATCATTGGCGCCGGTATTGTCGGCGCCATGATGGGTGCCAAGCTGGCGCGTTCCGGTGCTTCGGTGCTGATGCTCGAAGCCGGCGGCCCCTCCGATCGCGGCGTGTTCGTCGCACGTTTTCGCAACGCCTCGCGCCGTGGCGACTGGATGACGCCTTATCCGTCCATCTCCACGGCCCCGCACCCCATCTACCATCCCGAAGACAATAATTATTTTGTGCAAGCCGGCCCCGAGCCCTACAAGGCCGAGTACATCCGCCAGGTGGGCGGCACCAGCTGGCATTGGGCGGCCCAGGCCTG
Source organism: Comamonas phosphati (assembly GCF_014637085.1). Taxonomy (GTDB): domain Bacteria; phylum Pseudomonadota; class Gammaproteobacteria; order Burkholderiales; family Burkholderiaceae_C; genus Comamonas; species Comamonas phosphati. The sequence continues at coordinate 9,121 of NZ_BMEU01000036.1, read as the reverse complement.
GCGCAATGTACCCAACGACTTCCGCATTCACAGCCTGTACGGCGTAGGCAAGGACTGGCCTTTCGACTATGACGACCTGGAGCCCTACTACCAGGAAGTCGAAGAGATCATGGGCGTGGGCGGCTCGACCGAAACCGGCTCGCCGCGCAGCAAGCCCTTCCCCATGGGCGAAGTGGCCGCGCCCTATGCCATGCAGCGCCTGACGGAGCGCCTCAAAGGCACTTTCGATGTGGTCAGCAACACCGTGGCGCGCAACAGCCGCAGCTTTGACGGCCGTCCGCCATGCTGCGGCGCCAACAACTGCCAGCCCGTGTGCCCCATCGACGCACAGTACCACGGCGGTATTGCCGTCAAGCAGGCGCTGGCTGCAGGCGTGAAGCTGCAGATCCATGCCAATGTTTTCCAGCTGGAGCATGACGACAAAGGTCGCATCGTTGCCGCCAACTACTATGACGCGGACAAGAACGTGCACCGCGTCACGGGCAAGACTTTCATCCTGGCGTCCAACGGCATCGAGTCGCCGCGTCTGCTGCTGCTGTCCAAGAGCGACAAGTTCAAGAACGGCCTTGCCAACGAGCATGACCAGGTGGGCCGCAATCTGATGGATCACCCCAGCACTTCACTGACCTTTGATGCCGATGAGGATGTCTGGCTGGGCCGCGGCCCGCAAAGCCCCAGCTCCATCAATGCCATGCGCGATGGAGGGTTCCGCTCGGAGCATTCTCCTTATCGTCTGGACTTCACCAATATCTCCCGCGTCAATGGCGCTACCAGCAGCCTGCTCAAGCAAGGCGTGTATGGCAAGGAGTTCGAGGAGAAACTGCGCCACATCTCCGCCCGCGAAATGAACGTGAAGAACGTGCTGGAAGTGCTGCCCAACCCGGAAAACCGTATCGATCTGGCCGATGAAAAAGACAGCATGGGCATTCCCAAGCCGCGTGCGCACTACCAGATCGACGAGTACACCTTCAAGGGGCACCAGCGCTCGCAAAAGGACTTTGCCAAGATTGCCGAGCTGATGGGCGGCACCAATCTGCGCTACACCAAGGACCGCGTGTATGCCAACAATCAGCATATCACCGGCACCCTGAGCATGGGCAAGGACCCCAAGGAATGCGTGGTCGATCAGTTCGGTCGTGCCTGGGATCACGAGAACCTGTACATGGCCTCTACCGGCCTGCTGCCTACTTCGGCCACCTGCAACTCGACCATGAACGCTCTTGCCGTAGCCATGCGCACGGCGGCTCACATCATTGCCGAGAATGGCGGCCCGGCGATGCTGCCGCGCAGCAATACACAGACGAGCTGGAAGCCATTGGTTCCTGCATGGCAGCCCACGGTTTGAAGGAGGACGTACACCATGAACAAGACATTGATGAAATCCTCCTGGTTGGCCGCTGTGGTGGTGGTGGCAGCCCCTGCGTTTGCGGCAGGCGGAACGGATATAGAGCGTGGTCGTTACCTGGCCACGGCAGGCGACTGCGTGGCTTGCCACACGGCGCCGGGCGGCAAGTCCATGGCCGGCGGCCTGGCACTGAACAGTCCTCTGGGTTCGATCTATTCGACCAATATCACGCCGTCCAAGACGCATGGCATTGGCAACTACACACTGCAGCAGTTCAGTGATGCGCTGCGCCATGGCAAGCGTGCAGATGGTGCCAATCTGTACCCCGCCATGCCTTACACCGCCTATGCCAAGACGACGGACGAGGACATCGCGGCCATGTATGCCTACTTCATGCAGGGCGTGCAGCCCGTGGATGAGGCGCCTGCCAAGCAGACGGCCTTGCCCTTCCCGTTCAATATCCGAGCTTCGCTGGGTGTGTGGAATGCCTTGTTCCACGATGCAACGCCCTATAAGGCCGATGCCGCGCAAACGCCAGAGTGGAATCGTGGCGCCTATCTGGCCCAGGGCCTGGCGCACTGCACCACCTGCCACACGCCCCGTACCTCTTTGATGGCCGAAGATCTCAAGCGCAGCCTGGGCGGTGGTGAGGTGGGCGGCTGGTATGCACCCAACATCACATCGCACGCTACCAGCGGGATTGGAAGCTGGACGCAGCAAGAGCTGATGGCTTATCTGAGTGGCAAGCCTGTTCCCGGCAAAGGCCCGGCCGCGGGCCCCATGGCCGAGGCCGTGGACCACAGCCTGAAGCACCTGAGCCAGGAAGACCTGAAGGCGATTGCCGTCTATATCAAGTCGGTACCTGCGGTGGATGACGGCAGCATCAAGCAGGCCGCAGACAGCTTTGGCAAGCAGACGGATGCGCTGGATACCATTCGCGGCGTGGACTTGCCCAAGGAATACAACGCAATGACCGGGGCGCAGCTGTATGACGCTTATTGCGCTGCCTGCCACCAGGCCCAGGGCCAGGGCACGGAGGGCGGCGGTCTGCCAGCGCTGTTCCACAACACCTCCTTGGGCCATGCCAGCAGCAACAACCTGGTGCAAGTGCTGCTGCATGGCATCGAGCGCTATGAAGCCGACACTGTGATGCCCGGCTTTGCCCATGAGTTGACGGATACCCAGATCACCACGCTGGGCAACTATCTACTGACCAACTATGGCAACCCTGCTGCCAAGGTGACGCAATCACAGGTAGCCCAGCTGCGTGATCCGGCGACTGCAGGTGCAGATAGCGGCTTGCTGATGCTGGCGCGAGTGGGCATGGGTGCGGGCTTGCTGGTAGTGCTGGCCATCATCGCTTGGCTGCTGCGCCGTCGCAAAGCCTGATGGCTATGTAAGCCATCTCGCGTGATCGCATTGACTTCCTTGTTGCCTGCGTTTCACGCGCGCAGGCGCGCCGGAATAGCCCCGCGCAGCCACGCACCGACCACGCGCCGGAAACGCGGGCTGTGCAGGCACATGCCGCCGAGCAGGCCGATGCTGCATCCCAGCACGGTGTCGGCGAAGCGCGCCTGGATCAGCAGGCCCACGGACCCGTGACCCAGTGTTGCCGCTTCCGCCAGCAGAATCGTCATGGGGGTGATGAAGACGGCCGCAAAACCGTAGTGGCGCACCACCGTCATCTCGATCACGAAAGTCAGCACCATCATCGTCAGCGCCGTGTTCCACGGCGTCGGCGGCAGCCACAGCAGCAGCCCCCAGGACAGCAGCAGGCCGACGCAGGTACCCAGGATGCGCTGCGCCTGCCGGTTCCAGACCGCGCGCAGCGAAGCCCCCTGGATCACGGCCAGGCAGCTCACGGGCACCCAGTACGGCCGCTCCAGCTGTAGCAGCTGTGCCAGCGCGAGCGACAGGCCCACGAACAGGCCGATCACGATGGCATCGAAGACGACGTAGTCGAACGTCGGTGTTGGCAATGGCTCCACCGGTTTGGGGGCGCGCAGGCGCAGTGCCAGCAGGCTGTAGCAGAACGCGATGATGCAGCTGAGCACGCAACCCATCGCGAACAGGCCCACCATCGTGGGTACCTGCAGCATGTCCACCCGCGAATAGGCGCCGATCGCGGCCGACATGATGAAGAAGATGCTGCCCGGTGGGCCTACCCGGTACAAGCGGCAGATCATCGTGACCAGGATCGCCATGACGGTCAGCGCCGGCATCGTCAGCGCGGCGAGGAGGAAGTGACTGATCATGCCCAGCGTGTAGCAGGCGGTCATACCAAAGGCGCAGGCCATCACCCAGACCATGCGATGCTGCAACGGCGTGCTTGGGAGGTAGAGATACGTCAGGCCGCCGATCGAGGACACCAGGCCATAGTCCAGGCGACCGAAAAACGCCCCCAGCAGCAGGGGCAGTCCGCTGGACAGTGCTGCGGCGACGGGCATCTGCCACAGGCGGTCGGTCTTGTTGACTATCGTCAGTTGGCGCAGTTCGGCCTGTATCAGGCGCACCCGTTCACGCCACCAGGTCGAGTTGCTCATGATGTGGCCCCTTCGATCAAAGAAATGGCATCGAAGCCGAGGTAGTGCATCAACTCGCGCAGGATGAACAGCACCGCCGTGTCGCGGCCGCCCGGCATCCCCGTGAGTGCCGCGGGCTGGCCCGGGGAGGCCGGCGCTTCAGGCGGTCTTCTCGGCAAAGGCATCCATGACGCGTGCCGAATACACCAGTGCAGCGCCGGCATTGACGGCGATGGCCACGCCCAGCGCTTCGGCTATTTCCTCCTTGCTGGCGCCGGCCTTGATGGCCGCGCTCGTGTGGGTGGTGATACAGCCATCGCAGCGCAGGCTCACGGCGACGGCCAGCGCGATCAACTCGCGTGTCCTCGCATCGAGTCGGTCGGTCTTGGCTCCCGCCTGGCCCAGCAAGCCGTAGCCCCGGACGGTGTCGGGGCTCAGTGCGGCGATCTGGCCGATGGTGGCGAGCAACTGCTTCTGGTAGTCGTTCCAATCGAGCATCATGGAGCTGTTCTCCAAATGAGATGACATGAAATGGTGGCGCTCAATGCAAGGGGCCGAACGGCGGTGAGGCCAGCAATGTCGCGGCGCCATCACCGAGCAGGAACACGGCCAGCAACGCTGCAGCCCAGAAGGCCGGGTATTCCCAACCGCCATCCTTGTTGCTGAACAGCCAGCCGTTCTTGCCATGCACCTTCACGACGGTGCCCAGCATCAGCGGCACCAGCAGCAAGGCGACGTAGCGTGGATAGAGACCGAGGATCAGGCAGGCTGCGCCGCCCAACTCGGTCGCGATGGTGACGTAAGCGAACCACCCCGGGAGGCCGAGCGACTTGAAGTAAGCGACCGTGCCGGGAATCGTGAAGACGCGCCACTTGAGCATGGCATGGGCGATGAACATGGCGCCCAGACACCAGCGCAGCAGCAGCACAGCATAGGGGGCGGTCGAGAGATCGATCATGGGTGCCTCAGCAGATGGTGGTGGCTATAGTATGCCTCTAAGGCATGTGATCGTCGTTGTTTTCGGGCCCGGCGAAGTGGCTGACCTTGGGTTCGCCATGCGGCTGTCAACGCGGGCTTCATGCCCGTGCTGGACATCGCCGACCGTTTCAGTGCGCAAGCGCAGCGCGGCACAGGGCGGCGCGGATGGCGCCATGGCCCAAAGGGGAACGAAATCGGCCACGGGCGGCAGCCCCGGGGTGGCAAGTGCTTGCGGCCCTGCAGGCGCGTCCACATATGCCGCTGTACTTCAGGGGTCGCCCGGCGTGGCGAATTCGGATGCCAGAAAGTCGATTAACTCGCGCACCGCCGGCAGCAAGCCCCGGCGCGACGGGAACACGGCATGCACGATGCCGGGGCGCGGGCGCCAGTCGGGCAGCAGATCCACCAGCCGGCCCTGCTGAAGGGCGTGCCGCACCATCATCAAGGGCAGTTGCACCACGCCCAGGCCCCGCAATGCGGCCGTGCGCAACACCAGCCTGTCGTCGCTGACCAGGCGCGGCGTGTACGGCACGGCGGCGCTGACACCGCCGGGGCCTTGCAGCTCCCAGCGGTGCTCTCCGCGCGGCAGGTCTTCGCCCAGGCCGGGCAGGCCGGCCAGGTCCGCGGGTGTCAAGGGCATGGCCAGTCCGTGGGCTTGCAACAAGCCGGGACTGGCCGCCAGGCACTGCAGGCTGTCGCCCAGCACACGCATGACCAGGTCGCTGTCATCCAGCGGTGGAAAGCGCACGCGGATGGCAATGTCGAAGCCCTCGCCGATCACGTCCACGCGGCGGTTGGTGCTCGCCAGATGCACCTGTACCTTGGGATGGATGGCCATGAAGCGCGCGAGCAGTTCGCCCAATCGATAGTCCAGCAAGGCCGGCGCACAGGCCAGGCGCACCGTGCCCTGCGGCTCGGCGCTCACGCGCTCGATCGCCGCCTGGGCGGCGTCGGCCTCGACCAGCATCGCCAGGCAATGCCGGTAGTATTCCTGGCCGATCTCGGTGACGGCAAAGCGGCGCGTGGAGCGCTGCAGCAGGCGCACGCCCAGTCGGTCTTCGAGCAGCGTGATGCGCCGGCTCAGCTTGGATTTGGGCATGCCCAAGGCACGGCCGGCCGGCGAGAAGCCCTGATGCTCCACCACCTGTACAAAGTAAAAAAGGTCATTGAGGTCTTGCATGGCGCCTCATTGTTCGTTAAATAGAACATTGATGGCAAATTTAGCCATCTATCGCAATCATCGTTCTCCGAATATTCTTCGCCCCCATGGCTGTTTTCGCGGTCAATACACCATGGAGTTGTCATGAACCCTAAAGTTTCTGCTGCCGTTGCCACCATTCTCTGGGGCTTCACCTACATCGTCTCGACGACCTTGCTTCCGCAAAACCCGATGCTGATTGGCGCCGTGCGTGCGCTGGGCGGCGCCTTTGCGCTGCTGCTGTTCGCACGCCATTTGCCGCCGCCGAACTGGTGGAACAAGATCATCGTGCTGGGCACGCTCAACGCCGGCTTGTTCTTCGGCCTGCTGTTCATCTCTGCCATGCGTCTGCCCGGCGGCGTGGCCGCCATCTTCCAGGCGCTGGGACCGCTGTGTGCCATCTTGCTCGGCTGGGCCATCCTGAAGATGCAGCCGAGCCTGCTCAAAATCGCCAGCGTGGTGATCGGCGTGGCCGGCGTGTCGCTGGTGGTGCTCAAGGGCAGTGTGGCGCTGGACGCCATCGGCGTGGCGGCCGCGCTGGGCGGCACCGTGTCGCTGGCGCTGGGCGGCGTACTGATGAGCAAGTGGGGCAAGCCACCGATCGCACTGCTTGCCTTCACCGGGTGGCAGTTGCTGGTGGCAGGCATCGAACTGTTCATCGTCGCGCTCCTGATGAACGACTTTCCCGATGCGCTGACGAGCACCAACGTGGCGGGCTTCGTCATCCTGGCGGTGGTGCTGACGGCCATCCCCTTTGCACTGTGGTTCAAGGCCATCGGCCAGATAGGGGCGGTGGCGGTCGCCCCGTTTTTCCTGCTGGTGCTGATCACGGCTTTTGTGCTTGACGCGCTGATCAAGGGTTTCGTGCCCACGGCCATGCAGATCATCGGCGCGCTCATCGTGCTTGCCGGCCTGGCGCTGAGCCAGTGGACCCCCAAGGTGCGGCGCAGGCCTGCGTCCCATAAGATGCACCCGGCGAGTCATGCCAAGCATTGATCGCTCCCAAGCCGCTGTCCGGGACTCGTCAGCCAAGGAAACACCATGCCCAATGCTCTCTTGCCTGCAGTCGAGCGTATCCTGCGCCCGCGCTGGCTTTATCACGTCGGTGCGCTGGTGCTGACCAGCATCTTCTGGTGGAGCGGCCTGAGCAAGATCTTTGGCTTCGCACAGGCAAGTGCACATGTACCACGCTGGCACGCATAGGGCTGTGCAAGATCGCAGACTACGATCTCAAGGTGGCGTTGCTAGAGCAGGTGATTGAAGGCCTTGATCAGAATGACCAGACCCAGGCCGAGGCAGCGACGATGCTGCAGGCCGTAGTGGATGCGTTTCCTAACGCTGGGTGGCGGAGGCTGTACCTTCGGGACAACCCCCGATGGTTATCACGAGCGGTAGTCAGGCTTCGTCTTTTTGTAGACCAGACGCTTTACAACAGAGTCAGATACCCCAAAACGCTGAGCTACTCCCTTCAAGGTATATAGCCCCGTCGCATAGGCATCAACAATGGCCATCGCCGTCGCAGCATCAACGGAGAGCGCGCGACCACAGTGAACGCCCCGGGCCATTGCTTCCTTCTGACCAGCCATGCATCTTTCCCGGATCAGGGAACGCTCAAATTCAGCCATGGCACCGAGAATTTGAAGCATTAAACGACCAGTAGGAGTACTGGTGTCAATGGGCTCCGTTAGGGAGCGGATAGAAGCCCCAGAACGTTCAACACGATCAAGAATTTTGAGCAGATCGGAGAGTGAACGAGCAACACGATCCAGCTTGTAGAAAACGAAGTGATCCCCCGTCTTGAGGGAAGCAAGGCATTGCCAAAGCACCGGCCTATCGAACTTCGCACCGCTGGCTTTCTCCTCAAAAATTTGCGCAACACCAGCAGCGCGCATAGCCGCAATCTGGACAGCAGTGTCCTGCTCCTGTGTGCTAACACGAGCATACCCAACCAGCATTTAAAACCCCCTTTGTTTTGACAGAGAGAGTCTCCCGCACCTTGAAAATTTCCAAGCTCAGATTAAAGGTAAAGCTATTGTTTTAATAGCGTAAATGCCAGGCGGGAATTTCTCCAGAATCACTTGCAGACTAATGTAGCGCCCCCGGCCCAACTGGCAACAGCGGCTCCGTCACAAGCCAGTATTGCCCCTCGCCATATTTGTCCATGGATGCACGGTGGCTGACCACAATCTCACCTTCGGTGCACTGGAAAGCCAGCTCAATCATTTCCTGATACGACGCACCCCAGATGCGCACGCGCTCAGCCTTTGGCAGCTGGGCGATACCGTCGCGCGAGTCGCTTCGGCTGTAGCGGTTTGACTCTTCGGGTGCATCCTCATAGTCCTTCATGATGTATTTGGAGACATAGGCCGCGATCTTGGCGATGCTTCGCTGCTTTGGTCGACCAGTGGCTTTGCGCCCACCGACGAAGCACAGGCCATTGTCTTTGCCGACGATGGAACGCCACACGCGCGTGCCCAGCTCCCAGCCTTTGACTTTGACACCCTTGTGGGCAGCGTGTTGCGGCAGCTTATGGCATGCGATATGCACATGCATGGCCCCGCGATCTTGCCGCTCGAATGATGCGCAGTAGACGAACCGACCGCCCAGCTCGCGCTTCATGCGCCGTACCCATTCCTTGAAGTGCCTCTTGCACAGCTCGCGGGCAGTCTGATTTTCTCGATAGGTCAGCGTGAGCAGCTCATTGAGGCCATTGGCTTTGATGAACCAGCGGCAGGCCGCTTTGGCCCGCTGTGCGTTTTTTCTGAGCTGCTTAGCCCTGCGCTCAGCCTCCTCCCTTTCAAGCTCCCTGACGCGGATTTCCAGCTCTTCACCATCGAACTGTGCAAGGTAGGCCTCACGGTCAAATACAGGAGGAGCAATCTTGTCGGTTTCAGACCAGATGACGGCATTACGGAAGCTTGTTTCACGGTGCCCGTTGACGTTCTTTACATACACGTCCCAGGCATCCTCTAGGGCGTGTCATCAATCGATGTCCGAGTTCATTCCCAGGCCATGGTGCTCAATTGAGCCAAACCATGGCAGCGGCCAAGTGAATGGCACCCAGAAAGTTGCGCACCG
>NZ_BMEU01000035.1 GCF_014637085.1 Comamonas phosphati | reverse complement strand
GGTCACGCCGATCTTCTTGCCCACCACTTTTTCGCCGGCAGCCAGGCGGCGCGAGAGCATGCGCTGCTGGATGGCGTAGGCGTCGGCGATGGTGATGTCGGCATGGCGGCTGGTCAGGGGCGCAAGGGTCTGGCAACCCTTCAGGGCGTCGTACAGTTCGTCGCCGAGCTGCTGGAGGAGTTCTGCTTGCATGGGGATCTCGGTCTCAAAGGGATTGGGGCTCGTCGGTCGCGGCCTCTGCCAGGAAGTCGCTCACCAGGCGGGCAAAGCGTGCCGAATGTTCGATCTGCGTCCAGTGGCCGCACTGGCCGAAGACGTGCAGCTGGGAGCGCGGGATCCAGTTCGACAGGGTCAGCGAGGTGGACAGCGGGATCACCTGGTCCTCGCGCCCATGGACCAGCAAGGTCTGGTGCGGCAGGGCGCGGATGTCTTCCTCGCGGCTGGCCATGGCATCCACCCAGCGCTGGCGGGGTGCGGGGAACATGGCCGCGAAGGATTCCTGAAAGCCGGGACGGATGCTGGCCTCGTAGCGCATGCGGGCCAGGTCGTCGCTCATGAGGTCGCCGTTGAAGGCGAAGTAGTCCATGATGGCGCGCATGTTCTGCACCGACGGGGTGTAGCCCCACACGGCGTCCAGCCCCTGCGTGATGGGAAAGTGCACGCCCACGCTGCCCATCAGCACCAGGCGGCGCACGCGCTGCGGGTGGCGGATGGACAGCGCCAGCGCCAGGGCGCCGCCGAAGGAGTTGCCGACCAGGTCGGTCTTTTCGATGCCCAGCGCATCCAGCAGGCCCACGGCCTGGCGCACCCAGGTGTCCATGTCATAGCGCTGGCCGGCCGGGCGTTCCGTGAAGCCGAAGCCGACCATGTCGGGCGCGATCACGCGGGCTTGCTTGGCCAGCTCGGGCATCACCAAACGCCAGTTGGCCCAGGCCGACACGCCAGGCCCGGAGCCGTGGATCATCAGCAGCGGATGGCCGCTGCCCAGGTCGTGATAGTTGCTGCGGATGCCGTCGGCAACGATGCTGCGGGCGATTTCGGGGTTGGATTGACTCATTCCTGATTCCTTTTTGGGGGTCACTTTCGGGTGTTAAGTACTGTGCGAAAACCCACATGCGCGGTGCCGTATAGGGCATCCTGAGGCTGTCGCGCGGAAGGTCGGTAGCGCACGCAGAAATCGGGCGCGCAGAGGAAGGAGCCGCCTTTGATCACCCGTGCAGCCGTTACCGGCCCCGCTTTGGCGCCGGGTAGCTTCACCAGGAGCGGGTCCTCCACGGCATCGGGTCCGTGCCGATCCTGGTAAATGTCGCGTGTCCACTCCCACACGTTGCCAACGACGTCGAACAAACCGAACCCGTTGGCTGGATAACATCCGACCGGGGCCGTTCCCTTATGGCCATCACGTCCTTCATCCTCGTAGGGGAAGCGACCTTGCCAGGTGTTGGCTCGTCTACTTTTTGCATCAGGAGTGTTGCCCCATGGATAGCTGGCCCCGTCGAGCCCGCCGCGAGCGGCATACTCCCATTGCGCTTCCGTCGGGAGATCACGGCCAAGCCACTTCGCATAAGCGAGCGCATCCTCGAAGGCGATGTGCACGACAGGGTGATTGCCACGGCTGCGGATGTCGCTGTCCGGCCCTTCTGGATGGCGCCAGTCGGCGCCCGGCATCCATCGCCACCAGGCATAGGCGCCGCGCAGGTGCTCGGCGCCTTTCGGTGACACGAATACGGCAGACCCTGGCACAAGTCGATTTGCAGCGACACCCGGAAATTCCTCTGCGCTGGGCTTGCGTTCCGCGCGAGTAACGTAGCCGGTAGCCCGGACGAATACCGCGAACTGCGCATTAGTCACTTCGTGGCGATCGATCCAGAAGGGGGCGACGCGAACGTTGTGCACTTCGCGTTCTTCGGGATAACCGTCGGTCGATCCCATCCGGAATCGACCGCCATTAATGGCCACCAGCCCCGCCCGGTCGGCATCGGCTTCCCTTGCGACGCCAAATCCCGGCGGTACGCCGCCATAGGTTTCGCACAGCCGCTGAGGTGTATCCGCGGCAATCGCTTGCACCATCCCACCTAGCACAGACAGGATGACGAACACGAGCGCACGCGCTACGTCAACGGCTGTCATTGATGTCCTCATAGTAATTCTGGCTGTTGCTGTAGCCAGGGCGCGACGCGAGCCCTTCGAATTCGACCACCTCGTTCTCCGCGGCATAGCGCCGGTATTCGGCCAACAGTTCCGCGAGCTTCTCCGGGCGCTTCGAGGCAAGGTTGTTGAGCTCCGAACGGTCGCTCGCGAGGTCATAGAGTTCCCATTCACCCGAGCCCCAGGGTTTGTTCGCCTGGACGATCTTCCAGTCACCCACGCGCATGGCGCGCCGGCCGTTGAGCTCCCATCCGTGTCGGAACTGCGCATGTACCTGTTCAGTCTGGCCCGACAGGAAGGTCACCATCGACTGGCCTTGCATCGCGGCCACGGTGCGTCCTTGATAGCTCGTGCCGGGCCGCTTCACGCCGGCCATTTCCAGCATCGTCGGCGCGATGTCCGTCACATGGACCGGCGCGCGGGAAATGACGTTCTGACGCACGCCTTGGGGTAGGCTGAAAATGGCGGGTACCGCGATCCCGCCCTCGTACATAAAGGCCTTGTACATGCTGAAAGGAGTCGAGCCGACCTGCGCCCATCCTGGTCCGTATTCGGCAAAGGAGCCGGGACGGCCCGTGTTCTTCAGACTGTTGTCGCGGTGCTTTTTCGCCCAGGCGCGCGTCTGGCCTTCGTCAAGTACCGTGTTGCCGTCGGCTCCGTTGTCAGACATGAAGAAGATGACCGTGTTGTCGTACTCGCCGATGCGCTTCAGATGATCCACGACACGTCCGATCTCGACGTCCATCGACTCCACCATCGCGGCGTACACCGCCATGCGCTTTGATTCGACACGCTTTTGTTGTGCGCTCAATTCGTTCCAACGGGGCCAAACAGGATTCCCGACATAGGGTTTCATGTCCTTGGGAACAATACCCAGCGCCTTCATTCGTTCGAGGCGACGCTCACGAATGACGTCGTAGCCCACGTCGTACTTGCCTTCGTACTTTCGGATGTAGGAGTCACGTGCCTGCAATGGCCAGTGTGGCGCGGTGAACGCCAAGTACGCGAAGAAAGGGCGACCGTCATTTTTGTTGCCATCGATATAGGAGACGATCTTCGAGGCAAAGTACTCGCTCGAATAGAAATCCTTCGGAATCTGAACCTCCCTGCCGTTCTCGCGGTACTGCGCCATGGGGGCTTTGTCGGCATCGAAGGTGATGATGCCAGTCTGGTCAAAGTGGCTCGCTCCGCCGTTCAGCATCGCGTACGACTGCTCGAACCCCCGGTTCGGCGGTGCATGCTCCTCCTTGACCCCTAGATGCCATTTGCCGGCCATATAGGTGTGGTATCCCGCTTCGCGCAGCAGCAAGGGGAACGGCAGGGCGCGTTCATTCAGGAAGCCTTCATAGCCGGGCCGGCTTCGCTGCTGAGGCGTCAGAAGTTCCGCCATGCTGCCAAAGCCGACTTGATGGTTGTCGGCGCCCGACAACAGCATGGCCCGGGTCGGCGAGCAAAATGGCGATGCATAGAAATCAGTCAACCGCAGGCCGTTCCTCGCAAGTGCATCGAGGTTCGGCGTGGAAATTTCTCCGCCGAAGGCACCAATGTCCGAGTAGCCCAGATCGTCGGCGACGATCAATAGGATGTTCGGCCGGCGGACGCTGGCTGGCGGGGCGGAGCCGGCTTCAGCGGCAAATGTTGCGCACTGACCAAGGACCAGCGCAGCCACCGCCATGCGCTTCAAGCAGGCGCCAGCGGCAGAGATCCTGTGCTTTGCCCCAGAGGGCTCCACCGAGTACCGGCCGGTTTTTTCAGAGTTTGATGCAGACATTTTTCAGCTCCGTGTAAAACTCCAGCGAGTGCACACCGCCCTCGCGGCCTATGCCCGACTGCTTGGCGCCGCCGAACGGCGTGCGCAGGTCGCGCAGGAACCAGCTGTTGACCCAGGAGATGCCCACCTGCATGCGCTGCGCCACGCGGTGCGCACGCGACACGTCGCGCGTCCAGATCGCGCAGGCCAGGCCGTAGGCGTTGTCGTTGGCCTTGGTCAGCATTTCATTCTCGCTGTCGAAGGGCGCGATGTGGCAGCAGGGGCCGAAAATTTCTTCCTTGATGACGCGGGCCGTCTCGGGCAGGCCGGTCCAGATCGTGGGCTGCACCCAGGCGCCGCCTGCATGCGCGGGGCCCATGTTGGGCACGCCGCCTCCCGTGACCACGGCGGCACCCTCTTGCACGGCCAGTTGGTAGTACGACAGCACCTTGGCCTGGTGCTCCTTGCTGATCAGCGGGCCGAGCTTGGTTTCGGCATCTTCGGGCAGGCCGATCTTCCAGCCCTCGACCTGGCGCTTGAGCTCGGCCACGAACTTGTCGAAAATCGGCCGCTCCACGTACACGCGCTCGGTGCCCAGGCAGACCTGGCCGCTGTTGACGAAGGCCGAGCGCAGCGTGCCTTCGATGGCGGCGTCGAAATCGCAGTCGGCGAAGACGATGGCGGCGTTCTTGCCGCCCATCTCCAGGCTTACGGGGCGCGCCCCCTTGGCGGCGGCCTTCATGATGACCTCGCCGGTGCGCGTCTCGCCGGTGAAGGTGATTGCATCCACGTCGGGATGGGTGGTGACGAACTCGCCCGCCGAATCGGGCCCGAAACCGTGCACCACGTTGTAGACGCCGGGCGGAATGCCGGCTTCGTTCATGACCTCGCCCAGCAGGGCGGCGGTTTGCGGTGTTTCCTCCGAGGGTTTGACCACCACCGTGTTGCCGCAGGCCAGGGCCGGCCCCACCTTCCAGGTCATGAGCAGCAGCGGCAGGTTCCAGGGGCAGATCACGCCCACCACACCCACGGGCGAGCGGTAGCCGTAGTTGATGGCGCCGCGCCCGTCGGGCGTGGCCATCTCGAAGAACTCGGCGGGCACGTTCTTCACCACGTCGGCGAAGATCTTGAAGTTGGCCGCGCCGCGCGGGATGTCGATGTGCGAAGCCACGCTCACGGGCTTGCCGGTGTCGGCGCATTCGGCGGCCAGGAACTCGTCGAAGCGGCGGTTGATGCCATCGGCCACGGCATGGAGCTTTTCCACGCGCTCGGCCACCGTCATGCGGCCCCAGGGGCCGTTCAGCGCCGCGCGCGCGGCGGCCACGGCGGCATCGACCTGGCCTCGGTCGGCCTCGTGGACCTGGGCGATGGCCTCGCCCGTGAGCGGCGAATGCTTGTCGAAGCGGTGCGCCGATTCGGCGTAGACGCCATTGATGAAATTCAGTATCTGTTTCATGGTGATTTCCAGCGGGTGTGGAGGCTTGTCATGCGGCCAGGCCCAGGGCCTGCAGTCCAGCCTGCGCAATGGCCTCGTCCTGCGCTTCGCTGCCGCCGGACACGCCAATGCCGCCGATGCGCACGCCGTTCTCCACAATCGGTAGGCCTCCACCAAAGGCAACAAAGCGCGGCCGCACCACCAAGCCCTGACGCACCGCCTCGGAGTGCGAAGCCAGGGCCGCATGCCAGGCGCACGTGGGCAGGCCGAAGCTCGCCGCGGTGTAGGCCTTGTCTGAGGCAATATCGATGGAATGCAGCGGCGCGCCGGCCATGCGCGCGAACGACGCCGGCAGACCGGCGGCATCGACAACCGCCACGTTGATGCGCACACCAAGCGCGGCGGCATGCCGCACCGCAGCCTCCACGGCCCGCAGTGCAGCCGGCGCATCGATGACAGGCTGAGCGACACTCAGCGCGTCGGGACGGGTCGTGGAGTCTGGTTGCAGCATGCGTCGCTCCCTTAGAAGGCCTTCACGACCGTGAAGCGCACCAGCGAACCCTTGGGTTGCGGCCCCGTTCCCGCCTCGGCGCTCAGCTCCTTGTAGACCGCGCCCTTGAGGAACAGGCCCGCACCGGGAACTGGATACACCACCTCGGCGCCCAGCGCGTGGCGTGACGAGCGGTTGGTGCTGGCCCCCGGCCCGCTGTCGTCGCTGACCTGCCACTGGCTATAGCCCACCAGGCCCGCCTGCCACCCACCGAAGGACTTGCCCAGGCCCCATTCGAGCGTGATCTGGTTGCCATGGCGCATGCCCGCGTCGTTCTTGCCGTTGCGCTCGAAACGCATCAGGGCCGAGCCCGACACGGTCTTGGCACCGTCGAAGTAGTAGGTCAATCCACCCGTGAGCATGGTGCTCTTGAAGCCCTTGCCCGCTGAGGCCGGATAGCTGGTGCTGGCGGTGTCAAGCCACATGCCGGCGGCCGCCACGGCGTCCCACTGAGGGCCATGCCAGCCTAGCACCAGCGGACCCAGGAACACATCGCCAACGCCCGAGCGGGTATCGGAGATGCCCGCCGCGTTGATGGTCAGCGAGGTGCGCACCAGGGGAACGATGGCTTCCATGCCATAGTCGGCGCCCAGCACCTTGTACGGGGTCATCCATACCAGGCGGTTGGCCAGCGCCGTGACCGTGCCGCGGTTGTGGCCCGGCAGGTTGTCGCTGGAGCCGGGAGCGCGGAAGTCGTTGATGTTGTAGTTGACGAGGTAGCCCAGGTAATAAAGGCCGGGCGGCGGCACGCTAGCACCCTGGATTCCCTCGACGCCGGGCACGTAATGTCCCTCAGCCTGCGCGCCGCCGGCTGCCAGCCCGCCTGCCAGGGCGAGCGCCGCAATGGCCATGTTTTTCTTCATGTTGTGATCCCTGTGTATGGTTGCGCGCTTGCTCAGGTGTAGACGTCCGTGAAGGAGGGCACGAGATCACCGGTGTGATAGAAGATGCCGCTGCCAAGCTTGTCCTCGCTCCAGGTCGTGACCGGGCGGTCGGGTTGGGCCAGGTAGCCCAGGCCCGCGAAGGTCTCGTTGCGGTTGCCGCTGGGGTCGAAGAAATAGATGGTCTCGCCGCGCGTGATGCCATGGCGGGTGGGCGCCACGTCGATGCGCACCTTGTTCTTGGCCATCACGTCGGCCGCCTTGAGCACGTCGTGCCACGAGTCGAGGAAGAACGCGATGTGGTGCAGGCCGCTGCGTGCGCCGCCCACGAAGGCGATATCGTGCGGCGTGGTGGTGCATGCCATCCAGGTGGCGGCCTGGATGCTGCCCTCGGGGCCGACCATCACCTGCTCGGCGAGGAAGAAGTCCAGGCATTCCGCCATGAAGCGCGTGTTGTCGGCCACGGTGTTGATGCCCGCCTCGGGGTTCATTTCGCACATCAGCAGCAGGTGGTCGAGCCAGTGCGCGCCCGCGCCGCGGATGCCGTCGGGCCAGGGGTCGGGGTTCACGGTGCCCACTTCGGTGCCCACGTATTCCTTGTGCGCATACAGGCGCATCTCATGGCCGCTGGGCAGATTGAACTGCAGCATGCGGCCCACGGAGGGCAGGGTGCCTTCGGGCAACATCGTGGTCTTCAGGCCCCAGTCCTCGATGCGCTTTTGCAGCGCGTCCAGGTCGGCATCGCTCTTGACCTTGTAGGCCACGTGGTTCAGGCCGGCCTGGTCCGAGGGCGTGAGGATGATCGAGAACTTGTCCCATTCGTCCCAGCACTTGAGATACACATTGCCGGCCTTGTCCTGCATCGTGATCTTCAAGCCCAATACCTTCTCGTAGTGCTGCACGGCCGCAGCCATGTCCATCACTCTCAGGCTCGCATGGCCTATTCGTAGTACGCCCATGTCATGTCTCCTTGGTGGGTTGGTTTGTCGTCGGGGAAAAAGCAGCGGGCGCAGCGTTGGCGCACGCACGGTAAAAATTTTTGACCAGGCAGGCGCTGACCTCCAGGCGCACGGCGGCCGTGGGTGCGGCGCGGCAAGCCAGCGTGTAGCCCTGGGCCTCCTCGTCCTCGCTCACATGGGCGCGGCTCACGGGGCCCAGCGGCTGCACGCAGCCCTCGACGATGCGCACCTTGCACACGCCGCAGCCGCCATTGATGCAGCCCACGGGAATGCCCCTGCGGCCCAGGCGCAACATGCCCTTGAGCAGGCTTTCGTCGGTGCCGCAGTCATAGCATTCGCCGGTTTGCGCGACATGCACATTCACTGTGGGGCGGGGTGGAGTCCACATGGCGTTCTCCTGCTACACGCGCTTGAACAGCGGGCTGCGCGCACCCTGCGCATCGGCGGCCGAGAGGAACTTCTCGGTGTAGATGTCGCGCTCGAACAGCCGCCCCTGCATCAGCGTGGCGATGCAGGCCTCGACCATGGGCGGCGGACCGCACAGATAGGCCTTGTGGCCCGCGAAGTTGCCTTCGAAGTGGGTCTGCGCCGCCTCATGCACGAAGCCGCGCGCGCTGTCCCAGTCGGAACCCTCGGGCTCGGCCGACAGCGCGGGCACGTAGGTGAAATGCGGGTACTGCGCGGCCAGGGCGCGGAATTCCGCGTCGTAGTAAAGCTCTTCGTGCGAGCGCTGGCCGTAGACCAGCGTGATCGGCTCGGTGCAGCCGCTGGTCAGCAGTTCGTGGATCATGGAGCGCGGGCTGGACAGCCCCGAGCCGCCGGCGAGGAACAGCATGGGCAGCCGCGCCGAGCGCCGCACGAAAAAGCGCCCGTAAGGCCCGGCCAGGCGCAGGCGCGCACCTTGCTGCAACTGCTCGTGCAGCCAGGTGGTGCCGGCGCCGCCCGGCACATGGCGCACGTTGAGCTCGATCTGCGCGCTCTCGCCGTTGGCATCAGGTGCGTTGGCGATCGAGAAGGCGCGGCTTTGGCCCAGGCCCGGAATTTCCAGCTGCACGTACTGCCCCGCCTGGAAGCGGATGGGCTTGTCCAGCTGCAGGTGCAGCGCCTTGATGGTCGGCGTGAGCCGCTCGATGCGCTCCACGGTGGCCGCGAAGTCGCGCACGGGAATCGTCTCGGCGTCGGGGTCCTCGTCGATGTCGGCCTCGATGGTCGCATCGCATTCCAGCGTGGCGCAGCAGGCCAGCGTCTTGCCGCCGTCGCGCTCGAAGTCCATCAGCGCGAACGGGTTGGCCGCGCCGTGGTCCACGTTGCCGTCGCAGACCTGCACCTTGCAGGTACCGCACAGGCCGTGGCCGCAGGCGTGCGGAATATAAATGCCCTGGCGCAGGGCTGCATCGAGCAGGGTCTGGCCCTCCTCCACCTCGATGATCGCGCCCAGGGGCTCGATGGTGAGCTGGTAGCTCATATCAACCGCCTCGTCTCAGGAAAAGGAACCCGCGATGCCGTTCAGGCCCGGCGTGCGAAAGCGGATTGCATCCTTGTGCCCCAGACCGTTGTCGGCCAGGCTCTTGGCCGGGTCGGGCGTCCAGGGCTGGCCCGACTTGAACCACTGGACTTCGTTCCAGTCGATGCGGGCAAAGTCGGGGTGCACGCCATAGACACCGGGCAGCACCGCCTGGGCCAGCGCGCCAAACGGCATGTCGGCAGGCAGGGGCAGGGCCACCGGGCAGGGAAACATCAGATGCTCGTCCCAGCCGATGAAGAGCAGGGGCGCAGGGAAGTTGGCGCGCACGTCCTTGGCGGGAAAGTCGTAGGGTTTGACGGCGATAACGCTCATGGCTGTGCTCCTTGGTCTGCGGCGGCCGTTTCGCCCGGCGATGGATCGCCACGCCAGGCCGCAAAGTTTTTCTGATCTTCCGAACCCTCGAAGTCGAAGTTGTCTCGGCCTACGTTCATGCCGTACCAGTCCAGCACGGCCAGCAGCGGATCGAATCCTTCGGCGGTGGGGTCCACGCCGGGCTTGAAGCAGTTGCCCTGGTAGATCTGCTGTACCGGCAGCCAGGACTGCACGTACTTCTCGGGCTCGTGCTCGAACACATCCTTGCAGCCATCGCTGCAGAAGTGGTACTTGTCGCCCTTGTATTCGGTTTCGCGGTGGCCGATCTTGGTGGGGTCGCCGGGCTCCGTGAAGAGCAGCGGGATCTGGCAGGTGTTGCACAGCATCGGCAGCGTCTTGTTGTAGATGCGGCGGCCGGCCTGTTGCTCGTTGCGCAGATGCTCGAAGCGTGGGCGGTAGTACTTGTCGAAGGTGTTGGGGTACTTTTCGCTGAGCCACTGCATCTCGTCTTCCTTGGGAATCCAGGTGTGGAAGGGGGCTGCAGCGCCGTAGCTATAGAACGTGTTCCAGGCCTGGTGGCTGATGTGCTCCTTACCCTCGCAGGCTTCTTTCCAGCCCTTGGGCTCGCGGATGCCGTAGCGCGCCAGGTCGCGGAACAGCGCACCGCCGTTTTCCTCGACATACATCTCCCAGCTTTCCTTCCAGCTCATCACGCGCTTGGGCAGCATGTAGTCCTGCATCATGGCCACCAGCGTCAGCAGGCGGTAGCCGCGCCAGAACCATTTGTCGATCCAGCCCTGCACGATGGGCACGTTGGCCGGGTCCTGCTCCAGCATGAACTTGATGCACTCGATGCCCAGGGTCATGTGGCGCGATTCGTCGGACTGCGCCGAGAAGCCGAACGTCACCGTGGACATGTCGCCGTTGTGCGCCGCACCCGACATGAAGGGCACGAACAGCAGGTTGGTCAGCACGTACTCGAACGAGAAGCTCACGGCGGTGAGGAACTCGAACGGGCCGCCCGACAGCGCGTCCTCGAAGAACGACTTGGGCACCGACAGATACCACACACGGTCGAACCAGTGGGTGGGCTGGTGCATGCCGTTGAAGTACTTGTTGTAGTGCGACAGCGCGTGCGTCTCGGTCTGGAAGTGGCGCAGCTCATCGATGGACTGCATCTGGGCGGCCACGCGCGCGCCGGCGCCGGTGAAGTGACGGCCCACATGCGCAAAGCCACGGTGCGCGTAGTACTCCAGCGGCGTCACGCCCTGGATGAACAGCTTGAGCGCGTTCACGTAGCGTGCATCCGAGACGCCCAGCTGGCCGTTGTTCTGCGCAAAGGCCTCGATCACGGCGTAGAGTTTCTTTTCCTTTTCGCCCTGGTACTTCCAGTAGGCGTCCATGGTCAGGCGGAAGGGGTCTTCCCATTTGTCCCAGTCGTGGATCTTGATGCCTTCGTACTGGTCGAACGGAAAAACCTTTTCCATTGGCTGGTAGGTGGTGTCCCAGGCCAGGCCCCGCGTCATGGTGGCGTAGCGGTCCTTGAGGCCCAGTTTCTTCTTGATGACAGGTGCGTCCATGGTGTTGTCTCCTAATGGTTTCGTGCGTGGGTCTGCAAGCTCATTGCTGCCAGCTCAGTGAAAATTCGTCGTCGTCTTCGTCGATGTATCCCGACAGCGTCACGAGGTTGACGTGTAGTTGCTGCAGGTTGAAGCGTTGGCCGGTCTGCTCTTCGATGGTTGCGCGGCGGATCACGAGGCGGCCGGGTACGTTGATCTTCACGAGCCCGGGCGGATAGGTGGCGACGGCCTCGGCGTTGTCCGCCAGGATGGCGTCCACGATCGGTCGGGATTCTTCGTTGTGCTGAAAGGCAATGAAGACGCTGGAGACGGTGGAGTTAGCAGGGGTGTTCATGGGGTGTCTTTCTTCAGAGGGCCAGGCCCGACTTGAGCATCCGCGCCTCCAGCGCCGTGCGCACGGCGGCCAGGGCCTCGGCACCTTGCGCGCCCAGGGCCATGTCGGCCACCGGTGTCAGCGCGGCCTGCACCCGGTCGGCATAGGTCTTGGACCAGCCGGTGATCAGCGCCCGGTTGGCATCCGATGCGGCGGCGGCCACCTTGATGACTGCATCCACCCAGCGCGCGCTTTCGTCGTGCCACTCGGGCATGAAGGACGTGAGCATGGCCACCGCCGTGCCGCCCTGCACTGCCAGGCGGTCGTCCACGAAATGCGTGTAGATCAGCGGATACAGCAGGCCGTCAAGGACCAGGTCCTGGGCCACGAACAGCTCGAACGGATCGTTGACGACGAGCGTGTCCTCCACCAGCTTGCGCAGCGGCTGCCAGCGCGGGTCGCCCATCCAGTCGTTCTTGCCCGCGTCGAGTGCTCCGGGCTCGCCCAGTGCCAGTCCCAGGCGCGTGATGTACTGCGCCACGGCCAGATGGTCCATGGCATGGAACATGGCCGGCGCCGTGAATGCCGTGCCATAGCCGCGCGAGCAGATGGTGCAGTTGTTCATGTTGCCGCCCCAGGCCACGTGGCGCAGCGGCATCAGCACTGCGCAGGCCGCTGCGCGCTGTGGATCGGGGATCTTGTCGATCAGCCCACGCGACTCCACGAACTGGTAGTTGGCTTCCATCGCATCCTGCTGGCGTGCACGCGCCATGGTCCAGGTGGCGTAGTAGAACTGGCGCGGGTCGCGCAGCGCATCCCAGTCGGCCATTTGCACGGCCGTGCGGGTGGTGTCGAACAGCTCGAACTCGGGCTCCCAGGTCGGGCGGTAATGGAAGTGCTTGGTGGGCTGCACGCCCACCGTGGCTTCCAGGTAGCGCGACGCGGGCTTGTCACCCGTGTAGGCGGCCACCCGGGCGTAGGTATTGCGCAAGGGCTGGATTTCGCGCGCCTGCAGGTCGATGTTCATGAGCTTTGTCTCCTGTGAGGGTTATGGGTGCCGTGGCTGCCGGGATGGGCTCACAGCACGGTGGCGTTTTGCTTGAGGCAGAATTCCTGGAAGTCGTGCTCGGTCATGGTCAGTTCCACCACCAGCTCGGGCCAGCCCACGGAGAATTCGAACTCCACGAAGCCGTTGGCGCGCCGCCGCATCACGCGCACCGTGCGGCGCGAGAGATCGCAGGCGGGCAGTTCCGGGTTCATCGTGGCGGGGCTCGTGGTTGGCATGGGGGCTCCAGGTAGGTCGTGTCCACCGTGTTTGCACAGGCCATGCCAGCCCGGTCCGCATTCGTGAAAATATCGATAAATAAAGGGTTTGCCCCTAGATTTGCACTCCGATGGCAGGGGGTTGTGCCGTCGATCATTCGGGCAAACCCGCGGATTTCGGTCCGCCAGATCGAGCGTCTCCTGCACTGCAGCATGATGAAATGATGAAATGTCACCGTTCAATGTGCTCAATTGATCATCGGAACCGGCTTGCCGGCGCTGCGGGTCTGTCCGCATGGTCAACACTCATCTTTTTATCGATAGTTCTGCCATGCCAACGCCCATTCCACCGCTGCCCTCCGATGCCGATCTGCGCAGCCTCGTGCACTTTTCCACCGAGGACGGATTGATCTGGCTTTCGAGCCAGCGCATGTTGCTGATACATCTGGCATCGTTGAGCGCGCTGCGCTGGGAAATGATGGAGACCATGGGCGCGGCCCACACGCGCCGGCTGCTGATGCGCGCCGGCTATGCGGCGGGCGAGCGCGACGCCCAGCTGGCGCGCCGGATCCGGCCCGACGCCAGCCTGTTCGACATGTTCGCGGTGGGCCCGCAACTGCATGGGCTCGAAGGCGCCGTGCGCGCCACGCCCGAGGTGTTCGAGATCGACGAGGCCGCCGGCCGTCTGCACTGCGTGGTGCGCTGGGACCACAGCTGGGAGGCCGAGGTCCATATGCGTGAATGGGGGCCGCAGGAGGCGCCCGCGTGCTGGATGCTGCTCGGCTACGCGTCGGGCTATACCAGCGCGTTCTTCCGCCGCCCGGCCCTTTTCAAGGAAGTGCAGTGCACGGCCTGCGGCCATGCGCACTGCCTGATCGAGGGGCGCTTCGTGCATGAATGGCCCGACGGCGAATTGCTGGCGCGCGACTATGCACCCGATTCCATGCTGGCGCGCATGGACGAGCTGCAGTCGCAGGTGGAAGCGCTGCGCACGGGGCTGCAGCCCAGCGACGACCAAGGCCCGCTGCTGGGCCACTCGCGCGCTTTCCTGGGCGCCGTGGATCTGCTGCGCAAGGCCGCGCCCACCCAGGTCACGGTGCTGCTCACGGGCGAAACCGGCGTGGGCAAGGAGCGCTTCGCACGCGCCCTGCACACCATGAGCCAGCGCGCCGACAAGCCCTTCGTGGCCGTTAACTGCGCGGCGCTGCCGGCCGAGCTGATCGAGAGCGAGCTGTTCGGCGCCGAAAAAGGCGCCTACACGGGGGCCGGCGCCGCGCGCATGGGCCGTTTCGAGCGCGCCCATGGCGGCACGCTGATGCTCGACGAGCTGGGCGAGATGCCGTTGCCGGCCCAGGCCAAGCTGCTGCGCGTGCTGCAAAGCGGCGAAGTCGAGCGGCTGGGCGGCACGCAGGTGCGCAAGGTCGATGTGCGCGTGATCGCGGCCACCAATGTGGACCTGGAAAAGGCCGTCGAGGAAGGGCGCTTCCGGCGCGACCTGCTCTACCGCCTCAATGTCTATCCGATACGCATACCCGCGCTGCGCGAGCGCGCCGACGATATCGGGCTGCTGGCCATGCACCTGCTGCACAAGTACTCGGCCCTGCACGGCAAGCCCATTGGCGGCCTCAGCGACCGCGCCCTGGTCGCGCTGCGCGGCCACAGCTGGCCCGGCAATGTGCGCGAGCTGGAGAACCTCCTGGAGCGCGGCCTGATCCTGACGCCGCCCGGCGAGCTGATCGACGTGGGCGCGCTGTTCCCGCAATGGCGCGATGCGGGGCACAGCTCCATCGATGCGCAGGGCTACCTGGCGCAGGACCCCGGGGCCGGTGGCGGGAGCGGCGCCGCCTGCAGCCTCTACGATGCCATGCAGAGCCAGGGCCTGTCGCTGGAGGCGCTGGAGGCCAGCCTGCTGCAGGAGGCCGTGCGCCGCGCCGGCGGCAACCTCGCGGCCGCCGCGCGCACCCTGGACATGACGCGGCCGCAGCTGAGCTACCGGCTGTCGCGCATACGGGAACGCGGCAAGGAGTGAATGCATGGCCAAGAGACCCTTTATCCAGCGCCCGCTGACCGCCGATGCCGAGGGGGCCGTCGGCCACGCCTCGCGCACCCTGACCGAACAGGCTTATGCCGAGCTGCGCGCCGACATCATCGAGGGCCGGCTGCTGCCCGGCAGCAAGCTGCGCATAGAGCACCTGCGCCAGACCTATGGTGTGGGCGCAGGAACGCTGCGCGAGGCGCTGACGCGCCTGGTCAGCGACGCCCTGGTCACGGCCGAGGGGCAGCGCGGCTTTCGCGTCTCTCCCATCGCCATCGATGACCTGGAGGACCTCACGCGGTTGCGCGTGCATATCGAGACCCAGGCCCTGCGCGACTCCATACGCCACGGCGGCGAGGACTGGCGCGCCCGGCTGCGCGCCAGCTACGAGGAGCTGTCCTCGTTCGAGCGGCCGCTGTCGCGCCCCGAGCGGGGCGCCTGGGAGATGATGAACCAGCGCTTTCACGAGGCCCTGCTGGCCGGCCAGCCCTCGCCCTGGACACAGAAGGTGCTGCGCCTGCTGTCGCGCCATGGCGAGCGCTACCGCTGCTACGCCATGGACCTGCCCGGCATGACGCGCGATGTGCATGCCGAGCACACCGAGATCTTCGAACTGGCCATGGCCGGCCAGGACGCGCGTGCGGCCCTGGCGCTGGAGGCGCATATCTGCGCCACGCCGCATCAGCTGCTCAAGGCCCTGCGCGAGGGGCTGGTGCTGCTGCCGGGCGTCGTGTCCGAGGAGGCCGTCTGAGCGCGCCCTCCTCCACAAATCCCACACAAAGGCTCGACAGCCCGGCAAGATTGCCCGCCCACACTGCGGCGGCTGAATATCCGGAGCCTTTTGCTGTGATCAATAACGCCCAATTGCTGGCCGACGAAGCCCAATACTGCTCGTTCGGGGACACCGTCCACTACGTCAATCCCCCCAAGATCTTCACCGGCTGCGACGGCAGCTACATGTACGACGACGCGGGCACGCCTTATCTGGACCTGCAGATGTGGTACTCGGCCGTGAACTTCGGCTACAAGAACAAGCGCCTCGAGGAGAAGATGATTGAGCAGCTCAAGGAGCTGCCCCAGGTCGCGAGCCAGTACCTGCACCCGACCAAGATCGAGCTGGCCAAGTTCATCGCCCAGGACGCCGAGAAGAAGTGGGGCAGCAAGGGCCGCGTGCACTTCAACGTGGGCGGCGCCCAGGCCATCGAGGATTCGCTCAAGGTGGTGCGCAACGCCAGCAACGGCAAGAGCCTGATGTTCGCCTTCGAGGGCGGCTACCACGGCCGCACGCTGGGCGCCTCCAGCATCACTTCGAGCTACCGCTACCGCCGCCGCTACGGCCACTTCGGCGACCGCGCGCAGTTCATTCCCTTCCCCTACCCGTTCCGCCGCCCCAAGGGCATGACGTCCGAGGAGTACGCGGACTCCATCGTCAAGGAATTCGCGCGCAAGTTCGAGAACGAATACCACGCCATCTGGGACCCCAAGACCAACCAGTGCGAGTACGCGGCCTTCTACGTGGAGCCCATCCAGGGCACGGGCGGCTACGTCGTGCCGCCGGCCAATTTCTTCAAGGGCCTCAAGAAGGTGCTGGACGACCACGGCGTGCTGATGGTGGTCGATGAAATCCAGATGGGCTTCTGGCGCACCGGCACGCTGTGGTCGGTCGAGAACTTCGGCGTCAACCCCGACGTGCTGGTCTTCGCCAAGGCGCTGACCAACGGCCTCAACGCCCTGTCGGGCCTGTGGGCGCGCGAGGAGCTGATCAACCCGACCATCTTCCCGCCCGGCTCCACGCACTCCACCTTCGCCTCCAACCCGCTGGGCACGGCCCTGGGCCTGGAAGTCATGAAGATGACCCACGAGGTCGACTTCGGCCGCCAGGTGCGCGAATCGGGCGCCTACTTCCTCGAAGGCCTGAAAGACCTGCAAAAGCGCCACAAGGAAATCGGCGATGTGGACGGCCTGGGCCTGGCGCTGCGCGCCGAGATCTGCACCGAGGACGGCTTCACGCCCAACAAGGCGCTGCTGGACAAGATGGTCGACATCGGCCTCGAAGGCGGCCTGGAATACCAGGGCCAGAAACGCGGCCTGGTGCTGGACGTGGGCGGCTATTACAAGAACGTGATCACCTTCGCCCCGTCGCTGATGATTTCGCGCCCCGAGATCGACGAAGCCATGGTCCTGCTGGACCAATTGCTGACCCGCGCCAAGGCGGCTTAAAGGTGTAATGGCGACGGAGACTTTCCGCAACCAGCTCGAACCCACCGGCCTGCTGCGGCAGTTTGCAGACCACCCGCCCGAGGGGTTTGCACTGCTGCAGGACTGGCCGGCGCCGGCCTTCACGGCGCCGTTCGATCTGCTGACCACCGCAGATGACGCGCTCAAGGCGCGTCTTTTGTCTTTGCCGGGCGGCAAATGGCTGTCGCGGCGCCTGCGCCTCGCCACCGATTTCGTCGGCACCACGGTCAGCGAGTACGCGGTGCTGCCGCGCGACCGGGATGCCGCGGCCCAGGCGGCCGCGCTGCGCCGGCAGGCGGGGCGCACGCTGCTCACCATCGTCAAGGACCTGCCCCAGGATTCGCCCTTGCTGCCCGCCGAGGACAACGACCATGCGCGGGCGTTGGCCGATGCCCTGGCCGAGGCCGGTTTCATCCTGGTCGAAGGCCAGGCCCTGGCCTATGTGCCCATGGACTTTGCCAGCCTCGACGAGTACCTGGCGCGGCTGTCCAAGAGCCGGCGCAGCAATCTGCGGCGCAAGCTCAAAAGCCGTGCCCAGCTGCAGGTGGCACGCATTCCCACGGGAGAGGCCTTTGCCGACGATGCCCGCGTGGATGCGTATTACGCCCTGTTCGAGGCCGTCTATGCGCAAAGCGAGATCCACTTCGACAAGCTCACGCGGGGCTTCTTCGCAGGCCTGCTGCGCGACGACAGCAATGGCGGCATCGTCTTCGAGTACCGCGATGCCGCCAGCGGCGCCCTGCTGGGCTGGAACCTGTGCTTCGAGCACGCGGGCCGGCTCATCGACAAATACATAGGCCTGTCCTATCCGGCGGCGCGCGAGGCCAACCTCTATTTCGTGAGCTGGATGGTCAATCTCGAGTACGCGCTGGAGCGCGGCCTCACGCATTACGTGGCGGGCTGGACCGACCCCGAGGTCAAGGCCCAGCTCGGCGCCAGCTTCACCCTCACGCGGCACGCGGTATTCATCCGCAACCCGCTGCTGCGCGCGCTGGGCCGACGCTTTGCCAGGCATTTCGAAAGCGACAGCCAGTGGAAGGAGCGGGCATGACGGCCGAAACGGTGACGGCGGTGACGCAAGAGCAGGAATTTCTGCCGTCGCAGCGCCCCGTGGTGCTCGATGTGGACGGCTCGGTGGGCCATCTGCTGGGGGAACTGCGCCTGCCGCTGGCCCAGTGGCAGGAGGGCGTGCGCTTCGGCTGCGGCCTTTCGCGCTTTGCGCAGTTCAGCGCGGAGCTGAACGCCGCCCTGCCGCGGCACCATGGCACGGTGTTCATGGGCAGTGGCGACTTCCACCATCTTTCCTGGCCGCTGATCGAGCGCTGCATCGCGCAACAGGGCTTTGCTCCGGACCGGCCGCCACACCAAAGATTGCGCGTGGTGGTGCTGGACAACCATCCGGACAATATGCGCTTTCCCTGGGGCGTGCACTGCGGCTCCTGGGTGCGGCGCGTGGCCCTGCATCCGGCCGTCGCGCAGGTGCACGTGGCCGGCATCACCTCGGGCGACATCGGCCGCAGGCACGCCTGGGAGAATTATCTGGCGCCGCTGCGCGCGGGCAAGCTCACCTACTGGAGCTGCGGCGTGGACACCGGCTGGGCCCGCCGCGTGGGGGCGGCCCAGGCGTTCCGCAGCTTCGGCAGCGTGGCCGAGCTGGCGCAGGCGCTGGCAAGCACGCTGAGCGAGCAGCCGCAGCCCACCTATCTGAGCATAGACAAGGACGTGTTCGCCCCCGAGGTGGTGCGTACCAACTGGGACCAGGGCCGGATGCTGGAGGGCGATGCGCGCCAGATCATCGAGGCCCTGCGCGGCCAGATCGTGGGCAGCGACGTCACAGGCGATGTCTCGTCCTGGCGCTACACCACCTGGTGGAAGCGCCTGATGAGCGCCGGCGACGGCCAGGACACCGAGATCGACGCGGCCACGCTGGCACACTGGCAGGCCGGGCAGCATGCGTTCAACCAGCGGCTGTTCGAGCAGATCGCCGAGGCGGGCGCCACTGGCGAAAACTGTCCGCCCTAGGTAAAAAGAGCGCTGCAACCATCGGGACTTCAAGGAGGAGACGCCATGATCGACCGGCTGACAGAAAACCTGCTGCGACGCGCTTTCGAGCCGTTGATAAGAAAGGGCCGGCTGGACGTGGTGTTGCCCTGGGGCCGCGAGCTGCACTTTGGCGACGGGGGCCAACCCCAGGCGCGCATGCGCTTTGCCGACCGGCGCGCCATCTGGGCGCTGCTGCGCGACCCGGACCTGAATTTCGGCGAGATGTTCATGCAGGAGCGGCTCGTGGTGGAGCAGGGCACGGTGTACGGCGTGCTCGAACTCGTGCTGCGCGGGGCCCGCGAGGTGCCGGTTCCGGCCAGCGTGCGCATGCTCGATGCCTGGCGCATGCGGCTGCGCCCCATTCTGCAGAACAATCTGCGCAGCAAGTCGCGCGCCAACGTGGCGCATCACTACGACCTCGACGACAGGCTGTACCAGCTGTTCCTGGACCCGGAGCGCCAGTATTCCTGCGCTTATTTCGAGCGCGGCGACGAGACGCTGGAGCAGGCCCAGCAGGCCAAGATGCGCCATATCGCGGCCAAGCTGCTGGTGGAGCCCGGCCAGCGCGTGCTCGATATCGGCTGCGGCTGGGGCGGCCTGTCGCGCTACCTGGCCGAGGTGGCCGGCGCCGGTCAGGTGACGGGCGTGACGCTGTCCACCGAGCAGCTCGCCGGGGCGCAGCAGCGCGCCGCCGCTTCACCCCGCGCGCAGCAGCTGGAGTACCGGCTGGAGGACTACCGCGACATAGACCCGGCGAAGGACGGCCCGTTCGACCGCATCGTCTCCGTGGGCATGTTCGAGCATGTGGGCACCCAATTCCACGACGCCTTCTTTCGCCAGTGCCGCGAGCTGCTGAGCGAGGACGGCGTGATGCTGCTGCACTTCATCGGCAACAGCGACGTGCCCGACTTCAACAACCCCTGGATAGAGCGCTACATCTTTCCGGGCGGGCATATCCCGTCCATGTCGGAGTTCACGCCGGCCATAGAGCGCGCCGGCCTGGTGGTCTGCGACATCGAGGTGCTGCGCCTGCACTATGCACAGACGCTGCGCATCTGGCGCGAGCGCTTCATGGCGCGCCGCGCCGAGGCGGCAGCCCTGTACGACGAGCGCTTCTGCCGCATGTGGGAGTTCTACCTGTCCATGTCCGAGACGGCCTTCCGCTACCAGGACATCGCCATCTTCCAGGTCCAGCTGGCACGCCGCCAGGAAGCCGTGCCGCTGACGCGCGACTACATAGGGCCGCGCGAGGCGCAGCTACGCGAACGCGAGCTTTCGTGCTATTGATAAAGGTGCTGCCCGCGCTTCTTTAACGGCAGATTTGGCGATGAATCTATTGGAAATCAAGACGCATCAAGCGCGGTTTGCTGCAAAATTTGAAGCAATTGCGCAAAGCGCCCATCGTCCAGCCACGGGCTGTTGCTGACGGCCAGCAGCCGCCCGGCCCAGTCGCGGGCCTGGTCCACGCGGTCGTGGCGGGCCGAGGCCAGCACATGGTCGTAGCGGCCGTAGTCGGTCAGCACATGGACGAAGGGCAGGGACAGGCCGCTGCCGTCGCCCCAGTGCGCGCGCAGCAGCGCGTCGCGCGCCGCGCGGCTTGGCAGGCGCAGCAGGATCACGGGCCAGGTGCCCCGGGCCTGCGGCGCAGCGTCCGCCACCACGTCGATGCCCGGGATGGCTGCCAGCTGGGTGCGGCGCCGCTGCGCCTGTTCGGCGGTCTGCCGCTGGAAGGCGGCGAGGCGCTCCAGCGCCCGGCAGCCCACGCGCTGGCGCCAGCGGCCCAGCGGGTGCTGGGGAATGAAGTCGTCGAAATCGTCGCCCGCGGCTGCCACCCAGTCATGGCGCGCCAGCGACTGCTGCAGCGGCGCGCCATAGGCCAGGTGCAGGCCGGCGGGGCGGTAGAGCGCGGCATAGCCGATCAGTTCCACGCTGCGGCGCAGCTCCCACCAGCGGCTGGGCTGCACGGTGGCGGCGCTGGTGGCGCGCAGCGCCTCGCGCAGCGCGGCATCGCGCGCGACCAGCACGCCGCCTTCGAAGGTGGTCAAGCCCTTGCCCACGGCCAGGCTGTAGAAGCCGATGTCGCCCAGCGTGCCCACGGGCTGGCCGTTCAGATGTGCGCCGAATTTTGCACCCAGGGCCTGGGCCGCATCCTCGACTACGTAGGCGCCCACGGCCTGCGCGCAGTCCAGCGCCATGGCCACATCGGCCACGCGGCCGCACAGGTGCGTGGGCAGGACGGCCAGCGTCTGCTCGCCGCACAGCGCGCGCAGGGCCTCGGGGTCCATGTCGAGCGCATCGGAGCGCAGGTCGCACAGGCGCAGTTGGAGCCCGCATTGCGCCACGGCCAGTGCCACGAGGGGACAGGTATAGGCGGGGGCGACGACTTCGCCGCGCCCGGGCGAGAGTGTCTTCAGCGTGCGCAAGGCCACCATGAGCGCCGAGGTGCCCGAGCATTCGAGCTGCACCCGGGGGCGGCCGTCCTGGGGCAGGCCCAGCCACTGCGCGAGCCGGCCGGCGAAATCGGCATCGCCCCAGGGCCGCAGATCCGCCAGCCGCAGCGGCAGGCCTGCGGTCGGTGCAATCGTGGGCAGCCTAGCCATGGCTGCGTGGCTTGATGGGGCCGCCCTCGGCGGGGTGTTCCATCAGGTGCGCGGCACCCGCGCTGGCCGAGCCCGCGCCGGGGTTGCCGCCCGCATGGCCGGCGGGGTCTTCGTGCCCATCGGCGTCGAGGGTCTCGCTGACGGCCAGGCAGGCGATGCCTGCGACGATGAAGCCGCCGCCAATGATTTGCGGCCAGCCGATCTGCTCGCCGAACAGCCAGTGGGAAACGGCCAGCACCGAAATGATCTCCAGGTGCGAAGCCGCGAAGGCCGGGCCGATGGGTGCGCGCTGCAGCAGGCTCATCCAGGTGAAGAAGGCGCCGATGTAGCCCACGAAGGCGCCGTAGATCCAGGGCTGGCCGAACACGCGCAGCAGCCAGGCCGATGACATTTCCAGCGGCAGGGCCGATTCGCCCGCGTACTTGAAGCTGATCTGGGCCAGGGTGTCGAAGGCCATGAGCACCAGAAAGCCGACGATGTAGAAACGCTTCATCTTGAATTATCCACGGCATTGCGCACCGCCCGCTTCGCATGAAACGGGCGCGCTCCAAAGCAGGGCCGCCGAGCAAGGGCCGCCCCGCAGCGAGGGCGGCGTCCCCCTCCCGTAGCGCGCAGCGCGTAGAGAGAGGGGGAAGGCGCGAAGCGACTCAGGGGGTGTTTCACTTCAACCCAACCACCGCCACGCCGATGGAGACCAGCACGATGCCGGCCACGCGCATGGGCGCCAGCTTCTCCTTGAACAGGAGGCGGCCCAGGATCATGATGGCCACGATGTTGATCGAGCCCAGCAGCACGCCGTCGGACAGCGGCACCAGCGACAAAAAGGCCAGCCAGGCCAGGAATTCGGCCACATAGCAGGCGCCGCCGATCCAGATCCAGGGGCGCGAGAGCATGAAGCGCCAGCGCTCCATGCCGTCCCGGTCGCCGGGCTCGCTGGCCGCCGCCTTGAAGGCCAGCTGCCCGCCGCTGTCCACCAGCACATTGATGATCCAGAGCGTGATGACCAGGGGCGAGAGTTCGCTGCCCATGCCACTACCCATGCACGGCCACCTTGAGCGGTGCGGCGGTGCGCGCGATCTGCGCCACGAACTCGTTCATCTTGGCGATCACGGTGCGGCGCTCGCGGTCGATGGTGATCATGTGATAGCAGTTGTCGAGCAGCACCAGCTCCACATGGGCGCTGCTGGCGCCGCGTACGATGTCCTGCGCGTTGCCGACCGAGGAGATGTCGTCTTCCCTGGCGTGCACCACGAGACAGGGCGAGCGCAGCCGGTCCAGGCGCGCGCGCACGTGGGCCGAGAGGCGGCGCAGCTCGATGATGGACCACCAGGGGTTGCCGGGCAGGCCCGCGGCGCTGCTGTCGCCGCTGTGCATCTGCTCGACGATGCGCGCGCGCAGCGCCTCGTCCTTGATGCCGTAGGGCGGTGCTTCCATGAACACGCTGCCGCGGCCAATGCCCAGCAGGCGGAACAGCGGCAGCACAAAGGCCAGCCGCGTGTAGAAGGGAATGCTCCAGCCGTCGTAGCGGAAGGTGGTCGAGAGTGCGCACACGCCATCCACCTGCTCCGGATGGTCCTCGGCCACGGCCAGCGACAGCAGCGCGCCCATGGACAGGCCGCCTACCACCACGTGCTCCACATGGCCGCGAAAACGCTGCAGGCCCGAGGCCACGCTGGCCAGCCAGTCGCTCCAACGGGTGTCGACCAGGTCCTCCATGGTGCCGCAGTGGCCGGCCAGCTGCACCGCGTAGACGGTGAAGCCCTGCTTGTTCAGGCCCTTGCCCAGCACGCGCATCTCGGCGGGCGTGCCCGTGAGGCCGTGCACCAGCAGCACGCCGGTGCGGGCATTGCTGCCGAAGCCCGGCATGACGAACTCATGGGGCGTCAGGCACAGGCTTTCCAGTTCTGCCATCTTGTCGCTGTCCTGCAGTTGCGCGAAGCCTTGAGCCATGTCGTTCATGCCGGCTGCTCCAGCCCCAGCAGCGTGCGCTCCAGCAAGGCCGTGGCCTGGCCGAAATGCGTGAAGCGCGCATGCGCGATGCCCCGGCTTTCGCAGTAATCGACGAGCTTGTGCTTGGCCAGCACGAAGTCGGCCTTGCCCGAGACGCAGAAGTCCGAGCTGCCGTCGCCGATGTAGAGCACGCGGCCGTGCACGGCCTGCTGCTCGGCCAGGCGCTCGCATTTGCAGTTGCCGCTGGCGCGGGCGCAGCGTGCGCTGGCCCAGGGCGACTCCAGGCGCCATTGGCGCTCGCCGGTCTGCACCAGGCGGTTGGCGATTACCTCCAGATGGCCCAGGCCGTGGCGGTTCAGCACATGGCGGATCGCATAGTCGATGCCGTCGCTGACCACCTGCACCTTGACGCCGTGCAGCTGGGCTTCGGTCACGAAGCCCACGAATTCGGGGTCGATCGCTATGGTGTCCAGATGGGCCTGCAGCTCGCGCTCGCTCATGTCGAGCAGGGCCACCTGGCCCTTCATGCATTCGCGCGAGCCGATGTCGCCGCGCTCCCAGGCATCTTCAAGCTCCTGCCAGCCCGGCTTGCCGAAGCGGTTGAGCAGGGTATCGGTCACATCGAGCAGGCTGATCGTGCCGTCGAAATCGCTCTGGACCATCCAGCCGCCTTGATGGGAGCTGGCGGCCGGGTACAACTGAATGCGCTTATTCATGGAAGCTCACCCTCACGTTCTGGCCCACCTTGGCCTGTGCCGGAGCCTGGTCGAAGCTCAGCACGCACTCGATGACGCGTATGGGGCCGCGTTGGGCGTCATCCTGCAGCCGCGCGGTCCCATAGACGGGGCTCACGCGCAGCACGGTGGCATTGGGAAAAGAGACGGCTCCGCCATCGCTGTCGGCCGCCACGGTGGCGTGCATGCCTTCGCGCACCACGTTGGCAAAGCTCTCGTTGAGTTCGGCGCGCACGATCAGCGGACGCTTGGGCAGCAGCTCCAGGGCCGGGGCGCCGGGCCGCACATTGGCCCCGGCATGGGTGGTGATGCGCACCACGGTCGCGGCCTCGGGGGCATGCAGCTCGAAGCGCTTTTGCTGGGCGCGCAGCTGCTCCACCTTGCGCTGCGCCACCATCACTTCGGCGGCCGCCACATCGATTTCGGACTGCGCATCGCGCAGGGCCTGGGCGGCCTCGTCCACGTTCTGGGCATCGGCCGCGCCTTCCTTGGCCGCCGCCTGCCAGCGGGCCAGGGTCTGCTTGAGCGTGGGAAGGCGCGCCAGGCGCGCCTTCTGCCGGGCCTGGGCAAGCTGCCATTCCGACTCGGCCACGGACAGGTCGGCGCGCGAGGCGTCGTCGGCCACGCGCAGCAGCAGCTGGCCGCGCTGCACGGCCTGGCCTTCCTTGACGGACAGCTGCTGCACCGTGCCGGCCGCTGCGGCCGACAGCTCCATCAGGCCGCCCTCGACATCGATCTTGCCGCGTGCAATCGCAACCGGCGCGGCAGCGGGAGCATGGCCCTTGGCCTGGGCCGCGGCGGGAGAAATGACGGAGGGCGTATCCCTGGCTGGCGAGCAGCCCGAAACCGCAAATGCCGAGGCCAGGGCCAGCGCCGCGGTCATGCCGCAAAGCAGCGGCCGCGCGGCGGGGCGGTGGGTGCGGCGAGAGTGGTAAACATTCATTGAACTTGTTCCTTGATGGGGCCGGTCTGGCGCCAGTCGCTGCGGATGGCTCCGTCCTCCATGCCCAGCACGCGGTCTGCGTGGCGCACCAGGCGCGGGTCGTGGCTCACGCACAGCACGGTGGTGCCGTGGTCGCGCGCCGCGCGGTGCAGTATGTCGATCACGCGCTGGCCGCTTTCGGCATCCAGCGCGCTGGTGGGTTCGTCGGCGAACAGCAGCTGCGGTTCCTTGGCCATGGCACGGGCAATGGCCACGCGCTGCTTCTCGCCGCCCGACAGCTGGGCCGGCCGCATATGGCTGCGGTGGGACAGGCCCACTTCATCCAGCGCCACCTTGGCGCGGCGCAGCGTTTCGCGGCTGTCGAGGCCCATATAGCCCAGCGGCAGCTGAACCTGCTCCAGCGACGTCAGCGCGGGGAACAGATTGAAGCCCTGGAACACGAAGCCGGTGTAGCGCAGGCGGAATTTCTCGAGCGCGCGCAGGTCCATGCGGCCCAGGTCCTGGCCCAGGGCCATGGCCTGGCCGCTGTCGGGCGACTGCAGGCCCGACATCAGCGACAGCAGCGTGCTCTTGCCGCAGCCCGAGGGGCCGGAGATCAGGCTCAGCTCGCCCGGGTACAGGGCGACCGAGAGGCCCTGCAGCACCTGGACCTGCACCACGCCCGTCAGAAAGGTCTTGCACAGGCGCACGGCCTCCAGGCTGGGTGCCAGATCGGGCTTCAGGGGCGGAGCCATGGGGGCGTGTGCGGCGGAGATCATGGATGGCATGGCAGAGCTCTCAGCGCAACAGCGTGGCAGGGTCCGCGCGCAGCAGGCTGCGCATGGCGCCCAGGCCGGAAAGCAGCGACAGCACGGCCACCAGCACCGCGCAGGCCAGCACGGCCGCGAGGTTCAGCGCCACGGGAACGCGGTAGGCCGCGGCAATGGCCAGCAGCACGGCACTGGCCAGGGCCGCGAGCACAAAGCCCAGGCCGCCGATCCAGCAGGCCTGCTCGATCACGACGCGGCCCAGCGCGCCGCGGCTCACGCCCAGCGCGTTGAGCACGGCGTATTCGCGCGCCGAGCCGGCCACCACGGCCTTGAGCGACTGGCTGGTCACGACCGAGCCGACCAGGCAGACGATGAGGGCCATGAACAGCACGCCGGCGCCCGCGCCGGTGTCGAACATCCAGTAGAACTGCGAGCGGCGGGCGAAGGACTTGGCCGTCCAGGCCTCGTAGGGTCCGAAGCTGGAGGTCGAGGGCGACAGCGTGCGGGACAGGCGCTGCTGCACGGCCTCGGGGCTGGCGCCGGTGCGCACGCGGGCCACGAAGTAGGTGCTGGCATTGCTGCCGGCGATCTCCCGGGCCGTGGCCAGGGAGGCGATCACGTTGGCGCCGCCCAGGCCGCGCAGTCCATCCACGGCGGCGACGATGTGCACGGCATGGTTGTTGACCCAGGCCGTGCCGCCTTCGGGCGTGCCCAGAGAGCCGAGGTCGGCGCGGTCCACGATCACGGCGCCGGGCTCGCGCAGGCGCTGGCGCTGCCAGGGCGTGAGGATCTGGGTGAACATCATGGAGTCGTCGGCCGTGCCGATGCCCGACAGATAGATGGAGACGCCGCCGCTGTGAGTGTCGGGGCTGGTGCCGGACTGGGGGGCGGGCGCACGCCAGTCGCCGTCGATCCAGACATAGGGCTCGACGGCGGTCACATCGGGGTCCATGCGCACGCGCATCTCCACGTCGCGGCCGATGCTGCGGCCGAAGTTCACGCTCTGGGTGCCCGGATAGCCGACCCAGATGTCGGCCGAGGAGGCCGTCACATAGACCGCAGCGGAACCGAAGATGCCCAGGACCAGCGCCGCCTGCATGGCCAGCAGCACGCCGGAAAAGCCCACCGCGAAGACCGAGGGAATGAAGCGGCGCCACTCGTGCACCAGCGTCTTGCGGGCCAGCGCGATCATGGGCGCGGCTCCTGCGGGGCGGCATCGTTGGCGGCGTGCAGCAACGGGTCAAGGGGGGCGCCGCCCAGCGCCTTGTACAGCGAGACATACGCCAGCGACTGCGCGGCCTGGGCCGTGGCCATGTCGCTTTGTGTCTGCAGCAGGGCTCGCTGCTCGGCCAGGGCGCTCAGCGGGCTGTCCAGGCCCAGCTTCTGGCGCACGCTCTGGGCGCGGGCACGCTGCTGCAGCACGGAGCCGGTCTGCTCCAGTTGGCGCTGGCGTTCCTGCTGCGCCGCCATGGCGGCCAGCGAGGATTCCACGTCGGCAATGCCGTTGAGCACGCTTTGGCGGTAGCCCTTGATCGCCGCCTGCAGGCCCAGGTCGCCGGAATCGGCCTGGGCGCGGCGCCGGCCCCAGTCGAACAGCGGAATGTCGATCTGCGGGCCGAACAGGGGCATGTAGTCGGAAGTCGTCCTGTAGTTTTGCGTCAGGTTGTACGAGAACAGGATGGAGCCGGTCAGCGTCAGGCGCGGGTATAGCGCCGAATGGGCGATGCCGGCTTCGGCCGCCGCGCGCTCCACGGCGGCCTCGGCGCTTTGGATATCGGGGCGGGTACGCAGCATGTCGGCCGGCACGGCCCTCAGCGCCTGTGATGGCAGTGCCGGCAGGGCGGCGCCGGCATCGGCCGCCAGCCAGGCGGCATCGGGGCTGGTGCGCCCCAGCAGTGCGGCCAGGCCATGGGCGGCGCGTGCCTGGGCGGCGACGACCTCGGCCAGCTGGCCCGCCGTCCTGCCGCTTTGCAGTTGCTGCTCCTGCACGGCCTGGCTGCTGCCCAGGCGCTGCGTGCGGCGCACCTGCAGCAGGCGCAGCGCATCCGCGTCCAGCGTGCCCATCTGCGCATACAGCGCGCGCTGGCGCTGGGCCAGGCGGATGTCCAGATAGCGGTGGACCACGTCGGCCACCAGGGCCACGCGGGCGGCATGCAGCTGGGCCTGGGCGTCAAGCAGGCCGGCATTGGCCGAACGCTGCGCAGCCTGAGAGGCGCCGAAAAGGCCAAGATCCCAGCTCACGTCGATGCTGGCGTGAAAATAAGAGTCGGTGGCTGAGATGTCCTGCAGCGTGCGTGCGCCGGCCGTCACGGCGGGCAGGTAGGGGGAGTCTGCGGTGCCGGCCAGCAGGCGCTGCTGGCGCAGCCGCAACTGCGCCTGTGCCACGTCCAGGTTCTGGGACAGGGCTTCCTCGACCAGGGCATTGAGCTGCGCATCGTCCCAGGCCTGCCACCAGTTGCGCAGGTCGGGCGCCGGCTGGCGGCCGGCAGCAGTCGTCTGCTGGCGCCAGTGCGCGGGGACGGAGCGATCCAGCTCCACGGGCAGCGGCGCGGCACAGCCGGCCAGCAGCGCGACAGCGCCCAGGCAGCAACCGCTTAGGCGGGCAAAAGGGATAGGAATGGCAAGTTTCACGGCAACGCGACGGGGCATAAGGCTGGTGAAAATCCTGACACCAGCAGGCAAAAGGGGTGAGACAAGCCCCAGGTTCGGTATTGGAGGGGCCAAAGCTTGCGCCTCAATGCATGGTTTATGTAGGGAGTATGGAGATCGCTCAACCCTTCCGCACCGTGCGGTTGTCATTCCATAATGCGCCGTGGCCAGGGAGCAAGTGGTTGGCTTCCGCCCGATTGCTATTGCTATGAACTTTTTTGCACAGCCCGCGGCGACGCCTCTGGTCCTGGTCGTCGAGGACGAACCCGGCATTGCCAGCATCTTGAGCGCCTATCTGGAACGCGACGGGCTGCGCGCGCGCGAGGCCCATGACGGCGAGGAGGCCTTGCAGCTGTTTCGCCAGCTGCGGCCGGATCTGGTGCTGCTCGACATCCATCTGCCCAAGGTCGACGGCGTGGATGTGCTGCGGGTCATCCGCAACGAAGGCCAGGTGCCCGTCATCATGGTCACCGCCCTGGCCGGCGATGTGGACAAGCTGCTGGCCTTGCGCATGGGTGCCGACGACTACGTGGTCAAGCCCTTCAACCCGCCCGAGGTGGTGGCGCGGGTGCGCGCGGTGCTGCGCCGCACCCAGGCCCAGCCTGCGGCGGTGGCGGCGCCCATACGCGTGGGGCCCATAGAGGTCGACGAGGAGGCCCACAGCGCCGTGGTGTTCGACGCCAAGGGCGCGGCCACGCCTTTGCCGCTGACGCTGACCGAATTCCGTCTGCTGGCCTGCCTGGCCGCCCAGCCGCGGCGCTGTTTCTCGCGTGCCTACCTGATCGAAAACTGCCTGCCCGAGAGCGATGCGCTGGAGCGCGTGATCGACTCCCACCTGTCCAAGCTGCGGCGCAAGCTGCAGTTGGCCGGGCAGGACGACCTGATCGAGACGGTGCGCGGCATCGGATACCGGTTATGGCCCGGGGACTGAACCGCATCTGGGTGCGCTTTGGCCTGTGGATCACGGCCACGGTGCTGGTCACCATCGCTTCGCTGGCGCTGGGCGTGCTGGTGTTCTCGGAGCTGCAATACCGCGATTTTTACAAGAACCTGCCCGCGCCCGTGCAGGCCGAGCTGGACGAACTCAATGCCCGGAAGCTGGACGACAGTCCGCGGGCGCTGCAGATCTACAGCCAGTATTGGGGCGGAGGCGACCTGTACTTCGGCGAGCGCTGGTCCCTGCTCATCGGCCTGGTCGCCTGCCTGCCGCTGGGCCTGGGCGCGGGTTTCTGGGTGTCGCGGCGCATCACGCGGCCGCTGGCTTCCATGGTGGAGGTGGCCAAGCGTGTGGAGCAGGGCGATCTGGCCGCCCGTGCGATCAGGGGCAAGGCCCATGGCGAAATGGCCGAGATGATCGATACCTTCAACGGCATGGTGGATTCGCTGGAGACACTGGAGGAGGAGCGCCGGGCCACGGCGGCCTCCATCTCGCATGAGCTGCGCACGCCCTTGACCGTGCTGCAGGCCCGGCTGCATGCGATCTGCGACGGCGTGATCGACGCCAGCCCTGCCGAGATCCGCATGCTGCTGTCGCAGGTGGAGCATCTGGGGCGGCTGGTCGGCGATCTGCACACGCTGTCGATGGCCGATGCCGGCCATCTGTCCCTGCAAAAACGCCCGCTCGATCTGGCCGCGCTGGTCGGCGAGGTGGTCGATCAGCTGCATCCGCAGCTGCAGAAGCTGGGCATGCAGCTGTCGCTGTCCCTGCCGGTGCAGGCCGGCGACGGCATGACGGAGATCCGCGCCGACGCCGACCGCATGCGGCAGATCATCTTCAACCTGATCAGCAATGCCATGCGCCATGCCGGCGGCGGGCACTGGCTGGGCGTGGAGGTGGCAACCGAGACCGATGCGCAGCTGGAGCAATGGGTGGTGCTGCGCATCAGCGATGCGGGGCCCGGTCTGCCTGCGGAGTTGCAGAACCATCCGTTCCAGCGCTTTGCCCAGGCCCCGGGCAAGCGCCGGCGCGAAGGCTCGGGCCTGGGCCTGTCCATCGTCAAGGCGCTCACCGTCTCGCAAGGCGGCAGCGTCCATGCCGACCGCTCGGAACGCGGCGGCGCGCGCTTCAACTTACGTTTCCCGAGGAGCTAGGGCGTGTCATCAATCGATGTCCGAGTTCATTCCCAGGCCATGGTGCTCAATTGAGCCAAACCATGGCAGCGGCCAAGTGAATGGCACCCAGAAAGTTGCGCACCG
>NZ_BMEU01000034.1 GCF_014637085.1 Comamonas phosphati | reverse complement strand
CACCACCAAGGCCATTGCCGAGCTGCAGCGCACGGGCGGCCGCTACGCGCTGGTGACCATGTGCATAGGCGGCGGCCAGGGCATTGCGGCCATCTTCGAGCGCGTGTAAAGCATAGGTGAGCGCACGCCTACAGGCGGATAAGACCTTGCATCCCTACCCAATGGAAAGCCCGGAGGCTTTAAGCTCCGGGCTTTTGTACTGCCGGCTTGATGGATACAGCTGAATTGCGCTTTAGCGCTTTTCCATCAAGTGCTTTCGGCTATCAGATGAGGATTTCGGTTGGGTCAGAAACTATGGCGCAGACCGATATCGAAGCCTGAGGCATTGCCACCTGCCACAGGTGTCGGGCCCATGAGTGCCCCGGTCGCCACGGGCAGGTTGATGCTGCCGCGGTTGTCCACGTAGGCGTAGGTGCCGTAGATGGCGGTACGCTTGGAGAGATTGTGCACATAGCCCACGGCATATTTTTGCGAGCTGCTGCCACTGTTGTCATTGCGGGTCAAACGCATAAAGCTCATGGGAATGTTGTCATTGCCAATCTTCCAGACGGCACCAAGCTGCCAGTAGCGCACGCGGTTGGCATTGTCCAGACCCGGCAGGCGGTTGCCGGTGCGATGGTCGGCGGCCAGCGCCATGAAGCGGTGACCTTCCCAGAGGTAGGAGGCCGCAATATTGATCTGGGTGTAGTCGTCAGCTGCGCGGTTCTTGGTGGCGGCGGCGGCGATGGCGGCGTCCCACTGCTGACCGCCATAGCCTATGCGTGCGCCATAGACGCGGCCATCCTGGCGGTTGGGCCCAGCATCGTTTTCACCAAAGGCCACCATGGCCTGGTAAAACAAGCCCTTGCAGCCAGGGCCGGAGCAGCCCGGCGAAAAATAGCCCACGCTATTGGAGGCGCGGAAGCCCGTCACGGTAGTGCCGTGCAGTACATGGGCGCTCATGCCCACGCCAACGCGAAAGGGGTCGTAGAGGAACATATTCCAGAAGGCTGGCACATAGTCGCGGCCCAGGCGCAGCTCACCCCACTGCTTGCCTTGCAGATAGACATAGGACTTGCGGTTGAACGTCAGCCCCGTTCCGCCCACGGCGCCCGAAGGCTGGTTGTTGCTGTTGCTGGCCTGACCAGTGCCGGTGTCGGCATTGAGACCCGCCTCCAGATCGAAGCCGGCGTAGAGGCCATTGCCCAGATCTTCACGGCCTCTAAAGCCGATGCGGCTGGCCTGATTGCCGCTGGACGTGACCATCTGGCGCGAACCCGCACCTTCACCCCGGTAAGAGGAGACACCGACGTCCATGACGCCGTAGACCTGCAGCGAAGACTGCGCCCAGCTGCCTATGGGCAAAAGAGTGCAGGCCATGGTGCCCAGAGCAGTGAAAGCCAGTTTTGTTGTACCCATTGCAAGCTCCTGGAATGGAAGAAAAGTCGATGAACAAAGGAAAAACACGCGACATGACGCAGGGGAACCTGGCCCGTGCAGGCACGGACCTTGAGAAGTGCAGGCAAGCCGACTCCCTCAGGCCCGCCAGCGATGGGGCCCGTCAAGGTCAGGGGGATAGGGCTTGTAGCTGACTGCGGAACAAGAGCCGCAGGTAGTCCCGGTCAGGAGCTCTGTGAAGCAGGCGCGGGGGGGATGAGGTCGTGGACCCCGCCGCCAAGGTCGCTCAGTTTTCAGGCTTGTAGCCTATGGACTTGAGCAGGGCAGCCTGTTTCTGGCTGGCGTCCTTGAGGTCGGCCTCCATTTCAGCCGTGGTTACCGGTTGTCCGGGCTCCATGCCGATGGTGGCCAGCTGCTTGAGCGCAGCTGGTGTGCGGAAATGCGCCAGGGCAATTTCGCGTACTTTTTGCTGGATGGATGCCGGTGTCTGCGGGTGAGACCAAATGGCAAACCAGCCGGGCTTGGACAGCTGGGGGTAGCCCAGTTCCGTGAAGGTAGGTACATCGGGCAGGGCTTGCAGGCGTGTGGGATACACGGCCGCCAGAGGCCTGATCTTGCCGCTGCTAATCAGCGGCAGCGATGTGGTGACGCCGTCGAACATCACTGGGATATGACCGCCCATGAGGTCCACCAGCGCCGGGGGCGAGCCCTTGTAGCCCACATGGCGCATATTGATCTTGGCCAACTGGCCCAGCAGCATGCCCGAGGTGTGCCCCTTAAGACCGGCGGCGTAGGAGGCAAAGTCCACGCCGTCTTTTTGCTGCTTGGCGTAACTGATAAAGCCGTTGAGGTTCTGGAAAGGCAAGTCCTTGTTGGCGACCATGACCAGGCCGGTGCGCGTGAGTTGTGCCAGTGGCGTGAGGTCCTTGAAGGGGTCATAGCTGACTTTCTGAGCCAGCGGAGCCTCGCTCAAGGCGCCATCCTGAATCACGAGAAAGGTGTAGCCGCTTTGGCCATGTGCCTTGAGTTCGTGAATGCCCAGGGCGCCCGATGCGCCGGCCTTGGATTCCACGATTACGGGCTTCTTGAACTCTTGCTGCATGCCCTCGGCCAGCAGTCGCGCCAGAGTGTCGGCCGTGCCGCCTGCGGGGCCTGTGACGATGAGGCGTACGGGCTTGCTCGGCCAGTCTGTGTTTTGCTGCGCAAGCGCTGGCAGGCTGATGCCCGCGCTCAGGACGAGCAGGGCCGGCAGCAGCATACGGCGTCGAGAAAGCGTGAGCGAAGCGGGTGTAGTGGCCTTCATTTTTTGTCTCCTGCAGAGGAAAGAAGGCTTCTTTCCTCTTATGCGCCCCTTGGTGTTTTTTTGCGAGGCGTTCCTTGTTGTACTCATCCTTGACCGGGTATTTCAGTCCGTAGGGCCACCAATGATGGCCGTGCGCTCCATCCTGCGGTGGCAAGGCTGATAGTCCATCACCGCATAGTGCTGTGTGGAGCGGTTGTCCCAGAAGGCCACGCTGTTTCTCTTCCAGCGGAAGCGCACTTGGTATTCGGGAATCATGGCCTGGCTGGTCAGATAGTTCAGCAGCTGCGAAGAGCCGGGCGACTTGTCCAGGCCGAAGCGCACATTGGCCGACGTGTTGTAGTTGGTGAAGTGGGTGGTGAAGCTGCTGTTGACAAATAGCAGCTTCTCGCCAGTTTCGGGGTGGATGCGCACCACGGGGTGCTCTGCATCGGGGTATTGGGCCTTCAGTGCTAGGCGCTTTTCGATGGGCATGGCTGCACCAAAGCTGGCTTCGATGCTGTGGCGGGCGCGTAGGTGTTCGATCTTGGCCTTGATGTCATCGGGCAGGTTTTCATAAGCCATCACCATATTGACCCACATGGTGTCGCCACCCACGGGGGGGCATTCCACACAGCGCAGAATACAGCCCATGGGCGGCTGTTCACGCCAGGTAGCGTCGGTGTGCCACGAATTCTCATTGCGGTCCAGCGGGCTGTCAGGCGTTTTGTAGATCTGCACCAGACCTGGATATTCGGGATGGCTGCCAACGACCGGATGGTCTTCCAGTTCGCCAAACTTGCGGGCAAAAGCGACATGCTCGGCGCGTGTGATGTCCTGATCGCGAAAAAAGATCACGCGATGTCTGAGCAGCGCCTGACGGATTTCGGCCATCAGGTCTTCGTCCTGAGCAGCCGCACCCAGATGTACGTTGAAGATCTCAGCACCGATGGAACAGGTCAGCGGATGGACTTCCAGAGAGCGGGTCAATGAGCTGGAGCGGATAACGGCAGGGCCTGTATCAAGGTCCGTTTTCATGGGCAAGTCTCCTTATAGAATCGATATCCATCAGTGTAAAAATTCCCTCTTAACAGCGCTTGTCATTAGGTGACTGGTGCTTTGCATTTAATGCCAAGTTAGTGACACCTTATGGCGACTCTTGTCCGTGCGGCTTGTTTGACCGATTACGACGAAGTGGCTCGCGCTTCGGGATTGGATAGCGCGCGTATGCTGTTCAATGCAGGTCTGAGTCCTGGTGTGCTGAAGGAGCCGGATCTCATGATCCCCGTGGA
Source organism: Comamonas phosphati (assembly GCF_014637085.1). Lineage (GTDB taxonomy): Bacteria > Pseudomonadota > Gammaproteobacteria > Burkholderiales > Burkholderiaceae_C > Comamonas > Comamonas phosphati. The sequence continues at coordinate 29,093 of NZ_BMEU01000034.1, read as the reverse complement.
CAAGGTTGGGCGTTTGCTGCAGGCCTCGGCTATCCAGTCGGGTAATGAAAGCTTTGGCCTGTGCATGGCGCGTTCGCGTCTGCTCTCCAACATGGGGCCTGTGGGACAGCTGATCCGCGATCAGGAGACACTGCGCGACTCTCTCAATCTACTGGTGCACTATCTGGCACGGCTCAATGGCGCCATGACGCTGGAGGTGGATGAGCAGGCCGATGCCGTGCTGATCCGCGAGCTGTTGCTAGCAGGACGCGCCCGTGAGCCCACCCGTCAGCGTGTGGAATTAGCTCTCGGGGTAATGGTGCGGACGATTCGTCAGTTGATAGGGCGGGACTGGCAGCCGCGGCGCGTGTGTTTTGAGCATGCGGCGCCGAAGGACTTGAGCATGCACCATCTGATGTTTGGACCCCGCGTGGAGTTCAATCAGGAGTTCAACTGCATCGTCTGCGTCAAGGCCGATCTGGATACGCGCAATGAGTTTGCCGATCCCGGCATGGTGCGCTATGCACAGAAGCTGCTGGAGTCTGTGACGCCAGCAAAAGAAGATGCGGTGCTGGACGATGTGCGCCGCACTATCTTGCTTTTGCTACCCAGCGGACGCTGTAGCATCAAGAAGGTAAGCGAGCATCTGGGGGTGGTACCGCGCACCATCCAGCGCCGTCTGACGGAAAAAGGCCAGAGCTTTTCTTCGCTGATGAACGATATTCGCAAGGAACTAGCTGCGCGCTATGTGTTTGAAACCAGTCGCTCATTGACAGAGGTCTCGGAGCTTCTAGGCTTTACTGCACCCAGCAGTTTTTCACGTTGGTATCAGGGTCAGTTCGGCCGCAGCGCCAAGGACAGCCGTGCAAAAATTCAGGGCAATCCTGGCACTGAATAAAAAAGGGCCCGAAGGCCAATGCCAGTCAGTTAAGAGCTGACTCGCATTTTCTTGGTGGGGAACTTGCTGCGAGAGCGCTTGACCTCACGAGGGAAGCTTCGTCCGCTACGGCGTACAGGTAGTACAAAATAGCGGGCTTGTTCAAGCAACCGTTGCAGGTGTTGCGGCAGTGCTCCCGCGCGAGCCAGATACACGGTGTTCAGTGCAGCAACGATGGCATGCTTGGCGGTGTGAAAGCTGATACACAAAGGCTCCACCTTCACATGTTGCGCCATCAGGCGCATCCAGCGCCGAAGTAAGGTATGTGCAAGAGCCTGTCCGGAATTTTGTGTGCGAGGCATAGCATGACCACTCGGAGCATCTATGCCAATCAGCAAGACGAAGTTAAAGAATGCGGCCATCACGGCCAAATCGGCGGCGTTGCCGTCCATCCCCAAGGAACTGCTTGACCAGTTCGTGACCGGCCCCATGACCGGGGAGGCAGTCAACGCCGCCTCGATGGCGTTCAAGAAGGCGCTGATTGAGCGCGCCCTGGGCGCCGAGCTCGGCCACCACCTGGGGTATGCGAGTGGCGCAGACAAGCCCGAGAGCAGCGCCAACCAGCGTAATGGCACGAGTGGCAAGACCGTGTTGACCGAGGACGGCCCACTGCGCATCGACGTGCCGCGTGACCGTGATGGCTCGTTCGAGCCGCTGCTCATCGCCAAACATGAGCGCCGCTTCACTGGTTTTGACGACAAGATCATGGCCATGTACGCACGCGGCATGACGGTGCGCGAGATCCAGGGCTTCCTGGCCGAGCAGTACGCCACCGAAGTATCCCCAGAGTTCATCAGTAGCGTCACCGACGCCGTGATGGCCGAGGTCGGCGCCTGGCAGGCCCGTCCATTGGAGCCGATGTACCCGGTGGTGTTCTTCGACGCGCTGCGCGTCAAGATCCGCGAGGACGCGGTGGTGCGCAACAAGGCGATTTACCTGGCGCTGGGCGTGCTGCCCGACGGCACGCGCGACATTCTGGGCTTGTGGATCGAGAACACCGAAGGTGCCAAGTTCTTGATGAAGGTCTTCAATGACTTGAAGACGCGCGGCATCAACGACATTCTGATCGCCGTCACCGATGGCTTGAAAGGCATGCCTGAGGCGCTGAGCGTCGTGTTCCCGGCCACGACGCTGCAGACCTGCATCGTGCACTTGATCCGCAACAGCCTGGACTACGCGAGCTGGAAGGACCGCAAGCTGCTGGCCGCAGCCATCAAGCCGATCTATACGGCCCCGAGCGCCGAGGCGGCGCTGGCCGAATTAGACGCCTTCGAGCAGGGCCCCTGGGGTCAGAAGTTTCCTACCGTCGTGGCAGCTTGGCGCCGGGCCTGGGACCGGGTGATTCCGTTCTTCGCGTTTGCGCCAGCGGTGCGCCGCGTGATCTACACGACCAACGCCATCGAGAGCATCAACGCACAGCTACGCAAGATCATCAAGACGCGTGGGCACTTTCCCAGCGACGACGCAGCCAGCAAGCTGATCTGGCTGGCGTTGCGCAACATCACGGCCGACTGGGGCCGTGCGGCACACAACTGGAAGGAGGCGATGAACCAGTTCGCGATACTCTACGAGGAGCGCTTCACGCTGGCAGCCCGCCAACGAGGTTGAACCATGAAATACATGGCCCAACCGGGGGCGCCTCCGGCGGCCTGGCAGGGGCCCTTGTTCAAAGAACATCAAGAGAAGACGAACTCAAAAACCGCCTCGAACACAGAAATTCAGACACTCCCGGCGGCAGCGGTCACAGGCTTGCCAAAGCTCAGCGGCGGTAATCAGCCTGATGTCGACCTTGGGTGCTGCGCAACGTCAGAAATCGGCACTTGGCCGAACGCAGCTGGTCACAACCAGCGGACGGGTCAGTGATGGCCGGCACAGGTGGTCAGCTCGACCGGAATACACATCTGCAGGTGCTGGTCATCCTTGACCAGTATTCCGCTCAATGTTGACTGGCGTGCTTGATCTGACCACTGGCAGCAATCGACGGCGGATTCAACCGGTCATTGAACAACAATCAGGTCGAACGTCCGCCGCACATCTCAAGTACGTTCCCGAGTAAAGAAGCGGTCTTGCAATTCATTGACCACTTAAACGCTTGCCGAATGACACCGCATAGGCCTGCGAGCGGAAGCGAAGCACCGGATCGTCGGTAGGTGCAATGCCGTCGGCCATGATCATCGGATCAAAATTGATCGGCTCGCATGCGGCGCCTTTCTGGGGCAAGGCGCTTGTGATGGTCAGCACGCCTGCCTTGAACTCGGGCCGCTCGACCGGCCATGACTTCGTCGGGTCGTCCTGCGGATCGCCCGGCTGCCCTATGGCAACCAGCATGTCCCAGCGCGCCGGCTTTTTTGCCGTGCTGTCGATCAGGGCTTTTTCCAGGAAGTCCGCGCCAGCCGTCTTCAACGCATCGTCACTCAGGGGCTTTTCACCGCCCTGCGGCACGAAGCGCCAACGTACCAGGGTCACTTTGTCGTGCGCTCCGATGAACTTGAAGGTGTGAATCCCAAAGAAGGCACTGTGGGCGTAGCTGTCGGGCGGGTTGTGGCTGGCTAGGTATTGAGCCTGGGCCTGGTTGTCTGGATGGGCGGCCTTGAACGCCTTGAGCTTTTCCGGGTCGGGCTTGCCGGTGGCCGGGTCTGGACGCTGGGCCTGCGTCAGATCGAGAAACGTCTTGGGACTGGCCGCGCCGAACATGGGGGTGTTCAACATGGCCATCTGGTGCAACTGCCCCTGCGGCAGCTTGAATTGCAGCGCCATGCCGCGCGCGCTCCTGGCGATATCCGGCGCCTTGGGATTGCCGCCGGCCAGTGAAAAGCGCGCGATCACCGGCACGGCCTTGCCAGAGAACAGCGCGGAACGCGAATACTTGGCCGCCTCGGCGGTGCCGACGAATTCACCCGCCGCACAGGTCCCCTTGGTGTGATTGCGGCGCTCTCCCTGGTGGATGCCAAAGGTGCCTTCCAGCGCCTGGACGACTTGCGGTGCCGTCACCTCCGGTTCGGCCGCCTGCGCGAACACCGGGGGCAATGCCATCACACTGATCACGGCGAGACTCAATTTGCTGCGATTCATAGGTTCTCCTGTCTTGTGCCCTGACTTTGATATCTCAGGGCTTGGCGGTGTGCCAGGTATTGTTGAGGAAGCCATCTCCCGTCTTGTCGCCGGGCTTGGCATCCTTGGCCCAGTAGTAGAGCGGATGGCCCTTGTAGGCCCACTGCTTTCTGTCGTCGTCACGGGTCACCACGCTCCAGTCCCCGGTAGCAGTTGCACCTGCGGCCACCATCAGCGGCGGCCAGTTGGCGGCGCAGCCGCCATTGCACACGCTCTTGCCGGACCCTGCTGCATCCTTGTCGAAGACATAGAGCGTCATCTGGTTGGGACCGACCAGCACGCCATTCATGGCAGTCGCCGGGGTCTGTGCCTGGGTCTTGGGGGTCACGGTGCAGGCGGCCAGCAGCACCGATCCAAGGATGGCAAAGGAAGCGAAACGGGTCATGGAGTTATCCTTGAGGTTGACCTGCGGTAAACAGGTCAGCCAGACGGTTTATTCCATGGGGAACTGTAACTATTGCCCCCGATCAGTAGAGCGGCGCACGCGCTACGTGATGTTGGTCCAGTTGATGGACAAAGACTCAAGCTCCTCGCCCCTGGTTGCCCGCGAAGCGGCCGTGTCAATGTGACCAGCCACGGTCAGATGCCTTCAATAAGCAAGCTTCGGTTGGAGCACACATTAGATTCAATCGGCGATTGGGCAACCAAGCAGTGCTCTCCATTCAGCCGCTGGATGGCTTCGCGCAGACGGAACGGCAGTACCACCTGGCGGTAGCTGGCCCGCTGGGGGTTCCCGCCATCGTGGGCGATGTCGGGGCCGCCGTGGACCGCATAGCCCAACTCGGCCAACCATGCCAGAGTTTCCTGTTCGAGTTGGTCTTCGGTCATCGGCGGCCCTCAGTTGTTAGCGACTCTGAGCTTACTCAGAATCTTGCGGTTTTGTTCCACAGTGGCTTGCATTTTTTGCAGTAGCTCCTGCTGCGTACTCGGCGGAGGAGCATCAAAGCCCTGGGCTTTGAGCTGTGTCTGGAACTTTACTGAGTGGGTGATCTTGTCCATCTCATCGCGCACTTTTTTGACCAGAGCAGGAGGCGTGCTGCTCAGCACGAACAGGCCAACGCTGGCATCAGGCATCACAAAATCAGGCATGTTCTGCTCGGCAAAGCTTGGCACCCCGGGCAGCAGTCGCGAACGGTTGGGCGAGACCACACCCAGTGCCTTGAGCTTGCCAGACTTGATTAGTGGTGCGGCATTGGTCACCACTTCAAACGTCATCTGCACCTGATTGCCCAGCAGGTCCACGATGGCCGGGGCCGAGCCCTTGTAGGGGACGATGGTAATCTTGCGGTCACTTTTCTCGCTCAGCAATTCGCCCAGCAGATCCGAGCGCGTGCCGGGGCTCAGATTGGCCACATTGACGGGATCCTTGGCTTGGCGCGCGTAGTCAAGAACTTCTTGGATGCTGTTGGGTGCAAAGCTGTTGTTGACTACTAGCAGGTGCACCATGCTGGCGACATCGGACACATAGGTAAACGTTTTCTGTACATCAAACGGCGTCTTTACCGTCAGTGGGAAATCTGTCCAGATGCTGGACGGCGCAATCATCACCGTATGCCAGTCGGCTGGCGCATTCATGACCGCGCGCTCGGCAATCACGGCTGAGCCACCGGGTTTGTTGTCCACGATGACTGGCTGCCCCAGGTTGTTTTGCAGATGTTCTGCGACCAGTCGGGCCACTCCGTCCGAGATGCCGCCTGGAGGCGCTGGGACCACAATGCGCAGTGGCTTGCTTGGCCAGTCTTGTGCCTGTGCGGCCGTAGTGGACAGCAAGCCCATGCAAATGCAGGCAACACTGCCGCGCAGGCTCTGCACCAGTTTGCGCATTATGCTTTGCTCAGTACTGGCTCCTGAAATGCAGGAGCTGAACTGGCTGACTTCAGATTTTTGCAAAGGCATGGCCGCAAGGCTGCCGGACTCTTGAAATTTCACTGCGCTTGTCATCTTTGTCTCCTGTGCTTCTCTATGAGGAATGGGGCGCGGCCTTCCTTGGCTGGAGGGTTGGCGCCGGGGATATAAGCCATGGTGCGGCGCTTTTTTGCCTTTTCACGCCAGGGTGTCATGCACACACGCATGATGGGGGCGGGCTTTGTATGGTGCTTAACGCTTCATGCCTGGAACTTCGCATATAGCGACTTCGATGCCCAGCAAAAACCCGAGGTCAGAGAATGTCAGAGCAAGATAAATGGTCGAACTGGTGGAGTTGTCGCGTTTAAGAAAGCGCCTGTCTTGAAATGCAAAGTGAACTTGCGCTCGTCGTTCGATACTGGATTCATTCATCACCGCAGTGATGTTTCGTATTCAACCCGGAGACATAGCAAATGAACTTTCTTGACGGTCACCTCTACCCCGAAAACCAGCAGCCGCTGATCATCACCGCCGCACCTTACGCCCCAGGCTGGATTCCTTCGGACTTTCCTGAAGACATTCCTGTCACCATGGAAGACCAGATCCAGAAAGCCGTGGACTGCTACGAAGCAGGTGCCACCGTGCTGCACCTGCATGTGCGTGAAGAAGACGGCAAGGGCAGCAAGCGCCTGTCAAAGTTCAACGAACTGATCGCCGGTGTACGTGAGCGTGTGCCCGAGATGATCATCCAGGTGGGCGGCTCCATTAGCTTTGCCCCTGAAGGCCCCGACGGCGAAGCCAAGTGGCTGTCCGATGACACACGCCACATGCTGGCGGAACTGACGCCCACGCCCGACCAAGTGACGGTAACAGTCAACACCACGCAGATGAATGTGACCGAGCATGCCGGCGATGACGATTTCCGTGGCGTATCACGCGGCTTCCCACACCTACACAAGACCTACAAAGACATGATCGTTCCCTCGAACCCTAGCTTCGTCGAGGAGCACATCCGGCGCCTGACGGCCGCCGGCATCCAGAGCGAGTTCCAGGTCTACAACATCAACAGCTTCGAGACGATCGAGCGCATGATTCGCCGCGGCGTCTACAAGGGACCGCTGGTGATGAACTGGGTGGCTATCAGCGGCGGCATGGACCAGGCGAACATCTTCAATCTAGCCAACATGCTACGTGCCGTGCCCGATGGTGCTGTCGTGACGGTGGAAAGCTCGGTGCTCAACGTGTTGCCCATCAACATGATCGGCATCGCGCTGGGCCTGCACGTGCGCTGTGGCATTGAAGATGTGCTGTGGAACCAGCAGCGCACTGGCAAGATGAGCACGGTGGAGCAGATCAAGCAGTTGGTGCGCATCTCCGGCGAGTTCGGTCGTTCCATCGCCACCGCCCAGCAGGCGCGTGAAATCATGCAGATCGGCGTGTTCTACGAAACCGCCGAAGAAACCCTGGCCAAGAACGGCTTTGCACCCAACCGCCCAGGCGCCAACCAGGGCTTCCTACGCAAGCCAGAAGTGGCAGTGTAATCAAACACTCAACAACCACCGGCTAAAGCCGGTGGGTTGAGACCCAGGCACTGAAAGTGCACCGCCCACTGAGATAGCCCCCTGAATCTCCGGACACGGTCCATCGCTTATCTTCGAGATAGGCATAGGACTGTACGTATGACTAGGCATACAGAGACGATAGAGGTCATCACTCGAGACCAGCGCAGGCGGCGCTGGCCGGCTGCCGAGAAGGCAGCCTTGGTTCGCAAAACGTATGAACCCGGCATGAGCGTGTCGCTCGTGGCCCGCCAGGAAGGCGTTTCGGCAAGCCTGCTGTTCACTTGGCGGCGACTGGATCGCGAAGGCGCGCTGGTGGTCGTGAGCGCAGGCGAAACGGTTGTGCCGGCTTCGGAGCTGGCTGCGGCTCGGGCCGAGATCGCCAAGCTGCAACGTGTGCTGGGCAAAAAGACCTTGGAGAACGAGATCCTCAAGGAAGCCGTGGAGCTCGCCGCTGCAAAAAAGTGGATTGCGCGCTCGCCCTTGTTGCCCGGGGACGACCAATGAAGTCGGTCTGCTCGGTGCTGGGCGTGGCGCGCTCGAATCTGCATGTGCGGCATCACAGGCCTGGCCACTGGCAGGACAGCCGCAGAGGCCGCACTCCAGACCAGGATGAGGTCTTGCTGGCCGACCTGCGGCGCCACATTGCCGAGCTGCCCAGCTATGGCTATCGCCGCGCCGGTGCGCTGCTCAATCGAGAGCGACGTTCGCGAGGTCAGCAGGCGTTGAACCACAAGCGCATCTACCGGGTCATGGCGCGACATCGACTGCTGCTGCCCAAGGCCCCAAAACGACGGCATTCGAGCCGCGTTCACGATGGCCAGGTCAGTGTGCCGATGAGCAATATGCGCTGGTGCTCCGATGGCTTCGAGATCAAGTGCGATTCGGGTGAGACGGTCACAGCCACCTTCGCCAAGGACTGTTGTGGCCGGGAGATCCTGGCGTGGCGAGCCTGGGAGGGCAAGGGGTTGCCGGGTGAACCGGTGCGCGACATGCTGGTGGAGGCCGTGGAGCGGCGCTTCGGCGCGGTGGAGGCCATGTCCCAGGAGTGCACGTTGGAGTTCCTCACTGACAACGGCAGCGCCTACATCGCGCACGAGACGCGCAGCATTGCCAAGTCACTGGGACTAAAGCCAATCAATACGCCGGTGTGCAGCCCGCAGAGCAACGGCATGGCCGAGAGCTTCGTCAACACCTTCAAGCGCGACTACATGAGCCGCATGGACCTACGCGATGCGCCGACCGTGTTGGCGCAATTGCCGGGAGCGTTCGAGCACTTCAACGAGATCCACCCGCATTCGAGTTTGAAGATGATGTCGCCCAGGGAGTTCCGTCGGCGGCACAATGAACCCACCCGTAAGGGGTAACGTAGCGACTGGACAGTGTCCGGAACTACAGGGGCAAGATCACAAGCCTGCAAACTTGGACTGCCCCCAAGACTCCATGTCCAAGGATGGCGTAGGCAAATAGCACACAAAGGGCGTAGCATGGCCTTTCCTCGAACCAGCTTCGCCCCGACACCCCCAGTCATCTCCAGGGCGAATTACGGGGTGCAACGGGCATTAACATAGTGAACAAATAAAGTGCCTACTCCGGCACCGTCCCAGGCAGGCGCACAATGGGCCACTTTCGTCAGACCCATTCACGATGCACCAAGAGCCTGACTTTCTCCACAACTTGCGTCAGGAACTTCGGGACGGGCGGCGTTGGCTGGATCGCACCATCGTGCTGGCCTATGCGGCAGCCGCAGGCCTGTGCGTCGTGGCATTCACCCTGATGGCCGACGCGGGCTTCCAGCTGTTCCAGCGCATCTACCACTGGCGAGGTGGCTTGGCGGTCCTGTTGTGGCTGCCGGCCGTCGCCATTGCCTCTGTCTGGGCCACCCGGCGCTGGGCCCCAGGAGCCGCCGGCTCCGGCATCCCCCAGGTCATGGTGACGCTGGATCCGGCCATAGACGAACGTCAACGTGGGCGTTTCGTTTCCCTGTGGCTGTCCCTTTCCAAGATGGTGCTGGCCAGTGCCGGCTTCGCTGCGGGTCTGTCGATTGGTCGTGAGGGCCCATCGGTTCAGGTGGCCGCTGGCGTCATGCACAATGCCCGCCGCTGGTTCGGCCCCCATTCGGGCATCAGCAGCCATGCACTCCTGGTTGCCGGTGGTGCCGCAGGGATTGCGGCCGCCTTCAACGCCCCCCTGGCTGGCGTAGTCTTCGCCATTGAGGAGCTCTCGCGCAAGCTGGAGTCCCGCTCCAGCGGCCTAATCATCGCCGCGATTGTGCTCGCAGGCCTGATGGGCGTCTCGGCGTTCGGCAATCTGAGCTACTTCGGTCGGATCCAGGTTCCCAGTCTCACCTGGCATGCCTTGATCCCGGGTCTCTGTGTCGCTATCGCCAGCGGCGTACTCGGAGGCCTGTTTGCCAAGGTGATGGCCGCGTCGCTGACCTCACCCGGGGAGCGCATGAACCGGTTGCGCGCCCGCTTCCCCTTGCGCTTCGCCGCAGGCGGCGCCGTGGCGATTGCCGTCATTGGACTGGTGACGGGTGGCGCCACATTTGGCGCCGGCTCCGAAGCCGTCAAGCGCATGCTGGCCGGAGAGGCGGACGTTCCATCGTTTTATGTGACGCTCAAGTTCATCGCCACCTGGCTGTCCGCCTGGGTAGGTGTTCCCGGAGGCATCTTTGCCCCCTCCCTGTCCATTGGCGCGGGCGTGGGCCACAACGTCGCTACCCTCATGAGCAGTGACGCCATTGCCCCGGCACTGATCGCCATGGGCATGGCTGCCTTTCTGGCAGCGGTGACCCAGGCACCTTTGACCGCCTTTATCATCGTCATGGAGATGGTCGACGGCCACTCGATGGTGCTCAGCCTCATGGCATCCGCCATGCTGGCCAGCCTGATTTCACGCATGCTGGCCCGCCCGTTGTACGAAACACTGGCGCACTACATGGCCAGCTCCGCGTCAGCGCCTACCGAAGCTCCAGTTCAAGCCGCCCCCTCCCATGGCAGTCAGGGGCGCGGTTAGATTATGTCGACGACCCGCGCTAGGCTTTGCCGAGCATCAGAATCGGGTTGATACACCGACCACTACCGATCTATGCGCCGTGAGCTGCACGCCGTTCACGTCCTGGTGCAGCGGGTGCTGGTAGTAGCCGTAAACGCGAAACGTCTCACCCAGCTTGTAGCTCAGGCCGGGGCTGAGGTAGAGGAAGCGGCCACCGCTGTCCGCAGGTTCCGCTTCCAGCCCGTGGTCACGTCTCTTGACCACCGTGTTGAGTTGCACAAGCCCCGACAAGCGATCGCTGAGTGGATGCGCGTAGCCCAGGTCCAGAGCCATCTGTGAGCCGGTGCGGAAGTTGTTGTGCGAGTTCAGCGGCTGCTGCAGCTGAATCTGGGCAAACCAGGCAGCACCGCTGGAGGCGATCTGCTGGTGATAGATCACGCCCGCGATAAGGTCTGTCGTGCCAGTGCCGGGCTGCAGGCTCCGTTCGGCCACCTCGCCGTTCTCGTTGGCGATGTGGGTTCGTCCAGTGGGCAGTTTCAAGCCGAAGAAGACGCCGATCATCCGGGGCGCCGCATCGGAGCTTTCCAGGTAGCGCTGATAACGCCCGGCCACGCGCACATCACCAAGTTCGCGGAAGGTCCAGCGCTCGAGATCCTGAGCGCCGTCGTCATTGTGAAGATGCAAATGGTCGCGTTTGACCAAAGGCAACGTCGCAGAGATTCCCCAGCCCGATGCCCATGTGTGGCTGTAAGCGGCAATCAGGTTGCGATTCAACGTACGGATCTCGTCATGATCGTGGGGAATCTCTCCCACGGCGATCTTACGCGAGCCCGTCTGCGGCTGATCCTGACGGATATTTTCGTAGCGTACATCCAGGGTGTTGCCTTCGGTAAGGCCGGTGGTTCCGGCCCCCCAATCGGTGTTGATGGAACAGAACGCCGAGCCGCAACTAGCATGGGCGGGACCCGCCAGGACAACGGCAAGCAGGCTGGCCAGTGCAGAGAGGGCGAAGCGCGCGCGGCGGACAATAAAGAAGGTGGGGGCAGCCTGGCAGCTGGCGGCCACATGAATCTGGTGCACGGTGAATCTCCTGATGAAATGAGTCGGCTGGTCGCAGCGGCGGCAGCACAAGGGAAGCGGATCAGGAGAAAACTGGCGGCGCACGTGCTGGTGGCGGAACGTCCGTGCGCACCTGCTCATGCATGTAATGCTGCACATAGCGAGGCTCGGAAGGTGCGCCGCTGCCCGGAATACGAGCGAGCAGCGATCCCGGGGGCGCCGCGGCTTGCAAACAGAGCGGGCAGTGGGACGGATCACCCGATGCGTGACCTGAATGCAAGTCCGATGGCGAGCCCGGGACTTCTGCGTCATGGATTTGATAGACCCCGGTCGCCTCTCCCTCGGTGTACGTGCAAATGTCGCTGGCATTCGGGCCGATCGTGGAGACTGTGGCCGACCACGCATCCTCAAGCACATCCAGTCCCTTGAGCGGCATTGCCATCGCCACAAACCATAGCAGCAGCCAAGCCATCAGAAAGCGGCTGAATCTGCGGGCGCTGCGGAGTTCGTGCATGGTCGGGCGTTCGGCTGTAGCGAATTATCCCTGGAATAACGGAGCCTCACGTGCCGACCGAGTCGCTAGAAATCGGCTAGACCATGGGCGACGACCCGGCAATGCAATTTCTTTAGAATCGACCACATGCACCGACGATTGCTGCTCACTGGACTCGCCACCCTGGCATCTGCGCCAGCATGGGCCGTTCCCCCGCTACCCGAGAAGTTTGAACCGGGCCGCGACGCTGCAGCGGATGTGCAGCAGGCCCTTGCACTTGCGCAACGCCAGCGCAAGATGGTGTTTCTCGATGTGGGCGGGGAATGGTGTACCTGGTGCCATGTCTTCGACCACTTCATTTCTTCGCACCCCGAGGTGCAGAAAGTCCTGGCAGAGCGCTACATCCTAGTCAAGGTGAACTACTCCCCACAGCAACGGAACGAACCACTGCTCTCGCGTTTCCCGAAGGCCACGGGATACCCGCACTTCTACCTGCTGGATGCCTCCGGGAAGCTGCTTGCGTCCCAGGCGTCTGGCGAGCTCGAAACCGGCAATAACTACGACGAGGCGAAAGTGCTCACGTTCCTGCGCCGGCACTCGGAAGGCCTGTAGCCATATCTTCGGCATGCCTGTATCGTGCCGCACGCCCGGTCTCAGCATGAGCGGATTTTCGGCGCTCAAACCTGTCTGGTCGCAACCGGACTGAAGCGGCCAACCAAGAGTCTGCCCCCTTGTGGCGACGACGACGTGGGCGATGTAGCCGTAATCCCCGAAGGTGCTGGGCGCCGCGGTAGCCCGCGTCGGCACACGGGTACTTGGTACCGGTTCCAGATACAGTCCGGTAACTGCCGGCTACCGCCGCCCATCCCTCTCCTAAAAATCTTCATCTGCGCCCCGCCAGGCCTCCCAATTCGCTCAAGCTGAAAGAACGCTTCTCTTATTCAGAATCGATATAAAAAGAGCGCAAATTGCTAGGGCCTGTCATCAATCAATATCCCCTTTGGACTTGAAGGCCAAAGGCCCGAACCCAGGTGAAGTGGCATGACCAGAAGATATGCCATTGGCGATGGCCCATGGGAACGCATCAAAGACTTGCTGCCCGGCCAGGTGGGCCAACCAGGAGCGACTGCGCGTGACAACCGGCTGTTCATCGATGCGGTGCTCTACCGTTACCGCGCTGGCATTGCCTGGCGTGACCTGCCTGCGCGCTTTGGCGACTTTCGCGTCGTGCATACCCGCCATTCGCGCTGGAGCAAGAGCGGTGTGTGGCAGCGGATTTTTGAGGCCCTGGCGCAGGATGCAGACAACGAGTGGGCCATGATTGACGCCACCTGATCGAGAACTTCTTTGCGCGACTCAAGCAATACCGGGCCATTGCTACGCGTTATGACAAGACGGTGCGCAACTTTCTGGGTGCCATTCACTTGGCCGCTGCCATGGTTTGGCTCAATTGAGCACCATGGCCTGGGAATGAACTCGGACATCGATTGATGACACGCCCTAGACAGTTGAAGGAAATTCGCGGCGCTAGAATCCGCCTTCGCCGAACACCATACCGCGACGGCAGATGGGCTTGCCGCCTGCTCCCGGTATTCCATGACTTATGCATCCTGTGACTGATCCGCTGTATTTGCCTGCCTGTGCCATCAACGGCCGCCGCGGTCTTGCATTGCCCAGCCCCCAAAAAGGGACGGCATGCCAGTGAGCCCAGAAAACAGCTTGCCAAGCAGCTCTCACGGCGGCCTGCGGCTGGCAGGCGTGACGCTGCGACGCGGCATCACCACGGTGTTCGAAGACTTGAACCTTGACTTGAACACCCGGCGCATCGGGCTGATTGGCGACAACGGCGCAGGCAAGACCAGCCTGTTTCGCCTGCTGTGCGGGCTGGATCTGCCCCAGGCCGGAAGCGTCTCCATTGCCGGGCACGCTCTGCATGCCGCCCGTGCCCAGCACCCCGGCCTGGTGGGCCTGATGTTCCAGAACCCCGACGACCAGATCATTTTTCCGACCGTGGAGGAAGAGCTGGCGCTGGGCCTGCGCCCGGCCGGGCTTTCCAGGCAGCAGGCCAGGGAACAGGCCCGCGCCCTGCTGGCCCGGCGGGGCCTGGCGCACTGGGCCGAACGCGCCGTAGCCAGCCTGAGCCAGGGCCAGCGCCAGCAGGTGTGCTGGCTGTCCCTGCTGATTGCGGCGCCCCGGGTACTGCTGCTGGACGAGCCCTTTGCCAGCCTGGACCTGCCCGGCCAGGCCCGCCTGGCGCAGGACATTGCCCAGGCGCCGCAGCAGGTCCTGGTCTCCACCCATGTGCTGGATCATGTGCGCGGCTTCGAGCGCGTGATCTGGCTGGAATCCGGCAAGGTGCGCCAGGACGGCCCCGGCGCACGGGTCTGCACGGCCTACGAGGCCGACGTGGCCCTGCGGCTGGCATCCATGCCCCAGCTGGAACACCTCCATGGGTAGCCTCTACAGCGAACAGATCACCTGGCTGCACGGCTGGGCCGCCGGCAGCAAGCTGCTGCTCATGGCCGTGCTGGGCACCTTGCTGTTTCTCACGGTCAGCCCCTGGGTTCTGGCCGCTGCGGCCGTGGCCTGCGCCCTGCTCTGGGCATCGCTCGGCGAGGCGACCCAGGTGGCTCGGCGCCTGATGCGCTCGGTCATCATTGCCGCGCTGCTCGTGGCCGGCTTTCATGCGCTGATGCAAAACTACGCTCTGGCGGCCGTCAGCGCGCTGCGCCTGGTCTGCGCCTCGGCCCTGGGTGTGGCACTGACGGTGACCACGCGCCCCAGCGATCTGGTCGAGGTGCTGGAACGCCTGCTCGGGCCGCTGCGGCCGCTGGGCGTTTCGCCGGAGCGCGTGGCCCTGCAGATCGCCCTGATGCTGCGCTTTACCGAACATTTCTTCGTGCAGTGGAAAAAGCTGGACGACGCCCACCGCCTGCGCACGGGCCGTGCCGGCGGGCTGCGCCTGATCGCCCCGCTGACCATACATATGCTGCAGGCCACGCACCGCGTCGCTGATGCCCTGTGGGCAAGGCTAGGGAGATGACCCCCTGAGTCGCTTCGCGCCCTCCCCCTCTCTCGCTGCGCGGGAGGGGGACGACACCCTCGGTGCGGGACGGCCCTTCCTCGGTGCCCGCGCCTGCGCCGCGCCGGTTTCATTCGTAGATGCGTAGCATCATAAGAGTCAATTTTTCTGCCTATATCAACCAAGAACCGATTACGCTTCTCCAGGAGTTTCGATGTCCAACGCCTCTTCGTCCCCCACGGTATCGCGCAGCGGCGCACGCTCCATGGCCCAGGTTTCACTGTTTGCCGCCCTCATGGCCGTGATGGGCCTGATTCCCAAGATTGATCTGCCCCTGGGCGTGCCCATCACCATCCAGTCGCTGGGCGTCATGCTGGCCGGTGTCATGCTGGGCCCGTGGCGCGGCTTTCAATCCATGCTGCTGTTCCTGGCGGCCGTGGCCCTGGGCCTGCCGCTGCTGTCGGGCGGGCGCGGCGGCATAGCCGTGTTCATGGCGCCTTCCGCAGGCTATCTGATCGGCTATGCGCTGGCGGCCGGCATCGTGGGCGCCCTCATGGCCGTATTTCTCAAAGGGTCACCCCAGCCCTCGCCCCGCCGCATTGCCATCAGCGCCTTCGTTGCCTCCCTGCTCGGCGGCCTGGTCTGCCTGCATGCGTTCGGCGTGCTGGGCCTGATGCAGATGGCCAGCCTGAGCCTGGCCCAGGCCTTCAAGGTGACCCTGGCTTTTGTGCCCGGCGACTTCATCAAGTGCATTCTGTGCGCCCTCATCGTGCACGCCGTGGCGCGCGGCATGCCCGACTGGCGCTTCGGCGGCCGTGCATGACAGCAAGCCCATCCCCATTGCCACATCCGCTGGCTGCGCCGCTGGAAGGATGCTGGACCCTGGTGCATGGGCCGCTGGCGCACTGGGCGCAGGAGCGTCCTGACGTTGTCGCGCTGCAGAACGAAACCACGCAGTGGACCTTTGCCCAGGTGCATGGGGAAGTCCTGCGCCGCTCGGCCACGCTGGCGGCGCAGCAGGCTCCGGCCATGGTGCTGCTGGACGGCCAGCGCAGCACGCTGGAGCGCCTGATCGACTTTCTGGCCATCATCCACAGCGGGCGCTGCGCAGCCGTGGCCGACCCGGACTGGCCCGATGCCGTGCGCGAGCGCATCACCGGCTGGCTGCCCGCCACAGCCTGCACGATGAACCCGGCCACGCCCACCAGCCCGTTCTACACGGGCTTTACCTCGGGCAGCACGGGCATGCCCAAGGGCTTCATGCGCCACCACCGCTCCTGGACCGAGAGCTTTCGCGTGGGCCTGCAGGACTTCGGCGCCGTGGCGGCCCAGCGCACGCTGTCGCCGGGGCGCATCTCGCACTCGCTGTTCCTTTTCGGCGCCATACAGGGGCTCTGGTATGGCGTGGGCGCCGTGGTGCAGGAGAAATTCTCCGCCTCGCGCTGCCTGAGCACCCTGGCCGCCGGCGAAGCGCCCTGCCTGGTCGCCGTGCCCAGCCAGCTGTTGCTGATGCTGCAGTGGGCCGAACACCGCAAGCTCGCGCCCATCCCGCAGGTTGAGCTGATCACCATCAGCGGCGCGCGCTGGATGCGGGCCCATACGCCGGCCTTGCGGGCGCTGTTCCCCAAAGCGCGCATCATAGAGTTCTATGGTGCCTCGGAAGCCAGCTTCGTCGCCTGGATGGATGCCGACGAACCTTGCTCGCCCCAGGCCGTGGGCCGGCCCTTCAGCAATGTGGAAATCGACATCCGGACGCTGGCCGAACCCGGTGACAGCGCACCGCAGAGCCCGGAAGACGGACTGATCTACGTGCGCAGCCCCATGCTGTTCATGGATTACCTGGGCGACTCGCACGACCGCACCTCCGTGCTGCGCGACGGCCCCTGGCTGTCGGTGCGCGACATGGGCCATATCGACGAGCACGGCATGCTGTGCCTGGCCGGGCGGCAAAGTCGCATGATCGTCACCCAGGGCAAGAACCTGTTCCCCGAGGAGGTCGAGAACCTGCTGCTCACGCATCCGCAAATCGCGCAGGTCTCGCTGCACGGCCAGGGCGATCCGCTGCGCGGCATGCAGGTCCACGCCGTGCTGCACTGGACCCCGCATCACAACGACGAAGCCCGGCCCGACGCCATGGCACTGACCGCCTGGGTGCGCGAGCGGCTGGAAGCCTTCAAGGCTCCGCGCCAGTGGTGGCTGTGCCCGCACTGGCCGCACACGGCCAGCGGCAAGACCGACCACGGACGCATAGGCCAGGCCCTGGCGGCCGTCCTGGCCGGCCGCAACGAGCAGGATCTGGCCCATGCCGGCCTGCCTTGGCTGCAGCCCTGGAAAACGGGCACAACCGCGCCATGAACGCCCTGCCCCCGGTACTGATTGCAGGCTGGATGCGCAGCCCCGTGGCGCCCGTGGGCGGCGCCCTGGCGCAGCTGGCCGCGCATGAGCTGGGCGCACCGGTGCTGCAAGCGCTGCTGGCCCGCGCCGGGCTCCCCCCTGAAGCCGTGGATGCCGTGGTGCTGGGCAATGCCCTGGGCGCCGGCGGCAATCCGGCGCGCATGCTGGCCCTGGCCGCGGGCCTGTCCGAGCGCTGTGCGGCCCAGTCGGTCGACAGCCAATGCTGCTCCGGCCTGGACGCCGTGGCGCTGGCGGCCGGCCTGCTGCAATCGGGCCAGGCCGATATCGCGGTGGCCGGCGGGGTCGAAGCCTGGAGCCGTGCCCCCATCCGCCAGACGCGGCCGCGCCATGCGGGCGAAGCGCCGCAAATCTATGAGCGCCCGCCTTTTGCCCCCGATCCCGCCCGCGACCCCGACCTGCTGCAATCGGCCGCCGACTATGCGCTGGCGCACGGCTTCACCCGTGCCGAGCAGGAAGCCTATGCCCTGGAAGCGCATGCGCGTGCGCTGGCTGCACAGGCCATGCAAAGCCACGAGATCGCGCCGATCGCCGGCCTGGCATGCGATGCCTACCCGCGCGCCATGACGGCCGGCCGCGCCGCGCGCATGCCTGTTGTGGCGCGCGGAGCCGGTCGGGACAGGAGCGACGCCGACGGTTACGCGCTCAGCGCCCTGACCGTCTCTGCCAAGGCCGACGGAGCGGCCCTGCTTCTGCTGGCCACGCCCGAGGCCTGCCGGCGCCACGGCCTGCGCCCGCTCGCCCGATGGGTGGCCAGCGCCTCCGTGGGCGCCGCCCCCGAAACCCCGCTGCTGGCCGCCGCCCTGGCGGCGCGCACCGTGCTGGAGCGCGCAGCACACAAACAGCAAGCCGCGCTCACACCCCATGAAATCGCCGCCATCGAGCTGCACGACGCCTTTGCCGTGCAAGGCCTGGCGTTCTGCCGGGAGCTGGGCCTGGAACCGCAGGCCATCAACACCGGCGGTGGCGGACTGGCGCGCGGCCATCCCATCGGCGCCTCGGGCGCCATTGCGCTGGTGCGCGTGCTGAGCCAGTTGCAAGCATCTCCTGAAGCGGCACCCTGGGGCCTGGCGGCCATTGCCGGCGCCGGCGGCATCGGCGCAGCCTGTCTGGTGCAAGGCCTGGGGACCACCCGGGCATGAAATATTTTTGAAGCGATGAACACCGCAGACACCGCAACCTTTTCCGCCGTCCATTCCGAAGCCATGGAGCTGATGCAGCAGCGCCGTTCCATGCGCGCCTTTCTGGACCGGCCCGTGCCGCAGCCATTGCTGGAACAGTTGCTGACCACGGCCCGCCAGGCGCCCAGCGGCGGCAATCTGCAGCCCGGTCACTTCTGGGCCGTGCAGGGCGAGCTGCGCCAGCAGTTGACCGCTGCCTTGCTGGCCGACTTCCACGGCCAGGCCCCCGAATGCGAGGACTATGCCTACTTTCCGCGCCCCATGCCCATGCAGCTGCGCAAGCGCCAGGTGGCTTCGGCCCAGGCGCTCTATGGCGCCCTGGGCGTGGCGCGAGACGACCGCGAGGGGCGTGATGCGCAGTTCGCGCGCAACTATCGCTTCTTCGATGCGCCCGTGGCCCTGGTGGTCTCCATAGACTCGCGCTTCGGCCCGGGCGGTTATATGGACCTGGGCATGGCGCTGTACGGCCTGCAACTGGCCGCCGCGGCCCAGGGCCTGGCCAGCTGCGCCATCGGCGCCCTGGCCTCCTACCCCGAAACCGTGCGCAGCGTGCTGGGCCTGGGCGCGGAGCACCACATCGTCTGCGGCCTGGCCCTGGGCTGGGCCGATGCCGCAGCGCCCGTCAATGAGACCCGCACCACGCGCGCGCCGCTGGGCGAGTGGTTTCAGATCCTTGGTTAAAAACAATAGCTGCTCACGCCATCGATTTCTTGGTTTTGGAAGGATAACCATCCAAAATCCAGAAATAAAGAGCGCTTGCAGCTATGCTTTTTATATATAACCATCCCCCACAAAGCTGGCACGGCACAGGTCAGAGACGCCGAGCAAGAGCCGCCTCGCGGCGAGGGCGTCGTCCCCTGGGGGAAGGCGCCGTAGGCGACTCAGGGGGAGCTGCTCAAAACGCAGGGAACACCGAGCCCTTGAATTCCTTGTCGATGAACTGGCGCACTTCGTCGGAGTGGTAGGACTTGATCAGCTGGGCCACCCAGGGCTGGTGCTTGTCGGCGTCACGCACGACCAGGATGTTGACATAGGGGTTCTTCACCGCTTCCAGCGCAATCGCGTCGGCCCTGGGATTGAGGCCGGCCGAGATCGCGAAATTGGTGTTGATGGTCGAGGCGTCCAGATCGTCGAGCGAGCGCGGCAGTTGGGCGGCATCCAGCTCCACGAAGCGCAGCTTCTTGGGATTGGAGACCACGTCCAGCGGCGTGGCCTTGAGGCCGGCGTGGTCCTTGAGCTTGATCAGGCCCTGGGCCTGCAGCAGCAGCAGGGCGCGGCCGCCGTTGGTCGGGTCGTTGGGCAGGCCGAACTTGGCGCCCGTGGGCAGGTCGGCCAGCTTCTTGATCTTCTTGGAGTAGATGCCGATCGGAAAGTTGACGGTATCGGCCACCCAGCCGATCTTGTAGCCGCGGTCCTTGACCTGGGCGTCCAGGTAGGGACGGTGCTGGTAGCTGTTGGCATCGAGGTCGCCGGCGGCCAGGGCGGCATTGGGCTGAACGTAGTCGCCGAACTCCACCACCTTGATGTTCAGGCCATTCTTGGCCGCCACCTTCTTGACCACATCCATGATCTGGGCGTGCGGGCCGGCCGTCACACCCAGCTTGATGGTCTTGTCCTGGGCCTGGGCGGCAAAGTCCAGGGTGGCAGCCGCTGCCACGGCCAGGGTACTGCGCAAAAGCGTGCGCTTGTTCAGCATGAGGAATCCTTGTGGGAGCAAATAAACAACGAATGGGAACACTTTACTGCCGCCCGACGCCTTTTCTGCGGCTGCTTCAGACAGTTTGCTCACATGCAAAGCACTGAATGGCACAAGGGCGCTGCAAAACGCCAGCCGACGAAGCCTGCACAAAAAAGCGCGCCGGCATGGCCTGGGCGCGCTTTTCGAGGACCGCAAGGCGGCGATCAAAGATCCGAAAGGCTGGGCGCCGCCAGCACCTGCTGGGCCACCACGTCGAGCACGGCATGCGACTGGTCCTGGCGGTCGATCCAGACCTTGGGCGTGAAACTGCCGCGCAGAGCGATCGCATCGCCTTCGGAGAGGCTGCGCAGCACCGCGCAGGGCGCTGCATCGAAGGACACGATATTGACGGGAATCGAGGAGCCATCGCCCGCATTGGCCCGCATGCGCGCCACCATGTAGGGGCGGCGGTTGCGGTCCACGCGGCTTTCGGGAATACCGGTCAGTCGGCCGGTGATCAGACCATCCATCATTTGCTTTGTCTATCCCAAAAAATAGCGGCCACGCATCGTGGCGTGGCCTAGAAAAATTGAAGCGCTTATTCTACGGCGCTCCGCATCGTCCGCAGCCCATACAACTGGCGCACGCCACGCCAGGGACAGCGAGCAAGGGCCACCCCCGCAGCGAGGCTGTCGCCCCTCTTCCAGGGGGAAGCCGCGCGGCGGCTCAGGGGGTAGCCATTTCGTTAGCGATGGCTCAGGCGGCGCACCACCCAGTCGCCCAGGCTCTGGATGGCCTGCACGAAGAAGATCAGGATCACCACCACCACCAGCATCACGTCGGGCAGAAAGCGCTGGTAGCCGTAGCGTATGCCCAGGTCGCCCAGGCCGCCGCCGCCGATGGCGCCGGCCATGGCCGAGTAGCCCGTCAGGCTCACGAAGCTGATGGTAAGACCCGCCACGATGCCGGGCAGCGCCTCTGGCAGCAGCACCTTCCACACGATCTGCGCCGTGCTCGCGCCCATGGACTGGGCGGCTTCGACCAGGCCGTTGTCCACTTCGCGCAAGGCCGTCTCCACCAGGCGCGCCACGAAGGGCGCGGCGGCGATGGTCAGCGGCACCACGGCGGCCCAGGTGCCGATGGACGAGCCCGTGATCAGGCGCGTCAGCGGGATGATGGCCACCAGCAGGATGATGAACGGCGTGGAGCGCAGCGCATTCACGATCCAGCCCACGATCTTGTTGGCAGGGCCGTTCTGCAGGATGCCGCCCTGGTCCGTTACGCGCAGAAACACGCCCAGGGGAATGCCGATCAGGCCGCCGATCAGGCCGGAGACGCCGACCATGATGATGGTCTCCCACAGCGAGTCCAGCAGCAGCTGCAACATCATTTCCGAAAAATTCTCAAACATCGCTCTCAGTCCTTCAGGTCACGCTTCGGGCACGATCTGCACTTGCACGCCACCGGCGCGCAGATGGGTGACGGCGGCTTCGATCTTGGCGGGCTCGCCGCTGGCATAGACGGCCAGCGAGCCGAAGGTCTGGTCCTGGATCTCGTCGATCTGGCCGTGCAGGATGGACAGGTCCAGCCCCAGCTCGCGGATCAGGTGCGACAGAATCGGCTGGTACGCACTCTCGCCCGCATAGGACAGGCGCAGCAACTGGCCCGTCTGGCCGGCCTTCAGCTTTTGCGACAGCTGCTGCACGCGGGCCATCACCGACGCGGGCAGCTCCTGCGGCACGATCTCGTCGATCAGGCTCTTGGTGATGGTCTGCTGCGGGCGTGTGAACACCTCGATGACCGAGCCCATTTCGGCGATCTGCCCGCCGTCGATCACGGCCACGCGGTCGGCGATCTGCTTGATCACCTGCATCTGGTGAGTGATCAGCACCACGGTCACGCCCAGCTCGCGGTTGACCTTGCGCAGCAGATCCAGGATGGAGCGCGTGGTCTCGGGGTCGAGTGCCGACGTCGCCTCGTCGCTGAGCAGCACCTTGGGATGGCTCGCCAACGCGCGCGCAATGCCCACGCGCTGCTTCTGGCCGCCCGAGATCTGCGCCGGATAGCGGTCGGACAGGTGGTCCAGGCCCACCAGCTCCAGCAGCGGCGTCACGCGCTCGCGGATCTTGCTCTTGGTCATGCCGGCCAGCTCCAGCGGCAGCGCCACATTGTCGAACACCGTGCGCGAAGACAGCAGATTGAAATGCTGGAACACCATGCCGATGTCGCGGCGCGCGGCGCGCAGCTCGGCATCGGACAGGCGCATCAGGTCGCGGCCGCCGACGATCACCTGGCCTCCCGTGGGGCGGTTGAGCAGGTTGAGGCAACGCACCAGAGAGCTCTTGCCCGCGCCGCTGCGGCCGATGATGCCGAACACCTCGCCCGACCGGACTTGCAAATCGATGCCGCGCAGGGCATGTACCGGCCCTTTGGAGCCTTGGTAAGTCAGGGACAGATCCCGAATTTCAATCATGAAAATATGGCGCGCCGCACAGAGCCCCGCAGAAAGGTCCGGCGGTGCGCGATCAAATAAGTAATGGAGTCCATGGCCGAGGCCTGCAAGTACAAGACAGGCCTTCACCCGATTTTTCCCGACCCATCAGGCAAATGTTTGCAGCAGGTCTTTTTGGTAATAACCCGCAACTATGCCTGAAACCGGGCAAGCCCGACGGCAAGTCGGGCAAGGTGAGACGAGCCCGCACCTCGCGCTTTCCCTGCTTTTCCTTGGGGGTGACCGGCACGTAGCATCATCGGCAAGCCCCCTGTCCCGCTCCTTTGCCTTCCGGTATGCAGCCTCCCTTCCCTGTTCGCGTCGAATGCCCGCCCGGTGCCTGCGTCTGCCAGCGCGAGCAATTGCTGAACGACCCCCAGGCCGACTGCCGCATCCTGCGGCTCACGCGCGAGGAAGAGAAAAGGCTGCTGGAGCGGCTGGAGCGCATCAGCAGCCTGCAGGACCTGGCCCAGATGCAGCAGCGCATCCACGAGCAGCTGGGCCTGTCCATCACCATCGGCCCCGGCAGCAGCGAAGTACGCAGCATGCGTGGCATACAGATCGATCTGTCCGACCTGCCCGGCCTGTGCCGCAAGACGCGGCAAAGCATTCCGGCCGCCATCCGCAAGGGGCTGGAGCGCAACCCCGAGATCGCCTTTGCGCTGCTCGATGCGCACGACCTGTTCGGCATGCCCAGCGCTTGGGCATCACCTTGAAGGTATGCAACTCACTGTGCTTGGCGATCGGCACCGCAACATGCCCGCCCAGAATCCAGCGCACGCCCTGCGCGAAGGGCTGGCCCACCTAGCCACGTCGCACAGCAGGTCTTGTACGCGATTGAAGCTGAGCTTGCCGCGCTTGAGCGCCACCGATGCGGGCGGATTCAACCGGTCGATGCAACACATGGGCTGAACATCTCAGCGGGTGTGTGAAAGCCGAGCGTCTTGCGCGGCCTCTCGTTTATTCGTGTTCTCGTTGCTTCCCCCGCTGCCATGGACTTTGCGGGTGCGTCGTGCCGTCATCCTTACCACAGGGGGAGCTGAGTGGTCCCTGGGCGAGCAGGTCGCTTGAAAAAAACGCCGGTATCATGCGTGACAGCCATCGCTGGATTCTTTGCGCGTCCGGCCCACCCATGAAAAAGCCTCAAGCCTTCACCGTTCACGATATTGCCAGGATGGCGGGCGTGTCTGCTATGACGGTGTCGCGCGCGCTGAACAACCCGGAGCGGGTGTCGGCTGGTACGCTGCTCAAGGTACGCGAAGTGGTGAGGCAAACCGGCTTCGTTCCCAATGGCATCGCAGGGGGATTGCGCTCGTCGCGCGCCAAGCTGGTGGCGGCGGTGCTGCCGACGTTGACTGGAGCTGTGTTTCAGGAAACCGTGCGCTCGCTGAACCAGGCGCTGGATGAGCGCGGCTACCAACTGATGATCGGGCAAAGTGGCTACGACGCCTCGCGCGAGGATGTGCTGCTCGATGCCATCATCCGGCGCCGGCCCGACGGCATTGTGCTGACCGGCATCATGCATTCCGCCGAAGGCCGGCGTCGGTTGCTGGCCGCGGGCATTCCTGTGGTGGAGACTTGGGATCTGACGCCCACGCCCATCGACATGCTGGTGGGTTTTTCCCACGAGCGCATCGGAGAAACTGTCTGCCACTTTCTGTATAGCCGGGGTTACCGCCATCCCTTGCTACTCAGTGCCGACGACGAGCGGGCGCGCCGACGCATGGACGGGTTTCGGCGCATGGCCCAGGTACTGGGCCTGACGGCTGAAATTCCCACCCAGTTGGTGCCAGCGCCCACCACCCTGGGTTCGGGGCGCAGCGGGTTGATCGAGGCGCTGGCCACCCACCCCGAGACCGATGCGCTGTTCTGCAGCTCCGACATGCTAGCCCTAGGCGTGCTGATCGAAGCCCAGACGCGCGGGCTGGCCGTGCCGGAGCAATTGGGCGTCGTGGGCCTGGGCGACCTGGAGTTCGCTGCTAATTTGCAGCCGGCCTTGACTTCCGTGCGCATCGATGGCACCCGCATAGGCCGCATGGCGGCGCAGTTCATCGTGGACCGCGCAGAAGGTCGCGCAGTGAGTGAGCCTATCGTCGACATCGGCTTTGAAATCATCGAGCGCGCCAGCGCCTGATTCACCTCGCCGCTTGAGCACCGCCCGATGGACTGACTGCGGCAGGCCAACGCCCTCATACTGTTACCGATACCGACAGACAACGGCATGAGTTGGGCGCAGGGCCAAGGGAGCACTGAGCACCACCAGCAAAACCAATAGTGGCTTATTTTCAAGTCATTAACGGAAAAATTGCTCTAACTTCATAAATTTTTTCAGGGTATCCACCAGCCTAGCATTGATTTACTGGCTGTTATTCTTCCTCAAAATGTTATCGATAACAAGCAATTTTGCCTGAAACATTCGGCTTTTGCCGGCTGATTTGTGCGCAGTTGCCGGGCCAGGCGGAGCGTTGCGCGGCGCGACTGGGAGTTTTGTTTTTTCAATAAGTTTTAAAACAGGAGACATGCGTGAAAAATACCTCATTACATTTTTTCCCGGCCAGGCCGGTTGCGTTGGGGGTCAATGCGCTCTTTGGTGCGCTGGTGCTCACGGCCTGCGGTGGCGGTGATGGCGGCACAATCACAGCCCCTGCCGCGAATGTTCCTCAGCCCATCATCAACGCGCGCGCCAAGGCCATCCTCG
Source organism: Comamonas phosphati (assembly GCF_014637085.1). Classification (GTDB taxonomy): domain Bacteria; phylum Pseudomonadota; class Gammaproteobacteria; order Burkholderiales; family Burkholderiaceae_C; genus Comamonas; species Comamonas phosphati. The sequence continues at coordinate 3,631 of NZ_BMEU01000034.1, read as the reverse complement.
CTGTGGACAGCAAGCAGTTCAAGGATCTGAACGGCAACGGCAAGCTCGACAAGTACGAGGACTGGCGCCTTTCCGTCGATGAGCGCATCAACGCCCTCGTCGCTCAAATGACCGACACGGAAAAGGTCGGCATGATGATGATCAACGACAACAACGCGGGCTGCGGCGGCGCGGTCACGTCGAAAGCGATTGACTACATCAACAACCAGAAGATGACTCGCTTCATCCTGCGCTCGACAGCGGCGGCCATGGCCGATCCCTGCGATGGCAGCGTGACGCCGGGCCGCGGCGGCTACAAGGTCACCCCGCAGCAGTTGGCCGCCTACACCAACGCGGTGCAGGAAATGGCCGAGAACACCCGCCTCGGCATTCCGGTGGTGTTCAAGGACAACGCCCGCAACCACGTCGAAACCGATCCGCGCCAGGGCATCAGTGCCGGCTCCGGCGCCTTCAGCCAGTTCCCCAAGGAGGCCGGCCTGGCCGCCGCCGCGCTGGGCGAGCAGTTCCTGAAGGAAGGCAAGGCGACCACCGGCAACATGTCCGTAATCAAGACCTTCACCGAGGTCATGGGACCTGAATACAACGCCGTCGGCCTGCGCGCCATGTACGGCTATATGGCCGACCTGTTGACCGAACCGCGCTGGTACCGCGCGCACGAGGTCTTCACCGAGGACGCCGACCTCAACGCCAACATCATGCCGGCGCTGGTCCAGGGCCTGCAAGGCAGCACGGTCAAGGACGGCACCTCGGTCAATGCCAGCACCCGGGTCGCCCTGACCATGAAACACTTCCCGGGCGGCGGGCCGCAGGAACTGGGCATGGACCCGCACTACTCGTTCGGCAAATACCAGCAGTACAGCGGCAACTTCGCCTACCACCTGAAGCCCTTCGTTGCCGCGATCGGCGCGGGCGTATCGTCCATCATGCCCTACTACGGCGTGCCGATGAGCGGGCGCGATGCGAACAAGAATCCGATTCCGCTGACCGCCGACGGTGTCACCTATCCGCTCACAGGCTTTGCGTTCTCCAAGTCCATCGTGACCGACCTGCTGCGCGGCAAGCTTGGCTTCCAGGGCTATGTCAACTCCGACACCGGCATCATCAACGACCGCGCCTGGGGCCTGGAGGACAAGACGGTTCCGGAGCGGGTGGCGGCGGCGATCAACGGCGGCACCGACACCCTCTCGGGCTTCGACGTGAACAAGACCATCAAGGACCTGGTCGACCAGGGGCTGATCAGCAAGGATCGCGTCAACGAGGCGGCCAAACGCCTGCTCAAGGAGCAGTTCCTGCTCGGCCTGTTCGAGAACCCCTATGTCGATGCCGGCAGCGCCAACGCCGTCGTCGGCGCGGACGCCAGCCGCGCCAAGGGTCTTGAAATCCAGAAGAAGTCGGTCGTCTTGCTCAAGAACGACGTGCAAGCCAACGGCAGCAACGCCTTGCCGCTGAAAACCGGCGCCAAGGTCTACACCATCGGCTTCAGCAAGGCCAATGTGGAAAGTTACGGCTACACCGTGACGGACGGCAACTACGATGCGACTAAGAGCCAGACCCGTCCGCCCGTGCCCGCCGGCACCGACGTGGCGATCATTCGCGTGCTGGTCAGGGATGCGAACTCGCCCTATCAAAGCAAGGATCCGGCCACCGGCGACAACCCGCTGTATCTGAACCCGCTGACCGGCAAGACCTGGGGTGCCGAGGATCCCTGCCGCATGTTCCCGGCCGTCAATCCAACGTGTGTGGATGGCCCAACCGTCGGATTCGGCGGCGCTGTGCCGTGGGAAATCGGCGACATCAGCTTCAGTGGCATGGCGAGCGCCAAGTCGCGCACCATGTACCCGACGCTGGCGGACATCAAGGCCATCATGGCCGAGATCGGCGATCCGAAGAAGGTGGTTCTGAGCGTCTACTTCCGCGCGCCGTACGTGATGGACGATGCCAGCGGCCTGAAGGATGCGGGCGCGATCCTGGCGACCTTCGGCGTGACCGACGTGGCGATGCTGGATGTGCTGTCCGGCAAGTTCAAGCCGCAGGGCAAGCTGCCGTTCTCGCTGCCCACGACTCTGAAGGCAGTGCAGGAACAGAAGTCCGACCTGCCCGGCTTCAACGAGACCACCGATGGGGCGCTCTACAAGTTCGGCTACGGCTTGACCTACTAAGAAGCAGCCTAGCCGCACTCCGGTGCGCCTGACAGAAGAGCCGTCCGCAAGACGGCTCTTCCTTTTGACCTACGATCTCGACCCATTCGTTTGACGCAGGGATTGACTCCCGCCTTCAAACGGCTCGCACGACGATGAAAACCCGATTTTCGATATGACCCACTCAGCCACCCGTTTGATCAACTTACTGCTTCTGACTGCGCTGATCGCCGTGCCCTTCACCGCGAATGCCGGACTGAACGAAGGCCTGGCCGCCTACGACCGGGCGGAATACGCCACGGTCCTGAAGGAACTCACGCCACTGGCGGAAAAAGGAAACGCCAAAGCCCAGTACCGGCTCGGAAAAATGTTCAATCTGGGCCAGGGGATGCCACCAGACAAAAAGGAGGCCGCCAAATGGTTCCACATGGCCGCGCAACAGGGATTGGCCGAAGCCCAGGGAGCGCTGGGCTACCTGTGCCTGGTGGGCGAGGGAGTGTCCCAGAATAGCGATCTGGCATTGGAATGGACGCGCAAGGCCGCCGAGCAGGGAGATGCGACGGCGCAGTTCAACCTGAGCGTGATGCACGGCGAACAATTCGGCATCAGGAAGAATCCGGCCGAATCGCTGAAATGGCTGCGCAAGGCGGCCGACCAGCGTCACGTCGAAGCCATGAACACCCTCGGCTCACTCTATGAGAAAGGCAAGGCGGGTGTCAAACGCAATCCTGTTCTCGCCTACATGCTGTTTGATGTCGCCGCCGAGAAAGGCGACGCGGCCGCAGCCGCCAAACGCAAAGCTCTGGAAAAAAACATCTCTGCCAGCGATATCCGGGCCGGCAAGGAACTGGCCCGCCAGTGGAGGCCGGGGACAAGCTTGGCCAAAGTCCCTGGAGGCGGCACTAGTTTTTGAGGCAAGGCGTGCACCCGCGACGCCACCTCCATTGTCAGTAGCACTGAGCTTTAGGATTTATCCGTAAATAGTATTGACGGGCAGATCGATCTTGCGCAGGGCGATGATGGCCGCGGCGAGGTGGTTCGGCGCCAGAAAGCTGTGTTCGAGCTTTTCGTAGCGCACCACGAGTTTCCTGAATCGGTTGAACCTGCCGTGACTTGCCTCCACCACCCAGCGGCAGGCCTTCTTCTTCGGTCACGCTTCGGCTACGCCACTGCGCGCTTGCGGCTGACCACCAGCAGATGGCGCTTGCTGCCGTTTTTTCCCCGATCCGTCGGGTTGGAGCCCATCGCCTCTTGCGCCAGCGGCGCCTTGGGTGGACGCCCCGCACCAGCACCCAGGTACTGTTTGTTCGGGTCGCGCACTGGCTGCGGCACCAGGGTCGCTACCCGGGCCCGGAATTCATCCGCCACTTCCCAGGAATGGGCATTGAACCGCCCCAGGTTTTGAGGAGGCTCTTTTCTCTGAGAGGATTGAGCCATGACGAAGTCGAACAAGTTTTCACCCGAAGTCCGCGAACGTGCGGTTCGCTTGGTGC
>NZ_BMEU01000033.1 GCF_014637085.1 Comamonas phosphati | reverse complement strand
TTCCCATGGGCCATCGCCAATGGCATATCTTCTGGTCATGCCACTTCACCTGGGTTCGGGCCTTTGGCCTTCAAGTCCAAAGGGGAGATTGATTGATGACAGGCCCTAGGTTCGCGGCGTAAAAACGCTGGTGCGCGCGAGTCCCCGGGAATGCCGATACGGCCGGCGAGCTTGGGGAAATTTCGAGATCGATCCACCCAGCGTGTCGGCTCGCATTCTCCATGGAGATGAGGCGGAGTCGGGAGTAGAAGATGAAGCTAAGCCAAATCGAGTGCTTTATTGCGGTGGCGAAAGCCGGCCACTTCGGCAGAGGCGCAGAGACCATTCATCGTTCCCAGCCACCCGTCAGCCGACAGATACGGCTGCTTGAAGAGGAACTTGGCGTGGAGCTGCTCGCTCGCAAGCCTGCCTGTGTTGAGCTGACTGCCGCAGGGAGGGCATTCCTGCTCGAAGTCGAGCAAGGCATGCGTCACCTGCGCAATGGCGTGCGCGCTGCGCAAAATGCCGTGCGACCTCAGACTGCGAAGCTGCGGATCGCAACCACACCGAGCGTCATGCTGGGAATATTCTCTGCCGTGCTGGCAAAATTCCAGCGGCGCTTTCCAGAGTATGGCTTTGACTTGATCTCTGCGGACAAGAGTTCGCAGGTGAGCATGCTGCTGGAAGGAAAAATAGACGTGGCGGTCGTGCGATCCCTCACCCATGCTCTAGGCATATCCGCCATACGTTTGATCAATGAGCCCATAGCCGCGGCATTGAACTCCGATCACCCTCTTGCCACTCGCAGCCAGCTTGAAGTCAAGGATCTCTCGCCGTTTCCGTTCATCATTTACACCGGTCGATTTTCACCGAGTGTGGCGGACCAGCTGATAGAGCTTTGTAAGAAAGCCGGGTTCGTCCCGGAGGTTCAAGCTGAAGCTGCGGATATGCAAAGTGCGGCGTTCATGGCCTCGCTGTCCTCGGGCATCGCACTGGTCGCCGCATCGCTGCAAAATATGGTCACTCCGAATTTGGTGTACCGGCCCGTGCTCCTGGAGGCGGAGCCTGTCACCATGCCGCTTTACCTCCTGCATCGAGACGGAGATAAAGCGAGGAGCCTGCATGATTTGATTGCCTGTGCGACGCGAGATGATTGATGGCGGTTCAGCTGGGTTTGATGCCCAGTTCAGGAATGCGTTGCTTCCAGAAACCGCGATCGGCCTTCACCATTGACGAAAACTCCTTTCGCGTCATTTTGAGCGGCTCGACCCGGATGTTGGCAAAGCGCTGGATGAGTTCGGGGTCGGTCCAGGCTTTTTGAACGGCTTCATTGACACGATCGATGGCTGCATCGCTCAAGCTTGCGGGCGCTAGCAAGCCATACCACCACCTGATCTTGTATTCCGGCACGCCGCTTTGGGCAATCGTCGGGACACCGGGCAGCAGCGGGGAAGGATCGGTCGCAGCGACTGCGAGAGCTTTCAGCTTCTTGGCGGCGATGAAAGAGCTGGCCGAAGTCGAGCTGTCAAACATCATGTCGATGCGGCCTGCAATCAGGTCTGTGACAGCTGGGGCCGAGCCCTTGTAGGGCACATGTTGCACATCGATGCCAGCCTGATGCATGAACAGTGCTGCGGTCAAATGCAGGGACGTTCCATTGCCCGCGCTCCCATAGGTGAGCTTGCCCGGATGCCCCTTGGCATAGCGAATCAGATCTCCCAGATTGTTGAAGGGCGAATCTGCCGGAACCGCCACCACGTTCGGCACGACGCCAATAGAAGCAATGGGTTTGAAATCATCCAGTGGATCGAATTTGAGGCCGGCGTTCAACTCGGGATAAAGCGTATGGCCCATCGCCGTCATGAGCAGCGTGTGCCCATCGTTGGCGCGCAATACGGATTCGGTGCCAAGAACACCTCCTGCACCTGGCTTGTTCTCGATGATGACGGCCTGCCCTAGAGATTCAGTCAGGTTGGGGGCCATTGCGCGGATCATGGCGTCGATGGCTCCGCCGGGCGGAAAGGGCACCACAATCCGCACGGCCTTGGTCGGCCAGTTCACGGCCTGGGCACTTGCCATCAGCGGCATCAGTGGGGTCACCGCCGCACAGAATGTCATGCAGAGTAGGGAACGCCGTGCTGTTCTCATGGTGTTGTCTCCTGGTTTTCTTGGTCGAATCAATGGACCGCCATTAATGCATCAACGGCTACCCCACCGCGATCGTGGAGGATGACTGGATTCACATCGATCTCGCTGATCCAGTGTGAGTTGGCGGCAATAGTGCGAGAGACGTTGACCACCATGTCTGCAAATGCCTCGATGTCACGCGCCATCGCTCCGCGAACTCCTGTCAGCAGGGGGTAGAGCTGCAGCTTCGCAAGCTTTGCAAGCACCTCGTTGCGACCCACAGGTGCCTGGCTGACCGCCACATCTTTCAGCACTTCCACCCATACCCCGCCAAAGCCGTACACGACCATTGGGCCGAACTGAGGATCAAGGCGAGCGCCGATGATCATTTCGGTTCCCGGCTGCACCATGGGCAAGTCGACGATGCTGGGCAAGATGTTGCATGCTGCACCGGTATGCACGTTGACGACGCCGGTGCAATTTGGACCAAGCAGTCGAATGCCTAGTGCCTGCGCCTGCTCGACCAGCCGAGCTTGCTTGGCACGGCCCATGTCGTTGCCCAGATCGGAGAAGCCTGAGGAGAAGACGATGGCGTTCTTGATACCCGCCTTCGCTGCGTCTTCGAGAACTCCGGGTACCAGGTCCGCCGACACTGAGATAGCCCCCTGAATCTCCGGACACGGTCCATCGCTTATCTTCGAGATAGGCATAGGACTGTACGTATGACTAGGCATACAGAGACGATAGAGGTCATCACTCGAGACCAGCGCAGGCGGCGCTGGCCGGCTGCCGAGAAGGCAGCCTTGGTTCGCAAAACGTATGAACCCGGCATGAGCGTGTCGCTCGTGGCCCGCCAGGAAGGCGTTTCGGCAAGCCTGCTGTTCACTTGGCGGCGACTGGATCGCGAAGGCGCGCTGGTGGCCGTGAGCGCAGGCGAAACGGTTGTGCCGGCTTCGGAGCTGGCTGCGGCTCGGGCCGAGATCGCCAAGCTGCAACGTGTGCTGGGCAAAAAGACCTTGGAGAACGAGATCCTCAAGGAGGCCGTGGAGCTCGCCGCTGCAAAAAAGTGGATTGCGCGCTCGCCCTTGTTGCCCGGGGACGACCAATGAAGTCGGTCTGCTCGGTGCTGGGCGTGGCGCGCTCGAATCTGCATGTGCGGCATCACCGCTCTGGCCACTGGCAGGACAGCCGCAGAGGCCGCACCCCAGACCTGGATGAGGTCTTGCTGGCCGACCTGCGGCGCCACATTGCCGAGCTGCCCAGCTATGGCTATCGCCGCGCCGGTGCGCTGCTCAATCGCGAGCGACGTTCGCGAGGTCAGCAGGCGTTGAACCACAAGCGCATCTACCGGGTCATGGCGCGACATCGACTGCTGCTGCCCAAGGCCCCAAAACGACGGCATTCGAGCCGCGTTCACGATGGCCAGGTCAGTGTGCCGATGAGCAATATGCGCTGGTGCTCCGATGGCTTCGAGATCAAGTGCGATTCGGGTGAGACGGTCACAGCCACCTTCGCCAAGGACTGTTGTGGCCGGGAGATCCTGGCGTGGCGAGCCTGGGAGGGCAAGGGGTTGCCGGGTGAACCGGTGCGCGACATGCTGGTGGAAGCCGTGGAGCGGCGCTTCGGCGCGGTGGAGGCCATGTCCCAGGAGTGCACGTTGGAGTTCCTCACTGACAACGGCAGCGCCTACATCGCGCACGAGACGCGCAGCATTGCCAAGTCACTGGGACTGAAGCCAATCAATACGCCGGTGTGCAGCCCGCAGAGCAACGGCATGGCCGAGAGCTTCGTCAACACCTTCAAGCGCGACTACATGAGCCGCATGGACCTACGCGATGCGCCGACCGTGTTGGCGCAATTGCCGGGAGCGTTCGAGCACTTCAACGAGATCCACCCGCATTCGAGTTTGAAGATGATGTCGCCCAGGGAGTTCCGTAGGCGGCAGAATCACCCCGCCCACCAGGGCTAACTTAGCGACTGGACGGTGTCCGGAACTACGGGGGCAAGATCAACACCGCAATGCCAAGGCAATCCGGCACCTGAGGCAATTCGCATAGCGAGGCGAAGCAGCGTCTGCCTTCGATGTCACCGGTTGCGTACTGCGGATTGACGGGATAGACCTCTCCCTGGAAGTGCTTGACGAGATTGCGGACGACTGCTCCGCCAAACGACCCTGTCTTGGGGGATGCACCAACCACTGCAACGCTTCTCGGGTTGAGAACAGGCTCAAGGAAATGCATTGTTTGCGAGCCCTTCTAATAGGCGACTTGAAACCGTGATTCAGACCCAGGCACGCTTGAGCCAGCGACCGCCATCTACCGAGAGGTCACAGCCGGTGATGAAATTGCCGGCCTCGGACGCCAGGTAGACGGCGGCATTGGCAATGTCATCGGTATGCCCGAACGAGTCCAGGCAGAGCCGGTCAAGCTCCTTCTCCGCCTGGCCACGGTCTTCATACAGGCGCTTCACGCCTTCCGTGTTGGCGATGGGGCCGGGCAGGATGTTGTTGACCCGAATGGCGTATGGCCCCCACTCCACCGCCAGGGACCTGGTCAGCGCGGTGACGCCTGCTTTGGCCGAGGCCGCGTGTGCGCTCCCGGGCCAACCCGACGCCGCTTGAGCGAGCGAAATATTGATCACGCGGCCTCCCCATTTCGACTGCTTGAGGCCGATCAGGCTGGCATGACAGAAGTTGAAGGTTCCATTGAGGTCGATATCCACGACTGCGCGCCAGCCATTGGGGGACAACTGTTCAAATGGGCAATGGAAGTTGCCGGCTGCGTTGTTGATCAGGACATCGATGCGACCGAACTTCCGCATGACTTGATCAACAAGGGCCGTGGTGCCGTCGTAGCTCCGCACGTCGGACGCAAAGGCAAGTACCTCATTGCCGTGAGGTTCGAGTTCGGCCTTGGCGTGGGCCAGCTTCTCAGCATCCCTGCCGACCAGCACAACATGCGCACCGAGCGCCTGATAAGCGGCCGCCATGCCGAATCCGAGTCCCGAGCTCCCGCCCGTGATGATCGCGACGCGGTCATGCAGAACATCATCCTTAAAAACACTTGAGGTCGTCATAGCAATCCATGCGCTGTAATGGCTCTGACTCTAAAGAGCGGCCAACACGATGCGATTCAACATTGCAAAGTGCGCAATTCAAAAATTGGATCGCCTGATCTTGCACCTTGTGTTTCCAAAGCGTTGCGTGGCGAATTCAACACCATGTCAGGCCCTGAGCTGGGCCCAGGCTCCATCGTGGCAGCTGTCCAGGGTGCCGGTGAACCGAGGGGCGTGGGTTCGACTCCTGCCGCCGCCCCGGAAGACCGGTTTTGGCATTCCTCCATTCGAACGGACGCGGATCTTTCAAAGCGGCAGCAAAAACGCGCTATAATCGATGCTTCGGCGGCTGTAGCTCAGCTGGATAGAGTACTTGGCTACGAACCAAGGGGTCGTGGGTTCGATTCCTGCCAGCCGCACCAAACGACAGGCCTCAGAACAGCAATGCTCTGAGGCTTTTTCGTATCCCCGGTGTTTTGCCTGCCGGCACCCGCAAGCCAGGTTTTTGCATTTGTCCGCTCGAATAAATGCGGATCTTCCAAGCAGTAACAAAATACGCGCTATAATCGATGCTTCGGCGGCTGTAGCTCAGCTGGATAGAGTACTTGGCTACGAACCAAGGGGTCGTGGGTTCGATTCCTGCCAGCCGCACCAAACGACAAGCCTCAGAACAGCAATGTTCTGGGGCTTTTTCGTATGGGGCATGCGCAATGCATGCCGTGTTCCATGTGAAGATCGAAGCATGAGCAAAGCTTTCACCAAAGAATCGGACGACGACGACGATGATGACGTCGGCGCCCTGCCGCCGTTGCCCGCCGGAGGCAAGAACTACATCACTCCCAAGGGCTTTGAGCGCCTCAAGGGCGAGTTGCTGGAGCTGATCGACAACGAGCGTCCCAAGATCGTGGACATCGTGCACTGGGCCGCAAGCAACGGCGACCGGTCGGAAAACGGCGACTATCTGTACGGCAAGAAGCGCTTGCGCGAGATCGATCGCCGCATCCGCTTTCTGACCAAGCGCCTGGAGATCGCCGAGGTGGTCGACCCTTCGGTGCACGCGGGCAGCGGGCAGGTGTATTTCGGCGCCACGGTCACCTATGTGGACGACGAGGGCGTGGAGCGTACCGTCACCATCATGGGCGTTGACGAGGCCGACAGCGCGCAGAACCAGGTCAGCTGGATCGCCCCGGTATCACGCGCGCTGCTCAAGGCGCGCGTGGGCGATGAGGTGGCTTTGCCCACGCCCGTGGGCGTGCGCATGCTGGAGATCCTGGACGTGGCATATCCCGAGCCTGGCGGCGAGAGCTGAGTTTTGGTTTCTGGAATGAAAAAAGCGCTGCCTCGCAAGAGGTAGCGCTTTTGTGTTGGAAGCTGCTCAAATCATGGCGCGCCGGACTGCTGCAGCTGCTGCAGCAACTCCTGTGTCGGATAGCCGTCGGCCTGCACGCCCAGGCTTTGCTGGTACTGGCGCAGGCCGGCGCGGGTCGCGGGGCCCATCACGCCGTCGGCGCTGCCGGCATCGAAGCCGCGTGCATTGAGAGCGCTTTGCATGGAGCGCATCTGATCGCGCGACAGCGGCGCCAGATCGCGCGGCCAACCGGCCTCCACGCCGGGGCCGCCGGCCAGCTGCTGCGCCAGCAGGCTCACGCCCAGCGCGTAGTTCACCGAGTTGTTGTAGCGCAGGATGGCGCGGAAATTGGTGCCCACCAGAAAGGCCGGTCCGCGCGCGCCGGCCGGTGCGATCACGCTGGCACCCGCCATGGCCGGCAGTTCCTGGCTGCCCACGGCCTGCACGCCTTCGGCGGCCCAGGCGCTGCTGTTCTGGCGTGTGGTCAGCTCGGCCCGCGCGTAGTCGAAGTTGGCGGGAAGGCGCACTTCCACGCCCCAGGGCTCGCCGCCGGTCCAGCCCGAATTGGCCAGGTAATTGGCGGTGGAGGCCGTGACGTCGGGGATGGATCCCCAGATGTCGCGGCGACCGTCGCCGTCGGCATCGACGGCATATTGCAGGTACACCGAGGGCAGGAACTGCGTGTGCCCCATGGCGCCGGCCCAGGAGCCGATCATGTGTTCGGCATCGATGTCGCCACTGTCGATGATGCGCAGCGCGGCGATCAGCTCGCGCTCGGCCCAGGCCGCGCGGCGGCCGTCGAAAGCCAGCGTGGCCAGGACGTCGACAACCGGGAAGTTGCCGAAATTGCTGCCGTAGTTGCTCTCCATGCCCCAGATGGCGGCAATGATGCTGGCCGGCACCTCGTAGCGCTGGCTGGCGGCCTGCAGCGGCCTGGCGTACCGCTGCATCTTGGTGCGGCCGTTCTTGATGCGCAGGGGCGAGACGGCGCCGTCCAGGTATTGCCAGGGCGTGCGGGTGAACTCGGGCTGGGCGCGGTCCAGGTGGACGATGCGCTGCAGGCGGACGTTGGGCAGGATGGTGCGCACCGTGGGCTCCGAAATGCCTGCGGCCAGGGCCCTGGCCGCAAAGGCCTGCTTCCATTGGGCAAAGCTGGCCGCCTCGGTGCGCGGGGTTTCCTCTTCGGGCGTCGGTGCCGGTGTTGGTGCCGGCGTGCTCGGGGCCGATGCGGCAGGTGCCGGGGCTGGGGCCTGAGGGGGCGCCGTGGCGCAACCGGCGATCAGGGCGCTGGCAAGGGCCAGGGCGCCGCTTGACAGGCCGCGCTGCGCAATGGCATGGCGCCGGGTGGTGCGGATGGCGTCAAAGGTATTGGGCATGCGCCCATTGTCGCCTGCCGGAAAGGGCGGCCAAGGCGCTGGCGGGTAGGATGTGCCCGCAGAATGCAACAAAATTTCTCGCCAGAATGGCTTTACGCCATGATGCGGGAGGCGCGCACCACGAAATGCACGCGACGCAGGTTGCGCAGGGCGGTTTCCACCTGCTGGTTGTTGTGCACCGAGATCACGAAGCGCAGGTCGGTGGTGCCGACCGCACCGTCATCGGCCATTTCCACGCGCAAGATGTCGGCTTCCGCATTGGCTAGCTCGGTAGCCACGCGGGCCAGCACGCCCTTGCTGTTTTGCACGGTGACGACGATGCCGGCGTCGAACAGGCGCGTGGTGTCCTCGGCCCATTCCACGGTAATGAAGCGGTCGTTGTCCTTTTCGCGCAGCTTGACGGCGTTGCGGCACTGAGCGTGGTGCACGATCAGACCCTGGCCGCCCAGATAGCCGACGATGGGATCGCCGGGCACGGGACGGCAGCAGTGGGAGTAGTGCACGGAGCTGCTTTCCTCGCCGTTGAGTGTGACGGCGCCGTGGAAGGGTCGGTTGGTGGTGTTGAAGCGCTCCTGGGTGATGAGCAGGGCATCGGGGCGCACGCCGTGCCGGGTCATGAAGGAGGTCATGCGCGCGGCCACCAGCGACGGAATGCGGCGGCCCATGCCGATGTCCACCAGCAGGTCATTGGCGCCGCGGTTGCCGGTGATGCGCAGGATCTCGTCCCAGACGCCCTTGTTGGTCTCGTCCTCCGGCGGAATGGTGTTGATGCCTTCGGCGCGCAAGGCCTGCGTGAGCAGTGCCTCGCCGAGCTGCGCGGCCTCGGCCTGGGCGGAGCTCTTGAGGTAGGAGCGGATCTTGGAGCGCGCGCGGCCCGTCTTCACGAAGCTCAGCCAGCCGGGGTTGGGCTTGGCGTCTTCGGAGGTGATGATCTGGATCACGTCGCCACTCTTGAGCTCGGTGCGCAGCGGCACTTCCTCGTTGTTGATCTTGGCGGCCGTGGTGTGGTTGCCGATCTTGCTGTGGATGGCATAGGCGAAGTCCACCACCGTGGCGCCGCGCGGCATGGCCATGATCTCGCTCTTGGGCGTGAACACGTAGACGGCGTCGGGGAACAGGTCCACCTTCACATGGTCCCAGAACTCGGTCGCGTCGCGCGTCTCGTTCTGGATGTCCAGCAGCGATTGCAGCCACTGCGTGCTGAGCTGGTCCGAATCGTGGCCCTGCTGGGCCTTGTAGAGCCAGTGGGCAGCCACGCCGGCCTCGGCCACGATGTTCATCTCTTCCGTGCGGATCTGGAATTCGATGTTGACGCTCGACGGGCCCACCAGCGTGGTGTGCAGCGACTGGTAGCCGTTGCTCTTGGCAATGGCGATGTAGTCCTTGAAGCGGCCCGGCATGGGCTTGTATTTCTGGTGCAGCACGCCCAGTGCCGTATAGCAGTCCAGCGTCTGCGGCACGATCACGCGAAAGCCGTAGATGTCGGTGACCTTGGCAAAGCTCAGCTGATTCTTCTGCATGCGCTGGTACAGCGAATACAGCGTGCTTTCGCGGCCCATGAGGCGCACCGGCAGGCCGCGCCGGGTGAATTCGGCGTGGACCTCCTCCTGCACGCGCTGCACGAGGTCGCGGCGGCGTGTGCGCGAGCGGCTGATGGCTTTTTCCAGCGTGGCATAGCGCCAGGGGCGCAGATGCTTGAATGACAGGTCCTGCAGTTCGCGGTAGGTCTGGTTCAGGCCCAGGCGATGGGCGATGGGCGCATAGATCTCGAGCGTTTCCGACGAGATGCGGCCCCATTTGCTGCGGGGCATGTCGCTCATGGTGCGCATGTTGTGCGTGCGATCGGCTAGCTTGATGAGGATGACGCGTACGTCGCGCGCCATGGCCAGCAGCATCTTGCGAAAGGACTCGGCCTGGTTTTCCTCGCGGGTGTTGAACTGCAGCTTGTCCAGTTTGGTGAGTCCGTCGACCAGATCGGCCACGTCGGTGCCGAAGCGCTCCACCAGATCGGACTTGGTCACGCCGCAGTCTTCCATGGCATCGTGCAGCAGCGCGGCCATCAGGGCCGGGGCATCGAGCTTCCAGTTGGCGCAGATGCCGGTGACCGCGATAGGGTGGGTGATGTAGGGGTCGCCGCTGCTGCGCCATTGGTTGGTATGGGCGCGGTCTGCATAGCTGTAGGCTTCGCGCACGCGTGCAACACTGTCGGCATCCAGATAACCCAGGTGCGCCAGCAGGCCTGAGAAGGCGCTGGCGGACACGCCGGCAGCCTGCTCGGCGGACATGCGCCCGGGCTTGGCTGGTGCCGGCGTGAAGGTTGCAGAGATCGAGTTCTGGGCCGCAGTCATGTCCTAAATGTAGCGCGCAAGCAGCGAAGGGGCGTTTCAGGGACAAAAAAAGCACCGCCAAGCGGTGCTTTTGTGGAGAAGTGTGGCGCGCAAGCGCAACAGCTCAGCCCGGGACCTTCTTCAGCATTTCGATGCCGACCTTGCCTTCAGCGATTTCGCGCAGGGCGGTGACGCCGGCCTTGTTCTTGGTCTCGATCTTGGGCGTGTGGCCTTGATTGAGCATGCGGGCGCGGTAGGTAGCGGCCAAAACGAGCTGGAAGCGATTGGGGATTTTCTCCAGGCAATCTTCAACGGTGATGCGTGCCATCAGGAACTCCGGGATACGTCAGTGGGATTCGGGGATATTGAGCGACTCGAAGGTCTCGGCGCGCAAGCGCCGCTGGGCCGCATATTTGAGGCGCTGGGCGTGGATGATCGCCTTCAGATCGAAAAGCGCGCTCTCGAACAATTCGTTGATTATAACGAAGTCGAATTTCGCCACCTGGGCCATTTCCTTGGCAGCGTTTTTCAGGCGCAGCTCGATGACTTCGGGGGCATCCTCGCCGCGGTTTTCCAGGCGCGCGCGCAGCTCTTCCCAGCTCGGCGGCAGGATGAAGATCAGCACGGCATTCGGAAAGGCCTGCTTGACCTGCAGTGCGCCCTGGAAGTCGATTTCCAGCAGCACGTCGGCGCCTTCCTGGATACGCGCCTCCAGCGATCTCTTGGCCGTGCCGTACCGGCGGCCGTGCACATTGGCCCATTCCACGAAGGCGTTGTTGGCCACCATGGTGTCGAATTCGGAATCCGGCACGAAATAGTATTCGCGGCCGTGCTTTTCCTGGCCGCGCGGCGCGCGCGTGGTGTGCGAGACCGAGGGGTAGACGCGGGCGTCGAATTCGCGCAGCGCGCGCACGAGACTGGATTTGCCGGCGCCGCTGGGCGCCGACACGACAAAAAGATTTCCGGGATGATCCATGACGGTGTGCGCAGAGGGTGAGATACGCATGGGCTGGGGCTTACTCGAGGTACTGGACCTGAAGCACAATTTGGGCTTCAAGTGATTCATTCTTATGGATCTTCATTCGACCATGCCTGCCGAAGCCACCAATGAGCACGCCATCATATTTGCGCTTGAATGAGACGGCGTGAGCTGGCTGGTGGGATGGGCTGGGGGCATGGCCGGGGAGCGGCCATTTTAGCGAACAAGCGATGGTTGCTGCTCGCATGGGCGCTCGTCGGGCCAAGCGCGGCGATACCCCCGCATCGAGTCAGACCGGCATTCGTCTTGCTCTGCGGGCGCCCCCGCGAGGCATTTTTTCAGCCGCGGCAGCCCGCCAGCGTCTGTTTCATGGCCCGGAAGGCCGTGGCGCGGTCGTCGCCCAGCAGAAAGGCCTGCACGCCCTGCTCGCGCCAGTGCTCGCGCTGGCCCGCGACCCGGGGCACGGCGCAGAATGGCACGCCGCGCGCCTGGCAGGCCTGGGCGACCCGGGCGACGGCGGCCTGTACCGAGGGATGCTGCGCGTCGGCCGGCACGCCCAGGCTCTGCGACAGGTCCATGGCGCCTTCCAGCACCATGTCGATGCCGGGCACGGCCACGATGTCCTCGATGGCATCCACGCCCGCCTGATCCTCGATCATGACGACCACCATCAGCTCGCGATTGGCGCGCTCGAAGTAATCGGGCAGCGTCAGCCTGCCGAAGCCGGTGATGCGGCCGCCGGCGATGCCACGCGTGCCCAGCGGGTGATAGCGCGCGCTATCGGCCGCCAGCGCGGCTTCCTCCCGGCTGCGCACGTGCGGCACCACGATGCCCTGCGCGCCCGCATCCAGCACGCGCAGGATGACGTCGGGCGCGGCGGCCGGCACGCGCACCAGCGGCGTGATGCCGGCGCACTCGGCGGCGCGGATCATGTTCTCCAGCGTCTGCGGGTTCACGCCCACATGCTCCAGGTCCAGGATCACGAAGTCGAAGCCGGCGTAGCCGATCATCTCCGTCATCAGCGGCAGCGGCAGGGAGTTGATCAGCCCGAACACCTCGCGGCCGGCGGCCAGCGATGCCTTGAGCCGGTTAGCCTGCAGCATGCACATCCTCCGTCGGCAGGTAGTAGTGCTGCGGGTGCGGGTGCCGCAGGAAATCGTGGTGCGAGATGTGCCATGCGTAGGCGCCGGCGTACGGAAACACCAGCAGGTCGCCGGCGCGCACCCGCTCCACCGGCGCGTCGTGTGCCAGCAGGTCCTTGGGCGTGCACAGCTGGCCCACCACGCTCACGCAGGCATGGCTGACTTCCGGACGCGCGAACGGGTAGCGCCAGGTCTCCACCGGAAGCACCCGGAACGGATGGCTGTGCCCCTGCGCATAGGGCGTGCGGAAGTGGTGCGTGCCGCCGCGCGCGACGACGAAGGGCCGGTCGAAGGCCTGCTTCACGTCGATCACTTCCATTGCGTAGTAGCCGCAGAACGCCGTGATGTAGCGCCCGCATTCGAAGCGCACGGTCAGTCCATCGCGTTGCGCGGAGAGACCGGATAGCGCGCCGGCGAAGGCCGGCCAGTCGAACTGCTGCTCCGGTTCGCGGTAGTTGACGCCGATGCCGCCGCCGACGTTGATCTGGTCCAGCGTCTGCAGGCCATACTCGGCGCGCCAGCGCCGAACCTGCTGCAGATAGGCCTCGAGCAGGCGCACGTGCGCGGCGGCGTCGAGCTGGTGCGACATCAGGTGGAAGTGAAAGCCGCGCAGGCGGATCTCCGGATGCTCGCGCAGCCAGGCCAGGCAGCCCGGCAGCTGGTTGCCCGCGATGCCGAAGGGCGTGGGCTTGCCGCCCATCATCAGCGTGGTGGCCTGCAGGCCTTCGACGGCCAGGTTCACGCGCAGCAGCACCGGCGCGACGACGCCGCGCGTGCGGGCCAGCCAGGCCAGGCGCTCCAGCTCGTGCTGGCTTTCCACGTGCAGCGCCTCGACGCGCAGGTCGAGCGCGGCGGCCAGCTCCGCATCGGTCTTGCCGGGGCCGCTGAAGATTAGCGGCGCGTCGGCGAAGTGCTCGCGCACCCAGGCCAGCTCGCCGCCGGAGGATATCTCGAAGCCGTGCGTCAGCGGCGCCAGTGTCTGCAGGATCGGCAGGTCCGAATTGGCCTTGATCGCGTAGAACAGCTCGAAGCCGGGCGGCAGGCTGCCGGCCGTGGCCGATGCATGGCGCCGCAGGGCTTCGAGGTCGTAGAGGTAGGCACTGAGCGGAGAGTCCGCCGCGCCGAGTGCTTGCCGCAGATGCGCGGTGATCTGCGGCCAGCGCAGTTCGGGAATGCTCGTCGCCATCATGCAGCCGCCTCCAGCGCGGCAAGAGGAATCGGGTTGGTGACCGGTACGTAGGTCGACGCGCGGTCGGCGCGCTGGAAGAAGCGGTTGCTGAAATTGGTCTTGGCCGGGAACGGGGTGCCCGCCAGCAGCGCGTTGACGCGCCGCGCGGAGGCCGCGTTGCCGTGGCGGTGCTGGTAGACGTGCAGGTGGTGGCGCACCACCGCCCACAGGCGCGCCGTCATCGACGGCCTGCCGCCGCCCAGCTGCGCGACGACCTCGCACAGGTTGTTGACGAACACGCAGTAGGCGATGCGGTTCCAGCCCTGCTCCTCGTCGTACCAGAGCGAGGCCTGGGCGCGTTCGCTGATCCCCGGCATGCTGGCGGCGGAATGGCGCGAGGGCGTGAGTTTCACGCCTTCGAAATCGCGCAGGAAGAGCTGGGCCGGCATGCCGTCGCGCAAGCCCAGCATCACGTTTTGCAGGTGCGGCTCGAAGATGATGCCGTGCGAGAAGAACAGGTGGAACACCGGGTAGATCAGCTGCACTACGTAGTCCGAGAACCAGCGCTCGGCCATCGCGTCCGGCTGAACGCCGGCCTTCTCAGCCAGCTCGTCGAGCAGCCGCTCCATGCGCGCCTCGCTGTAGTAGTGGTTGCCGAACAGCGAGCCGGCCAGCAGCGGCACGGTGCCGGGGGCGCGCAGCGTGTCCACGCTCTGGCGCAGGATCAGGCCGAAGCCTTCGATGACCTGGCGGTTCTGCTCCGTGTCGGCATCCTTGAGGTCGACCGACATGAAGGCCGGCTCCTCCATCAGTGCCAGGCTGGGGAACAGGCGCGAGAGCTCCGGCAGCAGCGGACGCAGCACGCTGTTGACGTGCATGGCGCTCTCGAGCTCGTACCACGCGTTCTTGCGCACGCAGTTGGTGATGCGGATGTTCAGCGACAGCTTGTAGAAGTACGGATTGCCGGGCTGGTAGAGCGTGCGGATCGACGAGGTGGGAAAGAAGTCCTCGCCCTGCGCACCCAGGTCCAGCAGGCGGCCGCTGGCCAGCGCGTCGCGCACCAGCGGATGCTCGCGCAGATAGCCGGCCTGCCACGGATGCACTGGCACCGCCACGCGGTCGGCGCTCACCGCGGGCGCATTGGCCGCGATCAGCCGGTCGCACGGCGCATCGAGCAGCGACTGCTGGGCGATGTCTTCGCGCGGCACCGCGAACCACGTCAGCGGAAAGCGCGTGCGCAGCTCGGGCGAGTAGCGCAGCAGGTCCTGCTCGGAAAATCCCTGGCGGCTTTTGGGCGTCGGATGGAACGGGTGGCCGAAGGTGAGCGACTGTTCGGAGTCGATGTAGGCGGTCACCGGATCGGCGGGGATATCGAGCGGCACCGGCACCGCCAGCACTTCGGTGCTGACGGCGACGCTGTTGCGGATCTGTTCCATCAGCTCGGTGTTGGCCGGCACCTCGTGCTGCAGCGCCATCTCGCGCAGCAGCAGCGCGGCCAGCGACTCCCAGTCGAGCAGGGCCCAGGGCTTGTTCTCGGCCTTGTGGTAGATCGGCGAGAGGTAGCGGTAGTTGCCGGTGATCCAGGCGCCGCCGACCACGGCCAGCAGGCTGTCGTGCACATGCGGCAGCTGGATCTGCAGCACCGGGCCGCGCTCGCGCTGCACGGTCATCGTGATCGCGGCGGGCCAGTCGTTCTGGCCTACCGGCGGGCCGACGCGCAGCAGGCCGTTGGGGCCGGCCACCTCGCGGCAGTAGCAGTTCAGCAGCGTTTCCTGGCTGCGGCGCCCGGCTGCCAGTTCGGCGTGCAGGCGCCGCACGGCGGCATTTTCGGAAGGGGTGGGCAATTGCATGTCTTGGACCTCTTTGTCAGGAGTGGATCAGAGCGACAGCGCGCCGGCACGCGGCCGTGCGGCGAGCAGGAGATAGGCAGCCATGGGCGCCAGCAGCGCGGCGCCCAGCAGATAGGGGGCATGCAGCCCGACGGTGCTGGCGGCGGCGCCGGCGGCAAGCCCGGCCGCGACCGCACCCCACTTGGAGCTGCTTTCGAACCAGCCGAAAGTGCGGCCGGCGTTGCCGGCGTGCACGACGCTGGCCACCAGGGCGTGCAGGCCGATGAAACCCACGGTCATGGCGGCGCCCATCAGCAGGCGCCAGAGCACCAGCGCGGGCAGGTTCAGCGGCGCAGCCTGGGCGAACAGGCTGATCGCCAGCGCGCCGAAGGCGGCGGCCAGCAGCCCGAGCGACGGCGCCAGCCCGAGCCGGCGCGACAGCAGCGGCGCTGCCACCAGGTAGACCACGTGCGGCAGGCCGAACAGCAGGCCGGCCACGGCTGCGGACGCACCCGGCAGGCGCTGCTGCATGTCGGGGATGAAATAGGGAAAGGTCACCACGGTGGCGAACACGAAGCCGAGCTGCAGCACGTAGATCTGGCGCGGCGTGGCGGGCGCGCGCGCGGCGGCATCGCCTGCCGGGGCGCGCTTGGCCGCGCCTGTCGCGGCGCCGCCGGCAGGCAGCCAGGCGATCAGCGCGGCGGCGAGCAGAGGCAGCAGCGCCAGCCAGCGGTACAGCACGATGGGCGATTCCGCGCCCATCCACAGGCCCAGGCAGGCCGGCGCCGCCACCAGCGCCGCGCGCGCCGACCATTGCATGGCCGTCAGGCTGCGCGTCAGCGTGGTGCCGCTGGCGACTGTCGCCAGGTAGGCGTTCGACGCCGCGAAAGTGCCGCCCAGCACGCCTTGCAGCACCAGCGCCGCCAGGAAGGTGAGCGAACTGTTGGCGTAGCCGGCCAGCAGGAAACTGGCGGCCAGCCCCAGCTGCGCACGCAGCAGCAGCGGCTTTTTACCGAAGCGGTCGGCCAGCCTTCCCCACCACGGCGCCGACAGCGCCGCCAGCAGCGTCGGCACCACGTAGAAGGCGCCGGCCAGCCAGGGCATGTCGTTGTGCAGAGAGCGCTGCAGGATCAGCGCGAAGAACGGCGGCATGCCCAGCGCCGCAAAGGCGGCGATGAAATGGCACAGCATGACGACCGCGACCACCCGTCGCGTGCCGATGCTCATGCGTCCACCTGCAGAAAGTTCGGCGCGCGCTTGCCGTAGAACTTGTTGACGTCGGCCGCGCCGGTCTGCGCCTTTTCCACCAGCGATGCGGCGATCAGCAGGTACTTGAGGTAGAGCCGGTCATCGCCAAGCAGCACCTGGCGCGCGAAGGCCGTGTCTTCGCCGGCGCCGTCCAGATCGGCGAGGACCGCCTCGGTATGGCGGCGCACGCGCGCGTAGCCGGCGGCCGGATCGGTGCCCAGGCGCTGCGACATGCCTTCCACCAGCGCCGCGATGTTCAGCTGCAGCGTGATGGTGGTGAACATCTGCGCCAGCGGCAGCGCTTCCGAGACGACGATGCGCGAGTCCTCCAAACCATCGAGACGACGCGCCAGCTCCGGCCAGCGGCGTGTCAGCTGGCCGCGGTCGATGCGCGCGGCATCGTTGTCCTTGAGCAGCAGTCGCAGGCCGTCGTCGCCGTACACCACCATGGTGTTCTGCTGGTTCGACTCGAGCCCGATGCCGTAGCGCAGCCACAGCGTCAGGTGCAGGCGCAATGTCAGTTTCAGGTAGGCGTCGAACCAGGCGTCCAGGTCGCCGCCGTGGTAGCGGTCGGCCAGTTCCTGGGCCACGCAGCGACCATCGGCGGTATCGGCCATCAGGCCGGCAACCGACACGGCCGTCGCGTCCCCCAGCGCCTGGACCGGGTAACGGCGCAGGATGAAGCCGAGGAAGGGGCGCTGGTCCACGTGCGCGCCGTTGGCCTCGTCGGTGAACAGCACCTGCCCGCGCACGGCCGTCTCGCGCTCGGTAATGTCGGCCAGCAGCGTCTGGATGCGGTGGCCGTCGCCGATGGTGCTCGGCTTGATGGTGCGGATGTTCTTCGCGCCCAGCGTGCGGATCGTCAGCGGCAGCTTGACGTGCCACTCGGGGGCGTCGAGCACGATCAGCGAGCGCACCGACAACGTGGGGGCGACCCGCAGGTGGGTGCGCGGCGCACGCACGACCTGGCCTGTCAGCCCGGCATCGGCCAGGAAGTCGTCCAGATGGTGCTGCCAGACGAAGGGATGCACGGGCACCAGCACGTGCGTCTCGGCCAGGGATGGGGCGAGCGTGGGCGGCAGGCCCACGTCGGCAAATTCGGGCCAGCACGGCGGCAGCGCGTCGCCGCTCGGGTGGTAACGATCGCGCGGCACGGCCAGCCAGTTCAGCTCGAACGCGGGCTGGAACTCGGGCGCGTAGGCTGCGAGGTCGCCGACGGCAAAGCCGAGCTTGGCGCGCGCGCTCGGGTAGTACGGGTGATCGAGGAAGGCGGCGAGCCGGTCGTAGTGCTGCATGCGCAGGTGCCAGGCCGGCTGCGCATGGCCGTCGGCGCTGCCAGGCTGCGCGAACCAGCGCGCGCGTTCGCCTTGCGCGGCACCGCGGTGCTCGCAGGCGGTCCGGCATTCGTCGGCGTAGGCGATGAACAGACGGGCCGCGTCGGTGGGGAGGCCCTCGGCAAAGGCGGCCAGGATGGCGCCGATGTCGTGCAGCGCGGTCACGCCCTGGGCATCCTCGCGCAGGACCGGCAGGCGGGTGAGCCGCCATTCCTGCATGTAGCGTGTGGGCGAGACCGGAATCCAGAGCCTGGCGCCGCCGAAGTGGCCGACGTGCAGCCAGCGCTGATCGGCTGCAAAGCCGGAGGCTGCCGTGGTGGCGGCGATGGTGGCGGGCAGGGCATCGCCATGGTGTAGTTCGCCGCGGCTCGCGCATTCGCGCACGTCTTCGCGCAGCAGCGTATCGATGACGCGCACGCCAATGTAGTCGGCATCCGCATCGCACGCGGCGGCGTCCAGACCGGGCTGGAGGGGCAGGCGGGCGGTCATTGCGCGATCTCCCACACGAGTTTGCGGCTGGCGTTCTCCACGGCGGCGGCCAGGCCGTCGGTGTCGGGGCCGCTGCCGCGCAGCACGCCGACGTAGTCCTTGTTGGAGTGTGTGAGCTGGATGGCATCACCCACCTGGCGCAGCGGCTGGTAGGTCAGACGCACGCCGTCGCTTTCCTGCTGGCTGGCCGCCGGCGCATTGCGCAGGGTGCCCGCTTCCGAGGCGGTGAAGTAGCGTATCCAGGCGGCCCGCTTCGGCACGTCGAGCGTCGGCAGCGGCTGGCCCAGATGCAGGCGCAGCACTTGCTCGAACAGCGGGAACTGCAAGGTGTCGCGCAGCAGGAACTCGCGGTAGTCGCCGATGCTGCGGTAGTTGATCTCGATCAGGCGCGGCCCCTGCGGCGTGAGCACGAACTCGGTATGGCAGGCGCCGAAGCCGACGCCGAAGCGGCGGATGATCTCCAGCACTTCGGCCTCGATGGCGGCGGGCAGCCCGGTGCCCCAGACCGCCTCCAGCTCGACGAAGTACGGCGGCGGCGACAGCGTCACGCGAAAGCCCCCCAGCGCGCGGATCGAGCTGCCGTCACCCAGGGTTTCCAGCGTGTAGAGCGGGCCTTCCATATAGGCCTCCAGCAGCAAGGTCTGGCCCGGGTGCTCGGCCCAGATCGCGGCGCATTGCTCGGCCAGCTCGGCACGGCTGCGCGCCAGGCTGACCTGCTGGCTGGCCACGCCCTCGCGCGGCTTGACGATGCAGGGCATCGGCACCTCGCCCAGCGCTGCCACCGCCTCGGCGTCGCACACCACGGCGTGCCAGAGCGTGTCGATGCCGAGCTCGGCCAGGCGGCGGCGCATCTCGGCCTTGTTCTTGGCAGCGTAGGTGGTGCGCCAGTCCTTGCCCGGCAGGCCGAAGTAGCTGGCGGCGATCGCCGCGGCGGTCTGCAGGTGATCGCTGTTGGAGAACACGGCGGCGGGCTTGTCGCCGCGGCGCGTGATGGCGTCGATGACGGCCAGCGGGTTGAAGACATCGCACGGGACGATCTCGTCCGGATAGGCCGGCAGCCCGCCCTGGGCGAAGTGCGCGCGGTGCGCATCGGCGCAGTCGGTCAGCAGCGCGACGGTCAGCCCGAGTGCCCGCGCCGCGGGCAGGAAGCCTTCATTGACGGGAGCGGTGGAGACATGTGTCAATAGGTAGAGCGTTTGCATGATGGTTTTTTTGTTTCCTGAGGGTCGATGTCTTTATTGAGTTCGCTAGTATAAATAACAATGATTATCATTTGTGATAATTAACAAGATGAAATACAAGTCTTTGTAGGGTTCGAGTTGCATCGCCCGGCGGGCGGTTCGCCAGCTGTGTTTGACCATGGACGCAGGTCCGGTCCGTCTGTGGTCGCGGTCATCCGATCTGCTCTGCGCATGAGCACGCATCGGCTTTTTTCGTTGAGTGCAGCCCTCCCAGGGCCGGGCCGCATGAAGGCGCAGGGCGTGGAGCGCCCGGACACTGCCGGGGCGATGAAGAAGATGCGCACCAGCCAGCGGATGCGAGCCGCATGCTCGATGCGGTGCGCAAGATGTTCAGCCTGACCTAGAACTGAACACGTTCCAAAAGGGACTGCCGACCGGATGGCTACCACCCGTGCCACCACGTCCGATGCACCCTGGCTGCAGGGCACCCGGCCTCATACGCGAGCAGCGCTGGAAGACGGGGACTGCCGTTGAACAACTTCGTCAGCAGGCCGGTGCGCTGCGGACGCATGCAGGCACGATGGCGGGCCGCGGCACGGAGTCAGCTGGCGGTGCCGCGGCGTGAGCCCGGTTTCAGCGCAGGTAGCCGAGCAGCCGTTCCAGCACGCGGGCATCAATGGCATGCCCGAGGTTGGGAATCAGGTCCAGTGTCACCATGGCGCCGCCCGTGCGGAGCGCCTGCGCTGCACTCGCCGAAAAGGACGCCGGCACCACTGGGTCGGCCTCACCATGGATCAGGTGGAAGTGCAACTGCCCCGGCATGCGCCGTACCGGCATGGCAAAGCGGCCGGCCAGAGCGATGACACGGCCCGCCGAAGGTTGACCCTCCATCTGAGTGGCTTCGAGCGACATGATGGCTCCCTGGGAGAACCCCACCAGCGTCGTGGCGGCAGGCCCGACTCCACTTTTCTGCTGCCAGTAGGCGATCGTGTCTTGGAATAGCGGCATTGCCTGCGCAATACGGGCCGGCCGGTCCTGCTCGGTGATGCCTACCACCGAAAACCACTCGTGGCCGCTTCCGAGCGTCGATGCATGCGGCGCATTCACGCTGACGACCAGGGCGCCCGGGAGGGCGTTGGCAATCGCCTCGCCCAAGGGCGCAAGGTTCGCGGCCGACGATCCCACACCATGGAACAGCAGCACGAGCTGTGTCGCCTGCGGCGGGCAATGCACGACGACGTCGCTTTCATGCATGGGACACCTCCATATCCAGCTCGATGCTCTGGCCGAACACGTACGATTCCATGGCGATCACGCCATGTCTTATCCCGGCGTCCAGAACGGTCACCGGGGTCGCGACGCTGGCGGCGCCGGCCGCCACCAGCAAGGGCAGAAAGTGCTCGCTCGTGGGATGCGCGCGGGCTGCGTGCGGAGCCCGCTGCAGTGCCTGCAGCAGTCGCTCGTGGTCCCCTTGCTGCACGGAGCTGCGGATCCAGCTCGAAAACTCCCGCGCATAGGCGGCCTCGTCGACGTTGCCGGTGCGGAACTCGTACAGGTTGTGCGTGAGGCTGCCGGACCCGACCACGAGTACGCCTTCATCGGCCAGGCCCGCCAGTGCCCGCCCCAGTTCGAACGCCCGTTGCTCGTCTGTGTCGAGTGGAAGCGAGACCTGGACCACGGGCACGTCCGCCTCGGGGTACATGTGCAGCAGCGGAACCCAGGCGCCATGATCCAAGCCGCGCGTGGCGTTCAATGACGCTTTGATCCCGCGCGATGCGAGTTGCTCCATGGTGCGCCCCGCGAGTTGCGGTGCACCGGGCGCCGGATATCGAATGCGGTAGAGCGCGGCCGGAAATCCGCCGAAGTCATGGATGGTTTCCGGTTTCAGGGTGGCGGTGATTTCCACGCCCGGCGTCATCCAGTGCGGAGAGACGATCACGATGCCCTTGGGTTTGCCGAGCGCGCGGCCGACAGCGGCAAGCTGGGCTCCGGCCAGTCCGGGCTCGATAGCGTACGTAGGGGCACCGTGCGAGACGAACACGGACGGCATGGCCGCCATGTGCTGCTCCCTTGCTTGGGAAAAAGAGTTGTCGTTGCTCATGTGTCTCTCCTGTCAGGCCCTATGGATCCAGGTCGGCGCGATGTCCGTACCCAAGCCGGCGCCGTAGCCAAAATAGATGTTGAGGCCGGCGAGCGGCTCCAGGTAGCGAGCGTTTTTCAGGCCACCTGCGTCCATGGTCTGGAAACCCATGCTCTCGGCGAGCGTTCGCGCCGTCTGCTTGGCACGCTCGCTGTCGCTGGCCGGGAAGACCGTGACTTTCTGGCCGCCGCCAAAGTTGGCGCCCGCTGCCAGGACCTGCGCAAACACCGTGTTGAAGCCCTTCACCACCTCGGCTCCGGGCAGCGCTTGGGCGATTTGTTCCGAGGCGGAGGTGCTGTGGCCGACCGTCAGCCCCAGGTAGTCGGCCGTGAGGGGATTGGTGATATCGATGACGACTTTGCCGTCGATGTCGCCGACGCTGCGCAGTGCGCCAACCGCTTCGGCAGAGGGAACCGCGACGACGATCGCGTCCTGCTCCCTGGCAGCGCCTGCAACGGGCACTGCCTTCGCGTTGTATTGGCCTGCTATGGCTTCGGCCTTGGCGATGTCGCGGGCGGTGACCGCGACTTGGTGGCCTGCGGCGGCCAGTTGTTTCACGAAGCCAGCACCCATATTGCCGGTGCCAATCACGAGAATCTTCATGTTGTTCCTCTTCGGGTGATTTGTTGAGCCCGCAGCGCGGGAGGTGAATCAACTGTATGGATGCCAGGGAAAGAAATAAACCGCCTGGCATGGAATGGATAGTTCAGGAAATCTGATCAATCTATGGGCGACCGCAGATCAGGGAGGCCTCCGAGGTGAACAGCCGCTCGATAGCCCGGTAATCACGCAATGGCGCGTAAAGCGAGGGAGGATTTCACTTTTCATTGAAAATAATGGCATGAGGTGCCGGGCTGTCGCCATACTTCAGTGATTCAGATCGATGGCGCAGACGCATCCATCCCCGAATGGTTCGTTCAGACAATCAAGACAATGGATAAATACCAAGAGATGCGTGTCTTCACCTCCGTGGTCGATACGGGCAGCTTTGTCGCGGCGGCAGCAGAGCTGGCGATGTCGAAGGCATCGGTGTCCCGATACATGTCGGACCTGGAAGCACGCCTGGGCGTGCGCCTGATGCGCCGCACCACGCGCAAGCTTTCGTTGACCGACGAGGGCGCGGTGTTCCTGGCCCGCTGTCGAGAAATCCTCGCCGGCATTGATGAGTCGGAGGCCGAGATATCCACCCGCGCGGTCAGTGCGAGCGGCCTGCTGAAGGTCAGCGTGCCGGTCAGTTTCGGACTCAAGCATCTGGCGCCACTTTGGAGCGATTTTCTTGCCGCGCATCCGGGCCTGTCACTCGACGTGCACCTCGAGGATCGCGTCGTGGACCTTGTCGGGGAAGGCTTCGACATCGCGATCCGCATCGCACGCTTGCCCGACTCGTCCCTTGTGTCGAGGAAGATTGCCACGACGCGGCTGATCGTGTGCGCTGCGCCAGAGTACCTGCGGCGGCGCGGTACCCCGCAACATCCTTCTGAACTGGCGCAGCACGACGTCATCGGCTACAGCCTGCTGTCGATGGGAGACCAGTGGAACTTCACGGGGGCAGAGGGGCCGGTCTCCGTCAGGGTGAGGCCGCGATTCTGGACCAACAATGGCAACACCAGCGTTGCCGCGGCTGTCCGTGGCGCCGGCATCGATCTGCAGCCGACCTTCCTCATCGAGCAAGAGCTGTCCTCGGGACAGCTCATCGAAATCCTGCCCCGATACCGTTCTCTCGAACTCGGCATCTACGCGGTGTACCCCACGCGAAAATTCGTATTGCCAAAGGTGCGCGCCTGGCTTGACTTCGTGGCCAAGGCATTTGCCGGTGCAGATTGGAATACCCCATCCGCACGCCGCGCGCCCTGATCGATGATCGGGGCGCCTCTGCGACACCCGGCCTGCATCATCGGCAGGATGCCTCGCCGTCCCCGGCTACGCTGCGCCAGTCACCGTCAAGAAAGGCTCGACGGAACCGGCTGCCTTCGGTGTGGCCCGTACGTGGGCGTCATTCGATGTTCTGCACCTGCTCGCGCATTTGCTCGATCAGCACTTTCATGTCCACGCTGATGCGGGTCAGTTCCAGCGTGGCGGACTTGGAGCCAAGAGTATTGGCTTCGCGGTGCAGTTCCTGGATCAGGAAGTCCAGGCGCTTGCCTATGTCTCCGCCCTTCTTGAGCAGGCGCTCCAGTTCGTCCAGGTGCGAGTCCAGGCGGGTCACCTCCTCGGCCACGTCGATGCGGATGGCGAAAGCCGTGGCCTCCGCCAGCGCACGTTCCTGGGCGGCTTCGGGCGCCACGGCGCCTTCGCCCAGGGCCATGGCATCCTTCCAGCGCTCAAGGAACTTCTGGCGCTGCTGTTCCACGAGCTGGGGCACGAGGGGTACGGCCAGCTTGGCCAGCTCGCGCAACTGGGTGATGCGGTCGAGCAGCATGTCCGTCAGGCGCCTGCCTTCGCGTTCGCGGGCTGCGATCAGCTCGGTGACGGCCTGCTCGGCCAGGGCGGGAACAGTGGTGCTCCAGTCGGTGGCGGGGCCGCCGCCGCCGCTGCAAAGGCGCAGCACATCGGCGACCGACAGGTCGCGGGCCTTGGGCAGCCAGGCCTGGATGGTGTCCTGCAGGCCGACAAGGTGCTGCAGCTGGGTGGTGGAAGGCGTGGATAGGGATTGGCTGGCGTCGACGTCGATGGCGGCGCGAACTTCCACCTTGCCGCGCTTCAAGCGGGCTGTCAGCAAGGTGCGCAGTGCCGGCTCATGGGCGCGCAGCTCGTCGGGCAGGCGGAAGGACAAATCCAGAAAGCGGCTGTTGACCGCGCGGATCTCAAGGCCCAGGCGGCGGTTTCCCTCAGGCGCTTGATCACCCTCAGCGGATGCGCTGTGCTGGGCACTGGCGTATCCGGTCATGCTGTAAACTGGCATTGGACTTTTGATGGATGCTTGCAATTGTCCGATTATCCGGGTTTCGCATCATCCTTGGGGTTTACCGGTAAAAATGTCTACCAAGATTAAGCCAGCGCCCTTGCCGTCTGGCAGCACGATAGGTGGTTACCGGGTGGTGCGCAGGCTTTCTTCGGGAGGTTTCGGCATTGTCTACCTGGCTCTGGATTCCGAGGGCAAGCAGGTGGCAATCAAGGAATACCTGCCGGCCTCGCTCGCCACCCGGGCGCCGGGAGAGCTGCAGCCGGCCGTGGCCCCAGAAAAGCTTTCGCTGTACCGCCTCGGGCTCAAGAGCTTCTTCGAGGAAGGGCGCTCCCTGGCCCAGATCTCGCACGCCTCCGTGGTCAGCGTGCTCAATTTCTTTCGCGAGAACGAAACCGTCTACATGGTGATGAACTACCTGGAGGGAGCCACCCTGCAGGACTTCGTCGTCACGGCGCGCGAGCTCAAGACCGGCAAGGTGTTCCGCGAATCCACGATCCGCTCCCTGTTCGACGAGGTGCTGCGCGGCCTGCGCATCGTGCACCAGCACAAGATGCTGCATCTGGACATCAAGCCGGCCAACGTCTTCATCACCAACGAGGACGAGGCCGTGCTGATCGATTTCGGCGCCGCGCGCGAGGTGCTGTCCAAGGAGGGCAACTTCGTGCGCCCCATGTACACGCCCGGCTTTGCCGCGCCCGAGATGTACCGGCGCGACACCATGCTGGGGCCCTGGACCGATATCTATGCGATTGGCGCCTGCATCTATGCCTGCATGCTGGGTACGCCGCCGCACGAGGCGCCTCAGCGCCAGGAGAAGGACCGGCTGTCGCAGGTTCTGGCCAGGCTGCGCGGCGTGTACTCGGACAATCTGATCGAGGTGGTCGAGTGGTGCATGGCCATGGACCCGCTGTCGCGTCCGCAATCCGTGTTCACGCTGCAAAAGGCGCTGAGCCGCGAGGGCGAGCGCCGCTATACCAAGCTGGGGGTGGCCGATCGCGTGCGCATGCAACTGGACACGCTGGTCACCGACGCCAGGAAGAACCTGCAGAAAATCAGTGGTGCCGGGGCCCTGCCCGGTGCCGGTAGCGGCGCCGGGCGCAAGACATGAAATTTTCCGTATTCCAGCTCAGCCGCCGGGGCGGCCGCCACATCAACGAAGACCGCATGGGCTACTGCTACACGCGCGAGGCGGCGCTGTTCGTGCTGGCCGACGGCATGGGTGGCCATCCCGATGGGGAGATTGCGGCCCAGATCGCCTTGCAGGCAGTGTCGGCCCAGTTCCAGCAGCAGGCCAGGCCGGCGCTGGAGGACCCCCGCGCCTTTCTGGAGGACGCCTTGCTGCAGGCACATCGCCAGATCCTGCGCTACGCGGGCGGCAAGGGCATGATGGATACGCCGCGCACCACGCTGGTTGCGGCCGTGGTGCAGGAAGGCTGCGCCACCTGGATCCACTGCGGCGACTCGCGCCTGTACTGGCTGCGCAGCGGAGAGTTGCTGGAGCGTACGCGTGACCACTCGTACAGCGAGATGCGAAAGGTCTCGCCGCTGGTGAACCAGTCCAATCGCAATGTGCTGTTCACCTGCCTGGGCTCGCCGTCCAAGCCTATCTACGACGTCAGCGAATCCCGGCCTTTGGCGCAGGGCGACCGGTTGCTGCTGTGCTCGGATGGCCTGTGGAGCAGCCTGCAGACGCCGGAGCTGCTGCAGCTCATGCACAACCGGCCCGTGGCGCAGTCGGTGCCGGTACTGGTGGATTCGGCCCTGCGCCGCGCAGGGGATGCCAGCGACAATGTCACGGCGATTGCCATGGAGTGGGAAACTCCCCATGCGCAGGAGGCCACGGCCATCTCTACCCTGGGAATCGAGGACGACGCTTTCGAGTCCACCATCCAGATGGGGCCGCTGGACGCGCGCGAGGATGAGCTGGACGACGAAGCCATCGAGCGCTCGATTGCCGAGATCAACGAAGCCATTCGCCGCTCGGCCGGGCGGCAGGCGCGGCGCTGAAGACGGTTGGCGCTCCGTAGCCCGGGCTCTGCAAAAACATTGAAATCATAGCTAGAAGCGCAGGTGCTGTAAGCGCCTGCCTGGAATTTTGATCATGAAAATTGTGTTGGCCTCCAACAATCGCGGCAAGTTGGCCGAGCTGCAAGCCATGTTCGCACCGCTGGGCGTGGAGCTGATCCGCCAGGGCGATCTGTTCGAGGGCGAGGCGCCGGAGCCTTACGGCACCTTTGTGGAGAATGCGCTGTCCAAGGCCCGCTTCGCGGCCGGGCACACGGGCCTACCCGCAATTGCCGATGATGCCGGCCTGTGCGTTCAACACTTCGGCGGCCTGCCGGGCGTGGACACGGCTTACTACTGCACGCAGTTCGGCTACGAGAAGAGCGACGACAACAATGTGCGCGCGCTGCTGGAGCAGATGCAGGGCGTGGAGAACCGCCGTGCGGCCATGGTCAGCACGCTGGTGGGCGTGCGCAGCCCCAAGGACCCCGAGCCCCTGATCGCCGTGGGCCGGGTGCAGGGCATTCTCACCACCGAGCGCCGCGGCACGCAGGGCTTTGGCTTCGATCCCGTGATGTTCATCCCTGAAGTGGGCATGACCTTTGCCGAGATGTCGCCCGAGCTCAAGCATGCACACAGCCATCGAGGCCGTTCCTCTCAGAAAATGCTCGCCATGGTGCGCGAGCGCTGGTTGTAACCATCCCCTGAGCCGCGTTGCGTCTTTCCCCTGAGGGGGACGATGCCCTCGCTGCAGGGCGGCCCTTGCTCGGCATCTCTGGCTTGGGGCGTGCTAGTTTCTGCAGCGTAGGTTCCGACAAGAGTTATTCCCATGATCCCCATTCAGCCAGAAAATCCGGGGGCGGCCGAGGCCGTCGTGCAGCGCGATATCCAGCACTACATGCGTCCGGGCACGCTGCAGCTGGGCAGCCTGCCGCCGCTGTCGCTCTATGTGCACCTGCCCTGGTGCCTGAAGAAGTGCCCGTATTGCGACTTCAACTCCCATGCCTGGGGCAAGGGCGATGCGCTGCCCGAGGATCGCTATATCGATGCCCTGATGGCCGACCTGGAAAGCGCGCTGCCGCTGATCTGGGGGCGCACCGTGCACAGCGTCTTCATGGGCGGCGGCACGCCCAGCCTGTTCTCGCCGCAGGCCATAGACCGGCTGATCGCGGGATTGCGCGCGCGGCTGCGCATGGAGCCGGACTGCGAGATCACCATGGAGGCCAACCCCGGCACCTTCGAGAAGGACCGCTTCAAGGCCTTTCGCGCCGCCGGCGTCAACCGCCTGTCGGTCGGCGTGCAGAGCTTCGACGACCGCCATCTGCAGGCCGTGGGCCGCGTGCATGATGCGGCGCAGGCCAAGGCTGCCGTGCGCGAGGCCGCCGACAATTTCGAGACCTTCAACATCGACCTGATGTACGCGCTGCCCGGCCAGTCGCTGCAGGACCTGCAACGCGACGTGGACACGGCCCTGTCGTTCGCGCCGCCGCATCTGTCGATCTATCACCTGACCATCGAGCCCAATACCTACTTCGCCAAGTACCCGCCCGTGGTGCCCGAGGACGATACGGCCTACGACATGCTGGACCTGATCACCGCCAGCACGGGCGCGGCGGGCATGCAGCGCTACGAGGTCTCGGCCTATGCCAGGCCCGGCCACCAGTGCTTCCACAACAGCAATTACTGGCAGTTCGGCGATTACCTGGGCATAGGCGCGGGCGCGCACAGCAAGCTCAGCTTTGCGCACCGCATCGTGCGTCAAGTGCGCTTTCGCGATCCGGCGCGCTATATGGACATGGCGCTGGCCGGCACGCCGCTGGCGCAGGACAGCGAAGTCCGGCGCGCCGACCTGCCGTTCGAGTACATGCTCAACGCCTTGCGCCTGCGCGGCGGCTTTGCGCTGCAGGAGTTCATGGAGCGCACCGGCCTGCCCCTGTCGGCCATCGCCAAGGGGTTGGATGCGGCCCAGGCCAAGGGCCTGATCACGCGCGACCTGGGTCGTGTGGTGCCGACCGAGCGCGGCTTCGACTTTCTCAGCGATCTGCAGGAAATATTCTTGAACACCCCCTGAGCGGCTTCGCCGCTTCCCCCTGGAAGGGGGACGACGCCCTCGCTGCGGGGCGGTCCTTGCCTGTCGCCCCGGCATGGGGCGCGCCGGTTTCGGGTGCGTGGCAGATGTCAGCCGCAGCGCGCGGCCGTGATCTGGCCTGCGCTGTTGACGATGAGGTTGAGTCGCTCCTGGTTGTACTCCATGGTCGAGGGCTGGTTTTCGCCCAGTACGCGGGCCACGTAGGAGCCTGACTTCTTGCGCGCCGCTTCCATGGTGGCGACGGTATTGCTCTTGCCCACAAAGGACTGGGCAGCCTGGGCATTGCAGATCTGCAGCGGGCGTGGCGGTTGCGAGGCGCGGCCGCCAAAACCGCCCATATTGGAGCAGCCCGCAGCCAGCAAGGCGAGCCCGGCCAGGGCGGCGCCCAGGGCGACACGGGGCATGGGGCGAGGCTGCTGGGAAGTGGCAAGGCGAGATGGCATAAATACTCCTTGAATGGCGGATCGTCGTTGCATGCCTGTCACCTTAGTCGAGGCCGCGGCCGCCGGGGACGGAATGATGGTAAGCAGAAGTTGCTTGATGCCGACAGACGTTGTTTTGCCCGCGTCGTGCGCTCAGCGGGCTTCGGCCTGGGGCGGCTGGATGGAGGCCGGCTGCGCGGCTGCCGGCACGGTCTCTCGCGGCGCCGTGTTTTGCGGTGCCGTCAGCCAGGCCACGCCAGCGCCGGCGGCGGCGGCCAGCGGAAGGGCGGCCACCAGGCCGGCCAGGATCTGGCGGCGCGGCGTTGTGGCTTGCGCCGCCAGTTTTTCATGGGCCTGGGCCATGGTGGTCGAGCTGGTGATGGCGCGCAGTGTCTGCGTGCGGATCTGGCGCCACAACCAGGCATTGCCCATGAGCCCGGGTACGGCCACGGCTGCCAGCCACAGCGCGGCGGCCACGCCATAGGCCATGGCGGCGGGCATGAACGGTCTGATCCCCCACCACCACGCAAGTACGGCAATGATGACGCAGGCCAGGTAGCGGCCGGCCTCGGTCCACAGGCCGCGCAGGCAGCACCAGGCCAGGGTGAAAAAGCCCGCCGCCGCATTCCAGCTGGGAAGGCCTTTGTCCAGCCCGTCGAAGCGGGCGAACTGGCGCAGATAGTAGGAGCGCGAGCGCGGGCCCAGGCGGCTGGCGTAGAGCTGGGGCAGCAGCCCGGCGTCCTCATCGTAGGGCGGCCAGCCGATGGCATCGGTGGCGCCGGCCTGGGTGCTGTGCTGTAAGGCATAGGCGGCTGCAGCGAAGGCTCCGGCGATGGAGGGCGGCAGGCGCGAAGCGCCTGGCGCTGCGGCTGTCGCGTCGGCGGCTGGCGAAGGAGAGACGGTGTCCGGTGCGGAGGCCATGGGCGCTGATTGTGGCATGCCGCCACGGCCCTGCCTATATGGAGGGCGGACTGGGCGGGCTTCATGATTTCGCAACCGTCGCCAGTTCGGAGGCTGGAATGGCGCTTGAGCTCTGCGCCGTCCTGAGCGTGTTCACGAGAGCCATGGTGCCGCTGGACAGCCGACCGGCGGTGCTAGCGGGAGATCATGAACGTTCTCAAGCGCGCGGCATGCGGACGTTTGACAACAGCGGCATGCCTGTGCGGCGCGTGAATTCCTCATAGCTGATCGGCGGCCCCATGCGCGTGTCGGCGCTGTTGGCCTGCCAGTAGACCCAGCTGCGGCCCGTGCTGGCGTCGTAGACCAGCTTGAACAGATGATCCGGCACATGCACCTGGTTGGCGCCAATCGTCTGGGCCGGACCGCTGAACACCGGGCCCGTGAACACGAACACATCGCCCTGGGCGCGCATGGCGTACTTGCGCGTGTCCTGCTCCACCTTGGACCAGACGCCGGCGTTGTGCTCCTGGTTCTGCGGCACCATATTGGCCAGGCTGAAGCTCTGGGCCATGGCTTCGGGCGAAGTCATGTCCGCTGCCGGCGCCATGTGGCCGCGCGAAAAGCCCGAGCGCTTGTAGTCGTCCAGCTCCGAGCGCTCCACGCGCGGCAGGCGCGCGTCCGCATAGAACCTGTCAGTGCGGTGCAGGCCCTGGCTCTGCAGCAGCAGTTGCCGGTTCAGCCGCTCGGCCACGAAGACCGGGGTCTTGGTCAGCCCGCTGTGCAGCACGGCAAAGCCGCTGAAGCACAGCTCGCGCTGCTGGGGCTGGGCCTGCAGCGCGGGGGGGCGGCCGCTCGGGAAGAACTGGGGGCAGCTGGCGAAGCGGGTGGCCTGGCTGGCCGCAGGAACGCTTGCCGGGTGGCTGCCGGAGGATGCGGCGCCACTGCCTGCCTGCCTGCCCGCCTGCGGCCGGTGCGTGTGGCCCTGGTCCATGGGCCAGCCGAACTTGCGCAGCGCTTCCAGCGCCGGAATATGGATGGCCGAAAGCGCCGCAGCGCCCAGCTGGCCCGCGCTCCAATGCGGGTTGAGGCTGCAGCTGGCGATCTGGAAACTGGCCAGCGCCGCGACAAGGGCCGAGGCGGAAAATTTCTGGAAGCGGCTGAAGCCGAGGCCAGGCCCGGACTTTTTCTTGGCGGAACTGCGCTTGCGCGCCGGAGCTTTTTTGTTCTTGGCGGTCGTCATGCAGCCGGTGATGGTACGCCGGCGTTGCTGTCAGAAATGGCTGCCGAGCGCATTCAGACAAAGTTTGTTGCTATGGTTATGCAACTGATTGTTTCGACCGGGTCAAAGCTGCGAGGCGGAATGCCGGATCAGCCTGGCTTGCATCCGGCATTGGCGCCGGGGTATGCAGCCCATAGGTGAGCGGCAAGGTAGCGAAGTGCTCCGCCGAAACGGGCGGGCTCATCAGATAGCCCTGCCATGCATGGCAGCCGTGGGCCTGGAGAAATCTGCGCTGCTCTTCGGTTTCCACGCCTTCCGCGATCACCTGCAGGCCCAGGCTGGTGCCCAGCGCGACGATGGTGCGGGCAATGGTGGCGTCGTTGGGGTCGGTGAGCACGTCGCGCACAAAGCTCTGGTCGATCTTGAGCTGATCCAGGGGCAGGCGCTTGAGATAGGACAGCGAGGAGTAGCCGGTGCCGAAGTCGTCCAGTGCAAAGCCGACGCCATGGGCCTTGAGCTCGGCCATCTTCTGGATGGTGTCCTCGATGTCGTCCAGCAGCAGCCCCTCGGTAAGCTCCAGCTTGAGTTGATGCGGCTGGGCCCCGGCGCTGGCCAGCGCGCAGAGCACCTGGGAGACAAAACCGGCCTGGCGGAACTGGCGGGGACTCACATTGACGGCCAGCGTGAGATGGGCCAGCCCGGGCTCCTGGGCCCAGGCGGCCAACTGCCGGCAGGCAGCCTGCAGCACCCATTCGCCCAGCGGCAGAATCAGCCCCGTTTCCTCGGCCAGCGGGATGAAGGCCGCCGGGGAGATATGGCCGTCGCACGGGTGGCGCCAGCGCAGCAGCGCTTCGCAGCCGGTGACGCTGCTGCCTTCCACCTGGGGCTGGTAGAACAGCTCGAACTGGCCGCTGGCAATGCCTGCGCGGATGTCCGCGCCGAGCTTGGCCCGGGCGCGGACGAGGGCCTGGACCTGCGGGTCATAGAACTCGAGCGCATTGCGGCCCGTGGCCTTGGCCTGGTACATGGCAAGGTCGGCGCGCTTGAGCAGATCGGAAATATGCTCCTGCGGCCCGTCGAAAATCGTCACGCCTATGCTGGCGGTGGCATGGAATGGCTCCCCTTCGAGCGGATAGGGTTCCCGCAGCATCGCCAGGATGCGCGAGCCTTTTTCCCTGGCGAGTGCCTGGGCCTGTTCGGGCGTGTCGGCCAGGTTGTCGAGCACGACGACGAATTCGTCGCCGCCCAGGCGCGCGACCAGGTGGCGGCCGGCGGCGCCGTTGCGCAGCCGGTTGGCCACCTCGCACAGCAGGGCATCGCCCTGGTCGTGGCCGCGTGTGTCGTTGAGCGTCTTGAAGTTGTCGATATCCAGCAGCAGCAGCGCGCCGCATTGATGTTTTCGCGCATGGGCGTCGAGCACTTGCTGCAGGTGGTCGCGCAGCATGCGGCGGTTGGGCAGCTGGGTCAGCGGATCGTAATAGGCCAGGTGCCGGATCTTGTCCTCGGCGGCCTTGCGCTGGCTCAGGTCCACCATGGTGACCAGGTAGTCCTCGCCCAGCATCATGCCGGCAATCTCCACCAGCCGCAGCTGGCCGTTCTTGCAGCGGATCTCGTATTCGCCGGCGGGAATGCGGCCGTCTCCCAGGCGGGCCTGCTTGCAGTGGGCTATCCAGTCCCTGCGTATGCTTTCGCGCACCTGCGGGTCGGGATAGGCCAGCCGCCACCATGTGTCGATATCGGGCAAGTCCTCGGTCTCATAACCGGAAATCTGGAGATTGCACTCGTTGCGGAAGGCGAAGCGGCCGTCCTGGCTCAGGATGCTCAGGCCCACGGGAAGGCGTTGCAGGATGCTGCGCAGGTAGCGTTCGTTGTCGTGCAGCGAATCCTGCATGCGCTTGCGATCGGTAATGTCCTGCACGATGGCAAGGTGGTGATTGCAGTCCTGGCCGGGTTTCCACAGCGGCGAGACCGTGAGGTCGACCCAGACCACCTGTCCGTCCTTGCGGATCAGGCGCTTGTCCAGCCGGTACTCGCTGATCTCGCCTGCCCTGAGCCGTTGCAGCTGCTCCAGGTCTTCGGACAGGTCCTCGGCATGGGTCACGTCCATGAAGCTCATGCCGTAAAGCTCCTCGGCGGTGTAGCCGAGGATGGCGCAATAGCGCTCGTTCAGGCGCTCGAGCCGCCCGCTGTGGGTGTGCACATGGGCGATGCCTACCGTCGCCTGGTTGAAGATGGCGCGCAGGCTTTCCTCGCTTTGCTGCAGGGCCTCGTGGGAAATCTGAACTTCCTGCAATGCCTGCGCGCGCAGGCGCACCAGCAGTGTGATCAGAGCGGCGAGCAGCAGAGAGATCGCCGCGCCCAGGCCGGCAATCCAGTAGGCGGCGAACTTTTCCGTCGCGGAAAGTGTCGAGCCGACGGGCCTGAATGTGAGATGCCAGTGCCGGCCATGCAGTTGAAGCTCCAGCGTTTCCTGCAGCCCGGTGTCGACGGGCCACTGTGGCGGCTCGGTCAGCATCTGCGGCTTGGCCAGGGGCTGGGTCATGGGCCCCATATCGTCGATGCGCACCACGATGTCGCGCAGGAAGCCGTTGGCCTGTATGGCGCGGATCATGTCGACGCTCCGGACGCTGACGGCAGCCGTCCCGATGAAATCGTCCGACAGGTTGGCGGCATTGCCGAGCTTGAAGACGGGAGCCCGGAGCACGATGCCGATGGGGAGATCGCGTTCCTGAATCAGTCTGAAGGGGGCCGACAAGGAGGTTCGACCGGTGCTGCGCGCCGCCAGCTGGGCCTCGAGGTTGGCCGGTTGCGAGGAGATGTCGAGGCCCGGCACGCCCGGGTTGCCTTCCATGGGCCAGACATATTCGTTGATGTAGTAGTCGGAGCGCCACGCTGCCGGGTGCATGGGGTGGAAGACCTCGCCAGCCGGCACCTGGGCGCGCCGGCGGTCTTCGAACGCATTCAATTGCTTCAGGGGTACCCAGCGCACGAATGACAGGTTCTTGATCTCGGGGTAGTGCTGCTGCAGGTTGCGCTCGGCCACGATACGGTCGAACTCGTACCGCTCGAGGTCGGGCTTGAGCAGGAAAAGGTCGCGCAGGCCGTTGACGACTTCCGTGTAGGCATTCAGGCGTTGTGCGATGGCATTGCTGGAGGAGCGCACTTCCTCCGTGAAGCGGATATGCGCCAGCGCGTCACTGGATTTCTGCTGCAGATGCGCCAGCCACAAGCTCAGGGCCAGCCCCAGCGCAGCCACTGCGATGCCTGGCAGCCACTGTGTACGTGTGCGATGGGGAAAGGGGGCTGTCATGGACAGGGAGCGGTGCGCACTTGACACCGGCAAGGCCTAGAGTTGAAGACTGTGTTTCATTTTGTCACTCGGCGGTTGTTTTGATGCACGCATGAATGCCGGAATTCCGGTGCAACTGAACGCATCAATCGGATCTGCGGGTATTGGCGCGGAGGTGGAAAACCCGTGAATGGCGAAGGCGGGCATGGCTGCGTCGGGGGGCCGGCATTGTCGTACGGATGGCAACGGCAAAAGCCCTGGCGGCTCTCGTCGCCAGGGCTTGGGGAAAGATAGAGGGCGGGTGCGCGCCTTCAGTGGCGCTGGGCCGCGGCCTTGGGGTCCATGATCTGCGGCAGCGCGCACTGCAGGCCGCTGTCGCTCATGGCGATGTCGTGCTCCTGCTTGGCGGTTTCCACCGACATTTCGCGCGGCAGGGACACGCCGTTCTTGACGGCCAGGATCTCGGCCATCACGCTGACGGCGATCTCGGCGGGCGTCTTGCTGCCGATATACAGCCCGATGGGGCCGCGCAACCTGACCAGCGAAGCCTCGGTCTCGCCGAAGTGCTCGATCATGCGGTCGCGCCGCGTATGGTTGTTGCGCCGCGAGCCAATGGCTCCCACATAGAAGGCGGGGCTGTGCAGGGCTTCCAGCAGCGCCAGGTCGTCGAGCTTGGGGTCGTGCGTGAGCGCGACGATGCAGCTGCGCGCATCGGGCCGGAAGGCCGTGACGGCATCGTCGGGCATGTCCGTGACCTTGTGGACCTGCTCCACCGACCAACTGCCCATGTATTCCTCGCGTGGGTCGCAGACCGTGACGGTGAAACCGTTGAACAAGGCCATGGTGGCCAGGTACTCGGTCAGCGCACCAGCGCCTATGAGCAGCATGCGGTAGCCCGGTCCCAGGTGGTTGGTCAGCGTGCGGCCGTCGAACTCCAGCGCCTGGGGCTGCTGCACCGGCGTGAGCATGACCGCGCCGCTGCCGCAATCGACGGTGCGCTGCACCAGGGCGCCGCCTTCCAGCTGCGGCACCAGCTGTTGCAGGCTGGCAGCGTCGGGATTGAATTCGAGCAGCAGCTCCAGCGTGCCGCCGCAGGGCAGGCCGAAGCGGTGGGCTTCGTCGGCGCTCACGCCATAGCGCACCAGCTGGGGCGTGCTTTCGGGAATGCCGGCGCCGCCCAGCGCACGGGTATGGCGGGCGATCAGGTCGTCCTCGATGCAGCCGCCGGAGACGGAGCCGATGGCGCGGCCGTCCTCGCGCAGCGCCATCATGGAGCCCACGGGCCGGGGAGAGGAGCCCCAGGTGCGCACCACGGTGGCCAGCAGGGCGCACTGGCCGGCCTGGCGCCAGTCGCGCAGGGCCTTGAGCACCATGAGGTCGATGTTGTCCATTGGGAGTCCTTTCCGCATGTGCCGCTGCAGAGCAGGTGAGAGGGCAATGCAAAGTATTTTCCCTCACCTGGGGGAGCTGCGCCGGCCGTCAGCCCGCGCCGGCGGCTCGGTGCACGGAAAGCCGTCTGGATCAGCGCGGATTTCTTGGCATGAACAAAACACAAATTGCAGCCACCGCAGCAGGGACGGCGACGGCTTCGAAAACGCCCACCAGGCTCCAGCCCATGGTCAGCATCCAGCCGCCCGCCATCGAGCCGAGGATGGAGCCGATACGACCGATACCCTGCGCCCACGCCACGCCGGTGGCACGGTTGGCCGTGGGGTAAAAACCTGCGGCCAGTGCAATCGCGCCGACTTGACCACCCGAGGCGCATACGCCTGCAATGCATACGGCCAGCATGAGCAGCGGCGTGGAGGCGGCGCTGTGGCCGATCAGGGCCACAAAGATGGCGGCTACGCTGTAGGCCAGTGCCAGCACGCGTGTGGGATTGAAACGATCCATGAGGCGGCCCAGCGCGATGGCGCCGAAGGTGCCGCCGACCTGGAACATGGCCGTGACCAGGGAGGCATCCTGAAGGCTGCGGCCCGTGTCTTTGATCAGGGTCGGCAGCCAGCTGGACAGCAGGTAAATGATGAGCATGCACATGAAGAACATGAGCCACAAGATCACGGTGCCACGACGCAGCTGGGGCGCAAACAACTGCTTGATGGGTGAGCCCTGGGGCGCCAGGTCGGAAATGGCGTAAATGGCGTCGCGCAGATTGGCCTGCGGTGCCAGGCGACCCAGGATGCGGCTGATGCGCTGAGCAGGTGCGCCACGTGAAACCAGGTAGCGGGCCGACTCGGGCAGCAAGCCGGCCAGCAGCGGCCATATCAGCAAGGGCACGACACCGCCTGCCAGCAGCACGGCACGCCATCCCCAGTGATCCACGATGTAGGCGGCCAGAATTCCGCCCAGGGCCGAACCCATCGTGAAGCCGCAGAACATGGTGGTGACCAGCACATTGCGGTGCTTGTTGGGCGAGTATTCGGAGCTGAGCGTGACGGCATTGGGCATGGCGCCACCCAGGCCCAGACCGGTGAAAAAGCGCAATACCAGCAACACTTGCAGATTGGGCGACCAGGCAGATGCCAGAGAGGCCAGGCCAAAAAATGCCACGCAAATCATCAGCGTGGTTTTGCGGCCGATGCGGTCGGCCAGGGGGCCAAAGCCCAGTGCGCCCAGCATCATGCCGAACATGCCAGCGCCAAAAAGCGGAGCGAGATCGGCGGGACTGACGCCCCATTCTTCACGGATGGCGGGTGCAATAAAGCCGATGGAAGCAGTGTCAAAACCGTCCACCGCAACAATCAGAAAGCACAACAACAACGTGATGAATTGGGTGCGTGAAAATTTATGCTGATTGATGAATTGCTGAACGTCGATTACGTTCGTTGCTGCTGTCATGGATATCTCCTTGAAACCTCGCGGCGGCGCTGGGGGGCGCTCTTTTTATGTGGCCGCAAATGGCTACAGCACAGACGTTTGGTATCGGCTGTGCTGCAGTGGCTCGGCAGGGCCTGGTCGGGTGAGCTGGGGCGTGCGGGTGCTTACCTGGCGGCGTCGGGCTGGGCCATGGGAGCGGCCCGGGCAAACTCGGGCCGGGCGCTGCAGGCCCGGTCCACGGCGCTGATCAGCGGCCAGCGGCCCAGGTCCACGCCAAAGC
>NZ_BMEU01000032.1 GCF_014637085.1 Comamonas phosphati | reverse complement strand
CGCTGCTGGAGCTGTCGGCCGGCTACCAGGCCATCGCCCACAAGACGGCGGACCACCGCGAGGCGGTGACGGCCTTCATCGAAAAGCGCGCTCCGCGCTTTCTGTGATCAAGGAGCAGCAGGCATGAAAGTTCTGGACAGCATCCGCGTGCTGGAAATCGGCGGCCTGGGCCCCGGCCCGTTCTGCGCCATGCATCTGGCCGACCTGGGGGCGGACGTCATCACCGTGGTGCGCGAGGCCGAGGGCAACCAACCGACCGGCAACCTGCTCAACCGGGGCAAGCGCTCGGTCTTTGCCGACCTCAAGACCGAGGCCGGCCGCCAGCTGGTGCTGGCCCTGGCGGCCGAGGCCGATGCGCTGATCGAAGGCATGCGCCCCGGCGTCATGGAGCGTCTGGGCCTGGGGCCCGAGGACTGCCTGCGCGCCAATCCCCGGCTGGTCTACGGCCGCATGACGGGCTGGGGCCAGAGCGGGCCGCTGGCCGCGCGCGCCGGGCACGATGCCAACTATGCCGCGCTGTCGGGCGCCTTGTGGGGCTGCAGCCCGGCCGACGCGCGGCCCGTGTCGCCGTTTGCGGTGCTCGGCGATATCGGCGGCGGCGCCATGTACCTGATGACCGGGCTGCTGTCGGGCATCGTGCAGGCGCGCGCCACGGGCCGCGGCACGGTGGTGGACGCGGCCATCGTGGACGGCTCGGCCCATATGCTGAACCTGATGCTCAGCGCCCGCCAGAAGGGCCTGGTCGCCGATGCACGCGGCCGGGGCGTGCACGACAGCTCGCCCTTCTACGACACCTATGTCTGCGCCGACGGCCATCACATCACCATCGGCGCGCTGGAGCCCCAGTTCTATGCGCTGCTGCTGTCCACGCTGGGGCTGGCTCATGATCCGGACTTCGCCACGGCGCAATGGGACAAGGCCGCCTGGCCCGTGCGCCGGGCGCGGCTGGCGGCGCTGTTCCTGGCGCAGCCGCGCGCGCACTGGCAGGCCTTGCTCGAACCTACCGACGCCTGTTTCGGCGCGGTGCTCAGCCCTGCGGAAGCCGCGCAACACCCGCATATGCAGGCGCGCGGCGTGTACACGGAGCGGGAAGGCACTCTACAAGCCGTGCCGGCGCCGCGCTTCGGCCTGGACAGTCCACAGGCCTATGAGCCCGGCGCCATGTGCGCCGCCGGCGCGCACACGCAGCAGGTGCTGGAGGTGCTGGCACGGTGCGGCGCCGCGGCGGTATGGCGCCGAGCAGAAGGTTAACGCGTTCTCAAGCCAGGCCTGACGAGCCCACGACCCCTTCCACGGACTGGACCAGCTCGGTCAGGCGGGGGCCCAGCTCGGTATTCCATTTCTCGTTCAGGGGGCTGAAAGTCGGAATGGTCAGCGAGAACACCCAGCGCTCGCCGTCAAGCGGCTGGGACAGGGGCACGGCGATCGAGTTGATCGCGCGGTTCAGGTCCAGGTGGCTGCGGCAAAAGCCCAGCGTTTCGAGGTCGTGCCGCGCATCGTCGAGCCGCTGCGCCAGCGCCTCGGCCCGCTCGGGCGACAGGGCCTGCAGCTCGCGCATATAGGCCTCGCGCTCCTCGGGGTCGAGCTTGAGCAGGTAGGCCCGGCCCGTTGCCGTGCGCGACAGCGAAATCTGCACGCCCACCTCGGGGCGGAACGCCGAATTGCCCATGCCGTTGGCCAGCTCGACCAGGCACAGCTGGCGCCTGAAGCCCACGGCCAGCTGCACCTGCCCCTGGGTCAGGTCCGCCAGCGCCTGCATCTGCGGCCGGATGAGCTGGCGCAGCATGGCCATGCGCGTGAGCGCCGGCGAAGACAGGTTCAGCAGGCCCAGGCCCGGCACGTACTTGGACAGCCGCTCCGAATAGCGCAGCAGCCCGAGCTCGCACAGGGTCTCGGTCAGGCGGAACAGCGTAGGCTTGGGCAGCCCCGTCAGGTCCATGAGTTCCTTGCTGCTGAGTTCCTGGCACTTGCTGGAAAAGCAGCGAAGAATCGACACTCCGCGCACCAGGGCGCTGACTAACTTTCCATCGAGGTCCGAACTCATAAATCCCTGTCATTGCTTTCGGTAGAGAGCATGGATTGTCGGCCAAGAATTCATCCCTAAACCGTATCGACCGGCAGTTCAATCCCGCGCAGGGCGATGATGGCCGCGGCGAGGTGCTTGAGCGCCAGCAAGCGGTGTTCGAACTTCTCGCAACCCACCCATGGTTTCCTCAAGCACAGACACCATGGCCTGGCAGACCAAGCGCGGCGCCTTGGGTGGACGCCGCGCTCCAACCCTGCGGGACAGTGGCCTTGCGGGAGAGATGCCGGCGAGGCACCCGCTCAATCGGCCTTCGCGCCGGACAGGCGCACGATCTCGGCCCATTTTTTCTCTTCGGACCTCATATAGGCCTCGAACTCCTGCGGGCTCGAGCCCACCGGTTCTGCGCCCATGCGGTG
Organism: Comamonas phosphati; assembly: GCF_014637085.1. Taxonomy (GTDB): domain Bacteria; phylum Pseudomonadota; class Gammaproteobacteria; order Burkholderiales; family Burkholderiaceae_C; genus Comamonas; species Comamonas phosphati. Next base: position 37,326 of record NZ_BMEU01000032.1, on the reverse strand, counting down.
ATACTGCGCCGCGACCTCGGGCTTCCTGAGCGCCTCCTGCGCGGCTTTGGCCAGTATTCCCACCACCTCCGCGGGCGTGTTCCTGGGTGCCCACAGCCCGTACCAGGTGCTGGTTTCAAAGCCCGCCACCCCGGCTTCCTGCATGGTCGGCGTCTGCGGCAGCGAGCGGGAGCGCTTGCGGGTCGTGACGGCCAGGGCCTTGAGCCTTCCCGCTGCGATGAACGGCATGGCCGAGGGCATGGAGTCGAACATCAGCTGCACCTGCCCGCCCATCAGGTCGGTGAGCGCGGGCGAGCTTCCCTTGTAGGGCACGTGTTGCATGGCGACGCCCGTCCGTATCTTGAACAGCTCGCCCGAGAGATGCTGCGACGACGCGTTTCCCGCCGAGGCGAAGTTCACCGCGCCCTTGCTCTGCTTCAGGTAGGCGATCAGCTCCTGCACATTGGCGACGGGCAGATCGCTCCTGACGACCAGCACCAGGGGCACGTCAACGATCTGGGTGATGGGCGTAAAGTCGTTGAACGCGTCGTACGGCACTTTTTCGTACACGGAGGGATTAATGACGTGCAGCGAGGCGTTGCTCAACAGGGTGTACCCGTCTGCCGGAGCCTTGGCCACCATGGTCCCGCCCACCATGCCGCTGGCCCCCGGCTTGTTGTCGACGAAAAAGCTTTGCTTGAGTATGTCGCCCATGGCGGCCGCGACCACGCGCCCGACCAGGTCCGTGGGGCCGCCGGGGGGATAGGGCACCACCACCCTGATCGGTCCCTTGGGGTAGTCCGTCGCCGACCGTGCCACCGTCGGCACCAGGGCCGTGGCGCCAAGAGCTGCCATGCAGGCCGCGGATGCCAGGGTCCGCAGGGTCGTGCGTCTGCCGCCATGCGGCGCGGCGCCGGAGTTGGGAAAGGGCTGCTTCATGGTATGTCTCCTTGGATTGCGAGTGCGACTTTTCCGACCACGTCACGGCCATGCATGGCCTTCAATGCCTGGCAGAGTCGGTCCATGGGGAAAAGCTGGGTGACGGCCGGATGAATGGCCCCGCGCCGGGCGAGCGCAAACAGCTCCGCCATCATGGCCTGCACCAGCGCCGCATGTTTCACGCGCTCGTTGGCGGGCGTCCAGCCGATGTATTGGCCATAGAAGAAACCGAACACGGTGAGGTTCTTGACCAGCAGGATGTTCATGGGAACCTGGGGAATGGTTCCGCTGGCAAAGCCTATGCTGACGATCTTTCCGTTTTGCGCGGTGCAGCGCAGCGCCTGCAGCAGCAAATCGCCGCCGACGGGGTCGAACACCAGATCCGCCCCCCGCCCCTGCGTGAGCTGCTTGACTTGCTCGATCAGGCCGGCCGGCGCGACCGCGTGGTGTGCGCCCCGGTGCAGCGTGGCCTGGCGCTTTTGCGCGCTGCTGGCGCAGGCGATGACCGTGACACCCGGGACCAGCCGCGCCAGCTCGACCGCCGCGGCGCCGACGCCCGAGCCCGCGCCAAGCACCAGCACGGTGTCGCCTTCCTGCAGCCGTGCCCGCCAGTGCAGCGCGGCGTAGGCCGTTCCGTAGGAGATCGGCACGGCGAGCGCCTGCAGCGGATCGAGGCCGTCCGCAATCGGGTACACGGTGGCGCCATGTACCGTCAGCTGCTCGGCGTAAGCCCCCCAGTCGCAGATGAAGGCCACCGCATCCCCGGCCTTGACATGGCCGACGCGGCTGCCGCAGGCAAGCACCCGGCCCACGCCTTCCGTGCCGGGCACGAAGGGCAGCGGCGGCGTCTTCTGGTAGCGGCCCTCGATCAGCAGCCCCGTCGCGTGGCTCACCGTCGCATGGTGCACCTCGACCAGCACGTCATCGATGCCGATCTGCGCGACGGGCGCGACTTCCTGCAGCGCGATCACCTCCTCGGGCTGGCCGAACTCCCGGCAGACAAGCGCTTTCATCGCGTATCTCCCCGGGCGTCGGAGTCCGTCGCGACGACCTGCCGCGCGACGAGCGCGGCGATTTCCCGCGGGTCCAGGCCGAGTTCACGCAGGAGGGCCTCGCTGTGCTCGCCTATGCGCGGCGCCGGCTGCACGGCGCCCGCGTGGCATGCCCAGGGTGCCGCGGCCCAGAGCAGCGGCCCGAAATCGGGCTGCTCGATGGTCTGGAACGTACGCAGGTGTTGCGCCTGGGGGTGCCCGACCACGTCCCGCCCCGCGCGCACACGGGCATGCAGCACCTGGTGGCGCCCCAGCAGCGCCTCCAGCTGCGCCAGCGATTGCTGCGCCACCTTCCGGGACAGTTCGGCGTGCAGCTGTGCCTTGTGCTCCAGGCGCAGCTCGTTGCTGGCAAAACGCGGGTCGGTTTCCCAGTGCGCAAGCTCGAAGGCCCGGCAGATGCGCACGAACTGCTCATTGTTCAAGGCCAAGATGGTCAGTTTTCCATCCGCCGCATCGAAGACCCCGTTCGGTGCGCTGATGGCCTGCCGGGCGGCCTGGGCACCGGTCACTTCTTCGGAAAAGACCGTGGACTGCAGCGCGCAGCAGACATTGAACAGGTTGATCTGCACATGGCTGCCCTCGGCGGTGCGCACCTTGTGCAGCAGTGCCGCGGTGCATGCCTGCGCGGCATACACGCCGGCGGCGATGTCGGCCAGCAGCACGCCGATGCGCTGCGGCGTTCCCGCAGCGTCGCGGTTGCTGAACATCAGGCCGGAATCCGCCTGCATGACGGAATCGGTGGCCGGGTAGTCGGCGAACGGCCCGTCTGGCCCATAGCCGCTGATGGACACGTACACGGGCTTGAGGCCGCGCTCCCGCAGGCTCTCGTAGTCCAGGCCCAGGCGCTGCACGACCTGCGGGCGGAAGTTCTGCACGATGATGTCGGCCTGCTGCGCCAATTGCAGGATGAGCGCCTTGCCGTCCGGGTGCCTGGCATCGACGGCCAGGCTCTGCTTGCCGCCGTTGTATGTGCTGGAGATGGTGCTGTGCCCATTCCTCGCGACACCGACATGGCGGCCCCAGTCGCCCTGCGGCGGCTCGACCTTGATCACTCTTGCACCCTGACCGGCCAGCAGCTGCGCGCAATAGGGGCCTGCGACACCCTGGCTCAGGTCCAGCACGGTAAATCCCTGCAGCGGCATGGGCCCCTGCGATGGCGTTGTAGTCACCCTTTGTCTCCTCTTTAGGGAAGGCTGCGGCGCCACGCCGCGGTGTCCTTCCAGGTCATGTGTGGGGGCATGGTAGGCGCAGCGGGCGGCGCTGGGAATGCACAGAAAATAGCCAGCGATGTTGATTTGTGCTCAACAATCGGCGCATTGAACGCATGGGCCACGCAAGGCCCCGAAAGGCTCTGTATGGATCTGAACCTGGTGCGCATGTTTGTTGCGATCGCGGAGTCCCGGAATCTCACCGACGCCGCCGAGCGCTCGGGCATGACGCGCTCCAACGTCTCGCGCCGCCTCAAGGCGCTGGAAGGGGAATACGGCGCGCAGCTGCTGCGCCGAACGACGAAGCACGTGGAGCTGACGCAGGCCGGGCGCATCCTCTACGGTCACTGCCAGCAGGCCATGAACGAACTGCAGGATGCGCGGTGCAAGATCGAGCAGATGCACCACACCGTGAGCGGCGAGATACGGGTGCGCATCCCCACCGGACTCGGGCATTTCCATCTCAAGCCCCTGATCCTGCAGTTCTGCAGGAACCACCCGGAGCTGCAGTTGCGCCTGCTCATCAACGACCAGATCCACGACCTGGTGGCATCCAAGGTCGATCTGGCGATCCACATCACTTCCGACCCCTTGAACGACCATGTAGCAACCAAGGTGTGCGACATCCGCTGGTGCCTGGTATGCACCCCGGAGCACCTGCAGCAGCACGCACTGCATGTGCACCAGCCGGCGGACCTGAAGCATGCCCGGCTGATCACGCCATTGGCGCTGGGGCAGCGGCTGGAGTTCACGGGCCCGGACGGCCCAGGCACGGTGCTGGTGCAGCACAGCGCCGCCATTCAGTCGGGCGACTACCAGTTCCTGTTCAACGCCGTGTCGCAGGGCCTGGGCATCGCCTTGCTGCCCAGCTATGCCGTATGCGAAGCGCTCGGGCGCGGCAGCCTGGTGCGCGTGCTGCCGCGGCATGCGGTCAAGGGGGTGGGCAATGCGCTGTACATCGTGCGGGCCTCGAATCGCCAGCCCTCGGCCGCCACCATGGCGTTCATCGACCTGCTCACCACGTCCATCCGAGCCATGGCGCCGCAGTGGGACCTGCATGATGCGCCGTGATGCGGCGGCGCATGTCGTGCAACGGCGTTACACCCGTTCAAAAACGGCGGCAATGCCCTGCCCGCCGCCGATGCACATGGTCTCCAGCCCGTAGCGGCCCTGGCGGCGCTGCAGCTCATGCAGCAACGTGGCCAGGATGCGCACGCCGGTGGCGCCGATGGGGTGGCCCAGCGAGATGCCCGAGCCGTTGACGTTGAGCTTGTGCGCGATGGCGCCCTGGTCCTGCCAGTCCCAGCCCTTGAGCACGGCCAGCACCTGGCAGGCGAAGGCCTCGTTGAGCTCCACCAGGTCCATGTCGTCGAGTTGGAGGTTCAGGCGCGCCAGCAGCTTCTTGACGGCCGGCACCGGGCCTATGCCCATGTGCGAGGGCTCGCAGCCCGCCGCCGCCCAGCCCACCAGCGTGGCCATGGGCGTCAGGCCCAGCTCGGCCAGCTTGTCCTCGGCCACGATCAGGCAGGCGGCGCTGGCATCGTTTTGCTGGCTGGCGTTGCCGGCCGTGACGGTGCCGTTCGGCATCAGCACGCGCAGCCTGGCCAGGCTCTCGGGCGTAGTCTCGGGGCGAAAGCCCTCGTCCTTGCCGAACAATACCGGATCGCCCTTGCGCTGGGGCACCTGCACGGGAACGATTTCGTCGGCAAAGCGGCCGGCCTCCCAGGCCGCGGCGGCGCGCTGGTGGCTGCGCAGGGCATAGGCATCGGCCGCCTCGCGGGAGATGCCGTAGTCGCGCGCCAGGTTCTCGGCCGTCTCGATCATTCCCGAGATCTTGCCGAAGCGCTCCACGGGCTGGGAGCGCTCGCGGCCGCGGTCCAGGCGGTCGTAGAAGCGCACATTGCCTGAGCGCGCGCCCCAGCGCATGTCGGTGCTGTAGTACTCGATGTTGCTCATGCTCTCCACGCCGCCGGCAATCACCGCGTCGGCGGCGCCGCTTTGCACCATCATCGCGGCCGTGACGATGGCCTGCAGGCCGCCGCCGCAGCGCCGGTCCAGCTGCATGCCGGGCACCGACACCGGCAACCCCGCCTGCAGCGCGGCCCAGCGGCCCACGCAGGGCACCTCGCTGTTGGCGTACGACTGCGCCATGACCACGTCGTCGATGCGCGCGGGGTCGATGCCGCTCCTTTGCACCACGGCGCGCACCGCGGTGGCGGCCAGCTCCTCGACAGGTACGGGCCGCAGGCTGCCGCCGAAGGTGCCGACGGGGGTGCGAACGGGGGTGACGATGGCGGCTCTGCGCATGGTGCTTCTCCTTTGGAATATAGAACAATGTCAATCAGGACTTTGTGCGTTGCCCATGGTCTGCGAAACTGGCGCGCCCCACGCCAGGGGCTGCAAGCAAGGGCCGCCCCTTACGCTCAGGCTGCCGTCCCCCTCCCGCGTAGCGAGAGAGGGGGAAGGCGCGAAGCGACTCAGGGGGAGCTTCATTTCAATACGGCGCCGCAACGGCGCAGCAGCTCATGGGCCTGGCGCTCCAGGTCCTCTCGGTGTTCGGGGGCGGCGATGGCGATCAGCCGACGCAGGCGGCGCCCCAGCGTCTGGCCGCGCAGGTCGGCCACGCCATGCTCGGTGACGATCAGGCCGGCGTCGCTGCGCGGCGTGCTCACCGGGCCCGAGAGCCGGGCCACGATGCGGCTCGCGCCCTTGGCGGTGGCGGGCAGCGCCACGATGGGCAGGCCGCCGCGGCTGCGGGCCGCGCCGCGCAGAAAGTCCACCGCGCCGCCCACGGCGCCCACATAGCAGCCGGCCGCCACTTCGGCATTGATCTGGCCCGTGAGGTCCACCTCGATGGCGGCGTTGATGGCGGCCAGCTTGTGGCTGGCGGCCAGCACCTCGGGGTCGTGCGTGTAGTCGGTGGCGCGCAGCTGCAGCGCCGGATTGCGGTGCGCCCAGCGGCGCAGCCTGTCGCTGCCCATGAGGATGCCGCCTATGCCCACGCCGGCGTCCACGCTCTTTTTCGCATTGGTCAGCACGCCGGCCTCGGCCAGGTCGGCAATGCCGTCGCCCACGGCGCCGCTGTGCAGGCCCAGGTCGCGGTGGCCGTGCAGCGCGGCCAGCACGGCCTCGGGCAGGTTGCCTATGCCCAGTTGCAGCGTGGCGCCGTCCTCGACCAGCCCCGCCACATGGCGCGCGATGGCCTGCTCCACCGGGCCGGGCGCGCTGCGGCTTTGCGCCAGCGGCGGGTGTTCGGCGTCAACCAGCAGCGCAAAGTCGCTGGCTTTCAGGTGCACTCCGCCATGCGTCCAGGGCACATCGGGGTGGACCTCGGCGATCACCACGCGCGCACGCTCCAGCACGGCGGGCAGGTATTCCTGCACCTGCCCCAGGCTGTAGCGGCCGGCCTCGTCTGGCGGTGAGACCTGCAGCAGCACCACGTCGGCGGGCAGCACGCCCGCGCGGATCAGGCCCGGCAGCTGCGAGTAGTGGCAGGGCAGGATGTCGAGCACGCCGGCCTGCGCCAGGGCGCGGTGCGCGCCGCCGGCGGCATAGCCGAAGAAATCGAGGACATCGGCCTGCCCGGGCTGCAGCGTGTCCGATGCGGCAATGCCCACGAACACGCTCAGCCGGCCCCCCCGCGCCAGCGCATGGCGGTGCGCCACCAGAGCACGCGTGAGCGTGAGCGGCTCGGCCGTGGCCTGCCCCCACCACAGCGTGTCGCCGGGGCGGATCCAATTTTGGAGCTGGTCGATCAAGTGATTCATATCAGTGCCCCCTGGCGCTGCGCACTACCTGCGCCCCACGAAACTGGCGCAACCCAGGCGAGGGCCGCCGTGCAGAGGCCGCCCCGCCGCACTGGCGGCGTCCCCCTGGGGGGATGGCGCCGCAGGCGACTCAGGGGGGATGTCACGCTTTATCCCAGTCGAAACGCAGCGGCTGCTTGTCCTTGAAGCGCCGCACCGCCTCCTGGTGGTAACTTGATCCGCGGCACAGGGTCTGGGCATAGGACTCCATCTCGGCGATGGTGCGCGCATCGCTCTCGAAGGACTGGTTCATGATGGTCTTGGCCATGCCGATGGCGGCCGTCGATGCCTGGCCGAAGCGCCGCGCCAGCGCCTGGGCGGCCTCGGTCAGTGCGGCGCCGTCTTCCACCACCTCGTAGACCATGCCGAGCTGCCGGGCCTCTTCCACCTCCACGGTGCGCGCGGAGAAGACCAGTTCCTTGGCCTTTTGCAGGCCCACGATGCGCGGCAGCAGGTGCAAAGCGCCCAGGTCGGGCACCAGGCCGATGCGGCCGAACACGGCGCAGAACTTGGCGCGGCGCGTGGCCAGCACGAAGTCGGCCGCCAGCGCCAGGCTCAGGCCGGCGCCGAAGGCCGGGCCGTCCACGGCGGCGATGACGGGCTTTTCCAGGTTCACGAGCTCGGGAAACCACTGGTGCAGCTCGCGCATGCCGGCGCGGAACGCGAGGCCCGCGCGGCTGGCGTCGAGCATGGCCGAGATGTCGCCGCCCGAGCAGAAGGCGCCGCCCGCGCCGGTGAGGATGACGGCATGCACGCTGGCGTCGTCGCGCATCTGGGCGACGGCCGCGGCCAGGGCCGGGCGCATGGCCTGGTTGAGTGCGTTGCGCGCCTCGGGACGGTTCAGGGTGATGGTGCCGATGCCGTCCTGCACCGAGGTCAATACGGGGAATGCGTTCATGGCGTGCTCCAGGAAATGTTTTCAGTCAAAATAGGCTGCAGTGTCCATGCATGAATCGCTTACAGCTCACTTTTTGATAGTTCAGACCAGCTCCGCGCAGCCGTGGCTCAGCACCACCACGCCGCGCTCGGCCACGCGGGCGCGCAGCTGATAGTGCTGCGGCTGGCCCGGCACGCGCCAGATCTCGGTGACCAGGGTCTCGCCCGGATAGACGGGCGCGGCGAAGCGGATGTCCAGCGCCTTGAGCCGCGCGGGGTCACTGCCCGCGCACTGGCGCAAGAGCGCATGCGCCACCAGGCCGTAGCTGGCCAGGCCGTGCAGTATGGGGCGCTCGAAGCCCGCCTTGGCGGCCACGGCCGGGTCGGCGTGCAGCGGGTTGGTGTCGCCCATCAGGCGGTACAGCAGCGCCGCCTCGGGACGGATGGCCTGGGTGTCGGTGAAGTCGGGCGCGCGGTCCGCTGGCGTGGGCTGCAGCGCGGGCAGCGGCGCGTCACTAGGCTGGCAGGGCTGGCCGCCGCCCTGCTGGCTGTAGCCGCCGTCGCCGCGCAGAAAGGTCACCTGCTGCAGCGTGGCCAGCAGCTCGCCGGCACCGGTTTCCAGCCGCCGCTCGATCACCAGGATGGCGCCCTTGCCCTCGCCCTTGTCGATCAGGTGGGTGATGCGGTTCCTGCCCACCACCTCGCAGTCCGCGGGCAGCGGCCGGTGCCAGCGCACGCGCTGCTCGCCGTGCAGCAGCTTGACCCAGTCGATGCCGGTATCCGGCTCGCGCGCCCAGAAGCCCGGGTAGCCCAGCACCACGGCCTGCGTCGGCAGGGCGCGCAGGCCGCCCTGCAGCCCCTCGTAGACGAAGGGCAGAGCGCCGGCATCGAGCGGATCGTTGCCCAGGCCCAGGCTCAGCGCATACAGCATGGTGTCGCGCGCCGTGTAGTGCTGGGTGACGGGCGCGAAGGGGCGGTTTTTCAGGTGGTGGTAGTCAATAGCCATCTCGTTCTTCCTTGACGCTTTGCGCCGCTGCGCAGCCCCGGCAACCGGCGCCACCCGAAGCCAGGGCAGCCGAGCAAGGGCCGCCCCGCAGCGAGGGCTGCGTCCCCCTTCCCGGAGCGCGAAGCGCGCAGAGAGAAGGGGGAAGGTGCGCAGCGCCTCAGGGGGTTGTCTCTGTTACACCGGGTCCCAGCTGAACACATCGCCCGAGCGCTCCATGGGCACGAACGAGCTCTTGAGCGCCGGCATGCCGTGCTCGGCGATGAACTCGGGCGTCCAGCCCTCGCTGCGGTGCACCGAGCGCAGGGGGCGCGGCTGGCTCATGAGGAAGATTTCGTTGTTGCGCACGGCAAAGACCTGGGCGTTCACGTCCTGGGCCTGGTCGGACAGCAGGTACACGGCCAGCGGCGCGATCTTGTTGGGCGTCATCTGCTGGATCTTGGCCACGCGCGCCTGCTGCTCGGGCGTGTCGGTGGGAATCGAGCCGATCATGCGGCTCCACGCGAACGGCGCGATGCAGTTGGAGCGCACGTGGAACTTCTGCATGTCCAGCGCGATGGACTTGGACAACGCCACCAGCCCCAGCTTGGCCGCGCTGTAGTTGGCCTGGCCGAAGTTGCCGATCAGGCCCGAGGTGGAAGTCATGTGCACGAAGGCGCCGCTCTCCTGTTCCTTGAAGTGGTTGGCGGCCGCGCGGCTCATGTAATAGCTGCCGTACAGGTGCACCTTGAGCACGGCATCCCACTCGTCCAGGCTCATCTTGTGGAAAAAGCGGTCGCGCAGGATGCCGGCGTTGTTGACCACGCCGTCGATACGGCCGAAGTGGTCCACCGCGCACTGCACGATGCGCCCGGCCGCCGCCGCGTCGGCCACGCTGTCGGTGTTGGCCACGGCCTGGCCGCCGGCAGCCTTGATCTCTTCGACCACCTTCTGCGCCGGGCCGGCATCCGTGCCCTCGCCCGTGGTGGAAGTGCCGATGTCGTTGACCACCACCTTGGCGCCCGCGGCCGCCAGGGCCAGCGCCATGTCGCGCCCAATGCCGCCGCCGGCCCCCGTCACCACCACCACCTTGTCCTGCACCATCTTCTGCGCCATGTCTGCCGTCCTTTGTTAGCAAGAGGAAATCAATGGACTGCAAGCATGACCGCAAAGGGCGGGGCGCGCTATTCGGCAATCGCAAGGGCAGGCTTCGGCCGCATGAAAGCGCCTCCGTGGCGGGCCAGGGCTTCATGACCGCCGAAGACACGCTTTCACAAACGCGGATTGCGCCGGCGCACGGCCACCCGCACGATGGCGGCCATGACAGATACCACCATAGATGCTGGAGCCCTGGCCCACCTGCAAACCTGGCAGGGCAAGAGCGAGACCCTGAACGACACCCTCACGGCCACATCCGTCGCCGCCCTGTCGGCCACGCTGGACCGCGACGATGCGGCGCCCGTGTCCGGCACCGAACTGCCGCCGCTATGGCACTGGCTGTACTTCCTGCCCCATGCACGCGCCAGCGAGATCGGCCCCGACGGCCACCCACGGCGCGGCGGCTTTCTGCCGCCCGTGCCGCTGCCGCGCCGCATGTGGGCCGGCGGGCGCCTGCGCTGGGAGGCGGGCAATGCACTCCGCGTGGGCCAGGAGGTGCAGCGCACCTCCACCATCCGGTCCGTCAAGCACAAGGCCGGCCGCTCGGGCGAGCTGCTGTTCGTGCTGGTGGAGCACCAGTTGCGCAATGCCCAGGGCCTGGCGCTGACCGAGGAACACGACATCGTCTACCGCTCCGCCGCCCAGCCCGGCGAGGCGGCACCGGCACCGCAAGCACCGCCGCTGGCAGGCCAGGCCGTCTGGTCGCGCAACATCACGGCCGATGCGGTCATGTTGTTCCGCTACTCGGCGCTGACTTTCAACGGCCACCGCATCCACTACGACCGCAAGTACGTGACCGAGGTCGAGGGCTACCCCGGCCTGATCGTGCATGGCCCGCTGATCGCCACGCTGCTGATCGACCTGCTGCGCCGCGAGCTGCCCCAGGCCCAGGTGGCCAGCTTCGACTTTCGCGCCGTGCGGCCCACCTTCGACCTGCACCCGTTCAGCGTGCACGGCAAGCCCTCGGCGGACGGCAAGACCGTGGAGCTGTGGGCCCAGGACCACGAAGGCTTCCTCACCATGCAGGGCACGGCCACCTTGTTCTGAACCGCTGAAGCGACCGATTCCTTCCTTTTTATAGATACCCCATCGCCATGATTCACCAGCCCGACCAGTACCAGGAAATCCGCGACGCCGTGCGCGCCCTCTGCGCCCAGTTCCCCGACGAATACTTCCGCAAGGTCGATGAGGCCCGTGGCTACCCCGAGGAATTTGTCGACGCCCTGACCCAGGCCGGCTGGATGGCCGCGCTGATTCCGCCGGAATACGGCGGCTCGGGCCTGTCCATGGCCGAGGCCTCGGTCATCATGGAAGAGATCAACCGCAGCGGCGGCAACTCCGGCGCCTGCCACGGCCAGATGTACGTGATGAACGCCATCGTGCGCAGTGGCAGCGAAGCCCAGAAGCAGAAATACCTGCCCAAGATTGCCTCGGGCGAACTGCGCATCCAGTCCATGGGCGTGACCGAGCCCACCACCGGCAGCGACACCACCAAGCTCAAGACCAGCGCCGTCAGGAAGGATGGCCGCTGGGTCATCAACGGCCAGAAGGTCTGGATCTCGCGCATCCAGCACAGCGATCTGATGATCCTGCTGGCGCGCACCACGCCCGCCGATCAGGTGAAAAAGCGCTCCGATGGGCTGTCGTGCTTCCTGATCGACCTGCACCAGGCGATTGGCAACGGCCTCACCGTGCGCCCCATCCTGAACATGGTCAACCACGAGACCAACGAGCTGTTCTTCGACAACCTCGAAATCCCCGAGGACGCGCTGCTGGGCGAAGAAGGCAAGGGCTTCAAGACCCTGCTGGACGGCCTGAACGCCGAGCGCACCCTGATTGCCGCCGAGTGCATTGGCGATGGCTACTGGTTCATCGACCGCGCCACCAAGTACGCCAACGAGCGCGTGGTGTTCAACCGCCCCATCGGCCAGAACCAGGGCGTGCAGTTCCCGATCGCCGATGCCTTCATCGAGCTGGAGGCCGCCAACCTGATGCGCTGGAAGGCCTGCGAGAAGATCGACGCCCACCAGAACGCCGGTGCCGAGGCCAACATGGCCAAGTACCTGGCGGCCAAGGCCAGCTGGGAAGCGGCCAACGTCTGCCTGCAGACCCACGGCGGCTTTGGCTTTGCCTGCGAATACGACATCGAGCGCAAATTCCGCGAGACACGCCTGTACCAGGTGGCGCCCATATCGACCAACATGATCTACAGCTACGTGGCCGAGCACATCCTCGGTTTGCCCCGCTCGTTTTGATGGAGCACCCCCTGAGCGGCTGCGCCGCTTCCCTGGCCCGGGCCGCGCCGGTTTCAAGCAACGCTGGCGATGCCACATTTCATGAGTTCCCTGAGATATGACCCACAGAACCCGACCCCTGGACGGCATTACCGTCGTCTCGCTCGAGCATGCGGTGGCGGCGCCGTTCTGCACGCGCCAGCTGGCCGACCTGGGCGCGCGCGTCATCAAGGTGGAGCGCCCGGGCAGCGGCGACTTCGCGCGCGGCTACGACCAGCGCGTGAAGGGCCAGTCCTCGCATTTCACCTGGATCAACCGCAGCAAGGAGAGCCTGGCGCTCGACGTGAAACAGCCCCAGGCCAAGGCCGCGCTGCTGCAGCTGCTGCAGACCGCCGACGTGCTGGTGCAGAACCTGGCGCCCGGCGCGGCCGCGCGCATGGGCCTGTCGTATGAAGCCCTGAAGGCGCACAACCCCCGACTCATCGTGTGCGACATCAGCGGTTACGGCGCGGACGGCCCCTACCGCGACAAGAAGGCCTACGACCTGCTGATCCAGAGCGAGGCGGGGTTCCTCTCCGTCACGGGAACGCCCGAGACGCCCAGCAAATCCGGCATCTCGGTGGCCGACATCGCCGCCGGCATGTACGCCTATACCAACATCCTCTCGGCCCTGCTGCTGCGCGGCAGGACGGGCCAGGGCAGCCACATCGACGTGTCCATGCTCGAAGCCATGGGCGAGTGGATGGGCTACCCGCTGTACTACGCCTTCGAGGGCGCGCCGCCGCCGCCGCGCACCGGCGCCTCGCATGCCAGCATCTACCCCTACGGGCCGTTCCAGGCGGGCCAAGATGTGGGGGAAGTCGGCACCGTGATGCTGGGCCTGCAGAACGAGCGCGAATGGAAGGCCTTCTGCGACATCGTGCTGCAGCGGCCCGAAGTCGCCACCGATGCCCGCTTCGACAGCAACGCCCGGCGCAACCAGCACCGGGCCGAGCTGCAGGCGCTGATCCTCGACATCTTTGCCGGCCTCGGCACCGCGCAGGTGGTGGAGCGGCTGGATAGGGCCGGCATCGCCAACGCGCGCGTCAACGACATGGCCGGCCTCTGGGCCCACCCGCAGCTGCAGGCCCGCAACCGCTGGCGCACCATGGCCACGCCCGCGGGCGAGGTGCCCACGCTGCTGCCGCCGGGCGTCAACAGCGCCTTCGACTATCGGCTGGACGCCGTGCCCGCCGTGGGCCAGCACAACACGGCTATCCTGGCCGAGCTGGGATGGTCTGCCGCGCAGATCGAGGCGCTGCAGGCGCCCCGGGCCGAGGCCATTTGATTCAAAAACCATAGCTGTCAGAGCTTGTCCTGCAAGCCATGAAATCCAAAATGAAGCAAGAAACCCAAGCAAGCATCCATCCCCTGGCCCAGTTTGCCGCCCAGCTCCAGTGGAGCGACATCCCCGAGGCCGTGCAGCGCCGCGCCGAAGACCTGTGGGTGGACTGGTTCGGCTCCGTGCTGGCGGGCTGCAAGGCGCGGCCCGTGGCCAGCATCACGCGCTTTGCGCTCTCGCAAGGGCCGGGCCAGGGCCCCAGCGAAGTGATAGGCCACGGCGCCAGCACCTCGCCCATGATGGCGGCGCTGGCCAATGCCGCGGCCTCGCATGTGGCCGAGCAGGACGACGTGCACAACGGCTCGGTGTTCCACCCTGCCGCCGTGGTCTTCCCGCCCGCGCTGGCCGTGGCGCAGAGCATTGGCGCCAGCGGCGCCGAACTCATGGCGGCCTGCGTGGCCGGCTATGAAGTCGGCATCCGCGTGGGCGAGTTCCTGGGCCGCAGCCACTATCGTGTCTTCCACACCACGGCCACGGCGGGCACGCTGGCCGCCGCCGCCGCCGTGGGGCGGCTGCTCAAGCTGACGCCCGCGCAGATGCAGCACGCCTTCGGCTCGGCCGGCACGCAGTCGGCGGGGCTGTGGGAATTCCTGCGCACCGCGGCCGACAGCAAGCAGCTGCACACGGCCCATGCCGCCGCCGCCGGGCTGATGGCGGCCTATCTGGCGCAGGACGGCTTCACGGGCGCGCAGGACATCTTCACCGGCGCGCAGGGGCTGGCCGCGGGCATGTCCACCGATGCCGACCCGGCAAGGCTGACAGATGGTTTGGGCACACGTTGGGCCACGGCCGAGACCAGCTTCAAATGGCATGCCTCGTGCCGCCACACCCACCCCGCGGCCGATGCGCTGCTGCAGGTGATGCAGCAGCACAGCCTGCGGACCGGCGACATCGCGCAGGTCACCTGCCATGTGCACCAGGGCGCCATCGACGTGCTGGGCCCCGTGGTCTCGCCCGCCACGGTGCACCAGAGCAAGTTCTCCATGGGCACCGTGCTGGCCCTGGCCGCGCGCCACGGCCATGCGGGCCTGACCGAATTCGACCGCGACTATCTGGCCCCCGAGACCGTCGATCTGCGCGAAAAAGTGCGCATGGAGCTCGATGCCGAGGTGGACGCGGCCTACCCCCGCCGCTGGATCGGCAAGGTCACCGTGCAGACCACGGACGGCCGCCAGCTCCAGAGCCGTGTCGACGAACCCAAGGGCGATCCCGGCAACACGCTGTCGCGCGAGGAGATCACGGCCAAGGCGCTGCGCCTGGCCGCCTATGGCGGCGCCGTGTCTGCGCCCCGGGCCGAGGCCTCCGTGCAGCGGCTGTGGCAGGTGGCGCAGTGGAGCAGCACCGCCGTGCTGCTGGATTGAAACTGCCGGCGCCCCCTCCCGGCCCGCCCGGCCGGGAGCCTTAGACCAACCGGCGCAAGACCGGAATTCCACCCCCAAAGAACAGTAAAGGAGACATTCATGACCGCCTCGCCACACCGCACCGCCGGCCACATCACCCGCCGCGGCATTGCCGCTGCCTGCGCCCTGCTGGCGCTGGGCCTGGCCGGGAGCGCCCTGGCCAACACCTGGCCCGAAAAACCCGTGACCCTGGTCGTGCCCTACAGCGCCGGAGGCCCGACCGACGTGGTGGCGCGCCTGCTGGCCGTGCCCATGGGGCAGTATCTCGGGCAGACAGTGATCGTCGAGAACACCGTGGGTGCGGGCGGCACGCTGGCGCCGGCGCGCATCGTCCGCTCCAAGCCCGACGGCTACACCATTCTGATCCACCACATGGGCATGGCCACCGCGCCCTCGCTGTACAAGAAGCTGCCCTACGACCCGCTCAAGGACTTCGAGTACATAGGCCAGGTGCTGGACGTGCCCATGACCCTGCTGTCGCGCAAGGACTTCCCGGCCAACAGCTTCCCCGAACTGCTGGACTACGTGAAGAAGCACCAGGACACGGTGTCCCTGGCCAATGCCGGCGTGGGCGCGGTATCGCAGCTGTGCGGCATGCTGTTCATGCACCAGGCCGGCGTGAAGCTGACCGTCGTGCCCTACAAGGGTGCCGGACCCGCCATGAACGATTTGATGGGCGGCCAGGTCGACCTGCTGTGCGACCAGACCACGCAGACCGCGCCCGTGATCCAGGACGGCAAGCGCGCCAAGGTCTTCGGCGTGACCACGCCCAAGCGCCTGTCGTCCATGCCCAATATCCCGACGCTGGACGAGCAGGGCCTCAAAGGCTTCGACGTCAAGGTCTGGCATGGCATGTATGCGCCCAAGGGCACACCCAAGGACGTGATCGACAAGCTGAACAAGGCGCTGAACGTGGCGATCAAGGACGAGAACGTCAAGAAGCGCATCGCCGAGCTCAGCTCCGACCTCGTCACTCCCGACAAGGCCACGCCCGAGGGGCTGCGCAAGCATCTGGAGGCCGAGGTGGCCCGCTGGCGCACCGTCATCAAGGCGGCCGGCGTGTCGGCCGAATGAGGCGGCCATGAGCACCTTGCTGCACAACGCCTGCACTTTTCTGTTCGTTCCCGCCAACCGGCCCGAGCGGCTGGCCAAGGCCCTGGCCAGCGGCGCCGACATGGTGATCGCCGACTGGGAGGATGCCGTGGCGCCGGACGACAAACCGGCCGCCCGCATCGCTCTGGAGGCGGCCCTGCAGCCGCTTTCCGCGCCGGAGCGCGGGCGACTGCTGGTGCGCATCAACGCCGGCGGCACGCCCTGGTTCGACGACGACGTGCAGGCGCTGGCGCGGCTGGTTGCAGCCGGCGCGGCCGGGGCCGTGGTGCCCAAGGCCGAAAGCGCGGCCGTGCTGCAGCAGATCGCCGCCGCCGCCGGCCCGCGCTGCGCGCTGGTACCGCTGGTGGAAAGCGTGGCCGGGCTGGATGCCGCCGATGCGCTGGCCCGCGCGCCGCAGGTGGCGCGGCTGGCTTTCGGGCATCTGGATTTTCAGGTCGATGCCGGCATGCAGTGCTCGGAGGACGAAAGCGAGCTGCTGCCCCTGCGCCTGGAGCTGGTCCTGGCCTCGCGCCGCGCCGGCCTGGCCCGGCCCGTCGACGGCGTCACCACGGACACGCAAGATAGCGTCCGCATCCAGGGCGACACGCAACGCGCGCTGCGCATGGGCTTCGGCGCCAAGCTGTGCATACACCCGGCCCAGGTCGCCACGGTCAACCAGGTGTTTGCGCCGTCCGATCAGGCCGTGGCCCATGCCGGAGCCGTGGTGCAGGCCATGCAGGCCGCTCGCGGCGGCGTCTGCACGGTCAACGGCAAGATGGTGGATGCGCCCATACTCCACATGGCGCGGCAGACCTTGGCGCGCCATGCCTGGGCCCTGCAGCGCATGGAGCGCGCCGACTGAGCCGTCGCTGGGGCCGGGCGCCGGGCGCCGCGCGCGCCCCTGCCGGCGGCCTAGACCCCCAGGTACTGCTTTCTCAGCGGCGCATTGCCCGCGAGTTCGGCCATGGGGCCGTGGTGCACGATCTGGCCTTTTTCGAGCACGTAGGCGCGGTCGGCCACGACCTGCGCGAACGGCAGGTTCTGCTCGCTGAGCAGAATGCCTATGCCCTGGGCCTTGAGCTCCAGGATGGTGCGCGCCATCTGCTCCACGATCAGCGGCGCCACGCCTTCGGAAGGCTCGTCGAGCAGCACCAGGCAGGGCTGGCCCATCAGCGTGCGCGCCACGGACAGCATCTGCTGCTCGCCGCCGCTCATGCGTCCGCCCAGGCGCTGGGGCATTTCGCCCAGGTTGGGAAACAGCGTGAAGAGCTTTTGCGGCGTCCAGTGCGGCACGGCCGCGCCGTCGGGCCACTGCCTGGGTTTCTGGCGGCCGACTTCGAGGTTCTCGAGCACCGTGAGTTCGGTGAAGATGCGCCGGTCCTCGGGCACATAGCCCAGGCCGCGCTGGGCGATCTGGTGCGGGGCCTTCTTCTCCAGGGCCTGGCCCATGAAGCGTATGCGCCCTTCGCGCCGGGGGACCAGCGCCGCAATGCTCTTGAGCGTGGTGGACTTGCCCGCGCCGTTGCGCCCCATGAGCGCCACGACCTCGCCGCGGCCCACGGCCAGCGACACGCCATGCAGTATGTGGGCGGCGCCGTACCAGGCGTTGAGGTTCTCGACCTCCAGCAGTTTCGGACTGTGGTCGATCATGCGGTTCTTTCCCGTACCAGGCCCGTGCCCAGATAGGCCTGCTGCACGCGCGCATCGTCCCTGATCTTCTGCGGCGTGCCTTGGGCCAGCAGCTGGCCGCGCACCAGCACGGCCACGCGGTCGGCCTGGCCGAAGACCACGTCCATGCTGTGCTCGGTGAACAGCATGCCCATGCGGCGCTCCTGGGCGATGCGGCGCGCCAGCTGCATCAGCGCCACGCGCTCGCCGGGCGCCATGCCGGCCGTGGGCTCGTCCATCAGCAGCAGCCTGGGGTCGTGGGCCAGCGCCATGGCCAGCTCCACGCGCTTGACGTCGCCGTAGGCCAGCTCGCTGCAGGGGCGGCCGGCCTGGGCCTGCATGTCCACCTGCTCCAGCAGGGCCAGCGCGTCGGCACGGCGATGACCGGCCGCGCGCGGCCACCAGGAAAAAATGCGCCGGTCGGCCGACAGCAAGGCCATCTGCACGTTCTCGGCCACCGTGAGCGAAGCAAAGGTCTGGGCGATCTGGAAGGTTCGGCCCACGCCCAGGCGCCAGATGGCGCGCGGCGGCAGGCCCGTGATGTCGCGCCCGGCCAGCAGCACGCGGCCGCGGTCGGGCGCCAGCTGCCCGCCCACCATGTTGAAGGTGGTGCTCTTGCCCGCGCCGTTGGGGCCGATCAGCGCCAGCAGCTCGCCGGCCTGCAGGCGAAACGACACGTTCTGCACGGCCTGCACGCCGCCAAAGGCCTTGCTGATGCCCTCGATCTGCAGCAGGCTCATGGCTTGGGCCCTTCTCTCTTTTCAGCCGCCATCCGCGCATGCAGCGCCTGGGCAAAACCCGCGATTCCCTGCGGAAACAGCAGGACCAGCACCAGCATGACGGCGCCCATCAGCGCGCGCCAGTATTCGGTGTTGCGCGCCACGGTGTCGTGCAGCCAGGTGAACACCGCCGCGCCCACCACGGGGCCTGCCAGGGTTTGCACGCCGCCCAGCAGCACCATGACCAGCGCATCGACGGACTTGGCGACCGACATGGCATCGGGCGCCACGCCGCCCTTGGAGAACGCGAACAGCGCGCCGGCCAGCCCGCCGAACAGGCCCGCGATCACGAATGCCGTCCACTGCACGCGGCGCACATCGATGCCGATGGCATCGGCGCGCAGGGCCGAATCGCGCGCCGCGCGCAAGGCATAGCCCAGCGGCGAGAACAACAGGCGCCGCAGCAGATGGATGCCGGCGGCGCACACGGCCAGCGCCAGCCAATAGAAGGCTGTGCCGCTGGGCGCCCAGGCAATTGACCACTCCGGCGGCCAGACGCCGGTCACGCCATTGCTGCCGCCCGTGAAGCCGTCCCACTGGAAGACGATGGCCCAGCTGATCTGGGCAAAAGCCAGCGTCAGCATGGTCAGGTATACGCCCGACAGGCGCACGCAGAACCAGCCGTAGAGCAGCGCGCCGGCAGCCGCCACCAGCGGGCCCAGCAGCAGCGCGGCCTCCATGGGCAGATCGAGCAGGCGCACGGCCTGGGCCGCGCCATACGCGCCCAGCCCGAAGTAAGCCGCATGGCCGAACGAGTGCATGCCGCCCGGCCCCAGGATGAAGTGCAGGCTGGCCGCGAACAGCGCGGCGATGAAAATGTCGGTCAGCAGCACGGTGGCATAGCTGCCGCCCTCACCCGCTGCCAGCGGCAGCAGCACCAGCGCCGCCAGCAGCGCGATCCAGGCCGAGCTGGCGCCCCGCCCCGCCAGGCGCAGCGGCCGCTCGGTCTCGCCGCCGGTTCGCGCCAGCGCCTGGGGCTTGCCCAGGAGGCCCCAGGGCCGCCAGACCAGCACCACGGCCATGACGAGGAACTCCACCACCAGCGTGAGCTTGGAAAACGAGATCTCCACGCCGGCGATCTGCTGCACGCCCAGCCAGATGCACACGGCCTTGAGCTCGGCCACCAGCAGCGCGGCGATGAAGGCGCCCGGAATGCTGCCCATGCCGCCGACCACGACCACGACAAAGGCCGCGCCTATGGTCAGCATGTCCATCTCCAGGCTGGCCGGCTCGCGCGGCAGCTGCAGCGCCCCGCCAAGCCCGGCCAGCAGCGTGCCCAGGGCGAACACGGCGGTGAACAGCCAGGCCTGGTTCACGCCCAGGGCGCCGACCATTTCGCGGTCCTGGGTGGCGGCGCGCACCAGGGTGCCGAAGCGGGTTTTGGTCAACAGCAGCGTCAGGCCCAGCAGCACGATGGGGCCTACCGCTATCAAAAGAAGATCGTAGGCAGGAAACTGGCGGTCCAGGATCGGCACCGAGCCTTCAAAGCCCGCGGCGCGCGGGCCGAATAGCTCCTCGGGCCCCCACAGCCACAGGGCCGCATCCTTGATGACCAGCACCAGCGCAAACGTGGCCAGCAGCTGGAACAGCTCGGGCGCCTGGTAGATGCGGCGCAGCAGCAGCATCTCCACCACGGCGCCCAGCAGGCCGCAGGCCAGCGGCGCCAGCAGCAGCGCGGGCCAGAAGCCGATATGGGGAGCCAGCTGATCGACACCGGCGTAGGCGATGAAGGCTCCGAGCATGTAGAACGAGCCGTGCGCGAAATTGATGGTGCGCGTGACGCCGAAGATCAGCGACAGCCCCACGGACACCAGAAACAGCGACGATGCGCTGGCCAGGCCGTTGAGCAGCTGGGCCAGCAGGCCGGATGCGCTCATGCAGAGCTCCTTGTCGGCATCCACCTCTCCCTTTGAATATGAAAAAGCCACCCCCGGCATGGGGTGGCCTGGCTATTTTCGCTGAAGCCGTTACTGGTCCGCCGCCGCGGGCCGCAGCTTCTTCACTTCCTCGTCCGAGGGCTGGTAGTCCTTGCCGTCAGCATAGCGGTAGTCGACCAGCACGCCGTGGCCCAGCTTGGCGTCGTAGGCCGTCTTGCCCACATAGGCGCCCATGGTGGCCTGGTGGTCCTGGGCGCGGTAGGTGATGCGGCCGAACGGCGTATCGACCTCCAGGCCCTTGAAGGCGGCGATCAGCTTTTCGGTCTCGGCGCTGCCGCCGGTCTTGCGCAGGCCCGCGGCCAGTGACTGGATGGCGTTGTAGCCCACGATGGTGCCCAGCCGCGGATAGTCCTTGAAGCGGGCCTGGTAGGCCTTGAGGAAGGCCGCATGCTCGGGCGTGCGGATCGAATACCAGGGGTAGCCGGTGGCGATCCAGCCCACGGGGGCTTCATTCTTCAGCGGGTCCAGATACTCGGGCTCGGCCGTCAGCAGACCCACCACCTCGCGCCCCTGGAACAGGCCGCGCGTATTGCCCTCGCGCACGAACTTGCCCAGGTCGGCGGCGAACAGCACGTTGAAGATGGCATCGGGCCTGGCATCCTGCAGCGCCTGCACCACCGAGCCCGCATCGATCTTGCCCAGGGCCGGCGCCTGCTCGGCCACGAACTCGATGTCGGGCTGCTTTTCCTTCATGAGCTTCTTGAAGGTGGCCACGGCCGACTGGCCGTACTCGTAGTTGGGATAGACGATGGCCCAGCGCTTCTTGTGGAGCTTGACGGCCTGCTCCACCAGCATGGCGGTCTGCATGTAGGTGGAGCCGCGCAGGCGGAAGGTGTAGCGGTTGCCGTCGGCCCAGACGATCTTGTCGGTCAGCGGCTCCGAGGCCAGGAAGAAGCGCTTCTTCTGCCTGGCATAGTCGGTCAGCGCCAGGCCCACGTGCGAGAGAAAGCTGCCCGTGAGCACGTCGATCTTCTCGCGCGTGTAAAGCTCCTCGGCCGCGCGCACGGCGTCGCCGGGGTTGGCGTTGTCGTCGCGCGTGACCAATTCCAGCCTCTTGCCGGCGATGCCGCCGGCCGCATTGACCTGGCTTACGGCCAGCTCCATGCCCTTTTTGTAGGGCTCCAGGAAGGCGGGCTGGGCCTTATAACTGTTGATCTCGCCGATCTTGATCACGCCTTGCGCCCAGGCCGGCAACGCGGCCAGGGTCAGCAGGGGCAGGGTCCAGCGCATCTGCATCGTCGCTTTCCTCGCATTTTGTCTGTACTAATACTCAATTTGAGTATTAGTGAGTGAAAAAGAAGTGCTGCCTCTCGGAGCACGCCTGCGGATGCTAGTTCAGGGCATAAATGACTGTCAAGCGGCATGGCGCCAAAGCGCATGGACGCGCCGTCATTCTGCTTATCACTAATCAATCTCAAGACATTGACGCGCAATACCCCTGTTTGCCGCCATTTCCCGGACAATATAGTCATCCCGCTTGGCAAACGGCAGCTATCGCATTAGGCAGTCTCTGCCCGCGTGTTTCGCCACCAGCGCCTTCATGGCAATCCGCCGGGCTTTTGCTGCCAAAGCAGCGCCGTCTGACCCGTACTGACTTTTTTTGTAGACGATCATGAGTGCTTTCCTTGAAGAACGCGTGCTGTCTGTCCACCACTGGACCGACCGTCTTTTCTCCTTCACCACGACCCGCGACACCTCGCTGCGCTTTTCCAACGGCCATTTCACGATGATCGGCCTGAAGGTCGACGGCAAGAATCTGCTGCGTGCCTACTCCATCGCCAGCCCCAACTACGAAGAGCATCTGGAGTTCCTGTCGATCAAGGTGCCCGACGGCCCGCTGACCTCCAAGCTGCAGAACATCCAGGTGGGCGACACCATCATCGTCGGCAGGAAGCCCACGGGCACGCTGCTCATCGACTACCTGCTGCCCGGCAAGAACCTGTACCTGATCGGCACCGGCACGGGCCTGGCGCCCTGGCTGGCCGTGGCCCGCGACCCCGAGAGCTACGAGAAGTTCGAGAAGATCGTGGTCGTGCACGGCGTGCGCCACACCAACGAGCTGGCCTACCAGGACCTGTTCGAGAAGGAACTGCCCGAGCACGAATTCCTCGGCGAGATCGTCAAGGACAAGCTGGTCTACTACCCCACGGTGACGCGCGAGCCCTTCCGCAACCACGGCCGCATCTCCAACCAGATCAACGCCGGCACCTTCCCGCAGAACATCGGCCTGCCCGATCTCAACCCCGAGACCGATCGCGTGATGCTGTGCGGCAGCCCCGCCATGCTGGCCGAGCTCAAGGAGCTGCTGGAAAGCCGCGGCTTCAAGGAAGGCAATACCACCACGCCTGGCGACTTCGTGATCGAACGCGCCTTCGTCGAGAAATAAGCCGACGGCAAGACCGCGGGGCAGCTTCTGCGCTGCCTCCGCCCAAGACCTGCCCGCCCTTGCGCGCGCAGGCTTTTTTGTCGCTGAACAAACCGGCGGCCCGCCCGGTATCGGTCGACTGTATCGGCCGACTTTCTGCGCCAGCGGGTACAGCCCGGGCGGGAGCACCCGATGCCGGCATGCGGAGTAACGCAGATGGCAGGCAGATGACAACCCGGGTCGCCTTGAAGGCCCCGGGCGGCTGATCACTGCGTGAGCGGCAGCGTGGGAAAGCCGGGCGGCAGGGCGGCGGCGGTGCTGCCGCGCGTGTGCTCGACCAGGAAGTCCAGAAAGGCCCGCACGCGCGCAGGCGTGAACTTGCGCGAGGGCAGCGTGGCGTACAGCGTGAACACGCCGCTGGTCCATTGCGGCAGCACATGGCACAGCCTGCCCGCACTCAGGTGGCGGGCGATCAGATCCAGCGGCTGGGTGCTGATGCCCGCGCCGTCCAGCGTGGCGCGCAGCAGCGTGCCCGTGTGGTTGGCCACCAGCATCGGCGACACCGTCACGGGGACTTCCTC
Source organism: Comamonas phosphati (assembly GCF_014637085.1). GTDB lineage: Bacteria > Pseudomonadota > Gammaproteobacteria > Burkholderiales > Burkholderiaceae_C > Comamonas > Comamonas phosphati. Next base: position 13,889 of record NZ_BMEU01000032.1, on the reverse strand, counting down.
GCGCAGGTTGTCGATGCGGTGCATGTGCAGCAGATCGCCGCGCGTCAGCAGCGAGCGGCGCAGCAGCACCTGATGCGCGGCCAGTTCGCTGGGATGCAGCGGCGTGCCGAACTTTCTCAGGTATTCGGGCGAGGCGCAGGCCAGGCCGTAGGTGCTGATGATGGGCCGGGCGATCACATTGCCGTTGTAGCCCTCGGACACGCTGACCAAGGTGATGTCGTACTCGCCTATCGCGGCCTCGGTGGCCGATTCCACGAACACGTCGATGGTGACCTTGGGGTATTGCGCATGGAACTGGTTGACCAGCGGCGCCAGCACATGCTCGGCAAAGACCGGCGGCATGAGCACGCGCACCGTGCCCGACAGGTCCGCCGTGTGCGCCTGAGCCATGGAGAACGCATCGTCCACATCGTTGATGATGCCGCGCACGCGCTCCAGATAGGCATCGCCGGCCTCGGTCAGGCTCACGCTGCGCGTGGTGCGCTGCAGCAGGCGCGTGCCCAGGTGTTCTTCCAGATCGGCCACCAGGCGCGTGACGGTGGGCACGGACATGTCCAGGCGCCGGGCGGCGGCGGAGAAGCCGCCTTCGTCGGCCACGGACTGGAACACCCGCATGGTCAGTAATCGGTCCATGGTTTTTGTTGTTGTGAATGGAAAAAGACAGCCATCGGCACAGGGCCGCCAAGCGCCGGTGCCCGGCGCTTCATGTATTTTCACCGACGCTGCCGTACCGCCCCAGCAGCTTGGCCAGGCGCATGTCCGACCGGTGGCAGGCCTTGGCCGTGGCCGCCGAAAACAGCAGCACGGCCGAGGTGAAGTAAAACCACATCAGCACCACCACCAGCGAGCCCGCTGCGCCATAGGCCGAAACCACGGCCGCCGTGGACAGATACCAGGCCAGCCCCTGCTTGCCCAGGGTGAAGAGCACGGCCCCCATCACGGCGCCCCACAGTAGATGGCGCATGCGCGGCTTGACGCCCTGGCCCATGCGCATCAGCCCCAGGAACAGGATGACTTCGATGACGAAGGAAACGCTTTCGTTGATCACGCGGATCAGCGACCCCAGCGGCACAAGCTGCAGCTGGTCCCCAGCCCACTTGGTCAGCAGCTGGATGATGGTGGACAGCAGCATGGACACCAGCAGCAGAAAGCCCAGGCCGCCCACATAGGACAGGCCGCGCAGGCGCGCCATGGCCAGGCTCCACCAGGCGGCCCGCTGCCTGGCGACCGGCGGCTCGCCCACGCTCCAGAGCTTTTCTAGCGAGGCCTGCAGTTCCACGAAGACGCCCGTGGCGCCGGACATCATCATCACCAGGCCCAGGGCCGAGGCCAGAGAACCCTCGTCCGCCCGCTTGGCACTGGCCAGCGCGCCCCGCACCACCTGGGCCACGCGCTCGCCGGCCACGCCCTGCACCTGCTCGATCAGCGTGCTCTCCACATAGCTGCGGTCCAGCCACCAGCCCAGCAGGCCCACGACGACGACCAGCAGGGGCGCCAGGCTCAGAATGCCGTAGAACGACATGGCGGCGCTCATGCGCGGCCCGTCGGCCCGCAGCCACAGCTGGGTGGCGTCGATCAGCGGTTGCACGAAGCGCAGCAGGGGGCGGGCGCGCCTGTGCAGCGAGGAAAGGTCAAAAGCCATGGCAGCTATTGTGTGCCGCGCCGCGCCCACGATCTGTCGGAAGGCACCGCTCCAGCCTGGATCAGAACGCGTTCCAAGGCCTGCCCGGCGCCGCAGCAGATATCCATGCGGCGCCACGCCGCGAGCGCGCCGGCTATGCTCGCCCTCCCATGTCTTCCCGTTTCTCACGCCCTCCCCGCCGTCCTCCTCACGGCCCGATCGTGGCTGCTGCCGGCCCGCAGGAGCCCATGCGGCTGCTGTGCTTCAACAAGCCCTATGGCGTGCTCAGCCAGTTCACGCCCGAGGGGCGCTGGCAAGGGCTCAAGGACTGGATCAACGTGCCCGGCGTCCATGCGGCCGGTCGGCTTGATGCCGACAGCGAAGGCCTGCTGCTGCTGACCAACAACGGCCCGTTGCAGGCCCGCATCGCGGACCCGCGCCACAAGATGGAGAAGACCTACTGGGTGCAGGTCGAGGGCCTTCCCGACGCTGCGGCGCTGCAGGCCCTGCGCGACGGCGTGGAGCTGCGGGACGGCAGAACCCTGCCCGCCCGCGTGCGCCGGCTGGAGCCCGCCCCTGCGCTGTGGGAGCGCGACCCGCCGATACGCGTGCGCCAGAATATTCCGGACTGCTGGATAGAGCTGGTCATCCGGGAGGGCAAGAACCGCCAGGTGCGCCGCATGACGGCCGCCGTCGGCCACCCCACGCTGCGGCTGGTGCGCGCAGCCATAGGCCCGTACTCGATCGAAGGATTGGCGCCGGGCCAGTGGAAGGACGTGCCGGCCTGAAACCCGGGCCCCAAAAAATGCCCCCACGCTTGCTCACTAGCGTGTAGCCGCTGCCCCCCGGAGGGGGCCACTTTTTGCCTTGGGGCGGCCCGGCGGCAAAAAAACCATGCGCCAGCCTGCAGGTGCGGACTGGCGCATTGGATTCGGAGGAAGCGGCTCAGCCGCTCAGGCCGTTCTGCTTAAGAGCAGGCTTTGCTGCCCTTGGCGGCGTGGGCGCCAGCGGCCTTGGCCTCGGCTTCGGTCATGTACTTGCCGCTCTTGGTCGTGCCGTAGTAGCGGTCGCCCTGGCAGTGATAGACCTTGGTGTTTTCATTGACCCAGACCTTGCCGGGGCCGCCGCCGGGAGCCGGTGCGGCGGCAGGCGCCTTGGCCGACTTGGTGGCCGGCGCGGCCGCAGGCGCTGCCGCTGCAGGGGCCGCGGCCTTGGCCGCAGGAGCTGCGGCCGGCGCAGCAGCCGGGGCGCCACCAGCCGCCTTGGCCGTGGCGTCCTTGTCTATGCCCTTGTGTCCCTTGCAGGCGCCCTGGGACGTGGCGGCGCTCGTCGTACTGCCATCCTTGCACACAAAAGTCTGCATGCCGGCCGCAGCCGGCGCGGCAGCCGGGGTCTGGGCAAAGCTTGCAAACGAACCAGTGATCAAGGCCGAGGCCAGCCAAACTTTCCAGGTGTTGCGCATAGATCCGCTCCTAGCGTGAATGGGTATTGTTTCAATTTGTCACAGAGATATGACAAACACATGGTGCTACAAGCCCTCGCAAACTGCAAGCCGGCAAGCACCGGGAAAAGCCGCAGGAAATGGTCTGTGCCGCTGTGGCTCCCGGCTTACAGCCACTGGCCCGGCTCGGGCAGGAAGCGCCCGCAGGCCACGGCGGGAATGCCGGCGCGGTGCAACAGGCCGGCTTCGGTGCCATCACCCATCCTGCGCCTGTCCTGATCGGCCGTCGGAGGCATGCCAACCGGGTGCTAGGCGGCTTCTACGGCGCCTGGCGGATGGCGCGCACGGCGCTGGGCGTGATCGCCTTGCTCTTCATCCAGGCCCGCGCCCACGAGCAGAACTCAGAACTGTTCATGAGTTCGGCATGCTGCGGCCCCGGCCGCATCTCCCGCGAAAAGCCAAGGCATCCGCCTTGGCTTTTTCATTTCCGGGAATGCCTAAAAAAAGCAAGGCACTTTTACCAAGGAAGCCCCCGCATGCTCAGGAAATCCCTATATTTTTTTGCAATCCACTTGTCTACATTCTTGTATGCAACGACAAGATTTATTGCATACAAGATTGACCAATAACAGAGGTAGACATGCGCCGTTTTGCAAAATCACTTTTCGGGCAGGTGGTGATCGCCCTGATCGTCGGGGTGCTCGCCGGGCTCCTGGCTCCTGACTTCGCCGTCAAGCTCAAGCCGCTGGGCGACGGCTTCATCAAGCTGATCAAGATGATCATCCCCGTGCTGGTGTTCTGCGTGGTCGTGCACGGCATTGCCGGCGCGGGCGACCTCAAGCGCGTGGGCCGCGTGGGCGTGAAGTCGCTGATCTACTTCGAGGTGCTGACCACCATCGCCCTGGGCCTGGGCCTGGTGCTGGCCTTTGTGTTCGAGCCCGGCGTAGGCATGAACGTGGACACCAGCAAGCTCGATCCCTCGGCCATGGCGGCCTATGCCAGCAATGCCGACAAGCTGACCAGCGGCGGCACGGTGGACTTCCTGATGAAGCTCATCCCCAGCACCGTGGTGGAAGCCTTCGCCAAGGGCGATGTGCTGCAGGTGCTGCTGTTCGCCGTGCTGTTCGGCTGCGCACTGACCCTGCTGGGCGAGCGCGGCAAGCCCGTCTCCGACCTGGTGGACACGCTGTCCCTGGTGCTGTTCAAGATCATGGGCATCATCATCAAGCTGGCACCGCTGGGCGTGCTCGGTGCCATCGCCTTCACCGTGGGCCAGTACGGCATCGGCTCGCTCAAGCAGCTGGGCATGCTGGTGGCGCTGTTCTACATCGCGGTGCTGATCTTCGTGTTCGTGGTGCTGGGCCTGGTGATGCGCCTGTCGGGCTTCAGCCTGATCAAGCTGCTGCGCTACCTGCGCGAGGAACTGACCATCGTCTTCGCCACCACCTCGTCCGACAGCGTGCTGCCCCAGATCATGGCCAAGCTGCGCAACATGGGCGTGCGCGACTCCACCGTGGGACTGGTGATTCCCACCGGCTACTCGTTCAACCTGGACGCGTTCTCGATCTACATCACGCTGGCAGCCGTGTTCATCGCCCAGGCCACGAACACGCCGATCAGCATGTCCGACCTGCTGACCATCCTGGCCATTGCGCTGGTCACCTCCAAGGGCGCCCACGGCGTGCCGGGCTCGGCCATCGTGGTGCTCGCCGCCACGCTGCATGCGATTCCCGCCATTCCCGCGATCGGCCTGGTGCTGGTGCTGTCGGTGGACTGGTTCATGGGCATTGCCCGCGCCCTGGGGAACCTGATCGGCAACTGCGTGGCCACGGTGGCGATCGCCGCCTGGGAGGGCGATATCGACCGCGAGCGCGCCCATGCCGTGCTCGACGGCCAGCTGCCGCTGGAGCGCGAAAGCCTGGCAAGGCCTGGCATCTGAGGCCGCTCCTTCACCGCCGGCGGCATTTTGAGGCGTGCAAGACCTCAAAATGCCGCCTCACCTTTTGCTCTCCGAAAGCACGGCCACACTCCCCGCACCCAATGCTCAAGTCCCTACGCACCAGGATTCTTCTCATCAGCACGACCACGGTCGTCTGCGCACTGGCGGTGACCGGCGCGGCCACCTATGCCATCACGCGCGCCAGCACCTTCCAGACCATCGAGCAGGACCTGGATGCCATTGCGGCGGGCAACGCCATGGCCATCGACCAATGGGTGGCCTCCAAGGCCATGGCCGTGAACGCCGCCGCGGCGGTGATCGAGCACGGAGACCCGCAGGGCTTTGCCGCGCACATGGGGCAGGCCGGCGGCTTTCCCGTGACCACCGTGGGCTGGGAGGACAAGAGCTTCAAAACCACCACGCAGGCCGCCGCCGGCTACGACCCCACGGCCCGCCCCTGGTACCAGGCGGCCGTGCAGGCCGGCAAGCTGACCGTGACCAAGCCCTATGGCGACTCCACGACGGGCCAGCCCTTCGTGGCCTTTGTCGCGCCCATGCTGCGCAACGGCACGCTGCAAGGCGTGCTCAACGGCGCCGTTCCGCTGGAGGGCGTACGCGACGTGGTGGCCGCCATCCACCCCACGCCCAGCAGCCTGGGCTTTGTCGTCAGCGTCGACGGCCAGGTCCTGGCCCATGCGGATGGCAAGCTCATCCTCAAGCCTGCGTCCGAGATCTCGCCGCGGCTCACGCCGGCCGTGCTGTCGTCGCTGGCCGGGGCCACGCAGCCGCTGCAGGTGGATCTGGCCGGCGAAGCCAAGCTGCTGAAGGCGCGCGCCATCCAGGGCACGGACTGGCTGCTGGTCGTGGCGCTGGACAAGGCCGAGGCCACGGCCGGCCTGCGCAGCGTGCTGCAGACGCTGGCCACCGCCATCGTGCTGCTGGCGCTGATTGCCGCCGCCGCGGCGGCCACGCTGACCGCCAAGTCCTTCCGGCGCCTGTCCCAGGTGCGCGACGCCATGGACAAGATCGGCTCGGGTGGCGGCGACCTCACGCAGCGCCTGCCCGTCAGCGGCCAGGACGAAGTGGCCCAGATCGCCTCGTCCTTCAATGCCTTCGTGGAGCAGATCGGCACGGTGCTCAAGGAGGTGCGCGGCGGCGTCGAATCCATGGCGACCGCCACCGACGAAATCAGGGCCGGCAACCAGGACCTGTCCAACCGCACCGAAGGCTCGGCCAGCCATTTGCAGGAGACCGCGGCCTCGCTGTCGCAGCTCACCGCCAACGTCAGGCAGTCCGCCGAAGCCGCGGCCCAGGCCACGCGCCTGGCTCATTCCGCCCGCGCGTCGGCGACCCGGGGCGGCGCCGTGGTGGCGGGGGCCGTCAGCACCATGGGCGAGATCTCGGATGCCTCGGCCAGGATCGGCGAGATCATCGGCGTGATCGACTCCATCGCCTTCCAGACCAATATCCTCGCGCTCAATGCCGCCGTCGAAGCGGCCCGCGCCGGCGACCAAGGCCGGGGCTTTGCCGTGGTGGCATCCGAAGTGCGCAGCCTGGCGCACCGCAGCGCCACGGCGGCCAAGGAAATCAAGGCGCTGATCGATGCCTCCGGCAACAGCGTGGCTGCCGGTACCGAGCGCGTGCGCGACGCCGGCTCGACCATGGAGGAAATCGTGGCCGGCATCCAGCGCGTGGCGCAGATCATCGGCGAAATCAGCGGCACGCTGACCGAGCAAAGCGCGGGCATAGGCCAGATCAACCAGGCCGTGGCCGAGATGGACCTCGCCACCCAGCAGAACGCGGCGCTGGTGGAGGAGTCCACGGCGGCCTCGTCCGTGCTCAACGAACAGGCCCATCATCTCTCGCACACCGTGGCCAGCTTCAAGCTGGAGCCGCATGGCGGCATGCTGGCCCTGTCCCGCTGACTATGGCGCACCAGCCAGCCCCGGTTTCCCCCGCAGCCGCGGATCATCACGTAATCTTGTCCCATGAGCAGCAATCAGACCCAGATAGCCCACCAGGTAGTGGAATCCATCCTGGCCAAGAAACTGGCCCCCGGCGAACGCCTGGGCGAGCAGGAACTGGCCGACCTGTACGGAGTGAGCCGCACGCTGGTGCGCGAGGCGCTGATGCAACTGCAGGCCCGGGGCTTCGTCGAAGTGCGCCCGCGCCGCGGCTGGTATGTCGTGGAGCCCTCGGCCGCCGAGGCCAAGGATGCCTTCGCTGCGCGGCGCATCATCGAAACCGGCATCCTGCAGGAGGCCGGCAAGCCGCTGCAGCGCGTCATCACCCAGCTGCGCCGCCACATCGCCCAGGAGCAGAAGGCCATTGCCGGTGCGGACAACGCCATGCGCGCCTTTCTGCTGGCGGATTTCCATGTCTGCCTGGCCGAGCAGATGGGCCACAAGCTGCTGGCCGACACGCTGCGTGACCTGACGGCACGCACCACGCTGGCGGCCACGCTATACCAGTCCACGCACAACGCCAGCCAGTCCTGCGCCGAGCACGAGCGCATCGTCGCGGCCCTGGAGCGAGGCGACACCGGAGAAGCCAAGGCCTTGCTGGTGGAACACATAGGCACCGTGGAGCGCTCGCTGGAAATCACACCCGTGCCGCCCAGCGATGCCGGCGGCCGGCTGCGGGCCACGCTGGCGCCTATATCAAAACGATAGCAATCATCGATTGTATGCAATGGATTGACGGAGGTTTGGCTCCACAGCTCAGGAGTTGAGCTCGGGGTATAGCCGCTCCATGATCTGGCCCAGACAGTCCTGCAGCAGGCGCTGCACTTCGGCCACAGCGTCTTCGCCGGCCGGCTGCGGCGCACGCAGCGCCTCCCAGCCTTGCGACCACTGCTGCGCATGCGCGGACACGGCAGCCTGGACCGCCTCGTTCCAGTGCCGTGGCGCACAGGGGCTGGAGTAGCGGCCCCGGCCGCGGCCGAAGTGGGAGATCACCAGGTACTTGAGCAGCACCTGGCCCGCCAGCGCCGTCAGGTACTCGCCCGATAGCTGGAAGCGCTGCGCATCGCGGTCCAGCACCTTGTTGCTGCCCCAGGCGGCACCCGCAAACGTCACGGCGCCCACCAGGGCTCCCACCAGCGCCCCCGTGCCCAGCGTCAGCCCGCCAGCCACCAGGTCGGCGCCCAGGCCCGTGGCCGCGCCGGCCGTGAGCGCCCCCCACAGGCCCGCAGCCTGGGGGTCGATGGGCGCGCTGACCTGGAGCTGGCTGCGCAGCTGCTCCTGTATCTGGCTGGCCGCCAGGCCGTCCAGCTGGTGCAGCTCCAGCAGGCGCTGCGTGGCCTGCACATCGGCCTGCTGCACGGACTGCAGCAGCTTGCGTATCGCCGCCTGGGCCTGGGGATCCGAAGGCAGGTCTGCATCCTGCCCGGCAGCTTTCCCACCCAGCGTCGCCGCCACCTTGCCGCTCAGCGCCTGCCAGGCCCGCGCCAGCAGCTTGCCCTGGGCCGGGTCCTGGCTTTCCTGCAGCTGCGCCGTGGCCACCAGTTGCTGCGCCAGCGCCTGCAGGCTTTGCTGCTCGCACTGCTGCTGCCTGGCCTCGCGCGCCTGCAGCAGGCGCCGGTAGGCCGGTTGCTTGCCCTCCGGCAGCAGCGGCGCGATCGATTGCATCATGCGGCGCTCGTGCCACCAGCTGCGCGTGAAGGCATCGAGCACCAGCACCTCGCGCACCGTGTCCGCAAAACTTTGCGTGGCCGTGCGCCAGCGCTGCAGGTCGGCCTGGGTCTGCTCCTGCGTGGTGTCGCTGCCGATCTGGTTGAGCAGCACGATGACGGGCTTGTCCAGCCAGCGCAGGATCTGCATCTCCGCGCTCCAGTAGCCCGCATCGGCCGGGTCTTCGGCGGCATTGACCAGATACAGCATCACGTCCGCATGGTCGCGCGCGGCCAGCAGCGCGCGCTGGCTCAGGTAGAAGGGCTTGTCGTGCCAGCGGTCCCAGACGTTGGAGAGAAACCAGCCCAAGGGGTTGCAGTGCTGCCGCAGGCGCTCGTACAGCCGCACGGAATCGCCGAAGCCCGGCGTATCCCACAGCCACAGCTCGTCGCCCTGCCCGCTTGTCTGCAGCAGATAGCGCTCGGACTGGCTGGTGATATGGGCCGCATCCTCGATCTCGCCCACATCGTCGCGGGCCAGCGTGCGCGTCAGCGTGGTCTTGCCGATATTGGTGTGCGACAGCAGGCACCACTGGATGCTCCGGCGCTCGCCGGCAGAAAACTCCGCAGCAGATGGCCATGGTTCTTCCATGTTGGTTTTTTCCGCGTTTTTTTCCGTGCTCATGTCTGTGCTTCTTCGTCGGTGACCACCTGGGCCGCCAGGCCGGCATCGCGTGCATGTTGGCGTACAAATTCCAGCCACAGATGCTCGCGTTCACGCACGCGCGCCACCGCACCGGTGTTGCGGGCAGCGAAGTCTGCGGCCCACAGCCAGACATCCGCATGCACGCCCCAGCGCCGCTGCATCTGGCTCAGCAGCTCGCCGTGGATTTCGGCCTCGGGCGTGGCAGCCATATTGAGCAGCAGGACCCGCTGCACTCCATCGGCTGCCTCCACCGAGGACGGCAAGGTTGCGCCATAGGCCAGCGTGGGCAGCAGCTTCAGCTGCGCCCCCGCGCCATAGCGCAGCGCCACATGGCGTTGCAACGCAGCCTGGCGCTGCGGCGTGATTTCGAGGCTGTAGGGCAGCAGCTGCAGCACCGTGGCACGCCCCGCCCAGTCGCGCTGCAGCTTCTGGAAATACGGCTGCTGCAGCGGCAGCTCCATATGGTTGGCCAGCCAGCGCGCACGCAGGGCCTGCCACAGCGCCAGCAGCAGGCGCGGCGCCAGCACGGTGAGTCCCAGCAGCAGCGTGTAGCGCTGCACCCAGCGCTCGCCTTCCGTGGGATGGCCCAGCCCGCCTGGCATCCAGCCCTGCAGGGCACGGATCTCGTCCAGGCCCCAGGGCGCGGTGCCCAGCAGATGATGGACCGGCGCGAACAGCAGGTTCAGGCAGGCCTGCACGACCGAGGGCGCCAGAAACGTGCTTTCCCAGCCCACCAGGTAGGCCCTGGTCAGGCCCGTGACCCATAGCGAGGCCAGCGCTCCCGCTGCCAGCATGGCCGCGCCCAGGTGCAGGCACATCAGCCACTGCGCCCGGCGCGGGCGCTGGTTGAGCTGCCACCAGTTGCGCTCGAAGCTCAGCGCCATTCTGCGCAGGCCCGTGCCCGCCAGCTGCGACCTCTTCAGCTGCAGCTTCTGCAGCCAACCGGCAGCGCCGGATGAAGCCGCTGCCGTCGCACCCCGCGCCGGCAACAGCGGCCCGGCCGCCGCAGGCTTGCCCCGCAACAGGCCGCGCAGGCCGTTCAACAGCAGCAGCACATAGACCAGCAGATTCCAGAGCACCACGGCGATCAGCGATGGCGAGAGCAGGTCCACGCGATGCGGATCGGTGATCGCATGGCCCGCATAGCCCAGGGCAAAAGCCGCTGCCAGAACGCTTACCACCGCCCAGCGCGAAACGCCGGCCGCATGCTGGCGCAGCGCACGGATCTCGGCGGACAGCTGCGCCGCCGCAATGACGCGCAGTGCCCGCTCCTGCAGAAAAGCGGCAAACGCCGCGCGCTGGCCTTCGCCGCTCCTGCTGCTTTTGCCCAGGGCGTGCAGACTTTCCTGCGTGATGGCGTCGCAGCGCGCGGCCGTGGGCAGGGCCTCATGGGGCGGCGCGGTTTCTATGGCATGGGCAAAAACGATGTCGCGGAGGGCGCTGGCTTTCATGCCGCTATTGTGTTGCAGCCTGCAGCCGTATCCAAAGACCGCAAATTCATGAGCAGCCAGCGCTCACCATGCAAGCCTTTGAGGCCATTTTCATGAAAAATCCATGGCCTATGGTATGAATGCGCTTTCGCGCCTTATCTAACACCCCAGGAGACAACAGATGACCCAGAATCCCGCCGCCATGCCCGATGCCAATGGCTTCTTCGGCCCCTATGGCGGCCAGCTGGTGCCGCCCCATCTCAAGCAGGCCATGGACGATATCTCGGCCGCCTATGCCGAGATCGCGCAGCGCCAGGATTTCCAGGACGAGCTGGCCCAGCTGTTTGCCGACTATGTGGGCCGGCCCAGCCCCATTTTCCATGCCCGGCGCCTGTCCGCGCAGCTGGGCGGCGCGCAGATCCACCTGAAGCGCGAGGACCTGAACCACACGGGCGCGCACAAGATCAACCATTGCCTGGGCGAGGCCCTGCTGGCCAGGTTCATGGGCAAGAAGAAGGTGATCGCCGAGACCGGCGCCGGCCAGCACGGCGTGGCGCTGGCCACGGCCTGCGCGCTGGTGGGCATTCCCTGTGAGATCCACATGGGCCAGGTGGACATCGAGAAGGAACACCCCAACGTCACCAAGATGCGCATCCTGGGCTGCAAGCTGGTGCCCGTCACGCGCGGCGCGGCCACGCTCAAGGAAGCGGTGGACAGCGCCTTCGAGGAGTATCTGACCAACCCCACGGACTACCTCTACGCCATCGGCTCCGTGGTCGGCCCGCACCCGTTCCCGATGATGGTGCGCGACTTCCAGAGCATCATCGGCCGCGAGGCGCGCGAGCAGTTCCAGGCCAAATACGGCAGGCTGCCCGACCATGTGGCCGCCTGCGTGGGCGGCGGCAGCAATGCCATGGGCATGTTCACGGCCTTCCTGGGCGACGAATCCGTGCGCCTCGTGGGCGTGGAGCCCTCGGGCGAAGGCACGGACAGGCCCGGCCGCCATGCGGCCACGCTGACCATGGGCAAGCCCGGCGAGATCCATGGCATGAAGTGCTACGTGCTGGAGAACGCCGACGGCACGCCCGCCGCCGTGCACAGCATCGCCTCGGGCCTCGACTACCCCGGCGTGGGGCCACAGCACAGCTACCTCAAGGACCTGGGCCGCGTGCAGTACGAGATTGCCAGCGACAAGGAATGCCTCGACGCCTTCATGACGCTGTCGCGCGTGGAAGGCATCATCCCCGCGCTGGAGAGCGCCCACGCCGTGGCCTGGGCCATGCGCGTGGCGCCCACGCTGCCCAGGGACCAGCACCTCCTCGTCAACCTCTCGGGCCGAGGCGACAAGGACGCGGACTACGTGGCCAAGCTGCTGGGGATTTGAGCTCCCAGAGCGGCTGCGCCAGTTTCACGCCGCTGACACGCTTTGTGTCTAGGGTCCGGATGGCACGCATACGTGCTCCATGCACCAACCAGTCCAGCCCTCCCCATGAAGCCATCTGCACCCCATTTGCGACTTTCCGCCCTCTGCGCCACGCTGCTCGCAGCGCTGGCCCTGACCACCTGCGGCGGCGGGGACGATCCCATCCGCTACCAGACATTGGACGGCCAGCGCCGCAGGTGATCGCGCATCGCGGCCTGTCCGGCCTGTCCGGCCTGTATCCCGAGCAGACCCGCATGGCCTACGAGAAGGCCGCCGACGCCGGCGCGGACATGCTGGAGCTGGACATGCACATGACGCGCGACTGCCAGCTGGTGGCGCGCCACAACGCCTGGCTCAGCGACAGCACCAACGTCATCGACGTGGCCCAAACCAATGCCGGCGTTGCCGCACGCAAGCGCACCACCGCCGGCGTCTGGGTGAACGTGAAATACGCCGTGAACAGCCCCGCCGATGGCCCCGCCAAATACCTGAGCGACCAGATCGATGCCAACGACCCCAAGTCCGTGCTCAAGCCCCTGGTGGTCGACGGCGAGGACCACAGCAATGACTGGTCCATCAGCGACTTCACGCTGGACGAGCTGCGCACCCTGCTGGCGGGCAAGATCCTGGACAACGCCAGCGAGCGCCCCACCGAGTGGAACGGCAAGCTGCCGCTGATCAGCGCCCAGGACGTGATCGACATCGCGGCCGCCAAGAGCAAGGAGCAAAAGCGCAGCATCGCGGTCTATGCGGAGACCAAGAACCCGTACTGGAACAACCAGCAGGCCATCGCCAACGGCTGCGGCGTGCCGGGCTCGCATCCATTCGAGGACGCGGTGATGGCCCTGCTCAAGAAAAACAATCTCAACGCCAAGGACGCGCCGATCTACATCCAGAGCTTCGACCCCGAGAGCCTGAAGTACCTGCGCAAGGCCGGCATGCAGGCCAAGGGCGTGCAGTTGATCGACGGCAACGACATCGACTACCAGGACGGCTCCATGATCTTCATCACCAGCGATGAGTGGACCTTCATCAGCGGCCGCCCCTACAGCTGGACGCTGGCCGGCGACGCGCGCACCTTCGGCGCCATGCTCATGCCCGCGGGCCTGGCCGAGATCAAGCAGTACGCCGACGGCATAGGTCCCTGGAAGCCCGAGGTGCTGGCCCATTCCGTCGTGCCCTACAAGGCCGGCGCAGGCCTCAAGGATGTGAACACGCTCAGGGACACCGGCCTCATTGCCAATGCGCACAAGGCCGGCCTGGTGGTGCACAGCTTCACCTTCCGCAACGAACCCGGACGCCTGGCCGGCATCTACCGGGGCGACCCCGTGCAGGAGTTCCTGGCCTACTTCCGCCTGGGCATAGACGGCGTGTTCACGGACTTCACCGCCACCGGCGTGAAGGCGCGCGAGGCCTACGCCAAAGAAATCGGTCTTTGAAGACCAGCTCTCATCCTCGACGACAAGGCGCCGCGTGCGCCTTGTTTTTTGAGCCAATGCTCAACAATATGAGTTTGATCTCCATGGGAAAACCATGTGTACACAAAATCGATCAAAAATACATTTTGAAACAACAATCTAGTTAAAATTTATTGTTTAAATAATTTTCTTCCTAGGGCCTGTCATCAATCAATCTCCCCTTTGGACTTGAAGGCCAAAGGCCCGAACCCAGGTGAAGTGGTATGACCAGAAGATATGCCATTGGCGATGGCCCATGGGA
>NZ_BMEU01000031.1 GCF_014637085.1 Comamonas phosphati | reverse complement strand
TCCCATGGGCCATCGCCAATGGCATATCTTCTGGTCATGCCACTTCACCTGGGTTCGGGCCTTTGGCCTTCAAGTCCAAAGGGGATATTGATTGATGACAGGCCCTAGCCCCCCTGAGCCGCTGCGCGGCTTCCCCCCGAGGGGGACGACGGCCTTTGCTGCGGGGCGGCCCTTGCTGGCCGTCCCGCGCTTGGAGCGCGCCAGTATCAATGGCTGTAGCAGGCGCCAAGCGCCTCAGGGGGTGTTATGTACCGCTGACGTAGGGGTTCATCTTGCGCTCGCGGCCGAAGCTGCTTTCGGGGCCGTGGCCGGGGATGAACACCGTCCGGTCGCCCATGGGCCACAGGCGCTGGACGATGCTGGAGATCAGCTGCTCGTGGTTGCCCTGGGGAAAGTCCGTGCGCCCAATGCTGCCGGCAAACAGCACATCGCCGACAAAGCAGCGCTCGATCTGCGGCGCGTGGAACACCACATGGCCGGGCGTGTGGCCGGGGCAGTGGCGCACGTTCAGGGCTTCCTGCCCTATGGTCACCGTGTCGCCGTCCTGCAGCCAGCGTGTGGGCGTGAAGGGCTCGGAGTGCGGGAAGCCGAACATCGCGCCCTGCTGGGGCAGGGCTTCGATCCAGAACTGGTCGCCCGGATGCGGGCCGATGATGGGCAGCTGCCGCGAGTCGGCCAGCTCGCGGGTGCCACCCGCATGGTCGATATGGGCGTGCGTGAGCCAGATGGCCTTGAGCGCCAGGCCCAGGCGCTCGACTTCCCATTCGATCTGCTCGAGATCGCCGCCCGGATCGATGACGGCCGCGTCCAGGGTCTGGTCGCACCAGACCAGCGAGCAGTTCTGCTGGAAAGCGGTGACGGGGATGGTGTGGTATTGCAACATGGTGACTTGTAATTTTCAGGTGATTGCGTAGCCTTCGCGCTGGCGAACGCAACTGTGCAAGCATGCCATGACGGCCGTGGGCATCAAAAATGCCCGCCCGGGTCGTCCCGGCATCTGCATACGCGCCAGCGCAGACAGGGCTGCCCCGATTGGACGCGGTCTGCTACAAAGCATCTGTGCTGCAGCGGGCAAACGCTCCATCGAAGCGGCCCATACCGGTTTCAGGATTTCAGGCCGCGCCTTGCCCGTGCCGCTCGCTTCCCGTCGGCCCGCAGCTCGTCCAGAACGAGCGAGACTGAGCCGGATGTGAAGGTGAAGGAGCTGCCCACGCAAGACGCTCAGGCCTGGTGTGACGATTGCAAAACTCCAGGAGACTTTTCATGCAGACCAGCCCCGGCCCGACACCGCAGCGTGGTGAATCCCCGCAGCGCATAGGCATTCCCCGCGAGACCTTTCCGCTGGAAAAGCGCGTGGCCACCGTGCCCGACGTCGTCGAAAAGCTCATCAAGCTGGGCTTCACGGTCGCCGTCGAGTCCGGTGCCGGCGAGGCCGCCCACTTCAGCGATGAGGCCTACCGCGCCGCCGGCGCAGAAATATTGCCCGATGCGGCCGCGCTGTGGGCCGCTTCGGACATGGTCTTCAAGGTGCGCCCGCCCAGCGAGGGCGAAGTGGCGTTGATGCGCGAAGGCGGCATGCTGATCGACTTCATCTGGCCCGCGCAGAATCCCGAGCTGATGCAGCAGCTGGCTGCCAGGAAGGCCACCGTGCTGGCCATCGACTGCCTGCCGCGCACGCTCTCGCGCGCCCAGAAGATGGATGCGCTCACTTCCATGGCCGGTGTCTCTGGCTACCGCGCCGTGATCGAGGCGGCCAATGCCTTCGGCCGCTACTTCAACGGCCAGATCACGGCTGCGGGCAAGGTGCCGCCGGCCAAGGTCTTCATCGCCGGCGCCGGCGTGGCAGGCCTCGCGGCCATCGGCACGGCGGCCAACCTGGGCGCCATCGTGCGCGCCAACGATACGCGCGCCGAGGTGGCCGACCAGGTCAAGTCGCTGGGCGGCGAATTCGTCAAGGTGGACTACGAGGAAGACGGTGCGGGCGGCGGCGGCTACGCCAAGGTGATGAGCGAGGGCTTCCAGGCCGCGCAGCGCCAGATGTATGCAAGCCAAGCCAAGGATGCCGACATCATCATCACCACCGCGCTGATCCCCGGCAAGCCGGCGCCCAAGCTTATCACCGCCGAGATGGTGCAGAGCATGCAGCCCGGCAGCGTGATCGTGGACATGGCGGCCGAGCAGGGCGGCAACTGCGAGCTCACGGTGCCCGGCGAGGCCGTGGTGCGCCATGGCGTGACCATCATCGGCTACGCCGACCTGGCCTCGCGCCTGGCCAAGCAGTCGTCCACGCTGTACGCCACCAATCTGCTGCGCCTGACCGAGGAGCTGTGCAAGGCCAAGGATGGCCGGGCGGTCGTCAACATGGAGGACGACGCGATCCGCGGCCTCACCGTCATCAAGGATGGCGAGATCACCTGGCCCGCGCCGCCGCTCAAGCAGGCCCCGGCCCCCGCGCCCAAGGCCGCGGCGGCGCCCGTGGCCGAGAAGAAGAACGGCCATGGCGCGGGCGCGCCCATGCCGGCCAAGGCGCTGGTCGTCATCTTCGCCGTGGCGGCCCTGCTGTTCGCGCTGATCGGCGCCTATGCGCCCGCGGCCTTCCTGGGCCACTTCACGGTGTTCGTGCTGGCCTGTTTCATCGGCTACATGGTGGTGTGGAACGTGACGCCCGCGCTGCACACGCCGCTGATGAGCGTGACCAACGCCATCTCCAGCATCATCGCCATCGGCGCGCTGGTGCAGATCGCGCCGCCCGAAATGGGTGGTGCCGGTGCGAGCGGCCGGCCCGAGGGGCTGATCCTGTGGCTGGCCTTTGCGGCCCTGGTGCTCACGGCCGTCAACATGTTCGGCGGCTTTGCCGTCACGCGCCGCATGCTGGCCATGTTCCGCAAGTAAGCCATCACAAGAACAACGCAGGAAGACGCACATGTCCCAAAGTCTCGCCACGGTGGCCTACCTCGGCGCCGCCATTCTGTTCATCCTCAGCCTGGGTGGCCTGTCCAACCCGGAAACCTCGCGCCGCGGCAACCTGTTCGGCATGATAGGCATGGCGCTGGCCGTGCTGGCCACCGTCTTCGGCCCGCGCGTCAGCCCCTCAGGGCTGGCCTGGATCGTCACCGCGCTGGTCATCGGCGGCGGCGTGGGCCTCTACGCCGCCCGCGTCGTGAAGATGACGCAGATGCCCGAGCTGGTCGCGCTCATGCACAGCCTGGTCGGCCTGGCCGCCTGCCTCGTGGGCTTTGCCAGCTATGTCGATACCTCGGTGCGGCTCGAAGGCGCCGAGAAGGCCATCCACGAGGTGGAGATCTACGTCGGCATCCTGATCGGCGCGGTCACCTTCAGCGGCTCGCTGATCGCCTTCGGCAAGCTGGCCGGCCGCATCGGCGGCAAGCCGCTGCTGCTGCCCGCGCGCCACTGGCTCAACCTCGCCGCGCTGCTGGTGGTGATCTGGTTCGGCAAGCAGTTCCTGAACGCCCATGACGTGCAGGCCGGCATGACGCCGCTGATCGTGATGACCGTGATCGCCCTGCTGTTCGGCGTGCACATGGTGATGGCCATCGGCGGCGCCGACATGCCGGTGGTGGTGTCCATGCTCAACAGCTACTCGGGCTGGGCGGCCGCGGCCACCGGCTTCATGCTGAACAACGACCTGCTGATCGTGACCGGCGCGCTGGTGGGCTCGTCGGGCGCCATCCTGTCCTACATCATGTGCCAGGCGATGAACCGCAACTTCATCAGCGTGATCGCCGGCGGCTTCGGCTCGGGTGCCCCCAAGAAGGCGGCCACGGGAGACAAGGCTGCGGAGCCGCAAGGCGAAGTGGTAGCGGTGAGCGCGGCCGAGACGGCCGAGATGCTGCGCGAGGCCAGGAGCGTGGTCATCGTGCCAGGCTACGGCATGGCCGTGGCCCAGGCCCAGCACACGGTCAACGACATCACCAAGGTGTTGCGCGAAAAGGGCGTTCAAGTCCGCTTTGCCATCCACCCCGTGGCCGGCCGCATGCCGGGCCACATGAACGTGCTGCTGGCCGAGGCCAAGGTGCCCTACGACATCGTGATGGAGATGGACGAGATCAACGAGGACTTCCCGGACACCGATGTGGCCATGGTCATCGGCGCCAACGACATCGTGAACCCGGCGGCGCTGGACGACCCCGACAGCCCCATCGCCGGCATGCCGGTGCTCGAAGTCTGGAAGGCCAGGCACTCCATCGTGATGAAGCGAAGCATGGCCTCGGGCTACGCCGGGGTGGACAACCCGCTGTTCTACAAGGACAACAACCGCATGCTGTTCGGCGATGCCAAGAAGATGCTGGACGAGGTGCTGACGGCGCTGGAGAGCTGATCTGGCGCTTTGAAAAAGATAGTGAATGGCGCTTGCGGATTTATGGATTGAGATAAGAAACCATCCAGATCCATGGTCTTGCAAGCGCCGACAGCTATCCTTGTGGCGCAGGCCGCGACAACAGAAGCGGCTTATAGCGCCATCTCGTAGCCTATGGTGATGGGCGCGTGGTCCGAGAATTTCTCGCCCTTGTAGATGGCCTCGGTGCGCGCCAGTAGCGCCGTGGCCGGCGTGGCCAGGTGGTAGTCCAGGCGCCACCCCACGTTGTTCGCATAGGCCTGGCCGCGGTTGCTCCACCATGTGTAGCAGGCATCGGTGGTGTCGGGTTGCAACCGGCGGTAGACGTCGACGATGCCGCCCGTGGATTCGGTGGGGTGCAGCAGCTGGCTCATCCAGGCGCGCTCCTCGGGCGTGAAGCCGCTGTTCTTCTGGTTGCCGCGCCAGTTCTTGAGGTCGATGTTCTGGTGGGCGATGTTGATGTCGCCGCAGAGGATGAATTCGCGCTCGCCCTTCATCCGCATCAGGTGGGCGTGCATCTCGGCGAGGAAGCGGAACTTGGCCTCCTGGCGCTCCTCGCCCGAGCTGCCGCTGGGAAAATAGGCGCTGATGATGGACAGCTTGCGTGAGGGCGTGTCGAAGCGCGTCTCCACATAGCGGCCCTCGGCGTCGAACTCGTGCGAGCCGAAGCCGACCACCACGTCGCTGGGCTCGTGGCGCGCATACACGCCCACACCCGAATAGCCCTTCTTCTCGGCGAAGTGGAAATAGCCCTTCATGTCGGCCAACACCTCGAAGCGCCCGGCCATATCGGGTGCCTGGGCCTTGATTTCCTGCACGCAAATACAATCTGGCGCAGTCGCAGCGATCCAGGCCTCCACGCCCTTGGTCGTGGCGGAGCGGATGCCGTTGAGGTTGAGGCTGGTTAATTTGAACAAGGATGAATCCATGGTGGTGAGTGAGAAACCGGCAGACGGCGCGGGCCGTCTGGCACAGGAGTTTGTGCAGTTTGCCGTCGACGCGGGCGTGCTGCGTTTTGGCGAATTCAAGACCAAGGCCGGGCGCATGAGCCCGTATTTCTTCAATGCCGGCCTGTTCGACGACGGCGCCAAGATGGCCCGTCTGGCTGAATTCTATGCAAAAGCCATTCTGGCCAGCGGCATAGCGTTCGACATGGTTTTCGGTCCTGCCTACAAGGGCATTCCGCTGGCGGCCACCGTGGCCGTGGAACTGGCGCGCCAGGGCAGGAACGTGCCGTTTGCCTACAACCGCAAGGAAGCCAAGGACCATGGCGAAGGCGGCACCCTGGTGGGCGCCCCGCTCAAAGGCCGCGTGCTCATCATCGACGACGTGATGTCGGCCGGCACGGCCGCGCGCGAGTCGATCGCCATCATCCGGGCCGCCGGCGCCACGCCGCACGCCGTGGCGATTGCGCTGGACCGCCAGGAAATGGCTACCGAAAACGGCCAGGACGTGCCGCACAGCGCCGTGCAGTATGTGCGCAACCAGCTGGGCATGGAGGTCTGCACCATTGCCAAGCTGGCCGACCTGCTGCTGTATCTGCAGGCCCGGGGCGGCGATGCCGGCGATCAGCACGGGCGCGTGCTGGCCTATCGCCAGCGCTATGGCGTGGAAGACAAGGCATAGGCATCCCATGAAGCGGGCGTGGCATGTGGCACTGGGTCTGTGTGTTCTGGGCGGGGTCGGGACCGGCGCGGCGCTGGCGCAGCCTGCGCCTGCCGCCGGCATCTACGCCTGCACCGATGCCAGGGGGAACCGCATCACGGCCGATCGCCCGATTGCCGACTGCGTGGACCGCGACCAGCGCGTGCTGGGCAGCACGGGCATAGAGCTGCGCCGTGTCGGTCCGGCGCTGACCGAGCACGAGCGCGCCGAAATGGATGCCCGGCGCCGGCAGCAGCAGGCCGCGCAGCAGCGGCTGCGTGAAGAGCGCTCGCGCGACAAGGCCCTGCTGCTGCGCTATCCCGGGCCGGCCGTGCACGAGGCGGCGCGTGCCGAGGCGCTGGAGCAGGTGGACAGCGTGATGGCGGTGGCCCAGCGCCATCTGCAGGAGCTCGGGGCGCGGCGCAAGAAGCTCGAAGCCGAGCTGGAGTTCTACCAGGACGACCCCCGCAAGGCGCCGCCCCAGCTGCGCCGCCAATTGCAGGAGAACACCGACTTCATGCAAGAACAGCAGCGTTTTCTGCAGCAGCAAGTCCAGGAAAAGCAGCGCATCAACCAGCGTTTCGATGCGCAATTGGACCAGCTGCGCCGGCTGTGGGCCGGCAATGCCGCCGCGCGCGAATGAGTGGCGGGCCGCAGGCTGGCGGTACAAGCAAAACGCCCACCGGCCAGGTAGCCAGGTGGGCGTTTTTTTGTGCGGCAGGAGCTAGCCGGCCGGGCTGCGCTTCATGCCGCCTGCCAGACCGAATGCTCGCCGTGAACGGCCTGTATGCCCAGCACCGTGGCATGGCGGGCCAGCAGCGCGTCGAATAGCCTGGTGGTGTCGCTGTTGGCGGGGCTGTCGTCGTATTCGCTGGCCACCTGTGCCGTGGTGAACGAGGTGGAGCCGAACCGCTGCACGATGTTGCGCAGCTTGTCGAGGTTGGGAGCGGACCGGGTGTTCATGGCAACTCCTTTCTTGAATCCGGGCAGGGCTTGCAGCCAAGTGTAGTCCGCGCCATCCATCGGGCAAGAATAGGGCAAGAGCGCCATGCGGGGGCCGCTTGCCTGCCGCCGGGATTACTGCGGCTGCGCGGCCTGGTAGAGCACGCGCACCAGGTCGGACTGGGTGAGTATGCCCGCCAGCCGCCCGCTTTCCCGCACGATGGGAATGTGGTGGTGCCCATCCTCGCTGAACAGCGGCACCAGCTCCGCCACGCGCTGGTTGGTGCGCGCGGTGCTGACTTCGCGGCTCATGATCTGGCCGACCTGCCTGGGCTGGCCCGCGCCGCCCGTCAGCAAGGTGCGCAGGCGCTTGCCCAGGCCCAGCGGCTGGGCATCCGGCTGCGCGTGGCGCATGAAGTCGGCCCGGGTCACGATGCCCACGACGCGCTGCGCGGCATTCACCACCGGCAGCGCCTTGATGCGGCGCTCGCGCATGGCCGCCCAGGCGTCGGCCAGGGAGGTCTCGGCCCGTACCGTCACCGGGTCCGCCGACATCACGTCCTCGCAGCGCAACTCTCCCCACTGGCGCTGCCAGGCGGCGAGTTCGGCGGCGCGCAGCAGGGCCTCGAGGTCGTCGCGCGGCACGTCAAGCACCTGGTTGTAATGGGCCAGGGCGACATCGAAATCCGCCGCGGTGAAGTGCGCCGACCGCGGTGGCGCAGCCTGCTGCGTATGGGGGTAGCGCCGACCCGTGAGGCGGTTGTAGGCCATGCCCGCCAGCGCCATCAGCACGGCGTTCGCCAGCACGGGAAACAGCACGAAGCGCGGCTCCACGGCATGGCTGAGCACGGCGAACAGCGCCGTGGCGCCGCCCGGCGGGTGCAGGCAGCGCAGCGTGAACATGGCGGCAATGGCCAGGCCCACGGCCGCCGCGCTGGCCCAAGCCGTATCGGGAATCCACGCCGCGCAGGCCACGCCTGCCAGCGCCGCCACGCTATGGCTGCCGACCACGGACCAGGGCTGGGCCAGCGGGCTGGCGGGCAGCGCGTAGATCAGCACGGCCGATGCCCCCATGGGCGCAATCAGCCAGGCCGAGAGGGCGTTGTCCTGCGCGAAGGCGCGGCATACCAGCGCCGTCAAGGCGATGCCCAGGGCGCCGCCCAGCGAGGCGCGCAGCCGTTCGCGCCCATTGACGCGCATGCGCGCCGGCCGGAGTGCCAGCCAGAGCGCCTTCAGATGTTCATTGATGCTCATTGCCATTGTTCGGTGAATGCGGAGATGTGGGCGACCTGGAACACCTCCTTGAGCGAGCGCAGCTCAAGCCGGTGCAGCGCCGCCAGCCGCAGCAGCCGCTGCTCGCCCTCGGCGCTCAGGCGCACCAGGACCTGGCGCTTGTCGGCCGTGCCGCTTTCGCGGCTCACCAGCCCCAGCGCCTCGCAGCGCGCCACCAGGGTCAGCGCGCCGTGCGGCTGCACCTGCAGGCGCTCGGCCAGTTCGCCCACGGTGGCCCAGTCGCGCCCGGGGTAGCCCTTGACGTGCAGCAGCAACTGGTATTGCTGCGGGGTCAGGCCTTCGGCCTGCGCGGCCTCCTCGCTGAAGCGCAGAAAGCGACGCAGTTGGTAGCGGAATTCGGATAAAGCCTCAAGTTCGGCTTTGGTGGCTGCTTTGGTCATGCGGAAAAACATCACATTATGATGTAATTCGGGCATGACTTTCCCTGCTCCTCCCGCCGCACGCGACTATGCGGCCGACTCCCGCCTGGCGCTGCTGGCGCTGCTGGCCGTCCCCATCGGCGCCCTGGGCGTGGCTGCGGCATGGCTGCTGCTCACGCTGATCCGCTTCTTCACGAATCTCTTTTTCTTCCAGACGCTGTCCATAGCGCCGACCTCGCCCGCCGACCACCACCTGGGCCTGGCGGTGGTCCTGGTGCCCGTGGTCGGCGCGCTGATCGTGGGCCTGATGGCGCGCTTCGGCTCCGACAAGATCCGGGGCCACGGCATTCCGGAGGCCATCGAGGCCATTCTGTTCGGCAAGAGCCTGATGTCGCCCAAGGTGGCTGTGCTCAAGCCGCTGTCGTCGGGCATCGTCATCGGCTCGGGCGGACCGTTCGGCGCCGAGGGGCCGATCATCATGACGGGCGGGGCCATAGGCTCGCTGCTCGCGCAGCTGCTGCACCTGTCGGCCTCGGAGCGCAAGACGCTGCTGGTCTGCGGCGCCACGGCGGGCATGACCGCCGTGTTCGGCACGCCCGTGGCCGCCGTGCTGCTGGCCGTGGAGCTGCTGCTGTTCGAGCTGCGCCCGCGCAGCCTGCTGCCCGTGGCGCTGGCCTGCGCCACGGCGGGCTTTCTGCGCCCGCTGGTGCTCGAAAGCGACCGCCTGTTCCCATTGCACACCGAGCCGGCGGGCCTGGCGGCGCTCGGCTCCTGCGTGGTGGCCGGGCTGCTGGCCGCCTTGCTGGCGGCGGGCCTGTCGCGTTCTCTGTATGCGGTGGAGGATGGCTTTCACCGCCTGCCCGTGCACTGGATGTGGTGGCCCGCCCTGGGCGCCGTAGCCATCGGCATCGGTGGCTGGCTGCAGCCGCGCGCGCTGGGCGTGGGCTATGACGTGATCGGCGATTTGCTGGCCGGCCGCCTGCTGATCGGCGCGGCCCTGGCGCTGCTGGCGGCCAAGGCCGTGATGTGGGTGCTGGCGCTGGGCTCGGGCACTTCGGGCGGCGTGCTGGCGCCCGTGCTGATGATGGGCGCGGGCCTGGGCACGGTGCTCGCGCCATGGCTGCCCGGCGGCTCGCCCGGCCTGTGGCCGCTGGTGTGCATGGCGGCGGTGCTGGCGTGCGTGCTGGGCGCGCCGCTCACGGCGGCGGTGTTCGCCTTCGGCCTCACGGGCGACGGCGATGCCCTCCTGCCGCTGCTGCTGACCTGTGCCGTGTCCCACGGGGTCACGGTGCTGCTGATGGACCGCTCCATCATGACCGAGCGCCTGTCGCGCCGCGGCCGCCATGTGTATCGCGAATACGGCGTCGATCCGCTGGAGCGTACGCCCGTCGAGGCCGTGATGACGCGCAATGTGCAGACCATTCCGGCCAATGCGCCGCTGGCGCGCGTGGTGCATGAGTGGTTCGGTCCCGCGCAGCAGCACCGCGCCTTTGCGGTGGTGGATGCGGCCGGAGCATGCCTGGGCATGCTCGACCGCGCCAGTTTGAACGACATGAACGGCGAGACGCGCGTGGCGGGCGACCTGCTGAGCGGCAGCTCCGTTTCCTTCGCGCTGCCGCATCACACCTGCCGCGCCCTGTCCCAGCAGATGGCGGCCTGGGGCCTGGAGCGCCTGCCCGTGGTGGATGATGCGCAGACGCGGCGGCTGGTGGGCATCGTCAGCCGCAGCGACCTGGTGAAGGTGGCCCAGTCGCTGCACGAAGAGGAAGACGTGCGCGAACGCATGATGGGCTGGCGCCGCTCCTGATATGGAAGCGGCAGGCGCTTGGTGGATAAAGGCAAAAAACCTTTTTCAATCAAGACTCAAGCGGGGACGCAGGCCCCGGGCCTTTGTCTGGGGATGCAGGTTTAGGATTGGTTGCCGGATTGCTGGCTCATGAGGCGCATATGGCGCTCCATGCGGATCAGCACCAGCACCATGGCCGCCATGGCCAGGCAGGTGACGAGCATGGCGCCGAAGGCGGTTTCCACGCCGGAGAACTCCCACCTGCCGAGAGCGAGGTCCTCGCTCCTGAGGCGCTGGGCCGAGCGGTCGAACGACAGCGTGTAGTTGAGCAGCAGCATGCTGGTGATCTGCTGGGCTGGCTGCTCGCGCAGCTTGGCCGCCAGCTTGTCGTTGCCCAGCACCTGCTCCAGTGCGGCCGGCAGTCCCTGGACGAAGGCCGCATAGGCGCCCGCGCCGTGCTCGGACTCGGCGGCCTGGGCGCGCTCGTGGATCTGGGCGGCAAGGTCCACGGGTTCGTTGAGCCAGTCGTCGCCCTCGGGCTCCTCCGCGGCCGCTTGCGCAGCGCCGCTGACCAGGGCCACGCGGCGCATGGCCGCGGGCTCGGCCGTTGCCTCGGCGGCTGCGGCCGAGGTGTCCCGGGTGGCGCCGTCGCAGCAGGCGTTCTCGCGCTCCTCGCGCAGCTTGATCTGACGCTGCACATCGGCTTCCGAAGGCGTGGCATCGCCCTTGAGCAAGGCATTGATGGGGGCCAGGCCCTGGCCGTTGTTGTCCTTTTCCACGGCCTTGCGGGCTGCAGGGTCGGAGTAGATGAAGCCGCGCAGCAGGCCGTCGGCCTTCTGGAAGCTGGGGCGCAGCGCCGGGTCGGCCAGGCGCTTTTCCATGGGGGGCTGGTCGGCCACGTCGCTCAGGTCGCGGGCGGTTTCATCCACCAAGTATTTCAGGTCGGGCTTGGCGCTCTTCCAGTCCAGGGCGACCTGGGCGGCGGGCGTGGCATCGCCCGGCTTGGGCTTGTAGTGGCTCCACAGCCAGAAGGCCATGCCAATCAGCGCCAATACGGAAAACGCCAGCAGCAGCACTCGCACAAGCTGCACGAACACATCTTCGATGCGACGCAACACGTTCATAATTTACAGAAGATCCTTGGCTTGATGCTTGCAGGTAAAGGTGCTTTAGCTATTGATTTGAAAGCAATCGCACGATGCGCGAATTCTAGGCAGGCAAAATACCCGTCGTATTTTTTTACAAATCCGCAGATCTGGAAGATAGCCTTTGCTTTCGCCGTGAAGCTTTGCAGATAGGGAATTCTTCGCGCCAGTCTGGCATATGGCGGTCGCCTGGTGCGCTGCACAAATGCAACATCCGTAGCGTGAGCCTGCCATGGCGGAGAGCCTACGCCTCGTGGCAGATTAGATGATCCGTTCAAATGGGGTTTTCACGGATCGCAGGGCCTGCATATGACCAAGACGTCGCTGGACAAATCGAAGATCAAGTTTCTGCTGCTGGAGGGCATCCACCCCTCCGCGCTCAAGGTGCTGCACGATGCGGGCTACACCAACGTGGAGGCGCTGTCCGGCGCGCTGGAAGGCGAGGAGCTCAAGCGCAAGATCGCCGACGTGCACTTCGTCGGCATCCGCTCGCGCACGCAGCTGACCGAGGAGGTCTTTGCCGCGGCGCAGAAGCTGGTGGCCGTGGGGTGCTTTTGCATAGGCACCAACCAGGTGAACCTGAATGCCGCGCGCGAACGCGGCGTGGTGGTGTTCAACGCCCCGTACTCGAATACCCGCTCGGTGGCCGAGCTGGTGTTGGCCGAAGCCATCCTGCTGCTGCGCGGCGTGCCGGCACGGAACGCGTCCGCGCACCGCGGCGGCTGGCTCAAGAGCGCCGACAACTCCTTCGAGATCCGCGGCAAGACGCTGGGCATCGTGGGCTACGGCTCCATCGGCACCCAGCTGTCGGTGCTGGCCGAGGCCCTTGGCATGCAGGTGGTGTTCCACGACGTAGTCACCAAGCTGCCGCTGGGCAATGCGCGCCAGACCGCATCGCTGAACGACCTGCTGGCCCAGGCCGACATCGTGACCCTGCACGTGCCCGAGCTGCCGTCCACCCACGGCATGATGGGGGTCAAAGAGATCGCCACCATGAAGCCGGGCAGCATTCTGATCAATGCCTCGCGTGGCACCGTGGTCGACATCGATGCGCTGGCCACGGCCCTGAAAGAGCACAAGCTGCTGGGTGCGGCCATCGACGTGTTCCCGGTCGAGCCCAAGAGCAACAAGGACGAGTTCACCTCGCCGCTGCGCGGCCTGGACAACGCCATCCTCACGCCCCACATCGGCGGCTCCACCATGGAGGCCCAGGCCAATATCGGCCTGGAAGTGGCGGAGAAGCTGGTCAAGTACAGCGACAACGGCACCACGACCTCGGCCGTGAACTTCCCCGAGGTGGCGCTGCCCGCCCACCCGGGCCAGAACCGCATCCTGCACGTGCACCACAACGTGCCCGGCGTGCTGTCGGCCATCAACCTGGTGTTTGCCGAAAACGGTATCAACATCGCGGGCCAGTACCTGCGCACCGACGAGAAGGTCGGCTACGTGGTGATCGACCTGGACGTGGAGTCCTCGGCCCTGGCCGTGGCAAAGCTCTCGCAGGTGCCGGGCACCATCCGCTGCCGCGTGCTGTTCTAGGCGGCGGAGGACGGGGCAGGGGCTGCATGCCTGTGTCGGTAAAACAGACATGCAGCGCATAAAAACCGGTTCATCACAGTGGCAGGGGCGCTCTGCCGCCCTGGCCATCGTGGGTGCAGGCTTTGCGCTCGCCATGTGACAGGGCCTGCTGCGCGTCGCGGGACTGTGCGCCTTCTGCTGCAAGCGGGTGTCGCAGCCGCTAAAGTAGCCCGTCTTTCCCTTCACCTCATATCCCATGGCCCGCGTCCAATTCGAGCTTCCCGCGCAGTTTCTGTTCTCCACCGAGATGCAGATCTACATCAGCCACGTCAACCAGGGCGGCCATCTGGACAACGCCCAGTTGCTGACCCTGGTGTCCGAGGCGCGCGTGCGCTTCTTCAAGCACCTGGGCTACCGCGAGTCGGATGTGCAAGGCCATGGCGTGGTGGTGGGCGACATCGTGGCCCAGTACAAGTCCGAAGGCTTTCACGGCGAGACCATGCGCGTGGAGATGGCGCCGGCAGACCCCAACAAATACGGTTTCGACCTGGTCTTTCGCATGACCGAGACGGCCAGCGCCCGCGAGGTGGCGCGCGGCAAGGTCGGCGTGGTCTTCGTGGCCAGGGGCGAGCGCAAGGTGGCACCGATTCCCGAGGCGCTCAAGGCCGCGCTGTTCGGCGCTTGATCCGGCAATAAAAAACGGCAGGGGGAGCTGCCGCTGCCGTTTTGACGAGGGACGGAGCCTAGCGAACGGGGTTCACGAACCGCGCCACGGCATCCCATAGCGCAGGGGCGCGCAAAATGCTGGAATGCCCGGTGTGCTGCAGGGCCAGCACTTCCACCGCCTTGCCCTTGAGGCTCTTGAGCAACGCATCAGTGCGCGCCGGGCTCACTACGTCGTCGTGGCTGGCGCGCAGGACCAGGAGAGGGCCCTGGTAGTTCTTCAGGTGCGCGGCGGAGTCGAAGGGGTCGCGCAGCAGCAGCGCCACCGGCAGCCAGGCGTACATGCCGCGCACGGTGTTCAGAATGCTGTCGAACGGCGTGACCAGCACCAGCCTGTCGGGCTTGCGCGCATCGGCCACGGCGGCCGCCACGCCGGTGCCCAGGCTGCGGCCCATGACCGTGATGGGCGCCAGCGGATGCAGGCGCCGCACCTCGTCGAACAGGGCCACGGCGTCGAGCTCCATCATCTCCTGGGAGGGCTCGCCCTCGCTGGCGCCATAGCCGCGGTAGGCCAGCATGTAGATATCGCTGTGGGGCAGCGTGCGGGCCAGCTGCGGCAGGCGGCGCTCGATGTTCTCGGCGTTGCCGCCAAAGTAGATCACCGCGCTGCCGGCCTTGCCATCCTCGGGGTGCCACTGCCAGCCGCGCAGCAGCACATCGGCGCGCTGCAGTGCGAAATTGGTCGTCTCCGCCGCCACCCGGGTGCTCTCGCCCGGAAAGATCATGTGGCGCTGCTGCGCGAACATATAGCTGCAGATGCAGACATAGACCGCCACGCACAGAGCGAGCAGCCATAGCAATGGCTTGAGCAGCTTGGAGAACATGAGCAGTGACGTGGAAGTGATGCGGAGCTGCGCCGGATTGTGCGTAGTTTTGTGTGACGTCTGTGTAGTCTTTGCCGTGGCTTTATGTAGCATCCCATCCCGCAAAGCCGCTGTCGCGGCGGTAAGCCGGAGGTTGAACCGGGGGCCGCGCAAGCCCGTGAGCGCATGGAGATGTCGGCCGGCTGCCATCACCACATGGCGGGCGCCTACGCAGGGGCGAGGCGCGTGGTTCTATAGTGAGCGCTCTTCACTCGGCGCGCGCGCCGTTTTTTGCGACTTAAGGAGAACCCATGGCAGGCCATTTTGAGTTGAGCAAGAGCAAGGATGAGCAGTTCCGTTTTGTCCTCAAGGCGGGCAATGGCGAGATCATTCTGACCAGCGAGCTGTACAAGACCCGCGCCTCGGCGGAAAACGGGATTGCCTCGGTGCAGGCCAACAGCCCGCTGGACGAGCGCTACGAGAAGAAGACTGCTGTTAACGGCAAGGAGCACTTCAACCTCAAGGCGGCCAACCACCAGGTGATCGGCAGCAGCCAGCTCTATGCTTCCGCCGCATCGCGGGATGCGGGGATCGAGTCGGTCAAGAAGAACGGCCCCACGGCGGTGGTCAAGGATTTGACCGGGGCTTGAATGGAGAGCGCGGTGCGCTGGATGTGATTCAAGCGGAGGCCTTGGGCCTCCGTTTTTTTGTGCGTGCTGCGTGCTTGGATTGCTTGCAGAGGGCGGGGCGAGACCCGGCCTCTGTCGCGGGCGACAAAGCAGTCGCTGTTTTGATAGCAGCTACCGTTTAGCTATCAAGCGCTACAGATCAATTCCATCGTGGTCTCCAATGCAAAACCTCCCGAGGGAGGTTTTGCATTGGAGACCTGAAAGCGATCCGTGAGTTACGCCAGCTTCGCCTTCAACAGCTCATTCACCTGCCCGGGATTGGCCTTCCCCTTGGAAGCCTTCATCACCTGGCCGACCAGCGCGTTGAAGGCCTTGTCCTTGCCCGCCTTGTATTGCTCCACATTGGCGGGGTTGGCCGCAATCACCTCGTCGATGATCGCTTCCAGCGCGCCGGTGTCGTTCATCTGCTTGAGGCCCTTGGCTTCGATGACGGTATCCACGTCGGAGCCGTCGCCGGTCCACAGCGCCTCGAACACCTGCTTGGCGGCGTTGTTGGAGATGGTGTTGTCGGCTATGCGCTGGATCAGGGCGGCCAGTTGCTGGCTGCCGACCTTGACGGCGTCCATGCCGATTTCCTCGTTGTTGAGGCGGCGCGAGATTTCGCCCATGACCCAGTTGGAGGCCAGCTTGGGCGCGCCGCAGGCCTTGGCGGCGTCCTCGAAGTAGGCGGCCATGGCCTGGGACTGGGTCAGCGTGGTGGCGTCGTACTCGGGCAGGCCGTACTGCGCTACAAAGCGGGCGGCCATGGCGCGGGGCAGTTCGGGCATTTCGGCCTTCACGCTTTCCACCCATTCGGGGGCCACGACCAGCGGCGGCAGATCGGGATCGGGGAAGTAGCGGTAGTCGGCCGCGTCTTCCTTGGTGCGCATGGCGCGGGTCTCGCCCGTGTCGGGGTTGAACAGCACCGTGGCCTGCTGGATCTTGTGGCCGTCCTCGATCTGTTCGATCTGCCAGAGGATTTCGTAGTCGATGGCGATCTGCATGTTCCTGAACGAGTTCAGGTTCTTGATCTCGCGGCGCGTGCCCAGCGGTGCCCCTGGCTTGCGCACGGAGACGTTGGCATCGCAGCGGAACGAGCCTTCCTGCATGTTGCCGTCGCAGATGCCGATCCAGGTGACGATCTTGTGCAGTTCCTTGGCGTAGGCCACGGCTTCCTCGGTGCTGCGGATGTCGGGCTCGGTCACGATCTCGAGCAGCGGCGTGCCGGCGCGGTTCAGATCGATCCCCGATTCGGCCGGGAATTCGTCGTGCACGGACTTGCCGGCGTCTTCCTCGAGGTGGGCGCGCACCAGGCGCACGGTCTTGAGCTGGTCGCCGACGTAGAAGCTGACTTCACCGCCTTGCACCACGGGGATCTCGAACTGGGAGATCTGGTAGCCCTTGGGCAGGTCGGGGTAGAAGTAGTTCTTGCGCGCGAAGATGGAGCGCGGCGCAATCGTGGAGCCTAGCGACAGGCCCAGCTTGATCGCGCATTCCACGGCCTTTTTGTTCATCACCGGCAGCGTGCCGGGCAGGGCCAGGTCCACGGCGCAGGCCTGGGTATTGGGTTCGGCCCCGAAGGCGGTGCTGGCGCGGCTGAAGATCTTGCTGTTCGTCGCCAGCTGGGTGTGGGTCTCGAAGCCGATGACGACTTCGTAGCCATTGATCAGTTTCACTGTCATTTGTATGGGGTCCTTCCTGCGTCTGTCTTAGATACCGGCGGGCGTGCGCAGGTGGAAGTCGGTGGCTTGCTGGAAGCGGTGGGCCACATTCAGCAGCTTGGCTTCGCTGAAATAGTTGCCGATCAGCTGCAGGCCCACGGGCATGCCCTTGGCATCCCCGTTCGCGCCGAAGCCGGCGGGCAGGCTGAGGCCGGGCAGGCCGGCCAGCGATGCGGGCAGGGTGAAGATGTCGGCCAGGTAGTTGCTCACGGGGTCGGCCTTGCCGCCGATGGCCCAGGCCGTGGTGGGGGCCGCGGCGCCGGCGATGACGTCGCAGTCCTTGAACGCGGCCTGGAAGTCGTCGGCAATCATGCGGCGGATCTTCTGGGCCTGCAGGTAGTAGGCGTCGTAATAGCCTTCGCTCAGCACATAGGCGCCGATCATGACGCGGCGCTTGACCTCGTCGCCAAAGCCTTCGGCGCGGGTCTTCCTGTACATGTCGTTGAGGTCTTCGTACTTCGCGGCACGGTGGCCGAACTTCACGCCGTCGAAGCGCGAGAGGTTGGACGAAGCCTCGGCCGGGGCCAGGATGTAGTACACGGGCACGGACAGCTCGGTGCGCGGCAGGCTCACGGGCACCAGCCTGGCGCCCAGCTTTTCGTATTCCTTGAGCGCGGCGTCCACGGCGGCGCGCACGTCGGCCGCCAGGCCTTCGCCGAAGAATTCGGCGGGAATGCCGATGCGCAGCCCTTCGATGGAGTCATTGAGCTTGGCGCTGAAATCCTCGGCGGGCACATCCAGGCTGGTGGAGTCGCGGTCCAGGTCGGGGCCGCACATTTCGGACAGCAGCAGCGCGCAGTCCTCGGCCGAGCGGCCCATGGGGCCGGCCTGGTCCAGGCTGGAGGCGAAGGCGATCATGCCGTAGCGGCTGGCGCGGCCGTAGGTGGGCTTGATGCCGGTGATACCGCAGAAGCTGGCGGGCTGGCGGATCGAGCCGCCGGTGTCGGTGCCGGTCACGGCCGGTGCCAGGCGCGCGGCCACGGCGGCGGCCGAGCCGCCCGAGGAGCCGCCGGGCACGCGCCCGGTGTTCCAGGGGTTGCGCACGGGCTGGGGCTCAGCAAAGCCCACGGGGGCGACGGCGGAGTTCTCGTTGGCGCCGCCCATGGCGAATTCGTCGCAGTTGAGCTTGCCCAGGGTCACCGCGCCGGCTTCGGCGAGCTTCTTCACCACGGTGGCGTCGAACGGCGACTGGTAGCCTGTCAGCATCTTGCTGGCGGCGGTGGTGGGGAAGTCCTTGGTGACGAAGATGTCCTTGTGCGCGATGGGCACGCCGGCCAGCTTGCCGCCCTTGCCTTCGGCGATCAGGGCATCGGCCGCCCTGGCCTGGGCCAGCGTGGCTTCTTCGTTGATGGAGACGAAAGCGCCCAGGTTCTTGTGTTGCCTGGCGCGGGCCAGGAAGTGTTGGGCGGCCTCAAGGGCGGAGACCTGTTTGGCGCGCAGCTGTGCGGCCAGCTCGGCCACGCCGAGGGTGTGCAGTTCGGTGTTGCTCATTTGTTTGTGGCCTTGCGCGTTTACTCGATGACCTTGGGCACGAGGAAATAGCCCTTCTCGGCGGCGGGCGCGTTGTGCATGTTGGCGTCGCGGTTGTCGGGCTCGCTGACCAAATCGTCACGTAGCCGTAAGGCGATATCCTGGATGGCCGCCACGGGATGTGACAGCGGGCTGACGCCCGAGGTATCCACAGCCTGCATTTTTTCGACGATGCCGAAAAAGCTGTTCAGCTGCGCCAGCATGCGCTCACTTTCGCCTTGCGATAGCTCGATCCGTGCCAGGTTGGCGATACGCGCAATGTCTTGTTCGTTCAATGCCATAGAAATTTTTTAGCGGGGCAGCCGCATGTAAAGCAGTGTTTTTGACCCTGCTAGTCGAAGTTATTCACAGGGGATACGGTATTATCTCGGCTTTGCCGCAAGACCCTCACTGAGCCGGTCATTGTGCGAAAAGCCAATCTACCCAGACTCCCCAACTTTCATCCCGGCGATGGCAGGCCGACGAGCATGCCGTGCCTGAGAGGACTCTCGCAATGTTCGGAGCTTTCCGTCGGTACTTCTCCACCGACCTCGCCATCGATCTTGGCACAGCCAATACCCTGATTTTCGCCCGAGACAAGGGCATTGTTCTTGACGAGCCTTCGGTCGTCGCGATCCGCCATGAAGGCGGCCCGCACGGCAAGAAGGTGATCCAGGCCGTGGGCCGGGAGGCCAAGGCCATGCTGGGCAAGGTGCCCGGCAACATCGAGGCCATCCGCCCGATGAAGGACGGCGTGATCGCCGACTTCGTGATCACCGAGCAGATGATCAAGCAGTTCATCAAGATGGTGCATCCGCGCTCGGTGCTGACGCCCAGCCCCCGCATCATCATCTGCGTGCCCTGCGGTTCGACCCAGGTGGAACGCCGCGCCATCAAGGATGCGGCCGAAGCCGCGGGCGCCACCTCGGTCTACCTGATCGAGGAGCCCATGGCCGCCGGCATCGGCGCGGGCCTGCCCGTGTCCGAGGCTTCGGGCTCCATGGTGGTGGACATCGGCGGCGGCACGACCGAAGTGGGCGTGATCTCGCTGGGCGGCATGGTCTACAAGGGTTCCGTGCGCGTGGGCGGCGACAAGTTCGACGAAGCCATCATCAGCTACATCCGCCGCAACTACGGCATGCTGATCGGCGAGCCCACGGCCGAAGCCATCAAGAAGCAGATCGGCTCCGCCTTCCCCGGCTCCGAAGTCAAGGAAATGGAAGTCAAGGGCCGCAACCTCTCCGAAGGCGTGCCGCGCAGCTTCACCATCTCTTCCAACGAAGTGCTGGAAGCCCTGACCGATCCGCTCAACCAGATCGTCTCGGCCGTGAAGAACGCGCTGGAGCAGACGCCTCCCGAGCTGGGTGCCGACATTGCCGAGCGCGGCATGATGCTGACCGGCGGCGGCGCGCTGCTGCGCGACCTGGACCGCCTGCTGGCCGAGGAAACCGGCCTGCCGGTGCTGGTGGCCGAAGAGCCGCTGACCTGCGTGGTGCGCGGCTGCGGCATGGCGCTGGAAACCATGGACCGCCAGGGCAGCATCTTCACCAGCGACTGATCGCTGCGCCGTACGCTACGGGATCGCGCATGCCCCTGGAAACACTGGACCGCTCTGCGCCCTCTTTGTTCAAGCAGAGGGCGTCACGCCCCTCGCAGCTTGCCCTGTACAGCGCCTTGGCGCTGTTTTTGATGGTGGCCGACGCGCGCTTCAAGATCACCGAGCCGGTGCGCGCCGCGGTGTCCACCGTGCTCTCGCCCGTGCAATGGCTGGTGGCCCAGCCGGTGCTCGCCTACCAGAACGCCAGCCGCTATGCCGAGGTGCAGCAGCAGGCGGTGCGCAGGGAGGACGAGGCGCGCAAGGAACTGGTGGCCATGGCGCAGCGCGCCGAGCTGTCCGACGAGCTGCTGGAGGAAAACGAGCACCTGCGCGCGCTGCTGGGCCTGCGCGAGCGGCAGACCCAGCCCGGCATGGCGGCGGAAGTGATCTACGACAGCCCCGATCCCTATACGCGCCGCGTCGTCATCGACAAGGGCGAGGTGGATGGCATCGCGCCGGGCTCGCCCGTGCTCGACGAAAAAGGCGTGGTGGGGCAGGTTACGCGCGTCTACGTCTCGCGCGCCGAGGTCTCGCTGCTGATCGACCGCGACCAGGCCATTCCCGTCTTCAACCCGCGCACGGGCGCGCGCAGCGTGGCCTACGGCGATCCCTCACCGGCCCGCAGCGGCGGCATGGAGTTGCGCTTCATGCCCAGCAACGCGGACGTGCAGGAGGGCGATCTGCTGACCACCAGCGGCGTGGACGGCCTGTACCCGCCGGGCCTGCCCGTGGCCAAGGTGGTCGCGGTGGACCGCCGTGCCGACTCGGCCTTCACCCGCATCTACTGCGAGCCCGTGGGCCGCGTGCAGGGCGTGCGCCATGTGATGGTGCTGCAGCCGCTGGGCCGCGCGACGCACCCCGAGGCCGAGGCGCTGGCCGCCCAGGCGGAGGCGGAGAAAAAGGCCAAGAAATCCGGCAAGGGCGGCAAAAAAGACGACAAGAAGACCGACAAGACGGATAAGGACGGCACAGTCCAGCCGGCAAAGGAGCCCGCATGATCATGCCGCGCGGCCAGCAGCTGTTGCTGCCGGTCAATCCCCTGTTCATCGTGGCCACGCTGGTGATCGCTCTGGCCTTCAACATGCTGCCGCTGGGTCGCATCGTGTGGCTGCCCGACCTGCTGATGGTGCTGCTGGCGTTCTGGGGGCTGAACCAGCCGCGGCGCGTGGGCATGGGCACGGGCTTCGCCCTGGGCCTGCTCATGGATGTGGACCGGGCCTCGCTGCTGGGCCAGCACGCGCTGGCCTATGCCCTGCTGATGTACGTGGCGGGCGTGGCCAGCCGCCGCATGTCCTGGTTCTCCAGCCCCGTGCAGGCCCTGCAACTGCTGCCGCTGTTTGCGGCCGTGCACGGCATCCAGGTGCTGATGCGCATGATGGCCGGCGGCATCTTCCCCGGCCCCATGCTGCTGGTGGCGCCCGTGATCGAGGCCCTGCTGTGGCCTCTGGTCAGCGGCCTGTTGCTGGCGCCGCAGCGCCGTGCGCCCGACAGCGACGAGAACCGCCCTCTGTGATCATGAGACACCCCCTGAGTCGCTTCGCGCCTTCCCCCTCTCTCGCGTCGCGGGAGGGGGACGACGCCATCGCCGCGAGGCGGCTCTTGCTCGGCGTCTCTGTCTTGGGTCGTGCCGGGGACTGAGTCATGATGGAGATCCGCAACACCGAGGCCGAGCTGCAACGCTTTCGCCTGCGCGCGCTCGTCATGAGCGTGGTGGTGTTCCTGGCTTTCTGCCTGCTGGTCTCGCGTCTGCTGGTGCTGCAGGTGGCGCGCCACGAGGAGTTGGCCGAGCGCGCCGAGAACAATCGCACGGCGGTGGTGCCCATCGTGCCGAACCGGGGGCAGATCCTGGACCGCAACGGCGTGGTGCTGGCGACCAATTATTCGGCCTATACGCTGGAGATCACACGCTCCAAGGTCGGCGATCTGGATGAAACCATCGACGGCCTGTCCGAGATCGTGGAGATCACGGCGCGCGACCGGCGCAAGTTCAAGCGGCTCATGGACGACTCCAAGAGCTTCGAGTCCATTCCCATCCGCTCGCGCCTGAGCGACGAGGAAGTGGCGCGCTTCGCTGCCCAGCGCTACCGCTTCCCGGGCGTGGACATCAAGGCCCGCCTGTTCCGCTCCTATCCGATGAAGGAAACGGCCAGCCACATCATTGGCTACATCGGCCGCATCAACCCGCGCGAAAAAGAAGATATCGAGGACTCGGACGACGCGGCCAATTACCGCGGCACCGAGGTCATAGGCAAGCTGGGTGCCGAAAAAAGCTACGAGCAGGAGCTGCACGGCCAGACCGGCTGGGAGGAAATGGAAACCTCGGCCGGCGGCCACGCGGTGCGCAAGCTGGGCAGCCGCCCCGCGACGCCGGGAAAGAGCCTGCAGCTGTCCGTAGACATCAAGCTGCAGAAGATGGTCGAGGACCTGTACGGCGACCGCCGCGGCGTGGCCATCGCCATGGATCCGCGCAACGGCGAGCTGCTGGCCATGGTCAGCAAGCCTACCTTCGACCCCAATCTGTTCGTGGACGGCATCGACCAGGAGAACTGGAAGGCACTCAACGAGTCCATCGACCGGCCCCTGCTCAACCGTGCGCTGCGCGGCACCTATCCCACGGGCTCGACCTACAAGCCCTTCATGGGGCTGGCCGGCCTCGAGCTGGGCAAGCGCACGGCGCAGACCATCATCCAGGACGGCGGCTCCTGGACCTTTGGCGGCCACACCTTCCGCTCGGGCCATGCGCTGGGGCCGGTGGACCTGAACCGCGCCATCCAGCATTCGAGCAATGTGTACTTCTACACGCTGGCCAACGAACTGGGCGTGGATGGCATCCACGACTTCATGAAGCCCCTGGGCTTCGGCCAGCTCACGGGCGTGGACCTGCCCGGCGAAGTGCGCGGCGTACTGCCCAGCCGGGAGTGGAAGCGCAACACCTACAAGCGCGCCGCGCAGCAGCAGTGGTATGCGGGCGAGACCATTTCCCTGGGCATAGGCCAGGGCTACAACAACTTCACCATCCTGCAGCTCACCCATGCGCTGTCGACCCTGGTCAACAACGGCGTGAGCACGACGCCGCACGTGGGCAAGCAACTGATCGACCCGGTGACGGCCGCGCACACGGACATCGGCCAGCCCGCGCCCGTGCCCCTGGGCTACAAGCAGGCCAACCTCGATGCGGTCAAGCGCGGCATGGTGTCCGTGGTGACCGGCGGCACCGGCCGCGGCTCGTTCGGCAACGCCCGCTACAGCGCCGGCGGCAAGACCGGCACGGCCCAGGCAATTACCGTGGGCCAGAAGGAGAAATACAATGCCGCGCGCCTGGCCGAGCGCCAGCGCGACCACGCCCTGTACATCGCCTTCGCGCCGGCCGACGACCCGAAGATCGCCGTCGGCGTGATCGTGGAGAACGCGGGCTTCGGCGCGGCCGCGGCCGCGCCTATCGCGCGCCGCGTCATCGACTACTGGCTGCTGGGCGAGTATCCCAGCGAGGCCGACATGGCGGCCATGCGCAAGGGCCAGGCCCAGTCACCCATAGGCCCGCCGCGCCGCGTGGAAGACATACCTGCCAGCCCCGACGATGAGGCGCCTTGATCCGGGGCGTCAGCGCAGGAAGGCGTCGTAGCCGGTTTTCAGCAGCAACGCGCCGACCACGGTGATGAAGATGCCGCGCACAAAACCCGTGCCGTGGCGCAGGGCCATGTGCGTGCCCAGCAGGGCGCCCAGCACGTTGGCGACAGCCATGGGCAGGGCCAGATGCCACCAGATATGGCCCTTCATGGCGAACAGCGACAGGGCCGCCAGATTGGTGGCCAGGTTGAGCAGCTTGGCCGAGGCCGAGGCATTCAGGAAGTCGTAGCCCATCAGGCGCACGAACAGAAAGACGAAAAAGCTGCCCGTGCCGGGGCCGAAGAAGCCGTCATAGATGCCTATGACCAGGCCGATAGCGCAGGCGATCGCGGTTTCGGCGCGGCCGCTATAGCGCGGCGCGTGCGTGCGCCCCATGTCCTTGCGCGCCAACGTATAGGCCAGCACGCCGGCCAGCACCAGCGGCAGCAGCTTGCGCAGGAAGTCCGGCGAGATCTGGGTCACGGCCCAGGCGCCGAGGAACGAGCCCATGGCGCCGACCAGGGCTGCGGGCATCATGGCGCGCCAGGGCAGTTGAACCTTGCGGCCGTATTGCCAGGTGGACATGGCCGTGCCCCAGATCGAGGCGCTCTTGTTGGAGCCCAGCAGCGTGGCCGGTGGCGCCGAGGGGTAGGCGGCGAAGAGCGCGGGCAGCAGGATCAGGCCGCCACCGCCGACGATGGCATCCACGAAGCCGGCCAGTGCGGAGGCCAGTGAGACAACAATCCATTCCATGAGTATGTGCTTACAAATGATGCGTGGCTGGCACGTCGAGGGCGGTACATGCGCTCTTGCCGTGCAGAAGAAACCTGTCCAGGGCCGGCGGCAAGCGGATGCAGCCGGATGTAATGCACATGTGAACAGGCGCTGGGGCCGCGATTGTCGCACCCGCAAACAATCCATGCCTGAGGACGGCATCGTCCGGAGTGACCGAGGTAGTGCGGAGCAGGTTCCGGCGCCGCAATAAAAAAGCGCCACAAGGGCGCTTTGAATGCATCTTGGATGCTTTTTATTGAATATTGGTCTGGTTGTGTCGAGTTGTCTCCTCGGCCCTCCATGCTGCTTCGTTGAACAGCGAGAGTGTCGAAAATGTAAGCGCTGCACCTACACGCTGCATTGGGGAATTCCCTTGAGTTGATTTAAAAAATTTGACGATTTCCGCACTCCTGGATTTTGATGTGAAAAACCATCAAAAAAAGGAGCGGGAAGCCAAGTGTTGACGGCTGCTTAAATGCTGTCGGG
Source organism: Comamonas phosphati (assembly GCF_014637085.1). Classification (GTDB taxonomy): domain Bacteria; phylum Pseudomonadota; class Gammaproteobacteria; order Burkholderiales; family Burkholderiaceae_C; genus Comamonas; species Comamonas phosphati. Next base: position 18,650 of record NZ_BMEU01000031.1, on the reverse strand, counting down.
CTTGACGTCTGGACGAGTCCTGGAATGTCGTTTTTTTGTGACTTTTTGCATCAGGATGGCATGACGGCTGTCTGCTGCCCGGCCTGCCCGCTCTGGCTGTCCGCGATGATCCAGGCCGCGGCTTTCTCGGCCATCATCAGCGTGGGGCTGTTGGTGTTGCCGCTGGTGATGGTGGGCATGGCTCCGGCATCGACGACGCGCAGGCCCTGCACGCCGCGCACGCGCATGCGGCTGTCGAGCACGGCCATGGGGTCGCTTCCCGGCCCGTCTGTCCGGCCCATCCTGGTGGTGCCCACGGGGTGGAAGATGGTGGTGGCGATATCGCCGGCCAGCCGGGCCAGATCCTCGTCGCTCTGGTATTGCACGCCGGGTTTCCATTCCTCGGGCCGGTAGGGTGCCAGCGCGGGCTGGGCGACGATGCGGCGCGTCACGCGCAGGCTGTCGGCGGCGACCTGCCGGTCGGCGGCGGTGGAGAGGTAATTGGGCGCGATGGCCGGGGACTGGCGGAAGTCCGCGCTCTGGATGTGCACGGTGCCGCGGCTCGTGGGGTTGAGGTTGCAGACGCTGGCCGTGAACGCCGGGAACGGATGCAGCGGCTCGCCAAAGGCTTCCAGCGACAGCGGCTGCACGTGGTATTCGAGGTCGGGATGGGGAAGGTCGGGGCGGCTGCGCGTGAATGCGCCCAGCTGCGAGGGTGCCATGCTCATGGGGCCGCTGCGGTGCAGCAGGTATTCGAGGCCTATGGCGGCCTTGCCCAGCAGGCTGCCGGCCATGGTGTTGAGCGTCTTGGCGCCCTGCACCTTGTAGACCGAGCGGATCTGCAGATGGTCCTGGAGATTGGCGCCTACTCCGGGCAGGTCGCGGCGCACGGCAATGCCGTGGCGCTGCAGCAGCGCGCCCGGGCCTATGCCCGACAACTGCAGAAGCTGCGGCGAATTGACGGCACCCGCGCACAGCAGCACCTCGCGCCTGGCCTGCACGGTCACCATCTGCTTGCCGGTCCAGACCTCGGCGCCCGTGCAGCGCTGGCTGCCGTCCGGCAGGTCGTCCAGCAGCAGCCGGCTGACCTGGGCCGAGGTCCACATCTCGAAGTTCGGCCGCCCGTAGCAGGTGGGGCGCAGAAAGGCCTTGGCCGTGTTCCAGCGCCAGCCGTTCTTCTGGTTGACCTCGAAATAGCCCACGCCCTCGTTGGTGCCGCGGTTGAAATCGTCGGTGGCCGGAATGCCGGCCTGCTGGGCGGCCTCGGCAAAGGCATCGAGGATGTCCCAGCGCAGGCGCTGCTTTTCGACGCGCCATTCGCCGCCGCCACCGGTGGTTTTGCCGCCGTGCAGGCGCTGGAACTCTTCGCCGGCCTTGCCGCCCGTATCCAGCCGCCAGTGGTCCTCATGCTGTCGAAAGGCCGGCAGCACGGCATCCCAGCGCCAGGTGTCGTCGCCCGTGAGCTCGGCCCACTGCTCGTAGTCCCGGGCCTGGCCGCGCATGTAGATCATGCCGTTGATGCTGGAGCAGCCGCCCAGGGTCTTGCCGCGCGGGTAGCGCAGGCGCCTGCCGTTGAGGCCGGGGTCGGCCTCGGTCTGGTAGAGCCAGTCGGTGCGCGGATTGCCTATGCAGTAAAGGTAGCCGACGGGAATGTGGATCCAGTGGTAATCGTCCTTGCGACCGGCCTCGATGAGCAGCACGCGGTGCTCGGGATTGCGGGTGAGGCGATTGCCAAGCAGCGAGCCGGCCGTGCCTGCGCCGATGACGATGTAGTCAAACAAGGTGTCGTTCATGAAACAAAAATTGTGCCGAGCACCCGGCTTCTGTCGATAGGGAAAGTGTGGTTAACTCCTGTTTTGATAGCTTGCGGCGCTTGATTTTTTGGCGAAGCAGCCGTCTTTGATTTAAATTCACGGGTGTTCGATTTTCTGCATCGAGGCGCGGGCCTGCGCCGTCTGCCTGCCGTGCGCCTGTGCTGTGCCTGCGGGCCGCGTTATCCTGCCGCTTGTTTGTTCAAGGATGTGACTCTTTGACTAGCTCAGACCAATTACCTCGATGCCCGGTCCTGGCGCGCGACGGCGGGCAGTGGGCAACGCCACAGGGTGGCTGGAACGCCGCCGGGCTGGGGGAGCGCCAGGCCTGGCGCGGCCTGCACGCGCAGCTGGCGGCGGTGCCTGCCGGCGTTGGCTGGGACCTGCAGGGCCTGCAATGGCTGGACCATGTGGGGGCCCAGCTGCTGTGGACGCATTGGGGCAGGCGCTGGCCCGCTCAGTTGCAGGTGCTGCCGGCCCAGCGCACCATGCTGGAGCGGGTGGCCCGCTTCAGCGACGTGCCGCCGCCCCAGCCCCAGCCGCATGGTGTGATGCAGCAGATCGATGCCCTGGGCTGCCTGGTGCTCAATGCCTGCAAGCATTCCCGCAGCCTGATACAGCTCATAGGCCAGCTGCTGCTCGATACTCTTCGCCTGCTGCGCAACCCCCGGCGGGGGCCGTGGCGCGATATTTCGGGCCATCTGTATGCCACGGGCGCAACGGCGCTGCCGATCACGGCGCTGGTGGGTTTTCTGATCGGCGTGGTCCTGGCCTATCTGATGGCGCTGCAGCTGCGCCAGTTCGGCGCGGAATCCTTCATCGTCAATATTCTGGGCATCTCGCTGATCCGCGAGCTGGGCCCGCTGCTGGGCGCCATCCTGGTGGCAGGCCGCAGCGGCTCGGCCATCACGGCCCAGATCGGCGTGATGCGCGTGACGGAGGAGCTGGACGCCATGCAGGTCATGGGCATCTCCAAGGGGTTCAGGCTGGTGCTGCCCAGGGCGCTGGCACTGGCCGTTTCCATGCCGCTGGTGGCGCTGTGGACCACGCTGGCGGCCCTGGCCGGCGGCATGCTGGCCGCCGACCTGACCATGGGCATCACCCCGTCCTATTTCGCCCAGACCCTGCCGTCCGCCATCAAGGTGGCGAACCTGGGCCTGGCCATGGGCAAGTCCATAGTGTTCGGCGTGTTGATCGCACTGATCGGCTGCCACTGGGGGCTGCATGTGGAGCCCAACACCCAGAGCCTGGGCCAGGGCACGACGGCGTCGGTGGTGTCGTCCATCACCATGGTCATCATCGTGGACGCGATCTTCGCCATTTTGTTCAGGAATGTGGGGTTTTAGGATGAATGGATACCCCCTGAGGCGCTTCGCGCCTTCCCCCAAGGGGGAGGACAGCCTCGCTGCGAGGCGGCTCTTGCTCGCCGTCTCTTGGTTGGGGCGCGCCGGTTTTAAAGGTCGGGGGCTTTGCTGATGACGGCGAATGTGCAGAACCGGCTGATCGATGGCGGGGTGGGCGGCTACCAGCCGCCGCCGGATGCCAGGCCCCTGGTGCAGGCCACGGACCTGTGGACCGAGTTCGGCGCGGGCGAGTCGCGGTTTGCCGTGCACCAGGATCTGAACCTGGACGTGTATCCGGGCGAGATCCTCACGCTGGTCGGCGGCTCGGGCACGGGCAAGACCGTGCTGCTGCGCCAGATTCTGGGCCTGCTTTCGCCGTCGCGCGGCACGGTGAGCATCAGCGGCCGCCCTTCGCGTGAAGCCATCAACGGGGAATTGGCGGCAAGCCGGGTGGGCATGCTGTTCCAGCAGGGGGCGCTGTATTCAGCCTTCAACGTGCTGGACAACATCGCCTTTGCGCTGCGCGAGCAGGGGACGCTGCCCGACTCCGTGGTGCGCGACGCCGCCATGGTCAAGCTGCAGATGGCGGGGCTCAAGCCCGAGCATGCGACGCGCATGCCTGCCGACCTGTCGGGTGGCATGATCAAGCGTGTGGCGCTGGCGCGTTCGCTCGTCATGGACCCGCCGCTGCTGCTGCTGGACGAGCCCACGGCCGGGCTGGACCCACAGGGGTCGGACGAATTCTGCGATCTGCTGCGCGAAGTCCATGGCGAGCTGGGCCTGACCGTGATCATGGTCACCCACGACCTGGATACCTTGTTCGCGCTGTCCACACGCGTGGCCGTGCTGGCCGAGAAGAAGGTGCTGGTGACGGGGGCGCCGCGCGATGTCGCCCAGGCCAAGCATCCATTCATCGAACACTTTTTCCAGGGCGAACGCGGCCGCAGAGCCATGACCCCGGTGCAAGGCGGCCAGGCCGCAGAGGAAAGCTGATGGAAAACAAGTCCCATGCCCTGGCTGCCGGCATTTTCGTGCTGGTGGTGGCGGCCCTGCTGGCCGGCCTGGCGGTCTGGCTGACGCGCGACAACCGCCAGTATCTGTTCTACGAAATGTCCACCAAGGACGGTGTCAGCGGCTTGCAATCCCAGGCCACGGTGCGCTACAAGGGCGTTCCCGTGGGGCGGGTGGTGCGCATAGGCTTCGATCCGCAGACGCCGGGCAATGTGCTGATCCGCATCGCGGTGGATGAGGGTACGCCGATTACCCCCGCGACCTACGCCATGCTGGGCTACCAGGGCGTGACGGGCCTGGCCCACATCCAGCTCGACGACGACAGCAAGGCCCTGGAAGCGCCCAAGCCCGGGCCCAGCGGGCTGCCGCGCCTGCCCATGAAGTCCTCGCCGCTCAACATCCTGGCCGATCAGGGGCCGGTGCTGCTGGAGCGTGTGGACGAGATCTCGCGCCGCATCGTGACCATGCTCGACGACGACAACCAGCGCCGCTTGAGCCAGGCACTGGACAACATAGGCGCTGCCGCGGCCGGTGTGCAGCAGCTGTCCGCTTCCCTGGACAAGACGGCCAAGCAGCTGCCGCAGCTCGCCACCGACGCCCAGCAGACGATGCAGGCGCTGACCAGGGCCGGCAACGCGGCCACCGGCGTGGCCGGCGAGCTGCAGACGACGGTGCGTCAGGTCAATGCGCCCGACGGCCCGCTGGCCCGCGTTTCGCAGGGCACGCAGGCACTGGCCGTGGCCGCCGAATCGCTGGGCCGCAGCACCGTGCCGCGCGCCAACCGGGCGGCCGACGACGTTTCGCGCGCGGCCCGCCAGATGGGCGGTGCCGCCAGCCGCTTCAGCGACAACCCGCAGGCCGTCATCTACGGCCCGGGCGCCGGCATGCCCGGCCCCGGAGAGCCCGGCTTCGTGGCGCCCGGCGCCCGCTAACCCCTACCTACAAGGAAGACGCATGCTCATGCAACGCATACGCTTGAATGCCGGGGGCCGCCGCCCCCTGGCTCTGACGGCCCTGCTGCTGGCGCTGGCCGGATGTTCGGCCCTGCCCAGCCCGCCGGCCCGGTTCACGCGATACGACCTGGGCCTGGTGGAGGCCGCGCCGGTGACCCAGGCCGCGGTGCAGCTGCCGCCGCTGGTGCTGGCCGACGTGCAGTCGCCGGGCCTGCCCGAGGGCCTGTCGTCCATGTACTACCGCCTGGCCTATGCCAACGGCCAGGAGCTGCGCCCCTACCAGAACGCCCGCTGGAGCCAGCCTCCGGCCCAACTGGTGCAGCAGCGGCTGCGCGTACGGCTGGGCAGCCAGAGGGCGCTGCTGGGCAGCCAGGACAGCGTCAGCCTGCCCAGTCAGAACCTGCCCGTGGCCACGCTGCGGGTCGATGTGGAGGAGTTCAGCCAGGTGTTCGACTCGGCCGCCTCCAGCAAAGGCGTGGTGCAGCTGCGGGCCAGCCTGATCGGCGCGCAGACGCGTGTCGGCAACATTCTGCTGGGGCAGCAGATTTTCACCGCCCAGGTGCCTGCCGCCACTGCGGATGCGGCAGGCGGCGCCAAGGCCCTGGCAGCGGCCACCGACGAAGCCCTGGCCCAGATGAACCGCTGGCTGCAGGGGCTGGGCCATTGATGCGGGTCGGTGCCAGTCGTCCTGCATGATTTTTTGCGGTAAATGGCGGTTTGCCCAAAACCGGTTGCAGATGGCGCTATAATCGGCGGCTTCGGCGTGTAGCGCAGCCTGGTAGCGCACTTGCATGGGGTGCAAGGGGTCGCGAGTTCGAATCCCGCCACGCCGACCATACAGCAAGCCTTCTGACGGATGTCAGAAGGCTTTTTTGTTTTTGCGCTTCCCTGCGTTCGCTGACCTGCATCAAGGGGCTTTGGGCGCCGGCTTTCTAAGCTGCGGCTTCTTGAAGTCACCGCAAAGGAAGTGCAATGGCAAGCTTGCAATGGACCCCCGCCCTGGTTCTGGACCTCCCGGCCATGGATGCCGTGCACGAGGAATTCGTGGCCCTGCTGGCCAGGGTGCAAGAGGCTGCAGACGCTCAGCTGTGCGCTCTGTGGGATGAACTGATTGCGCACACCCGGCAGCATTTCGGCCAGGAAGACCGCTGGATGCGCGCCACGCGCTTTGCCACGGGCAATTGCCACAGCCAGCAGCACAAGGTGGTGCTGGCCGTCATGAGCGAAGGCGCGGTCAAGGGCGCGCAGGGCGACCTGGCCGTCATCCGCGGCATGGCCGCGGAGCTGGGACCATGGTTCAGCCATCATGCGCAAAACATGGATGCGGCCCTGGCCCTGCATCTGCGGCGCGTGGGCTTCGATCCCGTCACGGGCCAGTTGCTGGCCCCCCAGGAATTGCCCGAGCAGCTGATCACCGGATGCGGTGGCGTCTGCGGCGACAGCGCCGGGCGGGCCGAACCACAGCTTGCGGCCTGAGGGCCCGTCCCGTCAGGGATGAATGGCGGGCGAAGCCAGGATGGGGAAGATCTTGATCAGTCCGCCTGTCATCACCTCGATGGCCAGGGCGGCCAGGATCAGGCCCATGAGGCGCGTCATCACGTTGATGCCGGTCTTGCCCAGTACGCGGGCAATGGGGTCGGCCAGCGAAAAGCAGACCATGATGGCGATGGCCACGACCACGCCGTAGCCGAGCAGGGCCAGATGCTGCCAGATGGTGCGGGCCTGGTCGGCATAGATCACCACGGTGGACATGGCGGCCGGTCCCGTCAGCAGCGGAATGGTCAGCGGCACCACGGCAATGCTGTTGCCTTCGGCGGCCTTTTCCGCGCCGGCCTGGAGCGTGGGATTGGCCTGCCGTTCCTCGGCCGGGCGCGCGCTCAGCATGTTCATGGCGCCGATCAGCAGCAGCAGGCCGCCGCCGACCTGGAAGCTCTGCAGCGAGATATTGAAGAACTGCAGGATCTGCAGGCCCAGCAGCGCGCAGACGGCGATCACGCAGAAGGCGGCCAGGGCGGCCGTGCGCACGGTCTGGCGCCGCTGCTGCTGGCTGAACCCTTCCGTGTAGTGGATGAAGAACGGGATGATGGCCAGCGGGTTGATGATGGCGACCAGGGTGATCAGCGGCTTGAGGTCCATTACGGATTGCCTCCGGAAATATCGATCGGGCTGCCTGTGGTGTCCCGCGAGCCGCCCGACATCAGCCAGACGATGGCCCCGCCGCGGGCCGCGCCCATGCGCAGCACGGCTTCGCGTGCGCAGAGGACGCGGCCTATGCCGCGGCTGCCTTCCGTGATGAGGGCTACTTTGCGCTCCATGCACTCTCCTGTGAAAAAATGGCCCGACTGCCGGCCTTGGCGGCATCCGCACTATGACAGCATTGCGCTGGCTGCAGGCCATGCGGGCAGCAGTCTTTGTACAACAAAAGGAGCTGGGCAATGGGTAGCTTTGTAGAACTGACGGCCGTGGATGGCATGAAGACCTCCGCCTGGGTGGTCATGCCCGAAGGCAAGCCGCGTGGCGCCATCGTGGTGCTGCAGGAGATTTTCGGCGTCAACGCCCATATCCGTTCGGTGGCCGAGCGCTACGCGGCCCTGGGCTATGTGGCCATTGCGCCGGCGCTGTTTAACCGGGTCAGGCCCGGTGTGGACCTGGGCTATGGCGAAGCGGATCTGAAGGAAGGCATGGCACTCAAGACGGCGGTGGAAAAGCTGCCTCCGCCGGGCGCGCAGGTCGATATCGAGGCCGCTGTGGCCTATGCGTCCGAGCGGGTGCCCGGCGGCAAGGTCGGCATCGTGGGCTTTTGCTGGGGCGGCCTGTGGAGCTGGCGCTCGGCCTGCGAGCTGCCCGGCCTGTCGGCGGCCGTGTGCTATTACGGCGGCGGCATGACCAGCGAAATCGAGGCCAGCCGCCAGGCCTGGTGTCCGGTGATGGCGCACTTCGGCCGCAAGGATCGCCACATTTCGGTGGCGTCGGTGGAGGCCTTCCAGAAGGCCCAGCCCAAGGCGCAGGTCTTTCTCTATGACGCCGACCATGGCTTCAATTGCGATCAGCGACCCGCCCACGACGAGGCCGCGGCCCATCTGGCCAGCGAACGCACGCAGGCCTTTTTCGCCAAGCACCTGGGTTGAATCGCTCCGCACAGGAGCTTGGGTGCGAAGCGATTGCCCTGAGGGTTGATGCCTGATGCTATTGAAATTATAGCTATCGATGACGTATGGACGGGAGTCGACCGCTGTTTATGGCTGCTCTTCACTTTCCAGATAGCGCCGGCGCCAGAAATAGCCGACCAGCACCAGGGTGATCACGACCATGGACGCCATGGCCCAGATGAAACCGTCCTTTTTGTGCACGAACGGAATGAACTCAAAGTTCATGCCGAAGACGGCGGCGATCAGGTTCAGCGGCAGGAAGATGGCCGTCACCGTGGTCAGCGTGCGCATGATGTCGTTGGCGCGGTTGCTCTGCGCCGAGAAGTGCATCTGCACCGCGGCCTCCGCACTTTGTTCCATGCGGCGGATATGGTGGGTGACGCGCTCTATGTGCTCCAGCACGTCGCGCGAGCGCACGGTGAGCAGTTCGCGCTCGCGCTGACGGACGGGCGTGGATTCGGGCGGCCAGCCTTCCAGGGCTTCGGTCCAGTCCTGGATGGCGGCGCGCTGGTCTTCGCAGATTTCGTCGAGCTGGTGCAGCGCGAGGCGCACGTCGAGCACGCTGGCCCAGTTGGTAAAGCGTGTGTTGGGTTTGAGCAGGGCCAGCTGCCAGTGGTCGATCTGGCGCGTGAGCGAGCGGCGCAGGTCCAGATAGCCGTCCACCATGGCGTTGACCATGCGCAGCATCAGATCGGCCGGCTCGGTGGGCAGCTTGACCGCGACGGGGCGGGTGTCCGAGGCCGATGGGGCGGTCAGCAGCTTTTGCCAGTAGGCGCTGCGCAGCAGGCATTCCTCCGGGTGCACGGACAGCAGCAGCTGGTCGTAGAGGGCAAAGCCTATGGGCCGGGTTTCCACGCGCTGCAGCACCGGGCTGTCGCCGCTGGCCGCGGTGTGCGCGGAGCGGTGGGATGCCTGGGCGGCGGGCGGTGCTGTGGGCAGCTGCGGCAGATGGGTGTCGGCCAGGCGGCGGAACACCACCACGTCATAGGCCGAGGTGTAGTCGTAGTTGGACGGCAGCTGCGGGTTGAGCAGGTCCGAGACGTGCAGGTCCACCAGCGGGTAGCCGCAGACCTGGTTGAGCATCGCCTGGATCTGCGGCAGCTGGGTCTCCAGCTCCGAGTGCGTGCAGGACACCCAGTAAAAACCGGTCAGCGGCGGCTGGGTGGGCAGGGCATCCTGGGGCTGGGCATACAGCGTGGAAATATGCAGCACGCGCATGGGCAATGAACTCTTTTTCGTGAACGGAAAAGACGGCCCTGCAGGGCCGTACTGTACGGGCGTAATCGGGGTCGATATTGCCTTGACAGGCATCCAGCGCAAGTAGGACAAGGGCTGGCAGCTATCAAAAAAGCCAGCTGCCGGGCTCGCGCTTAGACTCCGCGCAGCTTTTTGGCCGCGGCGATGGCGAAATAGGTCAGGATGCCGTCGGCGCCGGCGCGCTTGAAGGCCAGCAGCGACTCCATCATCACGGCATCGTGGTCCAGCCAGCCGTTGGCCGCGGCGGCCTTGAGCATGGCGTATTCGCCGCTGACCTGGTAGGCGAAGGTCGGCACCTTGAACTCGTCCTTGACGCGGCGCACCACGTCCAGATACGGCATGCCGGGCTTGACCATGACCATGTCGGCGCCTTCGGCGATGTCCAGCGCCACTTCGCGCAGGGCTTCGTCGGTGTTGCCGGGGTCCATCTGGTAGACATTCTTGTCGGCCTTGCCCAGGGCGCCGCGCGTGCCCACGGCGTCGCGGAACGGGCCGTAGAAGGCGCTTGCGTACTTGGCGCTGTAGGCCATGATGCGGGTGTGGATGTGGCCTTGCAGCTCCAGCGCCTCGCGGATGGCGCCGATGCGGCCGTCCATCATGTCGCTGGGGGCGACGAAGTCCACGCCGGCGTCGGCATGGGCCAGGGCCTGGCCGACCAGCATTTCCACGGTTTCGTCGTTGAGGATATAGCCGGTCTCATCGAGGATGCCGTCTTGGCCGTGGCTGGTGTAGGGGTCCAGGGCCACGTCGGTCAGCACGCCCAGGTCGGGGAATTCCTGCTTGAGCGCGCGCACCACGCGGGGAATCAGGCCGTCGGGATTGGTGGCCTCCTTGCCATCGGGCGTCTTGAGCGAGGCGTCGATATTGGGGAACAGGGCCAGCACCGGAATTTCCAGCTTCACGCATTCCTCGGCCACGGGCAGCAGCAGATCCAGGCTCAGGCGCTCCACGCCGGGCATGGAGGCCACGGCCTCGCGCCGGCCCGTGCCCTCATGCACGAAGACCGGGTAGATGAAGTCGTGGGGCGTCAGCACGCTCTCGCGCACCAGGTTGCGGGTGAAGGCATCGCGGCGCAGGCGGCGCGGGCGGTTGTGCGGGAAAGGGGTGGGGCTGGATAAATGCATGGGCAAATTGTGCATCAAGCCCGCGCGCAGGCCGGCATCCCCATCGCGGGGCGTACACTGCCGCCATGCTCTGGGTCAAAGCCTTTCACATCGTCTTCGTCGCCAGCTGGTTTGCCGGCCTGTTCTATCTGCCCCGCATCTTCGTCAATCTGGCCATGGTGCCGCCGGGCTCGGTCGCGGAACGCGGGCGCTTGCTGATCATGGCCCGCAAGCTGCTGCGCTTTACCACCCTGCTGGCCGTGCCGGCCGTGGGCCTGGGCCTGTGGCTGTGGCTGGGCTGGTGGCGCGGCGCGGGCGGCTGGCTGCATGCCAAGCTGTTCCTGGTGCTGCTGGTGATCGGCTACCACCACAGCTGCGTGGTGCTGCTGCGCAAGCTGCAGGACAATACCTGCCATCGCAGCCACCGCTGGTTCCGCATCTATAACGAGCTGCCGGTGCTGCTGCTGGCGGCCGTGGTGATCCTGGCCGTGGTCAAGCCGTTTTGAAATGAAACACCCCCTGAGTCGCTTCGCGCCTTCCCCCTCTCTGGCTTCGCCGGAGGGGGGCGACAGCCTCGCTGCGGGGCGGCCCTTGCTCGCTGTCCCTGGCCTCGGTGCGAGCCGGTGTTGTGCGGTGTGGGCGATGCGCAGCACCATGGATGACTGAGATGGAGCAGGTGGAGACCGCGCAGAACCCGTCAGCTTCGCCGCTCCATGCCACTTCGGCCTGGCCGCTGGCGCTGGTGTATGCGGCGCTGGTCGTGTTCGCCAGCCTGTTCCCGTTCGACGGCTGGCGCGCCCAGGGCATAGCACCCGAGGATTTTTTGCTGGCCAGGATTCCGCCGCCGTACTGGACCTGGTTCGACGTCAATACCAATATCGCCGGCTACGGGCCGCTGGGCTTTCTGCTGGCGCTGGCCCTGATGCGCTCTGGCTGGCCGCGCGCGGCCGTGCCCGTGGCGGTGCTGGCGGGGGCCTTGCTCTCGCTGTGCATGGAGTTCCTGCAGATCTACCTGCCGCGCCGCGTGCCCTCCAACATGGATTTCGTGCTCAACGCGGCAGGCACCCTGATCGGGGCCGTGCTGGCGCTGGTGCTGGAGAAACTGGGCGCGGTGGCGCGCTGGAGCGCTTTCCGCAGCCAGTGGGTGGGCGAGGGCGATGCCGGCATTCTGGTGCTGCTGGCGCTGTGGCCGTGCGCGCTGCTGTTCCCCGCGGCCGTGCCGTTCAGTATGGGCCAGGTGCTGGAGCGCCTGGATGAATGGCTGCAGGATCTGCTGCTGGGCACTCCCTTCGAGGTCTGGCTGCCGCTGGGCGACTTCGCGCTCATGCCGCTGTCCATGGGGGCCGAGATGCTGTGCGTCATGCTGGGCCTGTGGATTCCCTGTCTGCTGGCCTACTGCATGGTGCGCCACATGGGGCGGCGCGCGGTGGCGGCCGTGCTGCTGGCGCTGGCCGGCGTGGGCGTGACGGCCCTGTCGGCTGCGCTGAGCTGGGGGCCGGCCCATGCCTGGGAGTGGGTGGACCTGCCCGTGCGCCTGGGCGTGTGGGGCGGCCTGGGACTGGCCGTGATCGCATTGCCCGTGCCGCGCCGCGCCTGCGCCGTGCTGCTGCTGCTGGTGCTGGTGCTGCACCTGAGCATCCTGAACCAGGCGCCCACGAATGCCTATTTCTCGCAGACCCTGCAGGCCTGGGAGCAGGGGCGCTTCATCCGCTTCTACGGCCTGGGCCAGTGGCTGGGCTGGCTCTGGCCTTACGTCACGCTGGCCTATGTCGTGATCCGCGTGTCGCGCCGCCAGCAGCCTGCCTAGAATGCACTCACTATGAGCGAGAACCAAGACATCGCCGGCGGCTACTACCAGCGCCATATCTTCTTTTGCCTGAACGAGCGCCCCAATGGCGAGGATTGCTGCGCCCAGCATGGCGCCAAGGCCGGCTTTGATCACTGCAAGCAGCGCGTCAAGCAGGAGGGGCTGGCGGGCAAGGGCCAGGTGCGCGTGAACAAGGCCGGCTGCCTGGACCGCTGCGCGGGCGGCCCGGTGGCCGTGGTCTACCCCGAAGGCGTCTGGTACACCTTCATCGACGACAGCGACATCGACGAGATCGTCGAATCCCACCTCAAGAACGGCAAGGTGGTGGAGCGCCTGGTACTGCCCGATAGCATGGGGCGTTGATCCTCTGCGGAACTTAACAAGGCTCAATGCCTCTTCTTCTGGGGGGGGGGGGCCGAAACTGGCGCCCTCCAACTCAGGGACACCGAGCAAGGGCCGCCCCGCAGCGAAGGTGTCGTCCCCTGGGGGGAAGCGGCAAAGCCGCTCAGGGGGTACAAAATGAGGATAGCAATACCGTGAATTCGCAGACTGAACGACTGACCCTGACCGGCGGTGCCGGAGCCATGGAAGCTCTGCGCGATGCGCCGCATCTGGCTGCGGGGCAGGTTTCGCGCGGCGTGGCCATCATCGCCCACCCGCATCCGCTGTTCGGCGGCACCATGGACAACAAGGTGGTGCAGACCCTGGCGCGCGCCTTTGTGCAATGCGGCTACACCGCCGTGCGCTTCAATTTTCGCGGCGTGGGTGCCAGTGCCGGCACGCACGACGCGGGCCGCGGCGAGTTCGAGGACATGCTGGCCGTGGTGCGCCAGGTCGCGCCCGAGGGCCCGATCGCCCTGGCCGGCTTCTCGTTCGGCGCCTTCGTCACCAGCCACGCGCTGGCCACGCTGTGGGGCGAAGGCCGGGTGCAGAAGGCGGTGCTGGTCGGCACGGCCGCCAGCCGCTTCGAGGTCGCTGCCGTGCCGGCCGAGGCGCATGAACGCACCCTGGTGGTTCACGGCGAGGCCGACGACACCGTGGCGCTGGCCGCCGTCATGGACTGGGCGCGGCCGCAGATACTGCCTGTTACCGTCGTCCCCGGAGGCGGTCACTTCTTTCACGGACAATTGCCCCTGCTCAAGAGCCTGGTGGTGCGCCACCTCACCTCCCAGTAACGCATGCCCAAGCCACCTGTGATGCCTCGCTCCACCATGCGCCATGCATGGCTGGCCCGGCATGGGGTGGCTTCGTTTTTTCCGGCTTCTCCCCCTCATTCAACGCTTTAGCGAGAGCTTCTCTATGCAGCCCATCCATTCCACCGTGCGCGCCGTAGCCCTGGCTGCGGCCATGGTTCCCGCCTTTGTCTCCGTTTCGGCGCTGGCGCAGGTTGCCGCGCCCGTTCCGCCCGAAATCGCCGCCCGCAACTACCTGCTGGTGGACGTTACCGCCGGCCAGGTGCTGGGTGCCAAGGACATCGATTCGCCGGTCGAGCAGGCCTCGCTGACCAAGCTGATGACGGGCTACCTGGTCTTCGACGCGCTGCGCTCCAAGAAGATCACGCTGGAGCAGAAGATGCCCGTGAGCGAGCTGGCCTGGAAGATGCCTGGTTCGCGCATGTTCATCGACCCCAAGATGCAGGTGCCGGTGGACGACCTGATCAAGGGCATGATCGTGCAGTCGGGCAACGACGCCTCCATGGCGCTGGCCGAGGCCGTGGGCGGCTCCCAGGAAAACTTCGTGCGCCTCATGAACGAGCAGGCCAAGGCCCTGGGCATGAAGAACACCGCGTACAAGAACCCCGAGGGCCTGACGGAGCCCGGCCACGTGACCACGGCGCGCGATCTGTCCATCCTGGCCCAGCGCCTGATCCAGGACTTCCCCGAGTACATGCACTATTACTCGATCAAGCACTACGCCTACCCGGGAACGCCCGCCTCCAACGGCACCAACCGCAATTCGCTGCTGTTCCGCGATCCGACCGTGGATGGCCTCAAGACCGGCCACACGGCCGCCGCCGGCTACTGCCTGGTGGCCACGGCCAAGCGCGACATGCCCAATGCGGGCAGTCGCCGCCTGCTGTCCATCGTGCTGGGCACCGCCAGCGAGAAGGCGCGCGCCAACGAAAGCCAGAAGCTGCTGAACTGGGGCTATGCGGCCTTCGACGCCGTCAAGCTCTTTGACGGAGACCAGCCCGTGGCCGCGCCCCAGGTCTGGAAGGGCTCGGCCAACAGCATCAAGATCGGCCGCACCACGCCTATCGTGGTGAGCGTGCCCGCCGGCAGCGGCGGCAAGCTGAGTACCGAAGTGGTGCGCCAGGACCCGCTGATTGCTCCCATCGCCAAGGGCCAGCCCATGGGCACGCTCAAGGTCAAGCTGGGCGCCGACATCGTGGCCGAAGTGCCGCTGGTGGCGCTGGAAGGCGTGGAGCAGGCCGGTTTCTTCGGTCGCCTGTGGGACACCATCCGCCTCTGGATCAAGTAAGCCCCGGCCCGGGAGCGCCGCTTCCGGGCCGCTCCCCCGGCTGTGGCGGGAAGGCTTGAACCAGCAACGGTCATCGCGGTCGGCAGTTGTGCAGGTTTTGCCAAACTGGTACAGTCGAGAGCTTTTCGGATTTTCCGAAGGGATTCACGTTTTCGTCTGGATATCGATCCGGGCGAGCAAACCATTGCTTTCACGAAGCAATTTCACGTTTAGGGACGTTTCAATGCCAACCATTAACCAACTCGTGCGTCAGGGCCGCACGGTCGAAGTTGTTAAATCCAAGAGCCCTGCTATGGAAAACTGCCCCCAGCGCCGTGGCGTGTGCACCCGCGTGTACACCACGACGCCCAAGAAGCCTAACTCGGCTCTGCGTAAGGTGGCCAAGAGCGTGGTGCTGGTGCGCGGCGGCCGTGTGAAGGACTTGCCCGGTGTGCGTTACCACATCGTGCGCGGTTCGCTTGACCTGCAAGGCGTCAAGGACCGTAAGCAGTCCCGTTCGAAGTACGGCGCCAAGAAGCCCAAGGCCAAGTAAGCCCTGGTTTTTTTGAGCGTATAAGTAGGTGCTGTATCCCGCGTGGCGCGAGATCCAGCGTAGTGACCTGAAGCGCAAGTGTTTTGTGCGGGTCGAGTAAGTGGGAGTCCTTGATTGGCTCTCGCGGTATCTGAAAAGATGCCAACTGAAGCAAAGATAGAGGTAAAAAATGCCACGTCGTCGCGAAGTCCCCAAACGTGAAATCCTGCCGGATCCCAAGTTCGGCAATGTAGAGCTGTCCAAATTCATGAACGTGATCATGGAAGGCGGCAAGAAGGCGGTTGCTGAGCGCATCATCTACGGTGCTCTGGAACTGATCTCCAAGAAGCAGCCCGAGAAGGATGCTCTGGAGGTGTTCACCACCGCCATCAACAACGTCAAGCCCATGGTGGAAGTGAAGTCCCGCCGTGTGGGTGGCGCCAACTACCAAGTGCCTGTGGAAGTGCGTCCCATCCGTCGCCTGGCTCTGTCCATGCGCTGGATCAAGGAAGCCGCCCGCAAGCGTGGCGAAAAGTCCATGGCTCAACGCCTGGCCAACGAGCTGATGGAAGCTACCGAAGGCCGTGGTGGCGCCATGAAGCGCCGTGACGAAGTGCACCGCATGGCCGAAGCCAACAAGGCTTTCAGCCACTTCCGCTTCTAATCGGCACTTCGCACGAAAATCGGACAGGCCGCATGCAATGTTTGCTTGCGGCCTTGTCTTGATTCGGAGCATCCCCATTCAAGTTGCTGCTCTGGTCGCCCATGAGGCCCAAGGCAGCAATTTCCTCCTCGATCAATCAAGGATCCATCATGGCTCGCAAGACCCCCATCGAGCGCTACCGCAATATCGGTATTTCGGCGCACATTGACGCAGGCAAGACCACCACGACAGAACGTATCCTGTTCTACACCGGCGTGACGCACAAGCTGGGCGAAGTGCACGACGGCGCTGCCACCACCGACTGGATGGAGCAAGAGCAGGAGCGTGGCATCACCATCACTTCCGCGGCAGTGACCTGCTTCTGGAAGGGCATGGACCTGTCCTACCCCGAGCATCGTTTCAACATCATCGACACCCCCGGCCACGTGGACTTCACGATTGAAGTGGAGCGTTCCATGCGCGTGCTGGACGGCGCCTGCATGGTGTACTGCGCTGTGGGTGGCGTGCAGCCCCAGTCCGAAACCGTGTGGCGTCAGGCCAACAAGTACAAGGTGCCTCGTCTGGCCTTCGTGAACAAGATGGACCGTACCGGCGCCAACTTCTTCAAGGTCTACGACCAGATGAAGACCCGTCTGAGCGCCAACCCCGTGCCCGTGGTGATCCCCATTGGTGCTGAAGAGAGCTTCAAGGGTGTGGTCGATCTGGTCAAGATGAAGGCCATCATCTGGGACGAAGCTTCCCAGGGCATGAAGTTCGAATACCACGAGATTCCTGCCGAGCTGGTGGAGTCCGCCAACAAGTGGCGTGAAAACCTGGTGGAGGCCGCGGCCGAAGCCAACGAAGAACTGATGAACAAGTACCTGGAAGAAGGTACCTTGTCTGAAGCCGACGTGAAGGCTGGTATTCGTGCCCGTACGCTGGCGGTTGAAATCCAGCCCATGCTGTGCGGTACCGCCTTCAAGAACAAGGGTGTGCAGCGCATGCTGGATGCCGTGATCGACTATCTGCCCGCTCCTGTGGACATCCCTGACGTTACCGGTACCGATCCCGATGACGAAGAGAAGAAGCTGAGCCGCAAGGCTGACGACGCCGAGAAGTTCTCGGCCCTGGCCTTCAAGCTGATGACCGACCCGTTCGTGGGTCAGCTGACCTTTGTGCGCGTGTACTCCGGTGTCCTGACCAAGGGCGACACCGTGCTGAACTCGGTCAAGGGCAAGAAGGAGCGTATCGGCCGTATCGTGCAGATGATGGCGAATGACCGCGTGGAAGTCGAAGAAATCCGCGCCGGCGACATCGCCGCCTGCGTGGGTCTGAAAGACGTGACCACCGGCGAAACCCTGTGCGCGCAAGAAGCCCCCATCGTGCTCGAGCGCATGGTCTTCCCCGAGCCCGTGATTGCCCAGGCCGTGGAGCCCAAGACCAAGACCGACCAGGAAAAGATGGGCATCGCCCTGTCGCGCCTGGCGGCCGAAGATCCGTCCTTTCGCGTGCGTACCGACGAAGAATCGGGCCAGACCATCATCGCCGGCATGGGCGAGCTGCACCTGGAAATCATCGTGGACCGCATGAAGCGCGAATTCAACGTGGAAGCCAACGTGGGCAAGCCCCAGGTGGCCTACCGCGAAACCATTCGCCAGAAGGTCGTCGACGTGGACGGCAAGTTCGTGCGCCAGTCCGGTGGTAAGGGCCAGTACGGCCACGTGGTGTTCACCGTCGAACCCCAGGAAGCCGGCAAGGGCTTCGAGTTCGTCGACGCCATCAAGGGCGGCGTGGTGCCTCGCGAATACATCCCTGCCGTGGAGAAGGGCGTGATCGAAGCCCTGACCTCCGGCGTGCTGGCTGGCTACCCCGTGGTCGACGTCAAGGTCACGCTGACCTTCGGTTCGTACCACGACGTGGACTCGAACGAAATGGCGTTCAAGATGGCCGCCATCTTCGGTTTCAAGGAAGCGGCCCGCAAGGCCAGCCCCGTCATCCTCGAGCCCATGATGGCCGTGGAAGTCGAGACGCCCGAAGACTACGCCGGTACCGTGATGGGCGACCTGTCCTCGCGTCGCGGCATGGTGCAGGGCATGGACGACATGGTCGGTGGCGGCAAGGCCATCAAGGCCGAAGTGCCGCTGTCGGAAATGTTCGGCTACGCCACATCGCTGCGTTCCATGACCCAGGGTCGTGCCAGCTACACGATGGAGTTCAAGCACTACGCCGAAGCTCCCCGTAACGTGGCTGAAGCCATCGTTGCAGCTCGCGCCAAGTAATCTGGTGCGGTTTTGACGAATCAGTCATAATTGACGGTTCTGGTCGCGGCAGCTTCGCAAGGGGCTGCCGCGATTTTTGCCGGTCTGCGATTGCATGCCGTCCTGTTGCCTGTGCGGGACGAATCAGCAATGCAGTGCAGACCTTAAACATCACACAGGTTTGCTCTTTGTTGGAGAAATCATGGCAAAAGAAAAATTTGCACGCACCAAGCCTCACGTGAACGTGGGCACCATCGGTCACGTTGACCACGGCAAGACCACCCTGACGGCTGCTATCGCCACCGTTCTGGCCAAGCACTTCGGCGGCGAAGCCAAGGCCTACG
>NZ_BMEU01000030.1 GCF_014637085.1 Comamonas phosphati | reverse complement strand
CCGCGCGGCGTCAAGCGCAAGATGAGCAACTTCAATGTTCGGCATCGCGGCGCAGCGCTCCATTTGCGGCATCAGCCAGTGCCGGTGCTTCGTATCTGAACAGTATTTCCGCTAACCCGCATGAACACTGAGCTTTCGGGGTGAATGCCGATGGTGTGGTTTGCAGGGTTCAGGTCGAATTGATATCAATTCCTTGCAAACTGCATCGAGGTGTTGATGGGTCCGAAGCCAGCCGACGAACGCGCCGATCACGACTTGTTCCGCAGCGAGCTGCTGAACCTGATCAACCAGCGTCACGAGCTGGTTCGCTTGGCGGCACTGATCGACTGGCAGGCGTTTGAAGCCGAATGGAGTCCGGAGTTCGTCTCAACCACGGGCCGGCCGGCTCTGCCCACGCGGCTGATGGCCGCTCTGCTGTACCTCAAGCACGTGTACGCACTCAGCGACGAGGACGTGTGTGAGGGCTGGCGAGAAAACCCGTACTGGCAGCACTTCAGTGGTGAGCGGTACTTCCAGCACGAGCTGCCCTGCGATCCCTCCAGCTTGGTGCGCTGGCGCCAGCGCATTGGCGAGGCCGGCTGCGAGTGGCTGCTGGCCCATTCCATCGAAGCTGCACGCAAGGGCGGAGTGATCAAGCGCCAGAGCCTGGAGCATGTGGTGCTGGACACCACGGTGCAGCCCAAGGCCATCGCCCACCCGACCGACAGCCGGCTGCTCAACCGCGCGCGTGAGCAACTCGTCGAGGCTGCGCAAGACGCTGGGATCGACCTGCGCCAGAGCTACGCCCGGGTCGGCAAGGCTGCCGAGCACCAGGCCGGCCGCTACGCCCATGCCAAGCAGTACCGGCGCATGCAGCGCGAGATCAGGAAGCTGAGGACTTGGCTGGGCCGGGTCATCCGCGACGTGCAACGCAAGGCCGGTGAGATCGGAGCTGGGCTGAAGGCCAAACTCGACATCGCCACTCGACTGCACGCGCAAAAGCGCGGCGACAAGAACAAGCTGTATGCGCTGCACGCGCCCGAGGCAGAGTGCATCGCCAAGGGCAAAGCCAGAACGCCCTACGAGTTCGGCGTGAAAGTGTCCATCGCAGTGACGGCCAAAGAGGGCCTGGTGGTGGGCATGCGCTCCATGCCCGGCAACCCGTATGACGGCCACACGGTGGACAGCCAGCTCGAGCTGGTCGAGATCCTCACCGGCCACACACCCAAGATCGCGCTGGCCGACCGTGGCTACCGCGGTGTCGAGCCCGCGTGTTGGGCGCGACTGCTGATCAGTCATACGCGCAAGTTGCCCAAGCGGCTGAAGAAGCTGCTCAAGCGGCGTCAGGTGGTCGAGCCCATGATCGGACACATGAAGGCCGACGGCCTACTGGGCAAGAACTGGCTCAAGGGCGCGGGTGGCGACGCGCTGCACGCTCTGCTGTGCGGCGCCGGGCACAACTTGCGGATGATCCTGCGGCACCTGCGGGTGCTTTATTGCGCCTTGCTCGGACTGATCGCCATGACCGCCACGCTGGCCTTGCCGGCACCCACGTCAACATCGCCGCTCACCGCCTTGACTTCGCGCCGCTCCGCGCTGGCTCGCGGCTAAAACGAGTTGTTCAGGGCCGACTGGGTAGGAGTGGTCGGCAACGGGGCAAGTTAGCGATCGCGGTCGAGTGCCATCAAAGAATTGACCGACCTCTACCCGTGCTGGCCTGCACGCCCACAGTGTCTTCCATCATCCAGGGTGACCCGCCAGGGTCATGACAGTTAGCCCGATTCAACTGCGCCAGGTGCCCAGAAGGTCGGCAATTTCAACGAGCGCTGGGAAGCCCAGGTCCTGACGGACAAGCGTGCGGCGGTGCTCGATGCGTGCAAGCACTGCGGCAATGTCGAGTTCGCCCGTTTGGGGCCCGCTGGAGGAGCAGATCGAAGCACTGCGTGCCGCGAAAGTGGGCGGATGAAACGAGAGGTTAATGGCATCTCAAGACTCGGCGGTGAAGCCCACGCGTCTGACAACTTCCCACCACTTTTCATGTTGTTTTCGCAGGCTGGACGCCATGGCCTGCGGCGTTAAGCTGTGTGCTACCAAGCCCAGGGAGGCAAGAGCCTCCGCAACCGCCTTGCGATTGACGGCTTCGGCAACCATTTGATGAAGGCGTGAAACGGTTTGGGGCGAAACGCCTGATGGAGCAAAAAAGCCGAGCCACTGATCGCCAGCGGGGTAGTCTGCACCGAACTTTTGCTCTGCAAATGTGGGAGTGTCGGGCGTGAAGGGTGTTCGCTGCGGCCCAGAGGTTGCGATGATGCGCAATTTCCCCGCCTTTTGGAAAGACAAGAACGTCCCCGTAGGCGCAGCCATGCATGCAATCTGCCCACGATCAGATCGGTAACTCCAGGCGCGGCGCCACGATAAGCCACGTGCCTGAGATAGACGCCAGCCTCCTTGGCTACCAGCGCCCCCAAGAGATGCAATGGTGTACCGGTACCGGGAGATCCGAAACTTGCGTGTTCAGGGTGCTCCTTGGCCCAGGCCAGGAAATCCCGGAGCCCACGCACGGAAGGCGGTACCAAGGGACCCAGCGCAAGGGCGTCAGTCGTAGTGGCTACGGTGGCTACGGGAGCCAGATCCGCGAACGGATCGTAGTCCAACTTGCTGTAGACGAAAGGGTACAAGGACAGCACGGCGTCTGGTGTGAACAACAAGGTGCTGCCATCGTCGACGGCTGCCTTGACGGCGGACACAGCTATCCGCCCACCCGCTCCGACACGGTTGTCAACGATCACGTTAACCCCGGGTTCCGTCACCGCCAATCCTTCTGCCACCCGGCGTGCAACCGCATCGACGACTCCTCCGGGTGGGAAGCCGTTGATGATCTTGAGTAATTTTGGTACCGGTTGGGCTTTGACGCTTCTTACAGTGCCGAGCGATAAGGTGGCAAATCCCGCGGCTTTCATCCACTCACGGCGTTTGATCATGGTGCCCCCCCTCTGCTCAAGACTGCGCGGTAAAACCAATTTTCTCAGCGACTGCTTGCCAGCGTTTGATGTCGTTTTTCAATCGATCGGACAAGCCTTCAGGCGAACTCCAACCAGCCTCCATGCCCATCATGGCGTAGGCCTTGACCAGTTCCGGGTTTGCAACAGCCGACTTCATGGCAGCGCTGGCTTGCTGGACCGCTTGCGCGGGCGTGCCTGCGGGCATGAATACCCCGAACCACTCGGTCATCTCACTCAAGGCGATGTGGAGCTCCTTGAAGGTCGGGACGTTGGTCAGGAAACGAGAGCGGTTGGCGCCAGTCACGCCCAGCACCCGGATCTTGCCGGTCTTCATGTGAGGGAGGAACTCACCCAAGGGCGCGGCCACCGCCGGGATGTGCCCCCCCAACAGGTCCACAATCGCAGGCTGGGAACCGCGGAAGCCTGTCTGCACCATTTTCACGCCCAAAAGCCGCCCGAGCAGCTCGCCCAAGAAATGCGGTCCAGAGCCGGTGGCACCATGGCCAAACGTGGCAGAATCAGGGTTACTCTTGATCCAGGCCAAGTAGTCGTTGAGGCTACCAACCGATTCCGGGACAGCGGGCCCGATCGCAAACCCAACCTCGCTTGTCGAAACCATACCGACCGGCACAAAGTCCTTGACCGGGTCATATCCCAGATCTTTGTACGTGTGAGGGTATAGCGTCATCATGGATGCAGGCGTCAGCAGAAGTGTCGCGCCGTTTGGTGCCGCGGCCTTAACATGCTGGATCGCAATTCGACCACCCGCCCCCGTGCGGTTGTCGACGAGCACACTGGAAGCATAGGCACCGCGCATTCCCTCAGACAACCGGCGGGCAGCCATATCGGTCGCTCCGCCTGCGGCGAGTCCAATCACGATCGTGGCCACGCCAGGGCCGGATTGCGCCAAGCTCATGCCCGGAAGGCCCCCGATTCCAAGGGAGCCCAAAGTGCTCAGGGCTGCTCGTCGGGTCAGAATATGTTTCATAATCTTTCCCCTTACATTTTCACTATTGCTCATTGATACTTGTCACTGGGCAGGGCTACGAACTGTTTATTAGGGCGAAGGCGGCGTATTTTTCGTCAAGCCGAATCAGGTTGAGCAGCTGGCGCGGCGCGCCGAAATGCGTCCAACTCGCCGCAGGCCGCGTCCACTGCGCGGATCAGGGGGTAGGGCGTCAGGTCCACCTGGAAGCGGCGGGCGCTTTCCACCTGCGGCACCAGGTAGCAGTCGGCCAGCGTGGGTGTGTCGCCAAAGCTGTAGCGGCCGCGCTTCGGGTCGACCGCCAGCAGTGCTTCGTAGGCATCGAAACCGGCGCTGATCCAGGTGCCACACCAGGCGTTGATGGCGGCCTCGTCGGCGCCGAACGTCTTGCGCAGGTACTCCAGAATGCGGCGGTTGTTGATGGGGTGGATGTCGCAGCCCACGATGGCGGCCAGCGCGCGCACCCGTTGGCGGCCGTCGGCGTCGGCCGGCAGCAGCGCGGGCGTGGGGTACTGTTCCTCCAGCCATTCGATGATGGCCGGCGACTGGATCAGCACTTGCGCGCCCGTGTCCAGCGCGGGCACCAACTGCTGTGGGTTCAGCGCCTTGAAGGCGTCCTTTAGGTGCTCTTCCTTGCCCAGGTGCACGGCCAGGTACTCGTAGGGCACGCCCTTGAGGTTGAGCGCGATGCGCAGCCGGTGTGACGTGCCGCTGCGCCAGAAGTTGTACAGCTTCATCGCGTGCAGGCTCACTCGGCCGGGCCGACGGTCAGGCTGATCTCGGCAATGCCTTCCACACGGCCGATGATCTTGTCACCCGCCACCACGGCGCCCACGCCTTCGGGCGTGCCGGTGTAAATCAGGTCGCCGGGTTGCAAGTGGTAGTAGGTGGAGAGGTCGGCAATGATCTCGCGGACGTTCCAGATCAGCTTGTCCACGTTGGACGACTGTTTGGTCTGGCCGTTGACTTCCAGGGCGATCGCGCCCTGCTCCACCACCACGCCTTGCATCGGCACGATCTCGGAGCAGACCGAGCCTTCCTCGATGTCCTTGCCGGTGTCCCAGGGGCGGCCCTTGTCGCGTGCCACCAGTTGCAGGTCGCGCCGGGTCATGTCCAGGCCGGCGGCGTAGCCGTAAATCAACTCGTGCGCCTGGTCTTCGCTGACGCGGAAGCCGGGCTTGCCGATCGCCAGCACCAGCTCCATCTCGTAGTGGTAGTTGCTGGTGCGCGGCGGGTAGGCCACGGTCGCACCACTTTCCACCAGGGTTTGTGGCGATTTGGTGAAGTAGAACGCTTGTTCGACGCTTTTGTCGACCGGACGGCCCATTTCCACCGCGTGGGCGTGGTAGTTGCGGCCGACGCAGAAGATGCGGTTGATGGGGAAGCGCTCGGTCTTGCCACGAACGGGCAGAGACTGGACGGGAGGCGGGTTCCAGAGGTAGTTGCTCACTTGCTTTCCTGTTGTGTGGTGCTTCGCGGCGGCTCAGCCGCGGTTTTCAAAGACGCCCAGCTTGCGGTGCAGGGGCGATTCGTCGGCCATGAAGATGAAGGACGGCTGGTCGGCTGAGAGGTTTTTCAGCGTCACCTCGGTGTAGCCGGGGGCGCAGCAGGTATCGGCTTCCCTCAGGGCGAAGGTGGACTCGGCGATGCGCGCCTCGCTGCGGCCTTCGATCTGGTGGAACACCACGGCGGGCGAACGCACGGGCAGGCGCAGGGTCTGGCCGGGCTTGAGCATCAGGGCGTAGAAGCCCAGGATGTTCTCGGCGTCGTCACCCGTTTCGGGGTTGACGTAGGTGACCTGCACGCATTCCTGCTCAGGCTGGTCGGCCGCCAGCGACAGCAGGGCGGCACGGGTGTCGGCCCAAGGGTAGCGCAAGAGAGGATAGCGCTTGTCGCTGCGCTGGAACACGGGGGTTGGCACCACGCCCGCACGGGTCCAGGCGCAGTCGCCCCGGCCGGGGTCGACCTGCTGGCGCTCGCCGTCGATGTGGTAGCTGGCCTCCATGTAGTACACCAGCGGCAGGTCCAGCACATCGAGCCACACCACGGGCTCGTTGCCGTCGTGGCCGTGCTCGTGCCACAGGCCGGTGGGCGTGAGGATGAGGTCACCCCGGCTCATGGGGCACTTCTCGCCATCCACGGTGGTGTAGGCGCCCTCGCCCTCCACGATCATGCGCACCGCGTTGGGGGTGTGGCGGTGGCTGGGCGCCCACTCGCCGGGCAGCAGCAACTGCATGCCCAGGTATATGGCGGCGCTGGCTTGCATCTTCTCCAGGCCGTGGCCGGGGTTGGCCAGCACCAGCACGCGGCGCTCGGCCTTCTCAATGGGGGTCAGCTCACCGGCCTTGAGCAGCAGCGGCTTGAGCGTCTGGTAGGACCAGTAAGTCGGCTGCGTCTGGCGGGTCGGGACATTGGGCGGCAGCACCGCGCGTAGGCTGGGCCATAGCGGCACCAGGTTAAGTTGTTTGAGTTCGTCTCGGTAGTCCTGCGGCAGGTCTTCCAGTCGGCCAAGTTCGTGACTCATGGTGATACGCTCCTCTTCATCAAGCATGTGGATAGGGGAAGCCGATATCCCTCACGCTTCGATCAGACCAAAGCAAGTATCGGCAATTTCTGAATCCGACCGCAGTCGGAAAAAGGGGCTCGTAATCTGTGTGCATCGAAATTTGATCGAGGCCGCTGCCCACGGCTGCCCCGCGGCATGGCTGGCCGCTCATGGAGGCTGGCCATGCTTTATTTATTTCTCTAAAAAAATCAGATCAAACCTTCAGCCGACAATGTGGCCCGGACTGCTGGACGTTCAGCCACGCGGTTGAGGTAGCCTTGCAGGCCGGGCCAAGGCGAAAGGTCCACATTCACGTAAGCCCCCCAGCCAAGCACAGTAAACAAGTAGGCGTCCACCACGGAAAAGTCGTTCCCCATGGCCCAAACCTTGTCACCGAGCATCTGCTCGGTATGGGCAAGACGGCTTTCCAATTGGGCCTTGATGACTGGCTTGGCATCCTGTGGAAACACCGGGCTGAACAGCGCTCCGAAGCTTTTATGCAATTCGGTGGAGATGAAATTCAGCCATTCCATCAGTCGGTAACGCTCCAGCGAGCCAGTTGCCGGTGCCAGGCATTTTTCTGGCACACGGTCAGCGAGGTATTGAACGATGGCCGGCCCTTCGGTGAGCACCTGCCCATCATCCATTTGCAAAGCGGGGACACTGCCCACGGGATTGACGGTCTTGTAATCAACACCAGTCTCAGTCACCTTGGTGCCGAGATCAACCTTTTCTAGCTGAAAGTCAAATCCACCTTCACGAAGGATGATGTGAGGCGACAATGAACATGCGCCGGGGCTGTAATAAAGCTTCATGAGACTCCTTAAAATCAAGGCGTGGTTGAAAAATCAGAAAAATCGATGCACTGAGAATTTATGGTTGCGTTTCCTTTTGCAACCTGCTCTCAAGCATGAAAAGGCGGTCATTTCCCCACCACATTTGATCATCCCAAAACACGGTGGGAACCCCGAAAACCTTTCGGTCAATGGCCGCCTGCGTCTCTTCGTCGTATGCCTTGGCGGCATTTTCGCTGTTCAAAAAATCTTCAAATTCACCGAGATCCCAGTTTAGCTTGTCGCATACCTCAGCCAGCAAGCTATCAGCATCCAGTGCCCACCCTTTCCCCCAAGCCGAATCGAAAACAAGGCGAACATATTCAGCGGCTCGCTCCCTGGCTGCCGGGTAATACAGTCCGGCATTCACCCGGCGGCTGTTGAAGTTAGGGGGGAAAACCAACGGAATCCTATAGAGATCGGCCCATCGCTGCAAATCCACCTTTAAGTAGTCAAGCTTGACCTTGAGGTCCCGATTGGATGGCCCGATGTTGCCAATGGCCGTTTTTGCTCGCGCCAAATCAATGGCGTGATACTGGATGGAGAATCCATAACGCCCGGCGAGCACCGACAAACGGTGGTTGGCCAGATACGAAAATGGGCTCAAAAAATCGAAATAAAAATCGACCATCACGATCATGCACTCCCAACAAAGAGAAGATGGCAATAGTGTGAGATTGCTTCAGGGCGATCGGTGCACCCTGCGCTTGTGGCGCTTCCACTCTGTACTGGCATATTTTTAACTCGCCGACTGCACTAATCCAGAAAACCTCCAGATCAGCAGGTTGTGCTGATCGGAGATGTCTGACTCAGGGCCTGGACTTACTTCTTTTTCGAGTTGGTTGCCGTTTTGGTTTTCCTCAATTCCTTGGCATACTTGGTATGCAGTGCGGCCCAGGCCTTGCCTGATTTTCGGGCACCTGCAAGGTATTCGTCGGGAACCAGCGTATAGGGTGGCCGGCACGGCCCCGCCTTGAGCCAGCCGGCCTCGTCCATTCGTGCTTTTTCGAGGCCAATGTTGTATTTTGAGAATTCCGAGAAATCGCCGCGTGGAAACAGTGTGGCATCGGCTGCGCGCATGTCATCTGAAATAGCCTTGGCCTTGGCCCAATCACCTGTATTTTTGGCCTTTACCACCTCATCGCGCAGCACAAGGGCGGTCGCTGGGCCGCACATGGAACCGCTAGACCAGAAAGCAGTCATGCGCTCGGGATTGATCCGGGCCGCAGCGTAGTAGTCATCCTCATGCGGAAGGAAGCGAATATTTGGGGCCAATTTCAGATCCAAGTCCAGCATCCCGATGCCCAAGTACTTGGCTGTGACAACCTGCGGGATTTTGGACATTTCGGCCCAAAACGGGCGAGGAAAATCAAATTTGAAAGCCTCCGGGTTGGCATAAACAGCGATGGCAGCATCTGGCACCGCTTCCGCCACATCGCGATAAAACTGCACGGCGGTGGGCAGATCCATCTTCACCCACATCGGCACGCCGAGCATGGTTCCTTGGGCACCAATGTCCATCACTTCGCGGGTCTGGCGTATAACTTCACGGGTATTCAAGGCTGTTGTGCCGCAGAAGTAGGGCACTCGACCACGGGCGGTTTCGACGACCGTTGAAACAAAATCCCGCTTCTCCTCCCACGTCAGCGTCGCGCATTCGCCAAAGGTGCCGTGGCTCAGAATGCCATTGACGCCGGCCGCAATCAACTCCTCGACAATCCGGGCCGTCTCGTCGAGATCAACCGTGTGCGTGCTGCGCCAGTCCGAGGCATCCGGCGTGGACGGGGTCGGCATAATGACCCATGCGCCTTGAATATCCTCTGCAGTCAGGCGCGTCGCTTTGCTGGTCTTTCTTGTCATTCAAATATCCTTTAAAAATGGTGGTGTAAATAGAACTTGGGAATCAAAGTGGGCCGATCAAAATCTCCGACCAATCGCAATCGAGGTCAACAACGGATTCAATGTTACGCGGGCCGTGGCGACTTGCGGGCCAAGAAACCCAGATGCATCTGTTTTCAAATAAAGTTTGCGGAGATCAAAGCTGACAAACCAGTCGCGGTTGATGTCGGCTTCCGCGCCGATGTGGAGCACAGGTGCCCACGCATGATCTGCATCGAATGAGGTCAGATTGGCATCTTTGCTTTTCAGAATTCGGGTGTAGTTGATCCCCGCCCCCACGTACGGGCGAATCAATCCCATCTGCGGCAGGTTGTAGGTCGCCGACAAAACCGCAGGAGCATATTGAACACGACCGAGCAAAATCGGAGGCAGCGTGCCTGCGCCTGTCACTTTTGTGGTGGGTGGAATGCCAACAATTAATCGCGCGTTCCAGTTATCGTTAATGATGTAACCGAAGTCAAATGTCAAAGCGTTGTTGTCACTGGCGTCAGCGCTTCCACCCGGCACCCTTGTTCCGTCAATCGAAACTTTGGCGCTCGCATCGAAGGCTACGTTGGTGGCGCCGATGCGATATGACCAACGGGAATCCTCGGCATATGCGGTGCTGAGCATCAGCATCCCAAGTCCTGCGAGGGAAATGGCTTCTTTGATCATCATTGTCTCCTTTTTTTTTATATGGAACTGAATGGGGAAAACAGATGCGATCGATTTCGCATCTGTTACATGGCTAGCTCAGTTTGACGTCCAATCCATAACCGGTGGCCTCGATGGTGTGGCCGAAAATGTCGCCGACGTAATATTCCGATTCAGCAATGGCGGGGGCGCCTCGCCACCCAGGTTCTATCAGCCAGCCGGAAGGTGTTGCCCCGTAGAACGTCAGCGCCTTATCGTTGGAATGGATGCCCAATTGCAAGGCAATGTCAATCTTTTCCTTCGTGAAAAGCTGGTGTGTGCAACCCAAATCTTCGATATGAGTGTATTCAATCATCAGATGATTGAGGCGCTTGGCCGCAGGCATTGCACCGAAAGCGATGGAATGATCGCGAGCATTGCAATGCATGAACGTCAACTCAGCCGTCATGCCGTTGGGCAAAGGAAGGCGGTACTCGACATCTCCACGAAATCCCAGCAAGCTATAGAACTTACGTGCCGCTTCAACATCGTTCTGACGCACGATGCAGTGGCCCAGGCCCTGATCACCGGTTAGAAATTTCCCGTGCAAGGGACGACCGGGATGGAAGGGGTTGTTCAGGTCAATCCGGGGTCCCCAGAAAATCTCGGTCGGGTTGCCCCCCGGATCTTCTGTCTTCATCAGGCCCAGCACCATCCGTTCTTGTGCTTCGGCTTTGTCGCACACGCGGACTTTGTAGCCTGCGTCCTGGAGCTTTTGGCCCAATGCATCGAATTCCGGTTGACCGGAGACACGCCAACCCAAGTATTCAAGGTCATCTTGACCATTGTGATGGACCACGATTCTGTGGTGCCAATTGTCCATTCGCAGATAGAAGCGGTCCTTGTCACCTTCATCGAGGACTTGAAGCCCCAGCATGTTCGCGGCAAAGGATTTCCACGCTGCGGGATCCTTGACCGAAATGCCCATGTATCCTAGTTCAATGACTGCTGCTTGCTTGCTCATGGTTTAACTCCTTTGTTGCTTCGGCTTAGAAGGGATACTGCTGTTCGAACGGTTCAATGGTTAGCCATTTGAGCTCCGTGAACTCGTCGATCACCGCGCGTCCATCGAAGCGGCCATAACCGGTGGCCTTTGTGCCGCCATAAGGCGCCTGCGCCTCGGTCTGCACGGTAGACCCGTTGATATGGACCGAGCCGTATTCGATCGCCATGCCCACGCGCAGAGCCCGGTTCACGTCCCGGCCAAACACGCCCGATGACAGGCCGTAGGCGCTGTCATTGGCAATGCGGATGGCGTCTGCTTCGCCCTTGCAACGGATAACCACGGTGATGGGACCGAAGGTTTCCTCATCGTAGATCTGCATGTCGGCTGTCACGTGGTCCAGGATCGTGGCGGGCATGACCGCACCCTCGGCCATACCACCGCACACGACCTTGGCACCCTTGTCGATGGCATCTTTCAACAGGCCATTGATCCGGTCCCCCGAGTTGGACGACACCATCGGACCAATGACGCAGTCCCCGGTCACGCACGGATCGCCTGCACTCAACTTCTTGGTTTTCTCGACGAACTTCGCGACAAATTCGTCCGCGATCTTCTCGTCGACCACCAGGCGTTCGGTGGACATGCAGATCTGGCCTTGGAACAGGAAACTGCCAAACACCGCTGCCTTGACCGCCGCGTCGATGTCCGCGTCGTCCAGAACGATCAGCGGGGACTTGCCGCCCAACTCCAGCAAGCAACGCTTGAGATGCTGGGCCGATTTCTGGGCGATGATGCGCCCCACGCGAGTGGAGCCCGTGAAGTTGATGCGACGAATCTCTTTAGACGAAATCAGCGCATCTGCAATATCGGGCGACCGGTCCGGGGAGGAGTTCAGATAATTGAGCACGCCAGCAGGCAGGCCGGCCTCCTGCAGGCACTTGGTGATCAAAGCGTGCGTGCCGGGGCTGAACTCGGAGCCTTTGAACACAACGGTATTGCCGCAGACCAGCGGATAAGCGATGGCCCGCGCCGCGAGCACGGCGGTGCCGTTCCAGGGAGCGATGCTCAAGATGGGGCCAACCGGCTGACGCAGCGTCATCGACAGGGTGTCAGGCTTGTCCGTCGGAATGGTTTCGCCTTGAATTTGGGTGGCTAGTGAGGCGGCTTCCCGGAATACATTGGCCGACAGGTGCACGTTGAACCCCGCCCACAGCGCGGAGGCTCCCACTTCCTTGGCCATCACTTCGATGAACTCGGGCGTTTTGCTCTCCATGACGTCTGCCACCTTCAAAAGAAGGCGCCGCCGCTCCGAAGGCCCAACGGCCTTCCAAGATTTGAACGCCTCTTGAGCGGCTCGAGCCGCATTGACCGCATCGTCCACCGTGGCGTTCGCGCATTGGGTCACGACCTCGCCACTGACAGGGTGCTTGCGATCAAATGACTTTTTGTCACTCGAAGCGCTCCAGGTGTTGTTGATAAACAATTTCGTCTTCATGGGTTGTCTCCTGGGAATGGGGTTGAAAAATCTAATTTGATTGAAAATTCACTTTCGGCCGAGCGCCATGCCGCCATCAATGCCGATTACGGTGCCAGTGATGAACTTCCCTTGTTCCCGGGAGGCCAGCAAAAGATACGGTGCCACCACGTCCTCGGGCCTTGCTGCGAACCCCAAGGGGGTCAGGCCCTTGATCATGTCATCGATGCCGGGCATGTCTTTCATTTTGGTTTTGTCGAAACCGGCGCTTGCCGGCCCCGCCAAAGAAGTGACCGTACCACCTGGCGCAACGCCATTGACCCGGATGTGCGGGGCCAATTCGTAGGCCAACGCCTTGACCATGCCCAGCACTGCATGCTTGCTGGCAATGTAGCAAGAGCCGCCGCCGCCGGCCGCATAGGAAGAAACGGAAGCCGTCACTACGACCGATCCGTTCGTTTTTTTGAGTTCCGGCAAGGCCGCGCTGATGCCGCTGAAATAGCTTTTGACGTTGATATCAAATATCTCCTCGAAACTGCCGGATAATTTCTCCCATGGCTCGTCGACGCCCAGCATGTAATCCCATATCCCGGCATTTCCGATGAAGCAGTCGAGGTGTCCGAACCTGGCGATCGCCTTGTTGACCAGCTTTTCATTGGTGGCGTGATCACGGACATCGCCCGCCACGATCTCAATGGCATCTTTGAATTCACTGCGAAGACCCGCCTCTTGTTCCTCATTGCGAACAAGTGCGGACACGCAATAGCCAGCTGCTTTGAAGGATCGAACCAGTTCCAGCCCGATGCCCGAGCCGGCTCCAGTAATGGCAATAACTTGCTGTGTGCTCATGTCAATAAATTTCCGTTTAAAACAATCAAGGATGACCGCCATCAAGGCAGGCATCCCCAGGGTTCACAGGAAGGTCAACAGATTGTGGGTCTGGAGAATGCGCTCCGGGTAGTCCACAAGACGTTCCACCAGTTGGATACCACCACCTTCGATGCGTTTCCATTTGTCTTCACGCGTTGCATAGAAGACGTCAACTTGGTTTCCTCGTCTGGCGCGATGGAGAATGAGGTTGGACCGCACATGCAGCATTTCCGGTGCGCTCTTGTCCTTGGCCGCCGTGACATTGGTGACGAAGCGGGTGAAGCGGATCTTCGGGCTGTTGGCCCAGTTCTGAGGATCCATCTGGTGTTCAACTCGAACTTTCAGCTGTTGATAGTTCTCGTTGTAGATATTCACCGCATCATTCAGTTGGTATCGACGCTCGGAAGTGGAGCGAAGTTCTCGCGAGATCACTTGGTATTTGATCTCGGGGGCAACGCAGTGTTCAAGCCAGGCTTTGTAGGCCTGAATGTCCAGCAGGTGCGCTTCGCGGGTCAGGAGCGTGTTGACTTCTTGCAGTAGTGCATCATCTTGTACGATGAAGAAACGGTGAAATTCTTCGGCGTCGTGCGCGGAGACCAGCTTGTCTTCCTGGGTATTGATCATCATGATTGGCTCCTGGATTAGCGATCAGTCGTCTTGGTGAGTTCGGTGTGCCAATTTCGGGAGGTGTTTTCGAACTCGGCCCAATTGGAGCTGCTGATGTGAGCCTGGTAGGCACGGTAGAATCCGCGATAGCTGGTTTCGCCGATTGCCGATTTGCCAACGACGCCCGGATAGCATTCGTCGCCGTAGACGTCCTTGCCGAAACCCAAATTGGCAATCAGATCACTGTTGCTGGATTGGTATTTCTTGGCATTTTGCGACTCCGTCTCCATGTTGTCGTTGTCGTCGCTTTCCCAGAATCCTGCTGGTCCGAAAGTGCGCTGAACCGCGTCAGCCAAGCGACGCTTTAAGTCCTCAGGCATGTCTTTTTCTACGATGGCATACGTCCAAACCTCGGTCGTGTTTTCATCGATCGGGTTCCAGACCTTGAAGACACCGGAGCAGGTCAAAATGCTGTTGTTCGGGAAAACCGTGCAGTTCAGATGGCTGCGGTAAATCCGCGCCCGGACATCGCCGATTTCTTTGGCGAGCTTTTCCTGTTTTGCGCCGCCGAATGCCATCATTTCGGGAACCAGATCAGCGCTGTGGATACCGGAGTAGGCGTCCCACAATACGCCCATTCCACTGCCATACTTGCTGGTCATTTGCAAGCCCGCGCCTTCGGGTGGAAGCATAGCGTTGCCCGCAAGAGGAGTAAATATCGACTGCCCTGAGCGCAAAGACGCTGCGTGCGTCCAACCAACGTGGTAGGCGTCACCTACAAAGTTTTCCGCAGGAGCCTTCCAGTTGGCCTTAATCACCACTTTGCCGGGGGGGCCTACAAGTTCCAGGCCACCAGAGTGCTTGAAGATGGGTTCCAGGTACCAGGCTGCATCACCCAGATAATCGATGAGCGGGGGAGCTTCTGCATCAAAACAGCCATAGATAAAGCCATGAAAGCTTTCGATGCGGGGGACTTCTTTCAAGCCCAGGCATTTCTTTTTGATCGCATCGCCGTACAACTCTTTTTCAAAGGGAACGCTTTGCAGTTCGCCGTTGGAGCCAAAGCCCCAGCCGTGGTAACTGCACACAAAGCCTTTCGCATTTCCGGCTTCAGCGTGAACTAGTGTCTTGCCCCGGTGACGGCAAACATTCAAAAAGGCTCGCACCGAGCCATCGTTCTGGCGGGAGACGATGACTTCATCGACACCCATTTTGGCTGTGACATAGTCGCCGGGGGAGGGAATCAAGCTGTCATGGGTCAGAAAAAGCCAGTTTCGCGCGAAGATGGTCTTCAATTCGTGCTGGAAAAGTTCTTTGTCGCCATGAATCAGGTGCTTTTGCGTCAGCCCTGCTTCACTCACCAAATTTTCATAAATCATGATTAATGTCTCCGTTTTTTGGCTAATGGGTGGATTGGATGGTTTGGTTGATTGGTCCGAATTCAGCCTCCTGATTGAAAGCAGTCTTACTCCATTTTGAGCATCACGCGCATGTTTTCAATTTTGACGGGGTAGGTTTTGATGTCCTTTGTCAGGGGGGTGCACAAGGCTTTGCCTGTGCAGACATCAAATCGACCTTGGTGCAGAGGGCATTCAATTTCCCGGCCTTCGAGAAAGCCATCGCTCATGCGCGCAGCGCCGTGCGTGCACAGGTTATCGGTGGCATAAATCTCCCCCTCGACCTCGTAGAGCGCAATTTCCTTGCCGTTAACTTTGACGCCGACCACATCGCCTTCAGGGATGTCGTCAAGACAAGCTGCATCAATCCAGTTCTGAGTCATGTGCGTCGCCTCAGATTGGATAGATCACAGAGTTGGGGATCATTTCGCTGTCGTAAACGCACAGGCGCGACTTCAGCTTGAGGCCCTCGGGCGTGCGCACGATCACGTCTCGGTAATAGCCGGCGTTGAAAATCGTGGAATCGCCGTCGTACTTGGTGCGAATCACGGCATAGCTGGCTTCGGCGGTGATGCGCTCGCCGTCCGCATCACGCTCCACTGACAGCACGCGCGGCGTGCCCACGATGTGGCGCTGGTAGTAGGGGTCGTGGTACATGGTTTCCTTGACGCCGTACACCCGGTCGCGGATCATTGCCTTGCTCTCCAGCGCCAGCAGGCACAGCGGCAGGCCCTGCTCAAAGTTCTCGCGCGGCTGCAGGCGGTAGGTGCCGGTCTCGATGAAGAAATCAGGCCACTTCTCCCAATTGGCGGAGTCGCACACCATGGCGTAGTCGCTGTACAGGTTCAGCAGTTCGAAATAGGTTTTGAAGTCGACCATGTTTATTCCCCCATCACCTTGCGCCAGTAGTCGTACATGCCGCGGATCAGCGTCTCGGTGACCATGTGGTCCGTGTCGCCGATTTCGTGACCGCCCATCTCGATCACGGTGCGGTGCGTCGGTTTTTGCTCAAAGCCTTCCTGCGACCACTCGATCACCTCGCCGTCATCGGCCGACACGAAGCCCGCCGGCCCGAACAGGTTGGCCTGGATCAGGCGGCGCTGGGTCCACTCCTCGTTGTCGTCCTCGAAGCCGAAGTGGGTCCAGACGAAATCGAAGGAGCCGTGACCGTTGGGCTGGATGTGGCGGGTCGATACGCTGTTGACCTGCTGCTGGATGATCACACTGGGGAAGATCGTGGTCATCACGGCGGTCGGGCCGCCCCACCAGGGCTCGGGCACGATGTCCAGCAGACGCGGGTCGTTCACCTTCATCTGCTCCTTGAAGCTGTCCACGCCGGACACGACCTCCTCGTTCTTGCCGCCCTGACCGCGCGTGGAGATCATCGCGGCGTGGCGGAATTTGGCGTCCATCTTCAGTTCCGACTTGTTGTCGGCGCGCCAGAGCCCGAAGGTCGAGAACCAGGTGTGCAGCAGGCCCGGGTGGTAGGGGTCCTTGATGTTCTCCTGCATCAGCTTCCAGTTGCCCGGGATGCGCTGGCGGCGGTAGCCCAGGATCTTGAGCTTGCGGCCATTGAAGACGCGATCGAAGTAGTGCAGGATGGTTGGGCCCAGGAAGTCCTCGAAAGGCTCGACATCGTGGTCGAAAGAGGCAAACACTGCACCGCCTCGGGCGGCCACCTTGAGCTTGGTCAGGCCGTGTTCTTCGAGTTTGAAGTCCTTGGGCATGCCGCCGTTGACCTTGCCGTCCTGCTTGACGCCACGGCGGAAGGGCACGCCCTGCAGGTCACCCTTGAGGCTGTAGTTCCACTGGTGGTAGGGGCAGAAGAAGTCCTTGGCGTTGCCGTGGCGCTCGCGGCAAAAGCGCATGCCACGGTGGGCGCAGACGTTCTCCACCACGTTGATGCCGCCATCCGGATCACGCACCATGATGACCGAGCGCTCACCGATCACCGTTCGCTTGAAGTCGCCTGGATTCGGAATCTCGGCTTCCAGGCCTACATAGCACCAGTGGTTTGCATAGAACAGGCGCTCCAATTCGCGCTTGTACAGGTCTTCGCGGGTGTAGGCCCAGAAGGGAACGCGGCTGCTACCTTCGCCCGGCCATTTCGGATCTTGGGGAAACACGGGTTTTAATCGTTGGGGTTCATTCATGGCTTGGTATCCTTGGGTTGAATTGGGTTCGCATGGTGCCTTCGCTCAGACGCCGCTGGGATAGAACGCATCGGCATGGATGTGCCCGGGTACTATGCCTAGGCGAGCAACGAGCAGGTTCAGGGCCTCGACCATGGCCGGAGCGCCACACAGGTAGGCGCGCCATCCCGCCAAATTGGGCAAGTCACGGCCGATCAGATCGGTGACCAGGCCGGATCGACGACCAGGGCCGGCAGGGCCTGTTGCAACAACGACATTCACCTTGAGATTCGGAAACCTTGCAGCCAATGCGTGAAGGCGTTCCTCGTCATAGATGTCCTGCTCGCTCCGCACACCGAAGTACAGATGGATGGGGTTGCTCATCCCGCTTTCCAGTGCGCCTCGAACGATCGAAAGGACGGGCGCCAGACCTGTTCCACCCCCCACACAAAGCATGGGGCCGGTGTGCGTGCGCCGCAGATAGGCCGTTCCGAGGGGGCCGCTGATCCGCACCGAAGCGCCTACGGACAGTTCATTGAAAACGTAGTTGCTGACATGCCCGCCCGGAACCGCGCGAATCTGAAACTCCATTTCCGCATCGCTAGGCAGCCCGGCCATCGAATAGGGGCGGACGCATTCGGGCGTGAACTGCACCGTTGCGTACTGGCCAGGGCTGAACTCAAGCGGTTTGGCCAGTTTGATGCGCAGGCGCCGGATGTCATGGGTGGCTTCGTCTATCGCTGTGACCGTCCCCTTGACGATGCGCGCCGGGTGAACCACGATCTCGTCAGATTCAGGAATCTCGATCGTGCAGTCTTCGGTCAGAACCGCCTGACAGGCCAGAACGTAGGTTCCCTTTCCTGCCTGCGGGCGCCCTGTCTCGGGGCCGTTATCGCGAAGATGGCCGGCAATCACACGGCAACGGCAAGTGCCGCAGCGGCCCGACATGCAGCTATAAGAAATGGGGACCTCGTTGGACCTGAGCACGTCAAGCAGGGTGCTGCCGGTCTCCGCGTTCAGATGCAAATTGAGGGGTTCTACTACCAGTTCCATGCAAGCTCTTTTTTCAGTTGTCTCCGAATGGCTGCGATTCTGGCGCGTCGATCGGTATAGCGCTATAGATCAAGTCTGATAGTTAAAATCACCAGCATGAATAATGGTGAGGCATCATGGATCTGCGCGACATCGACTTGAATCTGCTGGTGGTCTTCAACCAGCTACTGCTCGACCGGAGCGTATCGACGGCCGGCGAAAAACTGGGGCTGACGCAGCCTGCCGTCAGCAATTCACTTAAACGGCTGCGTGCGGCGCTAAAGGACGATTTGTTCTTGCGCACCTCAAAAGGCATGGAGCCGACACCGTATGCACTGCATCTTGCGGAGCCCGTGATCTATGCGCTCAACACGCTGCAGACGGCACTGACGACCCGTGACTCTTTCGACCCATTTGCCAGCACGCGCACCTTCAACTTGGCAATGACCGACATCGGCGAGATGTACTTCATGCCCCCACTGATGGAAGCGCTTGCGCAACGAGCTCCTCACATCCAGATCAGCACGCTGCGCCCGAATGCTGGCAATCTGAAGGAGGATATGGAGTCCGGTGCGGTTGATCTCGCCTTGGGTCTTCTGCCAGAGCTACAGACCGGATTCTTCCAGCGGCGCCTCTTTCGCCACCGCTACGTATGCATGTTCCGCAAGGACCATCCAAGCGCCAAATCCCCCATGAGCCTGAAACAGTTCAGTGAACTGGAGCATGTCGGCGTGGTCGCACTCAACACCGGACACGGTGAGGTCGATGGCCTGCTCGAACGCGCAGGCATCAAAAGGCGCATGCGGCTGGTGGTGCCGCATTTCATTGCGATCGGCCCCATTCTGCACAGCACCGACCTCATCGCGACCGTGCCGCAGCGTTTTGCCGTTCGCTGCGAAGTGCCTTTTGGTCTGACGACATCCCCGCACCCGGCCAAGCTGCCCGACATCGCCATCAACCTGTTTTGGCATGCCAAGTACAACCGGGATCCGGGCAACATGTGGCTACGTCAGTTGTTCGTCGAGCTTTTCTCTGAAGCATAAGCTTCCAGCAAACCCATATTGACTGCCGCGGTCGGCCATGGCTGAGGATCAGGATGTCGGTGGTCTGCCAACCGGTGCGGCGCAGTTCTCCCATGCGACTGGTCTTGTGCGTAGGCAGCCGGGTCGGAACTGCCATCGTCCGCCAGTTTGAACACCGCCACCGTCTGCACCAGCTCTTCGGACTGACCCTTCAGTCTGGAGGCCGCGGCGGCCATCTGCTCGACCAGCGCCGCGTTCTGTTGCGTTGCCTGGTCCATATTGGTGACGGCCTCGCCCACCTGCGCTACTCCCTGGCTCTGCTCGGTGCTGGCCGCGCTGATCTCGCCCATGATGTCGGTCACGCGCCGAATGCTGTCCACGACCTCTCTCATAGTGGTGCCGGCCTGGTCCACCAAGGCGCTGCCTTGCTCGACCCGGCCCACGCTGTCGTTGATCAGGGTCTTGATTTCCTTGGCGGCCTCGGCGCTGCGCTGGGCCAGGCTGCGCACTTCGGTGGCCACCACGGCAAAGCCGCGACCGTGTTCGCCCGCTCGGGCGGCCTCGACGGCGGCATTCAGGGCCAGAATGTTGGTCTGGAAGGCGATGCCGTCAATGACGCTGATGATGTCGGCGATCTTGCGGGAGCTTTCGTTGATGCCTGTCATGGTGTTGACCACCTGGGCCACGGCTTCACCGCCTTGGACGGCCACGGTGCTGGCGCTTTGCGCGAGCTGGTTCGCATGGCGCGCGTTGTCGGCGTTCTGGCGCACAGTGGAGCCCAACTCCTCCATGCTGGCGGCGGTTTCTTCCAGGGAGCTGGCCTGGCTTTCGGTGCGCGCCGACAGGTCGTGGCTGCCCTGGGCAATCTCGGAACTGGCCGCCTCCAGGCTCTCGGCGTTCTGGCGCACATGGGCCACCATGCTGGACAGGCTGCCCTGCATGTCCGCCAGGGCGGTTATCAATTGGCCGACTTCGTCGTTCGAACGCGTCACGATCTGCCCCGTGAGGTCGCCCTGGGCAATCTGGCCCGCCAGCCGCAGCGCCTCCTCCAGCGGCCCGAGCACCGCTTTGCGGATAGCCCAAAAGGAGGCCAGCAGCACCAGACCGCCCAGCAGGTTGATGCTGAAGACAAGCGCCTTGATGAAGCCGACCGCCTCGGCCACCAGCGGGGCGAAACGGTCGGCGTTTTCCTGTACCACCGCCATGTCGGGCCGCAGCCGCTCGACCAGCGCCGGGCTCACGGTGCTGCCAGGCTCGAGCTCGATGATTTTCTTCATGCGCTCCAGATCGTCAATGCCCTTGCGCGGCAAGTCAATGACGTCATTGAAGCCGAGCAGGCGGAACAGCCCCTGTTCGACCTTGAACAACTCCACATCGACCTGCGCGGCAAGCCACTGCCCGTGCTCGATCGGCTTGAGCAGCAGGTCCTTGCCAACCGCCGGGGCCGTGTCACCCGAACTCGCCCGCTGCATGGCGAGCTCTATCTGCATGACCACGTTGAGATGGTCTCGCTCCAGGTGGTGGAAGCGCGCGGCCTTGCCGAGGAATCGCCCCCCCAGCATCACCAGCAGCGACACCGTGAGCACGGCGACTATGCCGAACAAGAATTTCTGGCGCAGGGTGAATTGGGGCATGGGTTGTGTTCCTTCAGTGGAAAGGGTACCTTCTGCACGATGAAACGAGCAGGCACGTCAGAAAGGTTGCCTGCCGGGCTGCCGACCAGGATCTTGATCGGTTTGGTGGGAAACTGTTCTGCCGAGTCCGCAGGCACCGTGATGACGACTGTCGCCAGTAAGACGGTTATGCTGGTAAGGTGCCGCAGCACATTGCGCACGAGCTCTGAACGAGCTCTGAATTTGAAGAACGATGGTCACGGTTGATCCTCTTGGGCTTGATGAATGAAATTGCCAGCTTTTTCAAGCCCCTCCAAATACCCATGGCTCCGCCAATTGCCGCCTAGCCTCGTAGCGGCGAATCTCCGCGTCATGCTCCAGCGTCAGGCTGATGTCGTCGATGCCGTTGAGCAGACAGCGTTTGCGAAACGGATCGAACTCGAAGCCGAGAGCAGGGCCGATCGGTGCTTCGATAGACTGTCTCTCGAGGTTGATGCGCAGGCGGTAACCAGGCTGGCTCTTTACCTGTTCGAACAGATACTGCACCTCAACCTCGGGCAGCACGATGGGCAACATGCCGTTCTTCAAGCAGTTGCCGTAGAAGATGT
Source organism: Comamonas phosphati (assembly GCF_014637085.1). GTDB lineage: Bacteria > Pseudomonadota > Gammaproteobacteria > Burkholderiales > Burkholderiaceae_C > Comamonas > Comamonas phosphati. The sequence continues at coordinate 22,270 of NZ_BMEU01000030.1, read as the reverse complement.
CGGCAAAGCTGGGGGCGATGAGCGCACGAATGCCATAGTCGTGCAGCGCCCACGGCGCGTGTTCGCGGCTGGAGCCGCAGCCGAAGTTCGCTCGCGCCAACAGGATGGAGGAACCTTGGTAGCGGGGCTGGTTCAGCACGAAAGCCGGGTTCGTCGGCCGCGCGGCGCAATCCTGCCCGGGCTCGCCCTTGTCCAAATAGCGCCATTCGTCGAACAGATTGCCCCCGAAGCCTGTGCGTCGTATCGACTTCATGAACTGCTTCGGGATGATGGCGTCCGTGTCGACGTTGGCGCGATTCAGCGGCACCACGATGCCGTCGAGAAACGTAAAAGGTTCCATCAGCTGAACTCCTTACGGACATCAACGAAGTGGCCCGCAACTGCGGCCGCCGCCGCCATTGCCGGACTCACGAGATGGCTACGCCCTCCCGCCCCCTGACGGCCCTCGAAATTGCGGTTCGAGGTGGAGGCACAGCGCTCTCCGGGCGCCAGCCGGTCTTCGTTCATACCCAAGCACATCGAACAGCCCGGTTCACGCCATTCGAAACCCGCGTCGGTGAACACGCGGTCAAGGCCTTCGGCTTCGGCCTGCGCCTTGACCAACCCCGAGCCCGGGACCGCGAGGGCTAGCTTGATCGTGGGAGCAATATGTCCGCCCTTCAGCACGGCGGCCGCAGCGCGCAGATCCTCGATGCGGGCATTGGTGCACGATCCGATGAACACCTTGTCCGGCTGAATGGCCTTGATTGGCATGCCCGGCTCGATTGCCATGTACGCCAGCGCATTGGCCATTCCGGAGCGCTTGACAGGGTCCGGTTCACGCGCAGGATCGGGCACCTGGCCGCCGATCGGCTGCACCATTTCGGGCGATGTGCCCCAAGTCACCATGGGTTGCACAAGAGCCGCATCGATCTCAAGCGTTCTGTCGAAGTGCGCACCCTCGTCGCTGACCAGTGTGCGCCAGTACGCCACCGCCTGCTCCCATCGCTCGCCGCGCGGCGCGTACGGACGCCCTTTCAGGTAGTCGATCGTTTTTTGATCGACCGCGACCAATCCAACGCGAGCGCCTGCTTCGATCGCCATGTTGCACAAAGTCATTCGGCCTTCCATGGACAAGGCGCGAACCGCGCCACCGCCAAACTCGATGGCGTAGCCGGTTCCGCCTGCCGTGCCGATGCGGCCGATCACGTCCAAGATCAAGTCCTTGGCCGTTACGCCAGGCGCCAGTGCTCCCTCAATGCGCACGAGCATGGGCTTCATCGGGTTGACGGACAGGCACTGCGTCGCGAGCACATGCTCGACCTCGGAAGTACCGACACCAAAGGCCAGGGCGGCGAAGGCGCCATGCGTGCTGGTATGCGAGTCGCCGGCGACAACGGTCATTCCCGGCAAGGTTGCGCCCTGTTCCGGACCGACGACATGGATGATGCCCTGACGGGGGTCCGAGAGTCCGAACTCGGTGACACCGAACTCCTTGCAGTTGCGGCTGAGCTGTTCGACCTGGATACGCGACAAGGGATCTATGATGCCCACGGAGCGCGATGTCGTCGGCACGTTGTGGTCCGCGGTCGCCAGTACCGTTTGCGGACGCCACAGCCTGCGCTTGCCCATGCGCAACCCCTCAAACGCCTGCGGGCTGGTGACCTCGTAGACCAGATGGCGGTCCATGTACAGCAGCGGAGGGCCGGCCTCGGGCTCGTGCACCACATGCCGTTGCCACAGCTTTTCGAAAAGTGTCGCGGCGGCCATTACGTTCCCCTCAGGACCGGACTGGCCGGGCTTCCGGCAAGGCAACCCACGCCGGCCAGGCGCTGCTGCGGTTCGCGTGAGTGCACGCCATCCGGTACGGGATACCGCCGACTCGATGGACCCGCCTTCATGACCTGCCCGGGCACATCGTGGCCGACGATCTCAGGCATGCGGCGCGCCTGCGCCAGCAGCGCTTCCAGATTGACGCCGGTGCGATAGCCCATGGCCTCGAACATGTGAACCAAGTCTTCGGTGCAGACGTTCCCGCTGGCGCCCGGCGCGAAGGGACAGCCCCCCAGCCCGCCGAGGGAGGCATCGAAGCGGTCGATGCCGGCCTCGAGCGCCGCCAACGCATTCGCCAGTCCCATGGCACGGGTGTCATGAAAATGCGCCGTCAAGGTCAGTTGCGGCCAACCAGTCTTCACCGCCCGGCAGAGGCGCTCCACCTGCCCCGGATGGGCCATGCCGGTCGTATCGCACAGCGTCACGCGCGCGATGCCCAGCCCTGCGATGCGCTCTACGAGCGCCAGCAGGACCGCGTCCGGCACGTCACCTTCGAACGGACAGCCGAAGGCCGTGGACAACGAGGCGTTGACCTGCTTACGGCCGTCCACCAGCCTCACGATTTCGGCAAACTGCGCCAACGACTGCGCAGGGGTCATCCGCAGGTTGGCGGCGTTGTGTGTCTCACTCGCAGACATTACGAGATTCAGTTCGTCGACGCCGCAGTCGAGCGCGCGCTCAGCGCCGCGAATGTTGGGCACCAGTGCGGCGTATTCAACGCCGGGAATCCGTTCGATCCCTCGCATCACGGCTTCGGCATCCGCCAGCGCCGGGATGGCCTTGGGCGAGGTGAACGATGTGACCTCTATCTTGGCCAGTCCTGTGCGGCTCAAGCCATTGATCAGGTCAATTTTCTGTTCGGTGGGCACGAAGCGAGACTCGATCTGGAATCCGTCGCGCACAGAAACTTCCTGGATGTACAGCCGCTGGCCGTTAGCCTTTTGCATGAGTTGCCCCTCAAACCACGCCATCGGCGCGCAGTCGGGCGAGCTCGTCGGCATCAATGCCCAGGGAGGCCAGCACTTCCTGCGTGTGCGCGCCGAGCTCGGGGCCGACCCATTTCGTGCGCCCGGGAGTCGCGCTCAACTTGGGCACGATGCCCGGAAAGTCGATTGGTGTGCTGTCGGGTAGCGCGTGGCGCTCGATCATGTCGCGCGCGTGGAAGTGCGGGTCTTCCGCGATGTCGGCTGCGGTGTAGATGCGCCCGCTGGGCACTTCGGCCGCCTCCAGGACCTTCAAGACCTCGTCAAGCGGGTGCAGTCCGGTCCAATCGGATATAGCGGCATCCAGCCGATCATTGTGTCTGACACGGCCGTCATTACGCACCAACGCGGGGTCAGCGCCGAGATCGTCGCGCCCGATCGCGTGCATCAACCGCTTAAAGATGGCGTCGCCGTTGCCTGCGATAACCACGTAGTGGCCATCGCCGCAACGGTAGGTATTCGATGGTGAAATGCCCGGGAGACTGGCGCCGGAGCGCTCCCGAACGAAGCCGAACTCCGCGTACTCTGGAATCAGGCTTTCCATCACCGCGAATACTGACTCGTACAACGCGACATCGATGAACTGACCCTTGCCCGCGTTGGCCTTGAGATGGTGCATCGCCACCAGGGCACCAATCGTGCCGTACAGCGAGGCCAGCGTGTCGCCCAAGCTTACACCCACCCGTACGGGCGGACGATCGGCAAATCCGGTCACGTGGCGCAGACCGCCCATGCACTCGGCGATGGCCGCAAAGCCCGGTCGCTGGCTGTACGGGCCCGATTGCCCGTAGCCGGAGATGCGGACCATGACAAGTTGCGGATTGAGGGCCGACAATTGCTCCCAGCCCAGCCCCCACTTCTCCAGCGTCCCGGGACGGAAATTCTCGATCACGATGTCGACTTCGCCGGCCAGGCGACGTACGATCTCGCGCGCCTCGTCGCGCTTGAGGTCGAGCGTGACCGACTTCTTGTTGCGACTTTGCGTGTACCACCACAGCGAGGTACCCTCGTGGAGCTTGCGCCATTTGCGCAACGGATCCCCGTCCTTCGGCGGCTCGATCTTGATCACTTCCGCGCCGAACTGAGCCAGCAGCGCGCTGGCGTAAGGCCCCGCTACCAGCGAGCCGAGTTCAAGTACCTTGACGCCCGCAAGCGGCATTACATCCGACGTAGGTTTGCTCTCATCGTTCTCCTGAGAGGTCGATTTTTTCTTCATGGTTGTGTCATCCGAACCGTCAGTTCGCTCAGCATCCTTCGAAAGGTTTGACCGTGCGCTGTCTTTACGGTGTGTATTCATGATTGCTCCTTAGAACCCATCCCGAGTCGAAACTCCGTGGATGTGCAAGCGGGGAGCGCAGTCTTCATGGTCGCACTCATCAGCTCACTCCCAGGTATTGATGGATGACATCAGGCGTGCGGCGAAGTGCCTCGGACCCGCCCTGCCAAACAACGCAACCTTTTTGAATCACGTAGTGGTGATCTGCCAGATCAAGCAGTGCACCGACGTTCTTATCGATAACGATCTGCGAGAGTCCATTGGCCTTCAATTCGCCGAGCGCACGCCAGATCTCTTGGCGGATGAGAGGTGCCAGGCCCTCGGTGGCCTCGTCAAGCACGAGCAGGCGTGGGTTGGTCATCAGCGCGCGGCCAATCGCGAGCATCTGCTGTTCGCCGCCCGATAGCTGCGAGGCAAGGTTCCGCCGGCGCTCCCGGAGCCGGGGAAAGAGGTCGTAGACGCGGCTGAGCGTCCAATGTGGCAAGGGCGCCGACTCACCGACTCGGGCTGTCGCGACGAGGTTCTCCTCTACAGTGAGGTTCGGGAAGACCTGCCGGCCTTCGGGCACCAATGCGAGACCTTTGCGCGCCACGCGGTGGATGGGCAGTCGGTCGAGTCGAATGCCGTCAATCGACACCGTGCCGGCCGAGACGGGCAACAGCCCGAAGATGCACTTGACTGTCGTCGACCGACCCATGCCGTTGCGGCCGAGCAGCGTGACTACCTGCCCCTTTCGTACGTCAAAAGAGATGTCAAAGAGGGCTTGGGCGTGGCCGTAGGAGGCCTGCAGCCCAAGGACGGAGAAGAAAGTGCTCATATCGTTGTCCCGCGCCGTCAAACCGCTTCCTCGCCGAGATACACCGCGCGCACCTCGGGATGGCAGCGAATCTCGGCAGGGCTCCCAGTGAACATGACCTTGCCGTAGACGAGCACGGTGATGCGATCCGCGAGTACGAAGACCGCGTCCATGTCGTGCTCGATGAGAAGAATCGAGTAGCGTCGCTTGAACCGCTTCAGCAACGCAATCACTGAAGACGATTCCTGCGGGCTCATGCCCGCCATCGGTTCGTCGAGCAACAACAGCTTTGGACGGGCTGCGAGGCTCATCGCCAGCTCGAGCTGACGGCGCTCGCCGTAGCCCAGGTCGCCTGCACAGACATTGGCGCGGTCACCGAGACCAGCGGATTCGAGCGCTTCTTCCGCAGCGCCGCACGCCTCGGTGCGCGACAGCATGGGTCGCCACAACCGGAACGCGTGCTCGCGCGCGCCGAGGGCGGAAAGCACCGTGTTCTCGAGCACGGTGAACTCCTCGAAGACCGAAGTGATCTGATAGGAGCGCACCAGACCCGCGCGGGCTCGCTCGTGGCAGGGCAGGTTGGTGATGTCGCGGCCACCAAACATGATGCGTCCGCTGTTCGAAGCCAGTTCGCCAGAGAGTTGGTTGATCAGGGTGGTCTTGCCCGCGCCGTTGGGGCCGATCACCGCGTGGATCTCACCATCCTCGACGTCCAGAGAGACGGCGTCTGTCACCAACAGGCCGCCGTAGCGCTTGACCAGAGACTCGGTCTGAAGCATGGTGGCCATGTCAACCCTCCCCGCCGTTTGCGTGCGTCGCCCTTGTGGGTTTCGCAGGTACGGGGGCTGGCCGCGCGGCGGCGTGGTCGAGCTTCTGCAGCAGGCCGATGATGCCGGATTTGCCTGCCAGGGCAATCAACAGGATCATGGGGCCCAGGACGACCATGGAGTGGTCGGTGTACCCCTTGATGATCTCCTCAAGCCCTAGCAGCACGAAGGCACCGAGCAAAGGGCCGAAGACGGTGCCCATGCCGCCCAGCACGACGATGACTATGAGTTCGCCCGACACGGTCCATGCCATCGTGCTCGGCGAAGCGAAGGCGTTCAGGTTGGCAAGCAGGAAACCTGCCAAGCCGCACAGCATCCCGGACATCACGTAAGCCGTGAGCTGATACTGCGAGACCGGGAGTCCGACAGTGGCGACGCGACGAGGGTTTTGTCGCGCGGCGCGCAGCACCATTCCGAAGGGTGCTGCGCGCAATTGAGCGAGGCACCAGGTCGCAAGTGCCAGCACCAAGAAGGCGCAAGCGTATACAGCGCCGGTGTCGCCAAGGTTCAGCGGCCCAAATCGACTGGCTTGGGCTATCGAGAGGCCGTCATCACCGCCGTAGCGTTTCAGGCTCACGAAGAGGAAGAAGCCCATCTGAGCAAAGGCAAGCGTGATCATGATGAACGCTATGCCGGAGGTGCGCAAGCTTATCGCGCCGGTCACCGCCGCGGCAACACCGCATACTCCAAACACGAGGATCAAGTGGACCCAGCCGTTGTCGATTCCGTGAAAGACCGGCAGCGCGACGCCGTATGCGCCTATGCCAAAGAAGAGCGCATGGCCGAAGCTGACCAGCCCGCCATAGCCCAGCACGAGGTTCAGCGCGCTTGCCGCGATTGCATAGATGATGATCCGCGCGAACAGCGCAATATAGAAGGGCTCGCCGATCGCCTGCGCGATGAAGGGCACCAGGGCCAGCACTGCGAAAAGGACGAGCGGCACCAGTGCGCTCGGTCGAGCCAGAGGATGTTGCAACATGGTCAGCCCCCCTTGGAAGGGAAGAGGCCTTGCGGGCGCCAGGCGAGCACTGCGGCCATGAGCACGTAAATGAGCATCGATGCAAGTGCTGGCCCTGCGGCGTCAGCGAAAGAGCGCTCGGTCACGAGGCGCAAAACGCTTGGCAGGAACGCGCGCCCGAGTGTGTCGACTGTGCCCACGATGAGTGCCGAATAGAATGCGCCGCCGACCGATCCAATCCCCCCGATGACGATCACGACAAGTGTCGTTATCAGCACCGGCTCGCCCATGCCGGACTGCACGGACAGGATCGGGCCGGCCATCACACCCGCTAGACCCGCGAGCATGGCGCCGAGTCCGAACAGCATGGCGTTGAGCAGCTTGATGTTCACGCCGAGCGCCGCGACCATTTTGGGGTTCACTGTGCCGGCGCGGATCAACATGCCGATTCGCGTCTTGTGGATCAGAAGGTAGGCGCCGACCGCAACCGAAACGCCAACCACAATGATTGCGAAGCGATAGGCCGGATAGGAAAAACCGAACAGGTTGATCGTACGGTCGAGTGTTTCGGGGACCTGCGTGAAATAGGGTTGTGCGCCCCAGATGATCTGCACGATTTCGTTGAAGAAGAGTACCAGGCCGAAGGTGGCCAGAACATGGTCTAGGTGGTCACGCAGATAGAGCCGCGAGACGGCCACCCACTCGAGCACAAGGCCCAGGAGAAGTGTGCCGGCCAACCCTGCGATCAGACCCAGCGCGAACGAGCCCGTCGCGTTGTATACGGTCGCAGAGAAGTAGGCGCCCAACATGTAAAGCGAACCGTGGGCCAAATTAACGAAACTCATGATTCCGAACACGAGCGTGAGTCCGGCAGCCAGCAGGAAGAGCAGGACGCCGTACTGCAACCCATTGAGCAACTGCGCGAGCAGCAGGTTTACACTCATCGCATCACTCCTACTTCAGTGGGCACTGCTGGTGGTACGCATCCTTGTGATTGCGCAAGGGAAACGTCAGCGTCCGCATGCTGACGCGGCCTTTTGCATCCTTCGCGATCTCGAAAACGGGTATGTCCTGGATCGGGAAGTTGTTGTTGTTGAACCGAAACGCTCCTCGTACTGATTTGAAATCCGCGTTCTTGAGGGCCGCCATGAATGCCGGTTTATCGGCTACGTCGCCTCGCACCTTGGCGATTGCCGCGTCGAGCAGCATGGCGGCGTCGTAGCTTTGCGCCGCGTACTGCGATGGGATGCGCTTGTAGCTGGCCTCGAACTCCTCGACAAAGCGCCGGCTTTCGGCGTTGTCGAAATCGGGCCCCCAGAACGAGCCGGAGATCGCGCCGAGCGCAGTGTCGCGCAGCGCTGGCAGAGTTGCCCCGTCGGTGGTGCCCGTGGACAGCAAAGGTATCTTGCCCATGAGGCCCGCCTGTTGGTACTGGCGTACGAAGTTGACGCCGAGTCCGCCTGGGTAGAACACGAACACGGCATCGGGCCGAATAGCTTCAAGCTTCGTGAGTTCGGCCGAGAAGTCCAGCTGGTTCAGCGGCGTATAGACTTCGTCGGCAAGTTCAGATTTGTAAAAGCGCTTGAAGCCGGCGATGTAGTCCTTGCCGGCCTGGTAGTTAGGTGCCAGCGCGACGACCCGCTTGTAGCCCTTGTCGGCGGCATATTTGCCCACCACCTCCGACAACATATCGTTCTGCCACGAGACTATGAATTGATAGGGCGAACACTGCGCGCCAGCGATGGGCGCTGGTCCCGCATTGGAGCCGACCAAGAAGACGCCCTTTTCGGTGATGGGTTTGTGGACGGCCATCATGATGTTCGAGAAGGTGATGCCGGTGATGATCGACACCTTGTCTTTATCGATCAGCTTGCGCGTGGCCTGCACCGCCACGTCGGGTTTGAGTTGCGAATCCTCCTTGAACAACTCCACCGGCACGCCGCCAAGCTTCCCGCCGTTGCGCTGCACGACCATCATGAATCCGTCATATTGGTCTTGCCCCAGCGCACTTTGTGGGCCCGACAGTTCGGCCAGGAAGCCGATCTTGATGGGAGTTTGTGCTTGCAGGGAGGGGCCGACGGCCAGGCTGGCGCATAGCAGCACGGTCTTGACCGAAGTCATCGTGAAAGTCATTTGGTGTCTCCTGGTGTGTTTGTGTTGGTGGTTCGATCAAGAATCAAAACCGCTCGCGCCAGAGGTCCAGCGCCTCCTGGACGGGACGATCCGAGAAACTAAAGAGCACGGTATCGGCCGATGCCTCCAGCCGGTAAGGCAGCCAGGAGGGGCAGACGAACACGTCCTTCGGTCCGAACGTCAGCACCTTGTCACCGGCCACACAGCGGCCAGAGCCCTCCACTACGGTATAGACCGTGGCGTCCGTGGCGCGATAGGATTCGCCCACGAAGCCTGCGGGCAGCAGCTGCATAAAGGTGCCAATGGTGGGCATCGCCCAGTCGCCCGTCACCGGGTTGGTGTATTGCAACTTGTGACCCCAGCACGGGTGCGGTGCTTCGCTGCGGCGCAGCGTCTCCAACGCCCCTCGCGTGCGTTCGTAGGGATACCAGAACAGCGGTGACGTGCGTGTCCGGCTCTTATAGCCTACAGGCTTCATCGTGTTGCCGAAGCGGGACAGCGTGAGGCCCGCCTCGCGGTCAACCGCCTGCACGGTGGTGCGCGGGCCGTCCTCACGGAACTGGGCATCAAGCAACTCTACAATAGGCAGATCGAGTCCATCCATCCATACCATCGGCTCGCCACTGTCGTTGCCGTGCTCGTGGAATGTCCACGATGGCGTGATCACAAAATCGCCTACGTTCATCGTGACGCGCTCGCCATCCACGGACGTGTAGGCACCCGCGCCGTGCATGATAAAACGCAGGGCCGATTGCGAGTGACGGTGCGACGGTGCGATCTCGCCCGGTAGGATGAACTGCAGACCGGCATAGAGGCTGTGCGTGATGCGCGTTTTTCCGCGAAGGCCTGGGTTTTCCAGCACGAGTACGCGGCGTTCCGCTTCCAGGGCTGAAATCAACTGGCCGCTTTCCTGCAGCCACGGCCAAACTTGCTTCCATTGCCACAGGTGGGGCAAGCACGGCGTGATCGGCTCCTTGGTGACGATGTCATGCAGAACTTCCCACAGCGGCGTGCAATGGGCCCGTCCGATGCGTTCGTAGAAGGCCTCGCGCTGGGTAGCGACGTCGGCTGTTGCTGCGCCGCCTGCATAAGCAGACGTCGGGAGGTTTAGTGTGTTCACGTGTCTCTCCTGGCGTTGCGGACGTCGACCGTCATGCGACCGATGCCTTCGATATCGACCGTGATCACGTCACCGTGCACCACCGGCCCAACGCCTTCGGGCGTGCCGGTGAACAGCAGATCACCTGGTTGCAACGTGTAATAGGACGAGGCCATTTCGATCAACGCTGGGATGTCCAGCACGAGATCGCGCGTGTTGGCCTTTTGGCGCGGCTCGCCTTGGACAGTGAGCCAGAAATCGAGCGCCTGCGGGTCGTCAATCTCGTCAGCAGTGACGAGCCAGGGCCCCACCACGGAATACGTGTCGATGGACTTGCGCAGACTGCGCTCCTGCGGGCCGCGAACTGTCATGTCCAGGCCGATCATGTAGGCCGCAATGTGATCGAACGCGTGCTCGCGCGGAATGTTGCGTCCGGCCTTGCCAATGACAGCGACGAGTTCGGCCTCGTGGTCGTTTCGGCGGTCAGGATGCTGGATCTCGATGCCGTGACCCGGCCCCACAACGGAGCTTGTCGCCTTGAGGAAGAGTCCGATCTTCTGGATTTCGGCGACCTGGCCGTTGTGGTGGATCTCGGCCTGCTCGCGGGCTTCTTCGAGATGCTTTTTGTAGTTGACGGGCGCCGCGATGACTTTCCCGGGATTCGCAACCGGAGCCAGCAGCCGGCGCCCCGCGAGCGGCAGCGTGGGCGACGACGGGGCGATTCGGCGAATTGCTTGGAGTACCTCGGGCAGGTGCGCGATCAGGGGATCGAAAATGGGCAGCGGATAGCGGTGATTTGGCAGAACGTCGAGCGCGGCAGTGACGTCGCGCACTGTGTCCCCGTCTACCAAGCCCAGGCGGTCGTTATCGAAGCGGCAAATCTTCATGGGATGTGTGTCAATGTTGCGATTCAGGAATAGACATCGAAAGGCCGTCGATCTCGGGGCCAACGATGAGACGACAGCTCAGACGGCTGGTGGGCTTGACCATGACCGCGAAATCAAGCATCTTGATTTCAAGTTCTGTTTTGGCCGGCAGACGTTCGGTCCACGCTTCGTCAACGTAGACATGGCAGGTGGCGCAGGCGCAGGCGCCGCCGCACTCGGCGTCGATGCCCGGCACATTCGCGGCTACGGCAGCCTCCATCACCGAAGCGCCGTCCTTGGCCTGCAACTCAATGGTCTCGCCCTCGGCCGTTTGAAAGTAAAGAGTCGTCATGTGAGTGGATGATCCTTGTCAAGTTTGAGTAACGAGCTCGCGCAGCGACACACGGTCGTCGCACAGGGTCGCGCGTTCGATGAAACGGCCGCTGCGGATGAGCTGTCGAGCGGCCATGAAGTCTTCCGGCGCGTCAAGTGTCTCGACCGCGGTGACGCGCCCATCCCGAAGGTGCCAAGCCGCAAACGCCAACCGCTTTTCTGCGACGGATCGAAGAATGATCTCGTCGCCGGCAGCCGAGCGGCCTGCTACTTGGATCCGGCAGCCGAACTGATCCGACCAGAACCATGGCACCGGGGCTGGGGGAATCGGCTTGCCGGCCAATACAGCGGCAGCGCACTTGGCCTGATCCGTCGCGTTTTGCACGGATTCCAGCCTTATCGGAGGCTCGCCATCACCAAGAACCTGCTCGGTGCAGTCACCGATGGCCCAGACATGCGGATCACTCGTACGGCACGCAGCGTCGATGCGTATTCCTTGCCCACATGCAATTCCTGCCTGCTGCGCCAGTTCAATGCGCGGCGCGGCGCCTATACCCACCACGAGCGCATCGGCGGTGAAGCTTTCGTCGGTGGTCGTCAAACGGACAGGGTTCCTGGCATTGGTCGCAGCGGAGACCTCGACGGCCCGCACGGTGGCCCCCAGGCACAGCCGCACGCCATGCTGCGCGTGCAGCCGCTGCACGGCCACAGACATGGCTGTCCCGACCGACCGCTGGAGCACGCGTGGAGCGGCTTCGAAGACAGCTACCTCAATGCCCCGCTGCGCCGCTGATGCCGCCACCTCCAGTCCAACATAACCCGCACCGAGCACGGCAAGTCGCCGCACGTTCGTGAGCCGCTCGCCGAGGGCCTGCGCATCGTCCCAACTCCTCAGTGTGAACACGTGTGGCGAAACGTCGGCCAAGCCCGGCCAGCGACGCGCGCGCGCACCCGTCGCCAGCACCAAGTGCTCATATTCGATAGCCTGACCATCGTCGAGTCGCAGAACGCGCGCGGCGCGGTCCAGTTCGATAGCGCGGCGGCCGAGAATCTGCCGGCACCGCTGCGAATCGTAGAAGGACGTGGGCCGCAGCAACAGATCCGCCAAGGTCGCTCCGCGGCGCAAACAGTCCTTGCTCAAAGGCGGCCGCTGGTACGGCAAATAAGGCTCGGCCCCCACGAGGGTCAGCGGCTCGGCATGGCCCAGCTGCCGCAGCGATGCGATCAACTGGCAGGCTGCCTGCCCTGCGCCCACCACCACTATCCCGGCACTCATGGCGCAGTCAATAGAGTCGCACGCGCATCGACTGGATGCCGCGGAACCGCGCGCTTCGGGCGAAGACGGGCTCATCGATGAGCTGCATGCTCGGGAAGTGCCGTGCGAGCGCCGGCAATGCCTCGGCCGCCTCCATGCGGGCGAGCGGTCGGCCGAGGCACACATGGATACCCGCACCGAAGGCCAAGTGGGCGTTGGGTTGCCGCGTGAGTTGCAGGCGGTCCGGATCGGCGAACACACGCTCGTCGCGATTGGCGGACACTTGCGCGAAGATGACTTCAGTGTCGGCAGGGATCGTCCCAGAAGGCACCTGTACCTCTTGCGTCGTGCGCCGCCCCTGCAACTGCAGCGGCGTGGTGTAGCGCAGGCACTCCTCCACCCCCGGGCCAATGACGGACGGCTCCTTGGCCAGCAGGGCCATTTGGTCGGGATGCTTCATCAATGCCAGAGTAGAAAGCCCGATCAGGTTGGTCGTGGTCTCGTGCCCTCCATTGAGAACGAGGATGCACATGTGTGCCATTTCCACTTCACTGATTGGCGGGTTGCCGCGCTTCTCGGCGGCGACCAGTGCACTGATAATGTTCGTCGGCATGTCTTCCACTGGCTGTCGGCGCCAATAGTTAAAGTGCTCGGACAGGTAGTCTTTGAACTTGCGAGTCGCTTCGTGGCCGGCGGCGATCGCTTCGGCGCTGACGGCTGGATTGAGGGGAAACAGTACCTGCGCGCCGAGGTCCCGGATCAATGGGCCGTCGCTGCGCGGCACACCGAAGATGTCGCAGATCACTTGGATCGGGATACGTGACGAGAACTCGGCGACGAAGTCGATCTCGCGCTTCTCGCGCACCTCCTCGATGAGCCGTTCGACGATCTCTCGAACCGCCGTGCGCAGCCGCTCTATCGATGACGGCGTGAAGAACGGATTGACGATGTCGCGCAACCGGTCGTGATCGGGCGGGTCGCGGAACAGCATCGACGAGGTGTGATGCTCAAGAAGCGGCCCCTCGCCGAACTTCTTCGCATAGGCTTCGGCGCGGTTCACCCGACCGCTCAGGTCGCGCCACACCGCCTTGACGTCGTCGTAGCGCGTCAGCAATACCGAGCCATCGCTGTTCCAGAGAAGCGGTTCGTTATCACGCAAGGCTTTATAGAACGGGGCCGGGTCGCGGTAATACGCGTCCGGCAGGTTGAATAGGTCGAACCTGCTACCGGGCGCAGTGGGTCTGGCCATCATTTCAGTTGTACTCATCGTAGTCTCCTGGCATCTGCAGCGTCTGTCGCATGCTGATTGGAAGCAGTGTAGGATTCGTTGCTTTATCCGCCAATACAATACGAAGAATTTCAAGTATTGTTTCTACAGATGAGGATGCTTTTGCTGGGCTTATGACCAAGACCTTCGACTTGAATCTGCTGTCTCTTTTGGTCGCTTTGGACGACTGCCGCAGCGTTACCCGCGCCGCGCTGCGTTTAGGCATGAGTCAGCCGGGCCTCAGTACGGCGCTCGGGCGCCTTCGTAAGCACTTCGACGACCCGATGTTCGTTCGCACTCCGGAAGGTATGCAGCCGACTCCACGCGGTGTGGCAGCAGCAAAGGAGGCTCGCCACATCCTGCAGCGCGTCTATGAGAACGTACTGGACGCCCCGCGATTCACGCCGGCCGAGACGACCACGGAGTTTTGCCTAGCGATGCCAGACGTGGCCGAAATGATCTTTGCGCCAGGGCTCATCCAAGCCTTGCAGCAGCTAACACCTCATGCCTCAATGCGCACCTCTTCGTACGATCCGCAAAGTCTGGAACAGGCTATGGAGTCGGGGCAGGTGGACATTGCGCTCGGCTATTTTCCTGACCTCAAAAGCAACCGCTTTTTCAAGCAGCGGCTGAGGATGCACGGCTTCTCATGCATGCTGCGCAAAGGACATCCTGCGGCTCAACAAATGAGCAAGTCCAGGTACTCGGAACTCGACCACGTGCTGGTCGATACACCGATCAGGAGTCAGGAACTCGTGGACAATTTTCTGGATCGTCGCGGCGTTGTCCGGAGAATTCGCATGCGCACCACGCACTATCTCACACTTCCAGCAATTGTTGCCGCCACGGATCTTGTCGCGACAGTCCCGACCGCAGTCGGCGCACACTTTGCAAAGCTTGGTCAGGTTGAACTCGTCCCTCCGCCCTACGACATCCCTCAATTTCCGATCCAGCAACATTGGCACCGTCGCTATGACAAGGACCCCCGTCATCGTTGGTTCAGAGACAGAATCGCCGCGCTGTTCGGGCCGGGATCTAACTTTTTTTTGTGAAAGGGTTTTGTTGAACAAATCCCCAGCCCAAGGCAGGTACACCGTCCACGTTGAATCCGCTTGATCTGTGGTTGAGTGTCACTTCAGCCCAATCGAGTCCAGCCCCACGACAAGACCACCAACTGGAGCGAGTACAACGCCGCATTCAAATCCCGAGAGTCACTGACCATCTTGCTGGACCGTGGCATGCAGTGGTACGCCCCACGCAGGGCAAGCGCGGCCGCTAGCCGCGGCGCTTCAGGCGCCTTGTGGCCTGATGTGCTGGGTGGCCTCGTCTTCGACACGTTGCCAGATCTCGACCGCGATCGGGTTGTGGCTCTCTTCGAGGATATGGCCCACCAGCCCGATGGCGCGCGCGAAGACGCCGATGCCGCGCACGATTTTCCATGGCAGCCCGAGTTCGCAGCTGATGGCGCCGATGGCGCCGGTCGCATTGACGGGAAGCGACTTGCCAGCGACGCGTTCGGCCTCGGCGCAGATCAGTTGTTCGAGCCGGATGTAGTCCCCAGAAAAGCCGTTGTCGGCGGCGATCTGGAACAGGCGCGGGGCACGCGGATCGACCGGCTTGTGCAAGGGATGGCCGAGCCCGGGAATGATCTGGCCGCGGGCACGAAAGGCGGCCACGGTGTCGCGGGCGATGCGTTCCAGATCGGCGCCCTGGGTGCCCGGCGGAAGTGCCTCGTACAGCATTTTGGCGGTGCCTTCGGTGCTGCCGACGAACACGCTGCCCAGGCCGCACAAGCCGGCCGCCACCGCCGCCTGCAGCGATTCGGGCGCACCGGCGTAGGTCAGACGCGCGGCCAATGCGCTCGGCGTGATGCCGTGCTCGACCAGCGTCACCGCAATGGCGTTGAACACGTTTGATTCCTGCGGCGTCGGCATGCGCCCGAGGATCTGCAGGAAGGCCATGTCACCCAGGTTGAGATGGCCGAGGATCTCGTCGGGCAGGCTCTTGCCGTGCACTTCGATGCGGTCGGGGGTGCTCCAGGCGATGTCGGAGCGGATGGGCTTGTTTTTGCGGGCCATGAGGGGCTCCAGTCGGGTCAATGAAAATCAGGCTTTCAAGCCGGCGCTGCGCAGCACGGCGCGCGCGCGCTGGACCACCGGCAGGTCCACCATCTGGCCGTCCACGGCCACGGCGGCGCCGCCAGCCGATGCAAATGCTTCGCAGACGCGGCGCGCCCAGTCCAGCCGCTCGGGGGTGGGCGTGAACACCGCCTGAACGGCAAGCACCTGCTTCGGGTGGATGCACAGCTTGGCGCCAAAGCCGAGTCGCCGCGCGCGTTCGGTGTCGGCCTGCAAGCGGTGCAGGTCGTCGATCGCGGTGCTGACGCCATCGACCGGCGCGGCCAGCCCGGCCAGCCGCGAAGCCAGCACCATTTGGGAGCGGAAAGCCAGCAGCTCGGTCTCCCCGCCATCGGGCGCGCAGTCGATGCCCAGATCGAGCGCCAGATCGACGCTTCCAAAAGTCAGGCGAATCACGCCCGGCACGCGCGCAATGCTGTGCATGTCCTGCAGACCGCGCGCCGACTCGATGATCGGCAACACGTCCTTGTAGGTGGCCTCGACCACGGTGCAGGCGGCGTCGATGCCCTCGGCCTTGGGCAGCATCACCGCCGCCACGCCAGGATGACGACACAGTTCGAGGTCGTCCTCAAACCAGGGGGTGCCAGCGGCATTGATGCGAACCACCAGCGGCGTGGCTTCGTCCAGTTGCGCCGCCAGCGCCTCGCGCGCGCGCACCTTGGCCTCGGGGGGCACGGCGTCTTCCAGATCGACGATGACCACGTCCGCTCCGCTGGCACGGGCTTTGGCATGGCGCTCGGGTCGATCGGCGGGCACGAAGAGGTAGGCGCGTGGCACGGCGCGCGGGGCGGCGGTGTTGGCTGTCATGCGCGCGCTTCCAGCCAGCGGCCCATGCGCGGCGCCTCGGCCACGGTCCAGACGCGCGCGATCAGCGCCTCCATTTCTTGCGGCGTGGCGCCCTTGCCGTAGGCCGCCAGGCGCTGTGCCTTGTCTTCCAGTTCGCCGCGTGTCAGGGTGTTGCCGGGATCGCCCTTGGGCTCGTCGACGCGCGCGCTCAGCGTGCGGCCATCGCGCGTCGCCACGCTCACCTTGCCAATCCAGCGCTGCGGATAGGCCCGGTCCACCTCGGCGTCCAGCTGCATCGTGACCCTATCGCGCAGGGCCGCCACGCGCGGCGCGAGGAAATGCTGCTCGAATTCGTTCAGCCCGGCGTGGCCGTACTCGACCGCCAGCGCAAGCACCGTGCCCATCGAAAACTTGGCCTGGTGCACGGTGGCGGGCACGGTGACGCGGCCCAGCACGTCGATGGCGCCCTGATGCACATGGGTGGTCACCGCGGCGATATCGTCGGCCTTGAGCCCATGCGTTTGCATCAGCGCGAGCAGCGCGTCGGCGCTGGGGTGGGTATGACGGCACGAGGCGTGGTACTTGAACGAGGTATCCGCCGTGGCCCAGCGCTGCCCCAGCCGGTCGGTGAGCCGCGCCGGATCGGCATCGCTGGACATGCCCGCGGCCATGCCTTGCGGCCCTTCCAGAATCTGGCGCGCGCCGGTCAAGCCACTTCGTGCCAGGCAGGCGCAGGCCAAACCGCTGGACGCCGCATGCGCGGTGTGCAGTGGCTTGGAGTCGGCCGCGTCGCGCAGGAACTCCCACAGGCCGGCGGCTTGTGTGCCGGCGCTGCCGAAGGCATGCAGCATGGTCGGCGCGTCCAGCCTGAGCAGCCGCCCGGCGGCCGCAGCGGCGGCCAGGGTGCCTGCGGTGGCGGTGGTGTGAAAGATGCGGTAGTGCGAGCGGCCGAGGAACTCGCCCACGCGGATGCCGACCTCATAGCCCGCCACCACGGCGGCCAGAAACTCACGGCCACTCGCGCCGATGTCTTGCGCCATGGCCAGCGCCGCCGGGAACACGACGGCCGCGGGATGGAACACCGAGCCGTTGTGCACGTCGTCCTGCTCGGCGAAGTGCGAGGCGGCCGCGTTGACCATCGCGGCGAAATGGGGCGAGGTGGCGCGGCGCGAGATCAACACTTCGGCGCGGCCCGAGTCCGGTCCCATGGCGCGGGCGTAAGCCTCGATGGCCTCGACCGGCCGCGCGCCCTTGCCGGCCAGTGCCGAGGCGTACCAGTCGAGGAACAGGTCTTCGGCGCGGCGCAGCACCGGCGTCGGGATCGCGTCAAATTGCAGACCGGCGGCAAAGGCGGCCAGCGTCGCGCTCGGGGTTTTGTCTTGGGTCATGATTCGTTCACACCTCTTCTCAGATGGCCTTGTCCGCTCGCAGCCGGGCGATGTCGGGCGCGCCGTAGCCGAGTTCGGTGAGGATGGCTTCGGTGTGTTCTCCCAGGGCGGGCACCGGCCCCATGGGCGGTGGCTCGCCGTGGCTGAGATGGTGTGGCGGGTACAGCGCCGGCAATGGGCCGCCGGGCGAGTCAATCCCGGTCCAGCGCCCGCGCGCCGCCAATTGCGGGTGCTTCCACAGGTCAGCCAGCTCATTGAGCTGGCCATTGGCGATTTGCGCCGCATCGAGCCGTTCGACCAATTGCGCCGCCGTCAAGGTGGTGCACACGCCTTCGATGATGCCGCGCAATGTCTCGCGTTGGGCCAGTCGCTTGGCGTTGCCCAGGTACCGGGTGGCCAGATCGGGCAGTTGCAGCACCTGGTTGCAGAAAGTGGCCCATTCGCGGTCGTGCTGCACCGCCAGCACCACCTGCTTGCCGTCGCCGCAGGTAAAGGGGCCGTAGGGGTAAATGGCGGCGTGCGAGGCGCCAGCGCGCGGCGGCGGCGGCTGGCCGTCCAGCGTGTAGTAGAGCGGGAAGCCCATCCATTCGGACATGGCTTCGAGCATGGAGATTTCGAGCCGTTGGCCACGACCGGTGCGGCCGCGCTCCAGCAGGGCGGCCAGAACACTGCTGTAGGCGTACATGCCGGCGGCGATGTCGGCAATCGACAGGCCGGCCTTGGACGGCTGCTCCGGCGTGCCGGTCACCGACACGAAACCGGCTTCGCTCTGGATCAGCAGGTCGTAGGCTTTTTTCTCGGTGTAGGGCCCGCCGTCGCCGTAGCCCGAAATGTCGCACACCACGATGCGCGGATGGACCGGCGCCAGGCTGGCGTGGTCCAGTCCCATGCGCGTGGCGGCGCCGGGCGCCAGGTTCTGCACCAGCACGTCGGCCCGCTCGACCAGCTTTTGCAACACGGCACGGGCGCCGGGATGCTTGAGGTCGAGTGTCAGGCTTTCCTTGGAGCGGTTGCACCAGACGAAGTGCGAGGCCAGGCCGTGGGCCCGGGTGTCGTAGGCGCGGGCGAAGTCGCCTTCACCCGGGCGCTCGACCTTGATGACCCGCGCGCCGAGGTCCGCGAGCTGACGGGTGCAGAACGGCGCGGCAATCGCGTGCTCCAGCGTGACGATCAACATTCCTTCCAATGGGCGCATGGTCATGGCTTTCAGAATGAACGTGGCAGCCCGAGCACGTGCTCGGCCACGTAGCTCAGGATCAGGTTGGTGGAGATCGGCGCCACCTGGTACAGCCGGGTTTCGCGGAACTTGCGCTCGACGTCAAATTCGCAGGCAAAGCCAAAACCGCCGTGTGTCTGAATGGCGGTGTTGGCCGCCTCCCAGGAGGCTTTGGCTGCCAGGTACTTGGCCATATTGGCCTCGGCCCCGCAGGGTTGGTGGGCGTCGAACAGTTCGCAGGCACGCCAGCGCATCAGGTCGGCGGCTTCGGTCTCGATGTGGGCTTCGGCCAGCGGGAACTGCACGCCCTGGTTCTGCCCGATCGGGCGGTCAAACACGCGGCGCTCGCGGGCATAGCGGGCACTGCGCTCGACGAACCAGCGGGCGTCGCCGATGCACTCGGCGGCGATCAGGGTGCGCTCGGCGTTGAGGCCGTCCAGGATGTACTTGAAACCTTTGCCCTCCTCGCCGATCAGGTTCTCGGCCGGGATTTCGAGGTTGTCGAAAAACAGCTCATTGGTCTCGTGGTTGACCATATTGCGGATTGGGTTCACCGTCATGCCTTTGCCAATCGCCTGGTGCAGGTCAACGATGAAGATCGACATGCCTTCGGATTTGCGCTTGACCTCGGCCAGCGGGGTGGTGCGCGCCAGCAAAATCATCAGGTCGGAGTGCTGGATGCGCGAGATCCAGACTTTCTGGCCATTGACCACATAGCGGTCGCCCCGCTTGACGGCGGTGGTCTTGATCTTGGTGGTGTCGGTGCCCGTGGTCGGCTCGGTCACGCCCATGGACTGCAGCCGCAGATCGCCGCTGGCGATTCTGGGCAGGTAGAGGCGCTTTTGTGCTTCCGAGCCGTGGCGCAGCAAGGTGCCCATGTTGTACATCTGGCCGTGGCAGGCGCCGGCGTTGCCGCCGCAGCGGTTGACCTCTTCCATCACCACCGAGGCTTCGGCCAGACCCAGGCCGGCGCCGCCGTATTCCTGCGGAATCATCACCGCCAGCCAGCCGGCCCGGGTCAGCGCGTCGACACACGCCTCGGGGTAGGCACGGGCGTCGTCTATCTTGCGAAAATACTCATCGGGGAAGCGTTTGAAGAGATCGCGCAGTGCCTGGCGCAACTCGGGATGGCGTTCTTGGTTCGTCATGTTCAATCTCTAGAGATCCAGCCGGGCAGCGCCGGCTGGAGTGCGCATATCCTTCAACGGAATTTGCTGAAATCGGGCTAGCGTTTTTCCAGAAAAGCGCTGGCCCCTTCCTGTTGCTCGCCGGTGTTGAAATAGTTGGGCGCCACTTCCTGGATCAGGTCGTTCATGTCCCGGCCCATGATCGGGGCCATGTGGTGGTAGAACGAACGCTTGACAATCTTCAGGCAGGTGGGGGAGAGCGACAGCAGTTCGTCGCAATACTTCCGCACCTCCGCGTCGAGCTGAGCCATCGGCACCACCGCGTTGGCCAGACCCCAGTCAAAGGCTTGCTGCGCGCTGTAGCGGCGGCACAGCATCCACAGCTCGCGCGCCCGCTTGTGGCCCAGCACGTTGGCCGCGTGCGCGACGATGTAGCCACCCGCCGGCGAGCCGACGCGGGGCCCGTTCTGACCGAAGATCGCGTGCTCGGCGGCAATCGTGAAGTCACAAAAGTAGGCGATGTGGTGGCCGGCGCCAATGGCATAGCCGTTGACCCGCGCGATCACCGGCTTGGGGCATTCGGCGATCTGGCGGTTGAAGTTGAACTCCAGGTCCTGCAGGCCGCTCTTGCCGCCTTCGCCCTTTTCCCAGTTGACATCGCCGCCGACGCAAAAGGCGCGCTCGCCGGTGCCGGTCAGCACGATCACGCCGACCTTCGGGTCGTTGCCGGCCTGGGCCAGCAGCCGCTCCATGTCCTTGATCGTGTCACCGGTGAAGGCATTGAGCGTCTTGGGCCGGTTGATGGTGATGGTGGCGACGAAGTTCTTGACTTCGTAAATGACTTCCTGGTCCGACATGCCTGGCGCTCCTGTAAAAGTTGGGGGATCTACTGATGACGATGGTTCAATTCGGGTGCCACCACGCCGTCTTTCACGAATTGATCCACCTCGGCCGGGCTGTAACCCAGCTCGCCGAGAATGTTCCGGCTGTGCTCGCCCAGCTTGGGCGGTGGCGCCATGGCGTCGGGTCGGCGCATGCCCGCGGCGAGCTGCGCTGGAAAGGGGATCAGCGGCAGGCCCGGCAGCGCCGGATGCTCGACAAAGCGGGCGGCCAGCACCGGGTCGGCCATGGCCTGGGACACCGTGTTCACCGGGCCACAGGGAACGTCGGCCGTCGCGAAGGCGGCCAACCAGGTGGCCGCCGGACGGGTGATGAAAATCGACTCCAGTTCGGCCAGCAGCGCCGGCCGGTTGGCAATGCGCGCGGCGTTGCGCTGGTAACGCGGATCGGTGAGCCACTCGGGCCGCTCGATGACGCCACAAAACCGCTTGAACGCCGCTTCATTGACCACCGACACGCTGAACCAGGCACCGTCGGTGCCGCGAAAGTGCCGGCTCGGCACGGCAATCGGCAGGTTCACCGAGCGAATCGGCTCGCGCTGCTCAATCGCATATTCACCCACCTTGCTCGCCATGAAATTGAACATGGTGTCCACCAGCGACAGCTCCACGCGCTGCCCCAGGCCGGTCTGCTGCCGGTGCATCACCGCGGCCAGCACGCCCAAAGCGCCGCACATGCCGGACGCCACATCGATGATCGGCAAGCCGATGCGGACCGGTGGGTCCCCGGCCTCGCCACTGGCATAAAAGGCCCCCGTCATGCCCTGCACCACGCTGTCGACCGAGGGCCTGAGCCGGTAGTCGCTCTGCTCACCGAAGGCGCTGACCATGTAATACACCAGCGTCGGGTTGATGCGCCGCACCGCGTCGTAGTTCAGCGCATGGGCCTCGGCAAAGTCGGGGCGAAAATTGTGCACCAGCACCTGGGCTTTTGAAATCAGCCGCTCCAGCACCGCGCGCCCGGCCGGCGTGCGTATCTCCAACGCGATCGACTCCTTGCCCCAATACTGTTCAGATAGTATTTTTAAAGCCATAATCCTCATCCATCGAAGCTTCAATGGATGAGGGTGATGGCCAGAACACGCAAGACGCTGCCGTCGAGAGTTGACGT
>NZ_BMEU01000029.1 GCF_014637085.1 Comamonas phosphati | reverse complement strand
AGCTCGCAGAGAGCCGGCAAAGCTTCCTGCCAGGAGTGGTAGTTCAGTTGGTTAGAATACCGGCCTGTCACGCCGGGGGTCGCGGGTTCGAGTCCCGTCCACTCCGCCAGATTCAATGTTTTTAGATCGTTCGAGTACGCGAAGGTGATGCGCGGCTGTACTGAAGTACAGCAAGCAGGACCGGAAAAGTAATCGATGGATGTAAAAATATTTGGGGGTATAGCTCAGCTGGGAGAGCGCTTGCATGGCATGCAAGAGGTCATCGGTTCGATCCCGTTTACCTCCACCAAGATACAGAACGAAAGTTCTAGGAATTGACCCTATCGTCTAGAGGCCTAGGACATCACCCTTTCACGGTGAGTACCGGGGTTCGAATCCCCGTAGGGTCGCCAAGTTTGAAGCGCTTGAAGCTCGCAGAGAGCCGGCAAAGCTTCCTGCCAGGAGTGGTAGTTCAGTTGGTTAGAATACCGGCCTGTCACGCCGGGGGTCGCGGGTTCGAGTCCCGTCCACTCCGCCAGATTCAGCAAAGCCATCCGTTCATGCGGGTGGCTTTTTTGTTTTGGGCGCCGTACCTATCCGCATTCCAAAATGCTCCTGATTTTATAGCAAGATGCCCTTGCCATGCCAGTGTCGTACCGATAGGCTATCGTTCTCCCTGTTGTGGAATGAATGACAAAAAATTTCCGTTGAAGGAACTTTTTTCACAGATGGAGACACCATCAAGTCTGTGCCGTCCAGGCTTTTGCTTGCCTGCATTCCAACTATCCGCTCGTAGCCAGTTTCAACAACGCTTCTGATCCATGCGCCCGGCATCGTCCCTGCTGCTGTCATTGCTGATGTTTGCCGCCATCGTGGGTGTGCAGATTGCGGCCATGTGGCCGGCCGGTGCGCAGGAGGTGATGGCCATGGCCTATGTGCAGGACATGGAGCCCCGCGAATACGGTGTGGATGTGCTGCAGGAATTCGAAGAGGACGTGGAAGAGGGTACGGTCGAGTTCTCCATCCACCGTCCGCATCGCTCCGCCGAAGTCAATGCGGCGCAAGACGATCGCAATGAGTTGTTTGGCCCCCCCGACGCCGTCGCCGTCGCCGTGGCCGATGTCCGGGTGCCGCCGCAAGCGCATGCAGCGCATCCCACCTTCCCCTGGCCCGAGAACATACTGCGGCCGCCCAATCCGGGCCTGCCGCAGGCAGGCAAGCTCCGGCGCATCTGACGCACACCTCTTCGGTGTCGTCGGACTGGCGCCTATCCATCCCATCGATTCCTGCCTTTGAAGAAATTCCGGCCTGACGGGCCAGGAATGCGCTTGCCATGGGCTGACCGCTTTGTGGCAACAGCCGGCTGGCCGCTTCGCCTTGCTGCGGTGCGTCTCATCTGGTTTCCGGCATGCAGCCATGGCTGCAGGTGCCCGGCACAGCGAATCCACTCTTTTCCCACTTCATCTGCCTTCAAGAAGGCAGTCGTGCTCCATGTTCAATCGATCGATAGCGCCGGCTTTCCTGCCGGCCAAAGCCTGCCCGCCCCGTACAGGCCGGGTTTCGTTACCGCGCCTGAGCCGGTTTGCCGCGCTCGGCATCTGCCTGGTGGCCGGCATGGTTGCCCAGGCCCAGGAGGCCGGCCCTGCGGCCGCCGTGGCGAGGGCCGGCAGCCCCGAGCCTCGGCAGCCCAGGCTGGGCCTGGATCAGCTGGTGCAGACCGTGCTCGACAACAATCCCGAGCTGCGTGCGGTGCAGCAGTCCAGCGTGACGGCACAGGCCGCGGTGCTGAGTGCCGGTGCCCTGCCCAATCCCAAGCTGGAATGGAGCCGGGGCGACAACAAGGCGCGCCTGGCATCGGCCACGCCCGGCAGCGTGCAAAGCATGGGTATTTCGGTTCCCATCGAGATGCCGTCGGTGCGCAGCGCCCGCATCGAGGCAGCGCAGGCGGGCCAGCGGGCATCGGTGTACCAGATCGCGGCAGCGCGCAATGCGCTGGTGGCCCAGGTCAGGCTCAAGGCCTATGAGGTGGTGCTGCGCCAGGCCCAGGCCCAGGCGGCCGACGATGCCGTCCAACTGCTGGAGCAGGCGCACGAACGTGTGCGCGTGCGCGTCTCCAGCGGGGAGGCGGCGCGCTACGAAATCATCAAGGCCGATGCGGAGCTGATCAATGCGCGCCAGCAGGAGCAGTCGGCCCAACTGATGGTCGAGCAGTCCCAGCTCTCGCTCAACCGCCTGGCTGCAGGCCAGCTGCCGGCACGCTTCGATCTGGCCTTGTCGCTGCAGGACCCGGTGGTGCCGGATCAGCTGCAGGACATCAACTGGCGGGCCCATCCCGAACTGATGCAGCTGCAGTCCGAAGTGGACAGGGCAGAGGCCCAGAAGCAGGGTGCCAAAGCCAGCCGCTGGCCCGGCGTGGAGCTGCGCTACGCCCAGACGCGCGAGCCTGACATCCGCAACCACACCGTGGGCGTGAGCGTGCAGATTCCCTTGTTTGACCAGCGCCGCGGCCCGATGGAGGAAGCCGCTTCGGAAGCCGAGCGTGCCCGCGTGCGGATGGAAGGGCGCCGGGCGGAGCTTGAGCAGCAGATGCAGCAGGCCTGGAAGGTGCTGGAGATGGCGCAGGTGCGTACCAAGGCCCTGGGTGAAGGCTCGGTACGTGAAGCGGAGGCCGCCTTGCGCGTGGCCGAGGCCGCCTACAGCTTTGGCGAGCGCGGCATCCTCGATGTGCTCGACGCCCAGCGTGTGCTGCGCACCGTGCGTGCCGACCTGCTGGAGGCGCGCTACCAGTTGCAGTCGGCGCGCATCGAGCTGGACTTTCTGGCCGGCCGCTATGCCAATGCTTCCGCGCTCTGAGCCCCTGTTTTCTCATTTTCCTGAACACGTCTTATGTTTTCTCATCAAAACTCTCTCGCCCTGGCATTGGCGCTTGCCGGATTGCTGACCCTGACCGCCTGCGGCAAGAATGAAAAAAGCGCCGCCGAGCCTGTTGCGTCGGCCGAGGCTAAAACCGAACTCGATCCGATGGAGGTCGTTGTCTCTGCCGCGATGGCCGGCAATTTCAAGACGGCGCCGGTCGCGCAGTCCGACATGGCTGCCGTGCAGGAAATCGCGGGCCGCATCGAGGCCAACGAGCGCAAGGTCACGCGCATCGGCGCAGCCGTGACCGGCCGCGTGACCGAGGTGTTGGCCGAAACCGGCGATCACGTCAAATCCGGCCAAGTGCTGGCGCGCGTGGCCAGCCCGGAGCTGACCACGGCCCAACTGGCCTATATGCGCGCCAGCGCCAATGCCACGCTGGCCGAGCGCTCGGTGGAGCGTGCGCGCCAGCTGATCGCGGCCGATGTGATCGGCTCCGCCGAGCTGCAGCGCCGGGAATCCGAGGTGCAGATCGCGCGCGCCGAGCTGCGCGCCGCAGGCGATCAGCTCAAGCTCATGGGGCTGTCCGGCGATGCGCTTAGCCGTCTGCGCGGCCAGGGTAATGTCGCGCCCAATGCGGCCATCACCGCGTCATCCGCCGGCATCGTGATCGAGCGCCAGGTCAGCCAAGGCCAGGTGGCCCAGCCCGGCGATCCTCTGTTTACGGTGGCGGACCTGTCCAAGGTCTGGGTCGTGGGGGCCTTGCCCGAGCAGATGGCGCGCAGCGTACGGACGGGGCAAAGCGTGCAGGTCGATGTACCGGCGCTGGGTCTGACGGCCGAGGAGGAGCCTATCGCCGGCAAGATCATCTATGTGGGCGACACGGTGTCTGCCGATACGCGCACCGTGACCATCCGCACCCAGGTGGACAACAAGGACCTGGCGCTCAAGCCCCAGATGCTGGCCACCATGAAGATCCAGGGGGCCAGCCAGAAGACCCTGGCCGTTCCCGTCGCTGCCGTGGTGCGCGAGAACGACAAGGACCATGTCTATGTGAAAAAGGCCGAAAACCACTATCGCCTCACCCCTGTGGAGCTGGGGGCGGTCAGCGGCGGCCTGCGCCCGGTCCTCAAGGGTTTGGGCGAAGGCACGCCCATTGTGGTGGAGGGCGCCTTTCACCTGAACAACGAGCGCAAGCGCGCCGAGCTGGAGTAAGCCCATGATTGCTTCCCTGATTCGTGCCGCGCTCAAGCAGCGGCTGGTGGTGATCGTGCTGGCTCTGGCGTTGTGCGGCTTTGGCCTGCGCGCCGCCATGAAGCTGTCGGTGGACGCCTTTCCCGATGTGACCAATGTCCAGGTGCAGATCGCGACCGAAGCGTCGGGACGCTCGCCCGAGGAAATCGAGCGCTTTGTGACCGTACCGCTCGAGATCGCCATGACGGGTCTGCCGGGGCTGGCCGAGATGCGTTCGCTCAACAAGAGCGGCCTGTCCATCATCACGCTGGTGTTCAGCGACGCGACCGATGTGTACTTTGCGCGCCAGCTCGTCACCGAGCGGCTGATCGAGGTCACGCCGCGCATGCCTGAGGCCATTGTTCCCGTGCTGGGGCCGGTGTCCACCGGCCTGGGCGAGGTCTACCAGTACACGCTGGAGCATCCCGACGACGGCCAGCGCGAGCTCACGCAGGCCGAGCTGACCGAGCGCCGCACCATCCAGGACTGGGTGGCGCGCCCGCTGCTGCGCTCCATTCCTGGCGTGGCCGAGATCAACTCTCAGGGCGGCTATGTCAAGCAATACCAGGTGCTGGTGGACCCCAGCCGCCTGCGCCACTATGGGCTGACCGTGCGCCAGGTCGTGCAGGCCGTGGCGGACAACAACGCCAATGCCAGCGGCGGCATCCTGCCCCAGGTGACGGAGCAGTACCTGATCCGCGGCGTGGGCATGATCCGCTCGCTAGAGGACATAGGCAACATCGTGCTCAAGGAGCAGGGCGGCGTGCCGGTTTACGTGCGCGATGTGGCTACCGTGCAGATCGGCGCCGAGGTGCGCCAGGGCGCCATCATCAAGGGCGGCTATACCGAAGGTGTTTCGGGCATCGTGCTGATGATGCGCGGCGGCAATGCCAAGGAAGTCGTGACGCGCGTGAAGGAGCGCGTGGCCGAGATCAATGCCAAGGGCATGCTGCCCGGCGGCCTGCAGATCGTGCCTTACTACGACCGCACCGACCTCGTGGACTCGGCGCTGTGGACCGTGGGCAAGGTGCTGATCGAAGGCATCTTCCTGGTGGTGGTGGTGCTGTTCATCTTCCTCGGCGATGTGCGTTCCAGCCTGATTGTGGTGGCCACCCTGGTCATCACGCCGCTGACCACCTTCATCCTGATGAACCGCTACGGCATCTCGGCCAACCTGATGTCGCTCGGAGGCCTGGCGATCGCCATCGGCCTGATGGTGGACGCCACGGTGGTGGTGGTGGAGAACGTGTTCCACAAGCTGGGCCAGGCCGGCAACAGCATGGGCGAGCGTGTGCGCACCGTGCTCTCTGCCACGGCCGAAGTGGCCACGCCGACCATCTTCGGCATTGCCATCATCATCCTGGTGTTCCTGCCGCTGATGACGCTGCAAGGCATCGAAGGCAAGATGTTCGGCCCGCTGGCGCTGACGATCGCGATGGCGCTGGCGGTCTCGCTGGCCGTGTCGCTGTTCCTCTCGCCCGTGCTGTGCTCCTATTTCCTGAAGGGCGGTGCCGACCATGACACCAGGTTGATCGCCTTCCTCAAGCGCCACTACCTCAAGCTGCTCGACGGCGCGACGGCGCGCAACCGACTCACGCTGGCGGTCGCCGTGGCCTTGCTGATCGGTTCGCTGGGGCTGTTTCCGTTCCTCGGCAAATCCTTCATGCCGACCATGAAGGAGGGGGCGCTGACGCCGCAGATCAACCGCGTGCCCAGCATTTCGCTCGATGAGTCCATCCGCATGGAAATGGCGGCCATGAAGGAAGTGGCGCAGGTGCCGGGCGTGCTGTCCGTGGTGTCCAAGCTGGGCCGCGGCGAATCGCCGGCCGATCCCGCCGGCCCCAACGAGTCCGATCCCATCGTGCTGCTGGACCCGAAGTCGCATCGCACGCAGGACGAGATTGACGAGGACATCCGCCAACGCCTGTCCAAGATTCCGGGCGTGCAGATCGTGCTGTCGCAGCCGATTTCGGAGCGCGTGGATGAAATGGTGACGGGCGTGCGCTCGCAACTGGCCATCAAGGTGTTCGGTGACGAGCTGGATGATCTCAAGGCGGTCTCCGAGCAGGTGGCGCGCATCCTGAAAAGCGTGCCGGGCAGCACCGACATCCGCATCGAGCGCCTGTCCGGCCAGCAGGCGCTGACGGTGGACATCGACCGCAAGGCCATTGCGCGCCACGGCCTCAACGTGGCCGACGTGCAGAGCGTGCTGGAGTCCGCCATTGGCGGCAAGGACGTGACCACCTTGTACGAGGGTGAGCGCCGCTATGCCGTGGTGGTTCGTTTCCCCGAGGCCTTCCGCGGCTCGCCCGAGGCCATTGGCGCTACCTTGCTGACCACGGCGACCGGCGCGCAAGTGCCGCTCGACAATGTGGCCAGGATCGAGCTTGTCGACGGCCCCGCCCAGATCAGCCGCGAAGGCGGCAAGCGCCGCGTGGTGGTGGGGGCCAACGTGGAGGGCCGCGACCTGGGCGGCTTCGTGACCGAGGTGGAGCAGCGCCTGGAAAAGGAAGTGAAGCTGCCCGATGGCTATTACTTCAAGTTCGGCGGCCAGTTCGAGAACATGGAGCGCGCCATGGGCACGCTGCAGGTGATCGTGCCCCTGACCATTGTCGCCATCTTCTTCCTGCTGTTCCTGCTGTTCAATTCGGTCAAGCTGGCCGCCTTGATCATCCTGGTCCTGCCTTTCGCCTCCATCGGCGGCCTGATCGGCCTGTTCGTCACCGGCGAGTATGTGAGCGTGCCTGCCTCGGTGGGCTTCATCGCCCTGTGGGGCATTGCCGTGCTCAACGGCGTGGTGCTGGTCACCTGCATACGCAAGCTGCGCGAGGACGGACTGGACGTGGCCCAGGCCGTGCGCGAAGGCTGCGTGCAGCGTTTCCGGCCCGTGATGATGACGGCCACCGTCGCGTTGCTGGGCCTGGTGCCGTTTCTGTTTGCCACCGGGCCGGGCTCCGAGGTGCAGCGCCCGCTGGCCATTGTGGTGATCGGCGGTTTGATCACTTCGACGCTGCTTACGTTGGTGGTGCTGCCTACGCTGTACCGCTGGTTCGATGAAAAGCCTGCCGAGGCTTGATTCCCTGAAAGGAGATAAGGATGAAAGAAATCCGGGCCATCGTGCGCCCCAGCCGGCTGGAGCGCCTGCGCGAATCGTTGCGTGCCATTCCCAATTTTCCGGGCGTGACCCTCTTTAAGGCCGAGGGCTTCACGGCGCCTGCCGCGGTGGACAAGCGCTCGGTCAAGGAAGAGCTGACGGACTTTTCGGACAAGCTCATGCTTTGCGTCATTGCGGACGATTCCATGGTCGAACCCATACGGCAGGCCATCTTCGCGGCCTGCCGTACCGGCCAGATCGGCGACGGCCTGGTCTGGACGGTGGACATCGCCGAAATGCACCGCATCCGCGATGGAGGCTCCTTCTAGCGGTGTGGCCCGCGGAAAAAGTGCCGGCCGCTGGAAAAAGCACACCAAAGCCTGTGCTACAATTTTTGCGTTGCAGCGATCAAGCGATTGATTGATCGCTCAAGGGGGTATAGCTCAGCTGGGAGAGCGCTTGCATGGCATGCAAGAGGTCATCGGTTCGATCCCGTTTACCTCCACCAAGAGACAGAACGAAAGTTCTAGGAATTGACCCTATCGTCTAGAGGCCTAGGACATCACCCTTTCACGGTGAGTACCGGGGTTCGAATCCCCGTAGGGTCGCCAAGTTTGAAGCACTTGAAGCTCGCAGAGAGCCGGCAAAGCTTCCTGCCAGGAGTGGTAGTTCAGTTGGTTAGAATACCGGCCTGTCACGCCGGGGGTCGCGGGTTCGAGTCCCGTCCACTCCGCCAATACATGAAAACCCGTTGATTTTTTCAACGGGTTTTCTTTTATCTTCTGAGGCGGACGGAGACAACAAGGAAGAAAGCTGGCCCCGATGCGTGTGTTGCTGCTTGACGACCATATCGTGCTGCGCGATGCCCTGGTGTTGCTGCTGACACAACGCTTTCCGCAAGCACAGTTCTATTGTGCGAGCACCCTGGCCCAGGCTCGCGACATCCTGGCCACCTACATTCCAGACCTTTTGTTAATCGACCTGTCCCTGCCGGATTCGCAAGGACTTGAGGCCTTGCTCGCGCTGCGTGACATGGCGCCGCAGGCTCGGGCGGTGGTGGTTTCGGCAGATGACCGTTCGGAGACGATTTATGCAGCCCTGGATGCCGGTGCGGCAGGCTTTTTGCACAAGGCGACGGACAGTGTGGAATTCGTCGAGGCTCTGCAAAGCGTGATGGAAGGCCATGTGGCGCTGCCGTCGTCGTTTGTGGCGCGCCCTGCAGCGGTCTCCGCTTCCGATGTGCTTGGATTGTCCCCTCGCCAGTGGGAGGTGCTGCGCCTGGTGCTGCAGGGCAAGCCCAACAAGCTGATCTGCCGCGATCTCGATCTCTCGGCTTCCACCGTCAAGACCCATCTGTCCGAGATCTATCTGCGGCTTGGCGTGCGCTCCCGCACGCAGGCCATCGTCGAAGTGGTCCGGCGAGGCATCAGGAATGTCTGAATCTGGCCGAGAAGAGCACCGGGATGTCAGTGCAAGGATCGCAGCTCCTGGCTGAGCGCCTGCAGCAGCTCCTCGCTGCCGAAGGGCTTGTGGAGAACAGCAACGCCTGAACGCTCCTGGCGAGCCAACTGATCGGGTGAAGTGTTTCCTGTCACGAGCAGGGTGGCAATCGGCATGGGGGCGCTCGCATGCATCTCCAGTATCAGGTCCAGCCCATTCCCGTCAGGCAGCCGGGCATCGCTGATGAAGAGTTCCGGCCATTCCTGTGTTGCCAGCATGTGCGCCTGGAGGTCGGCGGCGCAGCGAAAGGATTGCAACCGCATGCGCCATTGCCTCAATTGCAGGACGAGCGCATCGCGCACCGTGTCGTTGTCTTCGATCAGCCACGCCGTGCGACCATGCAGGATGGCTGCCTTGGCTGATGGCTCCGTGCTCTGCGCACGGGGTGTGCCATCGGCATTGGTCAGGGCCAGGGTGAGCCGGAAACAGCTGCCGCGCCCCGGTTGGGATGCCAGCTCCAGCGCATGGCCTAGCTGCAAGGCGGCATGGCGGACAATGGCCAGGCCAAGCCCCAGTCCTTCGGTTGCGACACGGCCGGGGTTATGCAATTGCACAAAAGGCTCGAAGATGGCCTCCTGGGCATCCGCGGCGATGCCGGAGCCTGTATCCCAGACGCATAGCCGTACTTGCCCCGATGACTGCCGGGTTCGTACCGCCACCAGAACGCCGCCGCTTTCCGTGTAGCGTATGGCGTTGTTCACCAGATTGCGCAATATCTGCTCCAGCAGCACCGGGTCCGATAGGATGGTGTGCGGCGTGGGCCGCATGCGCAGGCGCAGGCCCTTGAGTTGTGCATGCGATGATTCATGGGCCTGCACGGCTTCGAAAACCTCCTGCAGCTTGACCGCTCTGGGCTGGGGCGGTGTCCGGCCGGTGCCGTCCAGCCGTGAGAAGTCGAGCAAATGCTTGAGCAAATCCTCCATGGCCGATACGGCCCGCCCCAGGCGGGCAAACAGGTCCTGTACTGCGGTGCTGGACGCGGTTTTCGCCATTTCCTGGCGCAGCAGACTCAAGAGCAGGCCGACGCTCACCAGCGGTTGCCGCAGATCGTGGCTGGCATTGGCGATGAACCGGGTCTTGGCCGCGTTGGCGGCATCCAGATCGCGGGTGCGCAGGGCAACCCGTGTCTCCAGCGTGCGGTTGAGCTGATCCACTTGCGCCATGGCGTCGAACAGGCGCACCAGCAGCAGGCCGGAATAGCTGAAAAGCGCCAGCGGCAGCACGCGGGTGAGCGCTATCGAATGCGTGATGGGCAGCCAGCCCAGGAGCTGGAAGGCAAAGTCGTGCAGGGCCGCGGCAAAAATGGCCAGCAGGCATGCGCAAAGCGCCCAATGCGTGAAATCACGGGCCGAACGCGCGGCGGCGACCACATGCTGTATGGCCCGCAGATTCATCACGGCGAGCACCGCATACGTGAGAACACGTGCGGTCGGCAACCATGCCGAAGGAAGGCAGGCCACGAGCACGGGAATGCAGCACAGCAGACCCCAGAAGAGCCTGGGCCGGAGCAGGGGGCGGCCGAAGCGCAGGCAATAGGCATAGGCCAGGAGCAGGACCCCCATCCAGATGATGGCCGTGAAGAGGAACTTCTCTATCCACTCGTTGGGCCAGGCCAGCAGATTGCCGTAGAAGACATAGTTGCGCACGCTACTGATCAGCTCCAGCGCTCCGAACAGGCCTATGGCCTGCTCGCGCGGCTGCCGCCAGGCCACGGTAAGCAGGAGCACGGCCAGAACGGCGGCGACAAGGTTCAGATGCTGAGTCAGTTCGTGCTCCCACCACAGGGCATGGGCATATGAACGCTCCAGCAGATGGATGGGCCCGGCTTGCATGGTCGACAGGCCGCCGAGATGGCTGTAGCGCAGCACCAGGCGCAGCTCGTTGTCGCCCGCATGGAGCAGGTGCGGCGGCAGGCGGATCAGGCCGGGCGCAGGCACCATGCGGTTCTCCGGCGGACGCGTGTCGATCAGGATGGTGTTGAGGTAGATCTCATGCGTAGGCGAAATGCGGTCGAGTTCCAGCCCCCAGGGGATGTCGGGCGCGGAATCAAGCGACAGTATCAGGCGGTATTCACCGCGGCCGCTCGAAGGTATGCCGCGCAGGGCCCAGGTGTCGGGCAGCTTGACCGGTGCCCAGTGTTCGGTTTCGCTGCTGCGGAATTCGGCGTGGTCGAACACCCGTATGGTTTCCGGCCCGGCGTGGGCCGTGCCTGCTGCCCCGAGCAGCCAGGCGGCCAACCATAGCGCTATGCCGATCCTGGCCCGCAGGCCGCGAAGCATAGCGAGGGCGAATGCGCGCATGGTGGTGAGGGTGGGGGGATTGCCGGCCCGATTGGCTGTCGCCGGCCCATTCTATCCATCCGGGATGGGGCATGTTGCATCTCGAAACAAAGGCGTGGGGCCTGGCGGCCGCACCGCCTTTGGATCGGAGTGCAGCGATGGCTTACGGTTTGACGACCGATACCGAGAAGAAGCGAGCGCTGATATTGGAATCCGCGCGGGTTGCCAGCGTGATGCCGCCGAATGGAAGTTGAACCACTCCGCTGCACGAGCCTGCACCTTGCCCGCCCGCAGCCGTGCATGCGTTTCTTGCGCGATAACGCATGCCGTCGAAGGGCATGTTGTAGGTCAGCGTATCGGTGTGGCTGTCGGATGCGAAGCTGCGGGTCACGGCGCCGGTTGCGCTGTCAACGGAGGTAACTGTGCTGGTGTCATCCGGCGGCATCGTGAGCCCGCTGGCATTCAGTGTGAATTGCCGGTATGACGACGCATCACCGACTGCTGGCAGGGCCAGTTTACCCTTCGAGACCAGTGCGGCGACGGAGGGGTTGCTGGTGTCGGTGCCTTGTGCCAGCAGCAGTGTCTTGCCGGAGGCATTGCGGAAGGCAAAGACCCGATCCTGGGAACTGCCGTTCTCCATATAGTCGAAGCCGCCAGCGGGATTGGCTACCAGTGTGCCTTTCGACTGGGTGTCAGGGGCGCAGGCATTCGGGCCGGATGGGCAGTTGTTCGACAGCCCGTTCCCGCCATCAGCGGAGAATACGGTGTCGCCGTAGTCGCCGATGAAGCTGTCGAAATTCTTGGAATATCCCACCCGGTCATAGTTGCCGGCCAGTGCGGCGACGGAGAGGCTTTGCTCCGGAAAGGCGATGGCCGCTTTCCCAGTCAGGCCGGAGCCCGACAGCATGGCTGCCGTGCCGGAACGTGAGACGAGAATGCGCGTGGAGACGTTGTTGACGGTGGCGGTGTAGTCGCAGGCGGAGCCTGCCAGAGGCTGGCCGCCAATTGTCATGGGGCTGGTAGTCGTGTTCACTTCCAGTTTGCCAGTCCCGTTGCCGAGGAGATCCGCATAGCGCAGCGTGCCGGTCTTGAGCCCGGGGCAATCCGGTGCGGCAGCGGGTGCCAGCACGGTGTTCACGACCGTGGCCAGGGTTGTGTTGCCCAGGGCCGCAGCGGCCGTGAGGTCGGAGAGTTTGATCTCTGCGCTGGCCAGTTTGTCGCGCAACTGGTCTAGCACTCCGTCGTAATTGGTGTGACTGCCGGCCTGCAGGGTGCCGCCCACGATATCGCTGATCGCGGCTGTGTCAATGAATGCCTTCAAGGCATTCAACAGCGCCGTCTGTGCGGCAGCAATGGCTGCCGGGTCGACGACTTTGGTGCCCGAGCTGAAGGCGGTGAAAAAGGATGTGGGATCGGTGCCCGCGAACTGCGCGACCAGCAGCTCGCTGAAGGGCGTGATGTTGGCCGTGACACTGCTTGCCTGGCCGGAGCCCCCCAGAATCGAGTGCAGCGTGGTGGCGCCGCTGGTGGCGCTCAGCACACAGGGCAGGGCGCCGTTGGAAACATTGGCCGTATAGGTGCCGTCGGAAGCCGTGGTGGCAGTCCCTGTTCCCGCCGCGCAGACCACACTGACGTCAGCCCTGGCCATCGCAGCGCCCGTGGCGGCCGTGCCGGAAATCTTCAAGGTTGGCGAGCCGGGTTGTTCACCTCCTCCGCTCCCTCCGCCGCAGGCCGCCAAGGCGGCTGGAAGCGCGGCCGTCGCAATGGCGCGGGCAATGGTGGTCATCTTCTGGTGCTTCATGTCTTCTCCCAGCTCAAAGTGGTTGGATTTGGGCCGGATTATTGGAATGAGCACCTTGCGCGCGCCATCGGCCATGTGGCCGATGGGTTGGGTGGATTACATATGCTTACGCTGCATCAGCGCGGCGCCAGGCGGATGGCGCCGTCCAGGCGGATCACTTCGCCGTTGAGCATGTCGTTCTCGAGTATGTGCTTGACCAGCTTGGCGTAGTCCTGGGGCGTGCCCAGGCGGCTGGGAAAGGGCACGCCTGCGGCCAGTGCGTCCTGCACCTCCTGCGGCATGCCGAACAGCATGGGTGTGCCGAAGATGCCGGGGGCAATCGTCATGTTGCGGATGCCGCTGCGGGCCAGGTCGCGCGCAATGGGCAGGGTCATGCCCACAATGCCGCCCTTCGATGCTGCATAGGCGGCCTGGCCGATTTGGCCGTCATAGGCTGCGACGCTGGCGGTCGAAATCAGCACGCCGCGCTCCCCGGTCGTCTCGGGCGCGTTTTGGCTCATGGCCTCGGCCGCCAGGCGGATCATGTTGAAGCTGCCGATCAGGTTGACGGTAATGGTCTTGGTATAGAGCGCGAGGTTGTGCGCACCGTTCTTGCCCACGGTTTTTTCCGCGGGCGCGATGCCGGCGCAGTTGACCAGGCCCGCCAGCTTGCCGAGGCTGGCGGCCTTGGTGACGACCGCCTGGCCGTCGGCCTCGCTGCTCACATCGCAATGCACGAAGACGCCGCCGATATCGCGGGCCACGGCCTCGCCCTTGTCCGCCTGCATGTCGGCGATCACGACCTTGCCGCCATGGGTGGCCAGCATGCGGGCAGTGCCTTCGCCCAGGCCGGAGGCTCCTCCGGTCACGATGAATACGCGGTCTTGGATCTGCATGGATGTCTCCTAGGTTTTTGGGCGCATTACGTTGACGTAAACGTCAATTATGCACGCCGGCCGCCTGAAAGCGCCTGATCCATTTGCTCAAAAAAAAGCCCGACCACAAGGATCGGGCAGTAAAGGATCCGTGAAACGGGGGTTTCAGGAGGATCCAAGGAGACAACTGGTGAGGCCGCTACCTTCCGGTATTGGCCTGACATGGGGTGATTATACGGGTAAACCCTTGTGTTTGCAACCTGTGTCGAATCAGCTTGTGTTTAGCGCTTGGCGTTGCCGCTGGTCTTGACGGCTTCCGTGGCGGTGGTGGTCACGGTGTTGAAGTTGGATTCGGCCAGGTCGGAAGCCTGCTTCACAGCCTTTTGCACCGATTCAAAGGCGCTGTTGGCGGCGGAAACGGCGTTCTTCATGATGGCCACGGCGGATTCGGAGCCGGCGGGAGCGTTCTTGGCCGTGCTTTCCAGCAGGGCGTTGAAGTTCTTGCGGGCTTCGGTCACGTGGGTTTCGAAAGCCTTGCCGAATTCGGCCGTGGTGCCGCTGGCGATGTCGTACAGATGACGGCTGTAGGACGCGGTCTTCTCGGCCAGGGGCTGGAACAGGTTGGCTTGCAGAGCCAGCAGTTCCTGGGCGTCCTTGATGCTCAGGACGGCCTGGGTGTGCTGGGCGGCTTCGTTCAGAGCGGCGCGCGATGCGGTCACGTTCAGCTCCACCAGCTTTTCCACGCCTTCGAAGGCCTTGGAGGTCAGGCCAAACAGGGTTTCGACATTGGCTTTGTGTGCGCTCAGGATTTGGTCAGGGGTCAGGCTCATATCAATTCTCCAAATTTATAGATCAGACAAGGGGATCGGGCGGAGGAAACTACTGCGCCGACATGGCCGCCAGTTCTATGAACCGGTTATGTTGCAGTGCAGCATGGACTTATTGTAGAGAGGCTTGTGATTGCAATGCAAGAGGTAAATTGCTGCAATGCAGCAAGAAAATGGAAAAAATGTTGGTTTTTGATAAATATTTGATTTCAAAAGAGTTTTTATGTCTATTAGGCGACATAAAAATGCGAATGACCACCGCAGAACTCTGTATTTCACGGCATCCGAGTCGAGGCTGTATTGCGACGCTTGCCAAGCCCGCATTCCGCCCGCCCATGATTTCGCCCATATGAAACAGCTAATGCCGGAGCGGCCGGAAAGAAGAACTTCGGTGCATGGCCTGGGCCTGTCCCCTGGGTGCAGGCATGGCGCCTGGGCATGTGCACAATGGCGGCCATGACCGACCAGAGCCTCGCACCGCGGCCCGCCCGCGCCACGCCCCTGCCGCGTGCTGCCTATGCCGTCTTCCGCGACATCGGCACGCGCTGGTCGGACAACGATGTCTATGGGCATGTGAACAACGTCGTCTACTACAGCTGGTTCGACACGGCCGTGAATGCCTACCTGATAGAGCAGGGCGCCTTGGACATCCACCATGGGCAGACCATAGGCCTGGTGATAGAGACGCAGTGCAATTATTTCGCTTCGCTGGCGTTTCCGCAGATGGTGGAGGCCGGCATACGCGTGGCCCATATCGGCAGTTCCAGCGTGCGCTATGAGGTCGGGCTGTTTGCCAGGGGCGAGGACCGGTCGGCGGCGGCAGGGCATTTCGTGCATGTCTATGTGGACAGCGGGACGCGCCGGCCGGTTGCCATTCCTTCCGCCCTGCGCACCGCGCTGGAGCCCTTGCTCAAGGCCTGAGCAGGCCATTGTCGTTGGATATGGTTTTGATAGCTGCAGGGGCTTTCGCGGAAAGCATCGCAGCGGTATTTCCTTGAAAGTCATGGACGAGCGGCCACTGCCGCCCAAGGGCGAGGCCCAGACGGGAATCGCCTACACTCAGCGCTTCGACCAATGTCCGCCCGGGCCTGCCAGTCCATGATCATCACCAGCCTGCTCGACACCGATCTGTACAAATTCACGATGATGCAGGTCGTGCTGCACCAGTTTCCCGGTGCGCAGGTCGAATACCGTTTCAAGTGCCGCAATCCGGGCGTGCAGCTGGCGCCCTATGTGAACGAGATCCGCGAGGAGATCCGCTCGCTGTGCCAGCTGCGCTTTCAGGATGCCGAACTGGCGTACCTGGGCTCGCTGCGTTTTCTCAAGAGCGACTTCGTGGATTTCCTGGGGCTGTTCCAGCTCAACGAGAAATACATCACGGTGACGCCGCAGGCCAATGGCGAGATCGACATCACGATCAAGGGGCCGTGGCTGCACACCATCCTGTTCGAGATCCCGGTGCTGGCCATCGTCAACGAGGTGTACTTCCGCAACACCCAGCCCGTGCCGGCCTTTCCCGAAGGGCGCCGGCGCCTGGACCAGAAAATCGCACTGCTGCAGCAGGATGGGCTGGAGACGCTCAAGATTGCCGACTACGGCACGCGCCGGCGCTTTTCCAAGGCCTGGCATGAGGAAGTGCTGCGCGTGCTGTGCGCGCGCCTGGGCACGGAAGCCGCGCCGCGCACCGGCGCCGCGGGCAAGCCGGGCCAGCTGGCCGGCACCAGCAACGTGTTGTACGCGATGAAGCTGGGCCTCACGCCGCTGGGCACGCTGGCGCACGAATACCTGCAGGCCTGCCAGTCGCTGGGGCCGCGCCTGCGCGACAGCCAGATCTTCGGCTTCGAATCCTGGGCGCGCGAGTACCGCGGCGACCTGGGCATTGCGCTGTCCGACGTCTACGGCATGACGGCCTTTCTGCGCGACTTCGACCTGTATTTCTGCAAGCTCTTCGATGGCGCACGCCATGACAGCGGCGATCCGTTCGAGTGGGGCGAGCGCCTGATCGCGCACTACAAGGCCAACAAGATCGATCCGCTGACCAAGGTGCTGATCTTCAGCGACGGGCTCACGGTGCCGCGCACCATAGCGCTGTTCGAGCGCTTCAACGGCCGCTGCAAGCTGGCTTTCGGCATAGGCACCAACCTGACCAACGACCTGGGGGATGCGCCCGACCATGTGCCGCTGCAGATCGTGATCAAGATGACGCGCTGCAACGGCCAGCCCGTGGCCAAGCTCTCGGATACGCCGGGCAAGAGCATGTGCGATGACGAGAAGTACCTGGCCTATCTGCGCCAGGTATTCCATATCGCGCCACCACAGGTGCCGCAGGCGCAGGAGGGCTGAGTGCCGATGGATAGGCTGGACGGCGCCGCGCTGTCGGCGGCCTGGGGCCTGCCCTTTGCCGGCATGCTGCTGTCCATTGCCCTCATGCCCTTGCTGCTGCCCGGGTTCTGGCATCGCCACTACGGCAAGGTCACGGCGGCCTGGGCCCTGGTCTTTCTGCTGCCGTTCGCACTGGCGTTCGGGGTCGGCGCCGCGGCGCAGAGTTTCGGGCATGCGCTGCTCGCCGAATACCTGCCCTTCGTGATCCTGCTCACGGCTCTGTACACGGTCGCGGGAGGCATCTACATCCGCGGCAACCTGGTGGGCTCGCCGGGGCTGAACACCGCCATCCTGGCCATCGGCGCGGTGCTGGCCAGCTTCATGGGCACCACGGGCGCCTCCATGCTGCTGATACGGCCGCTGCTGCGCGCCAACGACAACCGCCGCCACCAGGCCCACGTGGTGGTGTTTTTCATCTTCATCGTCTCCAATGCGGGCGGGGCGCTCACGCCGCTGGGCGATCCACCGCTGTTCCTGGGCTTTCTCAAGGGCGTGGACTTTTTCTGGACCGTGCGCCATGTCTGGAGCCCCATGCTGTTCCTGACGCTGGCGCTGCTGGCCGTGTTCTATGCGATCGACGGACGGCTGATGGGTGAACAAGGCGAGACCGATCTGCCCGATCCCACGCCCAGCCTGGATGCTTCGGGGGCGCCGAGCCGCCTGGATTTCGAAGGCGGCGTGAACTTCGCGCTGCTGCCGGCCGTGGTGGCCCTGGTGCTGCTCAGCGGCATCTGGCGCACGCCCGCGGGCCTGGAGATCGCGGGCACCCATGTGGGCCTGCCCGGTCTGGTGCGTGACCTGGGGCTGATCGTGGTGGCGCTGCTGTCGTTCAAGCTCACGCCGCCGCGCGTGCACGAGGCCAACGCATTCGGCTGGGGCCCCATGCAGGAAGTGGCCCGGCTGTTCGCCGGCATCTTCCTGACCATCATCCCGGTGATCGCCATGCTCAAAGCCGGCGTTCATGGTCCGTTCGGCGCCATCGTGCGTGCCGTCACGCGCGCCGATGGCACGCCCGATCCGGCCATGTACTTCTGGGCCACGGGCCTGCTGTCCTCCTTCCTCGACAATGCACCCACCTATCTGGTGTTCTTCAATACCGCGGGTGGCGATCCGGCCCATCTGATGACCGACCTGGCGCCGACGCTGACGGCTATTTCGGCGGGCGCCGTATTCATGGGCGCGAACACCTATATCGGCAACGCGCCCAACCTCATGGTCAAGGCCATTGCCGAAGATCGCGGCGTGAAGATGCCGGGCTTCTTCGGCTACATGGCCTGGTCCATCTGCGTGCTGCTGCCTTTGCTGGCGCTGGTGACGCTGATCTGGTTTTATTGAAATTTGAAAGGAGAACTCATGACCGGCAAGCCCCGCATCCTGATCGCCCGCGCCATTTCGCCCGAGGTGGTGCAGCGGCTGGAACAGCATTTCGAGGTGGAGTCCAACCAGGACGACGTGGTCTGGAGCCCGCAGGAGCTGGTCCGGAAGCTGCAAGGCAAGGACGGCATGCTGGCCACGGGCCTGCAGGCCATCGATGCCGCGCTGCTGGCCGCCTGCCCGCAGCTGAAGATCGTGGCCAACATGACCGTGGGCTACAACAATTTCGACGTGCCCGCGATGACGGCGGCCGGCGTGCAGGGCACGAATGCCCCCGATGTGCTGACCGAGACCACGGCCGATTTCGGTTTTGCGCTGCTCATGGCCACGGCGCGCCGCATCAGCGAAAGCGAGCACTATCTGCGCGCCGGCAAGTGGAAGGACTGGCGCTACGACCTGTTCGCCGGCGCGGAAGTGCACGGCAGCACGCTGGGTATCCTCGGCATGGGCCGTATCGGCCAGGGCATTGCCAGGCGCGGCGCCCACGGCTTCGGCATGAAGGTGATCTACCACAACCGCTCGCGCCTCTCGCCCGAGCTGGAGGCCGAATGCAAGGCCCGCTATGTGAGCAAGGACGAATTGCTGGCCAGCGCCGACCACCTGGTGCTGGTGCTGCCTTTCACTCCTGAAAACCGCCACGCCATAGCCGCGGCGGAGCTGGCGAAGATGAAGCCCACGGCCACGCTGATCAATATCGCCCGCGGCGGCATCGTGGACGATGCGGCCCTGGCGGGGGCGCTGCGCGAGCAGCGCATCGCCGCTGCGGGCCTGGATGTGTTCGAGGGCGAGCCCGCCGTGCACCCGGACCTGCTCGCCGTGCCCAATGTGGTGCTGACCCCGCATATCGCCAGCGCCACCAGGGGCACGCGCCTGGCCATGGCCGACCTGGCGGCCAGCAACCTGATTGCCTTCTTCGAGGGGCGGGGGGCCCTGACGCCGGTGAACACGCCGGCGGGCTGAGCGTAGGTGGCGGCCTGGTGCGGAATCGGGGGCGATACCGGGGTTGATATAGGGGCCGATATTGGAGGTCGATCGAGGGCATCGGCATGCCTGCCGACGCACTGTTCAACATGGTCAGCGACTATGACGGGCAGCAGTTCTTCTTCAGCCCCGCTTTCAACGGTTATTGCCCAGCAAGCCTATTGTCGTGGGATGGCCCCGTACAGGTCTGCTTTGGAGCGGCCGCTATCTGATAGATTGCATTGACGGGCAAGCGCTTGCTCGACACTGCCGGATGCAGGATGGCATGGGCATGCCTTCTGATGCGGCGGAAAATGCTCTGGCGCTTGATGGTAAAGTGCCGGTAGCTATTGAAATGATAGTCCTGCAGAGCTCCTGCGGGCAATGAAAGAAGCGGTTGCATACGGTGACTTCGTGGTGGGTATGGTGGCTCGTGGCTGCAGGCTTTGGCCTGCAGCTGGTCTTGCTCTGGTGGCTGGTGGCGCTCAGGCGTGCCGCGCAGGCCGCCACCGGCCCGGAGGCCGTGCGGCTGCAGGCCCAGGTGCTGCAGGGATTGCAGGCCGTGGATCTGCGCCTGCAGCAGCTGGAGCGCGGCAGCCAGGCCACGCAGATGGCCGTGGCCAAGAGCGACGGCGCGCTGGACCGCGTGACCCAGCATCTGCAGACGCATCTGGTCCAGGCCCAGCAGGACGCGCAGGCGGCGCGGCGCGAGCAGGGCATGGCGCTGGCCGGTTTCCGCGAAGAGGTCACGCAGCTGGCGGCGCGCCTGTCGGCCGACAGCCTGCAGGCCCGCAGCAATCTGGCGCAAAGCAGCGCCGAGCAGAACGCCCATATCCAGCAGCGCTTCGAGGCCCTGGCCGAGACCACGCGCGGCACGCTGGATTCGCTCAAGGGCGACATCCAGCAGCAGCTCACCCACATGAGCACGAATATGGGCACGGCGCTCAAGGACCAGCTCACGGGCAATGGCGAGCAGCTGCGTCACCAGTTCGCCGTGCTGCAGGACGCCATGGGCCAGCAGCTGGCGGGCCTGGCCCAGGGCCAGCAGACCACGGCCGAGCAGCTGCGCGGCACGCTCAACGAGCGCCTGGCCGCCATCCAGAACGACAATGCGGTCAAGCTCGACGAGATGCGCCGCACCGTGGACGAAAAGCTGCATGCCACGCTGGAGCAGCGCCTGGGCGAGTCGTTCAAGCTGGTCAGCGACCGGCTGGAGCAGGTGCACAAGGGCCTGGGCGAGATGCAGAGCCTGGCCGGCAGCGTGGGCGACCTCAAGCGCGTGATGACCAATGTGAAGTCGCGCGGCACCTGGGGCGAGCTGCAGCTGGGCGCCATCATCGACAACGTGCTCACGCCCGAGCAGTACGCACGCAATGTGAAGACCGTGCCGGGCAGCGACGAGCTGGTGGAGTTCGCCATCTGCCTGCCGGGGCGCCAGGACGAGCAGCCGGTCTGGCTGCCCATCGATGCCAAATACCCGGTGGAGCACTACCAGCGCCTGCAGGATGCGCTTGACAGCGCGGACCGCGCGGCGATTGCCGCGGCCGGCAACGCGTTCGAGAGCTCCATCCGTGCCGAGGCCAGGAAGATCTCCGGCAAGTACATCGCGCCGCCGCACACCACGGACTTCGCCGTAATGTACCTGCCCACCGAAGGCCTGTTCGCCGAGGTGCTGCGCCGCCCGGGCCTGGTGGAGGCGCTGCAGAACGAGAGCCGCATCGTGGTGACCGGCCCGGCCAATCTGGCAGCCATGCTCAGCAGCCTGCAGATGGGCTTCAAGACGCTGGCCATCGAAAAGCGCTCATCCGAAGTCTGGGGCGTGCTGGGCCAGGTCAAGACCGAGTTCGCCAAGTTCGGCGACGTGGTCGAAGCCGCGCGCAAGTCCATTGACGCGGCCGCGCGCAAGTTCGACCAGGTGGGCGTGCGCACGCGGGTCATACAGCGCCATCTGCGCAATGTGCAAGCCCTGCCCGAGCCTGGCGCTCCCGGGGCTGCCGATGCAGCCGACGCCGCAAGCCCGCCGCTGTTCCCCGCGACGCCGGATGCCGGGGACGACGAGGAATGAACACGGCGTTGCTGCGCCTGATCCTCGCGCAGATCTCCATTCACGCCTGCATGACGGGCATGCGCATGGCCACGCCGCTGCTGGCGCTGAAGGAAGGCTTCAGCGCCGCGGCCGTGGGCATGTTGCTGGCGCTGTTCGCGCTGACGCAGGTGTTCCTGTCCCTGCCCGCGGGCCGCTATGCGGACCGCAACGGCCTCAAGAAACCCCTGCTGCTCAGCGTGACGGCGGCCTGCACGGGCGCCGGGCTGGCCGTGATGTTTCCCACCTATCCCGTGCTGTGCCTGGGGGCCTTGCTCACCGGTGGCGCCGCGGGCACGGCTCTTATCGCACTGCAGCGCCATGTGGGGCGCTCGGCCCATTCCAAGGAGGAGCTGCGCAAGGTCTTCAGCTGGCTGGCCATAGGCCCGGCCATCTCCAATTTCCTGGGGCCGTTCTTCGCGGGTTTGCTGATCGACTATGCGGGCGGCGAGGAGGCCAGCCTCACGGGTTTCCGCTGTGCTTTTCTGCTGCTGGCCCTGCTGCCCGTGGCGGCCTGGCGGTGGGTGCGCACGG
Organism: Comamonas phosphati; assembly: GCF_014637085.1. Lineage (GTDB taxonomy): Bacteria > Pseudomonadota > Gammaproteobacteria > Burkholderiales > Burkholderiaceae_C > Comamonas > Comamonas phosphati. The sequence goes on along the minus strand of NZ_BMEU01000029.1, from coordinate 24,743 downwards.
TGGCCGAGCTGCCGCCGCCCGAGGTGGCTGCCAACGGCAAGCAGGCCGCGGCCTGGGATCTGCTGCAGAACCAGGGCTTTCGGCGTTTGCTGCTGCTGAACTGGGCGCTGTCCTCCTGCTGGGACGTGCACACCTTCGTGGTGCCCATCCTGGGCCATGAGCGCGGCCTGCCGGCCTCGGTGATCGGCTCCATCCTCGGCGCCTTTGCGATTGCCGCGGCCCTGATCCGTCTGCTGATACCGATTCTGATGCGGCATGTGAGCGAATGGGTGGTGGTCATGGGGGCGATGCTGGCCGCCTGCGGGCTGTTCATCGCCTATCCGTTCATGCCCGGGGCCTGGAGCATGGGCGCCTGCTCGGTGCTGCTGGGCCTGGTGCTGGGCTCGGTGCAGCCCATGGTGATGAGCATGATCCACCAGATCACGCCGCAGGCGCGCCACGGCGAGGCCCTGGGCCTGCGCATGATGGCCATCAACGGCTCCAGCGTGGTCATGCCCGTGCTGTTCGGCTCGATCGGCGCGGTGGTCGGCGTTGCGGCCTTGTTCTGGGCCGTGGGCACGATGGTGGGGGTGTCGTCGCGCCTGCCCTGGCTCATAGGCCATGAGGACATGCCCGGCGAAGCCGAATGGCTGGAGCGTGAAGCCGGGCATTGAACCGCCAAAACCGGCACCACGCATGCCAGGGGCCGCCAGCAAGGGCCGCCCCGCAGCAAAGGCTGCCGTCCCCCTGTGGGGGAAAGCCGCGCAGCGGCTCAGGGGGATCAACGCCCCACGGGAGGCCAGCCGTCGTTGTAGAACTGCTGGATCAGCGCCCAGGCTTCGGCCGGATCGTCGGTGAAGCGGAACAGGTTCAGGTCCTTGGCCGAGATCGTGCCTTCCTCGATCAGCAGATCCAGGTTGAGCAGCCTCTTCCAGAACTCACAGCCGAACAGGATGACGGGCACGGGCTTGGATTTGCGCGTCTGCACCAGGGTCAGCACCTCAAACAGCTCGTCCATGGTGCCGAAGCCTCCGGGGAAGGCCACCAGTGCCTTGGCGCGCATCATGAAATGCATTTTGCGCAGCGCGAAGTAGTGGAACTTGAAGCTCAGGTCCGGCGTGATGTAGGGGTTGCCGTGCTGCTCGTGCGGCAGGGCGATGTTCATGCCGATATTGGGTGCGCCCGCATCGTGCGCGCCGCGGTTGGCGGCCTCCATGATGCCGGGGCCGCCGCCCGTGCAGATATAGAAGCGCTCGCTGGGCGGCTGCTTCATGCCTTCGGTGGCCACGATGCGCGCAAAGCTGCGCGCCGCCTCGTAGCGCTGGGCGTTGCGCACGGCGCGCTCGGCCAGGGCCATGTGCTGTGTGTCGCCGCTGGCGCGGGCTTCGGCCAGCTGCAGCTGGGCCTGCTCGGCGTCGACGAAGCGCGCGCTGCCGTAGACCACGATGGTGTGCTCGATGCCGCGCTCGATCTGGGCCAGATCGGGCTTGAGCAGCTCCAGCTGCATGCGGATGCCGCGGGTCTCGCGGCGGAACATGAATTCCGGATCGGCGAATGCCAGGCGGTTGGAATGGGGTTCCAGGGGCTGGCCGTTGTGGGCCTGGTCGTGCAGCTGTGCCCAGGCATTGGCCAGATCGGTATCAGACAGGGGAGAAGAGATTTGCATGGACCCTCGCTCGGTACGAAACTGGTGGCTGGCACTGCGCTTGCGGCAACCGTGCCGGATTGAAGATTGCTAGCGCGGTCCACCCGTCCGCTCATGATTTCAAGCTCAAATGCATTGGCAATGCACATGATGCTTGCACTATACGCTCACAAACTCATAGCCATGCAGCACATGGAGCTTATCGTGCAAGCCCGTGACTCCAGCTCTGCAGGCCGACGAAAGTCATGGCCAGCGAGCCGAACAGGTGCAGGCTGGACCAGCCCAGGGCTGCGGCCAGGCGCTGCTGCTGCAAAAGTCCTATGACTTCCGCGGAAAAGCTGGAGAACGTGGTCAGGGCGCCGAGAAAGCCGGTGATGAGCGCCAGTCTCCACGCGGGATCGAGCTGGGGCATGGTCTGGAACATGGCCACGAACAGGCCGATCAGGTAGCCGCCGACCAGGTTGGCGGCCAGGGTGCCCCAGGGCAGGCTGGCACCGGCGCTGAGCCACAGGCCCAGGCCCCAGCGCGCCAGGGCACCGACGCAGGCACCTATGCAGATGGCAAGAATATTGAGCATGGCTGAATCTAGCGCAAGGCGGAAAAGTCTGCTGGCATGGCCGCAAAGGCTCAGGCGCCAGGCGGGTGGCCCGGGGTGGCGGCCGCAGTATCCATGGGGCCCGCTTCGCTGCTTCTGGCCTCGTCCTCTTCCAACGGTTCGTTGCGCACCAGATTGCTGAGCGTGGGGGGCACCGCGTCGCCGGTGCGGCGCGAGCGGAACAGGGCGGCGCGCATCAGGAAGATGGTGGTGATGGGCACGGTCACGGCTATGAACACGGCGATCAGAAAGGCGTGCATGGCAAAGCCCTGGCCGCTGACCGAGAAGTAGATCCAGGTCGCGTGCATGATCAGCCAGCAGCCCATGGTGGCGATGAGGGAGGGCGAGTGCACGCGCTCGAAATAGCTCTGAAGGCGCAGCAGACCCAGCGAGCCCAGCAGCGCGATCAGGGCGCCGCCCAGCACCAGCGCGGCAACCAGCAGCTGAGCCCACAGCGGCAGATCGCTGGCGATGCTTTCGGTACTCATTCGATCACCTCGCCGCGCAGCAGGAACTTGGCCATGGCCGTGGAGCTCACGCAGCCGAACAGGGCGATCAGCAGCGCGGCCTCGAAGTAATGGGTGCTGTCGTAGGTAATGCCCATGACCAGCATGATCAGCATGCCGTTGAGGTACATGCAGTCCAGAGCCAGCACGCGATCCTGCGCGTGCGGGCCCTTGAGCAGGCGTATCACGGCGCAGCCCATGGCCGCGATCAGCATGAGCAAGGCCAGGCCCAGCACCCAGTAGAACCAAGGTCTCATTCAAAAATCTCCATCAGCGGGCGCTCGTAGTATTGCTTGATGTGGTCGACCGTCTGCTGGATGTCGGCGACTTCCAGCGCGTGGATCAGCAGCATGGAGCGGTCGCGCGAAATTTCGGCCCAGGCCGTGCCCGGAGTGATGCAGACGATCATGGCCAGCACCGCCAGGCCGTTGGGGTCGCGCAGGTCCAGCGGGATGTGGACGAAGCTGGCCGGGTGGCGGCGCAGCCGAGGCAGCAGGAGAAAGCGCACCACGTTGAAGTTGGATACCGAGGTATCCCACATCACGCGCAGGGCCAGCTTCAGCACCGTGAGCGGATGGCGCACGCGCACCGGCAAGGGGCGCAGGCCGCGCAGCAGCACCGGAATCAGCAGGCCCAGCATCAGGCCCAGCGCGATGTGGCCGGCGCTGACCGAGCGGTTGAGCAGCAGCCACAGCAGCAGCAGGGCGGTGGACAGCAGCGGGGCGGGAAACAGGTGGTGGAGCAGTTTTTTCATGGCCGGGCCTCCGGTACCTCTGGAGCAGGAGGGGGCGCAATGCCTTCCATGAGCGGAGCATCCGCCGCCCGGGCCGCGGCCCGGGCGGCGGCCTTGGGGCCGGCGCCCTCGAAGGCCTTTTTCTCCGCGGGTGCAGGCACGGGGCGGGTGCCCATGACGGTGCGTACGTAGACATCGGGCGAATGCAGGGCATTGGCCGCGCGCTGGGTGAAATGCATGATGTCGTCGGCCTGCACGGTCATGGCCGCGCAGCACAGCAGCAGCATGGCGATGGGCAGGCCCTCGGCGATTTTCAGCGACGGCGCGCTTTGCTCCGGGTTGGCCCAGAAATGGCGTATGCCGGCGCGCGTGAGCGCGATCAGCGCCAGAAGCCCGGTACCTATGAGCAGGCCCACCATGGTCCACCCGGCCCAGCCAGCCTGCACGCCGTTGGAGGCGCCCAGGCCCAGGGGGTTGAGCAGGGCGGTCAGCATGGCGAACTTGCCCACGAAGCCGGACAGCGGCGGCAGGCCTGAGATCAGCAGCGTGCAGCCCATGAAGCTCAGACCGACGAAGATGGCCGCGGCGGGGAAGGTGCGGCCGATCAGCACTTCCTCCTCCTCGTCGAGGTTGAAGCCTTCGGTGGGCAGCAGCTCGGCATTGAGGAAGGGGGCTTCCTCGTCTTCGTAAGGCTCGCCCGAGCCTTCGTCGACGCGCCAGCGGTCCACCACGTCGGCGATCAGGAACAGGGCGCTGATCGCCATGGTGGAACTGGGCAGGTAGTACAGCAGTCCGGCTGTCAGCAGGTTCTGGCCGAAGCCCGCGGCGGCCAGCAAGGTGCCCGAGGACAGGACGGCTGCGAAACCGGCCAGGTGCGTCAGGCGCTGCGAACCCAGCATGCCGATGGCGCCATAGGCCATGGTGGCCATGCCGCCGACGATCAGCCAACTGCTGCCGAACAGGGCCGAAGGGCCGGCTTCGCTGCTGAACATCAGCGTCCACAGCCGCAGGATGACGTAGACCCCGACCTTGGTCATGAGCGCGAACACCGCGCCCACGGGGGCGGTGGCGGCGCTGTAGCCGGGCACCAGCCAGAAGTTGAGGGGCCAGACGGCGGCCTTGATCAGAAAAGCCGTGCCCAGAATGCCCGCCGCCGCGTGCAGCAGGCCGCGGTCCGCCGCATGCACCTGGGGGATGGCGCGCGCCAGATCAGCCATGTTGAGCGTGCCGGTGATGCCGTAGAGCATGGACACGCCGATCAGGAACAGCGAAGAGGCTGCCAGGTTGATGGCGATGTAGTGCGTGCCGGCCTGGATGCGCGTGCGGCCCGAGCCGTGCAGCAGCAGGCCGTAGGAGGCGGCCAGCATGATCTCGAAGAACACGAACAGGTTGAACAGGTCGGCCGTGAGGAAGGCCCCGCTCAACCCCATGAGCTGCAGCTGGAACAGCGAGTGGAAGTGCACCCCCGCGCGGTGCCAGCGCGCGACCGAGAACACCAGGGCAGCCAGCGCCACGATGTAGGTGAGCACCAGCATGAGCGCCGTCAGGCGGTCCAGCGCCAGGGCAATGCCGAAGGGGGCGGGCCAGTTGCCAGGCAGGTAGACCGCCATGCTGGCCGGCGTGCCGGTCCAGCGCATCAGCAGTGCGCAGATGATCAGGCTCAGCAGCGTGGACAGCAGGTTCATGGCCAGCTTCGTGCGCTGGCGTTCCTCGCGCAGGAACAGCATCAGTGCCGCCGTCAGCATGGGCAGCAGAATGGGCGCGAGCATCAGGTGCGGCATCAGGTCCGCGGTCCATTGGGCCAGGGAATGCGTCATAGCATTTCCTGCTTGGTGCGCGAATGCACGCCGTCCACGTGGTCGGTGCCCGAAGAGCCGCGCGACGCCAGCAGCACGACGAGGAACAGGGCCGTCATGGCAAAGCCGATCACGATGGCCGTGAGCACCAGGGCCTGGGGCATGGGGTCGGCATAGTGGGCCAGATCCTGGGGCACTCCGTTGACGAGCACGGGCGCCTTGTTGATCGCCAGGCCCTGGCGGCCCATGCTGAAGATGAACAGGTTGACGGCATAGGACAGCAGGGCCAGGCCCATGCTGACCTGGTAGGTACGCGGGCGCAGCAGCAGCCAGACGCCCGAGCCCGTCAATACGCCGATGGCAATGGCAAGCACAATTTCCATTACTGCGCTCCTCGGCGTGAAACTGGCGCGGCCAAGGTCAGGGATGCCGGGCAAGGGCCGCCCCGCAGCGAGGGCATTGTTCTCCTCCCGAAGAGACAGGGGGACGCGGCGCAGCCGCTCAGGGGGTGTTTCATTGCATACCTCCTCGCGCCAGCGCCTCGGCGGTGGCGGCCTGGATGGCGGCCTCCGCCTCCTTGGCCTGTTGCTCCTGCTCTTCCAGCTGCCGCGCATGGAAGCGGTGGCCGCGCACCGACTGGTGGGCAATGGCCGTCAGGATCAGCAGGGTCGAGCCCACCACCAGGGCGAACACGCCGATGTCGAAGAAGGTGGCGCTGGCGATATGCACGTGGCCGACCAGGGGCAGGACCAGATCGAAGCTGTGGCTGGTCAGGAAGGGGTAGCCGGCGGCGATCGAGGCCAGACCCGTGCCCAGCGCGAACAGCAGGCCCGTGGCGATCCAGCGGCGCGGGAACAAGGGCAGGTGCGCTTCCACCCACTGCGTGCCGGAGATGATGTACTGCATGAGCAAGGCCACGGAAAACACCAGGCCGGCCACGAAGCCGCCGCCGGGCTGGTTGTGGCCGCGCATGAAGATGTAGGCCGCCACCAGCGTGGAAAACGGCAGCAGCAGGCGCACCAGTACGGCGGGCACCATGAGATAGCCCACGGCCGTGTCGCTGGCGTTGCGCGGATTGAGCAGGTCGGTCTGCAGGTCGCCTGGCACATAGCGCTGCTGCTCGGGAATGTCCATGGTCTCGCGCGCCGGGCGGAAACGCCGCAGCAGCGCATAGATGACGATGGAGACGATGCCCAGCACCACGATCTCGCCGAAAGTGTCGAAGCCGCGGAAGTCCACCAGCGTGACGTTGACCACATTGGTGCCGCCGCCCCCGCTCAGCGCGTGTTCGAGGAAGAAGGTGGACGAACTCTCGTAGAACGGGCGGCTCATCATGGCAAAGGCCAGCCAGGCCATGCCGCCGCCCGTGATGATGGACAGCACCAGGTCGCGCAGGCGGCGCGCCCGTGCGCGGGCGTCGGCATTGTCCACCGCGCGCAAGGTCTTGTCGCGCTTGGGCAGCCAGCGCAGGCCCAGCAGCATGAGTACGGTGGTCACGACCTCCACCACCAGCTGGGTCAGTGCCAGGTCGGGAGCGGAGAACCACAGAAAGGTCAGGCAGACGCACAGGCCGGTACCGCCCAGCATGATCAGTGCCGTCATCCGGTGGTACTTGGCTTTCCAGGCCGTGCCCAGTGCGCACAGGCTGCCGATGGCCCACAGCAGCACGAAGGAGGGCGAGACGGGCAGGGTGCCGCGGTTGCCCCGCTCCATCCCCTGCAGCCACAGCGGCAAGGCCATGGCGGCGATGGCAATGCAGACCAGCCACAGCATCTGCCACTGCAGGCGGCGGGTGGACAGCCCGCGGCGGCCGGCGCGGCCGGCCAGCGTGATGCGGGCCAGCAGGTTCTCGAAGGCGCGGCGCCCGCTCAGGGCGCTGAGCAGGGGCGTGGCCTCGAAGCGGCCGGCCTCGCGCTGCCAGCGCAGCATGGTGTAGAGCAGGATGCCGCCGGTCAGGGCCACCAGGCTCATGATCAGCGGCATGCTCCAGCCGTGCCAGATGGCCAGGCTGTAGGCCGGCAGATCGCCGCCCACCACGGGTGTGGCGGCGGTGGCCAGGAACCGGCCCACGACCCAGGCGGGGAAGATGCCGACCAGCAGGCAGGCCAGCACCAGCAGCTCGATGGGCACGCGCATCCAATGCGGAGGCTCATGCGGGGTGTGGGGCAGATCGGTGGCCTTGGGGCCGAAGAAGACATCCACCGTGTAGCGCAGCGAATAGGCCACGCTGAACATTCCGGCCACCGTGGCGGCCACGGGCAGCACGGTCTTGACCCAGGGGGCGGCATCCAGGAAGACGGTCTCGGCAAAGAACATTTCCTTGGACAGGAAGCCGTTGAGCAGGGGCACGCCCGCCATGGCGGCGCTGGCCACGCAGGCCAGCGTGGCGGTGATGGGCATCATGTGCCGCAGGCCCGAAAGGCGCCGGATGTCGCGCGTGCCGCTCTCGTGGTCGACAATGCCGGCGGCCATGAACAGCGAGGCCTTGAAGGTCGCATGGTTCATGATGTGGAACACGGCGGCCACGGCCGCCAGCTTGCTGTTGAGGCCCAGCAGCAGCGTGATCAGGCCCAGGTGCGAAATCGTGGAATACGCGAGCAATCCCTTGAGGTCATGCTGGAACATGGCGCAATAACCGCCAATCAGCAAGGTGGCGGTTCCGGCGCCGCTCACCAGCCAGAACCAGGCGTCGGTGTCGCCCAGCACCGGCCACAGCCGCGCCAGCAGGAAGACGCCGGCCTTGACCATGGTGGCCGAGTGCAGATAGCTCGATACCGGCGTGGGCGCCGCCATGGCATTGGGCAGCCAGAAGTGGAAGGGAAACTGCGCGCTTTTGGTGAAGGCTCCGAGCAGGATCAGCACCAGGGCCGGCAGGTAAAGCTGGCTGCCGCGCACCTGCTGGCCGGCGGCCAGGATGTTGTCCAGGTCGTAGCTGCCCACGATATGGCCCAGCACCAGCATGCCGGCCAGCATGGCCAGGCCGCCCGTGCCGGTCACGGTCAGCGCCATGCGCGCGCCGCGCCGCGCATCCTTGCGGTGGTACCAGTAGCCGATGAGAAGGAAGGAGAAAAGGCTGGTCAGCTCCCAGAAGAACACCAGCTGGATGATATTGCCCGACAGCACCACCCCCGCCATGGCCCCCATGAAAGCCAGCAGGAACGAGAAAAAGCGCGGCACCGGATCGGCCGGCGACATGTAGTAGCGCGCATAGAGCACGACCAGGGAGCCGATGCCGAATACCAGCATGGCGAACATCCAGGCAAAGCCGTCCATGCGAATGGTCAGATTGAATCCTAGCGAGGGCAGCCATTCGATTTCCTGCCGCAGCACAGCGCCGTCCGATATTTCGGGGAACAGCAGCGCGACCTGCAGCGTGCAGGCCAGCGCGACAATGCCGGCCAGGGTGGATTCGGCATTGCGCGCATTGGCGGGCAGAAAGGCGGCCACAAGGCTGCCCGCAAAGGGCAGGAAAATGAGGGCGATCAGGGGCATGGGCGAACCATTTTAGGGGCAAGCCGCTTTCTTCTGCTATGGAAACCTGAGCATCTAATGGACTATATGTGGATGATTGACTGCAATTGCAGAAGGTAAATTGCCATCAAAAAGAGCTGCCATGGGCAGCTCTTGGCGGATTTCGGCAGGAGACTGGCTACAGCTCTTCCACGCGCCGGGCCGGGTAGCTGTCCCAGCTCTGGCAACCCGGGCAGTGCCAGAAATGCTGGCGGGCCTCGAAGCCGCAGGCCGCGCAGCGGTAGCGCGTCAGCGGCTTGGCCGCATGATCCAGCGCCTTCTGCACCGCGGGGTGGTATTGCTCTTCGGCCAGGGTCTCGCCCCGCAGCCATTGGGCGGCGGCAACCAGGGAGGGTTCGTGATCCAGATGCCGCACCAGGCGGGCGCGGCCGGGCGCCTCGGGCAACCGGGTTTGCTGGTCCAGTGCGACCTGCGCCTGCAGCAGGTCCAGCGACGGCGCCTTGCGGTACTGGGCCTCCAGCAGCTCCTGCACGCGCGCATGCTGTCCGGTGGCCAGCGCCAGGTCCACGAGCAGATTGGCGGCCAGCGGCAGCGAGGCAGGGGCCTGGCGGGCCAGGCTTTCCAGCGTGGACAGCGCCTCGGCGGGCTGCGAGCAGCGCTGCTGCAGTTGCGCCAGTTCCAGCAGCGGACGCGGGGCCTGGGGGGCGATGGACAGGGCTTGCTCCAGCAGCTTCTGGGCCGCATCGAACTGGCCTTGGGTGGCGCGGGTCTGGGCGTCCTCGCAAAGATAGTGGGCCAGGCGGATGCTGAAGTCCCCTTGCCCGGCCTGCTGCATCTTGCTGGCGATGGTGGTGGCCTGGCTCCAGTCGCGCGAGCGCTCGTAAATGGCCAGCAGGGCCAGGCGCGCCTCGGCCTCGAAGGCCGTGCCTTCCAGGCGGCGCAAGGCATCTTCGGCGCGGTCCAGCAGGCCGGCCTTCAGAAAATCCTGGGCCAGCGCGTGCTGGGCGCGGTCGCGGTCGCCGCGCGAGAGATCGCCGCGCGACAGCAGATGCTCGTGCACGCGCACGGCGCGGTTGTATTCGCCGCGGCGGCGGAACAGATTGCCCAGGGCAAAGTGCAGTTCCGAGGTATCGGGGTCGTTCTGCACGGCTTCGATGAAGGCGTCGATGGCCTTGTCCTGCTGCTCGTTGAGCAGAAAGTTCAGGCCCTTGAAATAGGCTCTGGGTGCCTGCCGGTTGTCGACGCGCATCTGGCGCAAGTCCCAGCGGGAGGCCTGCCAACCCAGCACAAAGGCGACGGGCAGGCCCAGCAAGATCCAGGTCAGATTAAATTCCATGCAGGTCGCTCGGTACGATAACGGGAGAAGAGGAGGCCGGGCTGCCGCTGGCGTCCGTGGCTTCCTTGGCGCTGGAGGAGGCTTGCGCCTGCTGGGTCTGGGCGGCTGCCTGGGCATCGCGGGCCGCGGCGCGGTGCTTCCACCAGCGCGGCACCATGCCCAGCACGCCCACGATCAGGCCCAGGACAAAGGCTGCCAGCACCACCAGCACCAGGGAGGCGGTCCAGGTGGTGCCAAAGAAAAAGTGCACGGTTGCGTCCTGCTGGTTGTTCAGCGCGAAGGCAAACAGCGTGAAAAAAATGGCTGCCTTGAGCAGCCACAACAGGTATTTCATGCTTCCCCTTGTGTGTCGGGAAGGATTTTAGGTCAGACCGCGCGGGTACCGGCGGCGGTTTGCGCAAGGCGGCGCTTGAGGGTGCTCAGTCCTGGTCGGCTGCAGAGGCATTCGCCGCAGCATCCGCAGGCCTCTGGTCGTCCACGGCTTCGCGCAAGGCCTTGCCGGGCTTGAAATGGGGTACGCGCTTGGAGGGCACTTGCACGGCTTCGCCGCTGCGGGGGTTGCGGCCGATGCGGGGCGGGCGGTGGTTGATGGCGAAGCTGCCGAAACCGCGGATTTCAATCCGGTGTCCGTGCACCAGGGCATCGCTCACAGCGTCCAGAATGGTTTTGACGGCCTGCTCGGCATCGCGCTGATTGAGTTGGCCAAACCGGGCGGCAAGTTCTTCGACGAGATCGGATCGGGTCATCGGACGGCGAGATTTAGGAGGTGGAAACAACAGCGGGCGCACAAGGCGCCCGCTGTCTTCGACGCGTAGCGGTCGGCAGGCAGGCCTGCCGACCGGCTGACGTGGATTACTTGTCGGAGTTGTCCAGCTTGGCGCGCAGCAGGGCGCCCAGGCTGGTCGTGCCGGCGTTTTCCTTGGAGGACTGGGCCGACAGGGAGGCCATGGCCGTCTGCTGTTCAGCGTGGTCCTTTTGCTTGATGGACAGCTGGATGTTGCGGGTCTTGCGATCCACGTTCACCACCACGGCGGTCACTTCGTCGCCTTCCTTCAGCACGGAGCGCGCATCTTCCACGCGGTCGATGGAGATTTCCGAAGCACGCAGGTAACCGATGATGTCTTCACCCAGGTCGATTTCAGCGCCGCGGGCGTCCACGGTCTTGACCTTGCCGGTCACGATCTGGCCCTTGTCGTTCACGGTGGTGAACGTGGTGAAGGGATCGCTGTCCAGCTGTTTGATGCCCAGGGAGATGCGCTCGCGCTCGACGTCCACGGCCAGCACGATGGCTTCGACTTCCTGGCCCTTCTTGTAGTTGCGGACAGCGGCTTCGCCGGCTTCGTTCCACGACAGGTCGGACAGGTGCACCAGGCCGTCGATGCCGGCAGCCAGACCCACGAACACGCCGAAGTCGGTGATCGACTTGATCGGGCCCTTCACGCGGTCGCCGCGCTTGGTGTTCTGGGCGAATTCCTGCCAGGGGTTGGCCTTGCACTGCTTCATGCCCAGGGAGATGCGACGCTTGTCTTCGTCGATCTCCAGAACCATGACTTCCACTTCGTCGCCCAGGGAGACGAGCTTGGTGGGGGCAATGTTCTTGTTGGTCCAGTCCATTTCGGAAACGTGCACCAGGCCTTCGATGCCGGGTTCCAGTTCCACGAAAGCGCCGTAGTCGGCGATGTTGGTGACCTTGCCGAACAGACGCGTGCCCGAGGGGTAGCGGCGAGCCACGCCCATCCAGGGGTCGTCGCCCATCTGCTTCAGACCCAGCGAAACGCGGTTCTTCTCGGTGTCGAACTTGAGGATCTTGGCCGTGATTTCCTGGCCAGCCTGCACCACCTCGGAGGGGTGACGCACGCGGCGCCATGCCATGTCGGTGATGTGCAGCAGGCCGTCGATGCCGCCCAGGTCCACGAACGCACCGTATTCGGTGATGTTCTTGACCACGCCGTTGACGATGGCGCCTTCCTTCAGGGTTTCCATCAGCTTGGCGCGCTCTTCGCCCATCGAAGCCTCGACCACGGCGCGGCGGCTCAGCACCACGTTGTTGCGCTTGCGGTCCAGCTTGATGACCTTGAACTCCATCGTCTTGTTTTCGTAGGGAGTCAGGTCCTTGATCGGGCGGGTGTCGATCAGCGAGCCGGGCAGGAAGGCGCGGATGCCGTTGACCAGAACGGTCAGGCCGCCCTTGACCTTGCCGGAGGTGGTGCCGGTCACGAATTCGCCGGATTCCAGAGCCTTCTCGAGCGACAGCCAGGAAGCCAGACGCTTGGCGGTGTCGCGCGACAGGATGGTGTCGCCGTAGCCGTTTTCGATGGAGCCGATGGCCACCGACACGAAGTCACCCACTTGGACTTCGATTTCGCCCTGGTCGTTCTTGAATTCGTCGATTGGCACATAGGCTTCCGACTTCAGGCCAGCGTTCACCACGACGAAGTTGTGCTCAACGCGCACGACTTCAGCGGTGATGACTTCGCCGGGACGCATTTCGGTGCGTGTCAACGACTCTTCAAAAAGGGCGGCAAAAGATTCAGACATGTAGTTCCTTGCCCGCAAACAGGTTTCCGTCGGCACCATTGCCAAGCGTTTTTATGACTGGATGCGGAGGTTTGTGGGTTCGCACCCACGGGTCAAAAGGTGAAAAACCTTGCTGCCGGGCCGCAGTTCGCAGCGCCTGGCACCAAGGGCCGGTAAACCACCAGCTGCAGGGCCGTGCCTGAAAATCAGGCGCGGCCGAACGGCTGGCGTTCCTGCCACCACGAAAGCACCTGGGCGACCACTTCTTCGATGGTCAATTCGGAACTGTCGAGCTGCAGGGCATCTTCGGCGGGCTTGAGCGGAGCGGCGGCGCGCTGCATGTCGCGCGCATCGCGTGCCTCAAGGTCTGCCAAAAGGGTGCACATATTAGCTGAAATTCCTTTGGAAATCAACTGTTTATATCGGCGCTCGGCGCGGCATCGGGCCGAAGCCGACAAATAGACCTTGAGCGGCGCATGGGGAAAGATCACCGTGCCCATGTCGCGGCCGTCGGCCACGAGGCCAGGCAGGGTCTGGAACGCCAGCTGCAGATCGACCAGCGCGCTGCGCACGGCGGGCAGGGTGGAGACGCGCGAGGCGTTCATGCCGGCCTCTTCGCTGCGGATGGCCAGGCTGATGTCTTCGTCGCCCAGCCACACGCGCTGCTGCGCGTCGAAGCGCACGGGCATGTCCAGCACCATTTCGGCGATGGTCTCCTCGTTCGATTCGTCCAGCGCCAGGCCGGCGCGCGATGCGGCCAGGCCCGTGATCCGGTAGAGCGCGCCCGAGTCCAGCAACTGGTAGCCCAGGGCCTTGGCGACTTCCGCGGCAATCGTGCCCTTGCCCGAGGCGGTGGGGCCGTCGATGCAGATCACGGGGAGGTGCTCGCGCTCGGTCTGGCAGACCGAGAACAAGGCCTCGAAATAGTCGGGAAAGGTCTTGGCCACGCACTTGGGGTCTTCGATGCGCACGGGCAGCTTGGCCGGGTTGAAGGCGGCCAGCGAGAAGCACATGGCCACGCGGTGGTCGTCATAGGTGTGGATGCTTGCTGACCGCCAATCGGTCTTCGAGGCAGGGGGCGTGATGCGGATATAGTCCGCGCCTTCCTCCACCGTGGCGCCCAGCTTGCGCAGCTCGATGGCCATGGCGGCGATGCGGTCGGTTTCCTTCACGCGCCAGCTGGCGATATTGCGCAGCGTGGTGGTGCCGTCGGCATAGAGAGCCATCACGGCCAGTGTCATGGCGGCGTCGGGGATGTGGTTGCAATCCAGGTCGATGGCCTTGAGCGGCCAACCCTTGCCTGGTTCTCCGCGCGTAACCTGCAGCCAGTTGGGACCGCTTTCGACCTGGGCGCCCATGGCCTGGGCGGCCTCGACGAAGCGGATGTCGCCCTGGATCGAATCCTTGCCCACGCCCAGGATTCGGATGCTCTTGCGCTCGGCTGCGTTGTCGGCATCCGCTTCGTCGGCCGTGCCGGTGGCGATGGCCCCCAGCGCAATGAAATAGCTGGCGGACGAGGCATCGGCCTCGACATGGATGTCGCCGGGCGACCGGTAGCGGCTGCCGGCCGGAATCACGAAGCGCTGCCAGTTCTCGTTCTTTACGGCGATGCCGAAGCGCGACAGCAGCTCCAGCGTGATGTGGATGTAGGGCCTGGAGATCAGCTCGCCCACGACTTCGATGACGATGTCGCGCTGGCCGGCCTGCAGCGGCAGGGCCATGAGCAGCGAGGTGAGGAACTGGCTGGATACGTCGCCACGCACCTGGATGGGCGCCTGGCCGAACTGGCTGAAGTCGGGCTGGCCGATCTTGAGCGGCGGAAAGCCCGTGTCGCCCAGGTAGTCGATTCGGCAGCCCAGCTGGCGCAGCGCATCGACCAGGTCGCCGATGGGGCGCTCGTACATGCGCGGCACGCCCGTCATCTCGAAGCTGCCGCCCAGCACGGCCAGGGCCGCGGTCAGCGGGCGCATGGCCGTGCCGGCGTTGCCCAGGAACAGTGTGGCCGCGGCGTCCGCCGGGAGCTTGCCGGCTATGCCCGTGACTGTTATGGCCTGGCCCGGCGTGACGGCATCGGGAGCAATGCGGCAGCCGAGCTGCTTGAGTCCGGCCAGCATGACGCGGGTGTCGTCGGAGTCCAGCAGATCGTGGATGACGGTCGTGCCCTGGCTCAGTGCGGCCAGCAGCAGCACGCGGTTGGAAATGCTCTTGGAGCCGGGCAGGCTCACGGTGCCGTGGGCGGTGTCCAGTGCGGGCAGGTCGAGGAATTCGGTGGTGAACATGGCAATTCCACAAGGCGGAAATAAAAGGCAGTGCAGGCTGCAGGTTGCTCCTCAAAGAATAGCTGTCCGTGCTTTCCCGTGCTGCCCTGGATGCAAAAAAACGCTCAGGCCTTGCGCTCGCCCATGCGCCACTGCGCGCGCGCGGCGCTGGCCAGCGTCAGGCGGTCCTGCAGGCCCCGGCCGTCGCCGGCCTCAATCATGGTTTCCAACTGCTCGAGCGCCTGGCGGAAATGCCGGGCCTGGGCCAGTACCTGCTCATGGTTGGCCAGCAGCACGTCGCGCCACAGCTGGGGGTCGCCCGCGCCGATGCGCGTGAAATCGCGAAAGCCCGGGCCGGCCAGGCTCAGCGCCTCGTCGGCATTGGGCTGATTCAGCACGCTTTGCATCATGGCAAAAGCCAGCAGATGGGGCAGATGGCTCACGGTGGCCAGGGCGCTGTCGTGCGCTTCGGGCGACATGGCCTTGACGTCGCAGCCCAGCGCCTGCCACAGCATTTTTGCCTTGGCCAGGTGCGCGGTCAGCGTGCGCTCGATAGGCGTCAGAATGACTTGCGCGCCGCGGTACAGATTGGCGTCGGCATGCTCCACGCCGGCCACTTCCTTGCCCGCGATGGGGTGGGCCGGCACAAAGCTGCCGATCTGGTCGCGCAGCGCCGTGCGCGCGGCCTGGATCACGTCGGCCTTGGTCGAGCCCACGTCCATGATCATCATGCCGGGCGTGACCAGGTGCTTGATGGACTTGAGCGTGGCCTCGGTGGCAGCCACGGGCACGGCCAGCAGCACCAGGTCGGCACCGGCGGCGGCCAGCAGGGCCGAGGGCGCTTCGACGTCGATCACGCCCAGCTGGCGTGCGCGCTCGGTGGTGGAGGGCGACTTGCTGTAGCCGACCACGCGCTTGACCAGGCCCGCCTTCTTCAGGGCCAGGGCGAACGAGCCGCCCATGAGGCCGCAGCCGATCAGGCCCAACTGCTCGAACGGCGGCAATGCCGACGGTGCTGCCGGCTGCAATTCCTGACCCGGCATCACTTGGCCACCGGGTAGGTGCCCAGCACCTTGTAGAAGGCGCACAGGCCGCGCAGCTCGTCCAGCGCGGCGGCCACGTTGGCTTGGGCCGGGTGGCCTTCGAGGTCGATGTAGAAGTAGTACTCCCACTGGCCGGTGCGCGCGGGGCGCGACTCGAAGCGCGTCATGGACACGCCGTGCTTCTTCAGCGGCACCAGCAGGTCGTGCACTGCGCCGGCCCGGTTGGGCACGGAGAGGACCAGGCTGGTGCAGTCATGGCCGCTGGGCGCGGCCGTGGCCAGCGTGTGCGGCAGGCAGATGACGGCAAAACGCGTGCGGTTGTAGGCGTCGTCCTGGATGGCGTGGGCCGTGATGTGCAGGCCGAATTGCTGGGCCGCGCGCTCGCTGGCGATGCCGGCCCAGGTCGGGTTCAGCGCGGCCAGGCGCGCGCCTTCGGCATTGCTTTCCACGGGGCGGCGCTCGGCGTGCGGCAGGTGCTTGGACAGCCAGCCCTGGCACTGGGCCAGGGCCTGCGGGTGGGCAGCCACCACCTCGATGCCTTCCATGGAGTTGGTGGTGCGCATGAGGTTGTGGCGGATCAGCATGCTGACCTCGCCCACCACATGGCAGGGCGTGTGCAGGAACATGTCCAGCGAGCGCGTGACCACGCCTTCGTTGGAGTTCTCCACGCCCACCACGCCGTACTGGGCGCTGCCGGCGGCCGTGGCGTGGAAGACTTCCTCGAAGCTGTTGCAGTACATCAGGTCGGCCGCGCCGCCGAAGTACTGGATGGCCGCTTCCTCGCAGAAGGTGCCGGCGGGGCCGAGCACGGCCACGCGCTGGGGCGACTCCAGCGCCAGGCAGGCCGACATGATCTCGCGCCAGATGGCGGCCACGTGCGCGCCCTTGAGCGGGCCGGGGTTGTTGGACTTGATCTTCTCAATGACCTGGGCCACGCGGTCCGGGCGGAAGAAGGCCGAGCCTTCCTTTTTCTTGAGTTCACCCACTTGCTCGGCCACGTGGGCGCGCTGGTTGACCAGTTCCAGCAGCTGCCGGTCCAGCGAATCGATCTGTGTGCGCAGCTGCAGCAGCTCCGGACTGGCTTGGGGTTCTGTACTCATGAATACCTCAAAAAGCGTAGCTGCTGGCGCCTGTGAATCAATGACCTCAAAGCAGAACCTTGGTGAAGTACTTGCAGATCAGACGCTGGCAGCTCATTTTTTTATATGTTGCTCCGGCTTCAGGCCTTGCGCTGCTCGAAGTCCTGCATGTAGGCGATGAGCGCCTGCACGCCTGCTATGGGCATGGCGTTGTAGATGCTGGCGCGCATGCCGCCCACGGACTTGTGGCCCTTGAGCTGCAGCAGGCCGGCTTGCTTGGCGCCGGCCAGGAAGGCTTCGTTGCGCGACTCGTCGTGCAGGAAGAAGGGGATGTTCATGCGCGAGCGGCAGTTGACCGCCACCTTGTTCACGTAGAACGAGGACTGGTCCACGTAATCGTAGAACAGCTGGGCCTTGGCCATGTTGCGCGCCTCCATGGCGGCCACGCCGCTCAGGCTGCCCTCGGTCTGGCGCTTGAGCCACTGGAAGGTCAGGCCGGCCATGTAGATACCCCAGGTCGGCGGCGTGTTGTACATGGAGTCGTTGTCGGCCACGACACGATAATCAAAGGCGCTGGGGCAGGCGGGCAGGGCGTGGCCGAGCAGGTCCTCGCGCACGACGACGATGGTCAGGCCGGCGGGGCCGATGTTCTTTTGCGCGCCGCCAAAGGCCAGGCCCACGCGGCTCCAGTCGATGGAGCGCGAAGCCACGTGCGAGGAGAAGTCGACGACCAGCGGCGCATCCGAGCCCAGCGCCTTGAGGTCGGGCAGCTCCTGGAACTCCACGCCGTGGATGGTCTCGTTGCTGCAGATGTGCACATAGCTGGCGCCGCGGCTCAGTTGCCAGGACGAGGCGGCCGGAATCGTGGTGTAGTCGCTGTCCTTGGCCGTGGCAGCGATATGCGATTCGCTGGCGTACTTGGCGGCTTCCTTGGCCGACTTCTGGCTCCAGCTGCCGGTGACCACGAAGTCCACCACGCCGGCGCGCGACAGGTTCAGCGGCACGATGGCGTTCTCGGCAATGCCGCCGCCCTGCATGAAGAGGATCTTGAAATGGGCCGGGACGCCCAGCAGCTCGCGCAGGTCGGCTTCGGCGTTTTCGTAGATCGAGATGAATTCCTTGCCGCGGTGGCTCATCTCCATCACGCCCATGCCGGAGCCGTGCCAGTCGAGCATTTCGGCGGCTGCTTGCTGCAGCACTTCTTCAGGGATGGCGGCGGGGCCGGCGGAGAAGTTGTAGGGGCGGTTCATGGGATTCACGATCAAATCAGGTGCCGGCGCAGGAAAATGGAGCGCCGGCAGCTATCAAAATTTCAGCCGGGTGGCTTTGAAGCTGCAAGCAGCTTCGGCAGGCGTGCAGCGCTTACGCGTGATCGCCCGGCTCCTGTCCGGCGCTGCTGCCGTCGGCGGCTTCGTCGGGGGCATCGGTTGCGGGTGCGTCCGTGGCCGGATCGGATTCGCCGGCGTGATCGGCTTCGTTCGCATCGTTTTCCACGATGCGCTGCAGGCCGCTGAGCTTGGCGCCTTCGTCCAGGTTGATCAGCGTCACGCCCTGGGTGGCGCGGCCCAGCTCGCGGATTTCCGCGACGCGGGTGCGCACCAGCACGCCGGTGTCGGTGATCAGCATGATCTCGTCATCGGCACGCACCAGCGTGGCGGCGACGACCTTGCCGTTGCGCTCGCTTTGCTGGATCGCAATCATGCCCTTGGTACCGCGGCCGTGGCGTGTGTATTCCACGATGGAGGTGCGCTTGCCATAGCCGTTTTCGGTGGCTGTCAGCACGGATTGCGATTCGTCCTCGGCCACCAGCATGGCGATCACGCTCTGGCCGTCCTCGATATTCATGCCGCGCACGCCGCGCGCATTGCGGCCCATGGGGCGCACGTCGTTCTCGTCGAAGCGCACGGCCTTGCCGCCGTCGGAGAACAGCATCACGTCATGCTTGCCGTCGGTCAGCGCCGCGCCGATCAGGTAGTCGCCTTCGTCCAGGCCCACGGCGATGATGCCGGCCTTGCGTGGATTGCTGAACTCGTCCAGTGCCGTCTTCTTCACCGTACCCATGCTGGTGGCCATGAACACGTAGTGATCGGCCGGGAAGCTGCGGTTGTCGCCGGTCAGCGGCAGCACCACGTTGATCTTCTCGCCGTCCTGCAGCGGGAACATGTTGACGATGGGGCGGCCGCGCGAGCCGCGCGAGCCCGAAGGCACTTCCCAGACCTTGAGCCAGTACATGCGGCCGCGGTTGGAGAAGCACAGCAGATAGTCGTGCGTGTTGGCGATGAAGAGCTGGTCGATCCAGTCGTCTTCCTTGGTGGCCGTGGCCTGCTTGCCGCGCCCGCCGCGCTTTTGCGAGCGGTATTCGCTCAAAGGCTGGCTCTTGATGTAGCCGGTGTGCGAGAGCGTGACCACCATGTCGGTGGGCGTGATCAGGTCTTCGGTGGAGAGGTCCTGGGCGCTGTACTCGATGGTGGAGCGGCGAGCGCCCTTCTTGTTCTGGCCGAACTCGGCCTTCACGGTGTTCAGCTCTTCGCCGATGATGGTGGAGACGCGCTCGGGCTTGGCCAGGATGTCCAGCAGGTCCTCGATGAGCGTCATGATCTCCTTGTACTCGGCGACGATCTTGTCCTGCTCCAGGCCGGTCAGGCGCTGCAGGCGCATCTGCAGGATTTCCTGGGCCTGGGTTTCCGACAGGCGGTACAGGCCGTTTTGCTGCATGCCATATTCGACTTCCAGGCCTTCGGGGCGGTAGTCGTCGGCATTGACCACGCCGCCGTCGGCGCGCGTGCGGGTGAGCATCTCGCGCACCAGCTTGCTGTCCCAGCTGCGGTTCATCAGCTCGGCCTTGGCCACGGGCGGCGTGGGCGCGTTGCGGATGACGGCGATGAAGTCGTCGATATTGGCCAGTGCCACGGCCAGGCCTTCCAGCACGTGGCCGCGGTCGCGGGCCTTGCGCAGCTCGAACACCGTGCGGCGCGTGACCACTTCGCGGCGGTGCTGCAGGAAGACCTGGATCAGCTCCTTCAGATTGCACAGCTTGGGCTGGCCGTTGACCAGCGCCACCATGTTCATGCCGAAGGTGTCTTGCAGCTGGGTCAGCTTGTAGAGGTTGTTGAGCACCACCTCGGGCACTTCGCCGCGCTTGAGCTCGATCACCAGGCGCATGCCCGACTTGTCGGACTCGTCCTGGATATGGCTGATGCCTTCGATCTTCTTCTCGTGCACCAGTTCGGCCATGCGCTCCTGCAGCGTCTTCTTGTTGACCTGGTAGGGCAGCTCGTCAACGATGATGGCCTGGCGCTGGCCGCGGTCGATGTCCTCGAAATGGCACTTGGCGCGCATCACCACGCGGCCGCGGCCGGTGCGGTAGCCGTCCTTGACGCCGTTGATGCCGTAGATGATGCCGGCGGTCGGGAAGTCCGGCGCCGGGATGATCTCCATCAGGTCATCGATGGAGGCATCGCCGTTTTGCAGCAGGTGCAGGCAGGCATCCACCACCTCGTTGAGGTTGTGCGGCGGAATATTGGTCGCCATGCCCACGGCAATGCCCGAGGAGCCGTTGACCAGCAGGTTCGGCAGGCGGGTCGGCAGCACCAGCGGTTCCTGCTCGGAGCCGTCGTAGTTGGGGCCGAAATCCACGGTCTCCTTGTCGATGTCGGCCAGCATTTCATGGGCGATCTTCGAGAGGCGGATTTCGGTGTAACGCATGGCGGCGGCGCTGTCGCCGTCCACCGAGCCGAAGTTGCCCTGGCCGTCCACGAGCATGTGGCGCAGCGAGAAATCCTGGGCCATGCGCACGATGGTGTCGTACACGGCACTGTCGCCGTGCGGGTGGTATTTACCGATCACGTCACCGACGATACGGGCCGACTTTTTATAGGGGCGGTTCCAATCGTTGTTGAGCTCGTGCATGGCATACAGCACGCGACGGTGCACGGGCTTGAGGCCATCGCGCGCGTCGGGAAGCGCCCGGCCCACGATCACGCTCATGGCGTAATCGAGATAACTGCGACGCATCTCCTCTTCTAGGCTGATGGGCAGAGTTTCTTTAGCAAACTGGGTCATGTCTGGCGATACTTTGACGGCGGGAAAGCAACCATTTTAGGTCGAATGGCCTGTGGCAGCAGCGCAACATAACTTGGGAATTACGCCGCTGTCCTACCCGTTGAGGCCCGGTTGACAACACGTCGGCATGTTACGTATGGCACAATCATTTCAACGTTTTTGGTGATGGTCACTGATGACGTCCACAAATTCGCAGCCTTGCTGCGGCTTTTTCCCCAAGAGGAGAACCATGAAGAAACTGAACAAAGTGGCGATGTTGTTGGCCTCTGCTGCCCTCGTGACGGCCGCTGGCGCACAAGTGAAGGCTGCTGACGGTGGCAAGACCATCGACAACTGGCAAAACGGCACCAGCGAGCTGGTGTGGAAGAACGGCACCAACGAACTGTGCTGGCGCGATGCCAACTGGACTCCCGCCACGGCCGCTGCTGATTGCGATGGCGCCCTGAAGGCTGCTGCTCCCGTTGCTGCTCCCGCTCCTGCAGTTGCTCCTACTCCCCCGGTTGCCGTGGCTAACAAGGTCACTTACTCGGCTGACGCTTTCTTCGACTTCGACAAGTCGCATCTGAAGCCCGCCGGTAAGGCCAAGCTGGACGACCTGGCCAGCAAGGTCAAGGGCATCAACCTGGAAGTGGTCATCGCCGTGGGTCACACCGACTCCATCGGCAAGGACGCCTACAACCAGAAGCTGTCGGTGCGTCGTGCTGAAGCTGTGAAGGCTTACCTGGTGTCCAAGGGCATCGAAAAGAACCGCGTGTACACCGAAGGCAAGGGCAAGACCCAGCCCATCGCAGACAACAAGACTGCTGCTGGCCGCGCCAAGAACCGTCGCGTGGAAATCGAAGTGGTGGGCACTCGCGCTGCTCAGTAATCCCTTGATTGCTACCCACAAAAGCCCCGGCAACGGGGCTTTTTTTATGCCTGGATGGAAGCCGTAATCGCCGACAATTGCAGCCATGAGCAACACAATCAATGCCGACCCTTCGGAGCTGGAAAAATTCTCGAATCTCGCTCACCACTGGTGGGATACCGAGAGTGAGTTCAAACCGTTGCATCAGATCAATCCCTTGCGCCTGGACTGGATCGATGGCCAGGCTCCTTTGCAGGGCAAGCGCGTGCTGGACGTGGGTTGCGGTGGCGGCATCCTGTCCGATTCCATGGCGCGCAAAGGCGCGGAGGTCATGGGCATTGATCTGGCAACCAAGGCCTTGCGCGTGGCGCAGCTGCATGCGCTGGAAACCGGCACGCCCAATATCCAGTACCACGAGGTCAGCGTGGAACAGTTGGCGCAGGAGCAGCCAGCCTCCTTCGATGTGGTGACCTGTATGGAAATGTTGGAGCATGTCCCTGATCCGGCCTCCATCGTGGCGGCCTGTGCCAAGCTGGTGAAGCCTGGCGGCTGGGTATTCTTCTCCACCATCAACCGCAATGCCAAGGCGTTTGGCCTGGCGATTGTTGCTGCCGAATATGTGCTCAAGATGATTCCCAGGGGCACGCATGAATACGCGAAATTGATCCGCCCCAGCGAACTGGCCCGCTTTGCGCGCAATGCCGGTCTGGTGATCCAAGGCAGCAAAGGCATGGAGCACAATCCTGTTTCCGGCCGGTATTGGCTGAGCGCCGATACCTCGGTGAACTACATGCTGGCGACACGCCGTCCGCAGGAGCAATGAATCATGTGGATGAATGTGAAGGCGGTGCTGTTTGATCTGGACGGCACGCTCATCGACAGCGCACCCGACCTGGGTGCTGCGGCGGACAAGATGCGCGTGGATCGCGGCCTGCCGTCATTGCCTTTGGCCGCATACCGACCGATGGCCGGCGCGGGTGCCCGGGGCATGCTGGGTATCGGTTTCGGCATGACGCCAGAATCCCCGGGCTTTGCGGAAATGCGAGAGGAGTTCTTCCGGAACTACGAACAATGCATGACCGAGCGCACCTATGCTTTTGACGGTGTAGCTTCCTTGATTGCTTCGCTGGAGTCAGCTGCGCTGGTCTGGGGCGTTGTGACCAATAAATCGAGACGGTTTACCGAGCCTTTGACTCGGCAGATGTCGCTTTTTACCAACGCTTGTGCCATTGTGAGCGGCGATACCACGCCACATGCCAAACCGCACCCCGAACCCTTGCTCGAGGCGGCGCGGCGTATGGGGCTCGATCCTTCCCACTGCATCTATGTCGGCGACGACGAACGCGACATCATGGCCGGCAGGGCCGCAGGCATGAAAACCGTGGCGGCCTGCTATGGTTATCTGGGTTCCGTTGGCGATACTTCGGGCTGGGGCGCCGATGCGCAGATCAATTCACCCCTTGAGCTCTTGAAAATCCTGGGAAGGGGCTAAAATAGCAGTCATGGGGCTGTCCTGGTTTCGACGTGGGTTCGGGACCGGTGTGGTGCATGTCGAGCTTGAGTGACGCTCGTAAATCTCCATTCAAAAAACTAACTGCAAACGACGAACGTTTCGCACTCGCCGCTTAATCCGGTGAGCCTTGCAACAGCACGCTGATGGGCTGGGCAAGGGGGTAGCAATACCTCCCGGCTGCAAGGGAATTCACATCAGCTGGCTGGGTACCGGGCTTCTTGGTGCTTGGCGAGATTCAAGGAAGCTGGTTGCTCAGACAGCGTGCGCCTGCGCGGTCTGGGTGATGAGATTCAAAACAGAACGCTAAACATGTAGATCTGCCCGGCGAAGGCTTGCGGACGCGGGTTCTTATCTCAGGACCTGGCTCTGTGCAGCTTTATCGCAAAGTTGTAGTCCCTCCCTCTCTCTGAAATGCCGCTTATTGCGGCATTTTTATTTGTGCATCTTTATTCCATACAATGTGCACAAAAAAGAGGTTCTTATGTCCCTGGTTCATGTCCGTCGGGAAGAGGTCAACGAATTCGGGAGGCTGAGCTGGAGGCTGTACGACCCAGCCGGCGTGCCAATCACCGTTTTCTCAGAATTCTGTCGAAAGCTCGGGGGAACTAAGTTCGAGACGCGCCGACGCTATTGCACAGTAGTAGCACGCTTCATTGACTACCTTTACGAGGTCAAAGTCCTCGGCGCTGGGCCCGTCACGCGCGCAGTTCTGAACGACTCCATCGACTTCTACCTTGAGTTGCTACGCAGCGGCGAGAGCATTTCTCTGCGTGTCGGAAGCCGTCAGACTGCACGATACCAAGAGGGAAGCGATGCACGAGAGGCAGCGCTAAAGGAAGTGGCGCGGCGCCTCGGGATCAGACCTCTCGCATCTGGCAGTTGGTCAAATACTCTCGCGGCGCTCAACAATTTCTTACGTCTTTGTTCGATGCTCGAACAGGAGGCGAAAGAGATGGCCATCCTAAAAGGGGGAGTTGATCGCTCGTTGATAAGTGATGCGGAGTGGGACTACAAGCCTTTGCTTGAAGCTGTGGATGGTGTTACGGCGCTCAGCCGGGAGGAAGCGCAACACCTAAAACAATCCACCATGCTTGGCGGCGTCATACGGTTCCGTAGTGGCGCTTTGGTTCGTCCAAAAGGACTTCAGAAGAGTGCGCGTCAGCAGCAACAGATCGATCTGGATCACTTGGATTTTCCACTTCAGCACGTTCCAGCCCTGATAGCAGCTGCTACAAGTTGGCGAGATAGAGCACTTTGAACCGCCCCAGGTTTTGAGGAGGCTCTTTTCTCTGAGAGGATTGAGCCATGACGAAGTCGAACAAGTTTTCACCCGAAGTCCGCGAACGTGCGGTTCGCTTGGTGC
>NZ_BMEU01000028.1 GCF_014637085.1 Comamonas phosphati | reverse complement strand
CGCTGCTGGAGCTGTCGGCCGGCTACCAGGCCATCGCCCACAAGACGGCGGACCACCGCGAGGCGGTGACGGCCTTCATCGAAAAGCGCGCTCCGCGCTTTCTGTGATCGCCGGCCAAGCGGCCCCAAAGTCCCCAGGTTGACAGATCAAGGCGCGGCATCGGGCTTTTTACCGTTGAAAGGCGCGGGTCCCGAACGTAGGCTTTGCAGCCATGTCCGCCCCCTATATTCCCCAAATCCGCCTCTACCAGGACTGGCTGCGCGAGACGCGCGGCCTGCAGTTTGACAGCTACGACGCGCTATGGCGCTGGTCCACCACGGACCTCGACGCCTTCTGGCAAAGCGTCTGGGACTATTTCGAGCTGCAGTCGCCCACCCCGCACACCGCCGTGCTGGCGCGCAACGTCATGCCGGGTGCGCAATGGTTCCCGGGCGCCCAGGTCAATTACGCGCGCCAGGTGCTGCGCCATGTCGATGCCGCGCACGCGGCCGGCATGCCCGCGGTGATCAGCCGCAACGAGAAGGGCCTGCACCGCGAGCTGTCCTGGCCCGAGCTGCGTCGCCAGGTCGCGGCCCTGGCCCTGTACCTCAAGGCCCAGGGCGTGGGCAAGGGTGACCGCGTGGCCGCCTACCTGCCCAATATTCCCGAAGCCATGGTGGCCTTTCTCGCCACCGCGAGCCTGGGCGCGGTCTGGAGCATCTGCGCGCCCGACATGGGCACGAACGCGGTGCTGGACCGCTTCCAGCAGATCAAGCCCAAGGTGCTGATCGCCGTGGACGGCGTGCACTATGCGGGTCGCGACCTGGACCGCATGGCGGTGCTGGACGAGCTGCGGCGCGGCCTGCCCAGCGTCTCCCATGTGGTGCTGGTGGCCAATCTCGATGCTCGCGCAAAGATAGCGGATACCGCAGACTACGCAAGCATCACAGCCAGGAATGATGCCGAGACGGCGGCCTTCGAGCCCGAATGGCTGCCCTTCGACCACCCGCTGTGGATCGTCTACTCCAGCGGCACCACGGGCCTGCCCAAGCCCATAGTCCACGGCCATGGCGGCATGGTGCTGGTGGCCCTGCAGCTCAAGGCCCAGCACAACGACATAGGCTGCAGCTACGAGCCCAACAGCTGGGGCGAGCGCTACCACTGGTACAGCTCCACGGGCTGGGTGATGTGGAATGCCCAGGTCTCGGGCCTTTTGGGCGGCACCACCTGCGTGATCTTCGACGGCAGCCCCGGCGGCAGCAAGGAAAAGCCCGACTGGACGGTGCTGTGGCGCTTCGCGGCCGAGACCGGCGTGACCAGCTTCGGCTCGGGCGCGGCCTTCTATGCCAACTGCATGAAGGCCGGCGTTCAACTATCCACCTGCGGCGACCTCTCGCGCATCCGCGGCCTGGGCAGCACGGGCTCGCCGCTGTCGGCCGAGGTGCAGCAATGGGGCACCGATCAGTTCGCCCGGCTGGGACGCCCCAATATCTGGTGGAACAACCTGTCGGGCGGCACCGACTTCGCGGGGGCCTTCATCGGCGGCAACCGCGAGCTGCCGCTCGTGCCCGGCGTCATGCAATGCCGCCAGCTCGGCGCGGCCGTCGAGGCCTGGAACGAGCAGGGCCAGCCCGTCATCGACGAGGTGGGCGAGCTGGTCTGCACCCAGCCCATCCCGTCCATGCCGCTGTTCCTGTGGGGCGATGTGAGCACCGCCGGGCCGCCCCAAGGTGCGAAGGCCCCCTCGGGGGGCCGTGAGCCACACGCAGCGGGGGAGCGTGGGGGCGATCCATTTGGCAAACGCTACTTGTCGAGCTACTTCGACATGTACCCGGCCGGCCACGGCCGCCAGCCCGGCGGCGGCGACGGCCCGGCCGGGATGGGCCCGGTCTGGCGCCATGGCGACTGGATACGCGTGCTGCCCGAAGGCGGCTGCATCATCTACGGCCGCAGCGACGCCACCATCAACCGCCACGGCCTGCGCATGGGCACCAGCGAGATCTACAGCGCCGTCGAAGGCCTGCCCGAGGTGCTGGACAGCATGGTGGTGGACCTCGAGTACCTGGGCCGCGAAAGCTATATGCCGCTGTTCGTGGTGCTGCGCCCCGGCGTGGAACTCGATGCGGCCCTGCGCGAGCGCATCAACGCGGCCATCCGCACGGCCCTGTCGCCGCGCTTCGTGCCCGACGACGTCTTCCAGGTGGCCGAGATTCCGCGCACGCTGTCGGGCAAGAAGCAGGAGCTGCCCATCAAGAAGCTGCTGCTGGGCCAGCCCCTGGCCAAGGTGGTCAACAAGGAGGCCATGGCCAACCCCGGCTGCCTGGACTGGTACGAACAGTTCGCGCGCGAGCATCTGGCGCGCACGACGGCTTAGGGCTTATCGCCCGGTAAACCGGGGCTCGCGCTTTTCGCGCCAGGCCGCGCCGCCCTCCTGCAGGTCGGCCGAGGCAATCGTGGCCTGCACGGCGGCGTCCATGGCGGCGGCATCGGCCCGGCCGCGCGCGATCGCGTTCAGGTGCTGCTTCATGCCCAGCAGGGCCAGCGGCGCCATGCCGGCCAGAAGCGCCTGGAGCCGGTCCACCTCGTGCGCAATGTCGGCGCCGTCCGCCAGATGGGTCAGAAAGCCGCAGTCCTGCATGGCCCGGGCATCCAGCTTTTCCGCCGTGAGGAACAGGCGCTTGGCCGTGTCCAGGCCCAGGCGCGTCACATAGCGCTCCAGGCCCGAGCGGTAAAAGTGCAGGCCCAGCCGCGCCGCGGGCATGAACATCTGGCTGTTCGTGCCGCCCACGCGGAAGTCGCAGGCCAGGGCCATGTCGGTGGCGCCGCCGAACACGCCGCCCTGGATGGCCGCGATGGTCACGGCCCGGCATTGCTCCAAGGCATCGACCATCTCGCCGAACGAGCTGCCCGCGTTCTGGCTGTTGGCGATCTCGGCAATGTCGTAGCCGCTGCAAAAGTGTTTTCCATCCGACTGCAGGATCAGCACCAGCACCTCGGGCGCGGCGTTGACCTGGGCGATGTGGGCGCGCAGCCGGCCCAGGTCTTGGGGCAGCAGCTTGTTGGCCATTTCGGGCCGGCGCAGGGTGATGCGGGCCGTGCGGCCCTGGATCTGGAGCTCTGGTGACATGGCCGCATTTTCATCCATGCGGCCGGGGCGCCGCGCGCGTGAGCGGGTGTAAGTGTTGTGGGGTCCTGCCACTGGCAATGCATCGAAATCGCGACGCGGGACGGCGCGCAGGTACACTCTGGCGTCTTTGTTGTGCGCTTCGCAGTGCAATCTCCCTCCATGGCTGTTGAACCGACCGGCGCAGTGCGCCCCAGTTTTGACCTCAAGAGCGCGCAATTGCCCGTGCTGTCCGTCGTCTTGCGGGATACCGATGTGCGGGCCCTGGTCGATGACCTGGCCGCGCGCCTGGCCGACGATCCGGATTTCTTCGACAACGATCCCGTCCTCATCGACCTGAGCCATGTGCGCGAGGCCGGCAGCGAGATCGACTTCGCGGTCCTGGTCGAGGCCCTGCGTTCCCACCGCACCGTGCCCGTGGCCGTGTGCGGCGGCAGCGACCGGCAGATGGCCGCTGCGCGGGCCCTGGGCCTGGTGGCGGCGCCCGATGCCGCTCCCGTGCGCCGCGCGGCGCCCGAAATCCAGGAGGTGATCCGCGAAGTGGCGGTGGTGCACGAGGTGCCGGCGCCGCTGGCCGACGCCGTGATCGTGGACAAACCCTTGCGCTCGGGCCAGCGCGTCTACGCCAAGGGGACTGATATCGTCGTGCTGTCCATGGTCAGCTATGGCGCCGAGGTGATTGCCGACGGCAACGTCCACGTCTACGCGCCGCTGCGCGGCCGGGCCGTGGCCGGGGCCCGCGGCAATACCGGGGCGCGCATTTTCAGCACCTGCATGGAGGCGCAATTGCTTTCCATCGCCGGTATCTACCGCACAATTGAAACCGATCTGCCCGCCGACGTGGCCGGAAAGCCCGCAAAGGTCCGTCTGGAAGGCGAGAAAATTATCATCGAGCCGGTGTAGGCACCGCACCGGAAGTCCCATCAACCAGCTTCATCGTCTTTAAGGAATCGTGCAAACATGGCCAAAATCGTCGTCGTGACCTCTGGCAAGGGTGGAGTGGGCAAGACCACCACCAGCGCCAGCTTCGCCTCAGGCCTCGCATTGCGCGGTCACAAGACCGCGGTGATCGATTTCGACGTGGGCCTGCGCAATCTGGACCTCATCATGGGTTGCGAGCGCCGCGTGGTCTACGACCTGGTCAACGTCATCCAGGGCGAAGCCAATCTCAACCAGGCCCTGATCAAGGACAAGCAGAGCGAGAAACTGTTCGTGCTGGCCGCCTCGCAGACGCGCGACAAGGACGCGCTGACGCAGGACGGCGTGAAGAAGGTGCTGGACGATCTGGCCGCCATGGACTTCGAGTACATCGTCTGCGATTCGCCGGCCGGCATCGAGAGCGGCGCGCTGTTCGCCATGCACTATGCGGACGAGGCGCTGGTCGTGACCAACCCCGAAGTCTCGTCGGTGCGCGACTCCGACCGCATCCTGGGCATGCTCAGCTCCAAGACGGCGCGCGCCGTCGAGGGCGGCGAGCCGATCAAGGAGCATCTGCTCATCACCCGCTACAACCCCAACCGCGTGCAGGACGGCCAGATGCTGTCGCTGGAAGACATCCAGGACATTCTGCGCATCGAGCTGATCGGCGTGATCCCCGAGTCCGAAACCGTGCTGCAAGCCTCCAACCAGGGCATTCCCGCCGTGCACATGCAGGGCAGCGACGTGGCCGAGGCCTACCAGGACGTGGTGGCCCGCTTCCTCGGCGAGGACAAACCCATGCGCTTCACCGAAGCCGTCAAGCCCGGCTTGTTCAAGCGCATCTTCGGGGGGAGGTAAGCCTGATGTCCATGTTGTCGTTTTTGCTCGGGGAGAAGAAGAAGACTGCATCCGTCGCCAAGGAGCGTCTGCAGATCATCCTGGCGCGCGAGCGCGTGGGCGGCGATGCCTCCAACAGGCCCGATTACCTGCCTGCGCTGCAGAAGGAACTGATGGCCGTGATTTCCAAGTACGTGGACATCAATCCCAATGACATCAAGGTCCAGCTGGAGCGCCAGGAAAACCTGGAAGTGCTGGAAGTGAAGATCGAGCTGCCGGACGCCGTGCCGCGCGGCTGACGGACCGTCGATAGCCTGCCAAAAAACAAGGAGCCGTCAGGGCTCCTTGTTTTTTGGTGGCTCAGGACGCCACGGGTTCGCGCATGGTCACGAACTCTTCGGCAATCGTCGGATGTATGCCCAGCGTGGCATCGAACTGGGCCTTGGTGGCCCCGCACTGCAGGGCCACGGCAAAGCCCTGGATCAGTTCGCCGGCCTCTTCGCCCACCATGTGCACGCCGACCACGCGCTGGTCGGCGCCCGCCACCACGAGCTTGAGGAACACGGGCTCGGGCGTGTCGCTCAGCCGGTTGGTCAGCGGCCGGAACGAGGACTCGAAGACCTGCACATCGCCGTGGCGCTCGCGCGCCTGGGCTTCGGACAGGCCCACCGTGCCCACATTGGGATGGGAGAACACGGCGGTGGGCACCAGCGCATAGTCGGGCGCGGCCTTGTCGGCGCCGCCGAACAGGCGGTGCGCGAGCACCGTGCCCTCGGCCAGGGCCACGGGCGTCAGCGCCATGCGGTCCACGACGTCGCCCACGGCGTGGATGGAGGGGATGCTGCTGGTGAAGCCCTCGTCCACCAAGACGGCGCCCCTGGCGTCGAGCTGCACGCCCGCGGCCTCAAGGCCCAGGCCCTCGGTGTTGGGCACGCGGCCGGTGGCGAACAGCACGCAGTCGGCGATCAGGGCCGGGCCGTCGTCCAGCTGCAGCTGCAGGCCGTCGTCACCTCTGTCGACGTGTTGGGCAATGGCTTCGATCTGGCGCTCGAGCCGCAGCTGCACGCCGTGGTGCGCCATCTGCGCGGCGAGGGCCGCGCCCAGGTCCGCGTCGAAATGGCGCAGCAGGCGGGCGCTGCGGTGCAGCAGCGTGGTCTCGGCGCCCAGGCCGTTGAAGATGGAGGCGAATTCCACGGCGATATAGCCGCCGCCGACCACCACCACGCGTCGCGGCAGCTCGGGCAGCGAGAAGGCATCGTCCGAGCTGATGGCCCATTCGATGCCTGCAATCGCCGGCATCTGCGGCCGCCCGCCCGTGGCCACGAGGATGTGGCGGGCGCTCAGCGTCCGGTCGCCCACGGCCACGCTATGTGGGCCGGTGATGCGCGCGCGGCCGGTGACCAGCTCCACGCCGGCCTTGGCCAGCAACTGGTCGTAGACGCCATTGAGGCGATGGATCTCGCGGTCCTTGTTGGCGATCAGCGTGGCCCAGTCGAAGCGGGCTTGCGGTACCTGCCAGCCAAAGCCCCGGGCTTCCTCGAAAGCCTGGCTGAAATGCGCGGCATGGCTGAGCAGTTTCTTGGGGATGCAGCCCACGTTGACGCAGGTGCCGCCGAGCCTGCCGGCTTCCACCACGGCCACGCGGGCGCCCAGCGAGGCGGCGACGCGGCTGGCGCGCACGCCGCCCGACCCGGCACCGATGACCAGAAGGTCGTAGTCAAACTGGCTGCTTGTCGTCATGCATGGCTCCTGCAGTGCAGCCGCAGGTATTGCGGCCGCGTCAATGCCGATCTTGCCAGAGCCGGGCCCTGGGGCTCAAAGGCAAAGGCCGCGCGTATGCATATGGCCCGCATGGTAGAGCAGGGGCGAGCGCTCGCGGTGGTGCTCGCAGCGCTCCACCTCGCCGATGAAGATGACATGGTCGCCTTCCTCGTGGCGGTTGCGGTTGCGGCATTCGAACACGGCGGCACAGCCTTCGAGCAGGGGCACGCCATGGACGGAATCATGATGCGCCGTGTGGCCGAAGCGGTCGGCGCCCTTGCGCGCGAACAGCTCGGCCAGCGGCTTCTGCGCTGCGCCGAGCACATGGATGGCATAGCGCGTGCAGCGCTGGAACACGGGCAGCGAGCTGGCCGTGAGGCCCAGGCTCCACAGCACCAGCGGCGGGTTCAGGGACAGGGCGTTGAACGAGCTGACGGTGGCGCCCACGGGGTGGCCTTCGGGGCTGCGGGCCGTGATGATGGTCACGCCGGTTGCGAAATGCCCCAGGGCATCGCGGAACTCGCGTTGCGTAAACGGTGCGCTGGTGTGCAGGGCAGAGGAAGGCAGGGCGGAGTTCACAAGACAGGGATGCAAAGCCGCGGCCATGGCGGCGCCGCGCGGGAGGAAAAAGGGCTTGCAGCCCGGGCAAAGGCTTTTGATTATCGGGGCTGGCCGGGGCGGATGCCGTCGATAGGGGTATGTGGCCCGCGCCCGGCCGATTGTGGCGCTTCAAAATCTATAGCAGTCGGCGCACATTCGATAAAAGCGATAGGGTTGAACAAGATCAAATCGAAGATGGTTAAAGCATTGGCTGCTATGAATACGGAAGCGAGATCTGCCTGACCTCCATGGCCTGGGCCGCATATTGCCGCAGCCAGCCGTCCAGCCTGGATCTGCTGCAGCGCTGCAATTGCGCCAGCAGCGCGTGCCCGGGCTGGTCCAGGCCATAGCGCCGGCTCAGGTCCTGCTGGATGCGGGTCAGCAGGGCGGCGGCCATTTCGGCATCGGCCAGCGCGCGGTGGGCGCGGCCGGTGTCGGGCAGCTGCAGGTGGCGGGCCAGCTTGCCCAGGCTGTGGCCCGGGGCCTCGGGATAGATGCGGCGCGACAGCAGCACGGTGCAGGCGAAAAGTTGGGACAAGGGCTGGGGAGCGGACAGTCCGGCCAGGGCCAGCTCGGCCTGCCAGAACTTGCTGTCGAAGGAGGCGTTGTGCGCCACCATGGGCGCCTGGCCCACGAAGCGCGCGGCCTCGCGCATGA
Organism: Comamonas phosphati; assembly: GCF_014637085.1. Lineage (GTDB taxonomy): Bacteria > Pseudomonadota > Gammaproteobacteria > Burkholderiales > Burkholderiaceae_C > Comamonas > Comamonas phosphati. Next base: position 39,038 of record NZ_BMEU01000028.1, on the reverse strand, counting down.
CTTCGGCGGCGGGCGGCGCCTGCCGGACCATGGCGTTGGTGATGCCCGTGAGCTCGGTGATGAAGGGCGAGACCCAGGCACCCGCGTTCATCAGGCTCTGGAAGCGGTCCACCACGCGGCCCCGCTCCAGCAGCACGATGCCGACCTCGGTGGCCCTGGCGCCCTGGGCCGGGGTCATGCCCGTGGTTTCAAAGTCGATGACGGCGATGGCGGAGCTCATGCCGCCATTGTCGCTATTTGGCGTGCCGGAGCGCCTGTCTCTCAGCTATTCAGGCATTGTGCGCGGCCCGCATCGCATGAAACCGGCGAGGCCTGCGCCAGGCAAGCCGCGCAGCGCCTCAGGGGTATTCATTGACTGTCGACCTCGTCCGGGGCGGGCGTGCCCAGGCGTTGCACCACCTGCTCCAGCACGCGGTAGAGCTGCTGGGTCTCCTCGCTGCCCACGAGGCGCTCGATCTCGGCGTAGATGGCCTCGGAGTGGGGGCCTATCGTGGTCACCATGGCATGGGCCGCATCGGTCAGGCCGAACTCCGCGCCACGCAGATCGCCCACATGGCGGCTGCGCCGGATCAGATCGCGGCTTTCCAGCGTCCTGAGCAGGCGCGAGAGGCTGGGCATGCTGATGAACGTCGTCTGAGACAGCTCCATGGGCCGCAGGCGGCGGTCCGAGGCCGACAGGGCCCGCAGCACGCGCCACTGCTGCTCCGTCAGGCCATGGGCGCGCAGCAAGGGGCGAAAGCGCACCATGACGGCTTCGCGGGCCTTGAGCAAGGCCATGGGCAGGGAGCGCGCGAAGGAGCGCAGGAGGGGTTCGGTCGCGGTGGGTCTGGGCTCGGTCATAGCGGGCACGGGGAAGATCGCCAGATTGTATGCATGCGCCCTGGGGCGCGGTGCAAGCCCGGATCATGGGTATTCCCCCGGGGACCCGGCAGGGCCCTGGCCGCAGCGGCCTTCAACCCATGGTGATGTGCGCGCGGCGGATGATCTCCTCGTACTTGGCAATCTCGCGGTTCACAAAGCCCGTGAACTGCGCCACCGAGCCGGCCTGGGAGAGCACGCCGCGCCTGGCGAAGACCGCCGCCACATCGGGGGCGGCCAGGGCCTTGTTCACTTCGGCGTTGACGCGCTGGACGATGGCCGCGGGCGTGCCCGCGGGTGCCAGCAGGCCCTGCCAGGAGTTCGACTCCAGCGCCACGCCCTGCTCGGCCAGTGTGGGCACCTGGGGCGCGAAGCGCGAGCGCCCGGGCGTGGCCATGCCCAGGGCCAGGAGCCTGCCGCTTTCGATAGGCCCGCGGAATTCCGGCCAGTTGCCGAACATCAGGCCGACCTGGCCACTCAGCAGATCGGCCAGCGCCGGGCCTTGGCCCTTGTAGGGCACATGGATCATGTCGATGCCCATCATCTGGCACAGCAGCGCGCCCGACAGATGGGCCGAGGTGCCGTTGCCGAACGAGGCATAGCTCAGTGCGCCGGGCTTGGCGAGAGCGGCCTGCCGGAGGTCGGCCAGGCTTCGCAGGCCGCTGGAGGGATGGGCGGCCAGCACATGCTCGGACAGGCCCATGAGCGCCACGGGCTGCAGGTCCCTGAGGGTGTCGTAGGGCAGGTCCTTCACCAGCGTCTTGTTGGCCGCGAAGCTGTTGGCCACGCACACCAAGGTGTGGCCGTCGGCCGGCTGCTTGGCCACGTAGTCCACGCCGATCACCGTGCCCGCGCCAGGCCTGTTTTCGATGATGACGGGGTGGTCCGCGCCATGCGGGCCCAGCTGCCGGCTCAGTTCGCTGCCGATCAGGCGTGCCACCATGTCGGTGGTGCCGCCGGGCGTGAACGGCACGATGATGCGCAGGGGCCTGGCCGGCCAGTCGCCGGGCTGGGCACGGCTGGCTCCGGTGGCGCAGGCCAGCGCGGCGGCCGAGCTGGCATGCAGGAAGCGGCGGCGTTGCATGGATTTTTTCTTTGTCTTGAATCTGCAGCGCGGGTGCCGGAAATACCGGCGGGGCTATCGCACCAGCAGCACGGGAATGGTACAGCCGGCCAGCACCTGGGAGCTCACCGAGCCCATGACCAGGCGGCCCAGCGCGCCGTGGCCGTGCGTGCCCATCACGATGAGATCGAACTGGCCGTTCTGCGCTTCCTGGATGATGGAGTCGGCAATCGGGCCCACCTTGCTCACGCACTGCACCTGTACGCCGCGCGCGTCGAGGAAGTCGCGCACCGGGTCCAGAATCTTGGCAATCTCCTCGTCGTAATACTGCTCCACCACTTCCTTGCCCACGGCCGCCCGGGCGCGCGCCGGCAGCAGCGGCTGCACGGTAATGGCCGTGTACTCGTGGCGGGTGCCCAGCAGCTCCTGGTGCGATGTCAGATAGGCCAGCATCTTCTGGGTGTAAGGGCTGCCGTCGACGGAAAGCAAGATCTTCATGTCGAATCCTCCAGGTTGAGTCGTCAAGTCTACGGGGTTCGCCGTGCGGGGTCTTTGCTCTGCCTCAAGTCGATGGTGGAGGCGGGCCGGAATCCCTCCTGCTCCCCCTTGCGCGCATAGCCCAGCGGATTGGCCACCACGCGGCACTGCCAGGCCGAGCCGTCGGGGCGCAGGCCCTGGGCCAGGTAATCGCTGGGGCAGTGCAGGTGCCCATGCAGCCACAGGTCGGCGTGGGGCAGCCAGTCGTCCATCACATTGCAAAAGCCCGCCGTGCCCGGCGCCAGGCCGTAGCGCGGATCGGCGCTGCGCAGGCTGGGCGCGAAATGCGTGATGGCGACCGTGGGCCCGTCGAAGGGCCGGGCCAGGGCTGCGCGCAGCCAGTCCTGGCAGCGCAGGCATTCCTCGCGCATGGGCTCGGCCAGAAAGGGTTCGCCGTGGCGCGTGCCGCCGGTCTTGGACAGATAGAAATTGGCCGCGCGGAAGGCCTTCTCGCGCAGCAGGTGCAGGCGGGTCGTGTCGGTCACGCCCTCGTGCATGGCCATGGCGTCGAAATCGCTCCACAGCGTGGTGCCTATGAAGCGCACGCCATCGAGCACCGCGGTTTCGCGGTCCAGCCAGATCAGGCCCAGGCGTTCGCAGATGCGCTGCAGGCGCTCGCGCGCGGTGTCGAAGTCCTGCATGTCGTACTCGTGGTTGCCGGGCACGAAGAGCACGGGCACGGGCCAGCCCGCGTATTGGGACAGGGGCGAGAAGCGCTCCAGCCCGAAGTTCTCGCCGTCGACCTGATGGCGGCTCTGGTAGGCGCCTATGTCTCCGGCCAGCACCAGCACATCGGCGCCCGGCGCGGGCTCCGCCACGAACTGTGGATGGACTTCAAGGTGCAGGTCGGACAACAGCTGTATCTTCATGACGGCAAGTGTAAACACGCTCCTATGCGTTCATGTCGCTGGCGCGGCCCAGGGTCTTGAGCAGCCAGTCATAGGCCTGCGGATGGGGGCCGCGGCGGCGCCACAGCGCGTCCACATGCACGGGCGTCACGTCGAAGGGCAGGTCGCGCAGCACCAGTTGCTCGTGCATGCCAATCACCGGCACGAAGCGGCGCGGCAGTATGGTCAGCAGGTCCGAGTTCAGGACCACGCGGGCCGCCGTGAAGAACTGATTGACCGTCAGCACCACCTTGCGCGAGCGGCCCAGCGAGGCCAGGGCCTCGTCGATGAAGCCGAAGGAGCGGCCCGAAAAGCTCACCAGCATGTGCTGGGCGGCGCAGTAGTTGTCCAGCGTGAGCGGGACCTGCTCCAGCGGGTGGCCCTGGCGCATGACGCACAGGTATTCGCCCTCGTACAGGCGCCGGCTGTCGAAGGCCACGAGCGCGCCCGCCTGGGCCCGGGCCGTGAGGTCGGCCAGCACGGCGGGAAAGTAGCCCACGGCCATGTCGGCCCGGCCGTCGTCGAGCAGCGGGCGCGGGTCGCGCGTGGTCAGGGGCAGCAGGCGCACGCCGATGCCCGGCGCCTCCTTTTCGAGGATCGGGTACAGCGACGGGATCAGCGTGGCGGCCGTGGCATCGGCCATGGCGATCACGAAGGTGGTGTCCGCCGTGGCGGGACTGAAATCGTCGGGCACCAGCACGCCTTCCAGCTGCTGCATGGCTTCGCGCACCACGGGCCACAGGGCCTGGGCGCGCGGCGTGGGCTCCACGCCCTGGCCCTGGCGCACCAGCAGCTCGTCGCCCAGCACTTCGCGCAGCCGGCGCATGGCATTGCTCACGGCCGGCTGGGTGATGGACAGTTTGTGCGCGGCGCGCGTGAGGCTGCGCTCGGACATGACCTCGTCGAATACGCGCAGCAGGTTGAGGTCTAGCGAGCGGAAGTTGATGGGGGGCGCCATGGCGATTAATACATCACTGACATGAATGCTAAAGATTCAAAATATAAATTTGAATATACATGGGGTAAACCCTATAGTTACATCACTCCCACGGCATTCCGCCATAAGCGTTGGACCACAGGGTTATCTGCCATGAGCAACTTTATCTACAACTCCTACAGTGTCGAGCACCCCGGTGTGGTGCATTTCTATCAAGCCGACGAACAGCGTCTGGCCGGGCTGCAAGCCGCCCGCCGCGAGCGCTACGAGCCCGCGCCCCAGCCGCTGCTGAGCTACCTGATCGCCGGCGCCGCAGTGCTGGTGGTGGTCTTCGCCGCCCTGTTCGAATCTGCCGGCTCCTGGAGCAACGGCCTGCTGCTGAGCGCCTGGATGGTGCTGTGGGCCATCGCCTTTGCCGGCGTGGCGCTGCTGTACGCTCCCGTGCGCCGCACCCTCAAGATGATGCGTTACGGCTATCGTGCCTGGGTGCAGAGCCGCCAGCAAGCCGCCGCCGACGATCGCATCTGGAATGCGGCCCTGCAGGATGCGCGCCTGATGGCCGATCTGGCCCGCGCCATGGATCGCCAGCGCCGCTAAGCACCCGCTGCCGGTCTCCGGAAGAAGCCGCTGCCCACCAGGCCGCGGCTTTTTTCATGTTCTCGAGGCGCTGGCGGTCCCCAACCAGGGGACGTCCAGCGGCTCAGGAGGTTACGCGGCCAGGCGTTCCTGCAAGCGCTGCTTGGTGGCCAGTAGCTCCTTGGGCAGGTTGTAGGCCAGTTTGTCGAAGTGCTCGCCGTGCAGCTTCATCTCCTCGCTCCAGGCCGCCGCATCGATGCTGGTCACGGTGGCGAACTGGGCGGGCGAGAAGTCCAGGCCCGTCCAGTTGATCTCGGCATACTGCGGCGCGATGCCGAAGGCGGTTTCCTGGCCGGTGGCCTGGCCTTCGATGCGGTCGATCATCCACTTGAGCACGCGCATGTTCTCGCCGTAGCCGGGCCAGACGAACTTGCCCTGCTCGTTCTTGCGGAACCAGTTGGTCGTGAAGATCCGGGGCAGCGTGGCGCCCTGGCCGGCGATCTTGGCGCCCAGGTTCAGCCAGTGCTGGAAATAGTCGCTCATGTTGTAGCCGGCGAACGGCAGCATGGCGAAGGGATCGCGGCGCACCACGCCCTGGGCGCCGAAGGCGGCGGCCGTGGTCTCGGAGCCCATGGTGGCGGCCATGTACACGCCTTCCACCCAGTCGCGGGCCTCGGTCACCAGCGGCACCGTGGTGGAGCGGCGGCCGCCGAAGATCATGGCGTCGATCTTCACGCCCTTGGGGTCGTCCCAGGCCTCGTCCAGCGCGGGGTTGTTGGTGGCGGCCACGGTGAAGCGGGCATTGGGGTGGGCGGCCTTGGCACCGGTTTCCCTGGCGATCTGGGGCGTCCAGTCCTTGCCCTGCCAGTCGATCAGATGGGCGGGCAGCTCCTTGTTCGGCGCATCGGCTTCCATGCCTTCCCACCACACGTCGCCGTCATCGGTCAGCGCGACGTTGGTGAAGATCACGTTCTTGTCCAGGCTCAACATGCAGTTCGGGTTGGTCAGCATGTTGGTGCCGGGAGCCACGCCGAAGTAGCCCGCTTCGGGGTTGATGGCGCGCAGCGAGCCGTCGGCCTGGGGCTTGATCCAGGCGATGTCGTCGCCGATGGTCGTGACCTTCCAGCCGTCAAAGGCCTTGGGCGGCACCAGCATGGAGAAGTTGGTCTTGCCGCAGGCGCTGGGGAAGGCGGCGGCCACGTGGTACTTCTTGCCGTCGGGCTTGGTCACGCCCAGGATCAGCATGTGCTCGGCCAGCCAGCCCGGGCTGCCGGAGGGGCCGCCAGCCGCCGCGCGGCCCATGGTGGAGGCGATGCGCAGCGCAAAGCACTTCTTGCCCAGCAGGGCGTTGCCGCCGTAGCCCGAGCCATAGGACCAGATTTCGCGCGTTTCGGGGTAGTGCACGATGTACTTGGTCTTGCTGCAGGGCCAGCTCGTCGTGTCCTTTTCACCGGCCTGCAGCGGCGCGCCGATGGTGTGCACGCAGGGCACGAATTCGCCGTCCGCGCCGATCACGTCGTACACGGCGCGGCCCATGCGGGTCATGAGCTTCATGTTGACGGCCACATAGGCGCTGTCGGACAGCTCGATGCCCACGTGGGCGATGGGCGAGCCCAGCGGGCCCATGGAGAAGGGCACGACATACATGGTGCGGCCGGCCATGCAGCCATCGAACAGGGGATTCAGCGTGGCACGCATCTCGGCGGGCGCCATCCAGTTGTTGGTCGGGCCGGCGTCTTCCTTCTTCTCGGAGCAGATATAGGTGCGGTCTTCGACGCGGGCCACGTCCGAGGGGTCGGTCCAGGCCAGATAGCTGCCGGGGCGCTTTGCCAGCGGCTTGAAGGTGCCTGCGGCCACCAGTTGCTGGCACAGCGCGTCGTACTCTTCCTGGCTGCCGTCGCACCAGTGGATTTTGGCGGGCTTGCACAGCGCGGCCATTTCGGCCACCCAGGCGATCAGCTTGGGGTTTTGGACATAGGCCGGGGCCTGGAGATCCAGGGCTTGGGTTGCGGTTGCGTTCATCGCGGAGCTTTCTTCAATTGAAAAACCAGTTTTCAAAGAAGCAGCGCTCGCGCTACGCCTTTGAAAAATGGCTGGTGAGACCGGTGCGAACCATGTCCGCATAGCCTGAAATCGGGTCTTCACTAGCCCTCAAAAGCGCAAAGCAGCCATGCATCCTACAGCGATGGTGCTGCCATTCTATGGAGTCGGATTTTTGACTGCCAGCGCAAAACCCACGATAAATCATGCATTTTTTGCATTGAAATATGCATGATTGAATATGGCAAGCGCGATATCCGGGCATGAAAAAACCCGCTGCAAGCGGGTTTTGACAGGGGGCGGGCCGGCTGTATCAGGTCATCAGGCCATGTGCACGGCGATGAAGGCCAGCAGGAACATCATGACCGCGCCTACCGCGGGAATGACGATGGGAATGAGGGGCACCACGGCATCGACGGCGTCCTGGTGCTCCGTGTCGTGGTTCATGGCGGGATCATGTGACATGCGATCAGTGCTCCTCCTGAAGACAGGCGGTGAAACAAGCAAACTCAGCCACCATTCTAGGCACAGCCCTTGCGACAGTGCTCAGGGAAAGCCATAGCGCATGCGATGCGGGCACCGGGAGCGGGGGCGAACAGCACTGCTTCGATGTCGACCATGCGCGGATAGGTGCAGGCTCGAGTGCATGGGAATATGCTGAGCCTGCGGGCGGCCCGACGCTGTCTTGCGGACGGTTCAACGCAGGAACGCAGCGCCGAAGTCCATCGCCGAAAGGATGGCCGATATGGTGAGCGTTTCTTTCTTGTTCTGGCTGATCGTCCTGCTGCTGGTGATCGGCCTGGCGTCCGCCTCGATCCGGATTTTTCGTGAATACGAGCGCGGCGTGGTCTTTACGCTGGGACGTTTCTGGAAGGTCAAGGGGCCGGGAATGATCTTCATCATTCCCGCCGTGCAGCAGGTGGTGCGGGTGGATTTGCGCACCGTGGTGCTGGAAGTCCCGGCGCAGGATGTGATCTCGCGCGACAACGTCTCGGTCAAGGTCAATGCCGTGATCTATCTGCGCGTGGTGGATGCCGAAAAAGCGGTGATCCAGGTGGTCAACTACCTGGAGGCCACCAGCCAGCTGGCGCAGACCATGCTGCGCTCGGTGCTGGGCAAGCACCAGCTCGACGAGATGCTGGCGGAGCGCGAATCGCTGAACCTGGATATTCAACAGGCACTGGATGCGCAAACCGACACCTGGGGCATCAAGGTCTCCAATGTGGAGATCAAGCAGGTCGATCTGACGGAATCCATGATTCGGGCGATTGCGCGCCAGGCCGAGGCCGAGCGTGAGCGCCGCGCGAAGGTGATTCATGCCGAGGGCGAGCTGCAGGCATCGGAAAAACTGTCCCAGGCGGCGAAAATACTGGCGCAGGAGCCCCAGGCCATCTTGCTGCGCTATCTGGAGACGCTGACCGTGATCGGCGCGGACAAGAACACGACCGTGGTCTTCCCCTTGCCCATGGATCTGGTGGCGCCGCTGGCCAAGAAAATCGCGTCCTTGCAGATCTGAGCCGCGGGGGCCGAACTCACATCAGAGCGGCCTCCATGCCTGCGGCCCGCAGAGCCTGCAGCACCTGTTCCACATGGGGCTGGTTGCGCGTCTGCAGCACGAATTCGATTTCCACGTTCTGCGCCGCCAGCATGGTGAAGGCGCGCTGGTGGTGCACCTCCTCGATGTTGGCGCCGGCATCGGCCACGGTGGCCGTGATCCGGGCCAGCACGCCGGGCACGTCGCGCGCGCTGACGCGGATGCGCGCCAGGCGGCCCGAGCGCACCATGCCGCGCTCGATGATGGCGGCCAGCAGCATGGGGTCGATATTGCCGCCCGAGAGGATCAGGCCGACCTTCTTGTCCTTGAAGCGCCCGGGGTGGCGCAGCAGCGCGGCCAGGCCCGCGGCGCCCGCGCCCTCGACCAGCGTCTTCTCGATTTCGAGCAGCATGAGCACGGCCTGCTCGATGTCGCCTTCGTCGACCAGCAGCAGATCGTCCACGCAGCGCTGCACGATGGCCTGCGTGATCTCGCCGGGCTGGGTCACGGCAATGCCTTCGGCGATGGTGGAGCTGCCCATGGGCAGATCGGTATGGCGCAGCGCATTGACCATGGACGGAAAGCGCTGGGTCTGCACGCCCACGACCTCGATGCCGGGGCGCAGCGCCTTGGCCGCCGTGGCCACGCCGGCGATCAGGCCGCCGCCGCCTATGGCCACCACCAGCGTCTCCAGGTCGGGCTGGGATTCGAGCATCTCCAGGGCCAGCGTGCCCTGGCCCGCCGCGATGGCTTCGTCGTCGTAGGGGTGGACGAAGGTCAGCTGCTGCTCCTGAGCAAGCCGGTTGGCATGGGCGCGGGCCTCGGCCAGCGAGTCGCCGTGCAGCACGACCTCGGCCCCGAAGCCGCGCGTGCGCTCCACCTTCACGCCGGGCGTGAAGCGCGGCATGACGATGACGGCGCGCAGGCCCAGGCGCTGCGCGTGGTAGGCCACGCCCTGGGCGTGGTTGCCCGCGCTCATGGCCACCACGCCGCGCGCGCGCTCGGCATCGGACAGCAGCAGGAGCTTGTTGAGCGCGCCGCGTTCCTTGAAGGAGGCGGTGAATTGCAGGTTCTCGAACTTGAGATAGACCTGGGCGCCCGTGATCTGCGAGAGCGTGCGCGATTCGACGCAGGGCGTCTGGAGCACGGCGCCCTGGAGGCGCTGGGCGGCGGCTTGGATGTCGGCGTAGGTCAGCATGGTGCTTGGGGAGGCAGGCCTGATGGGCAAGGGATGGACAGATTGTCGGGCCTGGCGGGGTGGTGGATAAATGCTTTGAAATCAGGAGCTTATGGCGCCGGCAGTATCAGGCATTCAAACCATATTGATTTTGAAATGGCTGTACATCAAGCGCTGCAAGCTATCAAAACAGGAATGGTTGCCATGCTAGCGCTGGCGCGATTGTTCGTACAGCGGCATTACGCGCGGCACATTGCCTTCGAGCCGGCGTATGCGGTCCGGCCCCGTGGGGTGGGTGGACAGAAAGCCTATGCCGCCGCTGCCCGTGGCCTCGCCCATCTTGCGCCACAGCGAGATGGCCGCCTGCGGGTTGTAGCCCGCGCGCGCGGCCAGCTCCAGGCCCACGAGGTCGGCTTCGCTCTCGTCATTGCGGCTGAACTTGAGCGTCAGCAGCTGCGTGCCCAGACGCGCCGCGGCATTGCCCAGATCGCCCAGGCCCAGCAGCTGCGCGCCCAGGGTCAGGCCAATGTCCGTGGCCTGGCTCTTGGCCAGTTGTTCGCGCGAGTGCTCGCGCAGCGCATGGGCCATTTCGTGGCCCATGACCATGGCGACTTCGTCGTCGCTGAGCCGCAGCTGGTCGAGGATGCCGGTGAAGAAGGCGATCTTGCCGCCGGGCATGCAGAAGGCATTGATCTGCTTGCTCCGTATCAGGTTGACCTCCCAGGGCCACTGGCGCGCGCGCTCGTTCCATTGCGCGGCGTAGGGAATCAGCCGCTGGGCGATGGTGCGCAGGCGCAGCAGCTGCGCATCGTCGCCGCCGGCCAGCGCGCCTTGGGCCCTGGCCTTGGCCAGCAGTTCCTGGTACTGCTCGGTGGCGGCTGCCTCCAGCGTCTGCGCGGGCACCAGATTGCGCAGCACGGAGGCGCGGCCCACATCGACCTGGGCCCTGGCCGGTGCCGCCGCCGCCAGCGCAGCGCCGGCGACCAGCCCCGTGAGCAGAAAACGGCGCTGCCGGCAGGCGCAGGCAGCGGGGAAATGGGCGGGTGGAGGATTGGGCATGGGCGCAGTTTAGGGCGTGTCGACGCACTGCCGGGCTTCGCGCATTTCCGCTTGCACCACCAGCCACAGACCGGCGATGACGGCGGCCAGGCCCAGCACGGCCCACCAGGCCGGACGTTCGCCCACCACGGCCAGCGACAGCGCAAAGGCCGTGATCGGCTCCGCCTTGCTCAAGGCCACGCCCGTGGCCACGGAGATGCCGCGCAGCCCCATGGAAAACAGCAGATAGGCAAAGCCCGTGGCCACCACGCCCAGATAGATCACCACGGCCCAGCCTTCGAGGCTGGTGTCCAGGGGGCCGCCCAGCAGCGCCGCAAAAGGCAGCGACAGGAGCGCGGCGCAGCCGAACACCCAGGCGTTGATCCGGGCCACCGGCCCTTGGCGCACGAGCTCCTGATTGGCCAGCGCATAGGCGGCGTAGGACATACCGGCCAGCAGGCACAGGGCCATGCCATGCCAGGGCAGCTCGCCTGCCGCGCCGGTGGATGCCAGGGCCATGACGATGCCGCCGCCCACCCCTATGCAGGTGCCCAGCCACCACAGGGCGCCGGGCCAGCGCTTTTGTACCGCCGCCTGCATGAAGCCGGCCCAGATGGGGCCGCTGCCTATGGCCAGGGCCGTGCCCAGCGCCACGCCGCAGGCGCGCACGCCGGCGAAGAAGCTCAGGTTGTAGACGGCCATGCACAGGCCGCAGAACAGGATGCGCGCCACCCTCTGCCGGCTCTGCTGCGGCGGCCGGGCGGCACCCGCCTGCGCCCCCAGGCCAAGCGACAGCATGACGAAGAACAGCGCGGCCATGAGCATGCGCAGGCTGCCCACCCAGTAGGCGGACAGGCCGCCCGGTGCAAAGTGCTGGGCCGTGCCCGTGGTGCCCCAGAGCATGGCGGCCAGCAGCACCAGGCCCACGGGGCCCAGGCGGGTGGCGATGGAAGTCGACGAAGCTGCAGTGACGGTGGGCATGGTGAGCGCATCTTGCGGCCCGTCCGGTACTGCAAATGTCGAGAGACGCTTAAGAACGTGTTTACGATCTCTACGCAACCGCGTTGGAGCGCAATCGGGATGAGTTCGAAGCGGGTGGCTCGCAGCTTGCACCGGGGTGCAAGCAAGAGACAACGCGCAGAAATCGCCCGATTGCACTCCAACCCTTCGGGACAGTGGCTTTGCGGGCGCTCTGCGGCGTTGCAAATCCTCGCAATAGCAGGGCTATTGCTGCGGTATTGCGCCTTGCATCCCATCCCGCAAAGCCACTGTCGCGGCGCGAGGAGATCGTCAACACGTTCTAAGCTTTGCGCAGCTGGCGCGAAGTGAGGCCGCGTTCGCGCCGCAGGGCATAGGCCAGTGCGCTGGCCGAGGCATAGCCGCAGCGCAAGGCCGTGGCTTCCAGTGCCGCGCCGCGTACGAGCTGGCGGCTGGCGGCGTCCAGGCGCAGCGTGCGCACCCAGGCCTGCGGGGTCTGGCCGGCCAGCTCCACGAAGCGGGCATGGAACTGCGCCACGCTCAGGTGGGCGCATTGCGCCAGGCGGGCCGTGGGCCAGCTTTCGTGCAGCGCCAGTTGCACCTGCTGCTGCAGCTGCGGCAGGTTGATGCCGCGGCGCGCCAGCAGGGAAGGCGCCTGCAGCACCAGCGCCATCTGCGCGGCGGCCGACAGGTGGGAGGTGGGAAAGCGCAGCGGCGGCGGCACGGCGAAGCGGCGCAGCCTGTCCAGTCCGGCGGCCTCGGGCGCATCGATCACGAAGACCCGGGTCTGCGGCGCCGCCAGATAGCCGTGGCCGGTGCCCGCGGGAATCACCATGCCGCAGGCCGCATCCACAAAGCCGGGGCGGCCGTTGATCTCCAGCTCCATGCGCCCTTGCAGGGCGAACAGGATCTGAGCGTGCTCGTGGGCATGGGCCTCGTGCTCGCCGCGGTACTGGCGCACCGAAACCTGCGCTTCGCGCAGCAGGCTCTGGGCAGGAGATGGAGGGCTGGCGACCATGGTGCGGTACAAAGAGGCAAGGCGCATGGTAGCGCCAACTGATAATGGCTGCTGCCTCCAACCGCCGCATCATGACCGAGCCGTCCTCCACCCCATCCTCTCCCGCCCAGACCCAGGAAGCCGCTGCCCGGCGCAGCTGGGCGCAGGCCCTGAAGATCTATGCCGAACCCACCAGCCTGCGCATGCTGGCCCTGGGCTTTTCCGCGGGCCTGCCGCCGCTGCTGGTGCTGGGCACGCTGGGCTTCTGGCTGCGCGAGGCCGGCATAGAGCGCAGCACCATCGGCTATCTGAGCTGGGTGGGGCTGGCCTACGGCTTCAAATGGGTGTGGTCGCCGCTGGTGGACCGGCTGCCGATCCCGCTGCTCACGCGCCTGCTGGGGCGGCGGCGCAGCTGGCTGCTGCTGGCCCAGGGGCTGATCATGGCCGGCCTGCTGGGCATGGCGTTCAACGACCCCCGGGCCGCCCTGCATCCGCTGGTGTGGTGCGCGCTGGCCGTGGCCTTCGGCTCGGCCACGCAGGACATCGCCCTCGATGCCTACCGCATCGAATCGGCCACGGCGCAAGACCAGGCCGCCCTGGCGGCCACCTACCAGACCGGCTACCGCCTGGCCATGATCTGGGCCGGTGCCGGCGTGCTGTGGGTGGCGGCCCGGGTGCAGGGCGATGCCAAGGGCTATATGGTGGGCGCGTGGAGCGCGGCCTATATGGTCATGGCCGCCAGCATGCTGGTGGGCGCGCTGACCGTGCTGCTGTCGCCGGAAACCAACCCCAGGCCGCTGCCGGCGGCGCGCAATCTGCGCGAATGGCTGCAGGGCGCGCTGATCGCGCCCTTCGCCGACTTCGTCGGCCGCTACCGCTGGCAGGCGCTGCGGCTGCTGGCGCTGATCGGCCTGTACCGCGTCAGCGACGTGGTGATGGGCATCATGGCCAACCCCTTCTATGTGGACATGGGCTACGAGAAGGAGGAGGTGGCGGCCGTCACCAAGGTGTTCGGCGTGGTGATGACGCTGCTGGGCGGCTTTGTCGGCGGCTCCATGGCCGTGCGCTGGGGCGTGATGCGCGTGCTGATGCTGGGCGCCGTCCTGTCGGCGGCCACGAATATGCTGTTCGCCTGGCTGGCCACGCGCGGCCATGACCTCACGGCGCTGGTCTGGGTGGTCAGCGCCGACAACCTGGCCGGCGGCATCGCCTCGGCGGCCTTCATCGCCTACCTCTCGGGCCTGACCAATGTGCAGTACTCGGCCACGCAGTACGCGCTGTTCAGCTCCATGATGCTGCTGGCGCCCAAGTGGCTGGCGGGTTTTTCGGGCACCTTCGTCGATGCCTTCGGCTACCAGGCCTTCTTCTACGCCACGGCGGCCATGGGTGTTCCCGTGCTGCTGCTGATTTATCTGGCTTCCAGAGTCAAGACCATCTCCAACGCTTGAAACATAAGCGCTGGTTGCTATTGATTTTTGGGTTTACCCAACTTTACCCGGGCGACAACCGGAGCTGACGCGGCCGTGGGAGCATGGGGAGAACCAGCCACCCCTCGATCGTGAATAAGGCGCGAGCATGACTACACTGCCCCCCATGAGCACGCACCAACTGCTGATGATTGAAGACGACACCCGCCTGGCGCAGATGGTGGGTGATTACCTGGGCAACAACGGGCTGGAAGTCACCCACAGGGCCGACGGCAAAAGCGGGCTGGAGCACCTGCAGCCCGTCGACGGAAGTCCGGCGGGACTGCCCGACCTGGTGATCCTGGACCTGATGCTGCCCGATATGGACGGCCTGGAAGTCTGCCGCCGTATCCGCGCCATGTCCGGAATCGCGGCCCAGGTGCCGGTGCTGATGCTCACCGCCAAGGGCGATCCCATGGACCGCATCATCGGCCTGGAGCTGGGGGCGGACGACTACCTGCCCAAGCCTTTCGAGCCGCGCGAGCTGCTGGCCCGCATCCGCGCCATCCTGCGCCGCAAGGGCGGCGACGGCCCGGCGCCCGCAGCGGCGGCCCTGCGCTTCGGCAGCCTGGAAATCGACCGCGACGCGCGCGCCGTGACCGTGGCCGGCGAGGCCTGCGACCTGACCTCCTACCAGTTCGATCTGCTGGTGGCGCTGGCCGAGCGCGCGGGCCGCGTGCTCACGCGCGACCAGATCATGGAGGCCGTGCGCGGCCGCGAACTGGAGGCCTTCGACCGTTCCATCGACGTGCACATGGGCCGCATCCGCGCCGCCATCGAGGCCGACCCCAAGAATCCCAAGCGCATCCTCACCGTGCGCGGCGTGGGTTATGTTTTTGCCAAACAACAGGATTGACCCCCTGAGCCGCTGTGCGGCTTCCCCCGAGGGGGACGACGCCTTCGCCGCGAGGCGGCTCTTGCTCGGCGTCTCTGGCCTGGGAAGTGCCCGTTGCACAGGCCACGATGGAGATCAGTGAATGAAACTGCTGCACGTTTTTTCCCAGCGCCTGTATCTGCGCATCTGGCTGGCCGTGGTGGTGGGCGTTGCCGTGCTGACGCTGACCGTGGCCTGGGCCTGGAAGATGGCCGACGAGCAGCGCGCGCAAAACAATGCCGCGCCGCCGGCGCGCGAGATGGTGCTGCGCAATGCCTTGGGCGAAGTGATCACCGAGGGCCGGGCCTCGCGCATTCCGGGGCCGCCCGGCGAGGGGCTGCGTTTCGAGATCGCGGGCTCCGACGGGCAGACCTACGAGCTGCGCATGGCGCCGCGCGGGCACCGCGACCGGCCCGGGCCTCCCCCGCGCGACGGCGCCGTGGCCTTCTGGCTGCGGCCACCCTTCGGTTTCCTGTGGATGCTGGGCCTGGTGGGGCTGGCGGTGGCGATCGGGGTCTTTCCCATCATCCGGCGCCTGCTCAAGCGGCTGGAAACCCTGCAGCGCGGGGTCAAGCGCTTTGGCGAAGGCGATCTGTCGGTGCGCGTGCCCGAGCGCGGGCATGACGAGGTGGCCGATCTGGCCCACCAGTTCAATGCCGCCGCCGCGCGCATCGAAACCCTGGTGACCTCGCACAAGTCGCTGCTCGCGAACGCATCGCACGAGCTGCGTTCGCCGCTGACCCGCATCCGCATGGGTCTGGAGTTCATGGGCGAAGACCCGGTCAGCGTGCGTGCCAGGTCCGAGATCCAGCGCAACATCAACGAGCTGGATCAGCTGGTCGACGAGATCCTGCTGGCCAGCCGCCTCGATACCCGCGAGGTCGATGTCGGCACTGTCGAGTCGGTGGATCTCATTGGCCTGGCTGCGGAGGAGTGCGCGCGCATCGGCGCGGAACTCGACGTGCGGACCGGCGGTGCGCTGGAAGTGCAGGGCATTGCCAAGCTGCTGCGCCGCGCGATGCGCAACCTGCTGGAAAACGCGCGCCGCTACAGCCGGGGCGAGATCACGCTCATTCTGTCCAGGCAACATGGGCAGGCCGTGATCCGTGTGGAAGACCACGGCCCTGGTGTGCCCGCAATGCAGCGCGAGCGCATCTTCGAGAAGTTCTACCGCCTGCCCGGCGCCAGCGAACGCTCGGGCGGCGTGGGCCTGGGCCTGTCTCTGGTGCGCTCGATTGCCGAACGCCACGGCGGCAGCGCGCGCTGCGAGGGGCGGCTGGACGGCCAGGGCGGCGCGAGTTTTGTGCTGAGCCTGCCCGTGGCCTGAAACCGCTCAGTTGCGGGTGGCGTTGGCCCTTTCCAGCCGGCAGATGGCGCCCCAGAAGATGGCCAGCGAGAAGATGTAGAACATCTGGCCGCTGTTATGGGCGAAGAAGACCTGGGTCCAGCCGAAGCCGAAATAGGCCAGCGGCAGCAGTGACGCGGCCGCCCTGAGCGCCAGCAGCCGGGGCTGCTGCGCCGCATCGGCGCGCGCCAGCCGCGACGGCGTGGGCCAGAACACATACAGCGGCGCTGCATAGAAAAAGAGCAGGATCAGCAGCCCGGCCAGGCCGCGCTTGACCCACATGTCCAGAATCTCGTTGTGGGCATGGCCGTAACCCATGACCGAGGGGTGGGCGGCGCCCTTGTCCACCATGGCCTGTTTGGCGCGGGCATAGCCCTCCAGGCCCCAGCCCGTCACGGGACGCTGCTCGATCAGATGGATGGCCAGCCGCCATTGCTCCAGGCGCTGGCCGATGGAAGTCTCGGCGTATTTCTGGGGCTCGGCCAGGTAGTGCCAGGCCTCCTGGACGGCAAGATCCGCGCGTTGTTCGAACTTCTGGTAGGCGGGCAGCACCAGTGCCGCGCCGCCGATCAGCATGACCAGAACGGCGACAGAGGCGATGCGCTTGTAGCCGTTGCGCCAGGCCATGAACCAGATCGCGGCCAGCAGCAGGGGAGCGGCCACCCACGAGCCGCGCGATTCCGACAGCAGTGCGGCCATCACGCCGCTGGCTCCGCACAGGCCCAGGGCCACGACCTGCGGCCAGCGCCAGCGTCCCATCAGCGCCATGGCCCAGGCGGCAATGCCCAGGTACATGGCGATGCCGCCATACTGGATGGCATTGGTGAAGCCCTGAGCCTTGCTCCAGTGCAGGAGCAGATACTGATAGGCGGCCACGCCCAGTGCACCGGCTGCTCCCGCGGCCACGCCCCAGACCACGGCATTGGAGGCCAGCCCTCTTCGGCTCAGTACCCAGAGGCTGAGCGCCGCCAGCGCATATTTGGCGCCATAGGCCATGCCCGCGCCGGACCAGGCACGGTCCAATGCCGCCGTCCACAGCAGGCCGGTGAGGAACAGACTTGCGAGTAAGATTTTCGTATCCCGGGAGGTCGTCCCGCGTGGCTGTCGCCAGCAGACCGCGATGGCCAGCAATGCGAGGGCTGCCGAGCCATAGGAGTAGCCGGACGGTACGGCCAGGCTCAGGGCAAAAAACAGAAATGCCGAGAGATTCAATCCCCCGGTCCAAAAATTCTTATACGCGTTCACACGAGTTTCCTATCCCAACAGTCGCCGGATTTGCCGAATGTCCAACATTCCCATCGTTTATATCAATCTTGCCAAGGATACCGAGCGCCACCAGCGCATGCAGGCGCAATTTTCCCGCTTGGGGCTGGAGGCCTCCCGTCTTCCCGCCGTGTGGTGGAGCGACCTGCCGGAGGAGGTCCAGGCGCGCCATTTCAACCCGGCGCTCAATACCCATCAATACTTCAAGCCCATGGGCAACGGCGAAAAAGGCTGCTACTGCAGCCATATGACCGCCTGGCGCCAGTTGCTGGACAGCGATGCCGCGGCCATGGCCGTGTTTGAAGACGATGTGCGCCTGCTGCCGGCATTGCCGCAGGCGCTGGAGGCCGTCGCTGCGCTGCCTGCCGATCGCTGGGACATGGTCAAGCTCTTCGGGCGCGAGCAGGAAAAGCTGGCCAGCCGCCGGCCTCTGGCGGAGCCCTCTCTCGAGCTGATCACCTACAGCCGCGTGCCCAGCTTTGCCACGGGCTATGTGGTCAGCCGTTCCGGGGCCCGCAAGATGCTGGAAAGCCGCCAGCCTTTCGGCCGCCCCGTGGACGTGGACATGCGCTTCTGGTTCGAGAACGGCATGCGGGTCTTTGGCGTCCATCCCTCGGTCATTGCCCTGGACGACACCAGCGAAGTCAGCAGCATCTGGCAGGTGAAGGAGCCGCCGGCATCCCTCCTGCAGCGGCTGCGCAAGTTCAGGATGAAGCTGCAGCTGACCTGGGGCAACAGCCGGCATGGGGCCAGTGCTCCCCACGTGTCCGAGACCCTGTAATCCGGATACGGCGCTTCAGGCGCCTTCCGGGGCCGGCTCTGCCAGCAGCGCGCGGTAGTGCCCCCACATATGTTCCCGGCCGTAGGCGCTCAGGGCCTGTTGCCGGGCCGCCTGGCCCAGCTGCTGCGCCAGCGCGGCGTCCTGCAGCAGGCGCTTGAGCGCGGCGGCCATGGCATGCGCGTCGGACTCGGGAACCAGCAGGCCGTTGCGCTCGTGGTCGATGACCTCGCGTACGCCGAGCACGTCCGAGCCTATGCAGGCGCAGCCGGCGGCCATGCCTTCCACCAGGGCCAGGGGCATGCCTTCCCAGTGGGTGGACAGCACGAAGATCTGCGTTTTGGCCAGGCGCTGGGGCAGGTCCGACACATTGCCCAGGAAGTGGACCTGGTCCTGCAGGCCGAGCTGGGTCACCAGCCGTTCGGCTTGCGTGCGCTGGAGCTTGCGCCCGGCTCCGGCCAGGTACAGCCGGGGCGCCAGGCCCTGCCCGCGCAGCAGCCCCAGGGCCCGTATCAGCGTGGCCTGGTCTTTCTGCCGGGCAAAGCGCGAGGCCATGAGGATGGCGGCTTCGCGGTCCTCCCAGCGTGCCGGCAGCAGGTCTTGCGCAAAGCGCGCCAGGTCGATGCCGTTGCAGATGGCCACGCAGCGGTCCGCGGGAAAGCCGCGCTGGACCAGGCTGGTGCGCACGCCTTCCGACACGCCTATGCTGGCCTGGGTGAAGGGGGCCAGGGCCAGAGCCTGTTGCAGGCGGCGCGGCGTGTAGCGTTCGCGGGAGTTGTGTTCCACATGGAAGACGCGGGGCACGCCCTCGGCGACCGCGGCCCGGCGGCCCCAGATGTGGTCGCTGAAGCCATGGGCAAAGACCACATCGGGCTTCCAGCTGCGGATGATCTTGCGCAGTTCCCACACGGTCATGGCATGCAGCCAGTTGGAAACCACGTGCACCTGCAGACCCTGGTCGCGCAGCGCCTGGACCTTGGCCTCGGAAGTGCTGCGCTTGCGGCGCAGCACCAGCATGACTTCCATGTCCGGGCTTTTCCGGGCTGCGAAGCACAGGTCGACGGCGACCTGGGTGGCGCCCGAGAAGCCGCCGGTCACGAAGTGCAATATCCGCGTCGGGCGTTGTGCGGAGGGCTTATGCGTTGCCGTCAAATTGTTTTCCATGGGTTCTGACGGACAATCCGCCTGCGACGAAATTTGTGTACTCAACCCCAGCACCTGCTCAAACAGTCACCATGACGCGGATTCCAGCCAGCCTTTTCAAGGGCGTTCTGCAGCTTGTACAGCCCTCCAACCTCAAAGGCTCCGCCGGTTATGAAATACCGGCTCCCGTCATGTTCGATGGCAAGGAGTCTCCTTTGGAGGAGCTCCGGGGTATTCCTAAGATTCTGTGGACCTACTGGAACCAGATCCAGCCGGACGCCTTCGTGAGCGAGTGCATCCAGAGCTGGCGCCTGCAATGCCCGGATTATGAAGTGCGATTGGTCCACCCGGGCAATCTGGAGGCGTACGTCGCCGCTGGCGATTTGCCGCCGCAGTTTGCGCAGATGCACCCCACCAAACAGGCGGACTGGCTGCGCCTGTACCTCGTGGCGCATCACGGCGGCTTCTGGCTGGACGCGAGCACGCTGCTGACTGCGTCGCTGGACTGGTTGCGATCGCCGCCCGATGCGGCAGTGGAGTTCGTGGGGTTTTATCTCGAGAAGTTCACGTGCGAGGCGCGCTTTCCCGTCATCGAGAGCTGGGCGTTCGGCGCGCGGCCCGGTTCGGCCTTCATCACGGCATGGCAGCGGGAGTTCCACCAGGCGCTGGTCGTGGAGGGAACGCAGGACTACCTGAAGCGTCAGCAGGATCTGCCGGCCCTGCAGCAGGGCATCAAGGACCCGCATTACCTGCTGATCCACATCACGGCCCAGAAAGTACTGCGCAGCCAGAAATTCACCCGCATGGCCTTGTACAAGGCCGAGGATACGGCCTACTACTATCACCGGTCGCTGCGCTGGAAGTGGTATCTGCTGTACCCGCAGCTGTGCCTGGTCGATGCACCCAAGATTTCAGCGCCCATCGTGAAGCTGCGGGGAGGGGAGCGCCGGCACTTCGCGGAAATGTTCGGCTCGCATGGCGGCGCGGCACCCGGCAGCATCTGGCACCGGGCTTTCCAGCGGCCCTGAGCCGGTTAGTGGCCGGCGGCAAACACCTCGCCGGCCTTGAGGCGGTAGGTGGTGCCGCAGTAGGGGCACTTGGCTTCACCGGTCTTGGCCACATCCAGGTAGACCTTGGGATGGCTGTTCCACAGCTTCATGTCGGCCTTGGGGCTGGGGCAGAACACGCCGCCCTGGTGGTTCAAATCCGTGGCGGCCAGTTCGACAACGGCGTTCGTGCTCATGTTTTCGTATCTTTCTCGTGATTTTTAATGGACGGCTCAGGGGCTGTGCTTCGTGCGCAACCCATGAAATTGGCGCGGCCCGGGCCAGAGGCATCGAGCAAGGGCCGCCCCGCAGCGAAGATGCCGTCCCCCTTGGGGGAAGCGGCAAGGCCGCTCAGGGGGTCATACTTTGGTCAGCCAATGGGCGTACTTGGGATTGCGGCCGTTGACGATGTCGAAGAAAGCCTTCTGGATCTTCTCGGTGATGGGGCCGCGGCGGCCTTCGCCGATCTGGATGCGGTCCACTTCGCGGATGGGCGTCACTTCGGCGGCGGTACCCGAGAAAAACACCTCGTCGGAGATATACAGCTCGTCGCGCGTGATGCGCTTTTGCACGACTTCCAGGCCCAGGTCCTGGCAGATGTGCAGCACGGTGTTGCGCGTGATGCCGTTCAGTGCGCCGGCGGACAGATCGGGCGTGTAGACCGCGCCGTCCTTGACCACGAAGATGTTCTCGCCCGAGCCTTCGGAGACGAAGCCCGAGGCGTCCAGCAGAATGGCTTCGTCGTAGCCGTCGTCCAGCGCCTCGCTGTTGGCCAGGATGGAGTTGGTGTAGTTGCTCACCGTCTTGGCCTGGGTCATGGTGATGTTCACATGGTGGCGGGTGTAGCTCGATATCTTGACGCGGATGCCACGCTCCATGCCTTCCTCGCCGAGGTAGGCGCCCCAGGCCCAGGCCGCGACCATCAGGTGGATGGTGTTGCCCTTGGGAGAGACCCCGAGCTTGCGGTCGCCGATCCAGGTCAGCGGGCGCAGATAGCAGGACTTGAGGCCGTTGGCCTTGACCGCGTCGATCTGGGCCTGGTTCACCTGATCCTGGGTGAACGGGATCTGCATGCGCAGGATCTTGGCGCTGTTGAACAGGCGCTTGGTATGGTCCTGCAGGCGGAAGATGGCCGTACCCTGCTCGGTCTCGTAGGCGCGCACGCCTTCGAAGGCTCCGCAGCCATAGTGCAGCGTGTGGGTCAGCACGTGGATCTTGGCATCGCGCCACTCCACCAGCTGCCCATCCATCCAGATCTTGCCGTCGCGGTCGGACATCGAGGGAACAACAGGACTCATAAAACCATCCTCTCGGGGGTTGTGTTCATTAGGACTTACGCAAACAAGGATGCACCAAGACGGCTTTCTTGAGGCGAAGCTCGTGCCTGAACCTGATTTGCGTAAGTCGTGTTCATGTGGCAGACGCCGGGTGCCAAGGCCTGCCCGGGCGGCTGTCTCCAGAGAGCGTCATTTTAGGGCGCTCAGGCCTTTGGTGGCGCTGTTGTTTCGGGTGCGGCGGCTTCGGCCTCGTCCTGCACGGGACGCTGCAGCGCCCATTTCATCAGCCGCCCGCCCACGAATTCGCAGGTGACGTGGGAATCCGTGCCGTCGGTCCAGCGGTAGATCTCGGGATCCTGGCCTGCCTCGGACAGGCGCTCGCCCAGCGAGCGCGTCATGGCCACCACATGCACCAGCGGCACCTTGGGCTTGAGCTTGGCATTGAGCATTACCGCGCTGCCCACATAGCCCATGGGGCGGTTTGCTGCTTTCTTCATCACGCTCATCAGGCGCGTGAAGTGCAGCAGCCCCCACATCAGAATACCGCCCGCCACGGCCGCGACACCGGGCCAGCCAGCGGAGCGGAAGGCCGCGAACATCAGCACGATCAAACCCAGGGGAACCAGAATATTGCGCAAATTCATGGGCTTATTGTCTTACGGAGGACCTGTGGCCGGGCTGTGGGCAGTGCGTATGCCCCTGGAGTCTGCTCGGGCTGCGGTGTTGTTCAAAATCAGGAGCGTCTAGCGATTGTCGTTTCATGGATTCAAGTGGATTTATGCCCAATATCCATGTATTTCGGTCGCAGGCAGCTTTCATTATTGAAGCGAGCAAGCGCTTACCCCATGCCTCGCACAATGTTCATGGCTTCGTCCACACGCTCCACGGCATGGATGGTCAGGCCGGGAATGGCCTTCTTGGGCGCATTGGCCTTGGGCACCACGGCCATGGTGAAGCCCAGCTTGGCGGCCTCCTTCAGGCGTTCCTGGCCGCGCGGCGCGGGGCGCACTTCGCCGGCCAGGCCCACTTCGCCGAAGGCGATGAAGCCCTTGGGCAGCGCCTTGCCCCGCAGGCTCGAAGTGATCGCCAACATCACGGCCAGATCGGCGGCCGGCTCGTTGATGCGCACGCCGCCCACGGCGTTGACGAACACATCCTGGTCGGCGCAGACCACGCCCGCGTGGCGGTTGAGCACGGCCAGCAGCATGGCCAGGCGGTCGCGGTCCAGGCCCACGGACAGGCGGCGCGCGGCCGGGCCGCCCTGGTCCACCAGGGCCTGGATCTCCACCAGCATGGGCCGCGTGCCCTCCAGCGTGACCAGCACGCAGGAGCCGGGCACCGGCTCGCTGTGCTGGGAAAGAAAAATGGCGCTGGGGTTGGTCACGCCCTTGAGGCCTTTTTCCGTCATGGCGAACACGCCGATCTCGTTGACGGCGCCAAAGCGGTTCTTGATGGCGCGCACCAGGCGGAAATTGCTGTGCGTATCGCCCTCGAAGTACAGCACCGTGTCCACCATGTGCTCGAGCACCCGGGGGCCGGCCAGCGCTCCGTCCTTGGTCACATGACCCACGAGAATGATGGTGATGCCCGTGGTCTTGGCCGCGCGCGTCAGGTGGGCCGCGCACTCGCGCACCTGGGCCACCGAGCCCGGCGCCGACGAGAGCTGGTCCGAATACACGGTCTGTATCGAATCGATGACCACCACGGCCGGCTGCGTGGCTTCCAGCGTGGCCAGGATTTTTTCGAGCTGGATCTCGGCCAGCACATTGACCTGGCTGTGGTCCAGCCCCAGGCGGCGCGAGCGCAGCGCCACCTGGGCACCGCTTTCCTCACCCGTCACGTACAGCGTGGGCAATCCCAGGCGATGCAGGGCATCCATGGCCTGCAGCAGAAGTGTGGACTTGCCTATGCCGGGGTCGCCGCCGATCAGCACCACGCCGCCCTCGACCACGCCGCCACCCAGCACCCGGTCCAGCTCCTCGATGCCGCTGGGCGTGCGCGCCACATCCTGGGCCTCTATGGCCGACAGCGGCGTGACGGGCTGGGCATTGGCCAGGCCTGCGTAGCCCTGGGGCTGGCTCAGGCGGTTCTTGCCGCCCGAGGCCGATTCGGCCACCGTCTCGACCAGCGCGTTCCAGGCGCCGCAGCCAGGGCATTTGCCCAGCCAGCGCGGGCTGGTGCCGCCGCAGGCATTGCAGGTGAAAGTCGTTTTTTCTTTGGCCATGGGCGGCAACTATACCGAGGTGCAATTGCCGTTCGGCAACGCAATGGGGCGACAAATTTCAGAGCCAATAGCCATGAAAAAAGTGAGCTCATATAACTTGCATGCATGACAAAAGAATTTCAGCTACAATTGCGCCATCGACACAGTGACAAGCTGCTGTCCTGAAATTACCGCGCGATGGAGCAGTCTGGTAGCTCGTTGGGCTCATAACCCAAAGGTCGGAGGTTCAAATCCTTCTCGCGCAACCAATAAAGGCCTTCGGGAAACAGAAGGCCTTTTCCGTTGTGGCGTAAAACGACCAGCCGGTTCAACAAAGAGACAGAGCAAGCAAGGGCCGCCCCGCAGCGCGGCTGTCGTCCCCCTCCCGAAGAGAGAGGGGGAAGGCGCGCAGCGCCTCAGGGGGGCTTACGGATACAACCCGCGCATTTCGCGTGCATGCAGAATGCGCTTGCAGGCCACGATGAAGGTGGCGGTGCGCAGCGTCACCTTGTGCTCCTGGGCCACGGCCCAGACGGCGGCAAAGGCCTCCTGCATGATGCGCACCAGGCGGGCGTTGATCTCGTCCTCGGTCCAGAAGAAGCTGGAGAAATCCTGCACCCATTCAAAGTAGCTGACCGTCACGCCGCCGGCGTTGGCGATCACGTCGGGCAGCACCAGCACGCCCTTGTCGGCGAGGATGTCGTCGGCCTCGGGGGTGGTGGGGCCGTTGGCGCCCTCGATCACCATCTTGGCCTTGATCTGGCCCGCATTGTCCTTGGTGATCTGGCTTTCCAGGGCGGCAGGGATCAGGATGTCGCAGTCCACGCCCCAGAAATCCTTGGCATCCATGGCCTGGGCGCCGGCAAAGCCGCCCACGCCGCCGGTGTTGCCCACATGCTCGAGCAGGGCCGGCACGTCCAGGCCGTTGGCATTGTGGATGGTGCCGGTGTGATCCTGCACGGCCACGATCCTGGCGCCGGCTTCGGCAAACAGCTTGCCCGCCGTGCCGCCCACATTGCCGAAGCCCTGCACGGCCAAGCGCGCGCCCTGCACCGACAGGCCGGTCAGCTTGGCGGCTTCCACGCCCACGGTGAACACGCCGCGGCCCGTGGCCTCCACGCGGCCCAGCGAGCCGCCCAGGTCGATAGGCTTGCCCGTGACCACGCCGGTGGCCGTGGCGCCGGTGTTCATGGAGTAGGTGTCCATCATCCAGGACATGATCTGGCCGTTGGTGTTCACGTCGGGCGCGGGAATGTCCTTGGAGGGGCCGATCAGCAGGCCGATCTCGCTGGTGTAGCGGCGGGTCAGGCGCTCCAGCTCGGCCTTGGACAGGGTGCGGGGATCGACGCGGACGCCGCCCTTGGCGCCGCCGTAGGGCACGTTCACGGCCGCGTTCTTGACCGACATCCAGGCCGACAGGGCCATCACCTCGGACAGCGTCACGTCCTGGTGGAAACGCACGCCGCCCTTGCCGGGGCCGCGGCTCAGGTTGTGCTGCACGCGGTAGCCCTCGAAGTGGGCGATGCGGCCGTCATCCATTTCGATGGGCACGTCCACCACCAGAATGCGCTTGGGGCGCTTGAGCGTTTCCACCCAGCGGGCCAGCGAGCCCAGGTACGGCGTGACGCGATCCACCTGTTGCAGGTAGATGCCCCAGGGGCCGAGGTGATCGGGGTTGAGGTAGGAGGGCAGAGCGTGCGCCATTGCGGGCGCCGAAGAGTCTTTGGCTTGCATGATGTTGCCTGGTTGACTGAAACAGGCGCCGCTGTTTTGCTGCGGCACCGGCTAGGTTGAGTAGATTAGAGCGGCGGCTGGCCGCTGTCCAAGGCAAGTTGTTTGCAGCTTTATGCGTTTTATGCATAAGCAAGATTCTTCGTCTCCGCGGCCTTGGTTTTCGCCGGAAAAACGGCGTGCGGGCGTGGAATTTGCCATCATTGCGCCATGCCTGAAAACAATCAATACCAGGACGGCGGGTGCGGCCCGGCCCCTTCGGTGTCCCCTTTCGCGAATACGCCTCCCATGGGCCTGGCGCCGGAGCTGCGCGACCAGCAGGACGTGCTGCCCGCCTGGAAGACGCTGGCGCCAGCGCTGCACGAGGACAGCTACGCCACGGCCGATGCGCTGTGGTGGTCGCGCAAGCTGGGCCAGGCCATGGCCCTGGGCGCCGACGTGGCGCCGCTGATGCGCGGCGAGGACGATGCACGCCAGGTGCAGCGTGCGCTGGCCCGGGCCTATGGCTGGTGGCCGGCCGAACGCGCGCCGCGTTTCTGGAAGTCCGGCGGCGCCAACCGCACCGCCCGCCTGCTGCATGTACCGCTGCCCGAGGACGGCGTGCACCAGGGGCTGGCCGTGGCTCCGGCGCCGCGGGCCGTGTTCAATCTGCGCGGCGTGGAGGCCGAGATCGCCTTGCGCCTGGGGCGCGACCTGTCGGCCGCGCAGGCCAGCGCGCTGACGGCGGAAAGCGCGTTAGAGCTGATCGACGGCGTGGCCGTGGCCATCGAATGGGTGGACGTGCGCTGGCGCGACGGCCTCGAGGCGCCGGCGCTGGCCCTGCTGGCCGACGGCCAGTGCCACGGCGGGCTGGCGCTGGGCGAATGGCTGCCGCCCGCTGTGCTGCGGGGCCGTGACTGGACGCAGCAGGCCTGCAGGGTGCAGGTCAACGGCGGCGAAGTCCAGCGCTTCGTCGGCACGCACAGCCTGGGCGATCCGGCCTGGCTGCTGGCGGACTGGCTGCAGCATGTGGCGGCCGAATATGGCAGCGTGCCGGCCGGCAGCGTGGTCACCACGGGCTCCTGGTGCGGCTGCCCGAAGCTCCAGGCGGGCGACCGTTTCGATATCGCTTTCACGGGGCTGGGGCAGCTGGGCTGGCAGTTCTGAGAATATGTTCTGAGCTCCCGGCAGCGGGCGGTCCGGGCCGGCTCAGGTCAGGCTAGGCCTTGGCTGGCGGGGCCGGCGAGTGTCAAGGCAGGCCGCGTATGGATTCCACGCGCAGCTGGGGCGGGCGCTGCATGCCTGTCGCGCCAGCGGCAGGCGGCGTCATGGGAGCTGGCTCGCCTTGCACCTGTACGCGCTGGCGCTGCCAGTGGTCGATTTGCTGCTGGTTCAGGCCCTGCAGCTCCCAGAGCTCGCCCGCGGAGGTCTGCAGCACGGCTTGCGCATGCGGCGCGCTGCCGCGCAGCAGCAGCAGGCCTTGCAGCAGGGTCTTCTGGCTGCCGGCCTGGGAGGCTGGCGGCAGGATGCCGGCTGCCGGGGCTGGGGCCGAGCAGGCACCGAGCAGGGTCAGGCCGCAGGCCAGCATCAGCCGGCGAGGAGCCGCGACATGGAGCGTATGGAGCATGGCTGTCATTGCACGACGGCGGTGAGCGTGGTGCCCGCCGGCACGCGCAGCAGCTCCTGGTAGCGGCCCTGGGCATCAGGCTGGCGCATGAAGGGGAAATGACCCCGGGCCATGAGCTGCGGCGGCACGGTGGAGGGCAGGTTGCGGATGTTGGCATACATCTGGCCCTCGATCGCGGGCAGTGTGAAGCCTTGCTCCGAACGGGCGGGCCAGCCATAGCCGGCCGGGGCGGTGGAGGGCAGCAGGGCGATGTCTGCGCCCCAGCGCTGCAGCGTGGCGGGCAGCGAGATGCCGGAGACCTGGCCGATGGCATTGCCCAGCACCTGCAGCGAGTCGGTGGCCGAGAAGTTGCGCAGCAACTGCTGGTAGAAGCCGATGCCGTGCTGGCGCAGCAGGTAGGCGCCGAGGCTGCCCACGATGTTGTAGCCCAAGCAGGTCGAACCGGTGCTGCCGATCCAGGCAGCCAGGTCGCAGTTGAAGCCGGGTCGCGACAGCCACTGCGGTATCCGGCGATCGCGCATGGGGTTGGTGCCTGGCGTGACGCGATCGGCCAGGAGGTCTTCCGCCATGAGTGCCGTCATCTCCTCGAGGAAGGTGTCGAACTGGTACTGCGTGCCCTGAAGCACGCTGCGCTGGTAGAAGTTGATCATGTGGATGAACTCATGGGCCAGCGTGCTGATCTGCGTGGTCGTGCCGTTGACGGCCAGGTACAGCGTTTCCGTATCGATGTAGAACGACAGCGATTGGTTGCTGTATTTGAGCTGGGCGTTATTGGGATCGGCCTTGAAGTCGTTCAGGGACCAGAAGTAGCCCAGCAGGCCATAGGGCTTGCCGTCCGGCACGAAGTTCACGAGCACGATGTCGATGGCCTGGTCGGGGTCGATGAGATTGCTGCGATTGTGCGGCCCCCAGGGCTGACCCGCCAGTCCCGTGACAAGCGTGTGAACGGCGTCCGGACCGTTGGCAAAACGCTGCATGATCGTGTCCAGCATGGCATCGCTGACCTTGCCGGGGCCGTACTCTGGATTCTCGAGCCAGAGGTTGATGGTGCGGCTGCCTGCGGGCGTCGGCGCGCTGGTTTGGCGGCGTAGCGTGGCCGTGCGTGATTCAATGGCCGGGCCGTCGGCATCGATGAACCAGCTGCGCTGGCTGCCCAGCGGCTGGGGAGGGGCGGCTGCAGCCAGGCGCGAGGGCTGGATGTCGGTGCTGCCGTGCTGCGGCGCCAGGCTGGGCTTGAAGCGGCGCACGCGCTCGGGAATCTGGTTGACCTGTGGCGAGCTGGCGGGATCTTCGCTGACGTTCTGCAGCGCCCTGGACTGGGCCTGCGGCGTCAGCGCGAGCGCGGGCATGGCCACGGAGGCGTCCCCGGCATTGGTGTAGATCAGCGTCACGGGCTTGGTGCCCAGATTGTTCAGCCCGACGGCAATCTGCTGTTCGCTCTGGGTGGTGTTGGCATAGCTCCAGATGCCTACGCCCTGGCCTGCGTAAGTCGTGGCATTGACGGCTGCGCAGGCAGCGCCGGAACAGGCCGGTGCCAGCTGGCTGTTGATCGGGCCGCTGTTGCCGCCACCACCCCCGCCCCCGCCCCCGCCGCAACCGGCCAATGTCAATGCCAGCGCCAGCGTACCGAGCGCCTGGCGGCGGAAACGATTGAAAGACATGCTTTTTTCCTTGTGGAGAGCGCCAGGAGCGCGGAAAACTGCGCCACTATCCCAGGCCGCTTCCGGTTCAGCAAGCATTGACCGTGCGCTGTGTCTTGCTTTGCCGCGATTCGCGGCCGTGGTCTCGCCAGGGCCCTCGGAAGCGGGCTGGTGCGGCGGGTATGGGGCGCTATTTGACCTTGATCTTGTCCAGCGCCGGGGCTCCGGGCGGATATTTGAGATCCAGGTTGCGCAGCACTTCGCGCAGCAGCGTGGCGATCATCAGGTTGCGGTGGGTCTTGGAATCGGCCGGGACGATGGTCCACGGCGCCCAGGGCGTGTGCGTGGCGGCCAGCAGATGGGCATAGGCCTGCTGGTAGCCGTGCCACTGGGCACGGACCGTGAGGTCGCCCTCGTCGAACTTCCAGTGCTTGGCCGGGTCGTCCAGGCGCTCCTGCAGGCGCTGGCGCTGCTCGTCCTTGCTGATGTGCAACATGAACTTGACGACGATGGTGCCCGTCTCGCGCAGCATGCGCTCGAAGTCGTTGATCTGCGCATAGCGCTGGGCCTGCTGCTCGGGCGTGATCCACTGATTGACCACCGGCACCAGCACATCCTCGTAATGGCTGCGGTTGAAGACCACGATCTCGCCGGCGGCCGGCGTCTGCTGGTGGATGCGCCAGAGGTAGTCGTGGGATTTCTCCACGTCGGTGGGGGCCTTCCAGCCCACCGAGCGCACGCCCAGCGGCGTCATCTGGCTGAACACGCCGCGCAGCGTGCCGTCCTTGCCTGCCGCGTCCATGCCTTGCAGTATGACCAGCAGCCTGAAGCGGCGGTCGGCATAGAACAGGTTCTGCAGCGCGTCCAGCTCCTTGGCCAGGGCTTCGACATGGGCCTTGTCCTCGGCCTTGCTGTCGCCCGAGAAGGGTTTGGCGCCGGGGTCGAAGCCGGCCAGGTCGCAGTGCCCGGCCTTGACGGCGGCCGCACCCGGCTGCAGCAATTTCCAGCGTTCGCGCAGCGCGGCATCGCTGCTGGTGAAGATCTGTGGCATGGGCGGCAGGTCTCTTTGGTGTAACAAGGCGCCCAGCCTAGCGCATGCCCGGCGGCGGCTCAAGCCGCCGCCGGGCCCCGCTTTCAGTCCATGTGGATGCCGCGCTCGTTGATCACCCGGGCCCAGCGCTGGCTTTCGGCCTGCAGGTGCTTGGCCGCCTCCTCGGGGGTGGAGCCCACGACTTCGGCGCCAATGGCCTGGAAGCGCTCCAGCACGTCGGGCTGCTTCATGGCGGCCACGAAGGTCTGGTTGAGTTTCTTCACGATGGCCGGCGGCGTGCCGGCAGGCACGAAGGCGGCGAACCAGGGCGAGACCTCATAGCCCTTGATGCCGGCCTCCTCCATGGTGGGCACGTCGGGCATGCTGGTGGAGCGCTTGGCGGTGGTCACGGCCAGGGCGCGCAGCTTGCCCGACTGGATATGGGGACGTGCCGAGGTGATGGAGTCGAACATGTAGTTGACCTGGCCGCCCAGCAGGTCCGAGACGGCGGGACCCGAGCCCTTGTAGGGGATGTGCAGCATGTCCACGCCCGCCAGCGAGGTGAAGACTTCGCCGGCCAGGTGGATGGAGGTGCCATTGCCGGCCGAGGCATAGGTCAGCTTGCCCGGTGCGGCCTTGGCCGCGGCCACCACGTCGGCCACGCTTTTGACCTTGGGCTGGGTGGAATTGGTGACCAGGATGTTGGGCACCACGGCCAGCACGCCCACGGGCGCAAAGTCCTTGATCGGGTCGTAGCTGAGCTTGCGGTACAGCGGCTTGTTGGTGGCCATGCCGATGGAGGTGATCATCAGCGTGTAGCCGTCGGCAGGAGACTTGGCCACGGCGTCGGCGCCGATGTTGCCGCCCGCGCCGGGGCGGTTCTCGATCACGAAGGGCTGGCCCAGGCTGCGCGCGGCCTTCTCGCCCAGGGTGCGGGCGATGGCGTCCATGGCGCCGCCCGGCGGGAAGGGCACGATCCAGCGTATGGGCTTGCTGGGCCAGCTGGCCTCGGGTGCCTGGGCATGGACGGCGGGCGCCAGGGCGCCCAGGCAGAGGATGGCGGGCAGGGTGGCGAGGGTGCACAGAAGGCGGCGTTGCATGGTTGATGTCTCCGGAAAAAGAATGCTTGTAGTCGGGGCGGTTTCAGCGGGCCGATGGGGCGGGCGCCGGGGAAGGCGCCGGTGTGGGCGCAAGGTCTATGTACTGGGGCTGCAGGCCCTGGCGCGCGCGGTCGAAGCGGTCGAGCTGGGCCAGGTCCACCTCCACGCCCAGGCCGGGGCCGTCGGGCAGCTGCAGGGCGAAGTCGGCGATGGGCATGCGCTCGGCCACGATGTCGTCCACCAGCAGCTGGGGGCCGAACAGTTCGCAGTTGTGGTGGCGCCCGCCCAGCGTGGCGAACACGTGGGCCGAAGCGGCCGAGCCTATGGAGGTCTCGAGCATGGTGCCGCCGTACCAGCCTATGTCGGCCGCCTGGGCAATGGCCGCCACCTGGCGCGTGCGCAGCAGGCCGCCGTGCTTGGCGACCTTGAGCGAGAACACGTGGCAGGCCTGCTCGCGGGCCAGGCGCATGGCGTCATGCGGCGTGCATACGCTTTCATCGGCCATGACCAGGGTCGTGGGCGGCAGCGTGGCCGTGAGCTCGCGCAGCGCGGGCACGTTCCACTGCGCCACGGGCTGCTCGACGAGGCTGACGCCGGCGTCGATCATGGCCGGCAGAAAGCGCCGCGCCGTGGCCCCGTCCCAGGCCTGGTTCACATCCACGGTCAGCGTGGCGCGGCCCTGCAGGCCGCGCGCGATCTGGCTCACGTGGGCCACATCGGCCTCGGGTGTGCGGGCGCCGATCTTGAGCTTGAAGATGCGGTGGCGGCCCTGCTCGAGGCGTAGCTGGGCCTCGGCCAGGTCGCGCTCCACGTCGCCGCTGGCCAGCGTCCAGGCCAGAGGCAGGCTGTCGTGCTGCTTGCCGCCTAGCAGTTGCCACACAGGAATCTGCAGGCTGCGCGCCACGGCGTCGAGCAAGGCCATCTCCACGGCACTCTTGGCAAAGGCATTGCCCCGGCAGGCCAGGTCCATGCGGGCCAGGCAGGCCTCGATGCGCGCTCCGTCCTGGCCCGCCAGGGCGGGTGCCAGGTGGTTGGTAATGGCGTGGTGGATGCTCTCGGGCGACTCCTCGTTCCACGAAGGGCCGCCTATGGTGGCGGCCTCGCCGAAGCCCGTGGCTCCGTTGCGCAGCCACAGCTGGACGATCACCGGGCTTTGGCGGTGGATGGCGCCGAACGACAGCTTGTGCGGGCGAATGGTGGGAATGTCCAGAATGCGCGCGGTGATACGTTCGATGGGGAAATTGGGTGTCATGGGCAAGGGTTCGAGGGGGCGGCAGCCGTACCGCCGCGATAGCTGTCAGCGTAAATCCATGAAAGTCGTTGATCTATTGAATTATTTTTCAGGTATTGTTCGATGGTATCGATGTGTTTTCCCGGAAGCCGCCCATGGAACTGCGCCAGCTGCGCTACTTTGTCGACATCGCCAAGACCGAGCACCTGACCACCTCGGCCAGAAACCTGTTCGTGACCCAGTCCACGCTGTCGCACGGGCTGCGCCAGCTGGAGGAGGAGCTGGGCATGGTGCTGTTCGAGCGCATAGGCCGCGGGCTCAAGCTCTCGCAGGCCGGCGTGGTCTTCCGCAACTACGCCGAGCGCGCGCTGCACGAGATCGAGGCCGGGCGCATGGCCCTGGCCGACCTCAGCGAACTGCAGACCGGGGCTCTGACCCTGGGCGTGATCCCCACGTTTCTCAACACCCTGGTCGCGCCGGCCGTGGCGGCCTTCACGCGCGCCTATCCCAGGGTCAACGTGGTGGTGCGCGAGCTGCTGGCGCCGCCCGTGGAGGCCGGCCTGCTCGACGGCAGCCTGGACCTGGGGGTGAGTTTTCATCCGCCGCAGCGCGTCGAGCTCGAGGCCCTGCCGCCGTTCGATGAACGCATGCTGCTGCTGGTCAACCCCTCGCATGCGCTGGCCGGGCGGCGCACGCTGGCGATCAAGTCGCTGGCCGGCGTGCCGCTGGCCCTGCTGCCGCGCAGCTTCTACACGCGCGGACTGATCGACAACGGCCTGCGCGATGCGGGCGTCACGCCCTGCCTGCGCGTGGAGATGGGCTCGGTGGAATCGCTGATCGCCCTGTGCCGCTGGGGCGACATGGCCACCATCGTGCCCGAGCGCGCGGCCCAGCAGGCCAGCGACATGGTGGCCATCCCCCTCGTGGGGCCACAGCTGGTGCGCACGGCCGGCCTGTTGTGGCGCCGCGGCAGTCACTACGGCGCCGCGGCGCGCGAGTTTGCCGCCCTGCTGGCGCCGGCCGCGCGGGCCAGCCTGGGCCGCGAGGGCGCGGTGCAGGCCGCGGAGCTGCAAAAGCAATAGCTGCCGGAGCTTTCGGGCAGGCCAAGCTGCAGCTGCGCCGCCCTTCCATGGCCTTCAACCGGGCTCAATGGCCGGCGCGCTGCCTGCCCATGAGCTCGACAAAGCGCCGCGCGCCCAGGCCCAGCGGGCGCTCCCGCGACCAGACCACGTCCACCCACAGGGCCGTGCCGTTGCTGAGGTTCTCGAACGGCATCTTGACCAGGGTGCCGGCCCGAAAGCGCGGCTCCACCAGGGTGCGCGGCAGCCAGCCCCAGCCCAGTCCGGCCTCGATCATGCCCAGGGCGGCGAGGTGGTTGTCGGTGCGCCAGGTGTGGCGGGCGAATACAAAGCGGGGATCGGTCTGGGCCAGGTCGCGACTGGCCACCACGATCTGGCGCGTACCGGTCAGGTGCACTTCGCTAAGAGGGCTGGCGCCCGCATTCGACCGCAACACCGGATGCAGGGGGGCCATCACGGCCACCAGCGTCTCGCTGCCCACTTCCTGAAAGCCTTCGCGTCCGTCGATGCTGGGGCGCTCGAATACCAGGGCCAGCTGCGCGCGGCCTGCATGCAGCATGGACACGGCATCGGTCTGGGGCGCGGTCAGCACTTCCACCTGCAACTGCGGAAACTCCTGGGCCAGCGTGGCCAGCGGCGGTCCCCACTGGGTGGCCAGCAGCTCGGGAGCGATGGCCAGGGTCAGGCGCTCTTCCAGCCCCTGGGTCAGGGCCAGGGCCTGGGCGTTGAGCTCGCGCAGCTGGCTGGCCAGCTGGCGAGCCTGGGGCTCCAGCGCCCGCGCCGCGGCTGTGGGGCGGGGTTCGCGTCCGCCGCGGTCAAACAGCGTCAGCGCCAGCTCGGCTTCGAGATGGGCCATGGCCATGCTCACTGCCGAAGGCACGCGACCCAGATGGCGGGCCGCGGCGGAAAACGATCCCTGGTCGAGCACGGCCAGGAAAACCTGCAGATTGTCGGAGGTAAAGGCCATGGCTTGCGCTGCGATCTATCAGTTAATCTGAAATAACCTGACTTCTTTTATCAGAAAAATTCCCATATAGTCCAGCTCTATGCCGAATTTTTCCTCCTCTACCGCGGCGCCGCTGGTGCCGGAGCAGGGCGGCCTGCAGGGCAGGCGCCGCCGCGTGGTCTACGTGACCCTGTATGAATTGATGGCCATCGCCTGTGCCAGTCTGCTGTTCTCTCTGCTCAGCGGCCAGGGTGCCGCGCATTCGGGCGTGATGGCCGTGGTCTCCTCGGTGCTGGCCGTGGCCTGGAACCTCACCTTCAACACCTTGTTCGAGCGCTGGGAGGCACGCCAGGTCGTCAAGGGCCGCTCGGTGGGCCGCCGCATCGCCCACGCCCTGGGCTTCGAGGGCGGCCTGGCGGTGGTGCTGATCCCGCTCATGGCCTGGTGGTTCGACGTGTCGCTGTGGGAAGCCGTGGTGATGGAAGCCGGACTGTTGGTGTTCTTCCTGGTCTACACCTATGCGTTCAACTGGGGATTCGATCGCCTCTTCGGCCTGCCGGCATCGGCGCAAGAGTGAGCAGGAGCTCTATTCCCGGGCCGCCGCCGGGGAGACCGCTTGCACTTTTCCGGATTTGGTTACATGTCGGCGTCAACGACGCGCTTTTGTGGGCCGTTGAGAAACCATGGCGATGCTCGCGCATTGCCGGAGAGGTCAAGATGAACTACAAAAAGCTCGTATTTGCCGGTCTGCTGGCCGTGGCGGCCACCGGTGCCTTTGCCGGAGTGGATCTGAGCATCGGCATAGGCGTTCCAGGCCCCGTCATGGTGGCGCCTGCACCCATGTACGTCCCGGCTCCGGCCTATGTGGTTCCCAGGCCCGTCTATGCGCCGCGCCCGGTGGTGGTCTTGCCGCCGCCTGCCGTCTACGCGCCGGGCTGGCGGGGCTATGACGACGACCGCTGGGAACGGTGGGACAGGGGCTGGCGCAAGCACCATCACCACTGGCGCCATGGCGACGACGATGATGACGATTGAGTCGATTCGCCGCTGATCCGCATGCGAGGGGGTTGCCTCGTCGTCGCAGCTGCTTTGCGCAACCCCTGGACGGCGCCGGACGGAGCTGCGCGCTAGAATAACGCTTCCTCCCGAGGAGCGTTGCAGCGCCCGTGTTTCCCATCGCGGCGTCAGGCTCGGGGCGGAGCGGCTGACAGCGCCGCCTGGTATCCGCAACGACGCTCACCTGTTTTGTATCCCCCTGAAGAACACAGGTGAGCCCCATGTCCGTTGCTGCGTCCGCGTCCGCCATTTCCGTTTCCCCCATGCGCCTGTCGGGCCTGGAGCCCGTCTTCATCGGCGAGGACACGCTGTTCGTCAACGTGGGCGAGCGCACCAACGTCACCGGCTCCAAGGCCTTTGCGCGCATGATCCTCAACGAAAAGTACGAGGAAGCGCTGTCGGTGGCGCGCCAGCAGGTGGAAAACGGCGCCCAGGTCATCGACGTGAACATGGACGAGGCCATGCTCGACAGCAAGGCCGCCATGGTGCGCTTCCTGAACCTCATCGCCTCCGAGCCCGACATCGCCAAGGTGCCGGTGATGGTGGACTCGTCCAAGTGGGAAGTGATCGAGGCCGGCCTGCGCTGCCTGCAGGGCAAGGGCATCGTCAACTCCATTTCCATGAAGGAGGGCGTGGACAAGTTCAAGCATGAGGCCAAGCTCATCAAGCGCTACGGCGCCGCCGCCGTGGTCATGGCCTTCGACGAGAAAGGCCAGGCCGACACCTACCAGCGCAAGATCGATATCTGCGAGCGCGCCTATCGCGTGCTGGTCGACGAAGTCGGCTTCGCGCCCGAGGACATCATCTTCGACCCCAACATCTTCGCCGTGGCCACGGGCATCGAGGAGCACAACAACTACGCGGTCGAGTTCATCGAGGCCACGCGCTGGATCAAGCAGAATCTGCCGGGCGCCAAGGTCAGCGGCGGCGTGTCCAACGTGAGCTTCAGCTTTCGCGGCAACGACCCGGTGCGCGAGGCCATCCATACGGTGTTCCTCTACCACGCCATCCAGGCGGGCATGGACATGGGCATCGTCAACGCCGGCATGGTCGGCGTCTACGACGACCTCGACCCCGAACTGCGCGAGCGCGTGGAGGACGTGGTGCTCAACCGCCGCCCCGACGCCGCCGAACGCCTGCTGGAGATCGCCGAAGCCGCCAAGGGCGCGGCCAAGGACGACAGCAAGAAGCTCGAGTGGCGCGGCACGCCAGAGCACCCAAGGACCGTGGGCGAGCGTCTGTCGCATGCGCTGGTGCACGGCATCACCGACTTCATCGTCGCCGACACCGAAGAAGCCTACCAGCAGATCGTGGTGCAGGGGGGCGGGCGCCCGCTGCACGTGATCGAGGGCCCGCTGATGGACGGCATGAACATCGTCGGCGACCTGTTCGGCGCGGGCAAGATGTTTCTGCCCCAGGTGGTCAAGAGCGCCCGCGTGATGAAGCAGGCCGTGGCCCACCTGGTGCCCTACATCGAGGAAGAAAAGCGCCAGCAGGAGGCCGCGGGCCTGGACGTGACCAGCAAGGGCAAGATCGTCATCGCCACCGTCAAGGGCGACGTGCACGACATCGGCAAGAACATCGTCACCGTGGTCCTGCAGTGCAACAACTTCGAGGTCATCAACATGGGCGTGATGGTGCCTTGCCACGAGATCCTGGCGCGGGCCAAGGCCGAGGGCGCGGACATCGTCGGCCTGTCGGGCCTCATCACCCCCAGCCTGGAAGAGATGCAGTACGTGGCCGGCGAGATGGACAAGGACGAGTACTTCCGCATCAAGAAGATTCCGCTGCTGATCGGCGGCGCCACCTGCTCGCGCGTGCACACGGCCGTGAAGATCGCGCCCAAGTACGACGGCCCCGTGGTCTACGTGCCCGATGCCTCGCGCAGCGTGAGCGTGGCGCAAAGCCTGCTGGGCGAAGGCAAGCGGGCCTATCTGGACGAACTGCAGGTCGACTACGACAAGGTGCGCCACCAGCACGCCAACAAGAAGAAGGTGCCGCTGTGGCCGCTGGCCCAGGCCCGCGCCAATGCCGCCGTGGTGGACTTCGCCGCCCACCCGCCCGTGGCGCCGCGCGCCCTGGGCCGCCGCGTGTTCCGGAACTTCGACCTGGCCGAGATCGCCCGGTACATCGACTGGGGGCCGTTCTTCCAGACCTGGGACCTGGCGGGTCCGTACCCCGCCATCCTCGACGACGAAATCGTGGGCGAGGAGGCGCGCAAGGTGCTGGCCGATGCCCAGGCCATGCTCAAGAAAATCATCGAAGGCCGCTGGCTCACGGCCAACGGCGTGATGGCCCTGTACCCGGCCAACCGCGTGGGCGACGACATCGTGTTCTACGGCGACGAGTCGCGCACGACCGAGCTGATGACCTGGTACGGCATGCGCCAGCAGACCGAAAAGCAGATGGTCGATGGCGTGATGCGCCCCAGCCGCTGCCTGTCGGATTTCGTCGCGCCCGCAGGCACGCCTGACTACGCCGGCCTGTTCGCGGTGACGGCCGGCATAGGCGCCGAGAAGAAGGACAAGGAGTTCCAGGACGCGCTGGACGACTATTCGGGCATCATGTTCAAGGCCCTGGCCGACCGCCTGGCCGAAGCCTTTGCCGAATGCCTGCACGAGCGCGTGCGCAAGGACCTGTGGGGCTATGCGGCCGATGAACAGTTCAGCAACCAGCAGCTCATCAAGGAGCAGTACCAGGGCGTACGCCCCGCTCCCGGCTACCCGGCCTGCCCGGACCACACGGCCAAGATAGACCTGTTCAAGACGCTGGACGCCGAGGAAATCGGCATGCAGCTGACCGACAGCCTGGCCATGTTCCCGGCATCCAGCGTGAGCGGGTTCTACCTCGGCCACCCCGAGGCCACGTACTTCAACGTGGGCCAGATCGGCGAGGACCAACTGGCCGACATGGCCGCGCGCCGCGGCATGGACATCGAGGAACTGCGGCGCAAGCTGGCGCCCAACCTGGGCTGATAGCCGTTGGAGGGCCCAGTCTCGGAGTCGGCGCTTTTACTTTTCTGCAGCAGTCACAGGCAGTTCCGTAGGAGGGGTAGGCTGCCCTTCCTTTTCAGCCGAGCGGTCAAAGACCAAGCTTTTGCCGAAAACTAGTTGGACCCAGGTGGGGTAGGTATATGCCGTACCCTTGTTGTGGTCGATGATGGCTCCGATACCTCCGCCCAAAATGATGTTACCGAACATGCCGCCATTGGCCCGAGAAATGGCTCTTGCAGTGGCGTCTGGGTTGTCCGTCCGCTTGCAGACAATATCCAAATCCTTGCTGGAGCGACGAACTTGCACAGTCTCTCCAGATTTCACCGATACGGTTCCATAGTCGTTGGTGAGCTTGCACTCGGCATTGGTAATCAGCGTATTGTTTTCGCTCTTCGTCTCGACCTTTAATGGATGAGTGGTGTCGTTGACGACGGAAGCACAGCCGACCACAGATGTGCAGGCCAAGGCAATGGCAATGGCAATTTTTTGAAACATCGAAATTAGGGCGTGTCATCAATCGATGTCCGAGTTCATTCCCAGGCCATGGTGCTCAATTGAGCCAAACCATGGCAGCGGCCAAGTGAATGGCACCCAGAAAGTTGCGCACCG
>NZ_BMEU01000027.1 GCF_014637085.1 Comamonas phosphati | reverse complement strand
GACAACGTGTCGATCACCGTGAAGCTGATCGCCCCCATCGCCATGGAAGAAGGTCTGCGCTTCGCTATCCGCGAAGGCGGCCGCACCGTGGGCGCTGGCGTGGTTGCCACGATCATTGCGTAATTCTTAGAAAAGCTGGGAATTCACAATGTCTAAGCAAAAGATCCGTATCCGCCTGAAGGCGTTCGACTACAAGCTGATCGACCAGTCTGCAGCCGAGATCGTTGACACCGCCAAGCGCACCGGCGCCATCGTCAAGGGTCCCGTGCCCCTGCCGACCCGCATGAAGCGTTTCGACATCCTGCGTTCGCCGCACGTCAACAAGACCAGCCGCGACCAGTTCGAAATCCGCACGCACCAGCGTCTGATGGACATCGTCGACCCGACCGACAAGACGGTTGACGCCCTGATGAAGCTGGACCTGCCCGCAGGCGTGGACGTCGAAATCAAACTGCAATAAGAAGTTCGACAGCCCTCCGGGGTTCGTCCTTGGGGGCTTTGAAGGTCTTTGTTTAACGCGAACTTGCTTGAAAAAGCAGTTCGCGTTAAAATTTGGGGCTTCGCCTTTGATGCGAAGTTTTATTAACCTTCTTTCGTGCGTGAGCTTTTAACAAGCGAAGCGCAACGCTGGGCCAATTGCAGTTTCAGCGGCGGAAGTTTTGGAGCAAACAAATGAGTCTGAGCAACTCCCTGGGGTTGCTGGGTCGCAAGGTGGGCATGATGCGTCTGTTCACTGATGATGGGGACGCAGTGCCTGTCACAGTGGTGGATGTGTCCAACAACCGCGTGACCCAGGTCAAAACCCAAGAGAACGATGGCTACGTGGCCCTGCAGGTCACGTTCGGTTCGCGCAAGGCATCTCGCGTGACCAAGCCTCAAGCCGGCCACCTCGCCAAGGCGGGCGTCGAAGCCGGTGAAGTGACCCGTGAATTCCAAGTGACCGAAGAAACCGCTGGCAAGTACGCCGCTGGTGCCGTCCTGCCCGTGGCAGAACTGTTCAGCGTTGGCCAGAAGGTGGACGTGCAAGGCACCTCCATCGGCAAGGGTTACGCCGGCACGATCAAGCGTCACAACTTCAGTTCGCAGCGCGCATCGCACGGTAACAGCCGTTCGCACAATGTCCCCGGCTCGATCGGCATGGCACAGGACCCCGGTCGTGTGTTCCCCGGCAAGCGCATGACCGGCCACATGGGCGACGAAACCGTCACTACACAAAACCTCGATGTGGTTCGTATCGACGAAGCACGTCAACTGCTCTTGATCAAGGGCGCTGTTCCTGGCTCCAAGGGTGGCTTTGTGACAGTGCGCCCCGCGATCAAGGCTAAAGCTTCCAAAGGAGCGAACTAATGCAGCTCGAACTCCTGAATGAACAAGGCCAGGCCGCATCGAAGTTCGATGCCCCCGAGACCGTGTTCGGTCGTGAATTCAACGAAGACCTGGTCCACCAGCTGGTGATCGCCTACCGTGCCAACGCACGCCAGGGCACCCGCGCCCAGAAGGACCGTGAGCAAGTGCGTCACACCACTGCCAAGCCCTTCAAGCAAAAGGGCACTGGCCGCGCACGTGCCGGTATGTCCTCCTCGCCTCTGTGGCGTGGCGGCGGTCGCATCTTCCCGAACCTGCCCGAAGAAAACTTCGCGCAGAAGATCAACAAGAAGATGTACCGCGCTGGCATGGCCGCCATCCTGTCGCAGCTGGCCCGCGAAGGCCGTCTGGCCGTGGTGGAATCGCTGAAGCTGGATACACCCAAGACCAAGGTGCTGGCCGACAAGTTCAAGGCCATGAACCTGGAGTCCTCGGTCATGGTGATCGCCGAAGAAATCGACGAGAACCTGTACCTGGCATCCCGCAATCTGAAGAACGTGTTCGTGGTTGAGCCGCGCTATGCCGACCCCGTGTCGCTGGTGCACTACAAGAAAGTGCTCGTCACCAAGGGCGCGATCGACAAACTCAAGGAGATGTTCGCATGAGCACGCTCAAGTTTGACGAAGGTCGTCTGATGCAAGTGTTGGTGGCTCCCATCGTGTCCGAAAAGGCCACCCTGGTTGCTGAAAAGTCCAATGCTGTGACATTCAAGGTGCTGCAGAACGCTACCAAGCCCGAAATCAAGGCCGCCGTGGAACTGATGTTCAAGGTGGAAGTGGCTGGCGTTTCCGTGGTGAACACCAAGGGAAAGACCAAGCGCTTCGGCAAGACCGTGGGCCGCCGTGACAACGTGCGCAAGGCTTACGTGATGCTCAAGCCCGGTCAAGAGCTGAACCTGTCTGGGGAGGCTGCTTAATCATGGCTGTTATCAAGCTCAAACCGACGACCCCCGGCCAACGCGGCACGGTGAAGGTCACACGTGACCACCTGCACAAGGGTGAAGGCT
The DNA here is from genome assembly GCF_014637085.1 of Comamonas phosphati. GTDB lineage: Bacteria > Pseudomonadota > Gammaproteobacteria > Burkholderiales > Burkholderiaceae_C > Comamonas > Comamonas phosphati. The sequence goes on along the minus strand of NZ_BMEU01000027.1, from coordinate 47,288 downwards.
TTGCTCCTCTGCTGGAACCCCAGCACCAGAAGGCAGGCCGCAACAACAACGGTCACATCACGACTCGCCACAAGGGCGGTGGTCACAAGCACCACTACCGCGTGGTGGACTTCAAGCGCACCAAGGACGGCATCCCCGCCAAGGTCGAGCGCATCGAGTACGACCCCAACCGTACGGCCCACATCGCTCTGGTGTGCTATGCCGACGGCGAGCGTCGCTACATCATTGCTCCTCGCAACCTGGAAGTGGGCGCCACCATCGTCAGCGGCTCCGAAGCTCCCATCCGCGTGGGCAACACCCTGCCTATCCGCAACATCCCCGTGGGTTCGACCATCCACTGCATCGAACTGAAGATCGGTGCCGGTGCTCAGATCGCCCGCTCGGCTGGTACGTCCGCCACGCTGCTGGCCCGCGAAGGCATCTACGCCCAGGTGCGTATGCGTTCGGGCGAAGTGCGCAAGGTGCACATCGAATGCCGTGCCACCATCGGTGAAGTTGCCAACGAAGAGCACAGCCTGCGCCAACTGGGCAAGGCCGGTGTGAAGCGTTGGATGGGTATCCGCCCGACCGTTCGCGGCGTGGTGATGAACCCTGTCGACCACCCGCACGGTGGTGGTGAAGGCAAGACCGGTGAAGGCCGTCACGCTGTTGACCCATGGGGCAACCTGACGAAGGGCTACCGTACCCGTAACAACAAGCGCACACAAGGCATGATTGTGTCGCGCCGCAAGAAGTAAGGGGTAGCAAATGACTCGTTCTCTCAAAAAGGGCCCGTTTGTTGACCATCACTTGCTGGCAAAGGTCGAGAAGGCCATCGCCACCAAGGACAAGAAGCCAGTGAAGACCTGGTCGCGTCGCTCCATGGTTCTGCCCGAGTTCATCGGCCTGACCATCGCCGTGCACAACGGCAAGCAACACGTGCCGGTGTATGTGACGGACCAGATGGTCGGCCACAAGCTGGGTGAATTCGCGCTGACTCGTACCTTCAAGGGTCACCCTGCGGACAAGAAAGCCAAGAAGTAAGGAATAGAACATGTCTGAAACACGTGCTGTTCTCCGTGGCGTCCGCTTGTCTGTTGACAAGGGTCGCCTAGTCGCGGATCTGATCCGCGGCAAGAAGGTGGATCAAGCTCTGAACATTCTCCAGTTCACGCAGAAAAAAGCTGCCGTGATCGTGAAGAAGGTTCTGGAATCCGCTATCGCCAACGCTGAGCACAATGACGGCGCCGATATCGACGAACTGAAGGTCAAGACCATCTACGTCGAGCAAGGCACCACGCTCAAGCGTTTCACTGCTCGCGCCAAGGGCCGTGGCAACCGCATCAGCAAGCCTACCTGCCACATCTACGTGACAGTGGGTAACTGAGGCCTAAAGGAAGAATATGGGACAGAAAATCCATCCTACCGGCTTCCGTCTGGCGGTGAGCCGCAACTGGGCAAGCCGCTGGTACGCCAGCAACCGTGACTTCGCCGGCATGCTGGCCGAAGACATCAAGGTGCGCGAATACCTGAAGGCCAAGCTGAAGAACGCCGCCGTGTCGCGCGTTCTGATCGAGCGTCCTGCCAAGAATGCCCGCATCACCATTTTCTCGGCTCGTCCGGGCGTGGTGATTGGCAAGAAGGGTGAAGACATCGAGAACCTGAAGAAGGAACTCGCGACTCGCCTGGGCGTGCCCGTGGCCGTGAACATCGAAGAAGTGCGCAAGCCCGAAATCGATGCCAAGCTGATCGCCGACTCCATCTGCCAGCAGCTGGAAAAGCGCATCATGTTCCGCCGCGCCATGAAGCGTGCCATGCAGAACGCCATGCGTCTGGGTGCCCAGGGCATCAAGATCATGTCGTCCGGCCGTCTGAACGGTATCGAAATCGCTCGTACCGAGTGGTACCGTGAAGGCCGCGTGCCGCTGCACACCCTGCGTGCCGACATCGACTATGGCTTCTCCGAAGCCAAGACGACTTACGGCGTGATCGGCGTGAAGGTCTGGGTCTACAAGGGTGATACCCTGGGCCGCAACGACCTGCCCGCAGTGGAAACGCCTCGTCCCGAAGACGAGCGTCGTCCTCGCGGTCCCCGCCGTGATGGCCGTGGCGACGGCCGCCGTGATGGCGCCGGCCGTGGTGGCCGCCGCCCCGCTGGCACCAATGCCGCTCCTGCCGATGGCAGCGACAAGCCTGCAGGCGCTGGTGCTGATTCCGTTAAGCGCGTTCGCAAGACTGACGCGCCCGCTGCAGCTGCAGCGGACGGTAAAGGAGAATAAACATGCTGCAACCTGCTCGCCGCAAATACCGCAAGGAGCAAAAGGGTCGCAACACCGGCATCGCAACGCGTGGTAACTCCGTTGCTTTCGGTGACTTCGGCCTGAAGTCCACTGACCGCGGCCGTCTGACGGCCCGCCAGATCGAAGCTGCACGTCGTGCAATTTCCCGTCACGTCAAGCGTGGCGGCCGTATCTGGATCCGCGTGTTCCCGGACAAGCCAATCTCTACCAAGCCCGCAGAAGTGCGTATGGGTAACGGTAAGGGCAACCCCGAGTACTACGTGGCCGAAATCCAGCCCGGCAAGATGATCTACGAAATCGTGGGTGTGCCTGAAGAGCTGGCCCGTGAGGCGTTCCGCCTGGCCGCTGCGAAGCTGCCTCTGCGCACGACCTTCGTGTCCCGTCACATTGGTGCTTAAGGAGATCAACATGACGAAATCTGCTGAACTCCGCCAAAAAGACGTGGCTGGCCTGGAAGCTGAAGTGAAGTCCCTGCAAAAGGCTCACTTCGGTCTGCGCATGCAAAAGGCCACGCAACAACTGGGCAACACCGCGACCATCAAGGCCACCCGCCGTGACATCGCTCGTGCCAAGACCATCCTTGCTGAAAAGCAAGCCGCCAAATAAGGAGCCGACATGACGGAAGCTAAAACATCCCTCAAGCGCACCTTGATCGGCAAGGTGGTCAGCGACAAGCGTGCCAAGACCGTGACCGTTCTGGTTGAGCGTCGCGTCAAGCACCCCATCTACGACAAGATCATGATCAAGTCGAGCAAGTACCACGCTCACGACGAGCAAGGTGAGTACAAGCTGGGCGACGTGGTCGAAATCACCGAGAGCCGTCCTCTCTCCAAGACCAAGAACTGGGTTGCCACCCGCTTGGTGCAAAAGGCCGCCCTGGTGTAAGCCTAACCAGGCACACTGGCGCAAGCCCCTTGAAAACGACCCACAATGTGGGTCGTTTTTTCATTTGGGCCGTCATGTCGGCAGCCCTTGTTAGCAACCAAAGGAGATAGCAATGATCAAAGTTGGAGACGCCCTGCCAGCAGTCACGCTGGCTGAATACGTGGAAGTCGAAGGCAACGGCTGCAGCATCGGCCCCAACCCCGTCAAGCTGCCCGAGGCTCTCGCCGGCAAGACTGTTGCCCTGTTCGCCGTGCCCGGCGCGTTCACGCCCACCTGCTCCGAAAAGCACCTGCCGGGCTACGTGGCCCAGGCCGCCGAGCTCAAGGCAGCCGGCGTGGATGAGATCTGGTGCCTGGCCGTCAACGACGCCTTCGTGATGGGCGCCTGGGGCCGTGACCAGAAGGCCGGCGGCAAGGTGCGCATGATCGCCGACGGCGATGCCGCATTTGCCAAGGCCACGGGCCTGACGCTGGACCTCAACGGCAAGGGCCTGGGCCTGCGCGCCAACCGCTTCTCCATGCTGGTCAAGGATGGCAAGGTCGCCACGCTGAACGTGGAAGGCCCGGGCAAGTTCGAAGTCAGCGATGCCGGCACCATGCTGGCCCAGGCAAAAGCCTGAGGGCATGAACACCCCCTGAGTTGGGGCGCGCCGGTTTTATGGGGAGCGCTCGCTATAAAAGGCATTGCCGAGAGGCAATGCCTTTTTCGCATTCAGGGCTCAGAACGTGTTCATGACCTCCTCGCGCCGCGACAGCCGCTTTGCGGGATGGGATGCCATGTAACTCCAACTCACTCTCTTGTTCCTGTGCGCGTTGACCTGGTGTGCATTTGGAATGACGCGATAAGTACCATCGCCTCCGTGTCACATGAGCGCAAACCGTCCGGCACCTGTGATGGCGAGCAGCAGCAGCCCACCCATGATGCTCATGTTCTTGAAGAAATTGAGCTGGTTCGCATGGCGGTCAGGACCTTCCATCGTCCAGTAGCGATGACCGATGAGTGCCGTTCCCAAGGTGAACAAAAACAGCAGCAGCGCGAGCGGCCGAGTGAAGACGCCCAGCGCGAGCGCAATGCAGGCAAAAAACTCAAGAATGATCGAAATGACGGTCGCCAGTTTGGGAAACGGCGTTCCAAGGGAGGCCATGTAGGTTGCCGTGCCCGAAAATCCAAGTATCTTCTGCCAGCCGGTCAGGATGTACAAGGCAACGAGCAGCAGGCGCGCCAGAAGAATCAGCACATCCCTCTGACTGGATAGCAGTGCATCAAGCATTTTGTTCCCCTATGAAAGATGCCGCGACAACCGTACTGCTGGAGGCAGAGCGCCCTCGCCAGCCACAGTGCGCAGAAGATGACCTGGCCACCTTGAGGCCGCAGGAAAATATACCCCCATCCTCACCGGCCGCGAAAGGTTTAAACCCAGGTCACGCCTTGTCGGACTCATCCTCTCGACCATGAGCAGTCGTTGGCTGGAATTTGGTGATGGGCTGCTGCTGGCCGAACGCAGCAGGTCACAACCAGCAGGCTGGTCAGCCGCAACCGGTACAAGCGGTCCGGAATACGCCCGCCCGCAAGCCACTGTCCCGCAGGGCTGGAGTGCCATCGGGCGATTTCTTCGCGATTGCGCTCCAACGCGGCTGCGTAGAGATCGTCAGCACGTTCTCAGAACAGATCGACCTTGAGGTAGTGCGCGCCAGGAATCGGGTTGTGATAATAGGGCTCGATGGCCTCGAAGCCCAGCTCCACATACAGAGCGCGGGCCGACTCCATGTCGTCCAGGGTGTCGAGCAGCACATGGTCGTAGCCGGCCCGGCGGGCCACGTCCAGCATGGCTTCGGCCAGCTGGCGCCCCAGGCCGAAGCCGCGGAAGGCCTGGCGCACGTAAAGGCGCTTCATTTCGGCGGCATTGGGGTAGTCGCAATCGTCAAGCGGTCGCAGCGCGCAGCAGCCGGCGATCGCGCCGTCGACGCGGGCCAGCAGGAGCTGGCCTCTTGGGGGCGCGTAGTCGCCGGGTAGTTCGGCGATTTCGGTCTCGAAACCTTGGAATTCCAGGTCAACATTCAGACTGTCTGCGTACTCCTGGAAGATCTGGCGCACGGCGTCCATTTCTTCGTGCTCGGAGGGCGCCAGCAAGTCCACGGCAGGCTTGTCCACGGGCATTGCACGATGGTGAAGAAGCATCCAGTGTAGCGTCTGGCATCCGGCATGGCTCGGACGCCGCCGCTTCATGAAAAAACCGGCGTACTGCCGGTTCTGTTATGGATGCTTTTAAATTAATAGCTGTTTGTGCTTGCCATTCAATGCATTCAGAAGGTAAAAATTCTGGAAATGCGATGGATGGTGTGCAAGATGCTATGTTTTTATTGCCTCAGGCTGTGGCCGGTTCGGCCAGCAGCTTTTCGATCAGCTTGTGCAGCTCGGCGAAGTCGGGTGCGCCCACAAAGCTCTTCACGATCTCGCCGCGCTTGTTCACGATGAAGGTGGAGGGCGTGAGCTGCACGTCGCCCCAGGCCTTGGCCACGCGGCCCGTGTTGTCCAGCGCCACCTTGAACGGCAGCTTGCGCGACTCGACGAAGTTCACCACGTAGCTGGGCGGGTCGTAGCTCATGGCCACGGCCAGCGTGTCGAAGCCCTGGTCCTTGTACTTCTGGTAGGTGCTGATGATCTCGGGCATCTCGCCCACGCAGGTGGTGCAGCTGGTGGCCCAGAAGTTCACCAGCGTGACCTTGCCCTTGAGGTCGGCCGTGGTCTGCTTGCTGCCGTCGAGCAGCACGAAGGTGGATTCCGGCGCCGCCGATTGCCCGGCCCCGGAATACACCCATGCTCCCACGCCCAAGACGGCGGCAGCCATAACGCCTGCGATCCAATGTTTGCTTGCCATAGCGATCCATTGTGCCTAAATAGTCTGCACAGTGCCGACTGGGTAGATTGGACTTTGCTCAAGGGCAAAAGTTCCCCGCCCGCTCACCGGCCGAGCCGCCGCGCCATGGCTGGCACCGGGTCAACCCTAGGCCTGAGCGGGCATGGGCTACAGTATCGGCTAAGGATAATGCCGGCATGAAGATACTGGGACGATTGCCGGAACGACGATGGCCGGGATTCACGGGCGCTGCCATCGTGGCCTTGGCGGCCTGCACCCCTGCGCTGAATTGGCGCACGGTGCAGGTGCAGGGCGCGCCGCTGCAGGCCTTGCTGCCCTGCGACGCCGAGACGGCGACACGCCCCGTGGAACTGGGGCTGGGCACGGTGCAGATGAACATGCAGGGCTGCGATGCCGACTACGCCACCTACGCCATCTCGCATTTCCTGGTCAGGCAGCCCGAGCGCGCCGCGGAAACACTGTCGTACTGGCAGGCCGCCGTGTTGGGCCAGCTCAATTCGGCCGCGCAAGGCGAGCCGGCGCAAAGCGCCAGGCCCCTGAAGGCTGCGGGCGATGGTGCCTTCCGGCCGCGGGGCGCGCTGAACCTGCCGCAATCCGTACGCATCACCTTCGAGGGCGTCGGCCCCCAGGGCTGGAAGCTCACCGGCCAGGCCGTATGGTTCGCCAGCCTGGAGCCCGAGGGCGTGCGTGTCTATCACGCGGTCATCTACGCCGACAAACCCCGTGCGCAAGCCGCAGATACGTTTTTTGCAGGCCTGAAGCTGCAATAGATTGGTCCTCTCCCATCCTGGGCCCGAGCGATCCGTGCCGCAGGCGCGCCATAATTTGCCGTAGAACGTGTTTATGATCTCCTCGCGCCGCGACAGCGGCTTGGCGGGATGGGATGCCAGGCGCAATACCGCAGCAATAGCCACGCTATTGCGAGGATTTGCAATGCCGCAGACCGCCCGCAAAGCCGCTGTCGCGGCTGCGTAGAGATCGTCAACACGTTCTTAAGACTGTGATTTCATGACCACGCGCATTCTTTTGCTCACCCACGCCCCGCTGGCACATGCGCTGCGCGAATGCGCGCTGCATGTGTTCGCCGACAGCGCCGACGACTTGCTGGCACTCGATGTACCGGCGCAGGAGCCGCCGGAGACCACGCTGGCCCGGGCGCAGGAGCTTTTGAGCGCCCATGGCGGTTTGAACCTGCCCACTCTGGTGCTCACCGACCTGTTCGCTGCCACGCCATGCAATGTGGCCCAGCGCCTGGTGGCTTCGCTGCCGGCGCGGCTGGTGGCGGGCGTCAATCTGCCCATGCTGCTGCGCTCCATCGGCTATCGCCACGAAGCGCTGGACGCGCTGGTGGCGCGCGCCATGGTGGGCGGCAGCCAGGGGGTCATGCAAGTGGGCAGCAGCACTCCACAAAACCAAGGCGCACGACCTTCCAATGATCAAGACCGACATCACCATCAGTAATAAATTGGGCCTGCATGCCCGCGCCTCGGCCAAGCTCACCAAGCTGGCCGGCAGCTTTCCCTGCGAGGTATGGCTGACCAAGGGAGAACGCCGCATCAATGCCAAGAGCATCATGGGCGTGATGATGCTGGCCGCGGGCGTCGGCTCCGAAGTGGTGCTGGAAACCGATGGCGAGCAGGAGCAGCAGGCCATGGAGGCCCTGGTGGCGCTGATCAACGACAAATTCGGCGAGGGCCAATAAGCACAAGGCCGGTCCGGCCTGGGCCGGAAAGCGCTTGCGGCTCGGCAACAAGACAAACGCGGCAATCACAGGTACGACTTATGCAGGACGGACTCGGGCAAGACCCCTTTCTTGGTGCCATGCTGGGGCATTCCGTTTGCGTGAACCCTGACAACAAAAGGCAGTCGCTATGACATTTGCAATCCACGGTCTGGCTGTTTCCCGGGGTATTGCGATTGGGCGGGCGGTGGTAGTGGCCTCCAGTCGCATGGAGGTGGTGCACTACTTCATCCGTCCCGAACAGATCGCATCTGAAATCGAGCGCGCGCGCTCGGCGCGCCGCGCCGTCATCGACGAGCTGCGCCGCCTGCAGGAAGACATGCCCAAGGATGCCCCCGGCGAGCTTGACGCCCTGCTCGACGTGCACCTGATGCTGCTGCAGGACGAGGCGCTGGCCGAGGCCATACGCCATTGGATTTCCGACCGCCTCTACAACGCCGAGTGGGCGCTGACCACGCAGCTGGAAATCGTTTCGCGCCAGTTCGACGAGATGGAGGACGAGTACCTGCGCGAACGCAAGGCCGACCTCGAGCAGGTGGTCGAGCGCATTCTGTGGCATATGAAGGGGGCCGGCAGCCCCGTCGCCGCGCCTGTGGCCGGCGCGGCGGAAACCGTGGCGGACACGCCGCTGGTGCTGGTGGCCCAGGACCTGTCGCCGGCCGACATGCTGCAGTTCAAGAGCAAGGTGTTCGCGGGCTTCATCACCGCCGTGGGCGGCAAGACCAGCCATACGGCCATCGTGGCGCGCAGCATGGACATCCCGGCCGTGGTCGGCGCGCGCGCGGCCAGCCAGCTGATCCGCCAGGACGACTGGATCATCATCGACGGCAACGAAGGCGTGGTCATCGTCGACCCCACGCCCATGATCCTGGACGAGTACAGCTTCCGGCAGCGCCAGAGCGAACTGGAGCGCGAGCGGCTCTCGCGCCTGCGTTACACGCCTTCGATCACGCTGGACGGCCAGAAGATCGAGCTGCTGGCCAATATCGAGCAGCCTGGCGACGGCCCGGCGGCCGTGCGCGCCGGCGCCGTGGGCGTGGGGCTGTTTCGCACCGAATTCCTGTTCATGGGCCGCAGCGGCAACCTGCCCGGCGAAGAGGAGCAGTACCGCGCCTACCGCGAGGCCATAGACGGCATGCAGGGCATGCCCGTCACCATCCGCACGCTGGACGTGGGCGCGGACAAGCCGCTGGACAAGGCCCAGCCCAAGGACTACTACCTCAATCCCGCGCTGGGCCTGCGGGCCATCCGCTGGAGCCTGGCCGATACGGCCATGTTCCGCACCCAGCTGCGGGCCATTCTGCGCGCGGCGGCACATGGGCAGATCCACCTGCTGTTCCCCATGCTGGCGCACCGCAGCGAGATCGAGCAGACCCTGGCCCAGCTCCACCAGGCGCAGAGCGAGCTCGACGCGCACGGCGTGGCCTACGGCCAGGTCAAGATCGGCGCCATGATCGAGATTCCGGCCGCGGCCCTGATGGTGCGCACCTTCCTCAAGTACTTCGACTTCCTGTCCATAGGCACCAACGACCTGATCCAGTACACGCTGGCCATCGACCGCGCCGACGAGGCCGTAGCCCATCTGTACGACCCGCTGCATCCGGCCGTGCTGCGCCTGATCGCCGAAGTCATCGCCGCCGCCGATGCGGCCGGCAAGAGCGTCAGCGTCTGTGGCGAAATGGCGGGCGATGCCAGCATGACCCGGCTGCTGCTGGGCCTGGGGCTGCGCAGCTTTTCCATGCATCCGGCGCAGATCCTCGCCATCAAGCAGGAGATCCTGCGGGCCGATGCGGCAAAGCTCGGTCCCTGGGCGCTCGATGTGGTGGCCTGCGACAACCCGGCCGACATGCTGGCTGGTTGAGAACGTGAACACGTTCTGAGTGCGATGCGGCGGGGCGGCTGGAAATTCACAGAAAAAAACATCAATTATTGAGACTGATTCTCATTTGATGTTATAGTCGATCCCAAGCTTGCAGCGTAGCACTCTGGTGGGGTGGCGGCGCCGCACAGCGCGGTTTCATCGTGGGGCGACTCGTCAGGCCAGTTCAGCCTGCAGTCGTTTTTGCCAGCCAGCGGTTTGCCGGTTAGCCAGGCTTTTTTTGCGATGGGATCAGGGCTGAATGCTTTACTTTACATAGCGGTTGGCGCTTGTCCAGCAATGCATTGAAAGAGAAAAATACTTGAGATGACGGCAGAGCCTGCGCAAGCAGCTCTGCTTTTTTATTGCCCGAAGCTCCTGCGGCAATAAAAAAGCCCGCAGGATGCGGGCTTTACGGGCGGGTTGCCTTGCTCAGACGCCGGCGGCGTGCGCCTGCTGGTCCGCGTGGTAGCTGGAGCGCACCATGGCGCCCACGGCGGCGTGCGTGAAGCCCATCTTGTAGGCTTCTTGCTCGAACATCTTGAAGGTGTCGGGGTGCACATAACGGCGCACGGGCAGGTGGCTGTTGGTGGGCGCCAGGTACTGGCCGATGGTCAGCATGTCGATGTTGTGCGCGCGCATGTCGCGCATCACCTGCAGGATTTCCTCGTCGGTCTCGCCCAGGCCCACCATGATGCCGCTCTTGGTCGGCACGTTGGGGTGCAGTTCCTTGAACTTCCTGAGCAGGTTCAGGCTGAACTGGTAGTCCGAACCGGGGCGTGCTTCCTTGTACAGGCGCGGAGCGGTTTCCAGGTTGTGGTTCATGACATCGGGCGGCGCGGCCTTGAGGATCTCGAGCGCGCGGTCGTCGCGACCGCGGAAGTCGGGTACCAGGATCTCGATCTGGGTCTGGGGCGACAGCTCGCGGATGTTCCTGATGCATTCGACGAAGTGGCCCGAGCCGCCGTCGCGCAGGTCGTCGCGGTCCACGCTGGTGATCACCACGTATTTCAGGCGCAGCTGGGCAATGGTCTTGGCCAGGTTCAGCGGCTCGTTCACGTCCAGCGGATCGGGGCGGCCGTGGCCCACGTCGCAGAACGGGCAGCGGCGCGTGCACTTGTCGCCCATGATCATGAAGGTGGCCGTGCCCTTGCCGAAGCATTCGCCGATATTGGGGCAGGAGGCTTCCTCGCAGACCGTGTGCAGATTGTTGGTGCGCAGAATGTCCTTGATCTCGTAGAAGCGCGTGGTGGGCGAGCCCGCCTTGACGCGGATCCACTCGGGCTTCTTGAGCACTTCGGCCTGCTCGACCTTCACGGGAATGCGCGACAGCTTGGCCGCCGCCTTCTGCTTGGCCAGCGGGTTGTACTCGGCTTGGGACTGCGCTTCGCGCACGACTTCATTGGTACTCATGATTTCTCACTTCAATTTTTTCACTGCGCTTTGCGCGACCCGCGACGCATGAAACTGGCACAGCCTGAACTCCGGGCGCCCGGCAAGGGCCGCCCCGCAGCGATGGTGCCGCCCCCCTCTCAGGGGGAAGCCGCACAGCGGCTCAGGGGGTGTGCCATGTCATGGGGAGAGCCGCGCTTGCAGCTGCCGGCCAAGCACATGCGCGGCCTCGTCCCAGGTTGTCTGTACGCCGATTGTAGAAAGATCCACCGTTCTCAGTCCTGCGTAGCCGCAAGGATTGATTCGCAAATAGGGTTCCAGGTCCATGCAGACATTGAGGGCCACTCCGTGGTAGGCGCAGTGGCGGCTGACCTTGATACCCAGGGCGGCGATCTTGCCCAGGCCCTCGAAATGCGGCTCGGGCGCGGCGCTGCCGGGCTCGCGGTGTTGGGGCCGCTGCTCCAGCATGGCATGACTGCGCGGGTCGTCGAGGCGCACATAAATGCCGGGCGCGCCGGCCACGCGGTGGCCCGTCACGCCGAAATGCTCCAGCGTGCGGATCACGGCATCCTCGAGCCGGTACACGTATTCCTTGACGAAATAACCCATGCGCTGCAGGTCCAGCAGCGGATAGGCCACGACCTGGCCGGGGCCGTGGTAGGTGACCTGGCCGCCGCGGTTGGTGGCCACCACGGGAATGTCGCCAGGGCTCAGCACATGGTCGCTTTTGCCCGCCAGCCCTTGCGTGAAATGCGGTGAGTGCTCGCAAACCCATAGCTCGTCACGCGTGCCGGCATCGCGCGTGCGCGTGAATTCCTGCATCGCGGCCACGGCGGCCTCATAGCCGGTGCGGCCCAGGATGCGCAGATCCATGGACCCGGGCGCGGCTGCGGCCGCCCGGGGCTCGGCCAGCGGCTCGGCCACGGCGCAGTCAGTGCTCACAGCACCACCTTGACCATGGGGTGCGAGGTGAAGGCGCGGTACAGATTGTCCAGCTGCTCGCGGCTGGTGGCCGTCACGGTGACGGTCACGCCCAGGTATTTGCCGGTGCTGCTGGGGCGCAGTTCCACCGTGCTGGCATCGAAGCCGGGGTCGAACTGCCTGGCGATCTTGGTGATCTCGTGCACCAGATGCTCGGTGTGCTCGCCCATGACCTTGATGGGGAACTGCGACGGATACTCGATCAGCGAGTCCTTGCGCGGATCTTCCGCGGCCTCGGGGGCCGGTGTAGAGGAGGCGGGGGGAGGGGTGGTGTCGCTCATAGCAAATATTTCTGATGATGATCGCTTGGGAGGTTGGGGCGGCATGGCGGCATCCAAGCATTCCATGGCCAAGCATAGGCTGTTGCCGATTGTGCGCCCGGCAGACACTGCTTTGAGCCTGTGCCGCAAGGGGTTGACCGGGCGGACGCGGGGCATGGCGGCTGTAAAAGCCCTTGGTATCTGCGGGGATTCCCGGGCGGCGATTTCGGCTCTTGATCCACACTGGCGGCGCTATCCATGATGGCGGCCGTAACTGTTGGCCGGTTGCGACAGGTGGCCGCAGCCCAAGGGCCTTTTACGCATGGCAGTGACAACCCCAAGCATTTATCAGAGGGGTTTTTACTTATAATCAGAGGCTTTGTAAAAGTCTTGTCCGCTTGCTGTCAGCTTGGTGGTGCCAAATAAGCATGAAAAACATTGCCGCCGAAGCACAGGATGGGGACGAAGTCGAGGACTTCAAGCCCCTGTCAAGGCAAGAAGCACAGGCTTGGCGTCTGCGCTTTCCGCAGGTGTCCGTGTGGCGCATTGTGGCGGTGCAGGCCCTGGCGGGCCTGGTGGTGGCGCTGCTGGCCTGGTGGCTGACAGGGCGAGCGACTGTGGGATGGTCGGCCGGCTATGGTGCCTTGGCCGTCGTGCTCCCCGCAGCGCTGTTTGCAAGAGGCGTGGCACGCCAGCGGCATGGAGGCGCTGGGGCTGCGATGGCGGGAATTTTCGGATGGGAATTGGTCAAGCTGGTGCTGTGCATCGCCATGTTGGCGGCTGCGCCCAGGCTGATTCCCGGCCTGAGCTGGCTGGCCCTGCTGGCGGGCTTGATTGTTGTGATGAAAACGTATTGGATCGCGCTGCTGGTGCGGTCCGGTGTCCAAAAAACCGATTGATATTTGAGAGAAGTTGACCGATGGCCGCAGAAGCGCACGCACCAACTGCAAGTGAATACATCGTTCACCACTTGCAGCACCTCCAGAACATCAAGCAGAAGTCCATCGTGGACTTCTCCGTGATCAACATGGACTCGATCGCCGTCAGCGTCACCCTGGGTCTGCTGGGTCTGTTCGTCATGTGGCTGGCTGCCCGCAAGGCCACTTCCGGCGTGCCCGGCCGCTTCCAGGCCGCCGTTGAAATGCTGGTCGAGATGGTGGACAACCAGACCAAGGCCAACATCCACAATGCGCAATCGCGCAAGTTCATCGCTCCCCTGGCCCTGACCGTGTTCGTCTGGATCTTCCTGATGAACGCCATGGACATGCTGCCCGTGGACCTGCTGCCCTATCTGTGGCAAGGCGCCACCAGCGACCACCACGCCTATCTGCGCGTCGTGCCCACGGCCGACCTGTCCACCACGCTGGGCCTGTCTACCGGCGTGCTGGTGCTGTGCCTGGTCTACAGCGTGAAGATCAAGGGCGCCGGCGGCTGGGCCCACGAACTGGTGACCGCTCCGTTCGGCACCTCGAAGAATCCGATTTTTGCTGTGATCCTGGGTGTGATTAACCTGGCGATGCAGATCATTGAATACGTTGCCAAGACGGTTTCGCACGGCATGCGACTGTTCGGCAACATGTACGCTGGTGAGTTGGTGTTCATGCTGATTGCCCTGATGGGTGGCGCAGCGGCTATGTCGCTCTCTGGTGTGTTGCTCCCCGTGGGGCACATCATTGCAGGCTCTATCTGGGCGATCTTCCACATTCTGATCATCACCCTGCAGGCCTTCATTTTCATGATGCTGACGCTGATTTACCTCGGCCAGGCACATGAAGCTCACTGACCTTTCCCTTTCAATTCAACTTTCCCTTAATCCCTAGGAGTCATCATGGAAAACGTTCTCGGTCTCGTCGCTCTGGCTTGTGGTCTGATTGTTGGTCTGGGCGCTATCGGCGCTTCGATCGGTATCGCACTGATGGGCGGCAAGTTCCTGGAATCCTCGGCTCGTCAGCCTGAGCTGATCAACGAACTGCAAACCAAGATGTTCATCTTGGCCGGCCTGATCGACGCCGCCTTCCTGATCGGCGTGGCCATCGCCCTGCTGTTCGCTTTCGCCAACCCCTTCCAGCTGGTGGCCTAAGCTCCGTTCAACGCCCTAAATAGAAAGGTGTTGCCGTGAGTATTAACGCGACCCTGTTCGTTCAGCTCGTTGTCTTCCTGATCCTGGCCCTGTTCACGATGAAGTTCGTGTGGCCCCCGATCGCGAAGGCACTGGATGAGCGAGCCCAGAAAATCGCCGATGGCCTCGCTGCTGCCGACAAGGCCAAGTCTGAACTGACCGCTGTGAACAAGCGCGTCGAGCAGGAATTGTCCGCTACGCGCAACGAGACAGCATCGCGGCTTGCGGACGCCGAACGCCGTGCCCAGGCCATCATCGAAGAGGCCAAGGCCCGTGCAACCGAAGAGGGCAACAAGATTGTTGCTGCTGCCCGCGCCGAAGCCGAGCAGCAGGCGGTCGCCGCCCGCGAAGCCCTGCGCGAGCAAGTGGCTGTGCTGGCCGTCAAGGGTGCCGAGCAGATTCTCCGCAAGGAAGTCAATGCCGGCGTCCACGCCGACCTGCTGAACCGCCTGAAGACCGAGCTGTAAGGAAGAGCAAAATGGCAGAACTCGCCACCATTGCCCGCCCTTACGCCGATGCGCTGTTCAAGGCCAGCACCGAGCAAGGTGCTGACCTGTCCGGCACGGTCGCCTGGGCGGAGGAATTGGCGGCGATTGCCGCCAACCCGCAATTGAGCCAACTGGCCGACGATCCCAATGTCACGCACGAGCAGCTGTTCGGCGTGATCACGGGCGTGGCCGGTTCGGCGTTGCCGGATGTCGCGCGCAACTTTCTGCGTGTCATCATCGAAAACGGCCGTCTGGCAGCCCTGCCGGAGATGGCCGCGCAACTGCGCAGCCTCGTCAACCGTGCTTCCGGCTCCTCGGACGCAGTCGTGCAAAGCGCATTCCCCATCGACGCCGCAGCTCTGGTCGAGCTGGGTGCCTCGCTGGAAAAGCGTTTCGGCCGCAAGCTGAACCTCTCGGTTGAGCAAGATCAGTCCCTGATCGGTGGCGTTCGCGTCGTGGTGGGTGACGAAGTGCTGGACACCTCGGTCAAGGCCCGCCTGGAACAAATGAAAGCGGCCCTCACCGCGTAATGCGCGCTTGAGGTCTCGGCTAAACACAAGAAAGAAGGAAAGAGTCATGCAACTCAATCCCGCAGAAATTTCTGAATTGATCAAGAGCCGCATCGAAGGGCTGGCTGCTAGCACCGACGTCCGCAATCAGGGCACCGTGGTCTCCGTGACCGACGGTATCGTGCGCGTGCACGGCCTGTCGGATGTGATGGCTGGCGAAATGCTGGAATTCCCCGCAGGCGCCGACGGCCAAGCCTCCTTCGGCCTGGCTCTGAACCTGGAACGCGACTCCGTGGGCGCCGTGATTCTGGGCGCTTACGAGCACATCAAGGAAGGCGACATCGTCAAGTGCACGGGTCGCATTCTGGAAGTGCCCGTGGGCCCCGAACTGGTCGGCCGCGTGGTGAACGCCCTGGGTCAGCCCATCGACGGCAAGGGCCCGATCAACGCCAAGATGACCGACGTGATCGAAAAGGTCGCTCCCGGCGTGATCGCCCGTCAATCCGTGGACCAGCCTCTGCAGACCGGCATCAAGTCCATCGACTCCATGGTTCCCGTGGGCCGTGGTCAGCGCGAACTGATCATTGGCGACCGCCAGACCGGCAAGACGGCCGTCGCCATCGACGCCATCATCAACCAGAAGGGCCAGGGCGTTACCTGCATCTACGTGGCCATCGGTCAGAAGGCCTCTTCGGTCAAGAACGTGGTGCGCGCTCTGGAGCAGGCCGGCGCAATGGAATACACCATTGTCGTGGCTGCCACCGCTTCCGAATCCGCTGCCATGCAGTACGTGTCGGCCTACTCGGGCTGCACGATGGGCGAATATTTCCGCGACCGCGGCGAAGACGCACTGATCGTTTATGACGACCTGTCCAAGCAGGCCGTGGCTTACCGTCAGGTTTCGCTGCTGCTGCGCCGTCCCCCAGGCCGTGAAGCCTTCCCCGGCGACGTGTTCTATCTCCACAGCCGTCTGCTGGAGCGTGCCGCTCGCGTCAACGCCGACTACGTCGAAGCCTTCACCAAGGGTGAAGTCAAGGGCAAGACCGGTTCCCTGACCGCTCTGCCCATCATCGAAACGCAGGCTGGCGACGTGTCCGCTTTCGTTCCCACGAACGTGATTTCGATCACCGACGGCCAGATCTTCCTGGAAACCAGCCTGTTCAATGCCGGTATCCGTCCCGCCATCAACGCCGGTATCTCGGTGTCGCGCGTGGGTGGCTCGGCCCAGACCAAGCTGGTCAAGGGCCTGTCCGGCGGTATCCGTACCGACCTGGCCCAGTACCGTGAACTGGCTGCGTTCGCGCAGTTCGCTTCCGATCTGGACGACGCCACCCGCAAGCAGCTGGACCGCGGCGCCCGCGTGACCGAACTGCTCAAGCAGGCTCAGTACTCTCCTCTGTCGACCGCTCTGATGGCCTCTTCGCTGTTCGCAGTGAACAAGGGCTTCATGGACGACATCGAAGTCAAGCAAGTGCTGTCCTTCGAAGCTGGTCTGCACCAGTTCCTGAAGACCAGCCACGCTGCCCTGCTGGAGCGCCTGAACCAAAACCGTGCTTTCGACAAGGAAGGCAAGGACGAGGCCGAATTGAACGCCGCCATCGTGGCGTTCAAGAAGTCGTTCGCTTAATCCGGACGAGGAGCCGACATGGCAGCAGGTAAGGAAATACGCGGCAAGATCAAATCGGTGGAAAACACCAAGAAGATCACCAAAGCCATGGAAATGGTGGCTGCATCCAAAATGCGCAAGGCGCAGGACCGGATGCTGGCTGCCCGCCCCTACAGCGAAAAAATCCGCAACATTGCCGCCAATCTTGGTCAAGCCAACCCCGAGTATGAGCATCCGTTCATGAAAGTGAACGATGCCAAGAAGGCCGGCGTCATCGTGGTGACGACGGACAAGGGGCTGTGCGGCGGCATGAACACCAACGTGTTGCGTGTCGTCACGACCAAGCTGCGCGAAATGCAGGATGCGGGTGTTTCGACGGACGCAGTGGCCATCGGCGGCAAGGGACTGGGTTTCCTGAACCGTGTTGGCGCCAAGGTGGTCTCCCATGCCACGGGCCTGGGTGACACGCCTCATCTCGACAAGCTCATCGGGCCGGTCAAGGTGCTGCTGGACCAATATGCTGAGGGCAAGCTGAGCAAGGTGTACGTTGCGTACACCCGGTTCATCAACACCATGAAGCAGGAATCGGTGGTGGAGCAGCTGCTCCCCCTGTCGTCCGAAAAATTGCAAGCCGAGAAGACGGGTGCAAGCTGGGAATACATCTACGAACCCGACGCCCAGAGCGTCATCGACGAACTGCTGGTTCGTTACGTGGAATCCCTCGTGTACCAGGCGGTGGCGGAAAACATGGCGTCCGAGCAATCGGCGCGCATGGTGGCCATGAAGGCCGCAACCGACAACGCCGGCAACGTCATCAGCGAGTTGAAGCTGGTCTACAACAAGACGCGCCAGGCAGCGATCACGACCGAGTTGTCGGAAATCGTGGCAGGCGCCGCCGCTGTGTAAACGGCTTTAACAGACAAACAGATTGGAGCAAACGAAATGGCTCAAGAGAACACCCAAGTGAACGCAGGCGTTCAGGGCAAGATTGTTCAATGTATCGGCGCCGTGGTGGACGTGGAATTTGCCCACGGCCAGGTGCCCAAGGTGTATGACGCCTTGAAGCTCGAAGGCTCGGCCCTGACCCTGGAAGTCCAGCAGCAGCTGGGCGACGGCGTGGTGCGTACCATTGCCCTGGGTTCTTCGGACGGCATCAAGCGTGGCCTGATGGTCACCAACACCGGCAACCCCATCACCGTGCCCGTGGGCAAGGCGACCCTGGGCCGCATCATGGACGTGCTGGGCAACCCCATCGACGAACGTGGCGCCGTGGACCAGACCCTGACCGCCCCCATCCACCGCAAGGCTCCTGCCTACGACGAACTGTCGCCCTCGCAGGAACTGCTGGAAACCGGCATCAAGGTGATCGACCTGATCTCTCCTTTCGCCAAGGGCGGCAAGGTGGGTCTGTTCGGTGGCGCCGGCGTGGGCAAGACCGTGAACATGATGGAACTCATCAACAACATCGCCAAGGGCCACGGTGGTCTGTCGGTGTTCGCTGGTGTGGGCGAGCGTACCCGTGAAGGCAACGACTTCTATCACGAAATGTCGGACGCCGGCGTGGTGAACCAGGAGTCGCTGAACGACTCCAAGGTGGCCATGGTCTACGGCCAGATGAACGAGCCCCCAGGAAACCGTCTGCGCGTGGCGCTGACCGGCCTGACCATGGCCGAAGCCTTCCGTGACGAAGGCAAGGACGT
This sequence comes from Comamonas phosphati, assembly GCF_014637085.1. Taxonomy (GTDB): domain Bacteria; phylum Pseudomonadota; class Gammaproteobacteria; order Burkholderiales; family Burkholderiaceae_C; genus Comamonas; species Comamonas phosphati. The sequence goes on along the minus strand of NZ_BMEU01000027.1, from coordinate 28,592 downwards.
GCTGTTCTTCGTGGACAACATCTACCGCTACACGCTGGCCGGTACCGAAGTCTCCGCTCTGCTGGGCCGCATGCCTTCCGCCGTGGGCTACCAGCCTACGCTGGCCGAGGAAATGGGCAAGCTGCAAGAGCGTATCACCTCGACCAAGGTGGGCTCGATCACCTCGATCCAGGCCGTCTACGTGCCTGCCGACGACTTGACCGATCCTTCGCCTGCCACGACCTTCGCCCACCTGGACTCCACCGTGGTGTTGTCGCGTGACATCGCTTCGCTGGGCATCTACCCCGCCGTGGACCCCCTGGACTCCACCAGCCGTCAGCTGGACCCCCAGGTCGTGGGCGAAGAGCACTACAAGGTGGCTCGCGACGTGCAGGGCACGCTGCAGCGCTACAAGGAACTGCGCGACATCATCGCCATTCTGGGCATGGACGAGCTGGCTCCCGAAGACAAGCTGACCGTGGCCCGCGCTCGCAAGATGCAGCGTTTCCTGTCGCAGCCTTTCCACGTGGCTGAAGTGTTTACCGGCGCTCCCGGCAAGTACGTGCCCCTGGCCGAAACCATCCGCGGCTTCAAGATGATTGCCAACGGCGAGTGCGACCACCTGCCCGAGCAAGCCTTCTACATGGTTGGCACCATCGACGAAGCCTTCGAGAAGGCCAAGAAGCTGGCAGCCTAACGGACTTTCACCCCCTGAGCGGCTTACGCCGCTTCCCCCTCTCTCTTCGGGAGGGGGACGACGCCCTCGCTGCGGGGCGGCCCTTGCTTGGCGTCTCTCGCTCAGGCCGTGTTAGTTTTAGGAATCAGCCCCTACCTTTTCTGAGGAGCAAAGATGAACACCATCCACGTTGATGTGGTCAGTGCCGAAGAGTCCATCTTCTCCGGTGAAGCGCGCTTTGTTGCCCTGCCCGGTGAAGCCGGCGAACTGGGCATCTATCCCCGCCACACGCCGCTGATCACGCGCATCAAGCCCGGCTCGGTGCGCATCGAATTGCCCGATGGCAGCGAAGAGTTCGTCTTCGTGGCCGGTGGCATCCTCGAAGTGCAGCCCAATGCCGTGACCGTGCTGTCCGACACTGCCATCCGCGGTGCCGATCTGGACGCCGAAAAGGCAGAGCGCGCCAAGGCCGAGGCCGAGGAAGCGCTGAAGAACGCCAAGAGCGAAATCGACCTCGCACGTGCGCAATCCGAGCTGGCCATCATGGCCGCCCAGATCGCCGCTCTGCGCAAGTTCCGCCAGAAGCATTGATCGGGCAGCGCAGGGCCGTGCGCCTTGCGAGCCGATGCGACAAAGCCGCCAGGAATGGCGGCTTTTTTCATGTGTGCTCTTATTTCGGGAGCTTTCGGCGCTGATTGAATCTTGATTTGAAAGTTTTATGGCTTTCAAAGCATTAATTATCGAGCGCCTTTAGCTCCTCCTTTAATAATAGCGATACGGCTGCTTAATTGCAGCTGGCCTGGTAGGCGTAGACCACGGAGTTGTCCTTGGGGTCCACATGGCGTGACTTCCTGATCACGGCCTTGCCGGGGTCTTCGCACAGTGCGCGCACCTGTGCCTCGCACTTCTTGGGATCGTCCTGCTTGAGCTTGCAGCTGACCACGTAGTCGTACTCCTGCGGGGTCTCGGCGCCGCGAGGGCTGATCGAGGAGCAGGCACTCAGTGCCAGGGTGGCGCTGACGATGGCGAGGGAGAACAGGGTTTTCTTCATGCAATGGCTTTCGTTGAGGAGAGCTTTGGAGATGTCGTGACGCTAACACAGCGTGTCACATTTCCCGCGCAGGACGGGCGCGCATTCTGCGGCTGCACGCCGCCCGGGGTTGGTGCGGCGCTGGTCTTCCTGGACCAGCATTTCGCTATGAGATGACGGCAGGCTTGAGCTGAGCATTGGCAGCAAGCGACCCATCGCGGACCGTCGACGTTCACGATAGCGGACGCCTAACGCATGTTTTCGCAGGAGCCGCCAGCGTCTGCATGTAACGGCATGTTAAGTGGCAACGCCGTTGCATTGCCTAAAAAGCTCGACAATTAGTTGATGTCATGGTAATTTATTTGATCCGAAAATGTTTTCAGAATGGTTGAGCCATCTTTCGAGCGTAATGCATACTGCCTTGGCCCCGACTGGAACAACCGATAGCAGCCATCCAGTTTTTTAAAATTAAATGCGCCGTGCATATTAAAGCAAAGTAGGTCGTCACCTGTGGTGTACCAACCGCCGGAGCCAACGTTCCCGCTGATTGCTCCAGTGAACGTCACATATCTATCGTCACCGCTCAGGTATACGTTCGTTACACCGTAGTCGCTAGAGCCACGAAAGTGCGCCTTGTTCATATGGCTGATCACTTCACTCAAATCAGAACCGGTAACTTGTTTCTCCTCTGTGCGTGATGGTTTGGATTCATCTGTTTTTACCGGGGGTGCCGTAACGCTTGGGGGAGTTGTGCTACCTGGGAGGGCAATGCTGGCAACCTGTGGCGTGGAATTAGCCTTGTGCGCCGCTAGCGCCTGCCGGCTACGCTCAGGTAGATCTCGCAGCATGTTGATCGGCACTGCAAAATTCATGTTCTGGCTGTCCAGCCGCACCATGGCCGTGATGCCGATCAGTTTGCCGTCGGGGTCGAACAGGCCGCCGCCGGACGATCCGGGGGAAATCGGCGCGGTGGTTTGGATGTACCGCAGCACTCCACTTCCATCCCTGCGTAGGGCCGCCACGAGACCGTCGGAAAGCGTCAACTCAAGGGCGCGCGGATTGCCTAGTGCATAGACCTTTTTACCCACAGGGACCGCATCACTATTGCCGATCTCAACCGGTTTGGCCTTGAAGCCGCGCGCACGTATCTGGCACAGGTCGCGCTCAACGTCTATATGCACGAGTTCCGCATCGTATCTGGCGTCTTCATGCTTGATCTCGATGCGGCGGCTCCTGGCAAGCACATGGCAGTTGGTCAGCAGGCTTTCCGGCGCGACCGTGACTGCGCTACCGGTTCCTAGCTGCGTATTTTTTTCATCGTAGGTTTTGACCATCACGACGGCAGGCGACACGCGCCGGAAAATTTCTTCGGCGTCCAGTGCGTACGCGGAGGCGTTGTATAAACCGCCGCAGGCGATGGCAATCGCCGAGGCCTTCAAAATGGCGCGTGAGCGTCTCATGTTCGTTATTTTGCAGGTGGGAGCAGGCCGTCAAAGTCAGCGAGAGTATTTTTGCCGCCGGAACTGGGAAGTTGACCGGCCGTGTTGGGATACGCCTTAAGGTTTACCAGTGCAGAGCTGATAATCTTTTCTCGTGTCGGGACCGGCTCTTTGCCACTGGATTCCACATAAGGTTTCAATTGATCGAGAATTGGCTGCGCACGGAAATAAGAAAACACGCCCGGTTCGTTGTCTTTGACAAAGCGTACATAGGCGTGGGACGACCATGTCGTAATCGTGGATGTGCCACCGGGGATGTAAATATAGGATGGAGCGCCGCCGGTTCTCACGGCGCGATAGTTGTCGGAGTCTCCCAGACCGTCAACGTTCGCCATACTGGCAGGCCGCACGCCTTTCTCTAGCAAACTGACTTTGGGTGGAGGCAGTGGGATGGCGATGTCCGGATAAAGCATGAAATTCGAATAGCCCTTAGATTTAGTCAGTTCCGCACAGCGATAAATCCAGTAATACCAAACCATGTCCTTGCTGGTTTTGACGTTGCCGTTGAATTTCACCTGATAAACGGTGTCGCTGATCTTGTTTTCGCTGTAGCCGCCCAGCACGAAGCCACCGGTCTTTTGGTAAGGGGTTGCACAACCGACCAGCAAGGCGGATGCGACCATGAGCATTGCTATCCTCTTTTTCATTCTTCTTCGCTTTTTATCAGTAGTGTCCGGTCCATTGGATGGACATTGGCGTGGAAACCAATGCTGACGTGGATTTTGAGGCTTCCATGGGTGTTCAGGATTTGAGTTTCGAACGAAAGATTTGCGATTCTGTCGGATTTCAACTACCTGGATCGAGGCATGCCAGCTGCGTCTACCCCGCCGCAGCGGCATCGACAGCCCTCCACTAATCAATTGACATAAGCTTCCTGCTTATTGGAATTATTCGGCCGTTGGATTGTCGACGATCTGTCTACGGATGTCGATCGGTTGAATCCACAGCCGAACGCAGCCGGTCATAACCAGCGGACTGGCCAGCGATAACCGGCACAAGTGGTCAGATCGACCGGAAGATGCAATTTGCGGCAATGCCATGCTTTGAAGCCTCCCGGCTCAGCAACGCATGCGGTTGGCCGGAACCCGGGTGCCGTGGAGCGACGCGCGCTATTCGTGCACATCGGCGCTTTCGAGCCGCACCCGCTGGTGGGCAGGCAGGCAGTCAGCTAGACTGAGCGGTGGATGGCAAAAAGCAGAGCGGGTGGCCCATGTTAGCTATGAATCTCAAGGTGATTGCACTTGAAATTCATTAAAAAATATACGCTGATAGCTATGAATTCAGTAGCTTTCGCGCAGTCTCATTCCTGCCGTGCCTTGCCGGGCAGATGCCGCTCGACCACGGGCGCGTCGGGCAGGCCGCCGTTGCCTGGGCCCGAGCCCTGGGGGGCCGGCTGGCTCGGGAAATGCGTCTCGAGCTGGTGGCTGACGCGCTCGAGCGCCGACATCAGGCCGATGTGGAAATGCCCGCCCTGGAAGGCCGACTGCATGTCGCTGATGAGCGTCCGCCATTGCGCCTCGCTCATGGTGCGGTGCAGGGCGCGGTCGGCCACGATTTCGATGGCATGGTCGGACAGCAGCAGATAGATCAGCACGCCGTTGTTGTGCTCGGTATCCCAGACGCGCAGCTTGCCGAACATGGACAGCGCCCGCTGGCGGGCCGTGGCGTCGTGCCAGATGTAGCTGAATGGCAGCCCGGCCTCCACGCAGATGCGCACCTGGCCGGTGTGGCGCAGTTCGCTGCGAGCTATCAAGGCCTCCAGTTCCCGCAGGGCCTGCGGCGGCAGGGCCTGGCGCAGGTGCATCTCGGTCCAGCGGTGCCGCGCCAGCCGTACAAAGCGATGAAAAATACTCGCCATATCACCAGTCTCCCGAGGCGCCGCCGCCACCAAAGCTGCCCCCGCCGCCCGAGCTGAAGCCCCCGCCCGAGCCGAAGCCACCACCACCTCCACCGCCGCTCCAGCCGCCAGAGCCGCCAGAGCCGCCAGAGCCGCCGCCGCCGATATAGGGACCACCGCCCGAGCGCGAAAGATTGGACAGCAGGGTGAAGAGCAGCCCCAGGAAGGCCGCAGCGCCCGCGATCAGCAGGCTGCTGGTGACCAGGAAAGCCGCGCCGCCGGCCAGCCCGCCGACGATCAGCGAGCCCAGGCCGCGCCCGAAGAGGGAGCGCGCCAGCGCAATCGCCAGCGGAAAGCCGAAGAACAGCACCGGCAGCAGGAAGCCGGCGTAGTCGCCAATCGATCCGGGCCGGGCCGGGGCCGACTGACGCGGCGCGGGCGCCGGCAGTTGCTCGCCGCGGATCAGCATGGACAGCTGCTCGACGGCCGCGGACAGGCCACCGGCATAGTCGTTCTGGCGAAAGCGGGGCTTCATGGCCTGGTCGATGATCTGCGCGGCCTTGATGTCGGGAATCGCGCCCTCGAGGCGCCGCGCCACCTCGAGGCGCATGCGCCGGTCGTCCTTGGCCACGATGACGAGCAGGCCGTCGCCGATGTCGCGGCGGCCGATCTTCCAGTCCTGGGCCACGCGGTTGGCATAGGCGGCAATGTCTTCGGGCGCCGTGGTCGGCACCATCAGCACCACGACCTGCGCGCCCGTGCTGTCCTCCAGCGCCTTGAGCTGCTGCGACAGCTGCTGCTGCTCGGCGGCGTCCAGCGTCCGGGTCTGGTCGATCACGCGGCCTGTCAGCTGGGGCACGGGCTGGCGTTGCGTGCCGGCGGTCTGGGCCTGGCCGGGCAGCAGCCACAGCCAGGCCAGCAGCAGGGCGGCCAGCGCTCTCCAGAGGGGCATGGACGGTGTGTTCAAGGCCAGGGCCTGCTGTTACGGCTTGGCTGCCGGCGCCGGTTGGGCGGGGGCGGAGAAGTCCACCTTGGGCGGCTGGGAGATCTGCGCCTCGTTCTGCACGGTGAAGTTGGGCTTGACGGCGTAGCCTAGCACCTTGGCCGTGATGTTGCTCGGGAAGCTGCGCGCCAGCACGTTATAGGCCTGCACGGTGCCTATGTAATCGTTGCGGGCCACGGTGATGCGGTTCTCGGTGCCTTCCAGCGTCACGCGCAGGTCGCGGAAGCCCTGGTTGGCCTGCAACTGCGGATAGCGCTCGGACACCACCATCAGGCGCGACAGTGCGCTGGAGAGCTCGCCCTGGGCCTGCTGGAACTTGTTGAAGGCCTCGGGGTTGTTGACCAGCTCGGGCGTGGCCTGGATGGAGGTGGCCTTGGCACGTGCCTCGATCACGCGGGTCAGCGTGTCCTGCTCGAAACTGGCCTCGCCCTTGACCGTGGCCACGATGTTGGGCACCAAGTCGGCCCGGCGCTGGTACTGGTTGAGCACTTCGCTCCAGGCGGCCTTGGACTTTTCATCCAGGCGCTGGAAATCGTTGTAGCCGCAGCCAGTCAGGGAGAGCAGCGACGCGACCGTCGCGATCCAGAGGAGCCAGCGTTTCATGAGAGCGTCTTTCCTGGGCGATGAGAGGATTGAAACGATAGCACATGGCTTGGGCCCGGGTTTGACGGCGCCGGCTGTGCTTGGAGTGGGAGAAAACGCACAATGCAGGCAGCTCTTTCCTGCCTGGAGCAGTGTGCATATGACCACCGTGATTTCGTTGAGCGCCTTGAGGGCGCCCCCTGTGACCTGGCCCGAGTGGGGCAGGCGGGGGTAGCGCCGGTGCAGGATTTTCGTGCGCCCTGGTGGCAGCCCGGCGGCCATGTGCAGACCATCTGGTCGGCTCTGTGCGCCAGCACGCGCGGCCCGTGCCGTGCGGATGTGCGCTGGCAGCGCCAGCGCTGGGAGACGCCGGACGGCGACTTCATCGACCTGGATGTCGCCGCGCCGGGGAGCGCGCCGCAGGCTCCGACGCATGTGCCGACGCTGGTGCTGTTCCACGGCCTGGAGGGGTCTTCGGCCAGCCACTATGCCCTGGCGCTGGCCCGGGTCTGTGCGGACCGGGGCTGGCGACTGGTGGTGCCGCATTTCCGGGGCTGCAGCGGCGAGCCCAACCGCCTGCCGCGTGCCTACCACTCGGGCGATGCGGCCGAGCTGGACTGGATTCTGCGCCGCCTGCGCGGCCAGGTCGGCGGCGATCTGCTGGCCATGGGGGTCTCGCTGGGCGGCAATGCGCTGGCCCTGTGGGCCGGCCAGCAGCAGGAGGCGGCCCGGGACGTGGTGCGTGCCGCCGCCGTGGTCTGCGCGCCGCTCGATCTGATGGCCGCGGGCCTGCAGCTGGGGCAGGGCGTGAACCGCCGGCTCTACACGCGCATGTTTTTGCGCACCCTGGTGCCCAAAGCCCTGGCCAAGTGGGAGCTGTCGCCGGGCCTGTTCGACCGGACGGCCTTGCGGCGCGCACGCGACCTGCATGCCTTCGACGATATCTTCACGGGGCCCGTGCACGGCTTCGCCGGTGCCGACGATTATTGGCGCCGGGCCTCGGCCAAGCCCTGGCTGCGGCAGGTGGCCGTGCCGCTGCTGCTGCTCAATGCGCGCAACGATCCCTTCGTGCCGGCGGCCAGCCTGCCGGCACGAAAGGATGTCAGCGCGGCCGTACAGTTATGGCAGCCGCCGCACGGCGGCCATGTAGGTTTTTCGAGCGGTGCCTGGCCGGCCCATCTGCTGGCCATGCCGCAGGCCGTGACCGCATGGCTGGCCCAGTGGCTGGAAGACAACAAGGAGCAGAGCAATGGATGACATCGTCAGGCAGGCCATGGCCAAGTGGCCCAACGTGCCGGCGTGCTACGGCTGGCTGGGCCTGGATGCGCGCGGCCAATGGTGGCTGCGCGACGGCGACGCCCAGGCCTGCGGCAGTTTTGCCAGCGGCCGCGAGGGCGCCAAGGGCACGCTGCTGCGCCATGAGAAGCTGATGGCGTTCATCGCCCGCAACTACGACACCGACGAGCGCGGCTGCTGGTATTTCCAGAACGGGCCGCAGCGCGTCTTCGTGGAGCTGGAGGCCGCGCCCTGGGTGTGGCGCCTGCGCTGCACCGATGCGGAGCTGGAGCTGAAGGCCCATACCGGGGAGGTGCTGGCGACGACGGAGGTGCAGCAGGTGGTGCTGGACGACGAAGGCCATCTGTATCTGCAGCTGCCGCAGGGGCTGGGCCGGGTGCATTCGCAGGACATGGACGATGCGGCCCGGGCGCTGGAACGCGGCTGGCTGGCCGAGCCGCAGGAGCTGCCGCGCGGCGCGCTGGCGGCGCGCTTTGGCTACCGGCAAAGCCCGCAGGCGCTGGCGGCTGCAGCTTGAGTTACTCCTAAATATATAGCTCTTGGTGCTTTGTTTATGAGCACGAGAGGCTGATTTGACAATAAAAAAACCGGCCGCAGCCGGTTGATAAGCGGGCCTGGACCGGCTTACTTGGCGTTGTCCACCATGTACTGGATGGCCGCCTTGAAGTCGGCATCCGAGGCCGTGGAGCCGCCCTTGGGAGGCATGGCGCCAATGCCTTGCGTGGCTTTCTGCACCATGGTGTCCAGGCCCTGGGCAATGAACGGTGCCCAGGCGGCCTTGTCGCCGAACTTGGGCGCTCCCGCCACGCCGCTGCCGTGGCAGGCCACGCAGGTCGTGCTGTACAGGTCCTTGCCGGCATTGGAGGCTGCGGCAGGCGCGGCCGGCGCAGGCGCAGCGGGTGCTGCGGCCGCGGCATTTTCTGCCGGGGCAGGGGCCGCCGGTGCGGGTGTGGGTGCCGGTGCGGCAACGGGCGCTGCGGATGCCGCGCCGCCAGCCGCAGCGCTGGGCTCGGGGAAGCCGGCTCCGGCGGCATTGGCCATGTAGACCACGCCACGGGCGATTTCCGTATCGTTGAAGTCGCCGCCGCCCTGGGCGGCCATGGCGCCCTTGCCGGTCAGCGCGGAGTGCACCAGTGTTTCCAGGCCCTGCTTGATGCGAGGACCCCAGGCTGCGGCATCCTGGAACTTGGGGGCGCCGGCCGCTCCGGTGGCATGGCAGGCCGAGCACTGGGCCTTGAAGACTTCTTCGCCGCTGCGCAGGGGGCGGTTGGCGTCGCGGATCTCGATGGAGCCCACCTTCTGCAGGCGCAGGGCCTTGGCGCGCTCGGCCTGGCTGGAGCCGGCACCCGCACCCGCTGTGTCGGACGAGGTCACGAACTTGACCAGGCCGATGATCACGAAGATCGGGATCACAAAAGCGAATAAAACGGCAAGCAAAAGCTGTTTCGGGTTTTTGATCGGCCCGGTATGGGCGTGTTGTTCGCTCATGAAGTCCTCTGTGATTTGCGTGGGCGGAAATTAGAGAAACATTATATGAGTGGGGTTTTGCAACGACACAGGACGACGACCCGGGTTGACGGCGGCTCCATAAAGGGCTTGCGCTGGATCAAGTCCGGGCGGCCCGGCGATGAAAAATGGCTCCCCACGCTCCCCGCTGTGCGTGGTCGCTGCCCCTCCGGGAGGGGTGTTTTCATCTTGGGGTGGCCCGGCGATGAAAAAAGGCGCCTGAAAGGCGCCTTGGACAGGACTGCGCGCGCTTATTGCGCTGCAGTGCCCTGGGTGCTGGCCGCGGCCGGCTGGGCCGCGGGCTCGGTCCAGCCGCCGCCCAGCACCTTGTAGAGGTTGACCTGGTTCTGCAACTGCGCCAGCTGGACCTGCACCGTGGCCTGCTGCAGTGCGAACAGCGAACGCTGCGCGTCCAGCAGATCCAGGTAGCTGGCCACGCCATTGGTGTAGCGCAGGTCGGAGAGCTTGAAGCGCACCGACTCGGCCTCCAGCTGCGTGCGCTGTGCATCCAGCTGGCTGGCGAGCGTGGCCCGGCCGACCAGGGCATCGGAGACTTCGCGGAAGGCGGTCTGGATGGCCTTCTCATACTGGGCCACGGCGATTTTCTTGCCGGCCTCGGCCGCCTTCAGGTTGGCCTGGTTGCGGCCGGCTGTGAAGATCGGCAGGTACAGCGACGGGGCGATGCTGAAGCCCTTGGAGCCGGACTTGAACAGCTGCGACAGCTCGGTGCTGGCAAAGCCCGCCGACGCGGTCAGCGAGATGTTGGGGAAGAACAGCGCGCGGGCCGCGCCGATGCTGGCATTGGCCGCGACCATGGCCTGCTCGGCCTGGCGCACGTCCGGGCGGCGCAGCATCAGGTCGGACGGCAGACCGGCCGGCACGTCGGCCAGCGGCGGCAGATCGGACAGCTTCTTGCCCTGCAGGCTGCTCAGCAACTCCTCGGGCAGGGTCTGGCCCACCAGCAGCGTGAGCGCATTCGCATCGAGCGCGCGCTGACGCTGCTGCTGCGCCAGCGTGGCGCGGGCATTCTCGGTCAGCGACTGGGCCTGGCGGTAATCCAGCTCCGAGGCGGCGCCGGAGTCGAAGCGCAGCTTGGTGAGCTTGATGGATTCCTCGCGCGTGCTCAGCGTGCGGCGGGAGATGTCGAGCAGCTCCTCGTCCGCCTGCAGGCCGAGCCAGATGTTGGCCACGGCGGCCACCAGGCTCACCTGGGCGGCCTTGCGGCCTTCCTCGGTGGCGAGGTATTGGGCCAGCGCCTGCTCCTTCAGGCTGCCGATGCGGCCCCAGAAGTCGATCTCCCAGCTGGGCATGGTCAGGCCGGCGGTGTAGGTGTTGCCTACCTTGCCCGTGACCTGGCTGACGCCGCGGGAAGCATTGGCCCCCACGCCCACTTCGGGCAACTGCCTGGATGCCTGGATCTGGTATTGCGCACGGGCCTGTTCGATGTTCAGCACCGCCACGCGCAGGTCGCGGTTGTTCTCCAGGGCCATGGAGATCAGCTGCTGCAGGCGGGGATCGGTGAAGAAGTTCTGCCAGGGAATGTCGGCCGCCGCCGAGGCACCGGCCTCGGTGGCCACCGGGTAATTGGCGGCTACCGGCGCGGCCGGCTTGTCGAGCTTGGGGATGAACGAGCAGCCGGTCGCCAGCAGCGCGCTGGCCAGCAGGGTAGGGATGAGTGTGTTAGCCATGGTTGGCGCCTCCATGCGTTGCCGCCGGGGCTGCAGCCTGAGCGTGTGGCGGTGTCTTGCTGCCGAACAGCTTGCGCACGACCACGAAGAAAACAGGAACGAAGAACACCGCGAGGCAGGTGCCCGTCACCATGCCGCCGAGCACGCCGGTGCCGATGGCGCGCTGGCTGGCCGAGCTCGCGCCCGTGGACATCACCAGCGGGACCACGCCCAGGCCGAAGGCCAGCGAGGTCATGATGATGGGGCGGAACCGCAGGTGCGCGGCTTCCAGCGCGGCCTCCATCAGTCCCTTGCCTTCGGCCTGCAGGTCCTTGGCGAACTCGATGATCAGAATCGCGTTCTTGGCCGACAGGCCGATCACCGTGACCAGTCCGATCTGGAAGTACACATCGTTCGAGTACTGGCGCAGCAGCGTGGACAGCACCACACCCAGCAGGCCCAGCGGCACGACCATGATCACGGACAGCGGGATCGACCAGCTCTCGTACAGCGCTGCCAGGCACAGGAACACGGCCAGGATGGCGAATGCGTACAGGAAGACGGCCTGCGAGCCGGCGAGTTTTTCTTCGCGCGACTGGCCGGTCCATTCGTAGCCGAAGCCGTCGGGCAGCTTGGCCGCGAGTTTTTCCATCTCGGCCATGGCCTCGCCCGAGCTGTAGCCAGGGGCGGCGGCGCCTTCAAGGCGCATGGCGGGATAGCCGTTGTAGCGTACGGTTTGCTGGGGGCCCTTGACCCACTTGGTGGTGGCAAAAGAGGCCAGCGGTACCGCGTTGCCCTTGGAGTTGCGCGCGTTCAGCTGCAGGATGTCCTCCGGCTGCATGCGCGCCGGCGCATTGGCCTGCACCACCACGCGCTGCAGGCGTCCATGGTTGGGGAAGTCGTTCACGTAGGCAGAGCCCAGGGCGGTAGACAGCGCGGCGTTGATGGACGAGAAGTCCACGCCCAGTGCGTTGGCCTTGTCGCGGTCGATCACGATCTGCAGCTGCGGCGCGTCTTCCAGGCCATCCGGGCGCACGCCGGCCAGCACCTTGCTCTGCGAGGCCATGCCCAGCATCATGTTGCGGGCATTGACCAGGGCCTCGTGGCCGTGGCCGGCGCGGTCCTGCAGGCGGAACGAGAAGCCCACGGCATTGCCGAGCTCGGGAATGGGCGGCGGGTTCACGGCGAACACAAAGGCATCGCGGATGCCGCCGATCATGCCCATGGTGCGGCCGACCAGGCTGTCCACGGAGGACTTGGGATCGGTGCGCTCGGACCAGTCCTTCAGCGGCACGAATGCCAGTGCGGCGTTCTGACCCTGGCCGGAGAAGCTGAAGCCCACCACGCTGACCAGATTGGCCACCTCGGGTTGCTGCAGCACGGCGTTCTCCACGGTCTTCACCACTTCCATCGTGCGCTCCTTGGCAGCGCCGGGCGGCAGCTGCATGTTCACGATGAAGTAGCCCTGGTCTTCGCTGGGCAGGAAGGAGGTGGGCAGGCCGCGGAAAATCACCAGCGCGGCGCCGATGATGGCGGCATAGATGCCCAGCATCAGAATGGTGCGCTTGAGTATGCGCGAGACCCAGCCTTCATAGTTCTTGGCCGTGCGCGAGAAGCCGCGGTTGAACCAGCCGAAGAAGCCTTTCTTCTCGTGGTGGTGGCCGGCTTCCACGGGCTTGAGCAGAGTCGCGCACAGCGCGGGCGTCAGGGTCAGCGCCATGAAGGCGGAGAAGGCAATCGACGCGACCATCACGACCGAGAACTGGCGGTAGATATTGCCGGTGGAGCCGGAGAAGAAGGCCAGCGGGATGAACACCGCGATCAGCACCAGGGTCACGCCGACGATGGCGCCCGAGATCTGGCTCATGGCCTTGTGGGCGGCCTCGCGCGGCGGCAGTCCTTCCTCGGACATGATGCGCTCGACGTTTTCCACCACGATGATGGCGTCGTCCACCACGATACCGATCACCAGCACCATGCCGAACATGGCCAGCACGTTGATCGACAGGCCCATGGCCAGCATCACGCCGAAGGTGCCGAGCAGGGCGATAGGCACGACGATGGTGGGAATCAGCGTGTAGCGCCAGTTCTGCAGGAACAGGAACATCACCAGGAACACCAGCACGATGGCTTCGACCAGGGTGTGCGCGACCTTCTCGATGGAGATGCCGACGAACTTGGAGCTGTCGTAGGGCACGGTGTAGCTCACGCCCTTGGGGAAGTACTTCTGCAGCTCGGCCATGCGGGCATGCACGGCCTTCGCCGTGGCCAGCGCATTGCCGCTGGGGGTCAGCTGCACACCGACGCCGACGGCATCCTTGCCGTTCAGGCGGGCGGACGTGGCATAGGTCTGGCCGCCGAGTTCCACGGTGGCCACATCCTTCAGGCGCACGGTGGAGCCGTCCACGTTCGCGCGCAGCACGATGTTCTCGAACTCCTCCACCGACGAGAGCTGGCCGCGCACGGTCACCGTGGCAGCCACCTTCTGGCCGGTGATGTTGGGCAGATCGCCGATCGAGCCGCTGGCCACCTGGGCGTTCTGGCTGCGGATGGAGGACACCACGTCTTCGGCGGACAGGTTGTAGCCGCGCAGCTTGGCGGGGTCGAACCAGATGCGCATGGCTTTTTCAGAGCCGAACAGCTGGGCCTGGCCCACGCCGGGCAGGCGCTGGATTTCGGGAACGATGTTGCGCGCTGCATAGTCGCCCAGCACCGTGGGGTTGAAGGCCGGGTCGTCGGAAGACAGCATCACGAACAGCAGGAAGTTGCGCGCCGCCTTGTCCACGCGCACGCCCTGCTGGGTCACCGAGGCGGGCAGACGCGGCGTGGCCCGCGAGAGGCGGTTTTGCACGTCCACCTGCGCCAGGTCTTCGTTGGTGCCGGGCGCGAAGCTGATGGTAATGCTTCCGGTGCCGTCGGCCTGGGCCACGGACTCCATGTACACCATGCCGGGCGAGCCGTTCATCTCGCGTTCGATCACCGACAGCACGCTGTCCTCCAGCACCTGTGCAGAGGCGCCGGGGTAGGCGGTGTTGATGACGATGGCGGGCGGTGCCACCTTGGGGTACTGGGAGATCGGCAGCCTGGTCATCGCCAGTGCACCGATCACGACGATGAACAGAGCGACGACCCAGGCAAAAATGGGTCGATCAATGAAAAACTTGGCCATGTCTGGGGCCTCTTACTTCTTGGTTTCAGCGTTGCCGCCGGCCGCCGGTGCTGCGGGCGCGGGCGCAGCCTTGCCGGCATCCTTGCCGGCACCGGCGGGGGCCGGCTTGCTGCCGTTAGCGCTCCATTCCACGGGCTTGACCGGGGTGCCGGGCGGCATCATCTGCAGCTTCTGGAAACCATCGACCTGCACCTTCTCGCCGGCCTTCAGGCCGTCGGTCACGATCCACTGGTTGTCCTTGGTGCCGTTGATGGTGATGCTGCGCTTGGTGATCTTGCCGTCATCGCTGACGATGCTCACCGAATTGCCTTGCTCGGTCCGGGTGACGGCCTGCTGCGGCAGCAGGGCGGCGTTGCTGACCTGGGCCTGTTCGATGCGCACGCGCACATAAAGGCCCGGCAGCAGAGCGGCCTGCGGGTTGGGCACCTCGGCGCGCAGCGTGACCTGGCCCGAGGTCGGGTCCACGGTCAGATCGGCGAACAGCAGCTTGCCATCATGGCTGTAGGGCGTGCCGTCGCTCAGCATGATCTTCACCTTGGCGGCGTCGGTGCCGGGGATCTTCTGCAGCTTGCCGTCCTGCAGCGCGCGGCGCAGGCGGAAGACGTCATCCGACGACTGGGTGAAGTTCACATAGATCGGGTTGATCTGCTGGACGGTGGCCAGTTGCGTGGCTTCACCCTGGCCCACCAGCGCGCCCTCCGTGACCAGTGCGCGGCCGATGCGGCCCGAGATGGGCGAAGTCACCGCAGCATAGCCCAGGTTGACATTGGCATTGGTGACCGCGGCCTTGCCAGCGGCCACCTGGGCCTGTGCCGCCTTCTCGTTGGCGATGGCCGTGTCGTATTCCTGCTTGCTGATGGCATTGGCCTCCACCAGCGGCTTGTAGCGGCGGGCTACGGAGGATGCCTGGGCCAGGGCGGCTTCCGCCTGGGCCAGTGTGGCCTGGGCGCTTTGCAGATTGGCCTTGTAGGGGGTGTTGTCAATCTGGAACAGCAACTGGCCGGCCTTGACGTCGGAGCCTTCCTGGAAGAGACGCTTCTGGACGATGCCCGCAGCGCGGGCGCGGACCTGGGCGACCCTCAAGGCCTCGAGGCGGCCGGGCAGATCGGAAACAATGGCCACGTCCTGCAACGCCACCGTGATCACGCCAACTTCAGGAATCTGGGCGTGCGCTGCCGCCTGCGCCTTTTCCTGCTCTCCCTTCTTGTCCCCGCATGCGGCCAGGCCCAGCACTGCGATCAGGCTCAGCCCAATGGCCAGGGCGCGGGGGGGGAGTACAGCTGCCTTGGGCAAACCTTTGTTTGCCTGGTTTGTTTCATACACGGGATGCATGAACGTCCTTCCGATTGACATTTGGAACGGTGATAAGGCATGTTGTCTGGGACAACCTACCTTGGGTCGGGATGTGCTATCCCTTCTAAACTGGTGCGCAATTATACATACATGCATAAATGTATAATTGCTGGGTGGCGCCCTGGAAGGGGATTGATTTGACTTTATTCGTCATGTGGTTGCAATCGGCGAAGCAAGAAGGGGAAAGAAATGGTTCGTAGGACCAAGGCTGAGGCGGATGAGACCCGTACGAAGCTGCTGGATGCTGCGGAAGAGGTGTTCTTTGAAAAGGGGGTATCCCGAACCTCATTGGGCGATATTGCCCAGCGGGCCGGTGCCACCAGGGGGGCGGTGTACTGGCACTTCAAGGACAAGGTGGATGTTTTTTCCTCCATGCTGAGCCGCATCTGCATGCCCTTCGACGAGATCTGTGACGACAAGTACTGCGATCTCCCGCCTCTGGAGCGCTTGCGCGAGTCCATACAGATGGTGTTCGAGAGCATGGATGGCGACGAGCGCCGCCGCAAGGTGTTCGAGACCGCACTCTTCAAGATGGAATACGTGGGTGAGTTGGAGGCGATGCGGGGGCGCCATGTCGAGAGTTCGGACTGCTCCCAGGGGAAATTTGCGCGCGACCTGGAGCTGGCTGCCAAGGGACAGTCGCTGCAATTGCCGGTCACTTCGCGGGAGGCGGCCTTGGGTTTGCATTCGCTGTTTGTCGGGCTCATACACGGCTGGGTGTTGAATGAGGGGAGTTTCCCGCTGGCCGTTGTCGGGCGTATGTCGGTGGATGTCTATTTGAGGGGTCTGGGGTTTAAGCTTGCGGTCTGACCTGCGCAGGTGTTTTCCCATGTCATAATCGCAAGGTTGAATTGTTGGCCATGCCTAGCGTGTCTGACGGATTCGCGGCTGTAGCTCAGTGGATAGAGTATTGGCCTCCGAAGCCAAGGGTCGTGGGTTCGATCCCCGCCAGCCGCACCAAACCTCGCTTCTGCAGTGAGTGACCCATTACTCCGCGAATGGGTTCGATTTCCAAGTATTCCCAAAGCACCGTTGTTTATGCACAGGGCCTGAATTGGCAGGCCCGACGACCATTGCTGCAGTTGCTCCGGACCTAATCCAAGTCCCGTACCCTCAGTGTTGGCCCGGCCATTTTTTGGGGCGATATCCTGAAGAATCGCCTAGTCCAGGCTGAGGTCGGCCACGAGCCTCTTGGGCCGCGCGTTCTCCTCCTGCAAATTGCTTGAGTGCCTTCGCCTGGTCAGGCTCCGGGCTGCAATACTGCTTTTTCCAGCGCTAAAAGATCTGCTCGCTGATGCCCGTCTTGCGGCACGCGCGTTCGCCACCGCCATGCCGAGTTCGGCCTGCTTGGGCACGGTCACGATTTGCTCGACGGAAAAACGACTGCGTCTCACGACTTCTCCTGAGCCCCACTCCAGGGGCCGAATCGCCGAAAGACCAACGCCTACGATGTCTCGGATTCTTCAAAGCAGATCATCCTCAATGCGCGCCTGGCGCGTCCAAAGTCCAATGACCGGTGGCCTCTGTGGTCCATAAATGTCATCTGTTAAGATGGCAACGCTTCGGGTGCGCCCCTCAACAATTGAGGGGCGTCAAACGGGAAGCCGGTGACACTGCCATGCAGTTATTCCGGCGCAGCCCCCGCTGCTGTAAGCCTGACAACTCCGCCTACACGCCACTGTGCAAGACACGGGAAGGCGCGGAGAAGGAAGAAGGCGAGCCAGAATACCGGCCCGAAAAGCGCAAGCACCATTCCCGGGGAGACAGGAAACAGGCTTGCCTTTTCGGCTTAGGCCGTTGGGCGCATGACCTCTTTTCGTTCCCCCGCATGGTGACGTCACGAAACCATTCGACGGGAGGATTCGAATGCATCATAGCGGCAGCCTGCAGGGCGCGCAGCGCCAGACGCCGGGCCAGATTTGGTTTGTCGGCGCTGGCCCCGGTGACCCTGAGCTGATTACCGTCAAGGGGCGCAAGCTCCTGGAACAAGCCGGTGCGGTATTGTTTGCCGGGTCGCTGGTGGACCAGGCCGCGACCTTGTACGCACCACCCGACTGCGTGATCCGCGATTCCAAGGACATGACCCTGGAGCAGATGACGGAGTGGCTCGTCGAGCAAGCACAGCACCACGAAACCGTCGTTCGACTGCAGACCGGCGACCCGGGCCTGTATGGCGCCTTGATCGAAATGACGCGGCCGTTGACCGCTGAAGGCATCCGCTGGGCCGTGGTTCCGGGGGTCTCGTCAGCCATGGCCTCCATGGCGGCAGCGGGCGAATCCATGACGCTGCCAGAGGTGACGCAAAGCGTGATCCTGACACGCGTCGAGGGGCGCACGCCCATGCCCCCCGGCGAGGACCTGGCATCGCTGGCGGCGCACAAAACCACGCTTTGCATCTTCCTGTCGATCACGCTGCTGCACAAGGTGGAGGCTGGCCTGCGTGCGGCCGGCTGGCCTGAAGACGCTCCGATGTTGGTGGTGCACAAAGCCAGTTGGCCAGGCCAGGAGCGCATCGTGCGCGGCACCTTGGCCGACATCAAACAACGCTGCCGTGAAAGCGGCATCGTCAGCCAGGCCATGATCATTGCCAGCCCGACGCTGGGCGCAAGCGATTGGCCAGACCTGGCGAAGTCCAAGTTGTACGACCCCGCCTTCACCCACCGCTTTCGAAAGGCAATCGCATGAGCACTGCGCACGACACCATTCTTATCGTGGGGCATGGCTCCCGCGAAGACTCCGGAAACCAGGAGATCCGTGAATTCGTTGCGCAATGGCGTGCCCGTCGTCCGGATTGGCGGATCGAGGTCTGCTTCATTGAGTTTGCATCCCCGTCGCTCCATGATGGACTGCTTCAGGCCGCACGTTCCTCGCGTCGTCTACTGGTGTTGCCGCTGATCCTGAACGCGGCGGGCCACGTCAAGATGGAGCTCCCGGAGGCGATCGAGCACACCCGGCAGCATTGCCCCGGCGTCGACATCGTCTTGGCCCCACACCTCACGGCTTGCGATCCCATTTTGGCGATTCTCAAGCGGCGCTTGCGCCATGCCATGGGCCGCCTGGATATGCCAGACCCCACCACGACCGGCGTGGTTCTGCTGGGCCGAGGCTCCTCGGACCGGGGCGCCAATGGCGAGATGGCCAAGATGGCCCGCTGGCTGCAGGAAGAAGGGGACCACGAGCTGGTCGATCTGGCCTTCACCGGCATCTCATGGCCCCGGCTGGAGCGGGTGGTCCAGCGGCAAATGCTGTTGGGTATGCGCCAGATCGTCGTACTGCCGTACTACCTGTTCACGGGTACCTTGATGGAGCGCATCCACCGCCAGGTAGCGCACCTGCGCGTCCAGTGCCCTCAGATCCGGTTTGAGTGCACCCAGCACTTTGGGTTCGAAAAAGAGATCTTCGAGCTGCTGGAACAGCGCGTTGCCGACCTGCAAGCCGGTGTCCCGGACAGCAAGCTGCCGTGCGACGGTTGCAGCTACCGCGAAATCGCCCACGACATGGGGCATGGGCACTCACACGAGCACACGCACGGGCATGCGCCGGGGGAGGCCGCCGTGGTCCTGCATAAATCTACCGAGGTACTGGCAGCATGAGCACCGTCAATACCGTCACCGAACAACTCACCCGCGCGGGACAAGCGATTGAGCACGACAGCTTCGCCATCATCGATGCCGAAGTGGGGCCGCACGCCTACCGCGCCGAGCAATGGCCCATCGTGCGCCGCATGATCCACGCCAATGCCGATTTCGAATTCAACGGCCTGACCGACTTTCACCCCGTTGCGGTGGACGCGGGCATTCAGGCGATGTTGCGCGGCAACACCCCCGTGGTCGCCGATGTCGAGATGATTTGCTCGGGCCTGTCGCAACCCCGGCTCGCACACTTCGGGATGCGGACACACCAATTCATCAGCGATGAAGATGTGATCGAGGCCGCCAAGGCGCAAGACACCACCCGGGCGGTGCAAGCCATGCGCAAGGCCCATCGGCTGGGGCTGCTGAACGGCGCCATTGTGGGCATCGGCAACGCGCCGACCGCCCTGATCGAACTGGTTCGCCTGATCCGCGAGGAAGGGGTGCGTCCGTCCCTGGTGGTGGGCATGCCCGTGGGGTTTGTCGCTGCGGCGGAATCGAAAGACTTGATGTCCACGGTCTTCGATGTCCCCTGGATTCTCATCCGGGGCCGCAAAGGAGGCTCTACCCTGGTGGTGGCAGCCTTGCACGCTTTGCTGGCCTTGGCCGAAGAGCGCCAAAAGGCTTCGGCCCACGCGGCACTGTCCGCTTGAGCGTGCACCAGCCATGACGGACAAAGCCAGTCAACGCGGCACCCGCACCGGTTTCACCACCGGTGCATGTTCGGCCGCGGCCGCGCGGGCAGCCGCGATGGGCCTGGTCGGCGGCACGGTCCCGGCTGAAGTGGAATGCCTGCTGCCCAATGGCAGCCGGGTGCGTTTTGTGGTGCATGGCGGCCGTTGCGACGCACAGTCCGCGCATGCCATGGTGATCAAGTTCGCGGGCGACGACCCCGACTGCACCGATGGCGCCCATCTGACCGTCGACCTGCGTGTGCAGCCTGGGCAGGCCGGCGTGGTGTCCTTTCGCGCCGGTGACGGCGTCGGTACCGTGACCATGCCCGGCTTGGGCCTGGACGTGGGCGGCCCGGCCATCAATGCCGTGCCGCGGCAAAACATCGCCGACAACCTGCGCGAAGTCGCGAGCGACCTCCTGAACACCCATGGCCTGGAGGTCACCATCAGCGTTCCGGGTGGCCAGGAAATGGCCAAGAAGACGACCAATGCCCGCCTGGGTATTTTGGGCGGCATCAGCATCTTGGGCACCACAGGCATCGTCAAGCCCTATTCAACAGCTGCGTGGCGGGCCAGCGTTGTGCAGGGCATCCAGGTGGCCGCGACCCTGGGCCACGACGTGGTGGCGCTGACCACGGGTGGCCGGACCGAAACCTTCGCCATGACGACATTGCGCCGGGAGCGTCCCGAGCTGCCGGCGGCCTGCTTCGTCCAGATGGGGGATTTCTTGCGCTACGCGCTGGACGAAGTGGTGGCCCAGGGCATCACGCAAGTCGTGCTGGGCGTGATGGTCGGCAAGCTCACCAAGATCGCGCAAGGCGAAACCATCACCCATGCCAACCGCAACGTGGTGGATACCGATCTGGTGGCCGAGCTTGCGCGCCACATCGGGGCCAGTGAAGAGGACTGCATCGCCATCAGCCAAGCGGAAACGGCCCGGTTTGGGGCGGAGC
Organism: Comamonas phosphati; assembly: GCF_014637085.1. Lineage (GTDB taxonomy): Bacteria > Pseudomonadota > Gammaproteobacteria > Burkholderiales > Burkholderiaceae_C > Comamonas > Comamonas phosphati. The sequence continues at coordinate 7,736 of NZ_BMEU01000027.1, read as the reverse complement.
TGATGGTTGAGCGCGGGCTTGGCGACGCGTTTCACCGCGTGCTGGCCCAACGCGCCATTGACACTTTGACCGCACCTGAGCGTTACGGACGTGCGTTCCAGTTGCGGGTGCTGGTGTGTGATTTCTCGGGCAACCTGGTGGCCGACGTCATTTCGGCCCCGGCGCAACCCAGGCCCAAACCGGCTACGGCCGGACGCACGGGCATCGGACACACCCACCACACCGACTTTGATACGGAATAGCCTATATGGATATCTGCACAACGAAAGATCCCAATCCCTGTCGCGTGATCGGGGTGCTCGACGACGGCGTGGGCAGCCTGAGCGCAACGGCGCTGGCCTACCTGCGCACGGCGGACGTGGTGATTGGCGGCTCGCGCACTCTGGCCTTGCTGGACGCCGAGATTCCCGCCCGCGCCAAGAAGCGTGACTTGACCGGGCAATTGAAAACCGTGCCGGAGTGGGTGCGATCAGCCCGCGAAGCCCACCAAAGCTGCGTCGTCCTGGCCACCGGAGATCCGCTGTGCCACGGCATCGCCCCCTATCTGGCACAGCATGTGTGCCTGGAGGCGCTGGATATCCTGCCCAACCTGTCCACGTTGCAGATTGCATGCGCCCGTGTGGGCCTGGCGTGGCAGGACGCGCGGATCGTGTCGGTGCACGGCAAGGACGCGGGTGAGTGGGTGCGCGGCAGCCGCCCGGAGCATGGCCTGTACGCACTGGCCCAAGCCCTGCGCTCGCAGCACCGTTTGCTGGTGCTGACGAGTCCGGCCAACAGCCCGGACCGTATCGCGCGAACGTTGTTGGCCGAGGGCCTGGGCGATGACTTCCACATGGCGGTCGCCGAAAACCTGTTGCAAGCGGATGAGCGCGTCTACGCCCAACTCAGCCCGCAGCAAGCCGCGCACATGCGCTTTGCCGACTTGAACGTGGTGTTGCTGTGGCGCGCCCAAGCGCCGGCAGAGCCCGTGCGCTTTGGCCTGGCCGACAGCAGCTTCGCGCAACGGCAGCCGGAAAAAGGCCTCATCACCAAGCAGGAGGTCCGTGCCGTCAGCCTGGCGCGCCTGCAGTTGCGCGCCAACAGCGTGGTCTGGGACATCGGCGCGGGATCGGGTTCGGTGGGCCTGGAGGCTGCCCGCCTGTGCCCGCTGGGCCATGTGTATGCCATCGAAAAAAACGAGGCGGACCATGCCATCGCCCAGTCCAACCACGCGGCTTTCGGCGTCAGCAACTACAGCCTGCAACACGGCAAGGCACCCGATGGCCTGGACCAATGGCCCGATCCCGACGCCGTGTTTATCGGCGGTTCGGGCGGTGAGTTGTCTGAATTGATCGACCGGGTCTTGCGCCGTCTGCGCGAGGGCGGCTGTTTGGTGATGAATTTCGTCACCCTCGAAAACCTGGCCACGGCAACGGCAGCCTTGCAAGCCGCCGGTGTGCCATGGGACGTCTTGCAACTGCAGGCGTCGCGCAGCAAACCCATTTTGCATATGCACCGCATGGCGGCAGAAAACCCGGTCTGGATCGTCTGCGCGCAACGCTCTGCAATGCCTGAACCAGGAGTCCCCAATGACTGAAGCCGTCCCACTCTCCGGCGGCATGGGCAAACTGTACGGTGTGTCGCTGGGGCCGGGCGATCCCGGGCTGATCACGCGCGCGGCGTGGGCGGCGTTGCAGCGCCGGGACGCGGTTTGGGTCTATCCCGCGCGCAGCGGCAAGACGCCCAGTTACGCCTTGGATATTGCGACACGGGCCGGCGTGATGCCGCCGGATCTGCACACTCAACTGCTGTTTCCCATGACGCACGATGGCGAGAAGCTGGCGGTTGCCTGGATGAAAGCCGCCCAGACCGTGCTGCCGTGGTTGCGCGCCGGACGCGATGTGCTGTTTTTGGTCGAGGGCGACGCCAGCACCTACGCCACGTTCGGGCATTTGGCGCGGACCTTGCGCGCGCTGGATGCCGACAGCGACGTTCATGTGATCGCCGGCGTCAACTCCTTCACCGCCGCGTGTGCCGATGTCGGCGTGCCGTTTTCCGAGCAGGACGACACCGTGGCCATCGTGCCGGCAGCCTATGGCGTTGGTTCGGTGGAGCGGTTGCTGCCGGATTTCGACACCCTGGTGCTGATGAAGATCAAGCCCCTCCTGGATGACCTGATCGATTGGCTGCAGCGGCGTGACCTTCTGTCCGGCACCCATTTCGTCGAGCGCGTTGGCGCCGTAGACGAGCGCCGCTTGTCGGGCGCCGACATCCTGCAACTGCGCGGCACCAAGGTCAGTTACCTGTCGCTGTTGATCATCAAAAACCCGCACCGCATCCGCGGCGAACGCATCAAGGGCTGCCTAAAGAAGAGCAGCGCTGTTGTTGAAACGGAGGCCGCATGAGCACCGATACCCGCGTCGTACTGTCGGCGCCCGCCGCCCCCCTGGAAGACATCCGGTTGTGCCTGGTTGCCATCACCCGCCACGGCGCCCAACAGGCCGCGAAGCTGGCCCAGTATCTACCGCAGGCACATGTCTGCACGTCGGCCAAGTTCGGCGCCCAATTCGCCGACGTGCCTAATCAGGTCCGGGCCTACGACGGCGCGCTGCGCGACGAAATCGCGCCGCTCTTCAAGAACTATGACCAAATCGTGTTCTTTGTGTCCTTGGGTGCGGTGGTCCGGTTGATTGCCCCGCACCTGCGCAGCAAGGATGAGGATCCGGGTGTCATCGTCGTCGACGACGCCGGCCAGTACGTCATTCCGGTGCTGTCCGGTCACATCGGCGGGGCCAACGAGTGGAGCGAACGGGTCGCCGGTCTGCTGAACGCGACAGCGATCCTGACCACGGCATCCGATGTGGGCAAGACGATTCCGGTCGATATTCTGGGGCGCCAACTTGGCTGGCAAGTCGAGGCCCCCAAGATCAATATCACGCGCGTCTCGGCCCACGTGGTCAATGGCGAACCGATTGCCTTTGTGCAGGAAGCCGGCAGTCCCCATTGGTGGACCCGGCCCACGCCGCTACCCGCCAACATCCATTGTTTCGAGCGGTTTGCCGATGTGGATCTGGACCGCTATGCCGCGTTGCTATGGGTCACGCACGCCGACATCTCGGCCGAGCGTTGGGCGCAGTTGCACGAGCGCCTGGTGGTCTACCGCCCGCCACTGGAGGCCGCACCATGAGCCCACGCAACCCGGTGGCGCTCGGATTGGGCTGCGACCGCGGCACGCCGGTGGACACGCTGCGCTCCGCGGTCGAGTCGGCCCTGGCGCTTGCCGGCGTCGGTTGGCATGACGTCGTCGCGGCGGCCAGCATCACGCTCAAGTCCGACGAGATCGGCCTGTTGGCCCTGGCGGCCGAGCGCGGTTGGCGCTTGGCGTTTTACGAGCCCGGCGAGTTGGCCGCCGTACCGGTTCCCCACCCCAGCGCCACAGTGCTGCGCTACACGGGCACGCCTTCGGTCAGCGAGGCGGCCGCGCTGCTCGCGGCCGGCCAGAACCAGGGCCAGGGCCGTCAGCCGGCGCCCATTGCCGCGCTGTGCGTTGAAAAGCACAAGTGGCGCGGCGCCGATGGCAAAAACGCCACGGTCTCCGTGGCCCGGCTGGTTCGGGCCGGCACCGATTCGGAGCCATTGCTTTCCCACTCCTCTGCCCTCCTTTGAAAGGCAATCCGCATGTCCACTTTCCTGAACCCTTTCCTGCGTCCGGCCCGCGTCCAGCTGTCGCAGCTTTCGCTGCAAATCCTGGCCTGTGCGGCATTGGGTGCCGTGCTGCTGTACGGCGTGGCGTTTTCCCACAGCCCATTGGCACACAACGCGGCACATGATGTCCGCCACGTCACGGTCAAGCCCTGCCATTGAAGTGTCAACGATGTTGTTTCGACGTTTGATCTGGACGTCGCTGTTCATCGCCTTGGTGGTAGGCAGCCTTCAGGCGGTATTGCAGCACCGCCTGGCCGTGCCGATCATCCTGGCGGCAGAGGTGTTCGAGGAGGGGGCGTCGTCGCAGACGACAGTGCCGTTGCCCTTGCACGACGAACATCCACACGGCGCGGAACAGGCCGGTCACGCCCCACTGTTGGCGACGCCGCATGAGCACGAACACGCCGAGGCCACCCAGGAATGGACCCCGGCCAACGGCCACGAACGGGCGTTCTGGACATGGGTCGCGACCGTTCTGAATACCCTGGCCTTGGCACTGCTTGCGCTGGCGGCCATGGCGACTTCGCTGCTGGCGACGATTCGCCGTGGCGATCAGCCGGCCCGGGCGTTGCCGCTGGGCATATCGGTGGCGGTCATGGGTTGGTTCAGCCTGCACCTGTGGCCTACGCTGGGTTTGCCGGCCGAGTTGCCGGGCATGGAGGCCGCCGCCCTGTCGGCCCGTCAGGGCTGGTGGCTGTGGGCCGCGGTATCCGCACTGGGTGCGTGTGCGCTGCTGGCGCTGTCACGCAAGTCCTGGCGCTGGCCGCTGGCGGCCCTGTTGTTGGCCTTGCCATTTTTAGTAGGCGCTCCTCAGCTGGCGGGAGACCCTTTGGGTGCCTTCGGCCCCGAGGCACAAACACAGATGCGCGCGTTGCAAGCGCGTTTTGGCGTGGTCACCCACCTGTTGGCTGCAACGCAATGGCTGGGCATCGGATGGCTGGGCGGTTGGCTTTTCGGTCGCTGGGTGCAACCGTTTTTGACCCTTTCGGCGCTCCGAGATCCGGCAGTCGCCCTTCACAGGCAAACACCATGATGATTTCCACAGACTCCCAAGAACATACCGCACCGGCGGGCAAGATCATGCTGGTCGGGATTGGCCCGGGCAGCGAAGCCCACATGACGAACCGGGCCCGAGCAGCCATCATCGAAGCCGATACCGTCATTGGCTACGTGACCTACATCAAGCTCGTGGCCGACCTGTTGGAAGGCAAGGAGGTCATCCGCAAATCGATGACCGAAGAGTTGGACCGCGCAGTCAGCGCACTTGAAGCCGCGCGCGCGGGCAAGAAGGTCGCCCTGATTTCGTCCGGCGATGCCGGTGTGTATGGCATGGCAGGCCCTACCTACGAGGTGTTGTTCCAGGCCGGCTGGACACCCGATGACCCGGTGCAAGTCGAAATCATTCCGGGCGCGTCCGCGCTCAACAGCTGCGCGGCCCTGGTGGGCGCCCCGCTCACGCACGACTTCTGTGCCATTTCCCTGTCGGACCTGCTGACGCCGTGGCCAACCATTGCACGCCGCCTGGATGCGGTGGCCATGGCCGACTTCGTCGTTGCACTCTACAACCCCAAGAGTGGTCGGCGCACGCGCCAGATCGTTGAGGCGCAGCGTCTTTTCCTGCGCCACCGCGCGCCGGAAACGCCTGTCGCCATCGTCAAGAGCGCTTACCGACGTCGCGAGAAAATCGTGTTCACGACCCTCGACAAAATGGCCGATGCAGATATCGGCATGCTCAGCACCGTATTGATCGGCAACAGCAATACCTTTGTGCGCCACGGCCTGATGGTGACGCCGCGCGGGTACGCCAACAAGTACGACCTGGACCAAGGTGGCGAAACACGGGAAGGTGAAAAGCGTGGGCGCTCGCTGTCTACCGGCTTGCTGGGGTGGCTGGAAACGCTGCAAGCAGAGCATGCCGAAGGATTGGACTTCGTCACGCTGGCCGCGCGTCACCGCTTGCCCGTCGACTACATACGGGCGACCTTGATGGAGCCCTTGGACGCGGCAACCGCCGAGGACGCCCAGGAGAGCGAGGCATGAGCGCAACCAGCACACCGGCCGTGAAGCCGAAGATCGGCGCGTACAAGCGGCACTTGCTGGTCTGCACAGGTCCACGCTGCACGCAGGACGGCGAGTCACAGCAACTGTTCGACAGCCTGGGCGAGAAGTTCAAGGCGGCCGGGGTGGATGCCGGTGAACTGCGGGTCAAGCGCAGCCGTGTCAACTGCTTCGCCGCATGCAAGGGTGGCCCGGTGATGTGCGTGCAGCCAGACGGCACCTGGTACTACAACGTGACGCCGTCCAATATGGACCGCATCATCGAGCAGCACCTGAAGAACGGCCAGCCCGTCGAGGATTTGGTTTTTCACCAAGCGGGGGGAGATGCATGAGCGGAGGCGGTGCACTTCGTCCGGGTACCGTGGCATTGGTCGGCGCCGGACCGGGCAACCCTGAACTCTTGACCCTGCGCGCCTATCGCCTGATACAGCAAGCGGATGTTCTGCTATACGACAACCTGGTTTCGCCAGAGATCGTCGCTTTCGCGCCTGCATCCGCTGAACGCATTTATGTCGGCAAGTCTGCCGGCAAGCACACGCTTCCCCAGGAAGCCATTTGCCGGTTGTTGACCATCAAAGCCAAGGATGGCCTTCGGGTGGTACGACTCAAGGGGGGTGACCCATTCGTTTTCGGTCGTGGCGGCGAGGAGATGGAGGCGCTGCTGGCGAACGACATCTCCGTCGAAATTGTCCCTGGCATCACGGCGGCACTCGGTGCGGCTGCCGGCTTTGGCTTTCCGTTGACACACCGTGATCATGCCCAGAGTTGCGTTTTCGTCACGGGGCATTTGAAGGATTCCTCCATCGATCTGAATTGGAAGGCCTTGGCCCAGCCAAATCAGACCATCGTGGTTTACATGGGCGTGACCGGGCTGGACATCATTGCCCGCGAGCTGCAAGTGGCAGGACTTCCCGGCGATACGCCTGCAGCGTTGATACATAAAGCGACCTGGATCGACCAGGCCATTTATCCGACGACACTGAAGCAACTGGTCCAGACGGCTGAGGCACATGCAGTCCAGCCACCCACTCTGTTGGTCATCGGTTCCGTGGTCGGCTTGATCCGGCAGGTAGAGTGAGCCCCGCTGGAGGCCGCGGCCCGGACAAGGCGCCGCTTCGGCGGATTCCAGTGCGCCGGAGAAGCCAGGTTCGCAGGCACGTGATTTGGATCTGCTCCCTGGCGGATGGGCCTGGAGCGCACCGCGTCGATCACTGAACTGCCGGTCGTTCAGTTCCATCCAAGGAGGCTCAAAAAAATGTCGATTTCTGACATTGCGAGCAGATTTGACGTGTAAGATTCCGCGCGGATTATGCGTGGCATCCGAAGCCAGGGGACGTGGATTCGATCCTCGTCGGCCGCGCCAGCATCGGGTGATGCACGGTAGAAGAAAAACCTGAATTTCTTCTGCAGCGCAAAAAACGATGCTACAATTCAAATCTCTTCGGAGGGGTGCCCGAGTGGCTAAAGGGGGCAGACTGTAAATCTGTTGGCTTACGCCTACACTGGTTCGAATCCAGTCCCCTCCACCAGTGATGGTTGAGAAGAGAGGTTGCAGAAATGCAGCTGCGTGCAGTCAATCTGTGCGGGAGTAGTTCAATGGTAGAACCCTAGCCTTCCAAGCTAATGACGCGGGTTCGATTCCCGTCTCCCGCTCCAGTTTGCGAGCAAAGATTTTTGAGGTTGCTTTTGCAGCTTCATTGCCCATGTGGCTCAGTGGTAGAGCACTCCCTTGGTAAGGGAGAGGTCGCGGGTCCGATTCCCGCCATGGGCACCATTTTCTGGTGCGCTCGCTTTGATAGGGTTGCGCCGAAATCCTGTTGCAGTGATATAGACTTTTTTCGGAGTCGGAAAAATGGCAAAAGAAAAATTTGAGCGCACCAAGCCCCACGTGAACGTGGGCACCATCGGTCACGTTGACCACGGCAAGACCACCCTGACGGCTGCTATCGCCACCGTTCTGGCCAAGCACTTCGGCGGCGAAGCCAAGGCCTACG
>NZ_BMEU01000026.1 GCF_014637085.1 Comamonas phosphati | reverse complement strand
CTGTAGCCGCCCCAGGAGCGCGCACGCACGTGGGCGGGCAGCTCCTTCACGGCAGCGGTGAGGAAGGCGCGTACTTCGGCGCGCAGGGCTTCATCCTCGGGCGGAATGCGCGTGAGCGCGAGTGAATTCAGAACCGACATGGTCGCTCCCAACTCCTTCAATCCAGCGATACGCCGGTGCTTTTGACCACCGACGCCCAGCGCGCCAACTCCTTGTCGATATAGGCGCCATATTCCGCGGGGCTCGATCCCAGCGGTTCGGTGCCCTGCAGGCGCAGCTTTTCGAGCACTGCCGGATCCTTGAGCGCTTGGGCAAAAGCCTGGTTGAGGCGCGCAATCACGGGCTGCGGTGTCTTGGCCGGCACCATCACGCCCTGCCAGGCTCCGGCCTCGAAACCGGCCATCCCGCTTTCCGCCAGCGCAGGAGCCTGCGGGAAATTCGGGATCCGTTTGCCAGTGGACACAGCCAGCAGGCGCAGCTTGCCGTCCTTGATGAAGGGCGCGACCGAATTGATGGTGTCGGTCATGAATTGGATCTGGCCCGCCACCAGATCCACGTCGGCCGGAGCGCTGCCTTTGTAGGGGACATGAGTGGCCTGTATGCCGAAGTGCTGTACCACCTGAAGTGCCGCCAGGTGCGTGACGTTGCCGTTGCCCGCGGAACCATACGAGAGCCTGCCGGGATTCTTCCTGGCATAGTCCACCAGTTCGGCCACGGTCTTGACGGGCAGCGCTGGATTGACCACCAGGCCCAGCGGTACAACCGCCGTGAGTGCCACTGGCACCAGGTCCTTGCGCACGTCGTAGCTCAGCTTTTTGTAGAGCGCGGGACTCAGTGTCAGGGACGAGGTGTTGTAGAGGACGGTGTAGCCGTCCGGCGCGGCCTTGGCGACGAAGGCGTTGCCGATGTTGCCGTTGGCACCGGGCCTGTTGTCCACCACTACCGGCTGGCCAAGCTGTTCGCCCACGCTTTGCGCCAGCACGCGCGCCACCATGTCGGTAGGGCCGCCGGGCGGGAAGGGCACCACCAGGGTGATGGGCTTGTCGGGCCAATCGCCGGCATGCGCGGCTGCCGCCAGCAGGCTTGCGGCCGCGAGCACGGCCAGGCGCCTAGAGAGTTTCACGGTCATGGTCTTGTCTCCTGTGTTTGTCATCAAATTGATCTCTAGCGCTTGCCCCAAGGGCGCTAGCAGCTATCGTCCATGTCGCAGGCAACCCCGCGAGCAGGCGCGTGGCTGTGTACACCATCACCGGCTCGCGGCGCTGGTTGAAGATTTCGATGCGCGAGGTGACGACCGCGCGGTTGCCCTTGGATGTGGGACGCACCCCGGTCACCTCCACCACCGCGTCGATGCTGTCGCCCACGAGCACGGGCGCGAGAATTTTCTGGTGCAGTTCCAGCATGGCCAGACCCGTGCCCTGGATCATGCTTTGCAGGATGAAGCCCTCGATCAGCGTGTAGGTCAGCACGCCCGGCACCGGCCGGCCCTGGATGGCGCCGCCCTCGTAGCCGTCCTCGATGAAGATGGCTTCGAGCATGCCGGTGGTGTTGATGAAATTGACCAGATCGGTCTCGGTGATGGTGCGGCGAAAGGTGCGCCAGCGCTGGCCGACCGTCAGGTCCTGCCAGTACAGGCCCTGGCCCATGCGGGGAATGTCGTTTGTCATGTTCATGATGCCCACAGTTCGGTAATATCCGCGTCGCTCAAGCCCACTTCACTCAACAGTTCGTGCGTGTGCTGGCCCAGGCGCGGCGGCATGGAGATGGAGGCCTGTGCGCCGTCCATGCGCACAGGGGGACGGGGAAAGCGCACCTCACCCATGACGGGGTCGTTCACGCTGGCAAAAAAGCCCGTGGCCGCGAGGTGCGGGTCCTGCGGCAGGTCGTCCATGCGCGCCACGGAAGCGGCGGGAATCTCCAGCCGCTCGCAGGTCTGCAGCCAGTGCCGCGTGCCGTGCTTCTCGACGTGGCGGCTCAGGATTTCAAGCAGCTCGGCGATGTGGCGCGTGCGGCTGGCCTGGTTGGCGAAGCGCCCATCCCGCGCCAGTTCAGGCTCGCCCACGGCCTCGAAGAAGCGGCGCCAGTGCGCGTCGGTGTAGGGCATCATGCAGACGTGGCCGTCCAGCGTTTTGTAGGGCTTGCGCCACGGCGCCATCACGCGCGGATAGCCCGCGCCGCTTTGCGGCGGCGTGAAATGCATGCCATAGAAATGCTCGACGAGATTGAAGCCCACCATGGCCTCGAACATCGGGATCTCGACGAAGCCGCCCCGGCCCTTGCGCTCGCGCCGCAGCAGTGCCGCGAGGATGGCGTGTGCTGCCACCAGGGCGCAGGTCTTGTCGGCGGCGATCGTGGGCAGGTAACGTACCTCGTCAGTCTGGCGCCGCATCAGGTCGGCCAGGCCGCTCATGCCCTGGATCACGTCGTCGTAGGCGGGCATGCCCGCATAAGGCCCGTCCTCGCCAAAGCCGTGCAGGCCCGCGTAGATGAGGCGCGGATGGCGCACGCACAGGCTGTCCGGGTCCAGTCCCAGCTTGGAGAGCTTTTGCGGCCGCATGCTGTGCATGAACACGTCGGCCGTGGCGATCAACGTCTGCAGCGCGGCCTGTGCGGCAGGCTGCTTCAAGTCCAGCACCACGCTTTTCTTGCTGCGGTTGCAGCCCAGGAACACGGCCGCCATGCCCGGCTCCACGGCTGGGCCGGTGTGGCGTGTGGAGTCGCCGCCCGGTGGCTCGATCTTGATGACCTCGGCGCCGTAGTCGGCCAGCACCTGGCTGGCCAGCGGGCCGAACACCACGCTGGACAGGTCCAGCACGCGGATACCCGCCAGCGGACCTTCGTCCCACTCCTTCATGCCAGAACTCCTTTGCGCCGGGGCCCTTCGACGGCCTCTTGCGCATGGCCCAGCCGCTCGCACAGCACCGCCCGCGTATGCTGGCCGAGCTGCGGCGGTGCTTCGCTGTACTGCACCGGCGTGTCCGACAGGCGCATGGGACTCGCCACAAGCGGCACGCTACCGGCCAGCGAATGCTCCATGGCGATCTGCATGCCGCGCGCACGCACCTGCTCGTCGGCGAACACGTCGGCCACGGTATTGATGGGGCCGCAGGGCACGGCATGCTGCTCCAGCAGAGCAATCCATTCGTGCGTACCGCGCTGCGCCGTAATCTCGCGCAGCAGCGGGATCAACACGTCGCGGTGCGCCAGTCGCGCGGCGTTGGTAGCGAAGCGCTCGTCCTGGTCCCATTCAGGGCGGTCCGCCGCATGGCAAAAGCGGGCGAACTGCCCATCGTTGCCGATGGCAAGAATCATGTACCCATCGGCTGTCGGAAAGGCCTGGTTCGGCAAGGTGTTGGGGTGCGCGTTGCCCATGCGCCGCAGCGATTGTCCGCCGTAGAGATAGTCCATACCCTGGTTGACCAGTCACGCTACCTGCACGTGGAGCAGCGCCAGATCGATATGCTGGCCCCGAACCGTGTGCTCGCGCGCCCGCAGCGCGGCGAGGATGGCGTAATCCAAGCCATAAGCTGCCAGCCCCCCGGTCTTGAAATTCTCGATCAGCACATCGCTTTGCTGTGCCAGCTCGCACACCAGAGCCTGGTCTTCTGCACGCGTGAAATCGATGGAGATGGAGCGCTTGTTGCGGTTGGCACACATGTAATAGGCCGACTCGCCCGTAGAGCGACCCTCGCCGTCCAGCACGGAGGGCGGGCCCCAGGCGCGCGTGTCGTCACCCGAGCCGGGGCGCTCGATCTTGACAACATCGGCGCCCAGGTCGCCCAGTGTCTGGGTGGCCCTGGGGCCCGCGAGCACACGTGAGAGGTCAAGCACTTTCACGCGGGAAAGCGCGCCCATTGGACTGGCAGCATGTGAATTCATTGCAGCGGCACCTTGGCTTGCTGGACGATGTGCTTCCACAGCGCAATCTCCTTCTTCTGGAACTCGCGCATCTGCTCGGGCCCACCCGTCATGGGGGTTGCGCCCAGGCGTTCGTAGAAGACCCGCGTTTCGTCCATTTTCGATATCGTGGTGAACAACTCAGCCAGCTTCGCCGCCTCGGGCGCCGGCGTCTTGTGGCTGACCATGGCGCCTACCCATGTGTAGGCCTCAAGGCCTGGCAGGCCCGCCTCGGCGAATGTGGGCACTTCGGGCGAAGTGCCCACGCGCTTGTCGGATGCGACGGCAAACACCTTCACGCGCCCGCCCCTGGCCAGCTCCTGCACGGCAGTGACTTCGGCAAAGGTGTAATCGACCGTGCCGCTGGCAACTGCCGTCATGGCCTCGCCTGCACCCTTGAACGGGACATGCACGGTCTGTATCTTGGCCGTATCGTTGAGCAGTTCGCCCATGAGCTGATAGCCTGCCGAACCTGCGCCAAAATTCACCTGCCCGGGATGAGCCTTGGCGTGGGCCAGCAGACCTTTGAGGTCCCGGTATGGCGCGCTGGGGGCCACGGCCAGCATGGCGGGTGAGCGCATCATCATGGTGAGCGGGGAAAAGTCCGCAACCGAGTCATAAGGCAGGGCCTTGAACAGCGCCGCGTTCACGGCCAATGTGGAATTGCTGCCAATGAAGACGGTGTAGCCGTCAGCAGGTGCCGAAAGCACCTGCTTGACGGCCAGAAAGCCGTTGGCGCCGGGCTTGTTCTCCACCACCACCGCCTGGCCCGTGAGATCCTGCAGCTTCTTGGCGAAGTAGCGTGCCGAGGTGTCGGTACCGCTGCCGGGCCCGAAGGGCACGACGAACTTGATGGCCCTGGAAGGAAAATCCTGGGCTTGCACGCCTGGCGCGAAGGTCGTGCCCAGAGCGAGGAGGGCGGTGCCTGCCAGGGCGGCCAGCGTGGTTCTGCGCTGTTGCATGGGTTGTCTCCTTTTTTTATGGGCCGTGAGAGGGCCTGGGAGTCAATGTATTCAGCGCAGAAAATTCCGTCTAATATTAAAAATCCGCAAACCAATACTGTTTGAATATCACATGAACCTGCGGCAACTGCGTCAGTTCATAGCTCTGGCAGAGACGGGAAACTTCCACCGTGCGGCCGAGCGGCTATATATGGCGCAGCCGCCGCTATCGGTGTCGATACGCAAGCTGGAGGAAGAGCTGGGCAGCCCGCTGTTCGAGCGCACCAGCACAGGCGTGGAGCTCACGGACGCGGGCCAGGCCATGCTCCAGGATGCAAGGCGAGCGTTGTTCCACGCCGATCAGTGCCGCCAGGCAGTACAGGACGCACGCGATGGCGAGGGTGGCGTGATACGCCTGGGCATCGTTGGCTCTGCCACTTATGCGCTGCTGCCGGATCTGATTCCTTCGCTGCGCCAGCACTATCCCAAGATCACGATGGAGCTGACCGAGGCCACCTCGGTCGAAATCCTCGAAGGACTGGTGTCGCGGCGCTTCAACGTCGGCCTAGTGCGCTACCCGGTGACAGATCCCGCGGGTTTCGAGCTGCTGCCGCTGGACAGGGACGATTTCGTGCTGGCCGTACCTGAGCACAGCCTTCTGGCCCGCCATGAAACCATCGCCCTGAGCGAAGCTGCACACGAACCCTTCATCATGTATCCCCAGGCCAAGGTGCCTAGTCTGTCGACATTGGCCATGATGCGCTGCCAGTTCTCGGGCTTTGTTCCGCGAGTGGCGCAGGAAGCCATGCAGGTACAGACCATCCTGAGCCTCGTGGCTACGGGCCTGGGAGTGGGCCTGGTCGCTGGCGTGGCCCGGCGTGTGGCGCCGCCGGGCGTGAAGTGCCTGTCTCTCACCGACAACCCTCCGGGCTTTCACGTAGGTATTGCACTCGCGCGGCTGGCGGGCAGCACCAGCCGCGTGGTCGCAAGTTTCACCGAACACGTGCTGCGTTTTGCGGACACGTCATGCGCCGGCATTCACCCCGCGCCGCTCACTGCCTCAAATCCGAGCGCTCATACCTGAATCAGGCTTCGGTCTGGCAATCCACGCTGGTGATCGCATAGCCCTTGTCCCGCAACTGCCGGCCCGGCTCGGAAATGCCGAACTGCGGCCATTGGCTGGCCGTTTCGTCCAGATCCTGGCCACGCCGTTCGCTCTCCCAATCGGTGTTGATCGCTTCCCCGGGAATGGCGTACCCCTCGGGTACGACCAGATGCGAATACCGGTCCTGGGCCTCCGCCCGGCGGTAGATGTCCACGCGCATGGTCTGGTCCTTTGCTTGGTTGGAGAGACGTCCCACTCTACCGGCGCCTGTGCGGCTGGCGCGTAGGAAGGAGGCGCCGCGTGGCTGTTGTGCAAAAAGCCCCTAACATCGCAGCATTTGTTTACAAGGAGCAACTTTCCATGGGCCTTTTCCATTGGACGCAGCGGCCCGCCGAGGTCTTGCAATCGGGCGGGGTGATCGGCCCCGATGAGCGCCTGCCCTGGCCGCAGACCGGACTCATGGGCGTGCAGCACGTGATCGCCATGTTCGGCTCCACCGTGCTGGCGCCCATCCTGATGGGGTTCGACCCCAACCTGGCCGTGTTCATGAGCGGCATCGGCACGCTGATCTTCTTCCTCATCACGGGCGGCAAGGTGCCCAGCTACCTGGGCTCCTCGTTCGCCTTCATCAGCGTGGTGATCGCCGTGACGGGCTATACGGGCAAGGGCGCCAATGCCAACATCGGTCTGGCCCTGGGCGGCATCGTCGCCTGCGGTGCCGTCTACGCTCTGGTGGGCCTGCTGGTGCAGGCCACAGGCACGCGCTGGATAGAGCGCTTCATGCCGCCCGTGGTCACGGGCGCCGTAGTGGCCGTGATCGGCCTGAACCTGGCGGCCATCCCGGTCAAGAACATGGCGGCCAACAACTTCGAGTCCTGGATGCAGGCCATGACCTTCGTGAGCGTGGGCCTGGTGGCCGTGTTCGCGCGCGGCATGGTGCAGCGGCTGCTGATCCTCGTGGGCCTGATCGTGGCCAGCCTGCTCTACGGGCTGTTCACCAATGTGCTCGGCCTGGGCAAGCCCCTGGACCTGACGGGCGTGGCCAATGCCGCATGGTTCGGCATCCCCAGCTTCCATGCGCCGGTGTTCGACGCCCATGCCATGGTGCTGATCGTGCCCGTGGTCATCGTGCTGGTGGCCGAGAACCTGGGCCACATCAAGGCCGTGACGGCCATGACCGGCAAGGACCTGGACCGCTACATGGGCCGCGCCTTCCTAGGCGACGGCGTGGCCACCATGGTCTCGGGCGGCGTGGGCGGCACGGGCGTGACCACCTATGCCGAAAACATCGGCGTCATGGCCGCCACGCGCATCTACTCCACCGCCGTCTTCATGTGCGCGGCCATCCTGGCCCTGCTGCTGGGCTTCTCGCCCAAGTTCGGTGCGCTGATCCAGGCCATTCCGCTGCCCGTCATGGGCGGCGTATCCATCGTGGTCTTCGGCCTGATCGCCGTGGCCGGCGCCAAGATCTGGGTCGACAACCGCGTGGATTTCTCGCAGAACAAGAACCTCATCGTGGCCGCCATCACGCTGATCCTGGGCACGGGCGACTTCACGCTGACCTTCGGCGAATTCAAACTCGGCGGCATAGGCACGGCCACCTTCGGCGCCATCATCCTCTACGCGCTGCTCGACCTGAGCGGCCGCGGCGATGAAACCCAGGGCAAGTCTCATTGAGCGTACCCATGTAACCGGGGAAACATGCCCCTGACAACAGCGCGGGGCCTTTCCGGGGAAACCCTGGCTTCGCCTTCCGCGCTGCTACCATTTCCCGCCACAGGCATGCCGCCCCGCCGGGGCGGTTTTTTGTCGCCGGGCCGCCCCAAGGCAAAAAGCGGCCCCCTCGGGGGGCTGCGGCTACACGCAAGTGAGCCAGCGTGGGGGCGGTTTTTTTGTGGAGCATGCAATGTCCATCGCAGATCGCGTTCGTTATCCAGACTTTCTTTCGCGCATCATGACGGCCGAACAGGCCGCCGAACTGATCGCCCACGGCACCAATGTCGGCATGAGCGGCTTCACCGGCGCCGGCTATCCCAAGGCCCTGCCCCAGGCCATCGCGGCCCGTGCCAAGGCCGAGCACGCGGCCGGCAAGCCCTACAGGATCAACCTCTGGACCGGGGCCTCCACCGCGGCCGAATGCGACGGCGTGATGGCCGAGGCCCACTCCATAGGCCAGCGCCTGCCGTTCAACACCGACCCCACGGCGCGCAAGGCCGTGAACGCGGGCGAGATCGACTTCATCGACATGCACCTGTCCCACGTGGCCCAGCATGCGTGGTTCGGTTTCCTGGGCCATATGCACGTCGCCGTGGTCGAGGTGCTGGGCGTGACCGAGGACGGCCGCCTGATCCCCTCCACGGCCGTGGGCAACAACAAGACCTGGCTGGAGATCGCCGACAAGGTGATCCTCGAGGTCAACACCAAGCCGCCCGCGAAGATGGAGGGCATGCACGACATCTACTACGGCACGGCCATTCCGCCGCGCCGCGTGCCCATCAGCCTGACCCATGCCGACAACCGCATCGGCGAGCCCTATCTGCGCGTGGACCCGTCCAAGGTCGTCGCCATCGTCGAAACCCACAAGGGCGACCGCGACAACGTCTTCGCCACGCCGGACGAAAACTCCAACAAGATCGCTTCCTACATCATCGACTTCCTCGCGCACGAGATGAAGATGGGCCGCCTGCCGCGGGAGATGCTGCCCATCCAGTCGGGCGTGGGCAATGTGGCCAATGCCGTGCTCGCGGGCCTGCTGACCGGCCCCTTCGAGAACCTGCTGGGCTTCACCGAAGTGCTGCAGGACGGCATGCTGGACCTGCTGCGCGCGGGCAAGATGAGGCGCGCCTCGGCCACGGCCATCTCGCTGTCGGGCTCCGCGTACAAGGACTTCGAGGACAACATCGACTTCTACCGCAGCCGCATCATCCTGCGCCCGCAGGAGATCTCCAACCACCCCGAGCTGGTGCGCCGCCTGGGCATCATCGCCATGAACTCCATGATCGAGGCCGACATCTACGGCAACATCAACTCCACCCACGTGATGGGCACGGGCATGATGAACGGCATCGGCGGCTCGGGCGACTTCGCGCGCAACGGCTATCTGTCCTTCTTCGTCACGCCCTCGGTGGCCAAGAACGGCAAGATCAGCTGCATCGTGCCCATGTGCTCGCATGTGGACCATACCGAGCACGACACGCAGATCATCGTCACCGAGCAGGGCCTGGCCGACCTGCGCGGCCTCTCGCCCAAGCAGCGCGCGCAAGTCATCATCGACCGATGCGCCCACCCCGACTATCGCGACCAGTTGCAGGACTACTTCGACCGCGCGCGCCAGCAGGGCGCGCAGCACACGCCGCACATCCTGCGCGAAGCCCTGTCGTGGCACGAGCGCTTCATGGACACCGGGGATATGAGGGCCCCCTGAGGCGCTGCGCGCCTTCCCCCCCAAGGGGGACGACGGCCTTTGCTGCGGGGGCGGCCCTTGCTGGCCGTCCCTTTTTTCTAGGATCTGTATGGCTATCTGGACACGTGCAATGAATCTGCAAGCGCTGAACGCCACCAGCGCCAACACAGCGGTTTCGCACCTTGGCATAGAACTCACCGAGGTCGGCGACGACTTCATCCGCGGTCGCATTCATGTGGACGAGCGCACCTGCCAGCCCTACGGCATCCTGCACGGCGGCGTGAACGTGGTGCTGGCCGAGACCCTTGGCTCGGTGGCCGCGGCCTGCTCCATTCCCGAGGGCCATAGCTGCGTGGGCCTGAACGTCTCGGCCAACCACGTGCGCGCCGCGCGCCAGGGCTGGGTGACCGGCACGGCCCGCCCCGTGCACCTGGGCCGCACCACCCATGTCTGGGCCATCGAGCTGCATGACGAACAGGGCCGGCTCACTTGCAACTGCAGCCTGACCATGGCGATTCTGGCGCCTCAGAATTGATGGCCGCTGGCGCTTTCCGGATCGGCGCTTGGGGCCGATCCGGCCTCAAACCCCCAGCAGCGCCGACAGCTGCTCCGGCCTGGCCTGCAGCGCCGCCGAATCGGATTGCAGCGCGAGCCGCCCTTTTTCCATGACCACGGCATGGTCCGTGTGGGCCAGCACCTTCTTGTAGTCGCGGTCCACGATGAGCGTGGAAATGCCGGTCTGGCGGATCTCGGCGATCACGCGCCAGATCTCGGCCACCACCAGCGGGGCCAGGCCCTCGGTGGCTTCGTCCAGAATCATGAGGCGCGGATTGGTCATGAGCGCGCGGCCTATGGAGACCATTTGCTGCTCACCGCCCGAGAGCTGGTTGCCGCCATTGGACAGGCGCTCCTTGAGCCGTGGGAAGGTGTCGAGCACGCGCTCCAGCGTCCATTGCCGCTGGCCGTCCAGGCCGGCGCGCGCGCTCATCAGCAGGTTCTCCCTGACCGACAGATTGGGGAACACGCCGCGGCCCTCGGGCACGTAGCCAATTCCCAGGCGCGCCATCTTCTCGGGCGCCGCCCCCGTGGTGTCGCGCCCCTGCGCCAGCACCTGGCCCGAACGTGCGCGCACATAGCCCATGAGCGTGCGGATCAGCGTGGTCTTGCCCATGCCGTTGCGGCCCAGCAGGCCGACGGCCTTGCCCTCTGGCAGGTCCAGCGAGACGCCGTGCAGTATGTGGCTGTCGCCGTAGTAGGTGTGCAGGTCCCGCACGCCGAACAGGGGTAGCGCCGAACGGGCCTCGGCACAGTCCGGGCCGGAGACACCGGGCAAGGGCCGCCCCGCAGCGAGGGTGTCGTCCCCCTCCCGCGCAGCGAGAGAGGGGGAAGCGGCACCGCCGCTCAGGGGGTGCTTTGCATCAAGCATGCTCTTCTCCCAGATAGGCGGTGCGCACCACGGGATCGACGCGTATCTGGGCGGGCGTACCGCTGGCCACCACGCTGCCGTTGACCATGACGGTGATGCGATCGGCGATGCGGAACACCGCGTCCATGTCGTGTTCCACGAGCAGCACGGCATGGCCTTGCTTGAGCTCCTGCAGCAGGCCCAGCATGCGTTCGGTCTCCTCGGCACCCATGCCGGCCAGCGGCTCGTCCAGCAGCAGCACGCGCGGCCCGGTCGCCAGGCACATGGCCACTTCGAGCTGGCGCTTGGCGCCGTGGCTCAGGCTGCCCGCGCTGCGCAGCGCCTGCTCGGCCAGTCCCGCACGGGCCAGGGCCGCTTGCGCACGCTCCAGGCTGGCCTGGCAGCGCTGCGAAGGCTCCCAGATGTGCCAGGGGCGCGGACGCACCTGGGCCTGGGCCGTGAGCCGGCAGTTCTCGAGCACGGTGAACTCGGGAAAGATGGTGGTGCGCTGGTAGCTGCGGCCTATGCCGACCTTGGCGCGGCGCGGCTGGGGCATGCGCGTGACGTCCCGGCCTTCGAGCCGTATCGTTCCTGCGCTGGCCGCTATCTCGCCCGAGAGCATGTTGATCAGCGTGGACTTGCCCGCGCCGTTGGTGCCGATGACGGCGTGGACTTCGCCGTCGTGCAGATCCAGGTCCACGGCGTTGACGGCCGTCAGGCCACCGAAGCGGCGCGTGAGGCCGCGCACGGCCAGCTTTGCCTCAGTCATGGTGTGCTCCTTGATGCGTGGCTGCCTGCGCTTTTGCAGCCTTGCTCCGCGCGCGATCACGCCACTGGCGCCATTGCTCGCCCAGGCCCATCAGGCCCTTGGGCAGCAGCGCCACGAGGGCGATGATGGCCAGGCCCAGCGTGAGCTGCCAGTGGTCGGCCAGGTTGCCCACCACGGCCTGCGTGCTCAGCAGCTCCTTGAGCACCACGAAGGCCACCGTGCCGATGACGGCGCCGCGCAGCGAACCTATGCCGCCGAGGATGAGCATCAGCAGCACTTCGCCCGAGTGGTGCCAGGCCAGCAGCTCCGGGTTGACCACGCCGTCGCGCGCGGCCAGCAGAAAGCCCGCGACACCGGCCAGCGCGCCGGCGATCACGAAGCCCGCCAGCTTGTACCAGTAGGTGGCAAAGCCCGCCGCGCGCATGCGCTGCTCGTTGACGCGGATGCCGGCCAGCGCCGCGCCGAAGCGCGAATGGCGCAGCATGCCGATGAAGGCATAGACCAGCACCAGCGCGGCCAGCACCACGTAGTAGCGCGTGCCGGCGCTCTCCATGTCCAGCGCGCCCAGCGATGGCCGCACCATGAGGTAGATGCCGTCGCTGCCGCCGCCGATATCGGTGTCGTGGAACACGAAGAACGCCATCTGCGCAAAGGCCAGCGTCACCATGATGAAGTACACGCCGCGCGTGCGCAGGCTCAAGGCCCCCACCACCAGCGCATAGAGCGCCGAGGCCGCGACCGCCGCGACCAGCATGAGCGCGAAATTGCTGCTCTCGGGCGTGGCGGCCAGCACGGCCGCGTAGGCGCCGATGCCGAAGAAGGCCGCATGGCCCAGGCTCACCAGGCCGGCGCCGCCCACGAGGATGTGCAGGCTGAGCGCGAAGATGGCCAGGATCATGATCTTGACGACCAGATCCGACAGATAGGGCGACCACAAGGGCTGGGCGATGCCCAGGGCCACGGCCGCCAGCAGCGGCAGCACCACGCTGCGCGCGCGCGCGGGCCGGCTCTTGCCGCTCACCGAAGGGGCTTCGGCATAGGCCTGGTTGGATTTGGGCAGCGGCGCGGAGGAAGTGTTGCTCATATCAGTGATCCTTGGCACTGCCTGTGAAACCGGCGTGAACCAGGCCGGGCACACCGGGCAGGGGCCGCCCCGCAGCGAAGGTGTTGCCCCCTCCCGCGCAACGAGGGAGGGGGAAGGCGCGAAGCGACTCAGGGGGGTGTTTGCTCATCTCTTGCCCATCAGGCCCTCGGGCCGCCACACCAGGATGACGGCCATGAGCAGGTAGATGCTCATGCCGCTGAGTTCCTGGAAGAACACCTTGCCGAAAGTGTCGACGAAACCCACGAGCAGCGATGCCAGCAGCGCCCCCGTGATCGAGCCTATGCCGCCGATGACCACCACCACGAAGCAGATGATGAGCACGCCGGAGCCCATGTTGGGGTAGACCGAACTCATGGGCGCGGCGATCATGCCGGCCAGCGCGGCCAGCGCCACGCCCATGGCGAACACGATGCGATACAGGTGCTTGATGTTGATGCCCAGGCCGCGCACCATGTCGCGGTTGCTGGCGCCCGCGCGCACCATCATGCCCAGGCGCGTACGGTTGACCACCCAGTACAGTGCCAGCGCCACGGCCAGGCAGGCCGCCGAGGCGAAGACGCGGTACCAGGGGTAGCTCATGAGGCCGGCCAGCGAGAAGCTGCCGGCCAGCCAGTCGGGCAGCTGCACGCCGTGCACGTCGTTGCCGAACAGCAGGGCGCGCAGCTCCTCGAACACCAGGATCAGGCCGAAGGTCATCAGCACCTGCTGCAGGTGCTCGCGCTCATAGAGAAAGCTGAAGAAGGCCCACTCGAGCACATAGCCTATGGCCACGGAAAGCGCCACGCCGACCAGCAGCATGATGACGAAATGCTGGCCCAGATACGGGGCCAGCGCAAACGCCATATAGGCGCCGATCATGTAGAAACTGCCGTGGGCGAGATTGATCACCCCCATGATGCCGAAGATCAAGGTCAGGCCCGAGGCCAGCAGAAACAGCAGCAGCCCGTACTGAACGGCGTTCAGGCACTGCACCAGAAAGGTGGCGATATCCACGACAGTCCTTGCTATGAAATGCGGAGGGCCTTACTGCATGCGGCAGCCGCGCGCGGGATCGGCCAGGGCCTTGACGGCCACGCTGATCTTCTTGTTTTCCTTGCCGTCCACCTTGCGCAGGTAGATGTCCTGCACCGGGTTGTGGGCCTTGCTCAAGGTGAAGTCGCCGCGCGGGCTGGCAATGGTGGCCTTCTCGAGCGCAGCGCGGAATGCATCCTTCTTGGCGATGTCGCCGCCCGCCGCCTTCAGGCCCACGGCCAGCATCTGCGCCGCGTCATAGCCCTGCACGGCATAGACGTCGGGCATCAGCTTGTAGTTCTTGGCGTAATTGGTGCGGAAGGCCTTGTCGCGCTCGGTGCCCAGCTCGTCCGCGTAGTGCAGCGTGGTCAGCATGCCCTGCGCGGCCTCGCCCTGCGCATCCAGCGTGCCGTCGGTGAGGAAGCCCGGACCGTACAGCGGAATGGTCTTGGACAGGCCCGCGGCATGGTAGTCCTTGACGAACTTGACGGCGCCCGCGCCGGCGAAGAACGAGTACACCGCATCGGGCTTGGCCGCGGCGATCTCGGTCAGCAACGCCTGGAATTCCACGTTGGGGAAAGGCAGGGTCAGCTGCTTGCCGACCTTGCCGCCGTTCTTCTCGAAACCTTCCTTGAAGCCGTTGACGCTCTCCTCGCCGGCCGCGTACTTCCAGGTCAGGGTCATGGCATTTTTCTTGCCCTCCTGCTTGGCCGCGACCACGCCCATGGCGTAGGCCGGCTGCCAGTTGCTGAAGGAAGAGCGGAAGATGTTGGGCGCGCACATGGGGCCGGTCACGGCGTCGGCGCCGGCATTGGGCACGATGAGCACGGTGCCGCTTTCCTTGGCCGCACGCGCCATGGCCATGGCCACGCCCGAATGCACGGTGCCCACGATCACGTCCACCTTGTCGCGCTTGATCAGGCGGTTGACGTTGTCGGTGGCCTTGGCGGGGTCCGACTCGTCGTCGACCTTGAAGTATTCGATCTCGCGCCCGCCCAGCTTGCCGCCCTGCTCGGCCACGCGCATGCGGAAGCCGTTCTCGATGGCAGTGCCCAGCGCCGCATAGGTGCCACTGTAGGGCAGCATGAAGCCGACCTTGATCTTGTCCTGTGCCATTGCGCCGCCGCCGACCGTCGCAGCGGCCAGTGCCACCGCGCCCAAAGCTGTCCATTGCTTGATCATGCTTGTCTCCTCGAGGTTTGAATGAATTGCCGAATGCTCTCTGTTACCTGTTCCGGCTGGTCGCGGTGGGGCGAATGGCCACACGCCGGCAACTCTAACAACTTGACACTTAAAGCAACACGAGCAATTGCCCTTACTTGCTCCAGCGTCCCGTACTCGTCGTCCAGGCCCTGTATCGCCAGCGTGGGGCTGCGCAGGCAGGCGGCCTCGGCCTCGATATTCCAGCGGCGGAAGGCCGGGTCCAGCCAGATGCCGGCCCAGCCGCCGAAGGCCGAATCCACGTCGGCGTGGTAGCGCGCCAAGCGCTCGCGCAGGCCGCCCTGGCCGCCCTGGTGGTAGGCCTCGGCGGCCTTGGCGATGCTGGCCACGGAGATGTCTTCGACCATCACATGCGGCGCCATCAGCACCACACCGGCCGTCAGTTCGGGAAAGCGCGCCGCATGCAGCAGCGCGATCGAGCCACCGTCGCTATGGCCCAGCAGCCAGGCCGGCTGCGCCAGCCCCAGGGCCTCACGCAGCACGGGCAGCACCTCATGGGCCTGGCGGTGCATGAAGTCGGATTCCCAGACCTCGCCCGGCAGTCGCGGCGTGGAGCGGCCGTAGCCCGGGCGCGAATAGACCAGGCCGCGCAGGCCCGCAGCGCGGCAGAGCTGCGCGGGAAAGTCCTTCCACATGGCCACCGACCCCAGGCCCTCGTGCAGAAAAATCATCACCGGCGCATCGGCCCGGTGCGCCTCCAGCCACTGGTATTCGATCTCCACCTGGCGGTCGCGCCAGGGAATGCACACGCGCTCGACGGCGCTCGCCCACGGCATCGGGGCACAGGTCATCGCAACTCCCGGTGGCGTGGTTTGAAATCCATAGCGGTCAGTGCGCGTCAATCCTGGGTTCAGCCCGCTTTTGTCTCGCTGCCTGCGTCCTGCTCGCGCAGGCGAAAGCGCTGGATCTTGCCCGTGGCCGTCTTGGGCAGCTCCTCCACGAATTCGATGAAGCGCGGGTATTTGTAGGGTGCGAGACGCTCCTTGACGAAGGCCTTGAGTTCCTGCTCGGTCGCGCTGCAGCCGCTCTTGAGCACCACAAAGGACTTGGTCTTGATCAGGCCGTCGGCATCGGTCTTGCCGATGACCGCGGCCTCGAGCACGGCCGGATGCTGCAGCAGCGTGGCCTCCACCTCAAACGGGGAGACATAGATGCCGCTGACCTTGAGCATGTCGTCGCTGCGGCCCGCATAGGTGTAGTAGCCATCGGCGTCGCGCACGTATTTGTCGCCGCTCTTGAGCCAGCTGCCCAGGAAGGTGTCACGCGACTTCTCGCGGTTGCGCCAATACATCAGCGCCGTGCTCGGCCCCTTGATGTAGAGGTCGCCGATCTCGCCATCGGCCACCAGGCCGCCGTCCTCGTCGCGCAGCTGCACCTCGTAGCCGGGCACGGGCCGGCCCGTGGTGCCGTAGCGGATGTCGCCGGGCCGGTTGGACAGGAAGATGTGCAGCATCTCGGTGGAGCCTATGCCATCCACGATATCGGCGCCGAAGTGCTCCTTGAAACGCCTGGCGATGTCGGCCGGCAGCGCCTCGCCCGCCGAAGAGCACATGCGCAGGCTGACCTGCTCGCGCGCCGGCAGGCGGGGCGAGGCCAGCATGCCCGCAAACCCCGTGGGCGCGCCGAAGAACACCGTGGGCTGGTGCCGGGTCCAGCGCTCGAAGGTGGCATCGGGCGTGGGCCGCTCGGCCATCAGCACCACGCTGGCGCCCACGCTGAGCGGAAAGGTCAGGGCATTGCCCAGGCCGTAGGCAAAGTAGAGCTTGGCGGCCGAGAAACACACGTCGTCCTGCGTCAGGCCCAGCACCGGCTTGCCGTACAGCTCGGCCGTCCAGTAGGGATTGGCATGGGTATGCACCGCCCCCTTGGGCTTGCCCGTGGAGCCCGAGGAATACAGCCAGAAACCCGGGTCGTCGCCGCGCGTGGCGGCAGGCTGCGCCAGCGGCTGCTGGCTGTCCAGCCAGGGCTGCAGGGGCTCTCGGCCCGCGGGCAGCTGCGCCCCCGCTTCCTCGGGGTGGGCGACCCAGATGCGGCCCACTTCATGCCTGGCACCGTCCAGCGCCTGCCGCAGCACGGGCAGCAAGGCGCCATTGGTCAGCACGGCCTGGGCGCGGCTGTGTTCGAGCATGTAGGCATAGTCATCGGCCGTCAGCAGCGTGTTGACCGCCACCGGCACCACGCCCGCATACATGGCGCCCAGAAAGCACACGGCCCACTCGCGCATGTCGTGCATGACGAGCAGCACGCGCTCCTCGCGGCGGATGCCAGCCGCCAGCAGCCCCTGAGCCAAGCGTCGCGCCTGGTCCTCCAGCTCGCCGTAGCTGAGCGTGCCGTGGTCGTCGGTATAGGCCAGCTTGCCGGCACGCTCGCGGTTGGCCTTGAACAAATGCTGGGCAAAGTTGAAGGACTGTTCCATGTCGATCATCGTGTGTCTCCTTGCGCCGCACCGCTGCCGCGCATCTGTTGTTCCGGCCCGGCTCTGCGCCCGGGTCAACGCCTAGTTGTTCAGGCCGCGCGGCCACCCAGGGCCTGCAACACGGCAGGGCTGGCCTGCACGGCCGCCTTGCGGTGATAGAAATCCAGCGCCCGCAAGCCGCCCAGTTCGGCACCGCCGCCGGCGCGCCCGGGCCCGCCGTGCTGGGATTGCGGCATGACATTGCCGTGGCCCGTATGGGTCTTGGCCACTTCGGGCGTGACCACATGCACACGGCCGTGGCTGGCGGCCAGATCGGCGGCCGCTGCGGCCAGCGCGGCAGGGTCTTCGCCATACAGCGAGGCCACCAGCGAACCCAGGCCGCGGCGTGCCAGCGCCAGCCCGTGCGCGAGGTCGCGGTAGGGCATGAGCGTGGCCACCGGCCCGAAGACTTCCATGTCGTGCACCAGGGCCGCCGTATCGGGGCTGCGCGTGCCCAGCAGCACGGGTTGGGCGCAGGCGGCCACGGCCGGATCGGCATCCACCAGGGTCTTGCTGCGGCCGTCGTGCAGCACGTCCGTGTGCTCCATCAAGCGGGCCAGGCCCTGCTGCACGCCGTCGTACTGCTCGCGGCTGACCAGTGCGCCCATGCGCACGCCCTCGCTGCGCGGATTGCCCACCGAGACTTCGGCCAGCTGTGCGGCAACGGCCTGGGCCACGGCGTCATACAGCGCCTCGGGAACGAAGACGCGGCGGATGGCCGTGCACTTCTGTCCGGACTTGACCGTCATTTCGCGCACCACTTCGCGCACCAGCAAGCGCACGGCCTCGCTGTCGGGTCCGTGGCCGGGCAGCAGCAGCGCGCTGTTGATGCTGTCGGCCTCGATGTTGCTGCGCACCGAGTGGCGCGCCACGGCCGCATGCCCACGAATCACCGCGGCCGTCTCGGCCGAGCCCGTGAACGAGACCATGTCCGCGGGCTGCAGCTGGTCCATGAGCCCGGCCGCGCTGCCGCAGATCACCGACAGCGCGCCGGGCGGCAGAATACCGGCCTCGACCACGTCCCGGACCATGCGCTGCGTCAGCCAGGCCGTGGCCGTGGCGGGCTTGACGATGACCGGCACGCCCGACAGCAGCGCGGGCGCGGCCTTCTCCCACAGTCCCCAGGCGGGAAAGTTGAAAGCGTTGATGAACAGCGCCACGCCGCGCGCCGGCACCTGGATGTGCTGCGCCTGGAACACGCCGTCCCGGGCCAGCGCCACGGCCTCGCCGTCGGCCAGGTGACGGGCATCGCCCAGCGCGGCGCCCCATTTGGCGTACTGGGACAGCGTGTAGATGCCGCCGTCCACGTCGACCGCCGTGTCGTTCTTCACGGTGCCCGAGTTGGCCGTGGAAATCTCGTAATAGGCATCGCGGCCCGCTTGCAGCACGCCGGCCGCATCGGCCAGCAGCTTGGCGCGCTGCGCATAGCTCAGCGCGCGCAGCGCCGCGCCGCCGGTCTCGCGGGCATAGGCGAAGGCGGCCTGCAGGTCCAGCCCGGCGGCATCCACGCGCACCAGCGCGCTGCCCAGGACGGGGTCGCGCAGCAGGCTGCCTGGGCCGCTGCCGGCCTGCCAGCGGCCGCAGATGTGGTTGGCAAGTAATTCAGTCATGACAATCCGTGGAGAGGGAAGAAATCGGGAAGCGGCGGCTCAGGCCGCTCGGCGTGTGAACTGAATCTGCCCCTGGGGCAACAGGTACAGCACGCGGGCCGCGCCTTCGGTCACCGTGGGGCTGTGGGCGCTGCCGGGGCCGTAGACGCACCAGCCCGCGCCGTGGCCGTCGAACAGCGCGCCTTCGTCCAGCGGCAGGACCAGGTCCACTTCGCCCAGCGGATGGGTGTGGTGGGGGCCGGCGACCCTGTCCATTTCCACGACATCCACCGAGAAGCCGCCCAGCGCCTCGCTGGCCTCGTGCACGCGCCCCCAGCGGATGCCGCCGTTTTCACGCGAACACAGCCAACCTTGATCTACCCCCGTGGCGCAGGCCTGGCGCAATGCAGCGTAATACGGACTCTGTGCACCATAGTGCGTGTTCAGCCAGTCCTGCAGGTCCGCATCGAGCGGACGGCCCGCAATGCTGCGGGCCACTTCGGCCACCAGGTCGTGGAAATCCCTGGGGGAAATATCGGATGCACGCGCTTCCATTTCAGTCTCCTGCGGCACAGGGCGATAGCCTGCACCGATTGATATTTAGCGCACAACATGCAATATTGTGCGTGCAAACGAAAGATAGATAGGTCACAATTCAGTGTCAAGCAATATATTGCATAACTGGTATTAACCCCGACTGTTTATGATTCACGCCGTCTGTGGGAAGCTATATGGATCAGTTTGAGATTGCGTCAGAGACCTATACCGAGGCGCCGGCCGCCCCGGCCGAAACCGGCAGGAGCCTGGTGCTGCAGGCACTGGGGGAACGCGTGCGCGAGCTGCGCGCACGCCGGGGGCTGACCCGCCGCAACCTGGCCGCCACGGCCCAGGTGTCCGAGCGCCACCTGGCCAACCTGGAATACGGCACGGGCAATGTCTCCATCCTCGTGCTGCACCAGATCGCGCAGGCCTTGCAGTGCACCACGGCGGAGCTGCTGGGCGACGTGACCACCTCCAGCGCCGAATGGCTGCTGTTGCGCGAGCTGCTGGAGAACCGCAGCGAGGAAGACCTCCAGCGCGTGCGCGTGGCCGCCGGGGAAATCCTGGGCACGGCGCCCAGCGGCGACGCCCACCGCCATTCGCGCATTGCGCTGATCGGCCTGCGCGGCGCTGGCAAGTCCACGCTGGGCCGCATGCTGGCCGACCAGCTGGAAGTACCGTTTCTGGAGCTCAACCAGGAGATCGAACGCATGGCCGGCTGCAGCGTGCGCGAGATCTACGACCTCTACGGCGCCGGCGCCTATCGCCGCTACGAGCGCCGCGCGCTCGAGGAAGCCGTGCAGATCTACAGCGACGTGGTGATCGCCACGCCGGGCGGCATCGTCTCCGACCCGGCCACCTTCAACGAGCTGCTGTCGCACTGCACCACGGTCTGGCTGAAGGCCGACCCCGAGGAGCACATGGGGCGCGTCATCGCCCAGGGCGACACACGCCCCATGGCCGCCAACCCCGAGGCCATGGACGACCTGCGCCGCATTCTCGATGGCCGCGCCGCCTTCTATTCCAAGGCCGACCACCGGCTTGACACCAGCGGCAAGACACTGGAACAAAGCTTCGACGAGCTGCGCCAGATCGCAGCAGCATGACGATGGCCCCAACCCTGCCCTCCCCGGCCGACGACCCTCAGCCCATCCCGCCCGAGCCGCTGCAGCCCAACGAATGCTGCGAGAGCGGCTGCGATCCCTGCGTGTACGACTGCCATGCCGAGGAGATGCGGCAATACCGCGAACAACTGGCACGATGGCTGGAACGGCACCCCGCAGGCGCCGCATAGATACGCGCGGCTGTTGACGGAAGAGATTCAGGCCTGGCCCCGCTGGCTAGGCCACGCCCCTCCTTTTCCGTCAGCGCACAGGGCTGCTTCCTGCCGGCCCGGCAGCCCGCTCAGGCATAGGCACTTACCCTTGAAATCGACAAAACATGCAAAATAGTGCGTAAACCTGCGTGCATTTTTTGGCGACTTCTGCATAATTGTGCCTGCATCGAATAGCAACTGCACTATTTTTCATCTTCGAGAGGTCATCCATGCAGCAGCAATCCATCGTCGATTACCGTATCGAGCCCAGCCAGTACCGCCATTGGTCATTTGAAGTCGAGGGCTCCGTGGCGCGCATGAAGCTGGACATTGCCGAGGACGGCGGCATCCGCCCCGGCTACAAACTCAAGCTCAACAGCTACGACCTGGGCGTGGATATCGAGCTGCACGATGCACTCAACCGCATCCGCTTCGAGCACCCCCAAGTCAAGAGCGTCATCGTCACCAGCGGCAAGGAACGCATCTTCTGCTCGGGCGCCAACATCTTCATGCTCGGTGTCTCCTCGCATGCCTGGAAGGTGAACTTCTGCAAGTTCACCAACGAGACCCGCAACGGAATTGAAGACAGCTCCCGCCACGAAGGCCTCAAGTTCGTCGCCGCCGTCAACGGCGCCTGCGCGGGCGGCGGCTACGAGCTGGCCCTGGCCTGCGACGAGATCGTCCTCATCGACGACCGCTCCTCCTCCGTCTCCCTGCCCGAGGTGCCGCTGCTGGGCGTGCTTCCCGGCACCGGCGGCCTGACGCGCGTCACCGACAAGCGCCATGTGCGCCACGACCTGGCCGACATCTTCTGCACCAGCGTGGAAGGCGTGCGCGGCCAGCGTGCCGTGGACTGGCGCCTGGTGGATGCGGTCGCCAAGCCCGCGCAGTTCGCCACCGCCGTGGCCCAGCATGCGCAAAAGCTGGCCGAAACCAGCCTGCGCCCCGCATCGGCCCAGGGCATTGCGCTGACGCGTGTCGAACGCGAACTCGGCGAAGCCAGCCTGCGCTACCAGCATGTGGCCGTGGAAATCGACCGCGCCAAGCGCAGCGCCACCATCACCGTCAAGGCGCCGCAGGGCCCGCAGCCCGAGGGCATCGCCGCGATCGAACAGGCCGGCGCCGCCTGGTGGCCTCTGGCCATGGGCCGCGAGCTGGACGACGCCATCCTGCACCTGCGCACCAACGAACTGGATGTGGGCACCTGGGTCCTCAAGACCGAAGGCGACGCCGCCGCCGTGCTGGCCGCCGACCAGAGCCTGATCGCCCACCGGGACCACTGGCTGGTGCGCCAGACCCTGGGCCTGCTGCGCCGCACGTTTGCGCGCCTGGATGTGTCCTCGCGCTCGCTGTTCGCGCTGATCGAGCCCGGCTCCTGCTTTGCCGGCATGCTGGCCGAGCTGGCCTTCTGCGCCGACCGCACCTACATGCTGGTGCTGCCCAACGAGCCCGAGCGCCAGCCCGCCATCACGCTGGACGAGTTCAACTTCGGCCTGCTGCCCCTGGTCAACGACCAGAGCCGCCTGCAGCGCCGCTTCTACGAGGAATCCGCACCGCTGGAAGCCGCGCGCGCCGCCGTGGGCCGCGCGCTGGACGGCGACACGGCCCAGCAGCTGGGCCTGGTCACCGCGGCGCTGGACGACATCGACTGGGAAGACGAGATCCGCATCGCCCTCGAGGAACGCGCCGCCATGTCCCCCGATGCACTCACGGGCCTCGAAGCCAATCTGCGTTTTGCCAGCAAGGAGAACATGGTCACGCGCATCTTCGGCCGCCTGTCGGCCTGGCAGAACTGGATCTTCAACCGCCCCAATGCCGTGGGCGAAAAAGGCGCCTTGAAGCTTTACGGAACCGGACAAAAAGCCGGATTTGATTTCAACCGCGTTTGATACCCCCCGTATTCAGGAGATATTCCATGAGCAGCATCGACTACAGCCAGAAGATTCCCAACAACGTGGACCTCAGCGGCGACCGCACCCTGCAGCGCGCGCTGGAGAGCTGGCAGCCCAACTTCATCAAGTGGTGGGACGACGTGGGCCCCGAGGGTTCGACCAACTACGACGTCTATCTGCGCACCGCCGTGAGCGTGGACCCGCAGGGCTGGGCCCAGTTCGGCCACGTCAAGATGCGCGACTACCGCTGGGGCATCTTTCTGAACCCCGCGGAGGGAAACCGCACCATCCACTTCGGCGACCACCAGGGCGAGAAGGCCTGGCAGGACGTGCCCGGCGAGCACCGCGCCAATCTGCGCCGCATCATCGTCACCCAGGGCGACACCGAGCCCGCGTCGGTGGAGCAGCAGCGCCACCTGGGCCTGACCGCGCCTTCGCTGTACGACCTGCGCAATCTGTTCCAGGTGAATGTGGAGGAAGGCCGCCACCTGTGGGCCATGGTCTACCTGCTGCACAAGCACTTCGGCCGCGACGGCCGCGAGGAAGCCGAGGCCCTGCTCGAGCGCCAGTCCGGCGACGAGAACAATCCGCGCATCCTGGGCGCCTTCAACGAGAAGACGCCCGACTGGCTGGCGTTCTTCATGTTCACCTACTTCACCGACCGCGACGGCAAGTTCCAGCTGGCCGCGCTGTCGGAAAGCGCCTTCGATCCGCTGGCGCGCACCACCAAGTTCATGCTGACCGAGGAAGCCCACCACATGTTCGTGGGCGAGTCCGGCGTCTCGCGCGTGCTGGCCCGCACCTGCCAGGTCATGAACGAGCTCAAGACCGACGACGTGAAACGGCTGCGCGCGGCCGGCGTGATCGATCTGCCCACCCTCCAGCGCTACCTGAACTTCCACTACAGCGTGACCATCGACCTGTTCGGCGCCGACCAGTCCAGCAATGCCGCCACCTTCTACAGCTCGGGCCTCAAGGGCCGCTACGAGGAAGGCAAGCGCAGTGACGACCACGTCCTGCACGACCAGCAGTACAAGGTGCTGGAAGTGGTGGACGGCAAGCTGCAGGAAAAGGACGTACCCATGCTCAACGCCTTGAACGAGGTGCTGCGCGACGACTACATCAAGGACAGCAACGCCGGTGTCACGCGCTGGAACAAGGTCATGGAAAAGGCCGGCATAGACTTCCGCCTCACCGTGCCGCACAAGGCCTTCAACCGCCAGATCGGCGCGCTGGCCGGCGTGCGCATCAGCCCCGACGGCCGCCCCGTGAACGAGCAGGAATGGGAGCTGCGCAAGAAGGAATGGCTGCCCACTGACGAGGATCGCGCCTTCGTGGCCTCGCTCATGGGCCAGTGCCTGGAGCCGGGCAAGTTCGCAGGCTGGATCGCACCGCCGGTCATGGGCATCAACCGCCAGCCGGTCGATTTCGAATATGTTCGGTTTAACTAACCCCCTGAGCCGCTACGCGGCTTCCCCCTGAGGGGGACGACATCTTCGCTGCGGGCGGCCCTTGCCCGATGTCTCTGGCTTGGGCCGCGCCGGCTGCGGAGGTCTCGCGCGAAGAAATAGCGGTATTTGTCGGGAGAACACCATGACCACCGTCACCATGATTGAAAACGGCATCCTCAACCAGCATCTGATCGATCCGGAAATCTGCATTCGCTGCAATACCTGCGAAGCCACCTGCCCGGTCGATGCCATCACGCATGACGACACCAACTACGTGGTCATGGCCGACAAATGCCAGGGCTGCATGGACTGCATCTCCCCCTGCCCCACGGGAGCCATCGACAACTGGCGCAAGGTGCCGGCCCAGCAAGCCTATACGCTGGAGCAGCAGTACGGCTGGGAAAGCCTGCCCGAGGAGCTGCCGGCCGAGCGCCTGGCGGCTGCGCAGCAGGAGCCCGCGGATCTGACCCAGGCCCAGGCCGTGATTGCCGCGGCCGCCATGGCAAGTGCCGCCAGCGCCAGCAGCGCGGCCACCGAGCCGGCCTTCAGGCCCGCGGCCTACGGGTCCACCGTGCCGCCCTGGTCCGCAGCGCACGCCTATACCAATCTCTACGGCCCCAAGAGCCCGGTCACGGCCACCGTGACCGGCAATCTCAACTGCACGGAAGCGGGCTTCGACAGCGAGACCCATCACATCGTGCTGGACTTCGGCGCCATGCCCTTCCCCGTGCTCGAAGGCCAGTCGATCGCCGTGATTCCGCCGGGCGTGGACGCCAACGGCAGGCCCCATGTGGCGCGCCAGTACTCGGTGGCCAGCGCGCGCAACGGCGAGCGCCCCGGCTACAACAACGTGGCGCTGACGGTCAAGCGCGTCACCCAGGACCACGAGGGCCGGCCCGTGCGCGGCGTGTCCAGCAACTACCTGTGCGACACCCAGGTCGGCGACAAGGTGCAGGTCATAGGCCCCTTCGGCAACTCCTTCCTCATGCCCAACCACCCGCGCTCGCACATCGTCATGATCTGCACGGGAACGGGCAGCGCGCCCATGCGCGCCATGACCGAATGGCGCCGGCGCCTGCGCAAGAGCGGCAAGTTCGACGGCGGCAAGCTCATGCTGTTCTTCGGTGCGCGCACGCCCCAGGAACTGCCCTACTTCGGCCCGCTGCAAAGCCTGCCCAAGGACTTCATGGACAACAACCTGGCCTTCTCGCGCGTGGCGGGCCAGCCCCGCCGCTATGTGCAGGACGCCATCCGCGAACGCGCCGTGGACCTGGCCCTGCTGCTGGGCGACGACAACACCCACATCTACGTCTGCGGCCTCAAGAGCATGGAAGAAGGCGTGCTGCTGGCCCTGCGCGACGTGGCGCAGCAATCGGGCATGGACTGGGAATCGCTGGGCGGCACGCTCAAGCGCGAAGGCCGGCTGCACCTGGAGACATACTGAGGCTCCCCCCGAGGCGCCTTGCGCCTTCCCCGGGGGGACTGCCGCCTTCGCCGCGAGGCGGCTCTTGGAACGTGCTCAGTAAATCTTCTGCAGCAGCTGGATCAGGGTCTTGCGCTCGGCGGCCGTCAGGCGCGAGGTGGCGTCCTCCTCCTCCAGCAGCACCACGGTCTGCTCGGCCTCTTCCATCAGCGCGGTGCCGGCTGGCGTCAGATGCACGCCCATGGCCCGGCCGTCGCTGGGATGGGGCAGGCGCTTGATGAGCCCGCGGCGCTCCAGCGAAGCGATCGGGCCCACCAGGTTGGGCGGCAAAACGCCCAGCGTGGCGCACAGCTGGCGCGAAGTGACGCCAGGGTTGTGCCGCACCAGGGACAGCATGGAGAACTCCACCACCTTGAGGTCATAGGCCCCCATGCGCTCCATCAGGATTTCGATGATGGCCAGCCACGCCCGGCGGGCGTTGTAGCCGACCAGGGTGCGCAAAAAGGACGAATCCACCGGCTCGGCCCCGCCATCCTGTCGGGCGGTAGCGCGGAGCGTGGGTTTCCTGCCGGATTTTGGAGGCTTGACGGTGCTGGACATGCAGCGATTGTGCCTCCTGCGGACCAGCTCATTCCGGCACTTCCGGCGATGTCGCGTACTCGGATTCCTGGGCTTGCCGCCCATAGGCATCGCGTGCAAGAGCCACAGCCAGAATCCAGGCCGGATCGACAAGCCGGGTGCCGCGAGCCTGGGGTGCCTGCGGCAGCGCCAGCGGGATCTCGGTGCAGCCCATGATCACCGGCACATTGACGTGGCGCTGCAGCAGCGGCTCCAGTACTTCGCCGAAACATTGCGCGGCCAGCGCCATGTCGCCCTGCTTGACGCCTGCGTAGATGCCCCGCATGAGCTGCGCGCGGCCCGCCGCATCGGGCAGCAGCGGCGCAATGCCATGGCCGGCGAGTGCCGCGTCGTAGAGCCCGCTGTCGTAGGTTCCCTCCGTGGCCAGCACGATGGCCTGGCGTGAGCCCATGGCCTGCAGATGGGCCGCGGTCTGCCGCGCGATGTGCAGCACATGCAACTGGGGGAACAGTGCCTGCAGCTGCCCATGCCAGGCATGGGCCGTGTTGCAGGCCAGCGCCACGCTGCGCACCCCCAGGGCCGCGAGGCGGCCCATGCCCTGCAGCAGATGCGGAGCCGGGCCCATGGGCGATTGCGGATCGCCTCGCAGCGCCTGCGTGCGGTCGGGCATGGGCAGCTGCACCAGCCAGTGCTCGGGATAAGCCTGGTCGTGCACGGGCAGCCCCAGTTCTCGCAGCTGCTGCGTGCAGGCCTGCACGAACAGGCGCACGAAATCGGCGCCCGCCGCAGGCCCCATGCCGCCCAGGATGCCCACGGCGCGCGGGGGCCGCCATGGCATGTGCAGTTTCACTTCCGTCATTTCGCTATCTCTGTCATTCAAAGCACTGCGCATGAAACCGGCACGCCCCAAGCGAGGGACACCGAGCAAGGGCCGCCCCGCAGCGAAGGTGTCGTCCCCCTTGAGGGGGAAGGCGCGAAGCGCCTCAGGGGGTGCATTTCAAAACGCCGGCTTGTCGCTCAGTTCCTGCAGATTGCGCTGCAGCTGCTCGCTCATGGGCAAGCCCAGCGCCGCGCCCTTGGGCGGAATCGGCTGCATGAACCATTTGTCGTAGAGCTTGGCGAAGGCGCCCGACTTCATCATGTCGCCGATCACGCCGTCGACCAGCTGCTTGAACTGCGGATCGTCCTTGCGCAGCATGCAGGCATAGGGCTCCACCTGCAGCGGCTGGGCCACGACCTGGAAGTCCTGCGGACTCTTGGCATTGGCGATCAGGCCGTAGAGCAGGATGTCGTCCATGCCGAACGCCGCGGCGCGGTCGTTCTCGACCAGCAGGAAGCCGTCGGCATGGTCCTTGGCCATGACGATGTTCAGCCCCCAGTTCTGCTCGGCACTGGCCTTGCGCAGCACCTGCAGATTGGTCGTGCCCGTGGTGATGGCGACGGTCTTGCCCTTGAGGTCGGCATAGTCCTTGATGCCCGAACTCTTCTTCACCAGCAGCCGCGTGCCGGTGTAGAAATGGTTGATGGCAAAGCCCACCTCCTTGGCCCGCACCGTGTTGTTGGTGGTCGATCCGCACTCCAGATCGATGGTGCCGTTGGCCAGCAGCGGTATGCGGTTCTGCGAGGTCACGGCCTGCCACATGATCTTGAGATCGGGCTTGTTGAGGGCTTTCTTCACGGCCTCGGCCACGGCCTGCGAGATCTCCACCGTCATGCCTATGGGCTTGCCGTTTTCCAGATAGCTGAAGGGTACGGAGGACTCGCGGTAGGCCAGGGTGATGCGGCCGCTGTCGCGCACCTTGGCCAGGGTATCGGCCTGTGCGCCTGCCAGGCAGCCCAGGCCCATGGCCGCGCACAGCAGCCGGATGTGAAGTTTCATGCCTTGTCTCCTCGTCGTTGGTGGATGTGGGGGCTAGTGTAGGAACAGCCGGCGCGAACCGGTGATGACAATATCGGGCAGATCCATGCCCTGTATTTATGGATGCACTTTTCCCACGGCTGGCGAGACCTGCACCAATCTGCCCTCGAAAATCGGTCTGCTCTCGGTTTTCCCCCGGCCGGCCATCCATAACCCCAGCACATACCCTATGCAGCAAAAACCATGGCCGGCCTGGCTTGCGCGGGCCTACAGTGCGATAGCTATGGAACAACGATCAATGCATGTCTGTGTCGTGGGCGCCGGCGTTGCCGGTCTGGCAACCGCCTATGTGCTGCAGCGCGCAGGCCACCGCATCACGCTGCTGGAGCGCGCATCGGCTGCGGCCATGGGCGCCAGCGGCGGCAATGGGGCGCAGCTGAGCTACGCCTATGTGCAGCCGCTGGCCGAACCCGGCATCTGGAAGATGCTGCCCAAGCTGCTGCTCGAGCAGGACTCGCCGCTGGCCTTCAGGCTGCGCGCCGATCCCCGGCAATGGGCCTGGGGCCTGCGCTTTCTCGGCGCCTGCAACGCCCAGGCCTCCGCCGCCGGCACGCGCGCACTGCTGACGCTGGCCGCCGAAAGCCGCCAGGCCTTCGAGGAGATGCAGGCGCAGGAAGCGCTGGCCTGCGACCTGCACACGCCCGGCAAGCTCGTGCTCTACCCCACGCAGCAGGGGCTGGAGGCCGCCGCGCGCCAGGTGGCGCTGCAGGCGCGCCTGGGTGGGGCGCCGCAGCGCATCGTCGATGCTGCCGAGGTGGCGCGCATAGAGCCCGCGCTGGCCGGCTACGCGCCGCGCATCGCGGGTGCGGTCCACACGCCCAGCGAGAGCGCGGCCGACTGCCGCCTGCTCTGCGAACAGCTGACCGCCCTGCTGGCCGCACGCGGCGCCGATCTGCGCTTCGGCACCGCACTGCAGGGCTTCGAACGCGCAGGCGATACCGTCGCTCGCCTGCACACGGCAGCAGGCCCGCTGCACGCCGACCATTACGTGCTGGCCAGCGGCTGGGAGAGCGCCGTCCATGCGCGCCAGCTCGGCCTGCGCATTCCCGTCTATCCGCTCAAGGGCTACAGCATCACCGCCGAGGTTCCCGCGGACCTGCCGCAGGCGGCGCCGCGCGTGAGCGTGACCGACACGGCGCGCAAGGTGGTCTTCGCCCGCATAGGCGAGCGCCTGCGCGTGGCCGGCATGGTGGAAATCGTGGGGCAGGATCTGCGCCTCGATCCGCGGCGCATCGAAAGCCTGCGCCGCTCCACCCAGGAAGTGTTTGCGCGGCTGCCGCTGGACGGCGCGCTCCACCCCTGGAGCGGCATGCGTCCGGCCACGCCCACCGGCCTGCCCGTCACCGGGCGCCAGCGCGGCGGCCCGCGCAATCTGTGGCTGCAGACCGGCCACGGCGCACTCGGCCTGACGCTGGCCTTCGGCTCCGCACAACGCCTCGCCGCGCAGATGCGGCAGGCCTGAGCAAATCCCGCAACGCTAAAAACTGGCACGCCCCAAGCGAGAGACACCGAGCAAGAGCCGCCTCGCAGCGAGGATGTCGTCCCCCTTCAGGGGGAAGGCGCGCAGCGCCTCAGGGGGTAACCAACAACTCTTTCAAGGCCTTGCGCATTTCCTGCGTCATGGCGCGGGCCAGCACCGAACTCGGACGCTGGCCCAGGCGCAGCGCATTCACGCCCACCACGATATGCGGCAGCAGCGGCACGACATGGACCTTGCGCCTGTCGGCGGCCAGGGCCGTGCAGCCGTCCACGATGGCCGCCCCCAGGCCATATTCGGCCATGGACAGCGCGGCGTGGTAGGTCTGCACCGTCACCACGGGCGACAGGCCCACGCCATGTTCGCGGCAGGCCTGGCCTATGCGCATGCCCAGCGGATCGCGCGCATCGAGCGCGACCAGCGGCAGCTCGGCCAGGTCCTGCAGCGCCATGCCCGCCTGGGGCACGCGCGAAGGCGGCAGCGGTCCCTTGGGCAGCACGCAGAACATATCCACTTCGGCCAGCAGCTCATGCTCCAGCGCGGGCTGGCCCACGGAGCTGATGACAAAGCCCACATCGGCCTCCTGCAGCAGCAGGGCCGAGACCACCTGGGGCGTGTGCAGTGCCTGCACATGCACCTGGACCTGGGGATGGCGGCGCCTGAAGCCCGCCACGGCGCGCGGCAGCACTTCGCGGCTGAGCGCGAACACGGTGAGCACCGTGATGCGGTCGGCAGCCTGGCCGTGGCGCAGATTGGCCGCCAGGCGCTGCACCTCGTCGAGCTGCTCGAACAGCTTCTCGATATGCGGGAACAGCGCCTGCGCCTCGTTGGTCGGCGTCAGCCGCCCGCGCGTGCGCTGGAACAGCGCAAAGCCCAGCTGCAGCTCGGCATGCTGCAGCGTGCGGCTGACGGCAGGCTGCGTGATGTTGATGAGCCGCGCGGCCGCGCTGACGCTGCCGGTCTGCATGACCGCATTGAAGACCTCGATATGCCGCAGGCGCATGCATTTTTCCTTGTCAGTCTGTCCATGACGCTGCGCATGAACAGGCATGCCACAAGCCGGAGACACCGAGCAAGGGCCGCCCCGCAGCG
Organism: Comamonas phosphati; assembly: GCF_014637085.1. GTDB lineage: Bacteria > Pseudomonadota > Gammaproteobacteria > Burkholderiales > Burkholderiaceae_C > Comamonas > Comamonas phosphati. The sequence continues at coordinate 19,717 of NZ_BMEU01000026.1, read as the reverse complement.
AGGGTGTCGTCCCCCTCCCGCGAAGCGAGAGAGGGGGAAGCGGCACAGCCGCTCAGGGGGAGCCTTTCATCAGCCGCTCGCTCTTCCAGTACACATCGTCGTCGCCGTCCATGCGGTTCTGCACGCGCGCCAGCACGAACAGCAGGTCGGACAGGCGATTCAGGTACTGGCGCGGCGCGGCGCGCATGGCCTCGCTCTGCTGCAGCGCCACCACGCTGCGCTCGGCGCGGCGCGCCACGGTGCGGCAGACATGGGCCTGGGCCGCGGCCCGCGTGCCCGCGGGCAGGATGAATTCCAGCAGTCGCGGCAGATCGGCGTTGTAACGCGCCAGGGCCTGGTCCAGCTGCAGCAGCGCATCGTCCTTGAGCAGCTCGTAGCCGGGCATGGACAGCTCGCCGCCCAGGTTGAAGAGCTGGTGCTGCACATCGACCAGCAGCTCGCGCACGTCCTGCGGCAGCGGCTCGCACAGCAGCAGGCCGATGTGGGAGTTGAGTTCGTCCACATCGCCCATGGCATGCGGGCGGCCGCTGTTCTTGGAGACGCGGGTGTTGTCGCCCAGGCCGGTCGTGCCGTCGTCGCCGGTGCGGGTTGCGATTTGCGTGAGGCGGTTGCCCATGGTGTATTCCTTGCGTATTGCTCTGCACCCCGATTGTGATCGGACGCAAACACCCCGCGCAGAGAGCCGTTACAACCCGCAGGCAAATGTAGTCTCGGGCAACAGCCGGCAAAAGTGCTGGCCCCGGCCGGCCGGCTGCGCTGCAATACGGGCCTGTGTTTGACTAGCGAAGGAATGAACCGGCATGAAAAATGACTCCCCACTGCCGTGTGGTAGCACCCCCTCCGGGAGGGGTTTTTTTCATCTTGGAGCGGTCCGACGATGAAAAAGACAATGCTCAACTGCAATATCTCGTCGTTCGAAGTGCTCAGCGTGGTGCTGTTCTCTGCCATCACCTTTGGGTCGGCGGGAGCTGTTCTGGCCCAGAGCACGCCGCAACAAAGCCGGGAGCAAACCCAGCTGGCACCCGCCGGAGCCGCGACGGGCGTGCAGAAGGCACCAGCCCCCGGCACGGCCCGCAGCAATAGCGCTCAGGCCGCGTTCCAACGCGCCGACACCAACCACGACGGTCAGCTCAGCGCCGAGGAAGCACGGCAGCTGCCGGCGGTTTCGCAGCGCTTCCAGGAGATGGACACCGACCAGAACGGCCAGCTCTCATCGGCCGAATTCGACAAGGGCGTGGCCAAGGCGCCCTGAGGCGCTGCGCCCGTTCATCGACCGAAGCCCTGGCCTGCGCAGCTGCGCGGGATCGGGGCATGTCCAGGTTCTTGCCGGTGGTATTCTTTGAAGCTCCCTGGAGAAACCCGATGAACGCCCCTGTTGCCACCTCCCTGCTGCACCCCGAATTCGTGCAGCGCCCTGTTTCCGAAGCCTTTGTGCAAGCGCTGGCGGCGCGCTTTGGCAGCCAGTGCGCCACGGCCCTGGCCGTGCGCGAGCAGCACGGCCGCGACGAGGGCGCGATCGCCGCGCCGCCGCCCGCCGCCGTGGTGTTTGCCGAAAGCACGCAGGACGTGCAGGACGCCGTGCGGCTGTGCGCGCAGCATGGCGTGCCGGTGATCGCCTATGGCGCGGGCTCCTCGCTCGAAGGCCATCTGCTGGCCGTCGAAGGCGGCATCAGCATCGACGTGAGCCGCATGAACCGCATCCTTTCGGTGAACACCGAGGATCTCACGGTGACCGTGCAGCCCGGCATCACGCGCAAGCAGCTCAACGATGCCATCAAGGGCACGGGCTTCTTCTTCCCCATCGATCCCGGCGCCGATGCCTCGATAGGCGGCATGAGCTCCACGCGCGCCAGCGGCACCAATGCCGTGCGCTACGGCACCATGCGCGAGAACGTGCTGGCCCTGGAAGTGGTGACGGCCGGCGGCGAGGTGATCCGCACCGGCAGCCGCGCCAAGAAAAGCGCGGCCGGCTACGACCTCACGCGCCTGATGGTGGGCAGCGAAGGAACGCTGGGCATCTTCACCGAGATCACGGTGCGCCTGTATCCGCTGCCCGAGGCCGTTTCGGCCGCGGTCTGCTCCTTCCCCAGCATCGAGGCCGCCGTGCACACGGTGATCCAGACCATCCAGGTCGGCGTGCCGATTGCGCGCGTGGAGCTGATCGACGTGAACTCGGTGCGCATGGTCAATGCCTACAGCAAGCTCAGCCTGCGCGAGGAACCCATGCTGCTCATGGAGTTCCACGGCTCGCCCACGGGCGTCAAGGAACAGGCCGAGATGGTGCAGGAGATCGCGGGCGAATTCGGCGGCAAGGCCTTCGAATGGGCCGAACGCCCCGAGGACCGCACGCGATTGTTCACGGCCCGCCACAACGCCTATTTCGCGGCCGTCGCCAGCCGCCCCGGCTGCCGCTGCATCACCACCGATGCCTGCGTGCCCATCAGCCGCCTGGCCGACGCCCTGCTGGACTGCGTGACCGAGGCCGATGCCAGCGGCATTCCCTATTTCCTCGTCGGCCACGTGGGCGACGGCAACTTCCACTTCGGCTACCTGATCGACCCCGACAGCGAGGACGAGCGCACGCGCGCCGAACAGCTCAACCAGCAGCTGGTGCGGCGCGCCATCGCACTGGGCGGCACCTGCACGGGCGAGCATGGCGTGGGCATCCACAAGCAGGGCTTTCTGCGCGAGGAGGCCGGCGACGGCAGCGTGCAGATGATGCGCGCCATCAAGCAGGCGCTGGACCCGCAGAACATCCTCAATCCCGGCAAGATCTTCGCGCTGCAGTAAGCGCACTCTGCAGGTCACCGCCAAGCAAAAGGGCCTGGAATCCAGGCTCTTTTTTCATCGGCGGTAGCCGGGATCGGTCTTGTCCAGCTTTCTGAGCAGCGCGGGCCAGGCGAACTGGCCGCCCAGGCCGCCAGTCTGCACCCGCATGGCTTCGGCCACGCCCTGCACGATGCGCGGATCGACCTGGATGAGTTCGCCGCCCGCCTGTGCGTCGATCTGGATCTTGCAGGCGGCCTCGAAGGTGTACATGGCCAGGAAGGCATCGGCGATCGAGGGGCCGCAGGCCAGCAGGCCGTGGTTGCGCAGCATGAGGAAATTGGCCGTGCCCATGTCGGCCTGCAGGCGCGGCTTCTCGTCGGGGCGGAAGGCCACGCCCTCATAGTCGTGATAGGCCAGCGAGGCCAGCACGAAAGTGCTTTGCTGGCTGATGGGGAGTACCCCGTTCTTCTGTGCGCTCACGGCCACGCCGGCGCGCGTATGCGTGTGAATCACGCACTGCACGTCCTCGCGCGCCTCGTGCACGGCGCTGTGGATGACGAAGCCCGCGGGGTTGACGGGAAACGGCGAGTCCATGAGCTTGTTGCACTGCATGTCCACCTTGACCAGCGACGAGGCCGTGATCTCGTCGAACATCAGCCCGTAGGGGTTGATGAGGAAGTGATGGTCCGGCCCCGGCAGGCGCGCGCTGACGTGGGTGAAGACCAGATCGCTCCAGCCGTAGAGCGCCACCAGCCGGTAGCAGGCGGCCAGATCGACGCGCAGCTGCCACTCCTCGGGGCTGACCAGATGCTGCACGCAGGGGAGGTCGGCCGAAGCCGGCAGGGGTTGGCTCATGGGGTGTCTCCTTTGCTGAAGGTCTGCCCGCAATGTAGAGACTTGGCAAGCTGCAGTCTGTTCATTAGATGACAGAGGACGGTAAAAATTTCGCTTGCCCGCCATACTTCGTGCTCGGCACTCAAAAAAAGGAGCAGACAACGCCAGTTCCTTCCTGCTTTCCACGCGCCATCCCTTCAAGATCGGGAATGGACAAGCGCAATCAGCTACGTTGTTTGCAAAGACTCATTTGACGGCGCCGCGCGACAGGTCTTCGATCATGCGCACGGCCAGGTACAGGCGCGGCGCGATGGTGTTGACCTGCACGTATTCGGCGTTGTTGGAGTGGGCGCCATGGCCGCTGAGGCCAAAGCCCTCGATCACTGCGCCCCTGGCCTTGAGGGCCGCGAAGGCCGCATCGGTGCCGCCGCCCGTGGCCTTGTCCGCGACCTTCATGGGCAGCTTCAGCTCGTCGCCGTAAATGCCTTGCGCATGCCTGGCCAGCTTGCGCGCGGCCTCGCTGGCTTCCAGCGGCGGGCGGCGCACCTCGAACTTGAGCTCCACCTGGCTGGCATCGAGCAGCTTGCGGCCCACCTTGGCCTGCATGGCTTTCTCCAGCTCCGAGAAGTCGGCCACGCGCAGCGCGCGCGCATCGGCCTGGGCCGTGGCTTCGGCGGGGATCACGTTGCGGTTGGTACCGGCCTTGGCCACGGTCCAGTTGAGCTTGAGCCCTTCCTGCGGCCTGGACAGATCCTGCATCTGCAGCAGCTGGTGCGACAGCTCATAGAGCGCATTCACGCCATCCTCGGGCTTGGCGCCTGCGTGCGAGGCCCTGCCCTGCACCTTGAGGTAGGCGGCACCGATGCCGCTGGTGGCCAGGCGCAGACCGCCGTCGGTGCCGCCGCCCTCGAACGAGAACACGGCATCCTGCTCGGCGCCCAGGCGCGTGATGGCGCTGCGCGCGCCGGGCGAGCTGATTTCCTCGTCGCCGTTGATCAGCACCGTGAGCGTGCCGTAGTCGTCAAAGCCGCGCTTCTTCAGCAGCTCCACCGTGTGCAGGATCAGGGCCACGCCCTGCTTGTCGTCGGCAATGCCCAGGCCGTAGGCCCTGTCGCCATCGATGCGGAACGGCTGGTCCTTGAGCATGCCGGGCAGGTACACCGTGTCCATGTGCGCGATCAGCATGATGCGGCTCGTGCCCTTGCCCTGGAACTCGGCATGCACCATGGGGCCGATCTGCTCGGGCGTGTCGCCCAGGCGGTAGACGTCGGCAGGCTGCATCACCTCCACCTTGCCGCCCTGGGCGCGCAGCTTGCCGGCCACGTAGTCGGCGATCTTCTTCACGCCTTCCACGTCCTTGCTGCCGGACTCGATGTGCACCAGGTCGCGCAAGGTGTCGAGCAGCGGCTGCTGCTCCTTCCGGGCCTGCTCCAGCACCGGCGCCTGCGGGGCGGCCTGGGCCGAGCCCAGCAGCAGGGCCAGGGCCAGCGGCGAAATGCGCAACAGGGTTGCGGCGGCATGGGCCGCGCGACGGGTGGTGCCTGCCATGGCTTGTCTCCTGGGGTTGCGAGCCGCCGCGTGAGCATGCCGGCAGGCATGGCGCGACTGTGCCTCGAAAACGCGCCAGCTTAGCAGCGCTCCGTCCCCGCTTGCGCCCCAAGGCGACAAGGGGCAACGCGAACAATTCACCACCAGGCATCGCGTCAACACGCGATAAAAAAGCCCCCGGAGTCCATCCGGGGGCTTTGCAGCCGGCAGGCACCAAACCCTATCCCGCGGCCAGTGCCGAGCGGCTCTTCTTGCTCACGCCATCGCCCACGATGACGGCGGACACCACGCTGAGCACCAGCGTGATGGCTGCGCCGTAGAACACGTTGCTGTGCATCTGGTGGTCGAGCATCCAGCCGAACACCGGCGCTGCCAGGCAAAAGCCCAGATCCAGCCCCGAATACACCATGCCGTACACGCGGCCCGTGGCGCCGGGCGGTGCGGCGCGCTTGATCAGCATGTCGCGCGAAGGGCCGGCCAGGCCCGTGCCCAGGCCGGCGATGGACGCCGCGGCCACGGCGCCCAGGCCGGGCAGCCAGCCCGTGCCGACGATGAACAGCAGAATGCCCGAGCCCATCATGCAGATGGAGATCACCTTCTCCAGGCGCTGCACGCGCCCCACCAGGAAACCGCCCACCAGCATGCCCGCGGCCCCGCACAGCATATAGCCCGTGACGACGAACGCCGTCACGCTCAGCGGCAGCCCGTACATGGCCTGCATGGCGGGGCTGGCAAAGCTCTGGATGGCGCTGAGCGCGCAGGTGCTCCAGAAGAAGAACGAAAAGCACAGCCACACCGAAGGCAGCTTCATGAAGGCCATCGGGTGCTCCCTGGGCGCTGCCGCGGCATGGGGCGCAGGCTTGGCCGTGGCGGCGCCGGCGGATTCCGCGCGGTCGTCGAGCGCCTCGCGGTTGAGCACCATGACGGTCAGCACCACGGCCGCCCACAGAGCGCCGCAGAAGCAGGCCGTGCGCCACGAACCCGTGGCCGAGGTAATGCCGGCCATGAACACCGGCGCCAGCGCCCAGCCGAGGTTGCCCGAGAGGCCGTGCACCGAGAAGGCATGACCTATGCGCTGCGGCGAGACCCGCTTGTTGAGAATGGTGAAGTCCACGGGATGGAACGGCGCATTGCCCAAGCCCGCGAAGAAGGCCGCGGCCAGCAGCATGGCGTAGCCCTGTGCCATGCTGGCGATCAGGCCGGCCACGGCAAAACTGCCGAGCGCGGCAAACAGAATCGGCCGTGCGCCGAAGCGGTCCACCGCAAAGCCCGCCATGGCCTGTCCCGTGCCCGAGACCACGAAGAACAGCGACACCAGCACGCTGAGCTCGGCATAGCTGTAGCCGAAATCCTGGATCAGCCACGGGAACAGCGGCGGCAGCAGCAGGTGGAAGAAGTGCGAGGAGCCGTGGGCCAGGCCGATCAGGCCTATGGTGCGCGCATCGCTGCGCAGCGTGTCGGTCGCCGGTGGGTGGTCGGGAGTGGAGGCAGAGCGGTTCATGGTACGGATCTTAGGCAGCAAGCTGGCGTCTTGTATGCGATAGTCTGCCAACTTCTGTCGCAAACATGCCAAGCACCGATTTCACCGCACCGCTGCGTGCGGGCAAAGCCTCCAACTATGTGGAGACGCTGACCCCGCACCTGTTCGTCCCCACGCCGCTGAGGCCGGTGCGCGCCAAGTGCCGCTGGCTGGCAGCCGACACCCAGGTCAGGCCGCACCGCCACCCCTGGGCGCAGCTGGCGATCTCGATCACGGGCACCATACGCCTGACCGTGGCCCAGGGCACCTACATCGTGCCGCCATCGCGCGCGCTGTGGGTGCCGCCCGGCGTAGAGCACGCAGTGACGGTGGTGGAAAGCGCCGATCTGCGCACCGTGTACTTCCACCAACCCGCAGGCCGCTGCGGGCCCTGCGTAGGGCGCGCCGAGGAGGCCGCCTGGCGCCAGTGCCGCGTGCTCAACGCCTCGGACCTGCTGCGCGCCGTGGTGCGCGAGCTGCCCACGCTGCCCGACGACAGCCTGCACCTGTCGGTCCAGGAGCGCACGCGCGAGCGGCATCTGAGCGCCCTGCTGCTGGACGAGCTGCGCCGCGCCAGCGCCGTGCAGCTGGGCGTGGGCCTGCCCCAGGACAAGCGCCTGCGCCTGCTGTGCGAGGCCGTGCTGGCCGACCCGACCCGCCATGTGACGCTGGAGGACTGGGCGCGCGACACCGGCGCCAGCCCGCGCACCGTGGCGCGCCTGTTCCGCCAGGAGCTCGAATGCACCTTCACCCACTGGCGCCAGCAGGTGGTGCTGGCCCATGCCGTGAGCCTGGCCGCGCGCGACTGGCCCATTCAACGCATTGCCGCCGAGCTGGACTACAGCCCCAGCGCCTTCAGCGCCATGGTGCGCCGCACGGTGGGCATGCCGCCGGCACGCTTCTTCGGCATGCACAGCGGCGCGCTGCGGGACGCCTAGGCCGCGCATCAGGGCCGGTGGGGTCCGGGCGCCTGCAAGCCCTCGTCGGGCCCGCCCAGCGGCATGGCGTATACCCATACCCGATGGCGCCCCACGCCGGGCAGCTCAAAGCTCGGCCCCACGCCGGGCAAGGCGAAATCCAGACTCACCAGCCAGCTGCCGGGCTGCATTTCGGTGGCGGCCTTGACGGCCGCGCGGCCCATGCTCTCGGGCCGCTGGAACAGGTACACCAGCTGGTAGCCGCTCCAGTCGGCCAGCCAGATATCGGCGCGGCGCACGCGCGCCCAGGGGCAGCGCAGCGCGCACAGCCAGCGCAGCGGCCAGCTCCACTCCAGGCCGTGGAGCCGGGCCTGCGGAAAAGCCTGGCGCAAGGCCTTGAGGCCGTCGCCCATGCCGCAGCCGGCATCGAGCACCGCGGCGCGCGGCGGCAGCGCAATCGTTTCGGCCAGGCCATCCAGCGCATGCAAAGGCGTGGGAAAGACCGGCGCATCGCGCCAGGCATTGAGCGGATAGACCAGCAGCAGCAATCCCAGCGGCAGCAGCCAGGCCCAGCCCGGCAGCACGCTGGCCGACAGCGCGACGAAGGACAGCGGAAAGCCGCCCGCGATCATGACCCGACGCCACCAGGTGCGGCCCCCGAGGCTGGCCAGGCAGCCCAACGCGCCGGCCAGCACAAAGGCCAGCCACCAGGGCAGGGACTTGCTGCCAAGCGCGTACACGGCCCAGGCGGCAGCCCAGGTCAACAAGGCAGGCAGGGGCCAGAAATTCACGGCGAACAAACGGGATATGGGAGATGGGGGAGCCGACTAAGCCGGGTCAGCCTTCGGCGCGCAAGCGCTCGATGATGCCGTTGAGCGCTTCCAGCGAACCGAACTGGATGGCGACCTCGCCCACATCCTGCACCTTGCCGCCGCGACGCACGCTCTTCTTGACGCGGACCTCCACGTCGGCCATCAGCAGGTCCGACAGTTCTTCCTCGATGCGCTTGACATCGCGCGACTTGACGTCCTTCTTGGCCTTCTGGCGCGTCAGGCTGAACTCGGCGCCGATCTTCTTGACCAGGGATTCGGCCTCGCGCACCGAGAGCTTCTTGGCCGCGATCTGGTTGCCCGCCGTGATCTGCGTGGCGCGGTCCAGCGTGAGCAAGGCGCGCGCATGGCCCATGTCGATATCGCCGGCCATGAGCATGGTCTGCACCGGTTCGGCCAGGTTCAGCAGGCGCAGCAGATTGGTGGCGGCGCTGCGCGAGCGGCCCACGGCCTGGGCGGCCTGCTCGTGCGTCAGGCCGAACTCCTTGACCAGGCGCGACAGGCCGTGCGCCTCTTCCAGCGGATTGAGGTCCTCGCGCTGGATGTTCTCGATCAGCGCCATGGCGGCGGCGGCCTCGTCGGGCACGTCGCGCACCAGCACCGGCACCTCGGCCAGGCCTGCCAGGCGCGAAGCGCGAAAGCGCCGCTCGCCGGCAATGATCTCGTACTTGCCGCTGTGCTCGCCCTTGCTGAGCTTGCGCACCAGAATGGGCTGCATGATGCCCTGGGCCTTGATGCTTTCGGCCAGTTCGTACAGCGCGCCCTCGTCCATGCGCGTGCGCGGCTGGTACTGGCCGGGCACCATCACATCCAGCGCCAGGCTGGCCGGCACGCCGGCCGAAGTGGCGCCCGGCGCCCCCTCGGCCTTGTCGCTGACCTTGGGGCCCAGCAATGCTTCCAGGCCGCGTCCCAGCCCCTTGGGTTTCTTTGTCACCATGGCTTGTTCTTTCCTTGAAGGGTTTGCAGCAGCGCGTGGCCGCTGTCCCAGTTACCCAATCCGCTGGCCGTGTTGATATGGCCAGCAGCGCCAGCGTTCACGAAATCGCTGCCCCAGGCATGGGCCATGGCCCGGGCGCGCGCCAGCCTGCAATTCGGATCGTTCTCGCTGCCAACCACGATGGAGGGAAACGGCATGGCCTGCATCATCACCGGCGACCAACCCGGCAGCATGGCACGCAGATTGTCCTGCTCGGTATCGCCCGGAGCGACCAGCAGCGCACCGGCCACCTTGCGGGCCAGTTTCGCGTTGCTGGCGGCCGCATGGGCAGCCCACCAGGCCACCAGGATGCAGCCCAGGCTGTGCGCCACCAGCACCACGGGCCGCGACGCATCCAGCACGGTTTCCTGCAGCCGTATGCTCCAGTCCCCGCGCAACGGCCGCAGCCAGTCATGCTGCTCCAGCCGCCGGTAGCCGTACAGGGCCTGCCAGCGGCTTTGCCAGTGGCCGGCATCCGAGTTCTGCCAGCCGGGCAGCAGCCAGACGTCCCCAGCCTGCAATGCTTCAGATTCCATAGCTGCTTGCGCTCTCTGCATCTGCCTCGTCAAACTGTTTCACGTGAAACGTCACATCTTCTTGATGCGGAGCACCATCTCTTCGGCGAACTCGATGAAGGCCTTGCTGCCCTTGGCCGCGGCATCGAAGACGACACCGGGCAGGCCGTAGCTCGGAGCCTCGGCCAGGCGCACATTGCGCGGAATCACGGTGTCGAACACCTTGTCGCCGAAATGCTCCTTGAGCTGGTCGCTGACCTGCTGCTGCAGCGTGGTGCGCGGATCGAACATCACGCGCAGCAGGCCGATGATCTGCAGATCCGGATTCATGTTGGCATGCACCTGCTTGATGGTGTTGACCAGATCGGTCAGGCCTTCGAGCGCGAAGTACTCGCACTGCATGGGCACGATGACGCCATGGGCCGCGCACAGGCCGTTGAGCGTGAGCATGGACAGCGACGGCGGGCAGTCGACCAGCACGAAGTCATAGTCGGCATCCACGGCCCTGAGCGCATTCTTGAGCCGCTCGTTGCGGTGCTCCAGTGTCACCAGCTCGATCTCGGCACCCGACAGCTCGCGGTTGGCGCCCAGCACGTGGTAGCCCACCTGCTCGGAATTCACCGCCGCTTCCTTGATGCTGCTGTTTTCCAGCAGCACGTCGTAGACCGACAGCTCCAGTGCCCGCTTGTCCACGCCCGAACCCATGGTGCAGCACCCGCTGACCGACCCTCGCCAGGCCCGCGGCAAGATTGACGGCGGTGGTGGTCTTGCCCACGCCACCTTTTTGATTGGCTACACAGAAGATTTTGGCCATGAGATTTTTCTTTGCGATGTCGTGAGCAGCGGCGCCACAACCGATGAAAACGTGCAGTTTATGCGAGAGGCGTTGCGAACGCATGATCGCGGCATGGATGCCGCGCATCACAGTGTGTAAAAAGGCCCCCACGCTTGCTCGCTACATGTAGCCCGCAGCCCCCCAGGAGGACCGCCTGATTGCCTTGGGGCAGCCAGCCGCAATAAAAAAACGCCCGAAGGCGCTGGTGGCCGAGGTAGCAGGAAAAAATCAGGCGGTGCGCATCCAGACCACGCAGCGTTCCGCATCGAGACCCGGAACCTGCAACGGTTCCACGTGAAACACCTGCACCTGCGCAGGCAGGGCCGCCATCTCCTCGTCGGGGTGCTTGCCCTTCATCGCGAACCAGATGCCGCCTTCGGCCAAGGCCTTGCGCGACCAGGTCGTGAAGTCCACCAGGGAAGCAAAGGCGCGGCAGCTGATGACCGGATAGCAGGTCTTCAGGTTTTCCACGCGGTCGTGGATGCCGTGCAGATTGGGCAGGCGCAGCGATGCCGCCACCTGCTGGATGAAGGCCGCCTTCTTGCCCACGGTGTCCACGCAGCTCACATCGATCTGCGGGCAGCAGATGGCAAACACCACGCCGGGCAGGCCACCGCCCGAGCCCACATCCAGCAGGGGCAGGCGTGCGCCCTCCTCCACCGGCAAGGTCTGCACATGGCGCAGCAGGGCCGGCACGGCCGCCAGGCTGTCGAGCAGGTGGTGGGTCAGCATCTCCTGCGGATCACGCACCGAGGTCAGGTTGTAGACCTTGTTCCACTTCTGCAGCAGATCGAGAAAAGCCATCAGCGCCTCGATCTGCGCGGGTGCCAGGTCCAGCTTCAGCGCGGCAACGCCGGCTTCCAGCTGCGCACGCAATGCCTCGCTCATGCCGCCGCCTCTTCATGGGAAGAAGCAAAGCCCTTGAAGCCGCCCTTCTTCAAATGCACCATGAGCAGCGAAATCGCCGCCGGCGTCACGCCCGAGATGCGCGAGGCCTGGCCCAGGGTCTCGGGCCTGTGCTTCTGCAGCTTCTGGCGCACTTCGAACGACAGGGCCGTGACCTGCATATAGTCCAGCTCGGCCGGCAGGCGCAGCGTCTCGAAATGCGCCGCGCGCTGGACCTCGTCCTTCTGGCGGTCGATATAGCCCGAGTACTTGGCGGCGATCTCCACCTGCTCGATCACGGATTCGCTCAGCTCGCCCAGGACCTGGGCCGACACCTGCTCGGAAGCGTATCGGCCCTCGTTCATGCCCATCAGCTTGCCGTATTCCACGCCGGGGCGGCGCAGCAGATCGAACAGGTTGTACTCGCGCTCCATGGCCTTGCCCAGCACGCGCTCGGACTCCTCGGCCGAGACGATGCGTGGATTCACCCAGGTGGACTTGAGGCGCTCTGTTTCACGTGAAACAGCATCGCGCTTGCGGCTGAAGGCATCCCAGCGCGCATCGTCGATCAGGCCCATCCTGCGGCCCGCTTCCGTCAGGCGCATGTCGGCGTTGTCTTCGCGCAGTTGCAGGCGGAACTCCGCGCGGCTGGTGAACATGCGGTAGGGCTCGGTCACGCCCTTGGTGATCAGGTCGTCCACCAGCACGCCCAGATAGGCCTCGTCGCGGCGCGGCGTCCAAGGAGCCTCGCCCCGGCATTGCAGCGCGGCATTGAGGCCCGCGAACAGGCCCTGGGCGGCGGCTTCCTCGTAGCCCGTCGTGCCGTTGATCTGGCCGGCGAAGAACAGGCCCTGGATCTGCCTGGTCTCGAAGCTGCTCTTGAGCGAGCGCGGATCGAAGTAGTCGTACTCGATGGCGTAGCCGGGGCGCAGGATGTGCGCGTTCTCCAGGCCCTTCATGGAGCGCACCAGTTCGTACTGGATGTCGAAGGGCAGGCTGGTCGAGATGCCGTTCGGGTAGAACTCGTTGGTGGTCAGGCCTTCGGGCTCGAGGAAAATCTGGTGGCTTTCCTTGTCGGCAAAGCGGTTGATCTTGTCCTCCACGCTGGGGCAGTAGCGCGGGCCAACGCCCTCGATCTTGCCCGTAAACATGGGGCTGCGGTCGAAGCCGCTGCGGATGATCTCGTGCGTGCGCGCATTGGTGTGCGTGATCCAGCACGGCACCTGACGCGGGTGCATGGCCGCGCCACCATACGCATGTGCCATGAAGCTGAACACGGGCACATGGCCCTCGTTCACGCCGCCGGGCATGCCGTCGCCCGGCTGTTCCTCGCACTGGCTGAAGTCGATGCTGCGGCCGTCGATGCGCGGCGGCGTGCCGGTCTTCAGGCGCCCCTGCGGCAGCTGCAGCTCCTTGAGGCGGCCCGACAGACTCACGGCCGGCGGATCGCCGGCGCGGCCGGCCGCATAGTTGTTCAGGCCCACGTGGATCTTGCCGTCGAGGAAAGTCCCCGCCGTCAGCACCACGGTGCGGCTGCGAAAGCGTATGCCCACCTGGGTGACGGCACCGACCACCTTAGCGCCATCCCCGTCGCCCTCCACCATCAGGTCGTCCACGGCCTGCTGGAACAGCCACAGATTGGGCTGGTTCTCCAGCATGTCGCGGATGGCGGCCTTGTAGAGAATGCGGTCGGCCTGGGCACGCGTGGCGCGCACGGCCGGCCCCTTGGAGCTGTTGAGGATGCGGAACTGGATGCCGCCCTTGTCGGTGGCCAGCGCCATGGCGCCGCCCAATGCGTCCACTTCCTTGACCAGATGGCCCTTGCCGATGCCGCCGATGGAAGGGTTGCAGCTCATCTGCCCCAGGGTTTCGATATTGTGGGACAGCAGCAGGGTCTTGCTTCCCATGCGCGCAGCGGCCAGCGCGGCCTCGGTGCCGGCGTGGCCGCCACCGACCACGATCACATCAAATTCCTGTGGGTACAACATGTTCTTGACTCTCCGGGCCATGCCCGGCCCTTGGCCCCGGCACGAAGCACCCATGCTCCGGCTCTCATGGCGGGCCGACCATGTTTCGTGAACGGAGGGCCCTGCGGGGAACCCGTAATTTTCCCACCATTGCGCGAACAATGCCTTGCATGGGGTTGCCCAGGGAGCGTCGGCGCCGATCATAGACACGTTTCACGTGAAACACGGCACCGCTGCGGCAGGCTTTCTTCTCAAGAAAACTGCGTCCGAGCTGTGCTGCAATGCAGGCATGCAAATACTCATTTTTGCGGGCAGCACCCGCCGGGATTCCTACAACCGCAAGCTGGCGCAGGTGGCCGCCGGCATCGCCAGCCGGCTGGGCGCCACGCCCACCGTGCTGGAGCTGTCGGACTACGACATTCCGCTGTACAACGCCGACCTCGAAGCCCAGGGCACGCCGGCCGACGTGATCCGCTTCAAGCAGCAGCTGCATGCGCACCCGGCCTGGCTGATCTGCTGCCCCGAGTACAACGGCAGCTACCCGGCCCTGCTCAAGAATGCGCTGGACTGGGCTTCGAGCCCGGTCAAGGACCATCCGCAATGGTCGGACGGCGTGCTGCCCTTCCGCGGCAAGGTGGTGGGCATGGCCAGCGCCTCCCCCGGCGGCCTGGGCGGGTTGCGCGCCCAGTCCCATCTGGCGCCGCTGCTGCTCAATCTCGAATGCTGGGTCGCACCGCGCAGCCATGCGGTCGGCCTGGCCGCCGAGGCTTTCGATGCGCAGGGCAATCTGCAGCGGCCGCAGAACCAGCAAGGCATGCAGGCCCTGATGGAACAGGTTCTGTGGGCAGCTGAACGACTTGCCCCCTGAGCCGCTGACGCGGCTTCCCCTCTCTCTTTGGGAGGGGGACGGCCGCTTCGCCGCGAGGCGGCTCTTGCTCGCTGTCTCTGGGATGGTCTGCGCCAGCTTTGCGGACAGTGGTGAACCCAGTAGCCCTTGCATGCAGATGGCATGCATACGGTTTAGCATGCAGGCTTGTCTTTTTCACCTGAACGAAAGCCACTCGCTATGAAGCTTTACTACAGTCCTGGCGCCTGCTCCCTGTCTCCACACATCGTGCTGCATGAAGCAGGGCTGCAGCATGAGGCCATCCTGGCCAGCACCAAGAGCCACAAGCTGCAAGACGGAACAGACTACTACAGCATCAATCCCCTGGGCTATGTGCCCTTCCTGGTGCTGGACAGCGGCGAGACCCTGCACGAAGGCCCGGCCATCGTCCAGTATCTGGCGGACCAGGTCCCCGAGAAGAGCCTGGCGCCCGCCAACGGCACCATGGCCCGCTACCACCTGCAGGAATGGCTGAACTTCGTCGGCACCGAGTTGCACAAGGGCTTCGGTCCCCTGTTCGACCCGGCCACCCCCGAAGACTACAAGCCCGCCGTGCGCGAGCGCGTGCTCGGCCGCCTGCAGTGGGTGGACGGCGAGCTGGCCAACAAGACCTATCTGATGGGCGACCAGTTCACCGTGGCCGACGCCTATCTGTTCACCGTCACGGGGTGGGCGCAGTTCGTGGGCATGGACATCTCCGCCCTCACCAACATCCTGGCCTACCGCGAGCGCGTGCTGGCCCGCCCCGCCGTCCAGGCCGCCATGAAGGCCGAAGGCCTGCTCAAGTAAGCCATTTCCGGCGCTACGCCATGCAGGCATGTCAGCCCGGAACGGTCGCACGTTCCGGGCTTTTGTTTTTTTTCAGGAGTCCGCCGTGACCTCTTTGTTCGACCCCATTCGCGCCGGTGCGCTGGAACTGCCCAACCGCATCGCCATGGCGCCGCTCACGCGCAACCGCGCGCCGCAGGCCGTGCCCACCGACCTCATGGCCACCTATTACGGCCAGCGCGCCGGCGCCGGCCTGCTCATCAGCGAAGGCACAGCCATCAGCCACCAGGGCCAGGGCTATGCCGATGTCCCCGGCCTGTACAGCGAAGAGCAGCTGCAGGCCTGGAAGACGGTGACCGCCGCCGTCCATGCCAAGGGGGGGCGCATCGTCACCCAGCTATGGCATGTGGGCCGGATCTCGCACACCTTGCTGCAGCCCGACAACCTGGCGCCGGTAGGCGCCTCGGCCATCACCGCCCAGTCCAAGACCTATGTCATCGACGAGGACAGCGGCCAGGGCCAATTCGTGCCGGTTTCCGCACCGCGCGCCCTGCACCAGGAAGAGCTGCCGGGCATCGTGCACGGCTTCGCCGCCGCGGCGCGTGCCGCCGTGGAGGACGCCGGCTTTGACGGCGTGGAGCTGCACGGCGCCAACGGCTATCTGCTGGACCAGTTCCTCAAGACCGGCGCCAACCAGCGTACCGACGACTACGGCGGCAGCATCGAGAACCGCGCCCGCCTGGTGCTGGAATGCGTGCGCGTCGTGGCCGATGCCGTGGGCGGCGGCAAGGTCGGCATCCGGCTCTCGCCCGTGACCCCGGCCAACGACATCGTCGATGACGATCCCCAGCCGCTGTTCGAGTACCTGGTGCGCCAGATGGCCCCGCTGGGCCTGGCCTATATCCACATCATCGAAGGCGCGACCGGCGGCCCGCGCGCGCTCGAGGATCGCCCTTTCGACTACGCAGCCCTC
Source organism: Comamonas phosphati (assembly GCF_014637085.1). Taxonomy (GTDB): domain Bacteria; phylum Pseudomonadota; class Gammaproteobacteria; order Burkholderiales; family Burkholderiaceae_C; genus Comamonas; species Comamonas phosphati. Next base: position 3,495 of record NZ_BMEU01000026.1, on the reverse strand, counting down.
AAGAATGCCTATCGCTCGGCGGGCGGCAAAGGTGCCTGGATGGTCAACAACGGTTACGACCGGGCCCTGGCCATACAGGCCGTGGAAAGCGGCTATGCCGACGTGGTGGCCTTCGGCAAGGCCTTCATCTCCAATCCCGACCTGGTCAGGCGCCTGCGCCACGATCTGCCGCTCAACGCCTGGGATTCCACGCTGTTCTACGGCGGCGGCGCCAAGGGCTATACCGACTACCCCGTGGTGGCATGATTCACGTGAAACCATGAAAAATCACCCAGAACCATTGGTGATCAATCGTCAGAAGCTCTCTTTTTGAGAGCATCAGACAGAAAAAGCCCGGCAGCGCGATGCTGCCGGGCTTTTTCATTGTCGCCAGACGGCTGCGTGCAGCAGGCCTGGCGGATGAGACTCAGGCGTTTTCCAGCAGCTGCGGCTCCTTGCTGGCCGATGCCGCCATCGCGCCACGGGGAGCGTTATGAGCGGCGGCGCGGGCCGGTGCCAGGCCCGGGCGGCGTGCCAGCTGCTGCGCCTGCGCGCCGCCGGCCACGCGGAACTGGCTGACCACCTGCGCCAGCCGCGCAGCCTGCTCGCGCAAGGACTCGGCCGCTGCGGCCGACTCTTCCACCAGGGCCGCGTTCTGCTGCGTCATCTGGTCGATGTCGCCCACGGCCTGGTTGACCTGGCCTATGCCCAGCGACTGCTCGCTGGAGGCGGCCGTGATCTCGCCGATGATGTCGCCCACGCGCTGCACGCTGTCCACGATGGCCTGCATGGTCTTGCCGGCGTCCTCCACCTGGCACACGCCCACGTCCACGGCCTGCACGCTGGTATTGATCAGGCCCTTGATCTCGCTGGCGGCCTGGGCCGAGCGCTGGGCCAGGCTGCGCACCTCGCCCGCCACCACGGCAAAGCCGCGGCCCTGCTCGCCCGCGCGGGCCGCCTCCACGGCGGCGTTCAGCGCCAGGATATTGGTCTGGAAGGCGATGGAATCGATCAGGCCGATGATGTCGCCGATCTTGCGGCTGGAGGTCGAGATTTCCTGCATGCTGACCACGGCCTGGCTCACGATCTGGCCGCCCTGCTTGGCCGTGCCGGAGGCCGAGGAAGCCAGCTGGTTGGCCAGCTGGGACGACGACGCCGTCTGCTGCACCGTGGCCGTGAGCTGGGACAGCGAAGCCACCGTCTCCTGCACATTGCTGGCCGTATGCTCGGTACGGGCCGACAGGTCCTGGTTGCCGGTCGCGATCTCCTGGCTGGCCGTGGCGATATTGCCGCTGGCGTCGCGCACCTGCACGACCATGGTGCTCAGGCCCTGCTGCATCTGGTCCAGCGCGCGCTGCAGCTCGGCCAGTTCATCGCGGCCCGAGACCTCCACCTTCTGCGACAGATCGCCGCTGGCAATGGTCAGCGCCATCTGGCGCGCCTGCACCAGCGGTGCGCAGATCGACTGCATGTTGAGCAGGGTCAGCGGCACCACCACCATCACCGTCAGCGCCACGGCGGCAATGAACATCCAGCGCGTCTGCTCGGCCACATCGCGCTGGGCAGCGGCCAGCGCATCGGACTGCTGACGCAGCAGCTGGTCCAGTTGCAGCATCAGCTTGTCGGCCTCCACCACTTCGGCCAGGGCCTTGACGCTCATGCGGTTGGCCGTGGTGGCCGAGTCGTAGCCGCCGTCTTCGAGCTGGCGCGCCACATGCTCGAAGGCTTTGCGGTAGTTGTCGATGCGCGTGATGATGCCCTTGACCACGGCATCGTCCTGGACGTTGTCATCGCTCATGAAGCGGCCCAGCACGGCCTTGGCCTTCTCCATGGAGCCTACCCACTGGGTGTAGGCCTTGCGGACCTCCTCGGGACGCTCGTACTGGATGATCATGTCCTTCTCATTCGCGCGCACGGCGCCGAGATGGGTGCGCAGCTCGGCCATGTAACCCCGCTTGACGAACGAGTTATTCAAAAATTCCTGGCTCATGTCCTGGATGCGGAACATGCCCAGCATGCCCGCACTGCCCAACAAGCCCAGCAACACCATCACCATGCCAATCGCACCCAGCATGCGTGTGCGGATGGAGAAGCGCCGCATCATTCCCAACATGTTCATTTGTTTACCTTTTGTCCTTGGCTAGCAATCCAACGGACTGTTTTACATCAGAAAACACAAATTGTTTCATTCTTTCAAAAAACTGCGGCTTTTCCATGACGGGAAATGCTTATCTCCAACACCCGGGCCACGCCAAAACGCCAAATTCCGGCTGTTTGCCCTGTATCAACCCTGCCCGGCGAATCGGCCTGCGTCGCACTTGACCTTGCCATGGTGTTAGGGTTGACCATCAGAAGGTGTTCAACGACATGGGCCGCATCCCGCGGCCTGTCATCCACCAGGAGCCACCCAATGCAATATGTTTTCGAAGTTCAAGGCATGACCTGCGGCCATTGCGAGCGCGCCGTGACCCAGGCTGTGCAAGGCGTGGACCAAGCGGCCCAGGTCAAGATCGACCGCACCGCCAACCGCGTCGAAGTGCAGAGCGATGCCCCGCGCGAGGCGCTGAGCGCCGCCATTGCCGAGGAGGGGTACAAGGTTACCCTCTGAGTCGCCTGCGGCGCCTTCCCCCCTGGGGGACGACACCCTCGCTGCGGGGCGGCCCTTGCTCGGTGTCTCTGGCGAAAGGGGACGTACAAATGTTGTTGAAAGGATCAAGATGCCATCCTCTTCTTCCCAGCGCTGGCCCGTGCCCATAGGCGAAGCCGCGCGGCGGGCGGGCGTGTCGGCGCGCATGGTGCGCCATTACGAATCGCTGGGGCTGCTGGCGCCGGTGCACCGCACCGACAGCGGCTACCGCCAGTACACCGAGGCCGATGTGCACGCGCTGCGCTTCATCCGCCGCGGCCGGGACCTGGGTTTCTCCATCGAAGAGATAGGCACGCTGCTGGGCCTGTGGCAGGACCATGGCCGCGCCAGCAGCCAGGTCAAGGCCATCGCCCAACGCCATATCGCGGCCCTGGCCGAGCGCATTGCCGCCATGCAGGCCATGCAGCGCACGCTGCAGACCCTGGCCCACCGCTGCCACGGCGACGCCCGGCCGGACTGCCCCATCCTCGACGACCTGGCCAGCGCCGATACGCCGCCGGTCTCCACGGCCTTGGCCCCGGACCCGCAGGCTCCACGCAAGCGCAGCTCCCGCGCCACTGCCCAGGCCTGACGACGGCGGCATCCAGGACCAGAGCGGGTTTCACGTGAAACCCACGGCACTGCGCTGCCACGCTTGACGGACTGGCCCGACCGTGACAGCTCGATCCGATTGCTGTGCTGCACAATGGCCTAGACGCCGCCCGGCAAAGCACCGGGCGGAACTTGCAGCCCTGCACGGCCCATCTACAGGAGACACAGCACATGAACACCCGAGACATCTTCGTCGTCAGCACCGCCCGCACCGCCATCGGCACCTTCGGCGGCGGCCTCAAGGACGTTCCCAACACCCAGCTGGCCACCACCGTGGT
>NZ_BMEU01000025.1 GCF_014637085.1 Comamonas phosphati | reverse complement strand
TCCCATGGGCCATCGCCAATGGCATATCTTCTGGTCATACCACTTCACCTGGGTTCGGGCCTTTGGCCTTCAAGTCCAAAGGGGAGATTGATTGATGACAGGCCCTAGTCCTGCGTGGTTATCCGCACCATGCGGATGGCATCGAAGGGGCAGCGCACCGCGCACAGCGCGCAACCCGTGCAGCCCGGCGCATCGTGCAGCACCGAGCGCTTGGGGCCGAAGCGCTCCGTGCCCTGCACCTGCAGCGACAGCACATGGGGCGGGCAGACGCCCACGCACCAGCCGCAGCCGGTACAGCGCTGTGTATCGACTTCGGGCAGGGCCTTGCGCGGGGCGTGCATGGGTGAATGCCTATGTGTTTCCGCGGCGCTGCAGCGCGTTGGCGCCGTAGGCGCAATATCCGGGTTTGGGACTTTTCTTCTGCGGGTGAAGGCGGCAGGTCTCGGGGCGCTTGTCGTACACCGTGCAGCGCCGCGTCTTCTCATCCAGGAAATTGCAGTCGCCGCTGGCGCGCCGCGCCATGGTGAAGATGTTGTGCTTGGGGCTGTAGTGGTCGATCAGCCGGGCCTTGAGCAGGCGCTTGGCAATCAGCTTGTGGTCCACGTTCTCCACCTCGAAGGGGTCGACCAGTTCCAGGCGCACCAGGTCCGACAGCTGCACTTCCAGCGGCATGGTGCAGCAGTTGGCCGCGCAGCTGTCGCACAGGCCGCTTTTGTACTTGCTCCAGGTGTCAAGCCGGTCTACATCGACGATGCGGATGGAGGATTTCATTCGGGGTTTCGGGGCGCATCAACAAGAGCACGATGCTGCCACGAGACGGCCACGGCTGCCTGCTGCAGCGGTGATGCGCAGGCCGGCGCCAGGGAATTCAGGACGCCGCAAAGGACCGGTACACGCTCTACACTGGGCGGCTGACCAACACAGGAGACGGATCTTGGCTACCCCACTCACGCTGTACTACGCTGCCGGCACCTGCGCGCAGGCCGTGCTCATCGCGCTGCATGAAGCCGGCGCGCAATTCACGCTCAAGACGCTGAGCTTTGCCGACAACCAGCAGCGCAGCCCCGAATACCTGGCCATCAACCCCAAGGCCCGCGTGCCCGCGCTGGTCACCGAGCGCGGCGTGCTGACCGAGACTCCCTCGCTGCTGCTGTATGTGGCACAGACCTATCCGCAGGCCCAGCTGGCGCCGCTCCATGATCCGTTCGCGCTGGCGCAGCTGCAGGAGTTCAACGCCTACCTGGCCTCCACCGCGCACATCGCCCACGCCCACCGCCCGCGCGCTTCGCGCTGGGCCGACGACGAAGCCGCCCAGGCCTCCATGCGCGCCAAGGTGCCCCAGAACATGCGCGAATGCTTTGCCGTGATCGAAGAGCATTACCTGGGCGACAAGCCCTGGGTGATGGGCGAGCAGTTCACCGTGGCCGACGGCTATCTGTACACCGTCGCCGGCTGGCTCAAGGGCGACGGCGTGGACATCGCCGAGTTTCCGCGCGTGGCGGCCCACTTCGAGCGGGTGCGGGCCAGGGAGTCGGTGCGGAAGCTGGGCTGATCGCCCGGCAAATAATCCGCATCAGCGCCGCAGCGGGCCGAACTCCGTCGGCACCCAGGCGTAGGCACGGCCCTCGCGGCGCACATGGCCCAGGCCGGGGAAGGGCATGTGCGCGCCCGCCACCCACCAACCGTTGCCGGCCGCCCGCTCCAGCATGGCACGCCGGCTGGCGATGGCCTGGGCGCGGTCGGTATCGGGCTCGTAGGACGAATCGGGCCGGGCCAGCTGCACCGCGTGGTAGTGCACCAGGTCGCCCCACAGGTCATGAAGACAAAAAAAGAGCCCGGAACAATCCGGGCTCTTTTTTCATTCGCGGCATCAGCCGGAAGTTTTCACTAATCGTGTCAGCAATTTTTCATTAACTTGGCACGTTTTTCACTTTCTGTGTCATCCTACAAGCTCAAACGTCAATATTCCCCGCCCTCAACGCATTCGTCTCGATGAAGTCCCGGCGCGGCTCCACCTCGTCGCCCATGAGCATGGTGAACACGCGGTCGGCCTCGATGGCGTCGTTGATCTTGACCTGCAGCAGGCTGCGCACGTTGGGGTCCATGGTGGTTTCCCACAGCTGCTCGGGGTTCATTTCGCCCAGGCCCTTGTAGCGCTGGCGCGCTGTGGTGCGCTCGGCTTCGGAGATCAGCCAGGCCATGGCCTGGCGGAAGTCCGAGACCTTCTCGGTCTTGGCCTTTTCGCCTTCGCCGCGCGTGGCCTTGGCGCCTTCGGAGAGCAGGCCGTTGAAGTTCTGCGCCTCGGCGGACAGGGCTGCATAGTCGTGGCTGCGCACGAACTCCTGCGTGAGGATGGAGCTCTTGATGTTGCCGTGGTGGTGGCGGCTGATGCGCAGGATGGGGTGTTCGCTGTGCGGGTCGATCTCGGCCGTCACGTCGGCGGGCACGCCGGTGGTGGTGAGTTCGCGCAGCTTGGCCTCCAGTATGGGGGCGCAGGCCTGGGCTTCCTCGATGGTGTCGAGCTTGATCTGCACGCCGTCGGCGATGGCGCGCAGGGCCTCGGCGTCCATGAAGTTGGACAGGCGCTCGATGACGGTTTCGGCGGCCAGGTGCATGTCGGCCAGCTTGGCCAGTTCCTCGCCCTCGATGTTGCGGGGATTGGCGCCGCCGGTGCTCACGCTGGCGTGGTTCAGAGCGATCTTGAGCAGGAAGTGGTTGAGGGCCGGGCCGTCCTTGAGGTACAGCTCTTCCTTGCCGTTCTTGACCTTGTACAGCGGCGGCTGGGCGATGTAGATGTGGCCGCGCTCGACCAGGTCGGGCATCTGGCGGTAGAAGAAGGTCAGCAGCAGCGTGCGGATGTGGGCGCCGTCCACGTCCGCGTCGGTCATGATGATGATGCGGTGGTAGCGCAGCTTGTCGGGGTTGTAGTCGTCGCTGCTGCTCTTGCCCGATTCCTCGCTGGCCTTGCCGATGCCGGTGCCCAGGGCGGTGATCAGGGTGATGATTTCCTGGCTGGAGAGCAGCTTTTCGTAGCGGGCTTTTTCCACGTTCAGGATCTTGCCGCGCAGCGGCAGGATGGCCTGGAACTTGCGGTCGCGCCCCTGCTTGGCGGAGCCGCCGGCGGAGTCGCCCTCGACGATGTAGATTTCGCACAGCGCCGGGTCTTTTTCCTGGCAGTCGGCCAGCTTGCCGGGCAGGCCCATGCCGTCGAGAACACCCTTGCGGCGCGTCATTTCGCGGGCCTTGCGCGCGGCTTCGCGGGCTCGGGCGGCTTCCACGATCTTGTTGCAGAGAATCTTGGCGTCGTTGGGCTTTTCTTCGAGGAACTCGGCAAGCAGCTTGCCGACGATGTCTTCCACGGGCGCACGCACTTCGGAACTAACCAGCTTGTCCTTGGTCTGGCTGGAGAACTTGGGCTCGGGCACCTTCACGCTGAGCACGCAGCACAGGCCTTCGCGCATGTCGTCGCCGGTGACTTCGACCTTGGCCTTCTTGGCCAGTTCGTTGTCGGCAATGTATTTGCCGATGACGCGCGTCATGGCGGCGCGCAGGCCGGTCAGGTGGGTGCCGCCGTCACGCTGGGGGATGTTGTTGGTGAAACAGAGGACTTGCTCGGCATAGCTGTCGTTCCACTGCATGGCGACTTCGACGCCGATTTCGGTGCCGGGAATACCGCCGTAGGATTCGGCCGGGCGTGAGCCTTCGGCGTAGAAAGTGGTGGGGTGCAGCACCTTCTTGGTGCCGTTGATGAATTCCACAAAGCCCTTGACGCCGCCGGCGCCCGAGAAATCGTCTTCCTTGCCGTCGCGCTCGTCCTTGAGGCGGATGCGCACGCCGTTGTTCAGGAAGGACAGTTCGCGCAGGCGCTTGGCCAGGATCTCGTAGCGGAACTCGAAGTTCTCCTTGAAGATTTCCTGGTCGGGCAGAAAGTGCACCTTGGTGCCGCGCTTGTCGCTTTCGCCGACCACGCGCATGGGCGAGACTTCAACACCGTCAACCACCTCGATCAGGCGGTTTTGCACAAAGCCGCGCGAGAATTCGATCTCGTGGCGCCGGCCGTCGCGGCTGACGGTGAGCTTGAGCCAGATGGACAGCGCGTTCACGCAGGACACGCCCACGCCGTGCAGGCCGCCCGAGACCTTGTAGCTGTTCTGGTTGAACTTGCCGCCGGCGTGCAGCTCGGTCAGCGCGATTTCGGCGGCCGAGCGCTTGGGCTCGTGCTTGTCGTCCATCTTCACGCCGGTGGGAATGCCGCGGCCGTTGTCGATGACGGACAGCGAGCCGTCGGCGTGGATGGTGACCAGGATGTCGTCGCAATAGCCGGCCAGGGCCTCGTCGATAGAGTTGTCCACGACTTCGAAGACCAGGTGGTGCAGACCGGTGCCGTCGGAGGTATCGCCGATGTACATGCCCGGGCGCTTGCGCACCGCCTCCAGACCTTCGAGGATCTGGATCGCGCCTTCGCCATAGCCGTGCTCGTCCCCTGCGGGAGCGGTGATCTGGGTATCTGGCTGGTTTTCTGCCGTCATGAATATGCCTTGGTGCTGCAAGAACAGGAGCTGGTGGCGCCTGTCATGCATAACTTTCAAATGAAAACATGCCTGAAAACATTACTGGATGAGCGCAAGCAGCTCATGTTTTTCAGGCAGTAGAAGTTCGCCGTGCGGATGCCTGTGCGGTGGAGGGCGGTCAGATGCGCATGGGCATGACGACGTACTTGAAGCTGTCGTTCTCGGGGATGGTGAGCAGCGCGGAGCTGTTGCCGTCCTGCAGGTCGATCTTGACCATGTCCTGGCTCATGTTGGCGAGCACGTCGATCAGATAGGTCACGTTGAAGCCGATCTCGATGGTGTCGCCGCCGTAGTCGATATCGAGCTCGTCCATGGCCTCTTCCTGCTCGGCGTTGTTGGACGCCACGCGCAGCGTGCCGGGCTCCACCGACAGGCGCACGCCCTTGAACTTGTCGCTGGTCATGATGGCCGTGCGCTGCAGGCTGGCCAGCAGGGGCGCGCGGCCCAGGGTCACGCTGTTGCTGTGGTTGCGCGGGATGACGCGGTTGTAGTCGGGGAACTTGCCCTCGACCAGCTTGGTCACGAACTCCATGCCGCCGAAGGTGAACTTGGCCTGGTTGTTCGCGAACTGCATCTCGATCACGGGCTGGTTGTCGCCGCTGGCATCCGACAGCAGGCGCTGCAGCTCCAGCACGGTCTTGCGCGGCAGGATCACTTCCTGCTTGGGCACTTCCACGTCCAGCGTGGCGCTGGCGAAGGCCAGGCGGTGGCCGTCGGTGGCCACCAGCGACAGCTGCTTGCCTTCGGCCACGAACAGGATGCCGTTGAGGTAGTAGCGGATGTCCTGCACGGCCATGGCGAACGAGACCTGGCCCAGCAGGTCCTTGAGCACCTTCTGGGGCACGCTGAACGCGGGGCCGAAGGCGGCCGATTCCTGCACCAGCGGGAAGTCCTCGGCCGGCAGGGTCTGCAGCGTGAAGCGGCTCTTGCCGCCCTTGAGCACCATCTTGGACTGCTGGGTCTCCAGGCTCACGGTCTGGTCGCCGGGCATGGTCTTGAGGATGTCGATCAGCTTGCGCGCACCCACGGTGGTGGTGAAGTCGCCGGTATCGCCGCCGAGTTCGGCCGTGGTGCGGATCTGGATCTCCAGGTCGCTGGTCGTCAGCTGCATGGCGTTGCCGGTCTTCTTGATCAGCACGTTCGCCAGAATGGGCAGGGTGTGGCGGCGCTCGACAATGCCGGACACCGATTGCAGGACCGCGAGAACTTTGTCTTGTGTGGCTTTCAGGACGATCATGTCAACCTCAGTTATTTAAGTGCGCATCTTTGGTGCAGCGGCGAAGCCTGCGGGGGAATGCAGGCTCTCCCTCTTGCCGCTCGAACCCCCCATTTTGCCGCGTGTAAATGACGTTCATGGGGGAGTTTTCATCAACCTTTGAGTGTCTGCTCCAGCACGTGCAGCTGCTGGTTCAACTCGGTGTTGGTCTGGCGCTCGCCCGCGATCTTGCGCACGGCGTGCAGCACCGTGGTGTGGTCGCGGCCGCCGAACAGCTCGCCGATCTCGGGCAGGCTTTTCTGCGTCAGCTCCTTGGCCAGGTACATGGCAATCTGGCGCGGGCGGGCAATGCTGGCCGGGCGCTTCTTGCTGTACATGTCGGCGACCTTGATCTTGTAATAGTCGGCCACGGTCTTCTGGATGTTTTCCACGGAAATCTGGCGATTCTGGATGGACAGCAGATCGCGCAGCGCCTCGCGGGCCAGCTGGATCGAGACTTCCTTCTGGTTGAAGCGCGAGTAGGCCAGGATCTTGCGCAGCGCGCCTTCGAGCTCGCGCACGTTGGAGCGCACGTTTTTTGCGACGAAAAAGGCCACTTCTTCGGGCATCTCGGCGTTTTCCGCGCGCGCCTTGTTGATCAGGATGGCGACGCGCATCTCGAGCTCGGGTGGCTCGATGGCGACAGTCAGGCCCGAATCGAAGCGGGATACCAGACGTTCGTGAATATTGGCCAGGCCCTTGGGGTAGGTATCCGAGGTCATCACGATATGGCTCTTCTTGGCCAGCAGGGCTTCGAAGGCGTTGAAGAACTCTTCCTGCGTGCGGTCCTTGTTGGCAAAGAACTGCACGTCGTCGATCAGCAGCAGGTCCAGCGAGTGGTAGCGCTCCTTGAATTCGTCGAAGGTGCGGCGCTGGTAGGCCTTGACCACATCCGAGACGAACTGCTCGGCGTGGATGTAGAGAACCTTGGCGTCCGGCTTGTCGGCCAGCAGCTTGTTGCCCACGGCATGCACCAGGTGGGTCTTGCCCAGGCCCACGCCGCCGTAGATGAACAGCGGGTTGTACAAGTGGCCGGGCGAGCCCGCCACGTGCATGGCGGCCGAGCGCGCCATGCGGTTGGCCGTACCTTCCACCAGCGTCTCGAAGGTCAGGGCGGGGTTCAGGCGGGTACGGAAGACCGGGGCCGCAGCCTCTTCGGGGCTGACCGTGGGCACGGAGACGGCCACGGTCTCTGGCGGTGCGTTGCGCTCGCCGGAAGGCGGGCGAACATAAGTTCTCACAACGCTTTCGCGGTGAGCGAGTGCCAACTCCAGCGTGACGGACTGGCCGTACAGGGATTCCAGCATGGCCGAGATGCGGCCGGCATATTGAGCGCGGATCCAGTCGAGTTTGAAGCGGTTGGCCACATATACCGTGACCTTGGAGAAGTCTTCGGCCACTTGTGCCGTCAGCGGCTTGATCCAGGTGTTGAATTGCTGCTCCGGCAGCTCCTGACCCAGTTGCTCAACGCAGACTTGCCACAGGGCCTGGCCTGCATCGTTGGTAGGTTCCTCTGTCATTGTCAAAAATCTAGTTGTGGATAGGAGGAACGGTTGCGGGGCTGTCATTGTAGCTTTTGCGGAAGTTATCCACAAAATATCAGAGCCCTGTCCCCTTGTATGGGGCGGGATAGGCCGCCATCCTAATGGATGGGACGGAGCCCGTTTGTAAAGAAATCGCCAGGCGTGCACGGAGCCTGACGAGCCCCCTCGGCGGTTCTTAGCAAGTTCTGGGGTCATTGCATCAAAGCCCCAACACTGTGATAATCGCGGGTTTCCCTGAATGTGTTCAGGGTGATATGGGCCGGGCGCCTGTTGAGCACTTGTTTCAACAGGCCCGGCCGAAGCAAATACTGAACCTTCTCGAGGAACCAACATGAAACGTACTTACCAGCCCTCCAAGACCCGCCGCGCCCGTACCCACGGTTTCCTGGTCCGCATGAAGACCAAGGGCGGCCGCGCCGTGATCAACGCTCGCCGCGCCAAGGGCCGCAAGCGCCTGGCCGTCTAAGCGCCGGATCTAAGGCCGGATTTGCTCGGCGGTCTGCTCCTTCGCTGTGTTGACGGCCTCTGCCAAGAGGCATCTGTATGCAACGGCTGAAAACGCGTCCGCAGTTCCAGGCGACCATGTCTGCGGGCACGATTGCCCGCACGCCGCATTTCGCGCTGCACCGCATGGTGCTGGCGCCCGATGCGGGCGCAGTGGTCGCCAACTCCATGACAGGGCCCGGATCGCAGGATCCGCAGGCCCTGTTCGGCATTGGGGCGGTGCGCAGGCAGGCCTGGCTGGGCGCCATGGTGCCCAAGCGCTGGGCGCGCCATTCGGTCACGCGCCACGCCATCAAGCGGCAGATCTATGCCGTGGCCGGCGAGCACGAGGCCGCGCTGCAATGCGCATCGCATGTGGTGCGCCTGCGTTCGGGCTTCGACCGCAAGCAATTTGTCAGCGCCACCTCGGACGCGCTCAAGGCGGCGGTGCGCAGCGAGCTGCAGCAGCTGTTTTCGGCCGCCGTGCGCCGCATCGCGCGCGCGGAGGCTGAAAAGCCCGAGGCGGGCGCCGCAGAAAATATTTCCGAACCGGCCCAAAACCTCGACCGGAAAGCGCCGGGTGCTTGCAATCTGGTAGCGCCAGGGGAAGGCGCGGCACCATGATGCAGCGCCTGCTCATGGCCCTGGTGCGCGGCTACCGCCTGCTGCTCAGCCCCTGGCTGGGCTCGGCCTGCCGGTTCGAGCCGACGTGCTCGGCCTATTCCCTTCAAGCGCTGGAGCAACACGGCGCTGCGGTAGGCTCCTATCTGACGGTGCGCCGACTGGCGCGCTGCCATCCGTGGTGCGACGGAGGGCATGACCCTGTGCCACAGCAAAAGCCCAGGCTGTTCTCCTTTCTGGATGCCGGCCTGGACTCTTCCGCGACCACCCCATCTTCCTCACCTAAGAAGTCTTCATGAACGATATTCGCCGCACCATACTGTGGGTGATATTTGGCTTTTCCATGGTTTTGCTCTGGGACAAGTGGCAAATCCATAACGGCAACAAGCCCACCTTCTTCCCCGCGCCCCAGGTTGCCAGCGCGCCGGCGGCCGGCAATGCCGCCAAGCCCGCCAATCCTGCGGACGCCAGCGTGCCCCAGGAGGCTGCAGCGTCGGCCGGCGACGTGCCGGGCAGCGCGCCCGCTGCGCCTGCCGCCCCTGCGGCCCAGCCTGCCGCGCCGCGCCAGGACGTGACCGTTGCCAGCGACGTGATGCGCCTGACCTTCGACAGCGAAGGCGGCACGCTGAAGGCCTCGGAGCTGCTCAAGTACGGCGACACGACGGACAAGAACAAGCGCATGGAGCTGTTCGAGGAGAACGCCAGGCGCGTCTACGTGGGCCAGACCGGCCTGATCGGCGGCAACTTCCCCACGCACAAGACGCCCATGACCGTGGTGCCCGGCGAGCGCGAGCTCAAGGACGGCCAGGATTCGGTGCAGGTGCGCTTCGAGTCCGCCGGCCAGGGCGGCGTGAAGCTGGTCAAGACCTTTACCCTCAAGCGCGGCTCCTACGTCATCGACGTGCAGCACGATGTGGTCAACACCGGTGCCACGGCCGTGAACCCCCAGCTGTACCTGCAGCTGGTGCGCGACGGCAACAAGCCCGAGCATGAGTCCAGCTTCTATTCCACCTTCACGGGCCCGGCGGTCTACACCGACGCCAAGAAGTACCACAAGGTGGAGTTCAAGGACATCGCCAGCGGCAAGGCAGAGGTCGACAAGTCCTCCTCCAACGGCTACGTGGCCATGGTGCAGCACTACTTCGCCAGCGCCTGGCTGCTGGCCGACGGCACGCAGCGCGACAACTTCGTGCGCAAGGTGGGCGACAACCTCTACGCCGTGGGCATGATCACCCCCGTGGGCACCGTGGCTCCCGGCCAGACCAAGACCATCGGCGCGCGCCTGTTCAGCGGCCCGCAGGTCGAGCCCATGCTGGAATCGCTGACGCCCGGCCTGGAGCTGGTCAAGGACTACGGCTGGCTGACGATTCTGGCCAAGCCCCTGTACTGGCTGCTGTCGGAGCTGCACAAGTTCATCGGCAACTGGGGCTGGTCCATCGTGGCCCTGGTGCTGCTGCTGAAGATCGCCTTCTACTGGTTCAACGCCAAGGCCTACGCCTCCATGGCCAAGATGAAGGCCATCAACCCCAAGATTCAGGAAATGCGCGAGCGCCTGAAGGACAAGCCCCAGCAGATGCAGCAGGAGATGATGCGCATCTACCGCGAGGAAAAGGTCAACCCCATGGGCGGCTGCCTGCCCATCGTGATCCAGATGCCGGTGTTCATGGCCCTGTACTGGGTGCTGCAGTCCAGCGTGGAAATCCGCAATGCGCCGTGGATCGGCTGGATCCACGACCTGTCCTCGCCCGATCCGTTCTTCATCCTGCCGCTGCTGATGACGCTGTCCTCGCTGCTGCAGACGGCCCTGAACCCCGCTCCGCCGGATCCGATGCAGGCCAAGATGATGTGGATCATGCCGCTGATGTTCAGCGTGATGTTCTTCTTCTTCCCGGCCGGCCTGGTGCTGTACTGGCTGACGAACAACATCCTGTCCATCGCCCAGCAGTGGATCATCAACAAGCGCATGGGCGTGCCGCCGCAGTTCAACCTGCCCAAGTTCGGCAAGGCAGCCGAAGGCAAGTAATCCTGCCGCCGGAAAAGCAAAGCCGCTGCCTGCCAAGGCGGCGGCTTTTTTTCATCGCCGGGCCGCCCCAAGATGAAAAGCCCTTCCCGCAGGGGCAGCGACCACGCGAAGCGTGGGAGCGTGGGGTGCCTTTTTCATGGGGGCTATCATCGCCTCCAATTTCCGCCTGAATCTGCCTGAAAGAACGCCCTGCCATGCTGCCCCGCCACAACGATCCGATTGCCGCCATTGCCACCGCACCGGGGCGCGGCGCCGTGGGCATCGTGCGGGTCTCGGGCAAGGCAATTGCGCCCCTGGTGCGCGCGCTGTGCGGCAAGGACCTGAAGCCGCGCGAGGCGACCTACCTGCCGTTCCGCGATGGCCAGGCCGCCCCCATAGACCACGGCCTGGCCATCTACTTCCCAGGCCCCTACAGCTATACCGGCGAGGACGTGCTGGAACTGCAGGCCCACGGCGGCCCCGTGGTGCTGCAGCTGCTGCTGGCGCGCTGCCTGGAGGCCGCGCAGGTGTTGGATGCGCAAGGCAAACCGGTGCTGGCCGGCCTGCGCCTGGCCCAGCCCGGCGAGTTCACCGAGCGCGCCTTTCTCAACGACAAGATCGACCTGGCCCAGGCCGAGGCCATTGCCGACCTGATCGACGCCAGCACAGAGGCCGCGGCGCGCAGCGCCAGCCGCTCGCTGTCGGGCGCCTTCTCGCAGGAAATCCAGGTGCTGCGCGAAGCGCTGGTGCATTTGCGCATGCTGGTGGAGGCCACGCTGGACTTTCCCGAAGAGGAAATCGACTTTCTGCAGAAGGCCGACGCCTTCGGCCAGCTCAAGCGCCTGCAGCAGCAGGTGGCCGCCGTGCAGGCCAGGGCCCACCAGGGCGCGCTGCTGCGCGAGGGCATCAAGGTCGTCATCGCGGGCCAGCCCAATGCGGGCAAGAGTTCGCTGCTCAACGCGCTGGCCGGGGCCGAGCTGGCCATCGTCACGCCGATCGCCGGCACCACGCGCGACAAGGTGCAGCAGACCATACAGATCGAAGGCGTGCCGCTGCATGTGATCGACACCGCCGGCCTGCGCGACAGCGACGACGAGGTCGAGCGCATCGGCATCGCGCGCGCCTGGGACGAGATCGCGGGCGCCGACGCCGTGCTGTTCCTGCACGACCTGACGCGCATGGAGCAGGCCGACTACCTGGCGGCCGACGCCGGGATCGCCCAGACCCTGAAGCTCAAGCTGCCGCCCCAGGTGCCGGTGATCACGGTCTGGAACAAGACCGACATGGCGGCCGGGGGCGTGCTGCAGCGCTGCACGGCCGCAGCGGCAGACGAGGTCGTGCAGGTGACACAACAGGCGGCGCAACAGGTGGCGCTGTCGGCCCGCACGGGCGAGGGCCTGGACGCGCTGCGCCGCAGCCTGCTGGAAGTGGCCGGCTGGCAGTCCGCCCCCGAAGGCCTGTACCTGGCCCGCGCCCGCCATGTGGAGGCGCTGCAGGCCGTGGCCGCCCACCTGGAGATGGCCGACGAGCAGCTGGCCGCCCATGCCGCGCACCTGGACCTGCTGGCCGAGGAGCTGCGCCTGGCCCAGATGGCGCTCAACTCCATCACCGGCGAATTCACTTCGGACGATTTGCTGGGCGTGATCTTCAGCTCGTTCTGCATCGGAAAATAAGCGATGCTCCTAGAACAGGAGCGTTTTGCGCAGATCAAGCGCTGATTACAGGTTGTTATCTATCTGAAACATCGATGGAATATGCTGGGGTTGCTATTCCATCAGGAGGCCCATGCAGCCAGGGTCGGTACTCGGCGTGCCAGCCCGTGGCCGGGCTTTGAGCGTTCGCGCGTCCAGATGCAAGTTTTGAAACAAAAAAACGCCACTGACGGGATTGGCGCGGGCGCCGCTCTCGCTTAGCATGCGCCTGCTGCAGCGCCAATGCGAGGCCATTGGCGCATCCGTTTGTTTCTGAGGACCAGGTTCCCATGTCCATTTCAACCCAAGCTGATTTGTCGGCCCTGGTGCAGGCCATGACTTCGTCGGTGGCGCCCGACAGCCCGCATAACGTGCCCACAGCAGCCCAGTGGGAACTGCTGGCGCCGTATCTGGTTCCGGTCAATCTGGCCGCCAGCGAGGTGCTGTTTGCCGAAGGTGCGCTGGACCGCAACCTGTACCTGGTCGAGTCGGGTTCGCTGAGCGTGCATTACCAGGATGCCAAGGAGCGCGTCCGGCTGGCGCTGGTCGGCCCGGGCTCGGTGATCGGCGAGGGCGCCTTCTTTGCCCACCGCCCGCGCCGCGCCACGGTGCAGGCCGCGGCGCCGAGCCGCCTGTGGTGCCTGACGGCGCTGCGCTTTTCCGAGCTTTCCAACCGCCAGCCTGCATTGGCCCTGGCCCTGGTTCTCATGACCGGGCAGGTGCTGGCCCGCCGCGCCGCCGACAGCCGCCGCCGCGTGGCGAGTACCTGATCCCCTGAGGACGTGGACACGTTCCGAGAGGCTTTGCCGCGGCTTGCCCCTGAAGGGGAGGGCTGCCAGGCTGTCTTGCCGGCGTGCGGCAGGCCGGGGCTGAAACAAGGCAAAATGTGTGCATTTGTAAAATTCTTCGTGGGAAGCACGCTTTCATGTTCTTGCTCCAATGGTTTTCTCGCAAGCCACGTCGTGAACGTGGATCGCAGGCCCATGCGGCCGTCGACAGCGCGCGCGGCGACTCGGATCTTCATGGCAAATCGGCACCGACCCGGCGTAGCCAGCGCTCGCAGCGGCGCGAGCAGCTCTACGGCGTGGTGCGCGATGCCATGGTGCGGGTAGGCATTCTGTCGGCGGGCTACAAGTTCAAGGTCCTGGCGCTGGACGCTGCGGGCCACCGCTTCGTGATCATGGTGGACCTGGCCCCGGCCTACGTGGCCCAGGCCACCCGCCTCAAGGAGATCGAGGACCTGATCGCCGAGCTGGCCAAGGCGCGGCTGCAGGTGGTGGTTCCCGCCGTGTACTGGCGCGTGGGCGATACCGGCAAGACCCAGCCGGCTGAACCCGGCAGCTCACGCTCGGCAGCTTTGCAGCAGCGCGAGCCGCAGGCTGCGGCTGCGAAAGCCCCGTCCCGGGCGGGGTCGGCCGACGCACCGCCGTTCGAACCCATAGATGCGCAGGAAATGGACGCCTTCAAGCAGGCCGTCGCTGCGGCTGCGGCCCAGGGTCGCCGGGCACCGGGTCCGGACTTTGCCGCTTCGGAGCTGGACCTGCTGGGCGGCACCCAGTATGGAGAGTTGCGCTGAGAAGGTGTCGACCTTGCGGCGGCCCGGCGCGACTGGGCATCCCCTGGTGTCCCTCCCAGGCTGGGCAGCGCGATCCACCTGCGTTAGAGGCCCTGGGGTCAATGCCGTGCCGGCGGCAGAGCCGGGCCGGGCGGCTGGCTAAAATCCGCTGATGAATTCTGATGCCGCTATTTCGCGTCCGCTGGACGTGCTGGATGGGCCACGAGCCTTGCGCCTGGCGTGTGAAACCCTGGACATCGAGGCCGAGGCCTTGAAGGCGATGTCGCAGCGGCTCAATGGCGCCTTTTCCGAAGTCGTGCAGCGCATTCTGCGGCTGTCGGGCCGCGTGGTGGTCATGGGTATGGGCAAGAGC
Organism: Comamonas phosphati; assembly: GCF_014637085.1. GTDB lineage: Bacteria > Pseudomonadota > Gammaproteobacteria > Burkholderiales > Burkholderiaceae_C > Comamonas > Comamonas phosphati. Next base: position 36,321 of record NZ_BMEU01000025.1, on the reverse strand, counting down.
GGCCATGTGGGCCGCAAGGTCGCGGCCACGCTGGCATCCACCGGCACCCCGGCATTCTTCGTGCATCCGGCAGAAGCCAGCCATGGCGACCTGGGCATGCTGACCTCGGACGACCTGGTGCTGGCGCTGTCCAACAGCGGCGAGACCGATGAGCTGACGGGTGTCCTGCCGGCCATCAAGCGCCAGGGCATTCCGTTGGTGGCCATGACCGGCGGGCTGCAGTCCACGCTGGCCAAGCACGCGGACTGGGTTCTGGACACCCGTGTGGAGCGCGAGGCCTGCCCGCTCAACCTGGCGCCCACCGCCAGCACCACGGCGCAGCTGGCCATGGGCGATGCGCTGGCCGTGGCCCTGCTCGATGCCCGCGGCTTCGGCGCCGAGGATTTTGCGCGCTCCCATCCCGGCGGTTCGCTGGGCCGCAGGCTGCTGACCCATGTGCGCGACGTGATGCGCTCGGGCAAGGACCTGCCCCGGGTGCTGCCCGAAGCCAGTTGCGTGGACCTGATGCGCGAGATGAGCGCCAAGGGCCTGGGCTGCTCCGCCGTCGTCGATGCCGCGGGCGTGCTGCAAGGCATCTTCACCGACGGCGATCTGCGCCGCAGCGTGGAGGCCGGCGTGGACCTGCGCCAGCGCAAGGCTGCCGAAGTCATGCATCCGCGCCCGCGCACCATTGCCGCGGACATGCTGGCGGTGGCCGCGGCGCGCCTGATGGAGGAGCACGGCATCACCAGCGTGCTGGTCGTGGATGCGCAGCAGCATCTGCAGGGCGTGGTGCATATCCGCGACCTGATGCGCGCCAAGGTGATCTGATGAGCCGGCCCCGCCATACTCCCGCCCAGCGATGGGATGCCCAGTTGCTGCTCAAGGCCCGGGACGTGCGCGTCGTGTTCTTCGACGTGGACGGCGTGCTGACCGACGGCGGCCTGTATTTTTCGGGCGAGGGCGAAGTGCTCAAGCGCTTCCACACGCTCGACGGCCACGGCCTCAAGATGCTGCAAAAGGCCGGCATCACGCCGGCCGTGGTCACGGGGCGCGATGCGCCGGCCCTGCGCCTGCGTCTGCGCAATCTCGGCGTGACGCATGCGCGCTTCGGCACCGAGGACAAGCTGCCTGCCGCCGAAGCCATACTGGCCGAGCTGGGACTGGCCTGGCATCAGGCGGCGGCCATGGGCGACGACTGGCCCGACCTGCCCGTATTGCAGCGCAGCGCCTTTGCCTGCGCGCCCGCCAACGCCCATGACGAGGCGCTGGCCATGGCCGACTGGGTCACGCCGCGTGCCGGCGGCGACGGTGCCGTGCGCCAGCTGTGCGACCTGTTGCTGGCCGCGCACGGCGCCTATGCCGGCCTTTTGGCGGAATACACATCATGAACATCCAATGGCGCCGGACCGGCGACAAGGCGACGCTTTATCTGCCCGCACTGCTCATGGGCCTGCTGGCGCTGGGCACCTGGTGGCTGGTGCGCAATGCGCCGGAGCCGGTGGGCTCGGGCCAGCAGAAGGCGCAGGTGCACGAGCCCGACTACTTCATGCAGGACTTCTCCATCAAGAGCTTCGATGCCGCGGGCCGGCTGAAAAGCCGCCTGGTGGGAACGGTGGGCCGCCATTATCCCGATACCGATACGCTGGAAGTCGATGACGCGCGGATGTTCAGCGTGTCCCCCGACGGACGCACGACGGTGGGAACGGCCAAGCAGGCGCTGAGCAATGCCGATGGCTCCGAAGTGCAGCTGCTCGGCAATGCCGTGATCACGCGCGATGCGGTGGCGGCAGCGGCCGGCAAGAAGGCATCGCCGGCCATGAAGGTGGAAAGCGACTTCCTGCAGATATGGCCCAACCAGGAGCGCATCAGCACCCACAAGCCGGTGGTGCTGACGCGCGGCGCCGACCGCTTCACGGGTGACGGCATGAAATACGAGAACCTGGACCAGGTTCTGCAGATGAACGGCCGCGTCAAGGGCGTCATCCAACCGGTGCAGGCCAAATAAGCCATGCCGGCGACAGGTTCGGCTCCGCTGGTCTACATCACGGGCGCTTCCAGCGGGATTGGGCAGGCCCTGGCGCTGCGCTGCTACCAGGCCGGCTGGTCGCTGGCGCTGGTGGCCAGGCGCACGCAGGTCATCGCGCAGTGGGCTGCGCAAATGCAGCTGGAGCCGGGGCGCTATGCCATCTATGAAGCCGATGTGGCGCAGCCGGACAGCGCATGCGCGGCGGCGCAAGCGTGCCTTGAGCGCCAGGGCGTGCCCGACCTGGTGATTGCCAATGCCGGCATCAGCTGGGGGGTGGACACCTCGCGGCGCGAAGATCTGGATGCCATGCGGCAGGTGCTCGATACCAATGTCATGGGCGTGGCCGCAAGCTTTCAGGCCTTCATCGCTCCCATGGTGGCGCGCGGCAGCGGCCGCCTGGTCGGCATTGCCAGCGTGGCCGGCATCCGTGGCTTGCCCGGCCATGCCGCCTATTGCGCCAGCAAGGCTGCCGTCATTGCCTATTGCGAAAGCCTGCGCGGAGAATTGCGCGATTCCGGTGTGCAGGTGATTACTTTGCTGCCGGGGTATGTCGATACGCCTTTGACGCAGAGAAATCCATATCCCATGCCATTTCTTTTAAGTCCGCAGCAGTTTGCGGATAAGGCGTGGAAGGCCATGACCCAAAACAAATGCTATGCCATTATTCCCTGGCAGATGTCTATTGCCGGGCGGGTGATGAATATACTGCCCGGCCGTATCTGGGACAGATTGCTGGTCGGGCGGGGGCGCAAGCCGCGGCACGAACCTCCGGCAAAATGAATAAAGGCACCGAAGGTGCCTTTATCAAATCTGTCCGCTCCTAAACAGTGTGACTGCGGAGCATGGTCATACGACCCTTATTCGCCGCGGTTGCCGCCGCCGTAGCCACCGCCGCCACGGCGTGGACCGGAGCCGTAGGGGCTGCGAAAGCCTCCGTCGCCACGGCCATCGCCGCGGCCGTAGCCGCCGCCACCCTCGCGGCCGCCGCCGTAACCACCACCGCCACCATAGCCTCCGCCTTCGTTGCGGTAGCCGCCGCCACCACCACCGCCGCCAAAACCACCACCCGAGCGGGGCGGGCGGGGCTCCATGGGTCGGGCTTCATTCACGATCAGGCTGCGGCCGCCCAAGGGTTGGCCATTCATTCCCTGAATGGCGGCTTGCGCTTCCGCATCGCTGCCCATTTCCACAAAACCGAAACCCTTGGAGCGGCCGGTATCGCGTTCCATCATGACGCGAGCGCTGGTCACTGCGCCAAATGGGGTGAAGACTTGCTCCAGGTCGCTGTCGCGGACACCATAGGGAAGGTTGCCGACATAAAGCTTATTGCCCATTAATAACTCCTCAGCTCCTCAATACTTTCAGTTTGGCGATCGACTTCAGGATGTCAGCGAAATCCCCAATGGAAGACCATGCAAGAACCCCAAACCTCTCTTCGCGCCCGAGCGGAAACGCCCGGATAAATATTATGAAGCACAAAAAACCAAAAAATAAATGCTCCAAAACCAAGATTTATAACGATTGGCAACAAAAAAGGAACCCGAAGGTTCCTTTTTTGTGAGCATTGGATGCTTAGTAGCTGTTGCGGCGGCCATAACCACCGCCATCGCCACGGCCGCCACCGAAGCCGCCGCCGCCGCCTTCACGGCCGCCGCCGCCGAAGCCACCACCGAAGCCGCCGGAGCGGGGAGGACGGGGCTCCATGGGACGGGCTTCGTTGACCACGAGGTCGCGGCCACCGCAGTTGCGGCCGTTCAGGCCCTGGATAGCTGCCTGTGCTTCGGCATCGCTGCCCATTTCCACAAAGCCGAAACCCTTGGAGCGGCCGGTGTCGCGCTCCATCATCACCTTGGCGCTGCTCACAGCGCCGAATTCGCTGAACTGATCTTGCAGATCTTGGTCGCGGAAAGAATACGGCAGGTTGCCGACGTAAAGCTTGTTGCCCATGATGGACTCCTGAAAAAACTTGAAAACGCGATGGAGCCCTAGGGAGTCAACAAGCGATGACAACGTTAGAGACGCAAACGCACTCGTCCCCATCTGGGACGGATCCCAAACAAAGACTTGAGCATTATGAGACAGAAGCTTTGCAGGTCTATTGTGAAAGCCCTGAAATTTGTGTTTATGCCAACACCGATCTCATCGGTGGATACCCTCGAGTGCGAGCTGGGGACGCAGGAAACTTCCGGTTCGGGCCCAACAACCGAATGCTAGAATCGCTGCCTACTTTCTTTGGGGAGTAGGCCGTTCGGCAGCCAGCTGCCGGATGCATGTGTCAACAGACTTGGATCTTTGGTGATCTATGGCGCATGCGGCCCGTGGTGCAACACCGCGGTGCGACTGGCCGAGACCATTGATCGCGTACCGAGAAAACCTATGAGCAGATAGGCCGGAGTCGGTGCGTGGTCGATGCGCTCTGGCACCTCCGGCCGTCTGCCCCACATCATGGAAGCTTTTCTCATTTCCACCTCCATCGTCGCGCTGGCCGAGATCGGGGACAAGACCCAGCTGCTGTCGCTCGTGTTGGCGGCCAAGTTCCGCAAGCCCTGGCCCATCGTGGGCGGCATTTTTGCGGCCACGGTGGTCAACCATGCCTTGGCGGGCGCCGTGGGCAACTGGATCACCACGGTGCTCGGCCCCGACGTGCTGCGCTGGATCCTCGGCATTTCCTTCATCCTGATGGCGGGCTGGATGCTGATTCCCGACAAGCTCGACGAAGACGAGGCCGAGAAGAGCAACGGCCGCTGGGGCGTGTTCGGCACCACGCTGATACTGTTCTTCCTGGCCGAGATGGGCGACAAGACGCAGCTGGCCACGGTGGGCCTGGCGGCCAAATATCCGCTGTCGTACTACTGGGTGGTGGCGGGCACCACGCTGGGCATGATGCTGGCCAATGCGCCGGTGGTGTGGTTTGGCGAGAAGATCACGCAGAAGCTGCCGATCAAGACCATCCACCGCGTATGCGCCGTCGTCTTCCTGGTGCTGGGCATTGCGGCTTTGCTGACCAAGGTCTGAGCTTTTCTGGGCAGGACTGCTTCACTCCCGTAATGGGAGTTGATGCAGTACACTGCGCCTTCAACGCGCCGATTTGCTTCTGCTTGCGGGCGCTTTATAAATCCTGCTAAAGACGAAACCAGCGAACCCGGCCTCGTTTTTAGCGATGCCGGGTTTTTTTCATGTCCTTCATCGCCACCCCCCAATCCATGCATTTCGATGAGCCGCTGCCCTTGCAGGGCGGTGGCTCCATCGCCGACTACGACCTGGCCTTCGAGACCTATGGCCAGCTCAATGCCGACAAGAGCAATGCCATCCTGGTCTGCCATGCGCTCAATGCCTCGCACCATGTGGCCGGCAGCTATGAAGGCCAGCCCAGGAGCGAGGGCTGGTGGGACAACATGATCGGCCCGGGCAAGCCCGTGGACACCGACCAGTTCTTCGTCATCGGCATCAACAACCTGGGCTCGTGCTTCGGCTCCACCGGACCCATGGACACCAATCCGGCCACGGGCAAGCCCTATGGCGCCGACTTCCCCGTGGTGACGGTGGAGGACTGGGTGGATGCCCAGGCGCGGCTGCTCGATAGGCTGGGCATTGAGCAACTGGCCGCGGTGCTGGGCGGCAGCCTGGGCGGCATGCAGGCGCTGTCCTGGTCGTTGCGCCATCCCGATCGCATGCGCCATGCCGTGGTGGTGGCCAGCGCCCCCAATCTCAACGCCGAGAACATTGCGTTCAACGAAGTGGCGCGGCGCGCCATCGTCACCGACCCCGACTTCCACGGCGGCCACTTCTACGAGCATGGCGTGGTGCCCGCACGCGGCCTGCGCATCGCGCGCATGATCGGCCACATCACCTACCTCTCCGACGGCGTGATGAACGAGAAATTCGGACGCAGTCTCAAAACCCCCACGCTCCCCGGTGCCCGTGATTCGCTGCCCCCCGATGGGGCCGATCCGGCTCGGGGCGGCCCAGCGCCGGATCGGCGCGACTACCTGTACAGCACGCAGGAAGTGGAATTCCAGATCGAGAGCTATCTGCGCTACCAGGGCGAAAAGTTCAGCGGCTATTTCGACGCGAACACCTATCTGCTGATCACGCGCGCGCTGGACTATTTCGACCCCGCGCGTGCCCACGGCGGCGACCTGACCCAGGCTCTGGCCGTGTCCAAGGCCAAGTACCTGCTGGTGAGCTTCTCCACGGACTGGCGCTTTGCGCCGGCGCGCAGCCGCGAGATCGTCAAGTCGCTGCTCGAGAACCAGCGCGACGTGAGCTATGCCGAGATCGATGCGCCGCACGGCCACGACGCCTTTTTGCTGGACGACCCCCGATATATGAACGTGATGCGCTCCTACTTCGAAGGCATTGCCAAGAAACCGAACCCCGCCAACACCGCCAAGGAGGCCGCATGAGCGAACTGACCACCATGCGAGCGATTGCCAAGCTGGTGCCCGAGGGCTCGCGCGTGCTGGACCTGGGCTGCGGCGACGGCGCCCTGCTGTCGCACCTGATCCGCGAGCGCGGCTGCGCCGGCTACGGCGTGGAGCTCGACGATGCCAATGTGCTGGCCTGCACGCGCCGCGGCGTGAACGTGCTGCAGCTCAATCTGGAGGACGGGCTGGCGATCTTCGGCGACAACAGCTTCGACGTGGTGCTGCAGATCGACACGCTGCAGCATCTGCGCAACGCCGAAGTCATGCTGCAGGAAACCGCGCGCATAGGCCGTGCCGGCATCGTCGCCTTTCCCAACTTCGCGCACTGGAGCAACCGCTTCTCGGTGCTGCGCGGGCGCATGCCGGTCACGCGCCGCCTGCCTTACCAGTGGTACGACACGCCCAACATCCGCGTGGGCACCTACAAGGACTTCGAGGTGCTGGCGACCAAGAACCGTCTGCGCATCCTCGATTCCTTCGGCCTGCAGGACGGCAAGCTGGTGCGCTCCCTGCCCAATCTGCTGGCGACCACGGCGGTCTTCCACTTCGAGCACGCGTAGGCGGTTCTGCCGAGCCGTGGCGCGGTTTTCCCGCAGGGGACCGCGCCATGGCGCTCTGGCATACTGCACGGCATCCGCCAGTGTAACTTGACGTTACGGCTTCGGCTGTCCATCCGCTTTCGCCCCATGACGCTTGTTCTCGATGTGACCACCATGCTGCTGATGATCGCTGCGGCATCGCTTGCCATGGCCGTATCGCTGGCCGTGGCGCGGCCGCAGCGCAGCGAAGGCACGGACCTGTGGGCGCTGGGGCTGGTGCTGCACGCGGCAACCTATGTGCTGTACGCGCTGCGCGGCACGGTGTCCGACTGGGCCAGCATCGTGCTGTCCAATATGCTGCTGTCCGGAACCGTGGCGCTGTCGCTGGGCGCCGTGTACCAGTTCCGGGGACAGGCCTTGCCGTGGGCCCGCATGCTGGTGCCGGTGGTGGTGACGACGGCGCTGTTTGCCGTCTTCATCGACGATTACCGCGTGCGCATCATGGTGACGGGCGCCTTGGGGCCCGCGCAGCTCGGCCTGGTGCTGTGGGCGCTGTGGCGGCCGCAGCCGCTTGCGCAGCGGCGGGGCGCATGGCTGCTGACCGTGGGGGCGGGGTTGCAGTTCCTGCTGCTGGTCGTGCGCGGCGTGCTGGCGGCGATGCATGCCATTCCGCTCGACGGCCTGCTGCGCATCAGCCCCATGCAGTCCTTCGTCTTCATGGCGGCCTTTGTCGTCGTCATCCTGGCGTCGCTGGGCTTCATCCTCATGACCAAGGACCGGGCCGACGCGGACAACCGCTACTTCGCCGCCCACGACGAGCTGACCGGCGCCGCCAACCGCCGCGCGCTTACCCAGGCGCTGGACCGCGATGCGGCGCGTGCCGTGCGTGCCGGCGAGTCCTATGCGCTCATGATGCTGGACATCGACCATTTCAAGGCGGTGAACGACACCCACGGCCACCATGCCGGCGACCAGGTGCTGTGCCATGTGGCGGCCGTCTTGCGCGCGCGGCTGCGCGCCCAGGACCTGGTGGGGCGCTATGGCGGCGAGGAGTTCATGCTGCTGCTGCCCGACACCACGCTGGCCGGCGCGGCGGCGCTGGCCGAAACGCTGCGCGAAGCCATGGAGCAGACGCCGTGCCTGCATGAAGGCCGCTCCATCGCCGTCACGGTGAGCATAGGCGTGTGCGGCGCCCACCTGCAAAGCGCCGGCGGCTGGGATCAACTGATCCAGGCGGCCGACCAGGCGCTCTACCGGGCCAAGGCCGCCGGGCGCAATCGCGTCGAGTGTGCAGGCCTGCCGCGCCGCGTCCATTCGTGAACACGTTCTAACCATGGCTGCGCCAGAGCCTTGGGCGCTGGCGTATCCTCGGGCGTATCTCTTTGCTTTCTACTTCACGAGGCCTTGCCATGACCGCCCGTCTGCCTGCCACAGCGCTTGACTCCGCGCTTGCTCTCGAACACGTGAGCCGTGCGTGGGATGAAGACATCCTGCACCAGCTCACCGACTACATCCGCATTCCCGCCAAGTCGCCCATGTTCGCGCCCGATTGGGAGAAGCTGGGCTTCATCGACACCGTGCTGCGCAACGCCGCCGACTGGGTGGCGGCGCAGAAGGTGCCCGGCCTGCGCTTCGAGACCGTGCGCCAGCCGGGCCGCACGCCGGTGCTGTTCTTCGAAGTGGACGGCACGGCCGAGAAAGCGGCCACCAGCCCTACGGTGCTGATGTACGGCCACCTGGACAAGCAGCCCGAATTCGAAGGCTGGCGCAGCGATCTGGGTCCCTGGACGCCCAAGTACGAGGACGGCAAGCTCTATGGCCGTGGCGGCGCCGATGACGGCTATGCGGTCTACGCCAGCATTGCCGCCATCCAGGAACTCAAGCGCCAGAACGTGCCGCATCCGCGCATCGTGGGCATCATCGAGACCTGCGAGGAAAGCGGCTCGGGCGACCTGCTGCCCTATGTGGAAATGCTGCGCCCGCGCCTGGGCGACGTGGGCCTGGTGATCTGCCTGGACAGCGGCGCCGGCAACTACGACCAGCTGTGGCTGACCACCAGCCTGCGCGGCATGGCCAGCGGCACGCTCAAGGTGCAGATCCTCACCGAGGGCGTGCACTCGGGCGATGCTTCGGGTGTGGTGCCTTCGTCCTTTCGCATCCTGCGCCAGGTGCTGGACCGGCTCGAGGACAGCAAGAGCGGCCGCGTGCTGCCCGAAAGCTTTCATTGCGAAGTGCCGCCCGAGCGCCTGGAACAGATCCGCGCCACGGCAGCCATCCTGGGCGAGGACGCCTACGCGCGCTTTCCCTGGGCGCACTATGACTGCGGCGGCTCGGCCCGCGTCTCGCTGCCCACCACCACGGATCCCGTGCAGGCGCTGATCCGCCGCACCTGGGAGCCCACGCTGTCGGTGACCGGCGCCGAAGGCCTGCCTTCGCTGCAGAACGCCGGCAACGTGCTGCGCCCCTATACGGCCTTCAAGCTCAGCCTGCGCCTGCCGCCCCTGGCCGATGCCGCAGCCTGTGTGCAGGAGATGAAGACGCTGCTCGAAGACAACGCCCCCTACCAGGCCCGCGTGACCTGGGAAGGCGAGGGCGCCGCCAGCGGCTGGAATGCGCCGGGCATGGACGGCTGGTTCGAGAATGCGCTCAATGCCGCCAGCAGGGCCCACTTCGGCGCGTCCTGCGGTTATATCGGCCAGGGCGGCACGATTCCGCTGATGAACCTGCTCAGCAAGGGCTTCCCCAAGGCGCAGATGATGGTCTGCGGCGTGCTGGGCCCCAGGAGCAATGCCCACGGCCCCAACGAATTCCTGCACGTGCCCTTTGCCAAGAAGCTCACGGCCAGCGTGGCCGAGGTGATCGCGGCCATGGCGCGGGCGCAGGCTGCGCAGAACGAGGCCGCGGCGGGCTGAGCAAGCGGATTTTCCGCAGTGCCGCGGCGGGTACGGGGGCGGGGCGGGCGACAGCTTGACTACGAGGAGGAGCGTATCGTGACTCTGGAACTATCGACAGCTGCCGAAGCGCTCATCGGCCATCTGACGGCGCCCGACGGCACGGACCTGGGCGTGCGCGACTGGCCTGTGGCGCCAGGCGTGCCGGCGCGCGCCACGGTGCTGCTGGTCCATGGCCTGGGCGAGCATTGCGGCCGCTACGAGCCATTGGCCCGCCAGCTCAACGCCTGGGGCTTCGCCGTACGCGGCTACGACCAGTACGGCCACGGCCTGTCCGGCGGCCCGCGCGGCGGCCTGAGCAGCGAGCTGCGCCTGCTCGACGATCTGGCCTTCATGGTCGACGCGCTGCGCTGCAGCGTGCCGCGCGGGCAGCCGCTGGTCCTGCTGGGTCATAGCCTGGGTGGCCTGGTGGCCGCCGATTTCGTGACCAGCGGCCTGCGCCATGTCGATGCGCTGGTGCTGTCCTCGCCCGCGCTGGCCCTGCCGCTGAGCACCCGCCAGCAGTTGCTGCTGGCCACGCTGCCGCGGCTGCTGCCCAATCTGCAGGTGCCGAGCGGCCTGCAGTCCCGGTATCTGTCGCACGATCCGGCCGTGGCCCGGGCCTATGAGGCCGATGCGCTGCGGCACGACCGCATCAGCGCCCGCCTGGCCCAGTACATGGCCCAGGGCGGGCTGCGCGTGCTGGGCCAGGCGCGGACCTGGTGCGTGCCCACGCTGCTGCTGTGGGCCGGGCAGGACAGGCTGGTCGATCCCGCAGGCAGCCGCATGCTGGCCGAGCATGCGCCGCCGGCGGTGCTGCAGGCCCGGTGCTTTGACGAGGCCTATCACGAGATCTTCAACGAAACCGCAGAGCTGGCCGCGCCCGTGTTCGGGCGGCTCGGCCAGTGGCTCGACGAGCGCCTGCCGGTGGCCTGAGCCGCGGGTCCGTCAGAACAGCGGTGGCGGCTGCTTGCGGCCTTTTTCCACGGGATTGGCCCTGAGTTTTTCCGCGGGGTAGGGGCGCAGAAATTCCTTGGCCTTGTTCACCTTGGCCTGCAGCCAGGCGTCGTAGGCCCCCTCGTTGAGGATGGCGGGCATGGCCTTGTCGTTGCCGCCATGGCCGTAGCGGTTCATCAGCGCATGGGCGTTGGCATTGATGGTGATGAGGGCGTAGCTGACGATGACTTCGCCATCCTCGCCCACCCAGCGTGCCCAGAGGCCGGCCGCACCCATGGGCTGGTTGTCGACCCGCGTGATGCGCGTGGGCAGAGGCTTGCCGGGGCGCAGATCGTCCACCTGGAACGATTGCATGGGAATGATGCAGCGCTGGCCATTGAGCCAGGCGTCGCGGAATGCCGTGCCCGTGGTCAGGTTGTCGATCTTGGCATTGACCAGCTTGAGCGCGCGCAGGCGGCCGTCCGATGCAGACTTGACCCAGTGCGGCACCAGGCCGAACTGGGCGGGCACCAGCAGGCGTTCCACCGCAGGGGCTGCACCTTCTTCCAAAGGTGTCGGCTCGCGGCCCAGCAGCACCGCAGAGGATTCGGCGGCCGCATTGACGATGATGCAGCCCGGCTTGCGGGGTGTGATCAGAGGCTCGGGCAAAGGCTCGGGCGCAGCGACGTGAAAGGCCTGCGGATACAGCTCGGCCTTGGCCAGGGAGAGATGGCAACTGCTCATGATGATGTCCTTAGTCCAGTGCCAGCAGCGACAGTGCGGCGACGGAGGCGGTTTCCGCGCGCAGCACGCGGCTGCCCAGGCTGGCGGGCCTCCAGCCCTGCTCCAGCGCCCAGTCTTCTTCCTGAGCCGTCAGGCCGCCTTCGGGGCCGTGCAGCACCCAGACTGCCTTGGCATCGCCAGCCGCGGTGCGCAGCGGCCGGCTGCCCTCGCGCAGCGAGAGTACCCAGCGGCTCGCATCGGCGGCAGGAGCGTCCTTGCCGCGCAGCCAGTCGGCCAGTGATTGCGGCGCATGGATGACGGGCACCTGGTTGCGCCCGCATTGCTCGCAGGCCGAGATGGCAATCGACTGCCAGCGCTCGATCTTCTTGTCCGCGCGCTCGCCCTTGAGCTTGAGCACGCTGCGCGCGGCCATCACGGGCTGGATGCCGGCCACGCCCAGCTCGGTGGCTTTTTCCACCAGCCAGTCCATGCGCTCGTTGGCGGGCATGCCCACGACCAGATGCACGGCGCGGGCCGGCTCGCGCTCCACGGCGCTGTGGCTGTCGATGCGTACGCCGACGTCACTGCGGCCCATGCGCGTGATGGTGGCCTGGAATTCGCCGCCGGCAAAGCCGCTGCCGGCCTGGCCTTCGAACAGGGTGATGGTGTCGCCGGGCTGGTGGCGCAGCACCTGCACATGGCGGGCGGCGCCTGCGGGCAGGTCCAGCTCGGCGCCTATGTGCAGCGGAATGGGGCAGTGATAGCGCGGCATGTGAAATGTCTGGTGAAACTGGCGCTGGTCCAAGCCAGGGACGCCGAGCAAGAGCCGCCTCGCAGCGAAGGTGTCGTCCCCCGCCGGGGGAAGCCGCAAAGCGGCTCAGGGGGAGCTACATTCTTCCATAGGCGTAGCCGACCTGGGCTTGGATGCCTTCGATCTGGTCCACCAGGCGCAGCATGGGCGCCAGTTCGCGGTAGCGGCTGCAGGTGGAGCGGATGTAGTGGATGAAGCGCGGCGTATCGGCCAGGTATTTGGGCTTGCCGTCGCGCAGCGTCAGGCGCGCGAAGATGCCGGCCACCTTGAGGTGGCGCTGTAGGCCCATCCATTCCACGCCGCGGTAGAACTCGCCGAAATCCTCGCCCCAGCCGCTGGCGCTGCCCGCGCCGAGCAGGCCGGCCTTGCGGGCCTTTTCCCAGTAGCGCACGGTGATGTCGATGACGAAGTCCTCTTCCCAGCTGATGAAGGCATCGCGCAGCAGGCTGGCGATGTCGTAGGTGATGGGGCCGTAGACGGCGTCCTGGAAGTCCAGCACGCCCAATGGAGCATCCAGCAGTTTCGCCGCCGGGCCGCCCCAAGGCGAAACAGCCCCCTCGGGGGGCAGCGAGGACACGCCGGTGCCGAGCGTGGGGGCCTTGCTCTCCACCGGCTGCATGAGGTTGCGCATCATGAAGTCGCGGTGCACGTAGACGCTGGGCGCCTGCAGGTTGCGGGCCACGATCAGGTCGAAGGTCCTGGCCAGCACGGCCTGCTGCTTGTCGTCCAGCGCCAGGTTGCGGTGGCGGGCGACATACCAGTCGGGAAACAGCTGCAGCTCGCGGCGCAGCAAGGCCTCGTCGTAGGCCGGCAGCGCGCCCGCGTTGCCTTCGCGCGAGGCCAGCTGCCAGTCCAGCAGCACCTCCAAGGCGCAGCGGTACCAGGCTTCGGCATCCTGGGGCTTTTCGGGGTCCAGCGCTTCGATGACCGTGGCGCCGCCCAGGTCGGACAGCAGCATGAAGCCGTGCTCGGCATGCCAGTTCAGGATGGCGGGCACGCGCAGCCCGGCCTGTGCCATCAGGGCCTGCACCTGGACAAAGGGGGCGCAGTTCTCCTTGTCGGGTGGCGCGTCCATGATGACGAAGCTGCCGCCGCCCGCGCCATCCAGGCGCAGATAGCGGCGAAAGCTGGCATCGGCCGAGGCGGGGCGCAGGGTTTCAGGACGCAGTTGCAGATCGGCGGCCAGCGGAGCGAGCCAGGCGTCGAAGGCGGTGTGGCGGTCGGCATCGGCCCAGACGACGCCGGCAGTGGGGGGGATTGAAGCGGTCATGGATAATCGGATTTTACAAACCGATGCGGTCGTCCCCGGAAGGGATGATGCTAGGCTCTAGCGGTTTTCCATTTTCCTAGTCTTCTGCCGCGCGTCTGCGCCTCTGAATCAACGTGCCTGCTTCACCCATTTCGCGAGATATACCGTCTGCCTCCGTCTCCCGCTGGCGCCGGACGAGGTCGACGCGGCCCGCTGTCCAGCCCGTGGTCCGGCCCCTGGCCCTGGCTGTGGCGCTGGCCTGGGCCGGTGCAGGCATGCAGGCTCACGCGCAGTCCGCCGAAGCGGCCGGCGGCGATGCGCCGGCCCTGCAGCTCCAGTCCAGCACGCTGCTGCAGGAGACCTATCCGCCCGAGGTCCGCAGCCAGCAGCCCATCTACATCCAGGGCGACTCGCTCAGCGGCCAGCCCGACATCAAGGCTTCCGTCCATGGCGAGGCCGAGCTGCGCCGCGGCGACACCATGATCCGCGCCGAAAAGCTCGATTACGCGGTGCCCGACGACAAGGTCAATGCCGTGGGCTCGGTGCACATCAACAAGGCGGGCAATATCTTCGACGGCAGCAAGCTGGATCTGGAGGTCGATGCCTTCAAGGGCAGCTTCGATGATGCGAGCTACCGTTTCCTGGTCAACAGTGCTCACGGCGAGTCCTCGCGCGTGGATTTCCTGGACCACGACCATGCCGTGGTCCACAACGCCACCTACACCACCTGCCAGCGCGACGACGAGGCCAGTTGGCAGCCGGCGTGGCAGCTCCAGGCCGAAACCATCCATGTGGACATGGCCGAGGAGGTGGGCGTGGCCGAGAACGCCAGGCTCAAGTTCAAGGGCGTGACCATACTGCCCGTGCCCCGGATGAGCTTTCCGCTGTCGGACAAGCGCAAGAGCGGCTTTCTGCCGCCGACCCAGGGCATGGACAAACTGGGGGGCTTCGAATACACGCAGCCTTATTACTGGAACATCGCGCCCAACCGCGACCTGACCCTGTTTCCCTCGGTCATGACCAAGCGCGGCGTGAATCTGGGCAGCCAGTTCCGCTATCTGGAGTCCAGCTATTCGGGCGAGGCCTATGCCAACTACATGCCCGGCGACAGCCTGCGCGACCGGGACCGCTGGGGCTATTCGCTGCAGCACCGCGGCACCATCGGCTCTCCCATCGGCGGGCTGGGGCTGAACCTGAATCTCAACCGCGTCAGCGACAACGACTACTGGCGGGATTTCCGCTGGGCGCCGGTGGCGCTGCGCCAGCGCCTGCTGCCGAGTTCGGCCAATCTGAGCTGGGCCAAGGGCGATGGCGTGCTGAGCCTGAATGTGATGCGCTACCAGGTGTTGCAGGACCTCGCATCGCCGATTGCCCCGCCCTACAGCATGGTGCCCCAGCTGCAGTATCGCTATACGCCGCTGGATCTGCCCCATGGCCTGGACTTCAGCTTGGTGGCCGATACCACGCGCTTCGAGCTGATCCGGCCGCTGACGGGCCAGGCCGTCAACAACGGCCAGCGCAGCTATGTGCAGGCCCAGCTGAGCCGGCCGTTCCTGTCGCCGGGCGCTTTCATCACGCCCAAGCTGATGCTGCATTCGGCCATGTACCAGACCGACCAGTTCATGAGCAACGGCAGCAAGAGCGCCCAGCGGACCCTGCCGACCTTCAGCCTCGACAGCGGGCTGATCTTCGAGCGCGACACCTCGTGGTTCGGCAAGCAGCTGGTGCAGACCTTCGAGCCGCGTGCCTTCTATACCTACACGCCTTACCGCGACCAGAGCATGCTGCCGCTGTACGACACGGGCCGCAGCGATTTCAACTTCGCCAGCATCTTCTCCGAGAACGACTATATCGGCCAGGACCGCATCGCGGACAACCATCTGCTGACGCTGGGGGCGACTTCGCGCTTCTTCGACCCCGACACGGGGGCGGAAAAGCTCAAGCTGGCCGTTGCCCAGCGTGTGCGTTTTTCGGACCAGCGCGTGCTGCTGCCCGGCGAAGTGCCGGCCACCAGCCGTCTCTCCGACATCCTGGTGGGAGCTACCGTGAACTGGACCGACAAATGGTCCTTCGAAGGGACGACCCAGTACAACCAGGACTTGAAGCGCACCGTGCGCACCACGGCCACGGCGCGCTACAGCCCGAGTAACTACCGTACCTTCAATATCGGCTACCGTACGCAGTACAACACCGTGGCGCAAACCGACGCCAGCAAGCTGGTCGACGTGGGCTGGCAATGGCCGATCAACGACCTGTGGGGCGACAAGGGCAAGGACCTGGGGCCGGGCCGCGGACAAGGCGGCGGGCGCGTATATGCGGTGGGCCGACTGAACTACAGTATCAAGGACAAGCGGCTGGTGGACACCGTCGTCGGCCTTGAATACGACGGCTGCTGCTGGATCGGCCGCGTGGTGCTGGAGCGCCTGCAAAGCTCGATCACCCAATCCAATATGCGGCTGCTGTTCCAGCTGGAGTTCGTGGGTTTCTCGCGCCTGAGCTTCGGCGCGGACCCCGAGCGCAGCCTCAAGCAGAATGTACCCCGCTACCAATACCTGCGTGAAGCGGTCACTCCGCCGAGCCGCTTCACGAATTACGATTAACCAAGGTTTTCCATGCGTTTTTTTTCCAAGACATCGTGCGCGGCAGCGGCTGCCCTGGTCCTGCTGGCAGCGGGCGCCCATGCCCAGAGCCTGAAGGCGCCGGCCCAGGCCAAAAAAGGAGAGGCTTCGGTATCGCGGGCGCTGGACGCGACGGCACGTCCCACGGGGCGTGAGACGGCGCAAGCCGGCGTTCGCCAGGCCGACTTCATCGTGGCGGTGGTGGACTCCGAACCGATCACCAACAACGAGGTGCGCGCGCGCATGGCACGCGTGCTGCAGAACATCGGCGAGCAGGGCGGCCAGCTGCCCCCCAGGGAGCTGTTGGCCGGCCAGGTGCTGGAGCGCCTGATCGTGGAGCGCGTGCAACTGCAGGAAGCCCGGGATTCGGGCATCAAGGTCGATGACTTTGCCGTGGACCAGGCCGTGAGCAATCTGGCGCAGCAGAACAGCCTGGACAAGAGCGCATTTCTGGCGCGCCTGAAGAAGGAAGGCGTTTCCGAAAACCAGCTGCGCGACGAAATCCGTAGCCAGATGGCCATGCAGCGCGTGCGCGAGCGCGACGTGGACAACCGCGTCAAGGTCGCCGACGCCGATATCGACCGCTATCTCAAGGAACAGAAGCGCCCCGGCGATGCGGCTGCATCCTCGGCCATGAACCTGGGCCACATCCTGATCGCCGTGCCGGAAAACGCCAGCCCGGCCGTGGTGGCCGAGCGCGAGGCGCGTGCCAAGCAGGCCGCCGAGGCCGCCCGCACCCATGCGGACTTCACGGCCGTGGTCAAGGAATACTCCGACGTGCCCAATGGCCAGGGCGGCGGCGCCATGGGCATGCGGCCGCTTGGCGACTATCCCGAGCTGTTCGCCAAGGCGGCGGCCCCTGCGTCCACCGGCGCCATCCTCGGGCCGCTGCGCTCGGGCGCGGGCTTTCACGTGCTCAAGGTGCTGGACAAGGCCCAGTCCAGCATGCCGGCCTTCATCACGCAAAACCATGCGCGCCACATCCTGCTGCGCATGGGCGACGGCATGACCGAAGCCCAGGCCGCCAAGCGCCTGGAAGACTACCGCCGCCGCGTGCTGAGCGGCCAGGCCAGCTTCGAATCGCTGGCCCGCGAGTACTCCCAGGACGGCAGTGCCCGCGGCGGCGGCGATCTGGGCTGGTCCTCACCCGGCCAGTTCGTGCCCGAATTCGAGCGCGTGCTCGATGCCCTGCAGCCCGGCGAAGTCAGCGAGCCCGTGGTGTCGCGCTTTGGCGTGCACCTGATCAAGCTGGAAGAGCGCCGCCAGGCCCGGCTGACGCCGCGCGAGCAGCGCGAGATGGTCCGCAACGTCGTGCGCGAGAAGAAGACGGAAACCGACTACAACGCCTGGCTCAAGGAGCTGCGCGGCCGCGCCTACGTCGAATACCGCGAACCTCCGCAGTAACGATATTGCCCCCACGGTCGCCCACTGCGTGTGGCTCCCTGCCCCCAAGGGGGCCGCGTTTTGCCTTGGGGCGGCCCGGCGGTAAAACCGTGGCCCGTCAAGGAACCCCGTTTTATTCCGGGACGGCCTACCGCTGAAACCATGAAACATATTCCCCGCAAGCGCTTCGGCCAGAACTTCCTGACCGACGGCGCCATCATCGACAACATCGTTGAGGCCATCGCCCCGCAGCCCGGCCAGCCCATGGTGGAGATCGGGCCCGGCCTCATGGCCTTGTCGCAGCCCCTGGTCGAGCGCCTGGGCCGGCTCACCGTGATCGAGCTGGACCGCGACCTGGCCCTGCGCCTGCGCCTGCGTCCCGACCTCGACGTGGTGGAGTCCGACGTGCTCAAGGTGGATTTCCGCGCCCTGGCGGCGCGCCTGGGTGCGCCCAAGCTGCGTGTGGTGGGCAACCTGCCCTACAACATCTCCAGCCCCATCCTGTTCCATCTGCTGGAACAGGTCGACGTGGTGCAGGACCAGCATTTCATGCTGCAGAAAGAGGTGATCGATCGCATGGTGGCCGATGCCGGCACCTCCGCCTACGGCCGCCTGTCCGTGATGCTGCAGTGGCGCTATGCCATGGAGAACGTGCTGTTCGTGCCGCCCGAAAGCTTCAACCCGCCGCCCAAGGTGGACAGCGCCGTGGTGCGCATGGTGCCGCGCGGGCAGCCGGCGCAGCTCGATGCCAAGCTGCTCGAAGCCATGGTGCAGGTGGCTTTCAGCCAGCGCCGCAAGATCCTGCGCAATACGCTGGGCAAATGGCTGGATGAAAAAGGCTTTGCCGGCGAGTTCGACCTGCAGCGCCGGGCCGAGGAAGTGCCCGTGGCCGAATACGAGGCGCTGGCCGCCCAGCTCTCGTAAGAAATGACACCCCACGCTCCCCACTGCGTGTGGCTCGCTGCCCCTCCAAGAGGGGCGCTTTTTATCTTGGGGCGGCCCGGCGATAAAAAAGCCCCCACGCTTGCCCACTGACGTGTGGCCGCTGCCCCCCCCAAGGGGGCGTTTATTGCCTTGGGGCGGCCCGGCGGCAATAAAAACAGGAGCTGCTGGCGCTTGCCATTCAAGCGTTTTGGCCATTTTCAATGGAAAAATGCCCGCACATCATGCGGGCATTGCTATTAAGGCGATAGCTTACAGGAAGGAATAGAAGCAGCGGAAGGCGATCTTGCGCTCCGCCCAGTAGTCGGCCGCATCGCGGAAGGCGTCCAGCAGCTGCTCACGCACTTCCTTGTCGAATTTGAGCGTGGTGGGAATCTGGTCCAGCACCACGACGAAGCCGGGCTGCGGGCCCGCCTTGTGGATGGGGTCGGTCAGGCAGTCGTAGAGCGCATCCCAGTTCTTGCCGAAGTGGGCAGGCAGATGGAGCTGCGTGGCCAGCAGTTCGAGGATATCGGCCTTGGTCTGGGCATGGGCCAGGTTGGCATACAGAAAGTGCGCGCCCAGCGTCTCGGCGGCAGCTTGCAGATCGGGAATTCGATAGGCGCGGATGGACTGCACGATGTTGGGGCGAACATTGCGCAAAGGGGTGTCGGAGTTCTTGCGAAGCGGCGTGTCCATCTCCGTGATTCTTTCTAAAAACATCAAAAAATCGGCCTCAGGCAGCGCTGATGGCTTTGTAGGCAGCGGGCGCAAATCGCATGTATCGGAGGCGCTTGGGCTCATTCGACGATCTGCCTGAAGCTGCTGTAGTGGTCGCCGGTGTAGTAGCAGGCGTCGGGCTGTTGCGGCTGCTGACCTCCGCAGACGATGCGCCGGGCACCGCGGTCGCGGGAGCCCGGCGTGCGCACCGTGTACTCACGGTAATAGCCGCGCGGCTGGCGCGGCAGTATGCGCTCGCGATTGCCGAACGTGGAGCCGTCCTTGTCGCTGGTGAACGGGCCGCCCTGCAGGATGCGCGCGTAGGTGGTGCGCCCTTCGCGGGGCAGATCGGCCAGGGCGATGGTTGCCAGGCCAGAGGAAAATACCGGGGGCTCTGGGGCATTGCGTGCCTGCACGGCAGGCGTTGCCAACACAAAAGCGGCGCCCAGAAAGAGCGCCAAACCAGTCTGGTACGCCTTGGCGGCGGCGGCCTTGAGCATTCACTACACCTTTCAGAATCTCAGGTAAGGCCTGAAATTTCGACCCGCAAGTTTGACGGATAGACCCTGAAAATGCAAGATACGCTTAAATTTTGTGCAATTTAATCAGGATTCTTGACGAATGGCCCCGCGCTCCACGCGAGGTTTTTTCGTCCCGGGACGGCCCCGGAAGATGAAAAGGCCCGCAGCGCTGGACGCCTGCGGGCCTTTTCATCCGGGTTTGGCCGTCCGTCAGCGGCTCACGTTGGCATCGGCCACGGTCAGGGCCGTCATGTTCACGAGGCGGCGCACCGTGGTGCTGGGGGTCAGCACGTGCACGGGCTTGGCGGCCCCCAGCAGCACGGGGCCGATGGCAATGCCGCCGCCGGCGGCCTGCTTGAGCAGGTTGTAGCTGATGTTGGCGGCGTCGATATTGGGCATCACCAGCAGGTTGGCGTCGCCCAGCAGCGTGCTGTTGGGCATGAGCTTGGCGCGGGCCTGGCCGTCCAGGGCCACGTCGCCATGCATTTCGCCGTCCGCTTCTAGCCAGGGCGCCTGCGCGCGCAGCAGCTCCAGGGTCTGGCGCATCTTGACCGCGCTGGGCTGGTTGCTGGAGCCGAAATTGCTGTGCGAGAGCAGCGCGGCCTTGGGCTTGATGCCGAAGCGCATCATTTCCTCGGCGGCCATGATGGTGATCTCGGCCAGCTGCTCGGCCGTGGGGTCGTAGTTGACGTGGGTGTCCACGAGGAAGACCTGGCGGTCGGGCAGCAGCAGGCCGTTCATGCAGGCATAGGTGGTCACGCCGGCCCGCTTGCCGATCACCTGGTCGATGTACTGCAGGTGATGGGCCGTGTGCCCCCAGGTGCCGGTGATGAGGCCGTCGACCTCGCCCTTGTGCAGCAGCATGGAGCCGATCAGCGTCAGGCGGCGGCGCATCTCGATCTTGGCGATGGGCTCGGTGATGCCCTTGCGCTCGGTCATGCGGTAGTAGGTCTGCCAGAAGTCGCGGTAGCGCTCGTCATGCTCGACGTTGACCACGTCGTAGTCCAGGCCTTCCTTCAGGCGCAGGCCGAACTTCTCGATGCGCTGGGCGATCACGGCGGGGCGGCCGATCAGCGTGGGGCGTGCGATGCGCTCGTCCACCACGATCTGCACGGCGCGCAGAATGCGCTCTTCCTCGCCCTCGGCATAGGCCACGCGCTTCTTGGCGGCCTTCTTGGCCGCCGTGACGATGGGCTTCATCATCGTGCCCGAGGCATAGACGAAGGTCTTCAGGTGCTCGCGGTAGGCATCCATGTCCTGGATGGGGCGCTGGGCCACGCCGGCCGCGGCGGCAGCCTCGGCCACGGCCGGAGCCACGATGAGCATCAGGCGCGGGTCGAAGGGCTTGGGGATCAGGTACTCGGTGCCGAAGCTCAGCTGCTGGCCCGCATAGGCGGCGGCCACTTCTTCCGACTGCTCGGCCTCGGCCAGCGCGGCGATGGCATATACGCAGGCCACTTCCATCGAGGTGGTGATGGTGGTCGCACCGCAGTCCAGCGCGCCGCGGAAGATGTAGGGGAAGCACAGGACGTTGTTGACCTGGTTGGGGTAGTCCGAGCGGCCCGTGGCGATGATGGCGTCGTCGCGCACGGCCTTCACGTCTTCGGGCGTGATTTCGGGGTTGGGGTTGGCCAGGGCGAAGATGACGGGCTTGGCCGCCATCTTCTTGACCATGTCCTGCTTGAGCACGTTGCCGGCCGACAGGCCCAGGAAGACATCGGCGCCCTCGATCACCTGGCCCAGGGTGCGCAGCTCGGTCTTCTGGGCGAACAGCGCCTTGTCGGGGTCCATGAGCTCGGTGCGGCCTGCGTAGACCACGCCGGCGATGTCGGTCACGAACACGTTCTCGCGCTTGAGGCCGACTTCCAGCAGCAGGTTCAGGCAGGCCAGGGCGGCGGCGCCGGCGCCCGAAGCCACCAGCTTGATCTCTTCGATCTTCTTGCCGGCCACCTTCAGCGCATTGACCATGGCGGCCGCCACGGTGATGGCCGTGCCGTGCTGGTCGTCGTGGAACACGGGGATGTTCATGCGCTTGCGCAGCTCGCGCTCCACGAAGAAGCACTCGGGGGCCTTGATGTCCTCGAGGTTGATGGCGCCGAAGGTCGGCTCCAGCGCGGCGATCACGTCGACCAGCTTCTGGGGGTCTTTTTCGTTGATCTCGATGTCGAACACATCGACGCCGGCGAACTTCTTGAACAGCACGCCCTTGCCTTCCATCACCGGCTTGGAAGCCAGCGCGCCGATGTCGCCCAGGCCCAGCACGGCCGTGCCGTTGGAGATCACGGCCACGAGGTTGCCACGGCTGGTGTACTTGAAGGCGGCGGCGGGGTCCTTGACGATTTCCTCGCAGGGCGCGGCCACGCCGGGCGAGTAGGCCAGGGCCAGGTCGTGCTGGTTGCCCATGGGCTTGGTGGCCGCGATGGCGACCTTGCCGGGCTTGGGAAACTGGTGGTATTCGAGGGCCGACTGGCGGAGCAGCTCGCGTTTATCGGTCAAAGTGGTTGCCTTGGTGTCGGGCATCAACGGGTCTCCAGCTCGCAAAGTAGGCCATCCGCGACAGGGACTTGCATAGCAGCCAGGCCCCAGCGCCCCAGGCGCGCGCGGATGATAGGGATCGAATGGGGGATTGTAGGCCGAGCGCTATCAAAACAGAGGCCTGGCGAGTGGGTGTTGCAGGTCAAACAGCTATGACCCGGGGGGCGGGAGTGCGGCCGGGGCCGCGCACCCATCCTGGCATTGCGGGTTCAAATGGCTCTGGAACATAGCCCCCGCAAGCGCCGGCAGCTATCAAAACGATGCTCTGGCTATGCGTCAGGCGGTGGCGTTCAGCGCGTCGCCCAGTGCGCTGACCAGGCGTTCGAGCTCGGCCTTCTCGCTGATGAACGGGGGCGCCAGCTGGATCGTGTCGCCGCCGTAGCGCACATAGAAGCCCATGTCCCAGCACTTCATGGCGATTTCGTAGGGGCGCCTGGCGGGTTCGCCCGGCACGGGCGCGATGGAAAAGCCCGCGGCCAGACCGATATTGCGGATGTCCAGCACGTGCCGCGCGCCCTTGAGGCTGTGCACGGCCTGCTCGAAGAACGGTGCCAGCGCCTGCACGCGGCCCGGGCCGTCCTCTGTTTCGAGCAGGTCGAGTGCCGCCATGCCTGCGGCGCAGGCCACGGGGTGGGCCGAATAGGTGTAGCCGTGGGCGAACTCCAGCATGTATTCGGGGCCGCCCGCGGCCATGAAGGTGTCGTAGATCTCGCCGCGCACCACGCAGGCGCCCAGCGGCTGGGCGCCGTTGGTGACCTGCTTGGCGATGTTCATGATGTCGGGCGTCACGCCGAAGGCCTGGGCGGCCGTCATGGCGCCCAGGCGGCCGAAGCCCGTGATGACCTCGTCGAAGATCAGCAGGATGTCGTGCTGGGTGCAGATCTCGCGCAGGCGCTGCAGGTAGCCGGCCGGCGGGATCACCACGCCGCCCGAGCCCGACATGGGCTCGACGATGACGGCGGCGATGTTGCTGGCATCATGCAGGGCGATGATGTCCAGCAGCCGGTCGGCCAGCGCGCGGCCGTCGCTGTGTCCTATGGTTTGCGGGATGCCCTGGCAGAACGAGCCCATGGGTGGCTGCGTATGGGGCAGGTGGTCGGCCTCCACGCCCTGGCCGAACATCTTGCGGTTGCCGCCCATGCCGCCGACCGAGATGCCGCCGAAGTTCACGCCGTGGTAGCCCTTCTCGCGGCCGATCAGCCGTGTCTTCGTGCCCTGGCCCCTGGCGCGCCAGTAGGCGCGGGCCATCTTGAGCGAGGTGTCTGCAGCCTCCGAGCCCGAGCCCGTGAAGAACACATGCGACAGCCCTTCGGGCATCAGGTTTTTGATCTTGTTGGCCAGGGCGAACGAGGCCGGATGGCCGAACTGGAAGGCCGGGGCATAGTCCAGCTGCTGGGCCGCCTTGCCTATGGCTTCGGCGATCTCGCGCCGGCCATGGCCCAGGCCCGTGCACCACAGGCCCGAGAGGCCGTCGAAGATCTTGCGGCCGTCCGCATCGGTGTAATAGGCGCCCTGGGCGCCGGTGATCATGCGCGGCTTGGCCTTGAAGTTGCGGTTGCCGGTGAACGGCATCCAGTGGGCGTCGAACCACTGCGCGTCCTGGGGTTGGCGGTCGGCATCAACGCCATGGGTTTGGGTATCGGCAATGCGCATGGAAACTCCTGAAAAGTCCAGCAAAGAGCGCCCGGGGGTGGGCGGCATACAGGCATTGTTGGCGGTGGCCGGCATTTGGGAAATAGCCGCAAACCCATGGCTTGCGGGGCGGGTGCCGCTCGGCGAGATGGCGGCCCGTCTTGTCGAATGCCTTGTTTTTGGGCAATTCGCACGGAATAATTTTCCACATCGGGGTGCGATATGCCGATGAATGCCTGAAAAACCAGGGTCGATAAATGCATTGGCCCTGGTTTTTGAAAGCCTTTTGCAAAGGCTTGGCAAGATATTTTTCACAGGATTGTCAACATATTTTCTACATGTTTTCATGGCTGTGCCCACCCTGCTCGGCCAGCGCGGCCTGGCGCTCAGCCGGCTGGCGCAGTGTCTGAATCGGTCGGCCCATGGCGTTCTCCTCATGCGATGGTTCGACGGCAGGAACAAGCTGCGGATTCATCCAATTGAGAACCATTACCAGCGCAATGACTCGCGATGGGACAATCTGACAGGCTGCCGGAGCGACACAGGGATAATGCCGGCCATGCCCAATCGCTGGAAACCCAATGTGACTGTGTCGGCCATCATCGAGCGCGATGGCCGTTTTTTGCTGGTGGAAGAAAACACGGCGGATGGGCTGCGCCTGAACATGCCTGCAGGCCACCTGGATCCGGCAGAAACGCCGATCGAGGCCTGCGTGCGCGAGGTGATGGAAGAGACCGCCTACCACTTCAAGCCCACGGCGCTGGTGGGCATCTACATGAACCGCTTCGTGCGCACGCGCACGGGCTCGGACATCACCTATATGCGCTTTGCCTTTGCGGGCGAGCTGGGCGCGCAGGAAGCCGGGCGCAAGCTCGACGACGGCGTGGTGCGCAGCGTCTGGCTGACGCTGGAGGAACTCCGGGCCAGCGCCCACCTGCACCGCAGCCCCATCGTGCTGGAGTCCGTGGGCGACTACCTGGCCGGCCAGCGCTTCGGCCTCGGCCTGATCCATGCCGATGCCAGCATCTACAAGGCGCCTGCACCGACGGCGCCCATGCCTGCCGATATGCCGGCCACGCTCGAGGAAGTGCTGGCCCAGGCCTCGTGAAACAAGCGCTGCCTTGTCCCTTGCCAGCCTCATTCGACGGATCTCCTTGGCCGCTTGCGCTGTTGCCCTGGATAGTGCGGAGCCCCAAGGCGCATTGGACTCAAGCGGTGCCGTTCACCACGCGGTGGGCAGACGCCGCTGCAGCAGCTCCAGAAACGACTGGGCCGCATGCGGCAGCGTGCGGCCGGCCAGGGTCTGCACCTCGATGTCGCGCAGATCCATGCCGCGGTCGCTGAGCGGCACGGCCACCAGTGCGCCCGTGGCCACCATGTCGCGCGCGGCGATTTCGCTGGCCACGGCCACCGCTGCACCCTGGGCCGCGAAGTTCAGCAGCGTCTTGCCGTGGTTGCTTTCCATGGCCGGCGCCAGCATCAGCCCCTGGCGGCTGCAGGCCGCGTCCAGCAGCTGGCGCACAGCCGTGCTCGGCGGCGGCAATGCCAGCGGGTAGCGCACCAGCCGGGCCAGCGCCACGCTGCGCTCCTGCGCCAGATCATGGCCGGTGGCCACCAGGGCCAGCACGGGCGCCGCCACGCGGCAGGCCACGGCAATGCCGGGCTCGGGCGCCCGGCTGAAGCACAGGCCGATATCGGCCGTGCCGGCGCGCACGGCACCGGAGACCTCGGGCGTGGGCAGCACGGTCACCTCGAAAACGATGCCGGCGTGCTCGCGCTGGAAGACCGCGCACAGGCGCGGCAGGAACTCGCTGGCAAAGGCGTCGGAGCTGGCAATGCGCACCTTGCCGCTGCGCAGGCCCTGCAGGGCCAGGATCTCGCCCAGGGCGCGCTCGGCGCCCAGGCCCGCGCGGCGGGCATGGTCGGCCAGAATTTCGCCGGCGGCATTGAGCACCATGCCGCGCGGGTGGCGCTCGAACAGCGGCGTGCCCAGCCGCGCCTCCAGCGCCGCGATCTGGCGGCTGATGGCCGAGGCCGCCACATGCAGCCGGGCCGAGGCTTCGGTCAGCGAGCCGCATTGCGCCACCTCGTGGAAGTAGCGCAGCGCGATGTCTTGCAGCAGCAGATGGCGTGAGTCGGGCATGGCAACTGGTGGAATGAGCCGCCATTGTGCTCGGTTTGCCGTTCCGGCAAGGATGGCTTGCAAATTTGCAGATGGCGGCAAATGCATCCGTTTTCTAAGATGACCTGTTCCGGCGCCGCCCTGCGGCGGCCCATTCACACAAGCAGCCATCTCACCAGGAGTCTTGCCATGCCGGCACGGTCTACTGTTTCTCCTTCGCGTCGCCGCCGGTGGGCTCAGGCCGCCGCGGTCCTGGCCGGCGGCCTGCCGGCTCTGCCGACCCTGGCCCAGGGTGAAGTCCCCTGGCCCAACCATCCGATACGGGTGATCGTGCCCTTTCCGTCCAGCGGCGCGACCGACCTGGTGGCCCGCGTGATCGCGCAGCGCGTATCGCAGGAGCTGGGCCAGCAGCTGGTCATCGACAACAAGCCCGGCGCGGGCGGCACCATAGGCGCGGCAGAAGCCGCCAAGGCCCCGCCCGACGGCTACACGCTGCTGTTCACCACCAGCAGCACGCACGCCATCTCGCCGCATCTGATGCCGCGGCTGGCCTACAAGGCGGACAAGGACTTCACCCCTATTGCCCACATGGCCGACGCCGCCAGCGTGCTGCTGGTCACGCCGTCGCTGCCGGCCAAGAGCGTGCAGGAGCTGATCGCCTATGCCAGGGCCAACCCTGGCAGGCTCAACTACGCCAGCAGCGGCAACGGCACCATCGTGCACCTGAACACCGCCGCCTTTGCCGCGCAGGCCGGCATCCAGCTCACCCATGTGCCGTACAAGGGCACGGCGCAATCGATCACCGATCTGGCCGCGGGCCAGGTGCACCTGCTGTTCGACTCGATCCCGACCGGCATGCCCCATGTGGCCAGCGGCCGCCTGCGCGCGCTGGCTGTCACGGGCGACAAGCGCAGCACGCTGGCCCCCAACCTGCCCACGGTGGCCGAATCGGGCCTGCCCGGCTACTCGTCGGTCACCTGGTTCGGCGTCTACGGCCCGGCCGGCATGAAGCCCGAGCTGGTGGGCAGGATCAACCAGGCTTTCAATCAGGCCGTCCAGAATCCGGACGTGATCGCCAGCCTGGCCAGGCAGGGCGTGGAGCCCGCCAAGGCGCAGACGCCGGCGGACTTCGCCGCCATGGTGCAGACCGACAGCGCACGCTGGGCCAAGGTCATCAAGGACAATCGAATCACATTGGAATGAACATGACAGACAGCATCAAGGACTGGACGCTTCCCTACGCCTCGCGCCGCTCGCCGGTGCTGGGGCGCAACATGGTCAGCACCTCGCAGCCGCTGGCCGCGCAGGCCGGCCTCTCCATGCTGCTGGCTGGCGGCAACGCGGTGGACGCGGCGCTGGCCGCGGCGATGACGCTCACCGTGGTCGAGCCCACGGGCTGCGGCATAGGCAGCGACGGCTTCGCCATCGTCTGGGACGGCCAGGAGCTGCACGGCCTCAATGCCTCGGGCCGCTCGCCTGCGGGCTGGACGCCCGAATACTTCGCCCAGCTCGGCGGTATCCCCGAGAAAGGCTGGAACGCCGTGACCGTGCCCGGCGCCGTATCGGCCTGGGTGGCGCTGTCCCAGCGCTTCGGCAAGCTGCCTTTCGCCCAGGTGGCCCAGCCCGCCATAGCCTATGCGCGCCACGGCTTTGCGGTCTCGCCCACCATCGCCACGCTGTGGGAGCTGGGCGGCGCCAAGCTGGGCGACCAGCCCGGCTTTGCCGAGTGCTTTCTGCCCGGCGGCCGCGCGCCCAGGGCCGGCGAGGTGTTCAAGAGCGAAGCCCATGCGCGCACGCTGGAGGAGATCGCCGCCACCATGGGCGAGTCCTTCTACCGCGGCGCGCTGGCGCGGAAGATGGCCGCGCATTCGCGTGCCTGCGGCGGCGTGATGACCGAGCAAGACCTGGCCGCGCACCAGGCCGACTGGGTGGGCACGGTGTCGCAGAAGTTCGGCGACTCGGTGATCCACGAGATTCCACCCAACGGCCAGGGCATTGCCGCGCTGATGGCGCTGGGCATGCTGGACGAACTGGGCGTGGGGGCGCAGCCGCTGGACGGCGTGGACAGCGTGCACCTGCAGATCGAGGCCATGAAGCTGGCCTTTGCCGACCTGCACCAGTACAACGCCGACCTGGACCATATGCGCGTCACCCCCGCGCAGCTGCTGGACCGCGGCTATTTGCGCGAGCGCGCCCAGCTCATTGACCGTGACAAGGCCAGCCTGCCCGAGTACGGCGCGCCCCGGCCCGGCGGCACGGTCTACCTGGCGGCGGCCGATGCCAGCGGCATGATGGTCTCGTTCATCCAGTCCAACTACATGGGCTTCGGCTCGGGCGTGGTGGTGCCGGGCACGGGCATCAGCCTGCAGAACCGCGGCAAGGGCTTCGCCACCGAGGCCGGCCATGCCAACGAAGTGGGTCCGCGCAAGCGCCCCTCGCACACCATCATTCCGGCCTTTGCGATGCACGCCGACGGCACGCCGCAAATGGCCTTCGGCGTGATGGGCGGCCCCATGCAAAGCCAGGGCCATCTGCAGATGGCCCTGCGCGTGCTGCGCTACGGCCAGAACCCGCAGGCCGCGGCCGACGCGCCGCGCTGGCGCGTGACCGGCGGCAAGGGCGTGGCGGTGGAGCCGGCCTTCGACGCCGCGGTGGTCGAGCAACTGCGCGCGCGCGGCCACGAGGTCACGGTGGAGGCCGGTCATGGCGTGTTCGCCTTTGGCGGCGCGCAACTGGTGTTGCGCGATGGCGAGCACTACATCGCGGGTTCCGATCCGCGCAAGGATGGGTGCGCGGTAGGGTATTGACGCCTCCTGAGTCGCTTCGCGCCTTCCCCCAAGGGGGACGAGGGCATCGCTGCGGGGCGGCCCTTGCTTGCCGTCCCTGACGTGGATTGCGCCAGGCTCATGCGCTGTGCCATCGACGTGAGCGGGTTCGTGCTCTCAGTTCTGGGTGATCTTGCGCTCCTTCACCACCTTGCCCCATTGCTCGTATTCCTTCTTCATGAAGGCCGCGAACTCGGCGCGCGTGGTGGGCTGGGGCGTGAGACCGTGCACCT
The DNA here is from genome assembly GCF_014637085.1 of Comamonas phosphati. Taxonomy (GTDB): domain Bacteria; phylum Pseudomonadota; class Gammaproteobacteria; order Burkholderiales; family Burkholderiaceae_C; genus Comamonas; species Comamonas phosphati. The sequence goes on along the minus strand of NZ_BMEU01000025.1, from coordinate 7,188 downwards.
TGAGTGCCTCGGCCACGCCGGGGTCCTTGAGTACCTTGACGATCTCCGTGTTCCAGCGGTCCAGGATGGGCGCGGGCGTCTTGCCGGGTGCCACGAAGGCATACCAGTTCAGCGCCTCGAAGCCCGGATAGCCGGCCTCGGCCACGGTGGGGATGCCCGGCATGTAGGCCGGGCGGGTCAGGCCCGTGGTGGCCAGCGGAATCAGCTTGCCGGTCTCGATGTGCGGCAGGGCCGTGGGCGGCGCGGCAAAGTAGGAAGTCACGCGCTCGCCCAGCAGGTCCTGCAGGGCCGGGGCGCCGCCCTTGTAGGGCACGTGCACCATTTCGACGCCGGCGCGTTGGTTGAACAGCTCGCCCGCCAGGTGCGAGGCCGAGCCCGCGCCGGTGGACGCGAAGTCCACGCTGCCCGGCGATTTCTTGGCCTTGGCCACGAATTCGGCCAGGGTCTTCACGCCCGCGCCCTTGTGCACCACCAGCACGTTGGGAAAATTCACGCCGCCGGAGATCGGCGCCAGATCCTTGAACGGGTCGTAGTTCAGCTTCATGATGTGGGGCGCGATCGTCAGCGGCCCCACCGAGCCCAGCAGCAGCACCGAGCCGTCGGCCGCGGCATTGGCCACGTACTGGTGGGCGATATTGCCGCCTGCGCCGCCCTTGTTCTCGACGATCACGGTCTGGCCGATGTTCTCGCCGAGCTTCTTGGCGATCAGGCGTGCGGCCGCATCGGCGGCGCCGCCGGCCGCAAAGCCCACCACCAGGGTCACGGGCTTGCTGGGCGGAAAGTTCTGGGCCTGGGCGGGAGCGCAAAGGGTCAGTGAAGTAGCGGCCAGCATGGCGGCCTGGAGCAGGGTGCGTTTTTGCATGGTGGGTCTCCTTGGTATGAAAATTGAGCTTGGGCGCTTGTTGGTGAAGCGCCGACAGCTATCTTTTTGGCATGAAATCAATCGGCGCCCAGGCCGATGGGACTAGGTTCGCGCTTTTCGGCGTTGTGACGCAAGAGCGCGGCGGTGCGGAAAATGCCGTGCGCGAACTTGCCATAGGGCAGGGTGGCGAACAGCGCGATCACGGCACCCAGGTGCAGGCACAGCAGCAGGGCAAGAGCCGGTGTACCGCGACCCAGCCAGAGCGCCAGGCCGCTGGAGGCGACCAGGAACAGCAGGGCGATGAAGCCCAGGTCCATGGGCTTTTGCCGGGCGTCGCCGTGCAGCGGGTGGCGTGCGCGGTTCAGCATCCACAGGCCGGCCGTGCCCACCATCAGGCTCACTCCGCCCAGGGCGCCGAGGATCTTGGGCAGGCTGGGCAGCTCGTAGGGCGCGGCCCAGCCGAACACATAGTGGTAGACCGTGGCCAGCGCCGTGGCGGCAAAGCACAGCAGAAAGCCGTAGAAGGTCAGGTGGTGGAAACGGCGGCGCTTGAGCGTGTACGCGTCGTCCTGGTTGTGGCAGCCCTCGCCGTGGCCGCCGTCCAGGTATTTGAGGCGCAGCACATCGTGCGTGGCTTCGGCAGCGGCCGGGCCGCTGACGTCCACATTGCTGGTGGCGGGCTTCACGTCCTGCCAGAAGCGGCGCACGCCCATGAACAGCGCAAACACCACGAACAGGAACACGGGCGCGAAGATGCCCACCAGCAGATTGTGCGGGAACAGGTGGTAGAAGTTGCTGCCCAGTTGCGCATTCCACAGCTGGCCCAGTCCTCCCTGTGCGGCCACGGCCAGCGCGAGGAACAGGAACAGGCCGGCCACCAGGGCCAGCGACAGCGTGAGGCCGTTCCTCTGGTAGAGCCTGCCCAGGGCCTGCGGCCAGGCGTAGTCGGCATAGGTCTGGCCGCGCACCTCGGCCATGGCCTTGGGGATGTTGATGCCGAACTCGTGCGGCGGCGCGTATTGGCAGGCGTGCAGGCAGGCGCCGCAGTTGTGGCATAGATTGGCCAGGTAGTGCACATCGGCCTTACCGAACTCCAGCCGGCGCGTCATGGCCGGGAACACGGCGCAAAAGCCCTCGCAGTAGCGGCAGGCGTTGCAGATCTGCAGGGCGCGTGCCACTTCGGCCTCGGCCGCAGTGTCCGTGGCTGCGGGAAGAATGGGGATGACCTTGCCGGTCGCCAGGGTCTGGGCTTCCTGGCCCAGGGCTTGCAGGGAGGGAATGCTCATGGATCAGGCCTCGTCTTTTACTGCGCCGTGTTCGGCAGGCTTGCCGGCGGCGGCCAGCGCCGCATTGCGGCCCGCAATGCGGCCGAAGGCCGTGCCGATGGACATGCCCACGCCGGCCGTATAGCCCTTGCCCAGCACGTTGCCGGCCATCATCTCGCCAGCCACGAACAGATTGGCGCTGGGCTGGTCGGCAAAGCGCACGGCCGCCGTGTCGTCCACCTTGAGGCCCAGGTAGGTGAAGGTCACGCCGGGGCGCAGCGCATAGCCGTAGAACGGCGCGGTATCGATGGGGCGTGCCCAGTGCGTCTTGGCGGGCGTCACGCCCTCGGTATGGCAGTCGTCCAGCGCGGTGTGGTCGAAGTGGCCGACCCTGCAGCCGTCGTTGTAGGCATCGAGGGTCTGCATGAAGCGGTCCACATCCAGGCCCAGCTTCTGGGCCAGTTCGGGCAGCGAATCGGCCTTGACGCCAGGGAACACGGGCGGCATGAAGCGGCCAATCGCCTTGCTGTCGATGATCGAATAGGCAATCTGCCCCGGCTGCTGGGCCACCAGGCGGCCCCAGATGGCATAGCGCTTGGGCCAGAAGTCCTCGCCTTCGTCGTAGAAGCGCCGGGCCTCGCGGTTGACCACCACACCCAGCGAGACGCAGTCGATGCGCGTGCAGATGCCGCCGTCGTACAGCGGCGCGCGCGCGTCGATGGCCACCATATGGGCCTGGGTCGGATCGCCTATGCCGTCGGCCTGCTGCTCCTGCAGCATGTGGCGGAGCAACACGCCCTGGTTGAACGCCGTGCCGCGGATCAGGAAATTGTCCGAAGGCCATTCGCCGCGCTCGTTCTGGCCCCAGGCCTCGCGCAGCCATTCGCGGTTGGATTCGAAGCCGCCTGCGGCCAGCACGCAGCTTTTGGCGGTGATGCGCCGGCCCTTGCTCCAGGCGGCCTTGAACATGCCGTTCTCGATCTCCAGCTTGTCCACGGGTGACTCGTAGCGGATCTCCGCGCCCAGCTTCTCGGCGCTGCGGTAATAGGCGTTGACCAGGGCCTTGCCGCCGCCCATGAAGAAGGCATTGGTGCGCGCCACATGCAGCGCGCCCGACAGCGGGGGCTGGAAGTGCACGCCATGTTTGCGCATCCAGTGGCGGCAGGTCGAGGAGGCGCGGATCACCAGGCGCGCCAGGTGCTCGTTGGTGATGCCGCCGGTGACCTTGAGCAGGTCCTGCCAGAACTCTTCCTCGGGGTAGGCTTCGACCAGCACGTCCTGGGGTGCGTCGTGCATGCAGCGCAGATTGCGGGTGTGGCCGGAGTTGCCGCCGCGCCACTCGCGAGGCGCGGACTCCAGCAGCAGCACGCGGGCGCCTGCCTCGCGCGCCATCAGCGCGGCGCACAGCGCGGCGTTGCCGCCACCGATGACCAGTACATCGGTGTCGTAGGCTTCAGTATTCATGATGGGGGGCCGCAGGCGCATGCCTGAGGCGGTTCAACGTGGGTGATTGGCGTTGAACTGTACGAAGCGCCGCTGCCGCTGTGCAGCGACGGCCGGGCATGGGGGTATCACATGGAGTGATATGTCAACCCGCGAGCGTGGCCCCCACCCAGGCACCCGAGTGCACCAGCTGCCTTGCACAATCGAGCAGCACCACGCGCGCGGCCAGCGCGGCGGGCGAGAGCTCATCGTCCGACAGGCTGCACAGCGCGGCATTGCGCCGCACCTGCTCGTCGGAAATTTCGGACCACTGGAAGCGCTCTGCCGCGTCCTTGTACATGGCCACGGCCGACCAGGGCTGGACCGTGGCACCCAGCCCGGCCCCCACGGCCTCCATCAGCAGTGGCAGGGAGTCGATCTCCATGGCCATCTGGGACTGGAAGCCGGCACTGGTGAACGAGGCCATGACCGAGCTGCGCAGGCCATGGCTGCCCGAAGGCAGGATCAGCGGCACCTGCTGCAGCTGCTCCAGGCTGACAGGCGTGGCATGCAGGATCTGCGGCGCCACGGGCTGTTGGCGGGACTGGATCAGGAACAGCTGCTCTTCCAGCAGCGGCGTCACGCTCCAGCGGCGCCCATTGCGGGTGTCGAACAGAATCGCCAGGTCCAGCTGGCGGGCGTTGAGCAGGCCCGTCAGATGCCCTGACAGCGCCGATACCATGTGCAGCCGCACATCGGGGTAGCGCTCGCGCATGGCACGCATCAGCGGCAGGCCCAGTACCGAGGCGATGGTGGGCGACAGCCCCATGCTGACGGCGCCCGACAGGCGCGCCTGCTGGGCCGCATGCACGGCCTGCTCGGCATGGCGCAGCGTGAGCTGGGCCTCGTGAAAGAAGGCCTGCCCGGCTTCGGTGGGGGTGACGCCGCGCGGCGTACGCTGCAGCAGGCGCGTGGACAGTTCGGACTCCAGGCGGCTGATCTGCTGGCTCAATGCGGACTGCACCAGGTCCAGGTCCAGCGCGGCGCGGCTCATGGAGCCCAGTTCGACAATCCGTACAAAGTAGCGCAGCTGGCGCAGTTCCATGGCAATCCTTGGCAAATCCTCACGCCCGCAGCAGCAAGCGGGCGCTGGGATAATCGCATACCTATGAGCAACAAGCACCGTGTCGTGGTGGGTTTGTCGGGCGGCGTGGACTCCGCCGTCACCGCCTATCTTCTCAAACAGCAAGGCCATGAAGTGGTCGGCATCTTCATGAAAAACTGGGAAGATGACGACGACAGCGAATACTGCTCGTCCAACATCGACTTCGTGGACGCTGCGGCCGTGGCCGATGTGATCGGCATCGAGATCGAGCACGTCAACTTCGCTTCCGAGTACAAGGACCGGGTGTTCGCCGAATTCCTGCGCGAATACCAGGCCGGCCGCACGCCCAACCCCGATGTGCTGTGCAATGCCGAGATCAAGTTCAAGGCCTTTCTGGACCATGCCATGCGCCTGGGCGCCGAGAAGATCGCCACGGGTCACTATGCGCGGGTGCGCCAGAACCCCGAAACCCAGCTGTTCGAGCTGCTCAAGGGGCTGGACCCGGCCAAGGACCAGAGCTATTTTCTGCACCGCCTGAACCAGGCCCAGCTGTCCAAGGCCTTGTTCCCCGTGGGCGAGCTGCACAAGACCGAGGTGCGCCGCATCGCCGAGGAAATCGGTCTGCCCAACGCCAGGAAAAAGGATTCGACGGGCATCTGCTTCATCGGCGAGCGGCCTTTCCGGGAGTTCCTGAACCGCTACATCAGCAAGGAGCCCGGCCTGATCCTCGACGACCGCAACCGCAAGCTGGGCAAGCATGTGGGCCTGAGCTTCTACACGCTGGGCCAGCGCTCGGGCCTGGGCATCGGCGGCGTGAAGGAGAAAGGTGCGGCACGCGGCGCCGGCGACCATTCGCCGTGGTTCGTGGCCCGCAAGGAACTGGACAGGAACGTGCTGCGCGTGGTGCAGGGCCATGACCACCCCTGGCTGCTCTCGCATTCGCTGCAGGCCGACCAGATCAGCTGGGTGGCCGGCCATGCACCGGCCGAAGGCAAGGCCTATGGCTCCAAGACCCGCTACCGCCAGCCCGATTCGCCGGCGCTGATCTCCGCAGTGACGGACTACGGTTTCCGCCTGGACTTCCCCGAAGCCCAGTGGGCCGTGACGCCGGGCCAGTCGGCCGTGCTCTATGACGGCGACGTCTGCCTGGGCGGCGGCATCATTGCGCAGGTGGAGCCGGACTGATCCCGGGGGGCATGCCCGGCCTCCGTGCGCTCACGAATAACCCATAAAAAAACCTTTATCTGGTGGTCTGTCAATGGCAGGCAGCTATCAGTTTGGCAGGCGGTGCAGGCCCGCCTGCCTGCACCTGCAACTTCTGGGATCGTGCAAGTTGCCTGACGGTCGCAGCAAAAACATTGGGAAACTGGCGCCGCCGCCAATAGCTGCCCCACGGGCGCATCTCTAGCATTTGTCTCCATGCTCCCGCAGCGCCGTGCCTCATGCGCGGCTCGCGGCGCCCGATTCCTTCCGGAGACTGTCAACCATGGCAACCACCACCGTACTCGTCGCCAAGCTCCTCGGTCAGGCATGGATTCGCAATGCGGACGGCTCGCTCACGGCGCTGCGCGAAGGCATGCGCATCGCCGCCGACGCGGATGTCGTCACCGCCTCGGGCAGCTCCGTGCAACTGCAGGCCGACGGCTTGCCCCCGCTGACCCTTGGCGAAAGCCAGGACGTGCTCCTCACGCAAGACCTCTTTACCCGGGCCGAGCCCCATGAGGCCGCCGTGGCCCCGCCGCCGAACAGCGCGGCCGACGCGCTGATTGCGGCCATCAACCAGGGACAGGACCCGTTCGACAACCTGGACCCCACCGCGGCGACACTGACCGGCGGTGGCGGCGGCGGCAGCTCCTTTGTGCGCCTTTCCAGCATTCTGGAAACCACCTCGCCGCTGGGCCTGGCTTATCCCGGCATCGGCCATGCGGGAGTGGAGCCGGTGATCCTGGGGACCGCTGCATTGGCGCCTCAGCCGGCTCCGGAGCAGCCAACACCGGTGGCCACGGCGGGAAATTCCTCGGGTACGGTATACGAGCACGGCCTGATCGCCGACAGCGCCGCCTCTCCCAGGGCGACGTCCGGTGCTGTGACGCTCAGCGCTACCGACGGCATTGCCACGGTCACCATCGGCGGACATGTCTACACGCTGGCCGACCTCAAGGGAGCCGGTGTGACCTCGCCGCTGACGTTCACCACGGCCGACGGCAGCACCGTGAGCATCACGGGCTACCACTCGACCGATGGCGACAAGACGGCCACCCTCGCCTACAGCTACACGCTGAACACGGCGCAATACGACGACCACGCGGCAGGCCATGCCATCGACACCATTACGGTGGCGGTAAATGGTGCTGGCGGTAGCCATGCTGCGGGCAACATCACGGTCACCATCGTGGACGACATACCGACGGCCAAGGCCGACAGCGGCAACGTCACGGAAGGCGCCACGCTGACCGTGGATGCGGCCCACGGCGTGCTGAGCAACGACGTCTTCGGCGCCGACGGCCAGGCCGCCGGCGGCGGCCTGGTGGGCG
>NZ_BMEU01000024.1 GCF_014637085.1 Comamonas phosphati | reverse complement strand
CCTCCGGCACAAGCTGAGGCAAACTACTACCGGCATCTCGCCAGTCAGGTCTCCACGGTGGTGGCCTGACTTAAACCAAACAGCCTCCACGAAACCCGGGGCGGTTCAAACAGGTTGTCGTACACGACATTCTTGTTGTAGGCCGCACCGGCCGGGGGCCGGCCACGGAGGGCCGCATACCCGAGCCGGACTGTGTCGTTCGTGTAATCGATGGCTGCTTGATAAACTGCTTGACGCGCAATAGTGCCGGGAGTCTCCGGGAACGCGAAATGTATTTCCCCAGAAAACCCGCCAAACCGAGGTGTTTGATACGAGACGTCGTTGTCATAGCGCGACGGCACGCCAAAGGCGTTCACGACAGAGCCGAGTGTTCGCGCAGTAAAGTCTATGTAGCCACCGCGACTTAGCAGCACTGAGTTCTGACGCCCCAGACGAAACTCTCCGACCGGGGTTGCGACTCCAACCCAGGTCTGCCGGTCAAAGAAACGGCTGGTATCAGCCGTGGTGCCCGTGTCGGTGCTAAATCCAGACTCCATCTGGAACTTGGCAGCATATCCGCCTCCCAGATCCTCGACGCCGCGGAACCCGAACCGGCTACGCATCATGGCGCCATCTTCCAAGCTGGTTAAGCTGGCACCAGAGCTGCTGCGCATGTAATTCACATATTGCTCGAGGTTTCCGTATATGGTGACATTGCTCTGCTGAGCCACCGCAGCATGCTGCGCGAGCAATCCGGCTGCAGCAACAGACGAAGCCTTTAGCAGCGCAGTGAGTTTGAATTTTGTCATTGACCTTCTCCGTTGTTGAAATATTTCGGCCTTGAATTGGCCATGTCTCCTGAGAAAAACGGGATCTTTCCGGCGGAGGTGGCCGGTAGCGATGCCTTAATGAACACCTCGATCGGGCGCTTGTAAGGTGCCAGATGCTGAGCGGCGAACTGGCCGATTTCCTCCGCCGTGGCTGTGGCGCCAGGCTTGAGCTGCACAAAGGCCACGACCTCTTCGTTCCCGGGAACGCTCCTGCCAACCACCGCGCAACTGGCGACGGCTGGATGCGCCGCCAGAACGGCTTCCACTTCCGGTGGGTAGGCATCGATGTCGCCAATGGCCAGAACCAGGACAGCCAACGCGATCGAGTTTTCGCCAAGGAGCATGACCCGGTCTCCCGGACGGACACCCTGCTGGGCAAGCCACTGCCCGGCCGTCTGGATGGCTTGCGCCAGCTCTCGGTAGGTCAGGACGCGAACGCCTTCGGACAAGGCTGCGGCGTCGGGCGAGCGCTGCGCCCAAGGGCGGATCACGTGTGACATGCGCGCCGGAAGCGCTGCGATCTGGGAATCCAGATCGACTGAAGAGGACTGCATCCTGATCGTCTCATAAGTTCTGTTTTTAAACTCACTGAATCATAAGTTTGAAAATTGAACTCGTCAACGGTAGAATCAGCAAAATGAAATGGAATGATCTTGAGCAAGAGCACTGCTCCGTCGCGCGCACCGTCTCCGTGATCGGCGATCGGTGGATGCTGCTCGTGCTGCGGGACTGCTTCCTCGGCGTGCGACGGTTCGATGAGTTTCAGCAGCGGCTCAAGATCTCACGGCCGATGCTGGCCGACCGCCTTGGCAAGTTGGTCGAGGTCGGGGTGCTCAAGAGGGTCGCCTACCAAGAGGCTCCTGCCCGATACGAGTACCGCCTGACTTCAAAAGGCATTGAGCTTCATCCGATCATCATGGCGATCGTGCATTGGGGTGATGTCCACATGTCAGGCAAGGCCGGAAGGCCATTGCTACATCGGCACACTGGCTGCGGACACCTGTTTGATCCCGTCGTCGTTTGCTCCGAGTGCGGAGAGGAGATTCATGCCAAGGACGTGACGGTAGAGAAGGGCCCTGGAGCCTAGCTCGTCCAATGCTGAACGGTAGAGACGTCCAGCATGCGTCAAGCCACTACGCGATCGCTATCCCGCGCGACCCAATCTCCCACGACACCCGGCCGCCTCGCATCGTCGCGGCCGACTGCTGGCCTAGCCGCTGCTCGATCACGGGTTTCCACGGCACTAGGCTGAACCCCATGCCGTCATCCAGCATCGCGTAGCGCCCACTGGCGAGCATGACGCAGCGCCGGTAGATGCCGGCCACGCGCTGCCCGTCGGCCACCGGGCGATGCTCCAGCCCGGTTTCGGCGGCGATGTCCTTGATGGCCAGCGCCAGTTCCCGGTTGCGCAGCGTGCCCAGCAGGTTGCGCGCCAGGATCACGCGCTGCCCGCGCCGCTCGGCCATTCGTGCGCCGGCCAGCCACTGGGCGGTCATGTCGCCGAAGTTCTTGGCGGCGCTCAGGCGGCGCTTCTCGCGCTGCTTCTCGTGCGCCGGAGACTTGCCCTGGGCGACGGCCTTCTTCGCGTCCAGCAGCTTTTCGCGGGCCATCCCCAGCGAAATGCCCGCCGGCCCATAGCGGCCAATGGTCAGGGTCTCGCGGCGGCCGTTGAGACGGTAATCGAAGCGGAAAGTGACGGTACCGGTGGGCGATACCGTCACATACATCCCATCCCGGTCAGAAGCTTTATAAATCAAGGACTTAGGCTTAAAATTGCGCAGTGCGGTGTCGGTAAGCATCGAGGTTTTTCCTCCTGTTCATGACGGCTTTTACCGTCAGGGGTCAGGAGATCTGCTGATGCCTGGAAAGCCGCATGAAACAAGCTTTCCAGAGGAGTGATTTACCGTCAAAGACCGATTGGGTCTCGATAGTCAACAAGGAGGTCTCAATCCAGCCTCCGGTTTCTACCGTCACCTCTACCGTCAATCCGTTTCGCTGCCCGGCGCTAGTCACCGATAGCTGTCGTGACGTATTTCCTTTTAAGTCAATACGTTACGTCGGATTTTCGATAGGTAGCGATAGTCCCCGAAGGACCTGATTTCACTCCCATTCAATTGTCAACTAGGCTGCCAAACCCTTGTGTGTATTGGGTTCTAGCCAGAGGCGCATTCTGGATACCGTCGCAGGTGCCGTCAGGTTGCGCATGCATTTCGCACAGTGCGCCCCGACACATCGAACAGGCTCGCTACCTGTGCGACGGCATACCCATTCGGCAATCCAATGCCCACCATCTCGTCGACCATGCGTGCCATTTCCTGGTCGCGGTATCGCCGGTAAATCTCGCTGCAGTTCGCAGGATTTAGGATTTCCCCCCCGAAGTGATGGCAAAGCTTTTCGGCGTCATCGCGGCCCAATATGCGGACTAGGTCGTGGTCATCCGTTAGGCTCTTTGGCACGTACAGAATGACCCTTGTCGATTGCTTACCAGGCGCACCGCCCACATATCTTGGCAATTGCCCAATGAGATAAAGCGCACGTTCACGCCCAATCACATCAGCTATTTCCTGTGCGCTTTCTGGTAGTTGCATGGTCGGTTAACTCTGTCCTTATGAGACAACATGATACCGACTGGAATCGAGCGCATCAACAATTTCTTTTTAAAATCAATGACTTATTCACTTGCGTGAATACTTGTGGCGCAAAAAATCCCGCTCAAGGCGGGCATGTAAGGTGGTTAAGCCGTAGCCGGAATCAAATCCATTGCGTGGCGCACATTCACCAGCGTGGGCATCCATGCTGATGCGCGTGTGTTGCGCGTTGCCCATGATGGCTTCCGTGATGCGCGGATTCAGAGCCACATACAGTCGGCCATCCGCGTCGTCGCTGGCATACTCGGCAAGCAAACGGTAGCCCTGTCGCTTTTTGCCGAAGTGCGCAATGATCGAAACCTTCCACAGCCGCTCGATGCAGTCACGGATCGGCCGCGAATTTTCAATGTCGGCATAGCCAATCTCTTTCGCCAGGCCGCGATAACTCCCTTTGACGACAAGGGCATCGTGCTGCACCGCATCCCATTTAGGTTCAAGGAAAAGACGAAGCTGCTGCCCGTCTTCTGTCTTTGGCTCAGGGGACAGCACAAGACCGCATGGCCCCGCCAATGCGACCAAGCCTTGAAGGACGCGCAAGTCGTCCGCGCCTAACGGCTCCGGGGCGCTGAATTCAATCCACTGACCATCGCCAAACGCATAAGTCACGTCCAGCTTGTGTGTCTTTCGCTCCCCTCGCTTGAGGCTACGAAACAGGCCCGGCGCAAGGCAATGGGCAGGGTCGTGCCGGGCGTGAGTCAAATTAAATTTCATCGCGCCGCCCGTTTTTTCTGCTACCACTGGTGATGGCATCCCGCAGTTCAATCGGAAGCAGTACACCGCCTTCGTGGCGCTGATACCAGCGGTCGTTCGGGGTCACGTCGTAGTTCTGCTTGCTGATACCGAAACGAACGAAGTAGCCGCGCTGATCGCCAATGGGCAAGCGATTGAAGCTGTGGGCACTAAGGCTGGCAGCCTCCTGTTCGGTCATCTTGGCGACGAAGCCGCACCATCGGGCATTGTCGATCAACGCGGAGGCTCCACGCGCCGCCTGCTGTTGATCGCCTTGCCCCTCACGGGCGCTGCCCTTGCTGACGTGGTGAAGGTATAGGACTGACGCGCCGGTCATGGCCGCGACGTATTCCAGCGTGCCGACAAGCTTGGCCATGTCACCATTGCTGTTCTCGTCCAACTGGTGAATTCGACTCAAGGTGTCAAGAACGATCAGACGGGAATCTGCGCAAAACTCGACCACGCGCGCCAAGTGCCGGTCATCCATGATGTTCAGTCGCTTACCCATGATGGGCTCAAGCGTCAGGTTTTCCGCAATGGCTTCGCGAGCGCTGGGAGCCAAGTGCTGGCCAATAGCGTGGATGCGTCGGATCAATGCCGGAGCGGGGTCTTCGCCTGCCATATAGACCACTCGACCGGTGTGCACCGGAGCCAACTTCACCAGATCACCCCCAGCAACGCTGCAAGCGATGGACATGGCGGCTTCGAGCGTGAAATAACTCTTTCCGGTCGCACCTGGTGCCACAAGTGCGCCAACGGTTCCGGCCAAAAAACCGGGCCAGATGAAGTCGAGAACCGGCGGCTCGTCCTCAAATGCTTTGGCGAGATCGATGGCCATTGCGGCTCACTTCCCACTCAGCACTTTGGCGATTTCAGCCGTGCGAAAGTAGACACGGCGTCCGAGTTTCAATTTCGCCGCATTGATGGGCTTGGCCCAGTCCGATTCAGCCCTCAAGGCTATCCTGGTGCCTTCAATCGAACGGTCAAGAATTTTTGCGAGTTGGGCAACGCTAAGCAGCGGGCCGTACTCACGAGTCAACGTTTCTTCAATTGTCACGTTACCACCTATTAACTGCTGTTATGTATGATGGTGACGATGCTAGATAGCGATCCAACCCTTTCCAAGGAGTGAGAAATAATGAGTTTCGCCACACCTCGACCAGATATGACAAATCGGCTCCCGAAACGTATGGTTTTGGGAGCTATGCGCAAAAAAGCCGGCAGGCCATCCAATGGCGAACCGGAGCGCATCCGAACCATTGCCTGGTTCAACGCCGTTGCAAACAGATTGGGGGAACTGCGCCCAGGAACTATCGGGCGATTGATGCAGAAAGAAAATGATGCTCGCGGCTTACATGCAAACCACGAAACATCAAAACGATGGAATCGTTACGCCAAGGGAGAAGAAACACCTACGGCTGAAACGCTTGAGTTCGTGAACGCCGTAGCCCCTGGCACTGCAGATGTCTTTCTGCATGGGCCTGGTTTCTTATGGTCAGCGCTCTGGAGTGAACGCATTCCTCGACTATATGAAGATGACATCAATGCCCTTTTCTCCATTGATGCTGAAAAAATTGATGTCCTGTGGCTCCAAAAGGCACTTCTTGCTTGGCGTGATCGAGCTGCCGTGATCCGATTTGGCTCGTTCGATCATCTTATTGATGGCCTCTATGAGGCCGTTTTTCTAGGCCTGCACCAATACGAAGTAAAAACCGAATTGAAAAAACTAGGCGTATGGGAGTCGGTTTGCAAAAACGTCACGGATACTGAGAAAAATAATCTGAATTTCGACTTTAGAAAACGGCAAGAAATCGAAGCGGTTGGTCATCAATTCTCACATAACCCTGTTGAATTCTATTTATCGAACCCAGTGGATTTCGCCGCCGCAGCGCTAAAAACCAAGCCGACAGAATTAAACTAATAACTTGGCGATATTGCATCGCCGGTTTTCGTCGGTCGCAAGGGATCGCATACTTTTAATCAAGGCCGTGCACTATCTCATTACCACTAAATTCGTGACAATGAAATAGTGGTGATGTTGAGGACGCCGCAATAGCGTCTTCAATGGTCAATGCGTCTTCCTCGAATGCTCCCGCACGCTCGATAAATCGCTGTGTGTACACGCTCTTCTTTTCTATAAATTCTTTCCTCACGCTCACTCCCCCCAAAACCATACGTTTCGGGAGCCGATTTGTCATATCTGGTCGAGGTGTGGCGAAACTCATTATTTCTCACTCCTTGGAAAGGGTTGGATCGCTATCTAGCATCGTCACCATCACACATAACAGCAGTTAATAGGTGGCAACGTGAAAAATAGAACTCTCATCAACCGCAAGAAGCTGCTGGCGATGATCCCGCTTTCCGATCGCACGATTTTCAACTTGGAGCAGCGTGGAGAGTTCCCGCGCCGCATCGCCCTTACCAGCCGAAACGTCGCCTGGGATTTGGCCGAGGTCGAAGAATGGATTGAGGCCCGCAAGTCATCGGGAGTCCAGGCCATACGACCTGGCCTCACTCTGCTGACCGTGGCCGCTTGAGCGTCCATTCGTCGATCATGTCCGCCCAGTCTTGCAGCATCGCCGTGCGTTGCTCTCGGTATTCGGCCTTGTTGTAAACGGCCCTGACGCCCTTCTGTTCGTGTGCCAGGCACTTCTCGATCCAATCGGTGTTGTAGCCGGCCTCGTGCAGCAACGTGCTCGCCGTACGTCGAAGATCATGCGGCCCAAATTTGGCCAAAGGCTTCCCCTCCTTCTGTGCCAGTCGGTATGTCAGCGTCAACACCTGGTTGAGTGTGGCGCTGCTCATGGACGTGTCTGAGTCGTATCGCGACGGCAGCACGTAGTCCGATCCACCGGCGAAGGTCTTCAGGGCAATGAAGATATCCAACGCCTGCCGGGACAGGAACACCAAGTGCGGATTGCGCCGCTTCATCCGCTCCTTCGGAATCGTCCAAAGCGCCTCGCTGAAATTGATCTCGCCCCAGGTCGCATTCGTCAGCTCGCTCTTGCGCACCATTGTCAGCAACAGCAGCTTGGCCGCCGCCCGGATGGATGGAGTGGTGCCGATACGCTCGATGTACTGGTACATCAAGGCAATCTCGTCAGGCGTCAGAGCACGGTCACGCGGCTCGAACTTGGCAATGCTCGTCGGGCGCACCAGCTCTGCAGGGTTTTCCACCTTCTGGCCGCGCTCGATAGCCCATCGATAGACCTGTAGTACTACCTCGCGGGAATGCACGGCAGTAGCCGGAGCCCCACGCTCCACGATGGCATCAGTCAGTGCCCGCAGGTCTTCGTGAGTGATTTCGACCAGCTTCTGGTTGCCAAATTTCGGCTTCAACTCGCGCTCGTAGACCGCCCGGCGCATGTCTCGGGTGGAGTCGGCCATCTGATAGCCGCGTAGCCACTTCTCAGCCCATGCGCCAAAGGTCTCGGCGTCCTTGACCCGGGCCTTGTCTCGCGCCTTCTCCTTCGCCGGCGACTTGCCACCAGCGATCAGCTTCTTGGCCTCGCCCAACTGCTCGCGAGCTTCAGCCAGTGTGATGCCTCCGACGCCATAGCGTCCGAAGGTGATGGTCTCCTGCCGACCATTGATCGAGTAGTTGTAGCGAAAGGAGATCGCCCCCGCCGGGGTGACGGCCACATAGAGGCCGTCACGGTCGTTCACCTTGTAGAGCTTGTCCTGCGGCTTCAGGCTACGCAGCTTGGTATCGGTCAGCATGTTCTCGGTCCTATTGGGTTTCCGATACCATGATGAAAATCACCCTCGTTGACGATGATTTTTACATACAAATCAATAACTTATAAAATTTCAATACCATGCCACTCTACAGCCTCTTGACATGGTATTGGACTCATTCATGGCATCGAAGGAACATAGTACCATCCACAATGCCATGAAAAAATCCTGCTTTAACGTGCCAGACCTTGCCAGTCAATGCCATTTGAAAATGAAAAAAAGCCCGCAAAATCGCGGGCTTAGCTGTGTTTTAATGCCTGGCTTTACCAACCATTGCCAGACGCGGGATCATTCCCACTCGATAGTCGCCGGCGGCTTCGTCGAGACGTCGTAGGTCACGCGGTTGATGCCGCGGACTTCGTTGATGATGCGGCCGGAGACCTTCTTCAGCAGGCCATAGGGCAGCTCGGCCCAGTCGGCGGTCATGAAGTCGCTGGTCTGCACGGCACGCAAGGCCACGACGTAGTCGTAGGTGCGACCGTCGCCCATCACGCCCACGCTCTTGACGGGCAGGAAGACCGTGAAAGCCTGGCTGGTCAGGTCGTACCAGCTCTTGCCGCTGGCCTCGTCGATCCAGTTGTTCAACTCTTCGATGAAGATGGCATCGGCACGGCGCAGCAGGTCGGCGTATTCCTTCTTCACTTCACCCAGGATGCGCACACCCAGGCCGGGGCCGGGGAACGGGTGGCGGTACACCATGCCGCGGGGCAGACCCAGGGCCACGCCCAGCTCGCGCACCTCGTCCTTGAACAGGTCGCGCAGCGGCTCCAGCAGCTTCAGGCCCAGTTGCTCTGGCAGGCCACCGACGTTGTGGTGGCTCTTGATGGTGACGGCCTTCTTGCTCTTGGCGCCGCCCGATTCGATCACGTCGGGGTAGATCGTGCCCTGGGCCAGGAAGGTCGCTCCTTTGTGGCCTTGGCCGCTGGCCTTGAGCTTGGCGGCCTCGGCCTTGAACACATCGACGAACAGGCCGCCGATGATCTTGCGCTTGGCTTCGGGCTCGCTGACGCCGGCCAGCTTGCCCAGGAACAGCTCGGAAGCATCGACGCGCACCACCTTGGCGTGCAGCTTGCCTTCGAACATGTCCATGACCATGTCGCCTTCGTTCAGGCGCAGCAGGCCGTGGTCCACGAACACGCAGGTCAGCCGGTCCCCGATGGCGCGGTGGATCAAGGCGGCAGCCACGGAAGAATCCACGCCGCCGGACAGGCCCAGAATCACTTCTTCGTCACCGACTTGCTCGCGGATTTTGGCCACGGCTTCCTCGATGTAGTCGCCCATGATCCAGTCGGCCCTTGTGCCGCAGATGTCGAGCACGAAGCGGTTGAGCAGCGCCTGTCCCTGCACGGTGTGCGTGACTTCGGGGTGGAACTGCACGGCGTAGTAGCGGCGCGCCTCGTCGGCCATGCCGGCGATGGGGCAGGACGGCGTGGAGGCCATGACCTTGAAGCCCGGAGGCAGTTCGGTGACCTTGTCGCCGTGGCTCATCCAGACCTTGAGCATGCCATGGCCTTCGGGCGTGACGAAGTCCTCGATGCCCTTGAGCAGTTCGGTGTGGCCGTGGGCACGCACCTCGGCGTAGCCGAATTCACGGCTGTTGCTGCCTTCGACCTTGCCGCCCAGCTGGGTGGCCATGGTCTGCATGCCGTAGCAGATGCCCAGCACGGGCAGGCCCAGCTCGAACACGGCATCGGGCGCGCGGTCGTCGACTTCGTAGACGCTGGCATGGCTGCCCGAAAGAATGATGCCCTTGAGCTTGCCGTCGGCGGCAAATTCGCGCACCCAGTCGCTGCTCACATCGCAAGGGTGGACTTCGCAATAAACATGGGCCTCGCGCACGCGGCGTGCGATCAGCTGGGTGACCTGGGAGCCAAAGTCGAGAATGAGGATCTTGTCGTGTTGCATGATGTTCAAGGGCAAGAAGGGGTGGGAAAGCTTTAGAAATCTTCGGGGGCCAGCAACGCAATGCCGCGCCTGCTGGCGGCGGCCCGCTGGGCTTCGTCAAACGTCGCCAGCGGCAGGCGCAGCGACTGCGCCAGCCACAGATAGGCGGCATCGTAAACAGGCAGGCCGGTATCCAGCGCCACATCCAGCACGGCCTTGTGCTGCGCGGGAGCCAGGTCATGTAGTTCCACCCGATGGCGGATGGCTTCGAGCACGCTCCACAGGCCTTCGACGCTGGTCTGCGGAATGCGGCCATGATTCACGCCCGAGGCGATCAGATTCCCGCATTCCCACTGCCAGAGGTTGGGGGCTTGCGGGTCGACCTCATCGCGGCGGATGCGGGCGTAGAGGCGCTGAGTGTGCTCGCTGGCATTGTCGGGCAGCAGCCAGGCGGCGGTGACGGACGCGTCGAGGATGAAAGCCGTGGCGCTCATGCCTGGCTCCGGCCGGTCTGGCGCAGGTTTGCCACAGAATCAACAGCTTCCGGCGCACGAATGGCACGAATGGCACGAATGGTCTGCTGAAGCGCCTTGATTTGCTCCAGCTCCCGGGCAATCTGCTCATCGGTGATCACGGGCTTGCGGCGCACCGGCAGCATGCGCACCACTTCCTTGCCGTGGCGCGTGATGCGCACTTCCTCACCCTGCTCCACCAGTTCGATCAAGGCGGAGAAACGGGTCTTGGCTTCGTAGATACCGACAGATTGCATGGGCTGGAAATAAAAAAATCTGGCCTGAAATTCAATTCAGACCAGATTTTAGCATTCAGACCAGAATTTGCAATCTGATCAATTTTCACCAATTGACGCGAAATAGCGTCAGCAGCCTATGGAAAGGCATAAACCAAGTCAGAGACAGCGAGCAAGGGCCGCTCCCGCAGCGAGGCTGTCGCCCCCCTCCCGAAGAGAGAGGGGGAAGCGGCATAGCCGCTCAGGGGGTGTCAATCCGCCCGGTAGTTGGGGGCTTCCTTGGTGATCTGCACGTCATGCACGTGGGATTCGCGGATGCCGGCCGCCGTGATCTCCACGAACTCGGCCTTTTCGTTCATTTCGGCAATGGTGGCGCAACCGCAGTAGCCCATGGAGGCACGCACGCCGCCAGCCATCTGGTAGACGATGGAGACCATGGAGCCCTTGTAGGGCACACGGCCTTCGATGCCTTCGGGAACCAGCTTGTCGGCATTGGGGTTGCCGGTGGAGGACTCCTGGAAGTAGCGGTCGGCCGAGCCTTGCTGCATGGCGCCGATGGAGCCCATGCCGCGGTAGCTCTTGTACGAGCGGCCCTGGTACAGGATCACTTCGCCGGGCGCTTCTTCGGTGCCCGCGAACATGCCGCCCATCATGATGGTGGAAGCGCCGGCGGCCAACGCCTTGGAGATGTCGCCGGAAAAACGGATGCCGCCGTCACCGATCAGCGGCACGCCAGTGCCCTTCAGGGCCTGGGCCACGTTGTCGATGGCCATGATCTGGGGCACGCCCACACCGGCCACGATACGGGTCGTGCAGATGGAGCCGGGGCCGATACCGACCTTCACGGCGTCGGCGCCGGCTTCCACCAGGGCCAGGGCCGCGGCGCCGGTGGCGATGTTGCCGCCGATCACGTCCACCTGGGGGTAGTTCTGCTTGACCCAGCGCACGCGGTCGATCACGCCCTTGCTGTGGCCGTGGGCCGTGTCCACCACCAGGGCGTCCACGCCGGCCTTGACCAGCAGTTCCACGCGCTCTTCGGTACCGGCACCCACGCCGACCGCGGCGGCCACGCGCAGGCGGCCTTCGGAGTCACGCGCGGCATTGGGGAAGGTGGTCTGCTTGTTGATGTCCTTGACGGTGATCAGGCCCTTGAGCTCAAAGGCGTCGTTCACCACGAGAATGCGTTCCAGCTTGTGCTTGTTCAGCAGCGCCTTGGCCTGGGCGGGGGTGGTGCCGTCTTTTTCATTGACGGTGATGAGCTTTTCACGCGGCGTCATGATCTCGCGGACCTTGACGTCGTAGCGGGTCTCGAAGCGCACGTCGCGGCTGGTCACGATGCCGACGACCTTGCCGCCGTCGCACACGGGGAAGCCCGAAATGCCGCGTTCCTCGGACAGCTGCAGCACCTGCAGCACAGTGTGCTCGGGCGTGATGACCACGGGATCGTGCACGACGCCGGATTCATGGCGCTTGACCTTGGACACTTCGGCCGCTTGCTCCTCGGCCGTCATGTTCTTGTGGATCACGCCGATGCCGCCCTCTTGCGCAATGGCGATGGCCAGGCGCGCCTCCGTCACCGTGTCCATGGCGGCGGACACCAGGGGCAGGTTCAGACGGATGTTTCGGGTGAATTGAGTGGCGAGGGAAACGTCCTTGGGCAGGACTTCGGAGTAGGCGGGAACGAGCAGGACGTCGTCAAAGGTCAGTGCTTTTCCGAGAAGGCGCATGTGAAGGCTCCAAAAGAGGGATTGTACCCACGACTTGGCCCACAATGTATGCTTAGCCTCCAGAGGCCCCACAGGATCCACCACCCCATGCACCTCATCAAGCTCGCTTTGATCGCTGCTGTCGCCAGCTGCTCCGTCCCGGCCATGGCGCAGTGGCAATGGATAGACGGCCAGGGCCACAAGGTCTTCAGCGACCGCGCCCCACCGCCGGATATTCCGGGCAAGAACATACTGCGCCAACCCGGCTCGGCAGCCTCCCGCCAGGCCGCTGCCCCCGCCGGCGGCACGACAGATCCCGCCACCGTTGCGGCCGCGGCCGCACCTGCCAAGCCCGCAGCCCAGCCCGCCGACAAGGGCGTGGACAAAACATTGGAAGAGCAAAAGCGCAAGCAGGAAGAGCAGGAAGCCGCCAAGGCCAAAGCCGAGCAGCAGCAACGCGAGAAACAGCGCCAGGACAACTGCGCGCGCGCCAGGCAATCCAAGGCCGCACTGACCTCCGGCCAGTTGCTGGCTTACAGCAATGCCAAGGGCGAACGCGGCTTCATGGACGACGCCACCCGCGAAGCCGAAGTCAAGCGCACAGATGCCGTCATTGCTTCCGACTGCGGCCCGGCGCAATAAGCCCGGTATTGCTGAAAAACAAAGGCGCCCGGGGCTCAGTTCACAGGGCGCTTTTTCATTGGATTTCGCTTTTCAGCGATGGGCCTAAGAGCGTGTTGACGATCTTGCGCGAAGGGGTGCGGGATGCGGATCGGGATGGGCTGCTAGGCGCAAACCGCAGTGATAGCCGCAGCTATCGCGAGGATTTGCAACAACGCAGACTGCCCGAGGCCGCGCCCGCACACCCGCGAGGAGATCGTAACCACGTTCTAATACCCGGCCTTGGCACCCGGACGCTGTCGCTTGAAAAGACCCGCGCCGCGCGCGCCCTGCTGCGTAAAACGCTCGCGGCGTGCGACCTTGGGGTCCACGGTCAGAGGCCTGTAGCACTCCACGCGATCGCCATCCGCCAGAAGCTGTTCGGGCCTCACGCGCCTGCCCCAGATGCCCAGCATGGAGGCGCCCTCCTTCGCTCCGGCAAAGCCCAGAGCCGTCCAGCCTCCGGCCGCCTCGATCGCGTCCAGTACCCGCGTGCCAGGCGCCAGCTCCAGGGCCTGCTCACGCACCTCACCCGCGCGAGGGCTGCAAGCCAGCGTGATCTGCAATCTTGCCACTTCAGCCATAGACCTGTTCGGCACGCTTGATGAAGGCATCGACCATGGAGCCGGCAATGCGGTCGAACACCGGGCCGATCACCGCCGCGAAGGCTGCGTTTTCAAAGCCGTAGTCCAGCTGCAGCTCCACGCGGCAGGCGCGCTGCTTGCCGTCGCCGACGGGATGGAAACGCCAGTCACCCTCCAGCCGCGAGAACGGCCCCTTGACCAGCCGGATGCGCACCTGCTTGCCGCCGCCCTCCAGCTCGCAGTGCGTGTTGCGCGTCACGAACGACTTGTGCAAGCCGCCGAAGGCGATGCCCACCTCGGCCGTCATGCCCGACTCGCCCTGCTCCAGCACCCGGGCCTGGTCGCACCAGGGCAGGAAGTCGGCATAGTGGGCCACGTCCGTCACGAGGGCAAACATTTCTTCGGGGCTGTACCAGATCAGGACGGACTTGTTGACTTTTTTCATCGCCGGGCCGCCCCAAGATGAGAAAGCGGCCCCCTCGGGGGGCAGCGGACTACGCGAAGCGAGGAAGCGTGGGGGTCATTTTTCATGGGCAAGAGCAATCAGCATGGCTGCGGTTCAAGGGCATAGAGCAGGCCTTTGCCCCAAAAACCGCCATGCGAAACTAAAATCCCACCCAGAGGCGAGACGGCAGTCCAGTATTGTAGGGAGAGCTTTTATCTCCGGTTCGCGCCGCACTGAATACTCCATGGCCAAGAAACCAGAAACTCCGTCGCGCATTGCCGACAATAAAAAAGCTGCATTCAACTATTTCTTCGAGGAGCGCCACGAGGCCGGCATCGTGCTGCACGGCTGGGAAGTCAAGGCCTTGCGCAGCGGCAAGGTCCAGCTCACGGATGGCTACGTGATCATCAAGGACGGCGAGCTGTTCCTGCTGGGTTGCCAGATCAACCCGCTCAAGACCGCCTCCACCCACGTCAACCCGGACGCCGCCCGCATCAAGAAGCTCTTGATGAAGAAGGACGATATCCTCCGCCTTACGGCCAAGGTCGAGCAAAAGGGCTACACCCTGGTGCCCGTCAACCTGCATTGGAAGAACGGCTACGTGAAATGCGACATCGCGCTGGCCAAGGGCAAGGCGGAACACGACAAGCGCGACGTGATCAAGGACCGGGAAGGCAAGCGCGAGATCGAACGCGTCATGAAAAGCCGCCACCG
The DNA here is from genome assembly GCF_014637085.1 of Comamonas phosphati. Lineage (GTDB taxonomy): Bacteria > Pseudomonadota > Gammaproteobacteria > Burkholderiales > Burkholderiaceae_C > Comamonas > Comamonas phosphati. The sequence continues at coordinate 38,099 of NZ_BMEU01000024.1, read as the reverse complement.
CTGATATAAAAAGGGAGCATCCTGCGCCGGTGTTTATTGAATTTCAGCATTCTCCAATGCTGGAATTTCTATCCAATCGGCACAAGAAGCCCCCATCTTTGATAGCAAACCGCTTAGAACGTGTTTACGATCTCCTCGCGCCGCGACAGCGGCTTTGCGGGATGGGATGCTAGGCGCAACACCGCAGCAATAGCCGCGCTATTGCGAGGATTTGCAACGCCGCAGAGCGCCCGCAAAGCCGCCGTCCCGAAGGGTTGGAGTGCAATCGGGCGATTTCTTCACGCTATCTCTTGCTTGCACCCCGGTGCAAGCTGCGAGCCATCGCTTCGAACTCATCCCGATTGCACTCCAACGCGGCTGCGTAGAGATCGTCAACACGTTCTTAGTGCCGCAGGTAGCGCAGCGGATGGGCGAACGCCGGCCAGGGGCTGTTGAAAAAGGCTGTCCACTGCGCCTCCTGCACATCCTCGATGCGCGCGGGGTTCCAGCGCGGCTGGTGGTCCTTGTCCACGGCCAGCGCGCGGATGCCTTCCAGGGTTTCGCTCTGGCCGGGGCGCAGGTAAAAGCAGTGGCGCACCATGTCGCGCTCCATGCGCAGATCCTCGGCCAGCGTCATGTCGCGCGCCCGGCGAATCTGCTCCAGCACCACATGCAGCATCAGCGGCGAGCGCTTGCGCAGGACAGCCGCCTGCGTCTGCGCCCAGTCGCCGCCGGCCTGCAGGGACTGCTCTATCTCCAGCACCGAAGGCTTGGCAAAGCAGGCATCGATCTCCTGGCGACGCGCTGCATGCTTGCCCGCCACCTCCACGAAGCGGGCCTGGATCACGGCCTCCAGGGCCTGGACATTGACAAAGTCCGTGGTCGCCAGCGTTTCCCACAGGGTCGACTGCTGATCGGAGGGAATGCAGCCATCGGCAAGGCCGAAGGCCACCGCATCGCCGGCGCCTATGGTTTCGCCGGTCAGCGCCAGCCACTCGCCCGCATGGCCCGGGCAGCGCGAAAGAAAGTAGCCGCCGCCCACATCGGGGAACAGGCCGATGGCCGTCTCGGGCATGGCCATCTTGGTGCGCTCGGTGACGATGCGCAGCGAGCCGCCCTGGCTGATGCCCATGCCGCCACCCATGACGATGCCGTCCATGAAAGCGATATAGGGCTTGCCGTAGTGGTGGATCAGGTGGTTGAGCGTGTACTCCTCGGTGAAGAAATCCTCCAGCTCCGGATTGCCGCTGCTGCCTGCCGCATGCAGAAAGCGGATGTCGCCGCCGGCGCAGAAGGCGCCGAACGGGCCCTCTTTGCCCATGCCGCGAATGGCCACGGCCATGACCTGGTCGTCGCCCTGCCAGGCCAGCAAGGTGGCCAGCAGATCGCGCACCATGCCCAGGGACAGCGCATTGAGCGCCTTGGCCCGGTTCAGCGTGATCATGCCCAGCCGGCCGCGCACCTCGGCGATCACATCGGACTGGGGATTGAGCAGAGTCTCTGCCATGGCTTGTCTCTCCTTTGGATGGTTGGTATGCCGCTTGCGGCAGGCACAGCTGCCGCACTGCAGGAAATTATCTGCGGCACCCGCCGGCCCAGACAGACAATTGAGTGACAAATATTGCCCCCAAAGCCTGCCCGCTTCGCAGGGCCGCAGCCCCTGAAGTGAAGACGCCGCTCAGCCGCCATGTCCCGCGGTCGCCGCACGGCCCACGCGCAAGGAGCTGAACACGCCGGCCAGTGCCGCGAAGCAGCCCGCAATGGCCAGGGCCAGCGTTTCCGCATGCCCGCCAGGGCTGCCGGCAACCGTGAAGATGGTGCCCAGCACCACGGCGCCCAGGGTCTGGCCCGTCAGGCGGGCCGAACCCAGCATGCCGCTGGCCGCGCCGCTGCGCGCCAGCGGCGCGGAGGTCACGATGGTGTGGTTGTTGGGCGACTGGTAGAGTGCAAAGCCCGAACCGGCCAGGGCCATGCGCCAGACCATGTCCCAGCCGGCCGTGGCTTCCGGCATCGCCGCCAGCAGCCAGAGGCCGCAGGCAAACATGGCCATGCCTATGCCGCCCAGCAGGCCGTCGGGATACTTGCCGATGAGGCGGCCCGCGATGGGCGCCGTGACCATGGTGGCCAGCGGCCAGGCCGTGATCAGCAGACCGGCTTCCATGGGCGACAGGCCTCTCGACTCCAGCAGCAGGAACGGCAAGGCCAGATAGGCCAGCATCTGCGCACAGAAGGCGCTGACCGAGCCGCACATGGACAGGGCGAACACGGGAATGCGCAGCAGGTCCACCGGGAACAGCGGCGCCGTCTTGCCCGACTGCCGGCGGATATAGAACACGGCCACCAGCAGGCCCGCGCCCAGCAGCCACCAGCCCGAAGGCAGAGCCGAGGCCGCGGCGTGGCCCGCGCCGCCGGGATGCGCGCCCACGCTCGCACCGATTTGCTCGCCGCCCAGGAACAGCAGCGCGAACATCAGGATGTTGAGCAGCACATCCAGCGGCGAGATGGCCTCGTGCGCGGTGTTGCGCAACGGGTTGACGGGCAGGGATTTGCGCCCCAGCCACCAGGTGAACAGGCCCAGCGGCAGATTGACGGCAAACAGCCAGGGCCAGTCGGCCACCGACAGAATGGCCGCCGCCACCGAAGGCCCGGCCAGCGAGGAAGTGGCCACGACCAGGGAATTGATGGCCATGCCGCGGCCCAGCATGGCGCGCGGGTAGATCAGGCGCACCATGGCCGCATTCACGCTCATGATGCCCGCCGCGCCCACGCCCTGGAAGGTGCGGGCCGCGATCAGCGTGGCCAGCGAATCGGCCAGCATGGCCCCCAGCGAGGCCGCGATGAACACGGCCATGCCGACCAGATACACGCGGCGGTAGCCCAGCCGCTCGCCCAGGGCCGCCAGCGGCAGCAGCAGCACCAGGCTTGCCAGCTGGTAGGCATTCACCACCCATAGCGTGTGGGCCGAACTGGACTGCAGCTCCCGCGCGATGGCCGGCAGGGCCAGGTTGACGATGCTGCTGTCCAGCACCGCCAGAATCAGGCCCAGCACAATGACCAGCATGGCCTTGCCGCGCGGGCCCGCAGGCATGCCGTCGGCAACCGCCGCTGCGCCGCCGCCCATGCCGTGTTCGTCCGAAGATCTCATGGCGGCCATCATTGCTGCAGTCCTTGCGTGTCATGGCCGGCAACGCCCCCCACCTGCGCACCCAGGCTGGCGCCGATCCGGGGCAAGGCAGACAGGTAGGCAGGCAGGTAAGCAAGCCGGTACATATCGATGGCAACAGGCCCGAGGGCCAACAGAAGCCCGAGGATCAACACCGGGCGCGGGGAAACAGTCGCTTGCATAGAGCCTGCATTGTCGCGGCTTGTGCCCTCGCGTGCACCGGCCTGCAGGCCCAAGCCCTCAATTGCGGGGCAATGACCTTGTTAATCGCGGCCATGCCCCGCGAAAAACATCACCACAATCGTCCAGCGCAACCGCGCCTGCCCCGCGCCTGCCATCGCCCTCTCGCGTCATCCCATCTGCAATGCCCGCCATGCCCGTCACCAGCCCAGCCTCCGCACCGTCCAGCTCCTTCGGCCCGCTTCGCGCCGCCACCGTCGTGCTCGGCTGGCTGGGCCTCCAGGCCATGCCGGTGCATGCAGTGCATGCAGCCCCAGAACCCCAGGAGCCGGAGGCCGCCGCCACCGGCAAAGCCGAAGCCGCCAGGCCCGCATTCCAGCTCTCGCACGATGGCCGCTTCGTGCTGGACATCCGCGCCCGCCTGGCCTGGCCGCGCTGCGCCGAGGGCATGCAGTGGGACGGGCAGCATTGCCAGGGCCTGCCCGACCTCATGACATACAAGCAGGCCCAGACACGAGCCCAGGAGCTGGGCCGCGAAGACGGAATACGCTGGCGCCTGCCGCGCGTGAACGAGATGCGCCGCCTGATAGACCGCAGCGTGCGCCCGCAGGGACTGCACCCCGCCCTGTTCCCGGACGCGCCGCGCGACTGGCACTGGAGCGGCTCGGCAGCCGTCAATGCGCGTCCGTCCAACCCCTACAACTACAGCCAGATCTCGGGCCAGGGTCCGATTCCCCAGCTCACCGCGCAGCAGGCCTGGGCCATCAATCTGGACACGCTGGAGACAGCCCCCGACATGGGCCGCGGCAACCGGCTCATGGTGCGCCTGGTGCGCCCCATGCAGGACTCGGACCTGCCTCAGCCCTGATCGACCTCAGCCACTCAGGGCGTCCGCGCTACCCACCATCCACAAACTAGCACGCCCCAGCACAGGGGCGCCGAGCAAGAGCCGCCTCGCAGCGAAGGTGCCGTCCTCCTTCCAGGGGGAAGACGCGCAGCGCCTCAGGGGCTATCCCCTCCCCTCAGCGACGCCTTGAGGCTGGCGCCCAGCTCGGGCTTGTGGGCAAACGGATCGGTGGGGTTGCGCCCCTGCACCACGTCCTCCAGCCGCACCTGAACCGAGCCCAGCGCATGCGGGTGGCTGTAGATATAGAACTGGTTGGCGGCCATGGCGTCGAAGACTTTCTGCGCCACATCGGGCGCCGTCACCTTGCCCGAGCCCACGGCCTTGTCGGTCATGGCCTGGCCTATCTTCTGGCTGGCCGTCAGCGGCTGGGCCGCGAGGTGGGCGGGACGATTGCGCTCGCTGTGGCCGATACCCGTGGCCACGAAGAACGGGCACAGCACGCTGGCACTGATCTGGTCGGACACCAGGGCCAGGTCCTGGTAGAGCGTCTCGGTCAGGCTCACCACCGCATGCTTGCTGACGTTGTAAATGCCCATATTGGGCGGCGTGAGCAGGCCGGCCATGCTGGCGGTGTTGACGATATGGCCTTCGAACGAGGGGTCGGCCTTGGCGGCCTCCAACATCATGGGCGTGAACAGGCGCACGCCGTGGATCACGCCCCAGAGGTTGACACCCAGCACCCACTGCCAGTCGGCCACGGAATTTTCCCAGACCAGGCCGCCCGCGCCCACGCCGGCGTTGTTGAACACGAAGTGCGGCGCACCGAAGCTGGCCTTGACCTCGGCGGCCAGCGCCTCCATCTGCGCGGCATCCGAAACGTCCGCGCGCCGCGCCAGCACCTTGGCGCCAGCGGCCTTCATCTCGGCCTCGGCCTGGTCCAGCGCTGCCTGCTGCACATCGACCAGCACCAGGTTCATGCCCCGCGCCGCGCCGATGCGCGCGCACTCCAGGCCGAAGCCCGAGCCCGCGCCCGTCAAAACCGCCGTCTTTCCCTTGAAATTTGTGATCATCCATGTCTCCGTATTTTTCAAGCACTGCACTTGCAACAGGCACAGTCCAAACCAGAGATGCCGAGCAAGAGCCGCCTCGCGGCGAGGGCATCGTCCCCCTCCCGCAAAGCGAGAGAGGGGGAAGGCGCGCAGCGCCTCAGGGGGTGAGTTTCACAAGTTGTTTGCCAAAGTTCCTGCCCTTGAGCAGGCCCAGGAAGGCCGAAGGTGCCGAGGCCAGGCCCTCGGAAATCGTTTCGCGCGGGTGCAGCTTGCCGGCGGCGACCAGACCAGCAAGCTCGGTCAGCGCCTCGTTCCAGACCTCCATGTGCTCGCTGACGATGAAGCCTTCGAGCTTGATGCGGTTGATCAGCAGCAGCGCGGGATTGGCCAGCGGCAGCGGCTGGCCGTCGTAGCCGGCGATCATTCCGCACAGGGCCACGCGGGCAAACGCGTTGGTGCGCAGCAGCACGGCGTCGAAGATATAGCCGCCCACGTTCTCGAAATAGCCGTCGATGCCGTTAGGGCAGGCTTCCTTCAAGGCCTTGGCCATGCTCTTGAGATCGGGGTGCTCGCGGTAGTCGATGCAGGCATCGAAGCCCAGCTCCTCGGTCGCGTAGCGGCACTTGTCGGGCCCGCCCGCAACCCCCACCACGCGGCAGCCGCGCGCCCTGGCCAGCGCCGCGAAGGCACTGCCCACGGCACCCGTGGCGGCACTGACCACCACGGTCTCGCCGGCCTTGGGGTTGATGATCTTCACCAGGCCGTACCAGGCGGTCACGCCGGGCATGCCCACGGCGCCCAGGTAGTAGGACAGCGGCACATGCGTGGTGTCGACCTTGCGCAGCGCGCCCGGGGCGTTGCCGTCGGCCACCGAATACTCCTGCCAGCCGCCCATGCCGACCACCTTGTCGCCGGACTGGTACCTGGGATGGCGGCTGTCCACCACTTCGCCCACGGTACCGCCTTGCATGACTTCGCCCAGCGGCTGGGGTGCCGCGTAGCTCTTGGCATCGTTCATGCGGCCGCGCATATAGGGGTCCAGGCTCAGGTAGTGGTGGCGCACCAGCACCTGCCCGTCCTGCAGCGCGGGCACGCTGCCCTGCACCAGCTTGAAATTGCTCTCCACGGCCTCGCCCTGGGGGCGGTTGTCCAAAATGATCTGCTGGTTCGCGGTCATGCCATATCTCCTGGGTGATGCCTGCGGCGATGAACATGACCATCGCCGCAGTTTGTAAATTTTGATAGCAGCTCCCGCTTTTGCTTTCTCGATTTCAGATCATTCATGAAATGAAACCATTGGATTGCCAGCGCAGTCCGCTATCGTTTCTGATAGTCAATCGGTCACCAGAACCGTCTCACCCGCTCTGTTGGCATCGGGCGCGGGTTTGCGGCGCATGTACTTGAAAGTGCCTGTGGCATGGGCGCACAGCCTGCCTTCGGCATCGTAGATATGGCCTTCGGTGAAAGCCATCTGGCCGGTGCGGTGCAGCACCCGGCCCCTGGCCAACAGGGCACCGCGGACAGGCTGCATGAACGAGGTCTTCATCTCCACCGTCACCACGCCCATGTCCGCCTGCACGCTGCGCGCGGCCACGGCCATGGTCACGTCCAGCAAGGTCATGGACGCGCCGCCGTGGGTCACGCCAAAGGAGTTCAGGTGCTCCAGCCGCGCCGTGTAGTGCAGCTCGGACTGGCCGCCTTCCATCCTGTGGAGCGTGAAGCCCAACTCATGCACAAAGGGAATTTCCGCTCCAAAAGACAACACGTCCGACCTTTCCATGGTGATTGATGAATATTGTTTGCTGCGGCGGCTGCGCTCAGCCGCCGACCAGGGCGCTCACGCCGCCGTCGATGGCCAGCCACTGGCCCGTGATGTGCTTGCCCGCGTCGCTGGCGTACAGCAGCGTGATGCCCTTGAGATCCTCGTCGTCGCCCAGGCGGCCCAGCGGCGCGTGCGACTTCATCTCGTCCTCGCCCAGGGTCTCGATCAGCATGGCAGCCATCTTGGTCTTGAAAAAGCCGGGGCAGATCGCATTCACGGTGATGCCGTGCACGCCCCACTCGCCGGCCAGCGCCCGCGTGAAGTTGAGCACGGCGCCCTTGGAGGTGTTGTAGCCAATGGTCTTCATGCCGAGGGGATTGCCGCCCAGGCCGGCGATGGAGGCCAGGTTGATGATGCGGCCGCTGCCGCGCGGGATCATGCTCAGCCGCGCGATCTGCCGGCTCAGCAGGAAGTAGCCGCGCACATTGAGGTTCATCACCTTGTCCCAGGCGGCCGTGGGATGGTCTTCGGCCGGGGCGCCCCAGCTGGCGCCCGCATTGTTGACCAGGATGTCCACCTGGCCCAGGCGCTGCACGGCCTCCTTGGCCAGGCGCACTATATCGGCTTCGTCGGCGCAATCGGCCGCGATCCAGTCGGCGGCGATGCCCGCGGCCCCGAGCTCGGCGGCGGCCTCCTGCAGATCGGCCGCCTTGCGCGAGGCCAGCAGAATGCGGGCCCCGGCCTCGCCCAGGGCATGGGCCATCTGCAGGCCCAGGCCCCGCGAGCCGCCGGTCACCAGAGCGGTCTTGCCCGACAGATCAAAAAGTTGCTGCACCTTGCGTGTCATGCGCTTGTCTCCTTGGGTTCCATGCCAAAAATCTGCCGGCCATTTTGCAGGCGGCGCCGGCACCGCATTGTCACCTGCGTGTCGAGCCGGCTTCCCGTCTTTCAAAGGCTTTCGAACAGAGAGCGCGTACCGCCCCAGGCTCCCCCCTCAAGCTCCAGCATGCGCAGCTTGGTCAGCGGTCCCTGGCCTCCCGAAAAGCCGCCCGGCTGTCCGCCGGCCGCCAGCACACGGTGGCAGGGCACGATGGGAGCGAACGGATTGGCGCCCAGCGCCTGGCCCACGGCGCGTGCCAGCCCGGCATCGCCCAGCGCCCTGGCCACCTCGCCATAGGTAGCGGTGCGCCCCGGTGCAATGCCGCGTGCGAACGCATAGACCTGCCGGTGAAAGTCCGAGACGCCATGCCAGTCCAGTTCGATTTCGCCCAGCACGGGCAGCGCATCGCCGCCCTCTCCATCGGCACGCTGGAACGCCTGGCGCAGATCGGGCAGCACGCCGGCCTGTTCCGGCGCCAGCTCATGGCCCTGGCCCGCCAGCAGCACCTGGACGCCCGCCACCGCCTGCAAGGCCGTGGGCGGCAATGCCCTGGCATGAGTCACCGCCACCCATTGCGCGGCGGCCAGCTCGGGCCAGCGCTGGCGCATGCCGCGCAGCAGGCGGGCGCGGGTCGTCTCGGCCGAGCCCTCGGGCAGCTGCACGGCCGCAATGCGCGCATCACGCCAGGCCAGCGCGCAAACGCCGATACGCGTCACAAACACGGCATGGCCGCAGGCAGGGAAAATCGACGGGTTGGGCATGGGCAGCAAGGCTTTGCGCCAGGGCAATGGAAATGGATCAAGCACGCGCTCCGGGAACAAATAGCAATCGGGCAGCCGCCACCCAAGCATAGGTGCCATGGCATGGCCCGGCAAGAGCTCAAGGGCCATGCCCGATTTTCAGATCCACGCAAAGAACAGCCCTGCCGGTCTCGCCCATGCCGTTGCCAACGCAACTGCCCCGGGCAGATCGACAAGCCCGGCCTGTTTTGGAGGCTGTCCAGTTCGGAACTGTCCGGTTTCCGCAAGAACGCCAGCGTTTTAACCGACACGCGGTATTGACGTTCTCAATCGCGAGGACTACCGTGAAAGCCTCGCACCTACCTGGGAGCGCGCCATGACACCGTGGGACATTCAGGGCACCGAGTTGATCAACTGCAGTTGCTCATACGGCTGTCCGTGCCAGTTCAATGCCCTTCCGACCAAGGGCTTTTGCGAAGCCATGGGGGCCATCTCCATCGAGAAAGGCCACTTCGCGGAGGTGCCGCTCGACGGGCTGAAGATCGGCGTGGTATTCAGTTGGCCCGGGCCCATCCACGAAGGCAAAGGCAAGTGCCAGCCCATCGTCGACGCCAAGGCGTCGCCGCAGCAGCGCGAGGCGCTGCTGAAGATCATGTCAGGCCAGGAAACCGAGCCCTTCGCGACCATGTTCTCGGTATTCGCTGCTACCTTAGAGACGGTCTATGAGCCCATCTTCACCCAGATCGACTACGACGTGAATGTCGAAGGCCGGCGCGGCGAGGTGCATGTCCAGGACGTATTCGACCTCGTCGGCGAGCCGATCCGCAACCCAGTCACCGGCTTGGAACACCGTGCCCGCATCGACCTGCCAAACGGCTTTGAATACGAGGTCGCGGAAGTCGGCTCGGCGACCAGCCGGAGCAAGGGCAAGCTCGTGGTCGACCTGCAGAACAGCTACGCGCAGTTTGCCCACCTTCACTTGAACAACAAGGGAGTCGTGCGCCACCGCGCAGCAGCGTGATGAACCCGGCAGCCTTGCTGCGGCACGAGCGCCCGGTCATCGTCTGCGGGATCGTGGCGCTTGTCGCACTGTCCTGGGTCTACCTCTGGCAGGGGGCGGGAATGGGCATGACGGCGCTCGACATGACCGCTCTCGGCCTGTTTCCCCATCGCCAGCCGGCCGTGGCCGGCAGCATGGAGGCCAACTGGTGGATCGTCGCCTCCATGTGGTGGATCATGATGATCGCCATGATGACGCCCAGCGCGACGCCACTGGTGCTGCTTTATTCGAAGGTGCTGGAGCGGCAGCCGGGATCCCTGGCCGGCCGCTATGCGGCTGCTTCGCTGCTGATGCTCGGCTATCTGGTAGTGTGGCTGGGCTTTGCGGTGCTGGCTGCAACGCTGCAAAAAATGCTGGAACCCAGCGGGCTTATTTCGGCAATGATGCTCTGGTCGCGCAGCGCGGCCCTGTCGGCGGGGGTGCTGGCGGCCGCCGGCCTGTACCAGTTCTCCGGCGCCAAGCGCGCCTGCCTGACCCAGTGCCGCTCACCCGTTCACTTCCTGACCCGGTACGCGCGTCCGGGTATCGGGGCGGGCTTCATGCTCGGCATGCGCCACGGCGCGTTCTGCGTCGGGTGTTGCTGGCTGCTGATGGCCTTGCTGTTCGTCGGCGGAATCATGAACCTGATCTGGATCGCCGCGCTGATGCTCTTTGTGTTGGTCGAGAAGCTGATGCCCGCCGGGGCGGCGTTCGGCAAGGTGTCGGGAGCGCTTTTGCTTCTCTGGGCGGGTGCGACCCTTGTTGTTTAAAGCCCAGGAACGCTTGCAAAGTTCGGTCATGGATTGATGCATTTGAATGGCATAGATACGATGGTTGCTCCAACCTCTTTCAGGAAAAACCATGCTCGTCGCCATTCGAATCCACAGCACCGGTGCGCCTGAGGTGATGCAGCTCGAGGCAATGGATCTCCCAGCGCCAGGGCCGGGCGAGGTGCTGCTTGAGCAGACCGCCATCGGCGTCAATCCGCTGGATGTCAGCCAGCGCAAGGGGGCGGTCCCGATTGCGCTGCCTTCGGGGTTGGGCCTGGAGGGCGCGGGAACGGTGGCCGCCGTCGGCCCGGGGGTCTCGGGCCTGCAGACGGGGGACCGTGTCGGCTACGCTACCGGCCCTCTGGGGGCATATGCCAGCGCACGCCTGTTCCCCGCCGACCGCCTGGTCAAGCTTCCAGACGCGCTCGGGGACGATGCCGCCGCCTCGGTTCTGTTCAAAGGCATCACCGCCCAGTACCTGCTCAAGACCACCGGCCAGGTGCACAAGGGCTCCCGGGTCCTGATTTATGGCGCTGCCGGGGCACTCGGACAACTCATGTGCGCGTGGGCGAAGCATCTGGGCGCCCAGGTCCTGGGAGTCGTCTCCAAGCCGGCCAGCGTGGAGCGCGCCAGGGCTGCGGGCTGCGACGAGGTATTTGTTTTCGATGCGCCAACATTGGCATCGCAGGTGATGCAGGCCACGCAGGGCCAGAAAGCGGATGTGGTCTACGACCCCATCGGGAAAGACACGTTTTTCGCTTCGCTGGACTGCCTGCGGCCCAGAGGGCTGATGGTGTCGTTTGGCGCCACATCGGGCCTGCCGCCTGCCATCGAAGTGGGCGTGCTCAACGCCAAGGGCTCGCTGTTTCTGACCCGCCCGTCTCTGGCTGCGCATACGGCAACGACACAGGAATACCAAAGCCGCGCGAGCGATGTGCTTGACGCCATAGCCAACGGCATACTCACCCCCCGCACCTGGAAAAGCTACGCACTGGCAGATGCCGCCACGGCGCACACAGACCTGGAGCAGGGCCGCGCCCAGGGAGCCATCATCCTCAAACCTTGATTCCGGACAGAAACCATGGAGAGGCTCGGCAGTCAGCACGCGGATGAGCGCGCCCATCGAGGCAGCACGGCACAGGAGCCATGACGGCGTTCAAGCAGCGGGAGGCAGAAGCTTTTGCCACCGCGCCTTGGCGACCTGCATCTGCAAAAAGCGATGGCTCCCTGATGGATGGGCTGCCCAGGCTCGCAGGCCGAACGCATGCCCCGCACAAAACACTGGATACAACAACAGTTGTTTGCTGTATATTTACACAGTCTCAACACTGTGAACCCAAGGACATGCAAGAAGCCATTTTCACCGTCACGCTTTGCGACTATCCGGAGCTGCCCGAGCCGCAGCGCCAGCAGGCCGAGGCCCGCTATGCCCGCGTGCTGGCCCGCCAGTTCGGCGGCGAGAACGAGGTGACAGAAGCCCTGTCCCTCGTGCAAAGACTGGAGGACACGCCGCCTGATGAAATCACCGAGGAGGCCAAGCAGGTCTTCGCGCGCTGGATGAAAGCCGCCCGCGCCGCCGCCGAAGCCGGCCTGCAGGGAATCGGCGGCACCGAGGCCTGTTTCTTCGAAGTGAGGAAAGCTACCCCCTGAGGCGCTTCGCGCCCTCCCCCTGGAAGGGGGACGGCGGCCTTTGCTGCGGGGCGGCCCTTGCTGGCCGTCCCTGGCCTAATGCACGCCAGATTCAAAGGCCACATGCAATGGCAGGCACCTAAAACCAAATCGGCGGCAAGCAGCGGACATACACTTGGCGGCTTTTATAGAAGCCGGCAACGCCGTATTTCCATGCAAGCACTGCAGCCCCTGCTAGACGCCATCGCCGCCATGCCCTACCCCACGGATGCCCAGCGCATCTTCCATGGGCGCGGCGGCCGGTATCCGGGCTGCGAGCAGCTCTCGCTGGATGCCTACCCGCCCGTCATCGTGCTCACCAGCTTCGAGCCGCTGACCGATGACGCGGTCGCCGCCGTGGACCAGGCACTGCACGCCCGCTGGGCCCGGATTGCCGCCGAAGGTCAGCCGCTGAACTGGCTGCTGCAGACCCGCGAAGTGGGCGGCAAGTTCGATACCCGCGTCATGGCCGGCGCGGTGCCGGAGCCCCATGTGGTCACGGAAAACGGCGCCCGCTATCTGGTCCATGTGGCGCGCGGGCAGAACCACGGCCTGTTCCTCGACATGGCGGCCGGCCGCAGCTGGGTGCAGCGCACCGTGGCGGCCCACCCGCGCCCGGCACGCATGAAGGTGCTCAATCTCTTTGCCTATACCTGCGCGTTCTCGGTCGTGGCGCGGCTGGCCGGGGCGGGCCAGGTGCTCAATATGGACATGAGCAAGGGGGCTCTGTCCATAGGCCAGCAGAACCACCAGCTCAACGGCGTCAGGACCGGCGCCAGCTTTGCGGCCCACGACATCTTCAGTAGCTGGGGCAAGATCACGCGCGGCGGACCCTACGATCTCATCATCGTGGACCCTCCGAGCTATCAGAAGGGCAGCTTTGTGGCGACCAAGGACTACGCCCGCCTGATGCGCCGCCTGCCCGATCTGCTGCTGCCCGAAGGCCAGGTGCTGCTGTGCCTGAACGCCCCCGAACTCGATACGGAATTCCTCACCGCCCAGATGCAGGAGATCGCCCCCGAGCTGCAATGGGTGGAGCGTGTGGCCAACCCGCCCGCGTTTGCCGATGTGGACGAGGAGCGCAGCCTCAAGGTGCTGGTCTACCGCGCGCCGCCGTTGCCTCAGCCCTAGCCCCTAGCCCTAAGCCCTAAGCCTTGTACAGAAGGACCACGGCGCGGGCCTCCATGGCCTGCTGCTGGCCCACGGGGCCCATCTTCTCGGCCGTCTTGGCCTTGACGTTGACCTGGCCCACCTCCAGCCCCAGGGCCTGGGCGATGCGTTCGCGCATGGCCGCTATATGGGGCGCGAGCTTGGGCGCCTGGGCCACGATGGTGCTGTCGATATTGCCGATCTCCAGCCCCGTGGCGCGCACGCACCGGGCCGCTTCGGCCAGCAGCACCACGGAATCGGCGCCCTTGAACTGTGCATCGGTATCGGGGAAATGGCGGCCGATATCGCCCAGCGCCGCGGCGCCCAGCAAGGCATCGGTGATGGCGTGCAGCAGCACGTCGGCATCCGAATGGCCGAGCAGGCCCAGCGTATGCGGCACTTCGACACCGCCCAGGATCAGTTTGCGGCCCGGCACCAGCGCATGCACGTCCCAGCCTTCGCCAATACGAAAATTCATTTCAAGCCTTTATTCAGAAAACGCAAATTGCTCCCAATAAAGGAGCATTGAGCACGCCTGCCATCAAAAAAACGGGTTGCCCTGTGGCTGCGGCTGGTCGCGCAGGCCCTTGTAGCGCGCCAAAGTGGCCTGGTTCTGGCGCTGGGACAGCACGGCGGCCGCCAGCGCGAAATCGTCGGGATAGGTGACCTTGAAATTCTGCGCCCCGCCCGGCACCAGGCGCGGATGCAGGCCCACGGCCTCCATGGCGCTGGCCTCGTCGGTCACTTCGGCCCCGGCCTTGTGCAAGGCTTCTTGCAACTGGCCGAGACGGAACATCTGCGGCGTCTGGGCCAGCCATTTGTCGCTGCGGTCCACGGTCTGCGCGACGCGCACGCCTCCCGGCCCGACGGTCGCGGTCTTGAGGGTATCGGGCAGCTTGTGGGCCAGCAGCCCGCCCACGGCATCGTGCTCGCAGGCATCGATCAGCGCATCGATGAGCTGCGGCGTCACCAGGCAGCGCGCCGCATCGTGTACCAGCACCCAGTCCCGCGGCCCCGCGCCCCGCTCCAGCAAAGCCTTGAGGCCGTTGCCCACGGTTTGCGCACGGCTGGCGCCGCCGCAGGCCGCGACCGAATAGCGGGAAGCCGGCGCACGGCCGCTCCAGAAGCCGTCATCCGCGGCAATCACAAGCAGGGTGTGATGGATGCGAGTCACCTCGGCAAAGGCCGCCAGCGTATGCATGACCATGGGCGCACCGGCCACCGGCTGGTATTGCTTGGGCAATTCGGGCACCGGCGCTCCGGCCGCGATCGCCCTCGTGCCCGTGCCGGCGCAAGGGATCAGGGCCCACAGGCGTGGGATTGCAATCGAATGACGCTCAACCATGCATCGCCCATATCACATGAAACTGGCGCAACCAAAGCGCGGGGCGGCCAGCAAGGGCCGCCCCGTAGCAAAGGCCGCCGTCCCCCTGTGGGGAAGACGCGAAGCGGCTCAGGGGGGAGCTTATGTTTGTCATGAGGGCGAATTTTAGGCCCTGCATGCTTTGGCAAGACGCCTGCGTAGAATGCGGTGCACCCCTGTCGCTGGGGTTTTTTCGTTACTTTGCCGTGCCTTCACTCCATGCAACTGCCCAAGCTCACTCCCGGTAAACGCTTCACCTTGCCCCGCCCGACCGGCAGCGCCGATGCCTTGCTGCTGGCCCGCCTGGGCGAGCGCGAGCAGGCGGCCGGGCGGATCACGGCCATCGTCACGGCCGATGCCTCGGACGCGCAGCGGCTGATCGACGAGATGGCGTTTTTCGCGCCCGCGCTGCGCTGCGCGCTGTTCCCCGACTGGGAGACCCTGCCCTACGACGGCTTCTCGCCGCACCAGGACCTGATCAGCGAGCGCCTGGCCACGCTGTGGCGCATCAACCAGCGTGACCGCGAGCACGGCGCCGACGTGGTCGTCGTGCCCGCCCCCACGGCGCTGTACCGGCTGGCCCCGCCCTCCTTCCTCGCGGGCTATACCTTCGAGTTCAAGACCGGACAGAAGCTCGACGAAGCCAAGCTGCGCGCCCAGCTCACGCTGGCCGGCTACCAGCATGTGTCGCAAGTGGTGAGCCACGGCGAGTACGCGGTGCGCGGCGGCCTGATCGACCTGTTCCCCATGGGCTCGGCCCAGCCCTACCGCGTGGACCTGTTCGACGACGAGATCGACTCCATCCGCACCTTCGACCCCGACACCCAGCGCAGCCTCTACCCCGTGCCCGAGGTGCGGCTGCTGCCGGGCCGCGAATTCCCCATGGACGAGGAGGCGCGCGCCAAGTTCCGCAGCCGCTGGCGCGAGCTGCTCGAAGGCGACCCCACGCGCAGCCGCATCTACAAGGACATGGGCCAGGGGCTTGCCACGGCCGGCATCGAGTACTACCTGCCGCTGTTCTTCGACGAGACGGCCACCGTGTTCGACTACCTGGGCACTGACGCCACCGTGGTGCTGCACGGCGACCTGGAGCCGGCCTTCCAGCGCTTCTGGCAGGACACCAAGGATCGCTACCGCCTGGTGCAGGGCGACCCCGACCACCCGGCCCTGCCGCCCGAAACCCTGTTTCTCTCGGCCGACCAGTTCTACACGCACTCCAGGGAGCACGCCCAGCTGGCCCTGCGGCCCGGCACCGAGGACGTGGAGGACAGCGCCATCTTCCAGAAGCTGGAAGACCTGTCGGTCATGCGCGGCGCCGAGGACCCGCTGTCCAGGCTGCAAAAACATATAGCAGCCAGCGTGCACCGGGTGCTGCTTCTGGCCGAATCCGATGGCAGGCGCGAGAGCCTGCTGGACTTTTTCCGAGCCTCGGGCGTGAACCCGCCGGTCTTCGATTCGCTGGCCGAGTTCCAGACCGACACGGCCGAGAAGGTCGGCATTGCCACCTCGAACCTGATGAACGGCTTTGCCTGGGTCGAGGAAGGCCTGGACTTCGTCACCGAGACCGAGCTGTTCGCCACCGCGCCCACGGGCCGCCGCCGGCGCCGCCAGGAGCAGGTCAGCGATGTGGAGGCGCTGATCAAGGACCTGTCCGAGCTCAAGGTCGGCGACCCCGTGGTCCATGCCGACCACGGCATAGGCTGCTACCGCGGGCTCATCAACATGGACATGGGCCAGAAAAACCCCGACGGCACGCCCGCGCTGCAGGAGTTCCTGCACCTTGAGTACGCGAGCGACGCCGTGCTCTACGTGCCCGTGAGCCAGTTGCAGCTCATCAGCCGCTACACCGGCGTCTCGCCCGAGGATGCGCCGCTGCACAAGCTGGGCGGCACGCAGTGGGAAAAGGCCAAGCGCCGCGCCGCCGAGCAGGTGCGCGACTCGGCCGCCGAGCTGCTCAACATCTATGCGCGCCGCGCCGCGCGCCAGGGCCATGCCTTCCGCTTCCCCACGGCCGACTACGAGCAGTTCGTGGCCGACTTCGGCTTCGACGAGACCGCCGACCAGCGCGCGGCCATCCATGCCGTGGTGCAGGACATGATCTCGCCCCAGCCCATGGACCGCCTGGTCTGCGGCGACGTGGGCTTCGGCAAGACCGAGGTGGCGCTGCGCGCGGCCTTCGTCGCTGCCATGGGCGGCAAGCAGGTGGCCTTTCTCGCGCCCACCACGCTGCTGGCCGAGCAGCACTACCAGACGCTGGTGGACCGCTTCTCCAAATGGCCGATCAAGGTGGCCGAAGTCTCGCGCTTTCGCTCGGGCAAGGAAATCTCGGCCGCCGTCAAAGGCATTGCCGAGGGCACGGTGGACATCGTCGTGGGCACGCACAAGCTGCTATCCGAATCCACGCAGTTCAAGAACCTGGGCCTGCTCATCATCGACGAGGAGCACCGCTTCGGCGTGCGCCACAAGGAAGCCATGAAGGCCATGCGTGCCGAGGTGGACGTGCTCACGCTCACGGCCACGCCGATCCCGCGCACCATGGGCATGGCGCTCGAAGGCCTGCGCGACCTGTCCGTCATCGCCACGGCGCCGCAGCGCCGCCTGGCCATCAAGACCTTTGTGCGCAACGAGGGCACGGGCGTGATCCGCGAAGCCGTGCTGCGCGAACTCAAGCGCGGCGGCCAGGTCTACTTCCTGCACAACGAAGTCGAGACCATAGAGAATCGCAAGCAAAAGCTCGAGGAAATCCTGCCCGAGGCACGCATCGCCGTGGCCCACGGCCAGATGCCCGAGCGCGAGCTGGAGCGCGTGATGCGCGACTTCGTGGCCCAGCGCTACAACATCCTGCTGTGCTCGACCATCATCGAGACGGGCATCGACGTGCCCAGCGCCAACACCATCCTCATCAGCCGCGCCGACAAGTTCGGCCTGGCCCAGCTGCACCAGCTGCGCGGCCGCGTGGGCCGCAGCCACCACCAGGCCTATGCCTATCTGATGGTGCCCGACCTGGACGGCCTGACCAAGCAGGCCCAGCAGCGGCTGGAAGCCATCCAGCAGATGGAGGAGCTGGGCTCGGGCTTTTACCTGGCCATGCACGATCTGGAAATCCGCGGCGCCGGCGAGGTGCTGGGCGAGAACCAGAGCGGCAACATGATGGAAGTGGGTTTCCAGCTCTACAACGAGATGCTGTCCGAAGCCGTGCGCAGCCTCAAGGCCGGCAAGGAGCCCGACCTGCTGGCCCCGCTGTCCGCCTCCACCGACATCAATCTGCACGCCCCGGCCCTGCTGCCCAACGACTATTGCGGCGACGTGCACCTGCGCCTGTCCTTCTACAAGAAGCTGGCCACGGCCAGGACGGCGGACCAGATCGACACGCTGCTGGAGGAAATCGTGGACCGCTTCGGCAAGCTGCCGCCCCAGGCCCAGACGTTGATCGACGTGCACCGCCTGCGCGTGCTGTGCCAGCCCTATGGCGTGGCCAAGGTCGATGCCGCGCCCGGCATGATCAACATCACCTTCAAGCCCCAACCGCCCATCGATCCGATGAACATCATCCATCTGATCCAGAAGAACAAGCACATCAAGCTGGCCGGCAACGAGAAGCTGCGCATAGAAAAAGCCCTGGAGAACCCCAAGGACCGCGCGCAGATGGTGCGCGACGTGCTGCGCAGCCTGGGCCAGCCGCTCAAGGCCGAGGCTGCGGCCCACGCCTGAGCCCATGCGACTGGAAGCCGCCATCGCCCTCATCGCCCTGGCCGCGGCCCTGTGGCTGCGCCCCTGGCGCATGCTGGCCGGCCGGCCCGGCCCCGGCGGCAAGGACGATCCCAGCGCCTCCCCGCTGCTCACGCCGCTGCTGGGCGTGCTGGTGCTGCTGCCCTGGGTCTGGGCCCTGCCCACGCTGCACAACGAGGATCTGTCGCGGCTGGCGCGCTGGCTCATGGCCTGGAGCGACGGCGTGATCACGGACGTGCTGACGGCGGTCTTCGTGGTCTTCAGGCCACAGTGGATGGCCACCTGGTCCGACGCCATTTACCTGCGCCAGCCCCCGCAGGCCTGAGTTTGCCTGGCAGGCAACCGGCGCTGGCTATGATGCGAACCAATCACCTCCATACCTGAGCATTCCATGACCGACGCTACCGAATTCGCCCCCGGCCTGATGGTCCGCGGCATCACCTCACCACAGAAACTGGCCGACTACAAGCTCATCGCCTTCGACATGGACTCGACGCTGATCACCATCGAGTGCATCGACGAGATCGCCGATGCCACGGGCAAGAAGGCCGAGGTGGCCGCCATCACCGAAGCCACCATGCGCGGCGAGATCACCGACTTCAAGGACAGCCTGCGCCAGCGCGTGGGCAAGCTCGTCGGCGTGACGGAGGCCGACATGGCGCGCGTGCTCCAGGAGCGCCTCAAGCTCTCGCCGGGCGCCGAAACCCTGGTCAAGGCCGCCCAGGCAGCCGGCCTCAAGGTGCTGCTGGTCTCTGGCGGCTTCACCTATTTCGCCGAGCATGTGCGCAGCATGCTGGACATCGATTTCGTGCGCGCCAATGTGCTGGAGATCAGGAACGGTGCACTGACCGGCGGCCTGGTCGAGCAAGCCTGGGGCGATATCTGCGACGGCGCCGAAAAGCGCCGCACGCTGCTGGAAGTCGCCTCGCTGATCGGCGTCTCGCCAGCGCAGTGCATCGCCGTCGGCGACGGCAGCAACGACATCCCCATGATGCAGGCCGCAGGCCTGTCCGTGGCCTACCACGCCAAGCCCCGCGTGCGCAACGAGGCCAAGGTTTCCATCAACGAAGGCGGCCTCGACCGTCTGCTGGAGATATTGCGGTAACCCCCTGAGGCACTTCGCGCCTTCCCCCTGGAAGGGGGACGACGGCCTTTGCTGCGGGGGCGGCCCTTGCTGGCCGTCCCGCGCGCTGGGGCTATGTCAACCTTACGCGCCCCGCCAACCATCTGCAATACACTGGCTCCGGTTTGTCCCACCCACATGCAAAGGCGTCTTAAATGAGCAAGTTGAAGATTGGTGTCATCGTCGGCAGCAACAGCCAGCAGTCGATCAACCGCCAGCTGGCGCAAGGCCTGGTCAAGCTGGCACAGGACCAGGCGGATTTCGAGTTCCTAGCCATCGCCCACCTGCCCCTGTACAACCGCGACTTCGACGGTACGCCCGCTTCCCAGCCCTTCCAGGATTTCAAGCAGAAGATCCGCAATTGCAACGGCCTGCTGTTCGTCACGCCAGAGCACAACCGCTCCGTGCCCGCCGCGCTCAAGAACGCCATCGACGGCGGCAGCCGCCCTTATGGCGATTCGGCCTGGGCCGGCATCCCCGCGGCCATCATCGGCACCTCGCCGGGCGGCCCCGGCACCGCCATGGCCCAGCAGCATCTGCGCAACATCTTCGTGTTTGCCGACATGCCCACCATGCAGCAGCCCGAAGGCTTTGTGCAATGGAAGGAAGGCCTGATCGACGCCGACGGCAACATCGGCTCCGCCAGCAAGGACTTCCTCGGCAAGTACATGAGCAAGTTCCTGGCCTGGGTGCAGTTGCACCAGAAGCAGTAAGCCATCCGCAGGACGGCGCAGATTGCTGATCTGCGCTGCGCCCAGAAATCCCGCACCGCTTTCGGCTGCGGGATTTTTTATTGCCGCCAGGGGGTGCACTTCTTCAGGCAGCAAAAAACAGTCTCCGCGCACGGGAATGCGCAACGGGAGCCCCAGCTGCGTTTTCTACAATGGCGTGGCAGCCGACAAACGCATCACAACAACCGGCCGCGCCGACCCGGGTCCTGCCTGCAGGCAGTGTTCATCCGGCGTCTTGGAAACCTCCACACCCACCCCATATGCATCGAAGGCATGACAGCAGCCCGGCTGCCGCCATGTCCGCCTGGCCAGCCACGCCATGCCGGCCTGTTGTATATGACAACCATGATTGGAAACACTGAGTGAAGACTTCGTACCGTGCCACCGCTTCCGTGATCGCCCTGGCGATCGCTTCGCTGACCGTGCCTTCGCTGGCCCAGGCCAAGCGTCTGGGCGGCGGCAAGTCCGTACGCCCGGCCTCCATCGGCAAGGCTCCTGCGCAGCCGGCCGCCCCTGTGGCCCCTGCTGCAGCCAAGCCCGCAGCCGCCGCACCGGCAGCTGCAGCAACACCGGCGGCCGCAGCGCCCGCCGCAGCCGCGGCTCCTGCGGCCAAGGGCCCCAGCATGATGGGCACCGTGGGCGCGGCTGCCGTGGGCGCCGTGGCCGGCACCATGGCAGGCAATGCGATTGCCGGCGCCATGACGCCTTCGGAAAAGGAAGCCGCCGCCAAGAAGGAGACCGAAGCCAAGGCCGCCGAAGCCGAAGCCGCCGAACTGCAGCGCAAGGCCGATGCCGCCAAGGCCAAGGCAGAAACCGCCCGCGCCGCAGCCAAGTAATCCTGCGGCAGCGGCCCTGCCGCAATCGCACCCGTGCCCCCCCGTCGCTCAGCCCGCGTGATCTGTGCCGGCTCAGGCCAGGCGCTTGTCGGGAGTGATCTGCAGCGGATCGGTCACCAGCTCGATCAGTGCAACACCACCTGCGGCCCGCGCCCGGGCGAATGCTGCGGGAAAATCCCGGGCGCTGGTGACTCGCTCGGCATGCGCGCCGCAGGAGCGGGCCAGTGCGGTGTAGTCCGGCCCCTTGAGCGAGGTGCCTGACACACGCCCCGGATATTCGCGCTCCTGGTGCATGCGGATGGTTCCGTACATGCCGTTGTTGGCCACCAGCACGATGAGCGATGCGCCGTATGCCACGGCAGTGGCCAGCTCCTGCGGATACATCATGAAGCAGCCGTCGCCCGCCACGCACACCACGGGGCTGTCCTTGTGCCGCAGCGCTGCAGCAATGGCCGCCGGCAGCCCGTAGCCCATGGCGCCGCAAGTCGGTGCCAGTTCGGTGCGCGGCGCCCGGTACTGATAGAAGCGATGCAGCCAGACCGCGTAGTTGCCCGCGCCATTGGTCACGATGGCGTTGGCGGGCAGCGCCTCGGCCAGGTGCAGCACGACCTGTGTCAGATCCACGCCGTTGATCGCGGGGTTTGCGGGGCGTACCGCCGTGAACGCAGCGAACGCGACCCGACCCTGCGCCGTCCAACCGCTCCAGGCAGGGGGGGCTTTTGGCGCCTCGGCGCCATTCAAGGCCTGCAGCAGCACCAAGGCATCGGCCTGGACGGCGATGTCCGGCTGATAGACCCGGCCGAGTTCGCGCGCATCGCGGTGGCAGTGGATGAGCCGCTGCTTCGGTTTCGGAACGTCCAGCAGCGTATAGGCGTCGGTGGCGATGTCGCCCAGCCGCGTACCGATGGCCAGGATCACATCGGCATCAGCCGCCATCTGCTTGAGCGCGGGGTTCATGCCCAGGCTCAGATGCCCTACATATTGGGCATTGGTGTTGTCCAGCACGTCCTGCCTACGGAAGGAACAGGCCACGGGCAGATCCCATGCCTGGACGAAGGAACGCAGGCTGGCACAGGCCTCGTCGGACCAGTTGCTGCCGCCGACGATGACCAGCGGGCGCTGCGCCGCGCGTAGCGCCTGGGCAATGGCCTGCGACGATGCCTGGCTGACGGCGGGCGGCAGAAGGGAGATCGGCGCACAGTCGGGTGCGGTGCTCAACTCGGTCAGCACATCCTCTGGCAGCGACACGACCACGGGGCCGGGCCGGCCGGCCATGGCAGTGTTGAAGGCCCTGGCCATCAACTCGGGCATGCGGTCCGGGTCGTTGATCTCCATGACCAGCTTGGCCATGCCGCCGAACATCTGCTGGTAGTCCACTTCCTGGAACGCATCGCGGCCCATGTGCCCGCGCGCAATCTGACCGACGAACAGGATCAGCGGCGTCGAATCCTGCTGCGCGATGTGCACCCCGATGCTGGCATGCGTGGCGCCGGGGCCGCGCGTGACCATGCAGATCCCGGGCCGCCCGGTCAGCTTGCCGTCGGCCTCGGCCATGTTGGCTGCCGCGCCTTCGTGCTTGGTGACGACGAGTTCGATGCTCTTTTCGTCATACAAGGCATCCAGGACTTCAAGATAGCTTTCGCCGGGAACGCAGAAGACACGTTCGACGCCGTGCGCACGCAGGGCTGCCACCAGAGCGCGGCCGGCGGTCCGGCTGGGTGCATTCGTTGAATCACTCATGGGAATGGATGGTCTGTTGGTTATGGAGGCAACCGCTAGCGCAGGGAGCCGCAACGATCAACGGGGATCGTAAGCATGATGCCACCTCACCGGCTGGACTATCCGAGGGCACGCCGGCCCCGGTGACGGACACTTTTCATCGCCGGGTCGACTCGGGCGACACAGAGCGCAAGGGCTTGAGCAAGTGCGCCAGCCCGTTATGGTCCAGCTCCTGCATCAGGGCCAGCAACTGTCCCAGCTCGCCCTTGGGAAAGCCTTCGCGGGCGAACCAGTTCAGGTAGTTGCCAGGCAGGTCGGCAATCAGGCGCCCCTTGTATTTGCCGTAAGGCATTTGCACCTGCACCAGGCGCTGCAGCATTTCTGGATTCATGCAGCGATCGTAAATGGTGCCGGTGGATGGTGAAGAATAAAAAAAGACATTCTTATAACCAAATAAGAAAAATGTCCTGTACACCCCGGCCAATCGCACTAGACTACGTGTCCTGTTACGCCATGGCTTGCGGCAGCTGTTTCTGCCGAAGCAGCCCTGGAATTTATTGCAATCTGCTGAAGAAAGTCTGGAAGACCTATGTTGAAGCAAGCTCTCTCCGCCATCGCTATTGCTACGCTGGCCTTGACGGCCCAGGCCGGCGAAGTGCTCAAGGTTGGCGCCACTGCCGTTCCTCACGCTGAAATCCTGAACCACATCAAGCCCGCCCTCAAGGCCCAGGGCATCGATCTGGAAGTCAAGGAGTTCAGCGACTACGTGCAGCCCAACTCGGCAGTCGAAGACAAGCAGCTGGACGCCAACTTCTTCCAGCACCAGCCCTACCTGGATAGCTTCAACAAGGACCGCAAGACCTCCCTGGTGGCCGTGCCCAATGGCAAGGTGCACGTGGAGCCTTTCGGCGCCTATTCCAGCAAGATCAAGAACATCAAGGAACTGAAGGACGGCGCCACCATCGCCATCCCCAACGACCCCTCCAACGGCGGCCGCGCCCTGATCCTGCTGGCCAAGCAGGGCCTGATCGAGCTCAAGGACCCCAAGAGCCTGACCCCCACTCCGCTGGACGTCGCCAAGAACCCCAAGAAGCTCAAGTTCAAGGAGCTGGAAGCCCCTCTGCTGCCGCGCGCCCTGGCCGACGTGGATCTGGCGCTGATCAACACCAACTACGCCATCGAAGCCAAGCTCAACCCCACCAAGGATGCGCTGTTCATCGAAGGCGCGGACTCGCCCTATACCAACATCGTCGTGGCCCGCAAGGACCGCGCCAATGGCGCCGATATCGCCAAGCTGGTGAACGCCCTGCACACGCCCGATGTGAAAAAATTCATCCTGGAGAAGTACAAGGGTGCCGTGGTGCCGGCATTCTGAGCGCCCCCATCGGAGCACAAGGAAAACGCTGCCGCTGGCAGCGTTTTTTTATGCATGGATTATTTTGATAGCTGCTTTCGCTTGATATGCAATGGTTCCAGCCATAAATCATCCAATTTTCTGAAGTGCCATCAGGCTGTGTACTCCGGTTGCACTGACCTCTTATGCGACATGCCTCTGACAGCTGCAGGCTGAACTGAATCGGTCGCGGGAGTCGACTTGGACGACGGCGACCACGAACAGTGGTCATTGGCCGCCGATTGCCATCTTCGATGAAGTGACAAGTTATGGTCGTCCGACGAATGCAAGGTTCATTGCATGACCGGATGTCGGCCGACCCGTCTTTGCCATCATGGGAGGCTCAAGTCGATGCCGAGCATCCTGGCAATGCCGAAGGTGAAGGTCAGCACGCCCAAGAGCGCCAGCATGAAGACGGCTGCCACCTTGCCCACCGTGAGTAGCAACGCACGCGTGTCCACGCCCTTCTTCCTCCCTTGGTCGTAATGCCACTTGATGGCGAAGAACATGCATGTGCCGAATACGAGAACCTTGAACGTAACGAAGACTACGGGGATCCAATCGATCATTTTGAGAATTTCCAGCCAATGACTTGGCACTATCTATCGCGATGCGCACCACCTCCCGGATGAGAAAGGCGCAAACGTCAGCGACTGCCATACAAGGATGGTATTGCTGCACGTTCGGGGACATACTACTTAAAAGCAATTTCCATACATTGGGACAAAACGTCCTAGCCGAGATCCATGCAAGATGACAATGCGCCCATCTGGTTGCCGCGATTGGCCGTGCAGGGCGGACCACGTTTTTTGCAGATCGCGGATGCGTTGCAGGCGGCGGTGGCAGACGGATCTTTGACCCCGGGTGACCGCCTGCCTCCGCAGCGCCGGTTGGCAGCACAGCTGGACATTGACCTGACGACGGTCACGCGCGCATACGACGAAGCCAGACGCCGCCACCTGTTGGAGGGACGCGGCGCTCGAGGCACGTATGTCGCGGCGCCGAAAGTCGAATTGACCGCCATCCTCGACCTGAGCATGAATACCCCACCACCGCCGGATGGCGTGGACTTCGACGACATGTTGAAACAGGGTCTGTCTCAAGTATTGATGAGGGCAGATGCTGAATTGCTGATGACTTACCACTTGGGCGGGGGAAGCGACTCTGACCGCAAGGCGGGAGCCAAATGGCTCGAGCCGATGTTTGGATATCTGGATTCAGGGCAGGTTGTTGTCTGTCCGGGGGCGCAAGCGGCCATCGCCGCATTGATTCTTGCGCGGACGGAGCCTGGCGATACGATCCTGGCAGAGCCAATAAGTTATCCCGGCTTGCGTGCCGCAGCGACCCAATTCGGCCGGCGCATCATTGCGGTGGCAGCGGACCAGCACGGGATGGTGCCCGAGATGCTGGAGCAAGCGTGCCGCCAGCACAGGCCTGGGCTGGTCTACCTCAATCCGACATTGCAGAACCCGACCGCCATCACCATGCCGGAGCGCCGGCGCAAGGAACTCGCCAGCATCGCGAAGCGCTGCAATGTACGCCTCGTCGAGGACGATCCCTACTGGCTGCTTGCCGACGCCCCGCCACCACCCATTGCCACGTTTGCCCCGGAACAGGTGTACTACATCTCGACCCTGTCGAAATGCCTGACGCCCGGCTTGCGTGTCGCCTTCGTGCTCATACGTGACCCGCACGAACGCGAACGTTTCCTGGTCGCGCTCAGATCATTTGCGCTGATGGTCGCTCCTCTGACGGCCGCACTGGCCACGCAGTGGATCCTCGACGGTTCGGCTGGCGGATTGATGGAAGGCGTACGCAAGGAGGCGTGTCTGCGCCACCGGATGGCCAGGGATATTCTGGCGGGGCGGTACAGCGGCGCTGGAGACGGCCTGCATGTATGGCTCGAGTTGCCGGGGTATTGGAGCTCCTCACGGCTTGCGCGTGCAGCCGACAGCGAGGGCATAGCAGTCACGCCGGCGCAGGCATTCGCCACTAGCGCAACCAGCAGCGGATCCGTGAATGCCATTCGGATCTCTTTGGGCAGCATCAAGGAGCGTGGACGCTTACAGGCGGGTCTTCAACGGCTGTCTCATCTGCTGGCGCGGCGGCCCGAGTCGTTCAGCGCTGCTGTGGTTTAGCTGTCCAGGAAACACGGTGCATGTTTCAGGAGCTCTCGCAATGCGGTCGCGCACGGGTTTGCTGCCTCAGTGTTTGTGTATCGTGAGATCGCGCGCGACAGTGGACAGGCTGGAAGAAAGCTACGTGAGCCGTGCAGATCAGGCCGGCGGCGCCGGCACGCTGTGCAGCAGCACCGGCGTCTCGCCGTCGCCATTGACGGTTTCGAGCTGCACGCCAAAGCCCCACAGGCGCGCCGTGTGCTTGAGCACTTCGAGCGCATCGTCGGCCAGCGGGCGGCCCTGGTACTGGGTGTGGCGCAAGGTCAGGCAGCGGTCGCCACGCAGGTTCACGTTCCAGACCTGGATATTGGGCTCGCGCACCCCCAGGTCGTACTGCTGCGACAGGGTCTGGCGCAGCGTGCGGTAGCCGTCCTCGTCGTGGATGGCGCTGACCAGCAGATCGTTTTCGCCGGCATCGTCGTGGATGGCGAACAGGCGCATGTCGCGCATCAGCTTGGGGCTCAGGAACTGGCCGATGAAGCTCTCGTCCTTGAAGTTCTGCATGGCGTGGTGCAGCGCCGGCAGCCAGGGCGTGCCGGCCATGTCGGGGAACCAGCGCCTGTCTTCGGCGGTCGGCTCCTGGCAGACGCGCCGGATGTCGCGGTACATGGCAAAGCCCAGGGCATAGGGATTGATGCCGCTGTAGGCGCGGTGCCCTGCCGGCGGCTGGTAGATGACGTTGGTGTGCGATGAGAGCCACTCGATCATCACGCCGTCGGTCAGCCAGCCTTCGTCGTACATGGTGTTGAGCAGCGTGTAATGCCAGAAGGTGGCCCAGCCCTCGTTCATCACCTGGGTCTGGCGCTGCGGGTAGAAATACTGGGCGATCTTGCGCACGATGCGCACGATCTCGCGCTGCCAGGGCTCCAGCAGGGGGGCGTTCTTCTCGATGAAGTACAGCAGGTTCTCTTCCGGCTCCTTCGGGAAACGCTCGCTCGCCTGGGTTGTACTGTCCTTGCCAGGGCGGGCCGGCAGCGTGCGCCACAGCTCGTTCACCTGCTGCTGGGCATAGGCTTCGCGCCGCTCGCGCTCCGCGCGTTCGCGCGCCAGGGTCTTCTTGGACGGGCGGTGGTAGCGGTCCACTCCCAGGTTGGCCAGAGCGTGGCAGGAGTCCAGCCACTGCTCCACGGTATCGAGGCCGTATTTTTCCTCGCATTGGGCGATGCAGTCCCGCGCATAGACCAGGTAGTCGATGATGCTGCCCGCGTCCGTCCACATGCCGAAGAGGTAGTTGTTCTTGAAGAAGCTGTTGTGCCCGTAGGCTGCGTGGGCGATCACCAGGGCCTGCATGGCCGTGGTGTTTTCCTCCATCAGATAGCTGATGCAGGGATTGGAGTTGATGACGATCTCATAGGCCAGGCCCATATGGCCGCGCCGGTAGCGCCGCTCGGTGGCCAGGAATTCCTTGCCGTAGCTCCAGTGGCGGTAGCCTACGGGCATGCCGGTGCTGGCGTAGGCGTCCATCATCTGCTCGGCAGAAATCACCTCCAGCTGGTTGGGATAGGTGTCCAGACCATAGCGCGCGGCCGTGGCGGCAATCACCGCGTGGTAGCGCTCGATCAGCTCGAAGGTCCAGTCGCTGGGATCGGGCAAGGGGTGGCCCGGGCGCTTGCCGGCCGGCAGTGGCTCCGACGGCACGCCGTGCTGGGCGCGGTCGCTGGCCACCGCCAGTTTCCAGTGGTGGGAACCCTTGCGCCGCGCCAGCACGGGGTATTGAGAAGGATTCATACCGAGACCCCCTCTTTCTTGAACAGATCGCGGAACACCGGATAGATATCGCCAGGCCCGGACACCTTGCGCATGGCGAAGTGGGGAAACAGCGGCGCCAGCTGGCTGTACTCCTCCCACAGGCTCTGCTCTTCCTCCACCACCTGCACATAGGCGTAATAGCGCACCAGCGGCAGGATCTTGCCCTCCAGCAGGTTGCGGCAGTTGCCGCCGTCATCGCCGAAGTTGTCGCCGTCGCTGGCCTGGGCCACGTAGATGTTCCAGTCGCCCACGGGGTAGCGCGCGCGGATGATCTGATCGAGCAGCACCAGCGCGCTGCTGACCACCGTGCCGCCGCTTTCGGTGGAGTGGAAGAACTCCTCCTCGCCGACCTCGGCCGCCTGGGTATGGTGGCGGATGAAGACGATGTCGATCTTCTCGTAGTGGCGCGTGAGGAACAGGTACAGCAGGATGAAGAAGCGCTTGGCCAGATCCTTGCGCTGCTGGTCCATGGAGCCGGACACGTCCATCACGCAGAACATCACGGCCTGGCTGCTGGGTTCGGGCACCTTGGTGCGGTTGCGAAAGCGCAGGTCTATGGGGTCGAGGAAAGCCACCTTGTCGATGCGCGCCTTCAGGGCGTCGATGCGCCGCTGCAGCTCGGCCACGGCCTCGCTGGTGCCGTCGTCCTGCGCCAGCAGGGACTCCAGCTCATCCTGCAGTGTCTGCAGCTCGCGGTGCGGCGCGCGGGTCAGGGCCATGCGCCGACCCAGTGCGCCGCGCATGGTGCGCAACACCGCCAGGTTGTGGGGCGTGCCGTCATGGCTGTAGCCGGCGCGGCGCGTCTTGTACTGCAGGGTGCTGGCGATATGGGTGCGCAGCAGGCGCGGCAAGGCCAGATCCTCGAAGAACAGTTCCATGAACTCTTCCTTGGTCAGGGTGAAGATGAAGTCGTCCTCCCCTTCCCCGCTGTCGCTGGCCTGGGAGCCCGAACCGCCCGAGCCCCCCTGCGGCCTGGCGATGCGGTCGCCGCGCACGTGCTCGGTGTTGCCCGGATGCACGGTGTCGCGTATGCCGCCCTGGCCGTGGCGGAACACCGGTTCGCGTATGTCCTTCCTGGGAATGGTGATGTTCTCGTCCTGCTCCATATGGCGGATGTCGCGCTGGGACACGGCGCGGCGTACGGCCTCGGCAATCTGCTCCTTGTAGCGACGCACGAAGCGTTCACGGTTGCCCACCGACTTGTTCTTGCCCGCGAGCCTGCGGTCGATGATTTGCAATGCCATCTATGCCCCCATGCACGGCCCGGCGCATGGTGGGCGCCGGTGCACTGTTCAACCACCTCAGCCTCAGCTGCTCTTGCGCACGCGCAGATACCATTCGCACAGCAGGCGCACCTGCTTGGGCGTGTAGCCCTTGGCCTCCATGCGGGTGACGAAATCCTCGTGCTTGCGCGCATCCTCGGCGCTGGCCTTGGCGTTGAAGCTGATGACGGGCAGCAGCTCCTCGGTATTCGAGAACATCTTCTTCTCGATCACCAGGCGCAGTTTCTCGTAGCTGGTCCAGCTCGGGTTCTTGCCCTGGTTGTTGGCGCGCGCGCGCAGCACGAAGTTGACGATCTCGTTGCGGAAGTCCTTGGAGTTGGCGATGCCGGCGGGCTTCTCCACCTTCTCCAGCTCGGCATTGAGCGCGTTGCGGTCGAACACCTCGCCGGTGTCGGTATCGCGGTACTCGCTGTCCTGGATCCAGTAGTCGGCGTAGGTGACGTAGCGGTCGAAGATGTTCTGGCCGTACTCGCTGTAGCTCTCCAGGTAGGCCGTCTGGATCTCCTTGCCGATGAACTCGGCATAGTGCGGCGACAGGTATTCCTTGATGTAGCCGGTGTACTTGGTCTCCAGCTCGGCCGGGAACTGCTCGCGCTCGATCTGCTGCTCCAGCACATACATCAGGTGCACGGGGTTGGCCGCGACCTCGGTGCTGTCGTAGTTGAACACCTTGGACAGGATCTTGAAGGCAAAGCGCGTGGAAATGCCCGACATGCCCTCGTCCACTCCCGCGTAGTCGCGGTACTCCTGGTAGCTCTTGGCGCGCGGGTCCGTGTCCTTGAGGCTCTCGCCGTCATAGACCTGCATCTTGCTGAAGATGCTGGAGTTCTCGGGCTCCTTCAGCCGCGTGAGCACGGCGAACCGGGCCATCATCTTGAGCGTGCCGGGCGCGCAGACGGCCTTGGACAGCGAGGACTCGCGGATCAGCTTCTCGTAGATCTTCATCTCCTCGGAGACGCGCAGGCAGTAAGGCACCTTGACGATGTAGATGCGATCCAGGAAGGCCTCGTTGTTGCGGTTGTTGCGGAAGGCCTTCCACTCGCTCTCGTTGCTGTGCGCCAGCACTATGCCGTCGAAGGGAATGGCGCCAAAGCCCTCCGTGCCCTTGTAATTGCTCTCCTGCGTGGCCGTCAGCAGCGGGTGCAGCACCTTGATGGGAGCCTTGAACATTTCGACGAACTCCAGCAGGCCCTGGTTGGCCAGGCACAGGCCGCCCGAGTAGCTGTAGGCGTCCGTATCGTCCTGGGCATAGTTCTCGAGCTTGCGGATGTCCACCTTGCCCACCAGGCTGGAGATGTCCTGATTGTTCTCGTCGCCCGGCTCGGTCTTGGCGATGGCGATCTGCTTGAGGATGCTGGGGTAGCGCTTGACGACGCGGAACTGGCGGATATCGCCGCCGAGCTCCTCCAGGCGCTTGACGGCCCAGGGCGAAAGCACATGGTTCAGGCAGCGCCGCGGGATGCAGAACTGCTCCTCCAGCAAAGGCCCGTCCTCCACGACATCGAACAACCCCAGCGGCGACTCGTTCACCGGCGAGCCCTTGAGCGCGTAGAACGGCACCTTCTGCATCAGGTACTTCAGGCGCTCGGCGATCGAACTCTTGCCGCCGCCTACCGGCCCCAGCAGGTACAGGATCTGCTTGCGCTCCTCCAGTCCCTGGGCCGCATGGCGGAAGAAGCTCACCACCTGCTCGATGGAGTCTTCCATGCCGTAGAACTCGGCGAAGGCGGGATAGCGGCGGATGACCTTGTTGGCGAACAGGCGTGACAGGTTCGGATCGTTGCGCGTGTCCACCATCTCGGGCTCGCCTATGGCCGCCAGCATGCGCTGGGCAGCACTCTCGTAAGCCATGGGATCACGCTGGCACAGAACAAGGTACTCGTCGATCGACATCTCCTCCTCGCGCAGACGAACGTAGCGTGCAGCAGAGTTGCTGATGACATCCATACGACCTCCCGTCGCGGCACTCGAGGGCGAATCGTGCCGCAAAGTTGCAAGGCATTCGCGACCGTATGGGTTCGTTGTAGCACCTTGCCCGCGGCTTGAACAGCTCGTACGTCCTACAAACACCGTCCGCACCGAGGATGGCGCAGGACCCGGCTTTGTCCCCGTCACGCGCCCCGCCTGCCGCTGCGCGCAGCAAAAAACTGCTGCCAGGAGCAGCCATTTTTACATTTTTGCTGCAAAAAAAAGAGCTGATAACGAAAGCTCTATCTATGTTCCGTAGCCAAGCAAGTTGGCGATCAAGACATGCCCGGCGCACACCGCACCGGTTTCGATAGCGACACTGTTTACCCCGCAACCGCCGTGGATGCCTGCGGCGCCGCGCTCTTGGCACCGGGCCGCGTCACCGCGCTGCCCATGGCCGCGCCCATGATGCAGGCAATGGCCAGCCACTGCACCGGCGTCAGATGCTCGCCCAGCAACAGCATGCCCATGAAGGCTGCAACGGCGGGCTCGGTGGCCAGGGCAATGCCGAAAGTCGCGGGCGGCAGGCGGCGCAGCGCCAGCATCTCCAGCGTATAGGGCAAGGCGCTGGAGATGGCCGCCACCATCAGGCCGAACAGCAGAACGGAAGGCGCCAGCAACTTGGTGCCGGCCTCGGCCACGCCGAACGGCACCACCACCAGGGCCGCGCAAACCAGTCCCAGCGACACCGCCTGGCCGCTGGGCACATGGCTCAGGCGCTGGCCCAGCAGAATGTACAGGGCCCAGCAGATGGCCGCCCCCACTGCGCAGGCAATGCCCACGGGCGAAAGCGCCAGGGTGGAGTTGCCCAGGCCGGTGGGCAAAACCAAGGCCAGCCCGATCACGGCCAGCACCAGCCAGATGAAGTCCACGGGGCGGCGCGAGTGGTAGATGGCCACGGCCAGCGGCCCCGAGAATTCGATGGCCACGGCCAGCCCGAAGGGAATGCTGCGCAGCGCCATGTAGAACATGAGGTTCATGCCGCCCAGCGCCAGGCCAAAGCGCAGCAGCGACCAGGCCTGCTGGCGGCTCAAAGGCCAGCGCCAGGGCCGCCATACGCAGACCAGGATCAGCGCCGCAAACCCCACGCGCAAGGCCGAGGTCCCCTGCGCCCCCAGCACCGGAAACAGCTGCTTGGCCAGCGAGGTCCCCACGCCCAGCGAGGTGACCGAGCCCAGTACGGCCAGCAGGGGCCACCAGTGATTCCAATGGTTTTTCGACATAGCAGCGTACGATATTGCATGGATCGCGTGGAAATCACTTGATTTTTGCCGGTTTTGTGCAAGTTTCGCTCTCTTGCTACCACCATGCCCGCCGCCGACCTCGACTCCTTTGACCGCGCCATCCTGGCCCAATTGCAGCACAACAATCTCACGCCCCAGCGCCTGATCGCCGAGCGCGTGAATCTCTCGGCCCCCGCGGTGCAGCGGCGCATCAAGCGCCTGCACGAGGAAGGTGTGATTGCCGGCAACGTGGCCGTGCTGGAGCCGGCCAAGGTCGGCCGGACGTTGACGGCCGTGATCACCGTGCAACTGCTCAACGACCGGCCCGACCTGTCGCGCAGCTGGCGGGCCCGCGTCGCCCAGGAGGCCGCTGTGCAGCAGTGCTATTACGTGACGGGCGAGACAGACTACGTGCTGATCGTCACGGCCGCCGACATGGAAGACTACCAGGCCATCACCCGGCGGCTGTTCGAGGGCGACGACAACATACGCCGTTACAGCACCTCCATCGCGCTGGAACGCGTCAAGACCGGGCAGCAGGTGCCGCTGCGGGCCTGATGACTTTTATGAAGATTGGCAAGAGAATCTGATCCATCCGACGCCAATTGCTATCATTTCTGATATTCAACGACGCCGCCTCATGGACGCCTCCCGCCGCGCCACTCCACACACTGCCTCCATGCTCCCTGCCGATACCCGTGCCTGCCAGCCCCAGCCCTCCCGCCGACCAGGCATTGCGGTGACGAGCCATCGCGGCTGGCGGCTCATGTCCGCATGGATGCTGTGGGTGGCCTGCGTGCTGATGCCGCCGGCCGCCGGTGCGGCCCTGCCGCAGGCCGGTCCCCTGGGCGGACTGCAGGCAGGCATGGGCAGCAATGGCTCCGGCACCAACGAGGAACGCCAGGCCGCCATCCAGACCCAGCTGGATGCCGCCGATGCCGCCGGCAAGGAGGCCGACACCTTCGCGCAGGAACTGGACAGCCTGCGCGCCAAGGTGCGGACCCAGGTTCCGGCGCAACCCACGGCGCAGAACGAAGAGGACCTGTCCGGCCAGCTCGAGCGCTGGAAGGAGCGCATTCCCGCCAATGCCAGCCAGGAAGTGCTCGAACGCCTGCTGGCAGAGGAGCGCGAGGCCGTTGCGGCGCTCAAGGCCGGCATGGAAAAAACGGCAGCGGACCAGGTCAATCTGATCTCTCAGTCCAGCCAGGCCGACCTGCCCACGCTGCGCCAGCGCGTAGCGCAAAACGCGGAACCCGTGACGGCGGAACCTGGCGAGCCGCAGGCTCTTACGCAGGCCCGCCAGACGCGGCGCAGCGCCGAGCACCGGCAGGCCACGCTGGAGCTGGCCCTGCGCCAGGAGGAGCAAGCCACCATCGAGATCCGCCAGCGCCTGCTGGATGCGCAGCTGCAATCCCAGCGCCGCAAGCTTCAGGAACGCACGCCGCGCGTGACCTGGCTGAACCAGCTCATCGCCGAACGCAGCCGCCAGCGGCTGGAGCAGCAGGCCAGGGAAGCGGCGGATACGGCCGCCCAGCTCGCCCAGGCCGGTTCGGCCGACCCGGCCCTGCGCGAACTGGCGCAGCAAAATGCCATGCTCGCAGCCCAGATACTGGACTACACCAACCGCCTGGCCCAGGAGCGCGACACCCTGACGGGCGACGAGTACCGCCGCGACCAGCTCGCCACCACGCTGCGCGACACCCAGGCCCGCCTGCGCCTGGGCGGCTCCGGCGCCGCCGTGGGTCAGTGGCTGTGGAAGCAATGGGTGGCCCTGCCCACGGACACTGCCGTCAAGGCCCGGCGCAAGGATCTGCAGCGCCGCTTGGCCGAGTTGCGGCTGGCCTTGTTCAACTCCAGCGAATGGCGTGGCCGGCTCAACGGCAGCGCAGAAGCCGCCAGCGCATCCGCCCAGCGCAGCACGCTGCAGAACCGGCAGGCGATGCTGATCGATCAGCTGCAGCCGGTGCTGCTGCGCCGCGTCACCGTGCTGGAGCAGACCGACGAAGTGCTGCAGTCGGCGCTGCGCAGCAGCAGCGAGCTGTTGAAGGTCATGGACAAGGAGCTGCTGTGGTTCCCCAGCCACCGGCCCATGGATGGCACCTGGCTGGGCGAGTGGAGCGCCACGCTGCAAGGCGAGCCCTCTGCCACGCGTGCCTCGCCATGGGCCGCCACGCGAACCCTAGGCGCCAGCATCCTCCACGCACCCTGGGACTATGGCGCCATCGCCGTGATCGTGGCGCTGCTGCTGGGCCTGCGCCGGCGCGCCTCGCGGCAGTTGCATGCCATTGCGCAGCGCGTGGGCAATTTCGCGCAGGACCACTTCGGCCTGACCCTGATCGCGCTGGGCTGGAGCCTGCTGTACGCCCTGCCCTGGAGCGTTGCCACCGCAGGCCTGGGTGGCCTGATGCAGGCCTCGGAAGGCGCCGTGCTGGAGCCGCTGGGCCGCACGCTGGAGCAGCTCAGCGACTTCATCTTCGTGGCCACGCTGCTCAACGCGCTGTTCCGCCCCGGCGGCCTGGCGCTGGCCCACTTCGGCTGGGAGCCCGAGCGCGTTCAGGCGCTGCGCCAGCTGGTGCGCCGCGCCACCTGGCTGATCGTACCCACCGAGCTGCTGGGCGGCCTGGCCTTCTTCGGCCACAACGACGTCGCCATCAGCACCTGGGGGCGCCTGTCCATCCTCGTCATGTCCCTGGGCCTGGCCTGGATGACCTGGCGCTATCTGCGGCGCAGCGCCCTTCCCGGGCAGCCGGGATTCCGCTGGTCGCAGTGGCTGGCGGCGCTGCTGCTGGTGCTGCTGGCCGTCGTGGTCGCCGGCATTGCCATGGGCTATGTCTACACCGCCACCGAAGTCATCCAGGCGCTGCTGAGCAGCTTTGTGCTCCTGGCGGCCGCCGAAGTCGTGGTCAGTCTGCTGAAACGCTGGCTGCTGCTGGGCGAGCGGCGGCTGGCCCTGCGCCGCTTGCGCGAAGTCCCCGCCCCAAGCCAGGTCATCGCGTCGGAAACCGGCAAGGCCGGGCCGCCCGACGAAGCGCGCCAGATGGCCCTGGTCACGGTCAGCACCCAGGCTCACCGGCTGCTGGGCCTGCTGCAGCAAGTGCTGCTGGCCCTCAGCCTCATCTACTCCTGGTCTCAGGTGCTGCCGGCCTTGCTGCGCTTCGAGGGCGTGGTGCTCTGGTACACCACCGACGCCGGCGCCGACGGCGTGTCCCACTCCGCCCCCGTGAGCCTGATGGACGCGCTGCTGAGCGTGCTGATCCTGCTGCTGACCTTCAGCCTGACGCGCAACCTGCCAGGCCTGATGGAAGTGATCCTGTCGACCTCGCTGCGCATCAGCAATTCCGCGCGCTACACCGCGGCCACGCTGGCGCGCTATGTCATCACCATCGCGGGAGCCATCAGCGCCTGCGCGCTGCTGGGCCTGCGCTGGAGCCAGTTGCAATGGATGGCCGCGGCATTGACCGTGGGCCTGGGCTTCGGCCTGCAGGAGATTTTCGCCAACTTCGTCTCGGGGCTGATCCTGCTGGTGGAGCGGCCGTTCCGCGTCGGCGATGTCATCACCATCAACACGCTGGACGGCACCGTCACGCGCATCCGCACCCGGGCCACCACGGTGCTGGACTTCGACAACAAGGAAATCGTCATCCCCAACAAGACCTTCATCACCGGCCAGGTGACGAACTGGACCTTGAGCGACGACGTGACCCGCCTTGTCATCGACGTCGCCGTGGCCCACGGCAACGACCCGGCGCAGGTCCGCGACACGCTGCTGGCCGTTGCCGGCGAACACCCCCAGGTGCTGCGCGATCCGGCACCGAACTGCTGGTTCATGGCGCTGGAGGGCAACGGCCAGAAGTTCGAGCTGCGCGCCTACGTGGGCGCCGTGGGCGACCGTCTGCAGGTGCGCAACGACCTCAACCGCCGCATCAACGAGCGACTGACCGCGGCCGGCATTGCCATTGCCTTCCCGCAGATGGATGTCCATGTGCGCGACCTGCCGGCCGGGCCGGCTGCTGTCCCTCCGCACAAGGCCTGAGAAGGTGTTCGCGATCTCTTGAGCAACAGCGCCAGAAACACCCGCAGATGTGAGGCATGCACTGAGAGGTGTAGATGGAATTATTCATCCGCTCCGCAGGCTCCGGCTCCTCACAAGCAACAGGGATGGGCACATAACGCGCTCCAGCTCAATGTACGCCTAGGCGGTCCTGCAGCCGGCCAGGGCCAACGCCGCAGCCAAGATGGCTATCTTCGTGGCTTGCCCCTTTTGCAACCAGGTGTCCACTCGGCACTGGACTCTTTTGCAGGCATCGCCGGGCACTGCCGCTTTGCGGTCAGGCCAAACGCCTAGCTCTAAACGGATTACACCAACAAAAAATCTCATAATGAGATAAAATGCATTCATGAAGCTGATCAGCAACTGGGCACTGCGAGAGTTCTCCGGTATCCACCCGCAGGCCGAGGAGCCGCTACAGGCTTGGCGCCACATCATCGAACGCAACACGTTCCAGAACTTCGCCGCGATGCGGCAGACCTTTGGAAGCGTTGACAAGGTTGGCGATCGGTACGTTTTCAACATCGGCGGCAACAAGTACCGGTTCATCGCAACGGTTGCCTACAGTATCCAGACAGTGTGGGTGAAGCATGTTCTCACCCACGTCGAGTATGACAAAGGAGCATGGAAATGAACGCTCGTGACCTTGCTGCCTCGTGGCAGCTCTTTCATCAAGCCTCCGGCCTGGGGGCACCCATCGTCGATGAACGGCAGTACGAAGATGCTCTGACCGCCGTAGGCGAACTCATGGAGGGACTGGCAGCCGACGAAACCAGCCCCTCTGCACGCCAGATTGCGGGCCTTGTCGAGCTGCTGACCGAACGTATCCAGGAATACGAAGCGCGCGTACACCCCTGGCCAGACAACACCACGCCGGCCCAGGTGCTGCGGTTCCTAATGGATCAGCATGGCATGAAGCAAGCCGACCTGTCTAACGTGGGCTCGCAAGGCGTGGTATCTGAAATCCTGAACGGCAAGCGCGACCTCAATGTGCGGCAGATCGGGCAGCTGGCCGAAATTTTTCACGTCAGCCCCGCAACCTTTTTCCCTGCAGCACAACGCGAGGTAGCGGCAGCTCACTGATAAAGAAAGCCCGCAAAATCGATAATGCCGTTCACTTGGTTAAGTGAACGGCATTAGGGCGTGTCATCAATCGATGTCCGAGTTCATTCCCAGGCCATGGTGCTCAATTGAGCCAAACCATGGCAGCGGCCAAGTGAATGGCACCCAGAAAGTTGCGCACCGTCTTGTCATAACGCGTAGCAATGGCCCGGTATTGCTTGAGTCGCGCAAAGAAGTTCTCGATCAGGTGGCGTCAATCATGGCCCACTCGTTGTCTGCATCCTGCGCCAGGGCCTCAAAAATCCGCTGCCACACACCGCTCTTGCTCCAGCGCGAATGGCGGGTATGCACGACGCGAAAGTGAACCGCCCCAGGTTTTGAGGAGGCTCTTTTCTCTGAGAGGATTGAGCCATGACGAAGTCGAACAAGTTTTCACCCGAAGTCCGCGAACGTGCGGTTCGCTTGGTGC
>NZ_BMEU01000023.1 GCF_014637085.1 Comamonas phosphati | reverse complement strand
TCCCATGGGCCATCGCCAATGGCATATCTTCTGGTCATACCACTTCACCTGGGTTCGGGCCTTTGGCCTTCAAGTCCAAAGGGGAGATTGATTGATGACAGGCCCTAGTATCCCTAGTTCTTTGTCACAGACCTCATGAGGAGATCCTTTATGAATCGTCGCCTTTGGATAGGCCTGACCATGGCTCTTGCAAGCGCAGGTGTTTCGACTGCCGTGATGGCCGATGCCAGCTTCCCCAGCAAACCAGTCAAGCTGCTGGTTCCCTTTGCCGCTGGCGGCACCACCGACATCATTGCGCGCGTCATCGCTGATCCGCTGGGCAAGGAGCTGGGGCAGTCCGTGGTGGTGGACAACAAGGGCGGTGGCGGTGGCGTGATCGGCGCGCTGGAGACTTCGCGCCAGAAGCCGGACGGCTACAACCTGGGCATCGCCACGGTGTCCACCATGGCCACCAACCCCGCCATCAACCCCAAGACGGCCTACAACCCGCTGACCGATTTCACGCCCATCGTCAACATTGCGGCCACGCCCAATGTGATCGCCGTGAACCCCAAGTTTGCCGGCGCTGCCAACTACAAGGCCTTCGAGGCCGAGCTCAAGGCCCATCCCGCCAAGTATTCCTATGGCTCCTCGGGCACGGGCGGCATCCAGCACATGCTGATGGAGCTGTACAAGTCGCTGACCGGCATCCAGATGACCCACGTGCCCTATCGCGGCGCGGGCCCGGCGCTCAATGATGCGGTGGCCGGACAGATTCCCATGATTCTGGACAACCTGCCCTCGGCCCTGCCTTTCATCAAGGACAAGCGCCTGAACGCCGTCGTCGTGGCCGCGCCCCAGCGCCTGGCCGTGCTGCCCGATGTGCCCACCTTCAAGGAAGTGGGCCTGGAGCCCGTGAACCGCATGGCCTTCTACGGCATCATCGGTCCCAAGGGCATGGACAAGGCCGTGGTGGACAAGATCAACGCCGCCGTGCGCAAGGTGCTGCAGGACCCGGCAGTGAAAAAGCGCATCGAGGACACGGGCTCGCTGGTCGTGGCCGACACGCCCGAGCAGTTTGCCAAGGAGCTCAAGGATGAGTTCGACACCTACAAGCAGGTGGTGGCCAAGCAGAAGCTGACGCTGGACTGAGAAAACATCCCCCTGAGCGGCAACGCCGCTTCCCCCTGAGGGGGAACGACGGCCTTTGCTGCGGGGGGCGGCCCTTGCTGGCCGTCCCGCACCGTAGATCGCGCCGGCTTCAGGCTGGCTGCGGGTGGTCAAAAGACGCAGCCGTCATGGCGCATCAGCTCCTGAAGCTGGCCTGGAGCGTGTAGGCTTGGAACATGCCGCGAACCCCGACACCCGAGTGCCTGCAGGACTGGCCTGCGCCCTTGCCGCAGAGCCAGGATGCCATCGACTGCTTCATCGATGCCCTGCTGCTGGAGGACGGCCTGTCGCGCAACACGCTGGCTGCCTACCGGCGCGATCTGGTGGCTTTTGCACGCTGGCTGGCGCGCGAGGAGCTGGCGCTGGATGCCGCGGACGAGACCCGGCTGCAGGACTATTTCTCGGCCCGGGTGGACGATACCAAGGCCACATCGTCGAACCGGCGCCTGACCGTGCTGCGCCGCTATTACCGCTGGGCTTTGCGTGAAAAGCGCGTGGCGGGCGACCCCACGGTGCGCATGCTGGCGGCCCGGCAGGCGCCGCGCATGCCCAAGACGCTGACCCAGGCCCAGGTGGAAGCCCTGCTGCAGGCGCCGGACGCCGATACGCCGCTGGGCCTGCGCGACCGCGCCATGCTGGAGCTGATGTATGCCAGCGGCCTGCGCGTGAGCGAGCTGGTGGCCGTGCGCATGCATGAGCTGGACCTGCGCTCCGGCGTGCTGCGCGTGACCGGCAAGGGCCGCAAGGAACGGCTGCTGCCTTTCGGGCAGGAGGCGCAGTGGTGGCTGGAGCGCTATCTGCGCGAGGCGCGGGCCCTGATCCTCGGCGGCCAGCAGAGCGATGCGGTATTCGTGACCCAGCGCGGCGCGGGCATGAGCCGGGTCATGTTCTGGGTCATCGTCAAGAAATGCGCGCGGATTGCGGGCATCACCTCGCCGCTGTCGCCGCATACGCTGCGCCATGCGTTTGCCACGCATCTGCTCAACCACGGCGCGGATCTGCGCGTGGTGCAGATGCTGCTGGGCCATGCCGACATCTCGACCACCACCATCTATACCCATGTGGCGCGCGAAAGGCTCAAGGCCTTGCACGCCAAACACCATCCACGGGGCTGATTCCCACGCAAGCCGGCAGTGTCTCAGGCCTTGGGCTGCTGTTCGCTGATGTGGAGGTAGTACAGGCCCCAGGCGGCCTTGGCGAAGCGGCTCTTGAAGGGCGTGTCGGCCAGCTCGGCAATGGCCTGGGCGTCGTAGATGGTCCACAGCGGCCCCAGTCCGCCGGTGAACAGCGGCTGGCCGTCCATCTGGGTGGCCACCACAAAGCCCCAGCGCATGGCCTGGGCCAGCGGCATCTGCACGCGGTAGCCGTCCACGGCCTGCATGGCGATCCAGTGGCCGCCGCGCATGGCCTTGGCGATATCGAGGCCTGCGGCCTGCAGCACGGTTTCCAGCAGCGGGCCGCCGATCTCGTGCCTGGCATCGTCGTATTCGATGCGGATGCGCATCCTGCGCTCCTGCAGGCTGGCAATCGCGTCGAGGCTGCAGGACCAGGCCGCGTCGAAGCGGTTGCCTTGCTGCACCAGCATGCGGTCCCGCGCGGCATCGAGCCCGCCGCGGTTGGGCTCGATGCCCGGGCCGCTGATGGTGAGCACCACGGGCTGCAGTCCGTTGAAGAAGCAGGTGCGGGTGGCCACGGGGGCCGCCTGCGCCAGCGGGGTCAACGGGGCCAGCGCGGCGGCACCGGTGGTGGCGAACAGGGCGCGGCGCGAAATCGCTGTGTGGTCGGTCATGGCAGTGTTTCGTTCTTCACAACAGAAATCGGAGGGAATTCGCCAGTGCGGCAAAGCACCACCGCAGAGCATGCCAGGGGCTTGGGGTTTGGACAACAATGCCGGCATTGTTGTCGATAGGTTCATTGCTGATGACTGGTGCCCGTGGTCGGGGTGATGTATTGACCCGTGCTGGTGCCGCTGCTGCCGGGCACGGCCCGCGCGCTGGCCAAGAGTTTCACGGAGCTGATGGCTCAGGCCCAGGTCAACGCCGTGCGCTGCTGAATTTGATGGCCAGGCTTCGGGGCGGGGCTACGCAGCCTCCTGGGCCAGGTTTTCGGCCCAGGTCAGGGCCTGCAGGTGCGCCCAGTTGACCTGATGGTTGGACAGCTGCAGCGCGTTGGCCGCGCGGGCAAAGCTTTCCTCGTCGCCCGTCTCGCAGGCCCGGGTCAGTTCCAGGAAGGGCGCGAAGACGCCGCTGTTGTGCACCAGCGAATCGACCACGGGCTGGGGCAGGGCCACGGAAGCCAGCGCTTTTTCCATGGGCTGGCCGAGCATGACGTCCAGCAGCGAGAACACGCCGACGACAAAGGCGTTGTCGCATTCCTCCGGGGGCAGCAGCTCGGAGGTCAGCAGCTCCATCAGGCGGCCGCGCACCACGGCGGTCTGGCCCACGGCCGGCGGCGTGCCGTCGGCGCGCGAGGTCGTCAGCAGCAGCGCGGCCCAGCGGAACAGCTTCTTGAGCCCCAGGATCATGACCGCATGGCGGAAGGACGTGATCTCGCAGGACAGGCCGAAGCCCGAGGAGTTGATGAAGCGCAGCAGGTTGAAGGAGAGCATCGGGTCCTTCTTGAGCAGTTCCTCGATCTCGTCCGGGT
This sequence comes from Comamonas phosphati, assembly GCF_014637085.1. GTDB lineage: Bacteria > Pseudomonadota > Gammaproteobacteria > Burkholderiales > Burkholderiaceae_C > Comamonas > Comamonas phosphati. The sequence continues at coordinate 67,312 of NZ_BMEU01000023.1, read as the reverse complement.
CGGCCTGCTGGCGCACCAGGTTGATCAGCTGGATGATGGTGGCCTGCGTGGGGCGGATGGTGCGCGCCTGCACCAGCTGGGGCTGGGCAAACCAGAAGCCCTGGAACAACTTGATGCCCAGCTCGCGCATGTGCTCGAACTGCGCGGCCGTCTCGATCTTCTGGGCCACGATCTGGGCGTGCGTGTAGGTGCGTGCGAACTTGACCAGGAGTTCGGCATTGGCCGGCGAGAGGCTGCTCATGTCCAGCTTGATGAAGGATGCCAGGGGCAGCCAGCTGGCGTAGGCGCGGCGCAGCAGGTTCTGGTCGAAGGCCAGGCGGAAACCCCGCTGGCGCAGCGCGTTGAAGGTGGCCAGGCTGGCTTCGATCTCCGGCGCCGTGGCGTTCTCGCCCAGCGACGGAATCTCCAGCACCACCTTGTCCGGGTGTATGAGTTCCAGATGGCCGCTGGTCAGGCTCTCGTGGGTGCAGTTGATGAAGACGGTCTTCTTGCCGACCAGGGCTTCCGTGCCGGCATAGGACAGGGCGTTGAGCAGCAGGGCCGCGTCGGTGGCCGCGGTCCGGGCGCTGGGGGCCGTCGAGCGGTCGAACAGCTCGTAGCCGTAGATGTTGCGCGCTTCGTCCACGATGGCCTGGCGCGCAATGCTGGCGACCTGCGCATCGTCCTTGCCGGCTTCGGCGGGTATGGCTGGGGTTGCGTCAATGGTGCCCATGGTTTTGCAATGATGGAGGGTTGAGCTGGCTGCGCAGTGTTAGAACGTAAACACGTTCTTAGAGGTCTGCCAGGTGGTCGGTCCAGGCCATGGCCTGCAGATGAGCGCCGTTGATCCGCTCGTCGTCGAGCTGCAGCGTCCGGGCGCTGCGCTGGTACAGGAGGTCGTCGCGGTTTTCGCAGGCTTCGGCCAGGACGAGCAGCTCGCCCAGCGGCCCTTCGTGGCGCAGCACGGCCGCGGCCACGGCTTCGGGCACGGGAATCAGGGCCATGGCGGCCGGCAGCGGCAGGCCCAGCATGTGGTCGAGCATGGAGAACATGCCGCAGACAAAGGCCTGGTCGGTGTCGATATGGGCCAGCGAATCCCGGGCCAGCAGCTCCATCAGCCGTCCGCGGATCACGGCCGTCTGGCCTATGGCCGGCGGCGCGCCGCCCTCGCGCGAGACGGTGAGCAGCATGGCGGACCAGCGGAACAGTTTTTTCATGCCCAGCAGCATCACGGCCTGCTTGAACGAGGTGATCTCGCGCTGCATGCCGAAGCTGGCCGAATTGATCAGGCGCAGCAGGTTGAAGGCCAGGCCTGCATCCTTCTTGAGCACTTCCTCGATCGCCTCGGTGTTGGATTGGTCGCGCGCCAGCGTGATGAGCTGAATGATGTTCTGTTGCGCAGGCGTCAGCAGCCGGGTCTGCATGACCGAAGGCCGGGCGAACCAGTAGCCCTGGAACAACGCCACGCCCAGCCGTGAGGCCAGCTCGTGCTGCTGGGCGGTTTCCACTTTTTCGGCAATCAGTTCGGCGTGGCTCTGGCGGCAGCCGAAGCGGACCATGACGGTGAGCTTGTCCGGTGCCAGCAGGGACAGGTCGAGCTTGATGTAGTCGGCCAGAGGCAGCCACGCGGCATAGGCCGATTCCAGCACCGTGTGGTTGAAGGCCAGTGAGAAGCCGCGCTCGCGCAGCGACTGCAAAATGGGCAGGCGGGCATTGACTTCGCTGGCTGCGGCATGTCCCAGCGGCGGGATTTCCAGCACCACCTGCTCCGGCGGTAGCAGATCCAGGTGGCTGCCCGCCAGGCTTTCGTGCGTGCAGTTGATGAAGATCAGCTTGGTGCCGACCAGTTCCTCGTCGCCGGCATGTGAGAGAGCGGTGAATACCAGCCTGGCATCGGAGTCCGCCGTATGGCCGCTGGGCGACCGGGAGCGGTCGAACAATTCATAGCCCACGACCTGATGCCTGCCGTTGACGATGGGCTGGCGCGCGATCATGCCTCTGCCCGTACCCGTTGCCGGGGAGGAGGCGGTGCTGGAGGTTGAGCCAACCGATATGGAGTTCATGCAATGTGTGAAGCCTCGAACGCAGGCATCAAAAATCTGGTTTGTGTTTGATTGTAAGAATGAAGCGGGCATGCCGTCAGAAAAAATGCGGGCCGCCGGCGATGCGAGGCCTTCGGCCGAGGCTGGGTGTCCACGGCCCAGGGGCGGCTCACCTCTGCTGCAGCCAGGCCAGCTCCGCTTCGGTGAAGCCGGCGGCACGGCGCGCCGGCTCGTTGAACGGCGGCTTGAGGCGGGGGGCTTCGTAGCGGGCGGTCAGCTCCAGGTAATGGGGTTCGGGCTCCAGCCCGTTCTTTTCGCACAGCCAGCGGTACCAATGGTTGCCAATGGCAACGTGACCCACTTCCTCGCGCAGGATGATGTCGAGGATGTCCACGGCGGCCAGCGCATCGGGCGTGCCCGCGTTGCGCAGTTTGTGCTGGATCTGCGGTGTTGCATCCAGACCACGAGCTTCCAGCGTGCGCGGCACCAGCGCCATGCGGGCCACGATGTCGTCCGCGGTCTTCTCGCACATGGTCCACAGGCCCTGGTGGGCAGGGAAGTCGCCATAGTCGTGGCCCAGATGCTGGCGCAGGTGGTCGCGCAGCAGCCTGAAGTGCTTGGCCTCCTCGGCCGCGACCTGCAGCCAGTCGTGGTAGTACTGCCCGGGCAGGCCGTCGAAGCGCCAGACGGCATCCAGCGCCAGGTTGATGGCGTTGAATTCGATATGCGCAATGGCATGGATGAGAACGGCGCGGCCTTCGGGCGTGGCCGGCGAGCGGCGCGCCATCTCGGTATGGCGGCGCAGCTCGGGCCGCTGCGGGCGGCCGGGCAGGCCGGATTCGGGGATGGGTAGCGCAGGCGCCTTATCTGCTATGGAATACAGAGCTTTATGCGTATGCATATCAATGGCTGCAGCGGCTTTTTCCTCTGGGTCGGAAAAGCACAAGACCTCTAGCGCGCGATGACGTAACTCCATATCTACAATTGTAGTTTTGCCGACATAACCAACGATCCACGGAGACTAAGCAGATGGCAATTTATGAACTGGATGGCGTGGCGCCCGAGATCGCCGCATCCGCCTGGGTGGCCGACAGTGCCGAAGTGATGGGGCGGGTGATGCTGGGCGAGGAGGCCAGCGTCTGGTTCGGCACCGTGGTGCGCGGCGATACCGAAAGCATCACCATCGGTGCCGGCAGCAACATCCAGGACGCCAGCGTGCTGCACGCGGATCTGGGAAAACCGCTGGTCGTGGGTTGCAATGTGACCGTGGGCCACCAAGTAATGCTGCATGGCTGCACGATCGGCGACGAATCGCTGATCGGCATCGGTGCCGTGGTGCTCAATGGCGCCAGGATCGGCAGGAACTGCCTGGTCGGGGCGGGTGCCCTGGTGACGGAGGGCAAGGAATTTCCCGACGGCTCCATGATCATCGGCAGCCCCGCCAAGGTTGTGCGCCAGCTGAGCCCCGAGCAGATCGAGGGCTTGCGCCAGAGCGCCCGGCACTATATCGACAATGCGCGCCGCTTCAAAGCCGGCCTGCGCAAGCTGGGTTGAGCTTTTCACTCAACCCGGCGTTTTACTGGAATCCTTTGCGTGTCTGAACTGCATAAATTCATCTTCGACGGCCTGCCTGTGCGCGGAGCCATTGTCCGCCTCACCGACGACTGGCAGGAGATCCTGCAGCGCCGCGCCGGCAACAGCGACACCGGCGCCTATCCCGAAGCCGTGCGCACCCTGCTGGGTGAGATGACGGCTGCCGGCGTGCTCATGCAGTCGAACATCAAGTTCAACGGCGCGCTGGTCTTCCAGATCATGGGCGACGGCCCGGTCAAGCTGGCCGTGGCCGAAGTGCAGTCGGACATGCGCCTGCGCGCCACGGCCTCGCTGGCCGGCGAGGCCGTGCACGAGCAGGCCCTGCCGGCCCTCGTCAATGTGCGCGGCGGTGGGCGCTGCGCCGTCACGCTGGACCCCAAGGACCGACTGCCGGGCCAGCAGCCTTACCAGGGCGTGGTGCCGCTGCACGATGCCGAAGGCCGCAAGTTCCAGCGCCTGTCGCAGGCGCTGCAGTTCTACATGCTGCAGTCCGAACAGCTCGACACCGTGATGGTGCTGGCTGCCAACGACCAGGTGGCGGCGGGCCTGATGCTGCAGCGCATGCCCATCAAGGGCGAAGCCAATCTGGCCGCGGCCACGGAAAGCGGCGCGGTGGAGCAGGACGCGCTGGGCCTGAACGAGGAATACAACCGCATCGCCACGCTGGCGGCCAGCCTGACGCAGGACGAGCTGCTGACCCTGGATGTGGAAACCATTCTGCGGCGCCTGTTCTGGGAAGAGAAGCTGCTGCGCTTTGCGCCCCAGGCCGACGAGCAGGCCCCGCGCTTTGCCTGCACCTGCAGCCGCGATCGCGTGGCTTCCATGCTCACTTCGCTGGGCGAGGAGGAGGTGCAGTCCATCATCGCCGAGCGCGGCCAGATCGACGTGGGCTGCGACTTCTGCGGCCAGCAGTACCTGTTCGACCCTATCGATGCCGCGCAGCTGTTCACCGCGGCAGGCATTCAGCCGCCCACTTCGTCTTCGGTGCAATAAAGGGCCCGGTAAGTCTGTAGCGCAGCCGGTGCCATCGCGTGGGGTGGGCCAGGGACACCGAGCAAGGGCCGCCCCGCAGCGAAGGTGTCGTCCCCCTCAGGGGGAAGGCGCGGAGCGACTCAGGGGGAGGCTTTCAAACAAGCGGCGCTCGCAATCGGGGTCCGAGCACTGCTCGCAACCGGGGCGCCGCATGCGCGTACTGGGCTTCCAGGGATTCTGGGCTGAAATCCATGCCCAGTCTGCGTCGGGGGCCATGGATTTAAGAGAGTCGGCAAGCTGCTGCCACTGTGCGGCCGGCGTGCCGTACAGCACCACATAGGCCTGTCCCTGCGCATGCAACTGCCGGCGCCAGTCCGAGAGCTGGCGGGCCAGCGCCTCGCCGGCCGCAGGGTTCTCGCTGCTCTCGCGCCAGTCCTGGCCCAGCAGATAGACCAGCGCCCCGGCAGGCCAGGCATCGCCGGGCTGAGGCGCCAGGCATTGCCAGTCTCTGGCCTGCGCTCCATGCGCCTGGCGCGCCTGCAGCAGCGCATGCGCCATGGAGCGGGCCAGGGCATGAGGGGCCGCCAGCAGGACGACAGCAGGAAGGGTGACGTGCATCGGTTTCAATAAAAAAGCCAGCATACGCTGGCTTGAGAAAAGTTGGCCCAGATGAAACTGGCGTGCTCCATGTGCGAGATGGCCCGCAAGGGCCGCCCCGCAGCAAAGGCCATCGTCCCCCTGGGGGGAAGCCGCGTAGCGGCTCAGGGGGGATCAACGCTTGGTCACCTGCACGAAGATTTCGTTGGACTTGACCATGCCCAGTTCGCTGCGGGCCTTTTCCTCAACGGTCGAGAGGCCGTCCTTGAGGTCGTTGACCTCGGACTCCAGCCGGTCGTTCTCCGCCTTCTCCACCGCGTTGGCGGCGTACTGGTCCTTGATCTGCTGCTGCAGTTCCTGGACGTAGGCCACACTGCCACGGCCCAGCCACAGCTGGGCATGGATGGCGGCCAGCAGGATCAGCAAGACAACGGAGACGACGCGGTTGACCATAGGAAAGAGCACTCAGAAAGTGGCGCGGCCCAGGCGAGGGACACCGAGCAAGAGCCTGTGCCGTCCGCGCCGTCCCGCAAGAAGGCAGGGCGCGAAGCGGCTCAGGGGGGCCTTCTCAACGCAGGTTGTAGAAGGCCGTGCGGCCAGGGTACTCGGCCACGTCGCCCAGGTCTTCCTCGATGCGCAGCAGCTGGTTGTACTTGGCGATACGGTCGGAACGGCTCATGGAGCCGGTCTTGATCTGACCCGCGTTCAGGCCCACGGCGATGTCGGCGATGGTGCTGTCTTCGGTTTCGCCCGAACGGTGCGAGATCACGGCGGTGTAGCCGGCGCGCTTGGCCATTTCGATGGCGGCGAAGGTCTCGGTCAGGGTGCCGATCTGGTTGATCTTGATCAGGATCGAGTTGGCGATGCGCTTGTCGATGCCTTCCTTGAGGATCTTGGTGTTGGTCACGAACAGATCGTCGCCCACCAGCTGGACCTTGGAGGCCAGGCGCTCGGTCAGCACCTTCCAGCCATCCCAGTCGCCTTCGGCCATGCCGTCTTCGATGGAGATGATGGGGTACTTGTCGCACCAGCCGGCCAGCATGTCGGTCCACTGGGTAGCGGTCAGGGTCAAGTTGCCTTCGCCTTCCAGCACGTACATGCCGTCCTTGTAGAACTCGGAAGCGGCGCAGTCCAGGCCCAGGGCGATCTGCTCGCCGGCCTTGTAGCCGGCCTTCTCGATGGCTTCGATGATCAGCTGGATGGCGGCTTCGTGGTTTTCCACGGAAGGCGCGAAACCGCCTTCGTCGCCCACGGCGGTGGACATGCCCTTGTGGTGGATGATGCCCTTGAGGGCATGGAACACCTCGGCACCCCAGCGCACGGCTTCACGGAAGGTGGGAGCACCCACGGGGATGATCATGAATTCCTGCAGGTCCAGCGTGTTGTTCGCGTGGGCACCGCCGTTGATGACGTTCATCATGGGCACGGGCAGCTGCACGCCGCCCATGCCGCCGAAGTAGCGGTACAGGGGCAGGCCGGCTTCCTCGGCAGCGGCGCGGGCCACGGCCATGGACACGGCGAGCATGGCATTGGCGCCCAGGCGGCTCTTGTTGTCGGTGCCGTCGAGGTCGATCAGGGTCTTGTCCAGGAAAGCCTGCTCGGAGGCGTCCAGGCCCAGCACGGCTTCGGAAATTTCGGTGTTGATGTGCTCGACGGCCTTGAGCACGCCCTTGCCCAGGTAGCGGCTCTTGTCGCCGTCGCGCAGCTCGATGGCTTCGCGCGAGCCGGTGGAAGCGCCCGAGGGCACGGCGGCGCGGCCCATCACGCCCGACTCCAGCAGCACGTCGCATTCGACGGTGGGATTGCCGCGGCTGTCCAGTACTTCGCGGCCTACGATATCAACGATTGCACTCACTTTGAGCCTTTCAGAGTTTTTGAAAACGGATGCGCCATGCCCAGCCGGGGCCTTGGCGGAAAGCGCTGACGGCCAACGGCTTGGAGCCCCTTGACCAGAACCATGCGCATGATAGCGGCACCTTCCCGGGCAGAGCGTGCCTTGAGGTATTCCGGCGAGTTATAAAACTTATGTGCGAGGTCCGTGTGCTTGGACTTGAGGGTCACGGAGCGGCCCGGGTTCCAGTCGCCCTCCGGCACCTGTGCCTGCATGGCACTTATGCTTCGAAGCGGTTTTCGAGGAAGCCGTTCTTCTTGGTGATGCCGTCCAGCGCCACCAGGGTTTCGAGCAGCGCCTTCATGTGCTTGAGCGGCACGGCGTTGGGGCCGTCCGAGAGGGCCTTGCTGGGATCGGGGTGGGTTTCCATGAACAGGCCCGCCACGCCCACGGCCACGGCCGCGCGCGACAGCACGGGCACCATCTCGCGCATGCCGCCGCTGCTGGTGCCGTTGCCGCCGGGCAGCTGCACGCTGTGCGTGGCGTCGAAGACCACGGGGGCGTTGGTCTCGCGCATGATGGCCAGCGAGCGCATGTCGCTGACCAGATTGTTGTAGCCGAAGCTGGCGCCGCGTTCGCAGGCCATGAAGCTGTCTTCGGGCAGGCCGGCTTCCCTGGCGGCGGCGCGGGCCTTGTCGATCACGTTCTTCATGTCGTGCGGCGCGAGGAACTGGCCCTTCTTGATGTTCACGGGCTTGCCGGACTGGGCACAGGCACGGATGAAGTCGGTCTGGCGGCACAGAAAGGCCGGTGTCTGCAGCACGTCCACCACGGCGGCCACATGGGGCACTTCGGCTTCGGTGTGCACGTCGGTCAGCACGGGCACGCCGATTTCCTTCTTCACCTTGGCCAGGATCTCCAGGCCTTTTTCCATGCCCGGGCCGCGAAAGCTCGTGCCCGAGGAGCGGTTGGCCTTGTCGAAGCTGCTCTTGAAGATGAAGGGAACACCCAGGGCAGAGGTGATTTCCTTGAGTTGCCCGGCCACGTCCATCTGCAGCTGCTCGGATTCGACCACGCAGGGGCCGGCAATCAGGAAGAAGCGTTGGTCAAGGCCGATGTCGAAGCCGCAGAGTTTCATGGTGGGTTCCTTGGAGTTTTAAAAATAGTAGCGATCTACGCTGGCTGCAGGCCGATTTCAATCTGAAAACAATTGAAAAAGCTTGCTCTTCAAGCGTAATCAGCTCCTTTTTTTGTATCTACTTGGCGGCCTGGCGATGCTGCATCGCCGCCTTCACGAAGGCGTTGAACAGCGGGTGGCCGTTCCAAGGCGTGGACTTGAACTCGGGGTGGAATTGCACGCCGATGTACCAGGGGTGCACCTTGGCCGGCAGTTCCACGATTTCGGTCAGCTGTTCGCGCTGGGTCAGGGCCGAGATCACCAGTCCGGCTTGGCGCAGCTGCTCCAGGTACTGGGTGTTGGCTTCGTAGCGATGGCGGTGGCGCTCGGTCACCACGTCGCCGTAGATGCTGTGGGCCAGCGTGCCGGCCTGCACGTCCGAGGACTGGGCGCCCAGGCGCATGGTGCCGCCCAGGTCGGAGTTCTCGTTGCGGGTCTTGATCGTGCCGTCGGCATCCTTCCACTCGGTGATCAGCGCGATCACGGGGTTGGGCGTCTTGGGGTCGAACTCGGTGGAGTTGGCCTTCTCAAGGCCGGCCACATGGCGCGCGTACTCGATGGTGGCCACCTGCATGCCCAGGCAGATGCCCAGGTAGGGAACCTTGTTCTCGCGGGCAAACCTGGCCGTGGAGATCTTGCCTTCCACGCCGCGCGAGCCGAAGCCGCCGGGCACCAGGATGGCGTCGTATTCCTTCAGCATCTGCTTGGCGTTGGCATCGGTGATGGTTTCCGAGTCCACGTGGGTGATCTTCACGCCGGTGTGGTTGCGCAGGCCGGCATGCTTGAGCGCTTCGTTGACCGACTTGTAGGCGTCGGACAGCTCCACGTACTTGCCCACCATGGCGATCTTGACCTCGCCTTGAGGATGCTCGGTCTCGTAGACCAGATCGTCCCAGCGCTTGAGGTTGGTGGGCGGCGTGTTCAGGCGCAGCTTGTCGCAGATCAGGCCGTCCAGGCCCTGCTCGTGCAGCATGCGCGGCACCTTGTAGATGGTGTCCACGTCCCACATGGAGATCACGCCCCACTCGGGCACGTTGGTGAACAGGGAGATTTTTTCCTTCTCCTCGCCAGGCACCTGGTGCTTGGCGCGGCACAGCAGCGCGTCGGGCTGGATGCCGATCTCGCGCAGCTTCTGCACGGTGTGCTGGGTGGGCTTGGTCTTGAGCTCGCCGGCCGTTTCGATGAAGGGCAGGTAGGTCAGGTGCACGAAGGCCGAGTTGTTGGGCCCCAGCTTGAGCGCCAGCTGGCGCGCAGCCTCGAGGAAGGGCAGGGACTCGATGTCGCCCACCGTGCCGCCTACTTCGCAGATGGCGACGTCCACTTCATGCTCGGTGCCGATGCCGGCGCCGCGCTTGATGAATTCCTGGATTTCGTTGGTGACGTGGGGAATGACCTGCACGGTCTTGCCCAGATAGTCGCCGCGGCGCTCTTTTTCCAGCACGGACTGGTAGATGCGGCCCGTGGTGAAATTGTTGGTCTGGCGCATGCGCGTTTCGATGAAACGCTCGTAGTGGCCCAGGTCCAGGTCCGTCTCGGCACCGTCGTCGGTCACGAACACCTCACCGTGCTGGAAGGGCGACATGGTGCCCGGGTCCACGTTGATGTAGGGGTCCAGTTTGATGAGGGTGACTTTGAGGCCGCGCGATTCCAGGATCGCTGCAAGGGAGGCTGAGGCGATTCCCTTGCCCAGGGAAGACACCACACCGCCGGTGACGAAGACGAACTTGGTCATGTCTTTTTTTGGAGGTGGTAAAACAGGATTATAGGTGCGCCGCCGATGCCGGCGTGGTGTGCAGGGGTGCTTGGACTCGCGGGCACGCTCTGTCGCAGTGGGGCGCGGGTCTGCTAAATTGCGCGCCATGACTGAAGTGTTCGCAGGCAAACATCTGGTGCTGGGTCTCTCGGGGGGCGTGGCTTGTTACAAATCGGCACAGCTGTGCCGTTTGCTGGTGCAGGCCGGCGCCACCGTGCAGGTGGTGATGACCGAAGCGGCGGAGCAGTTCATGACGGCTGTCACCATGCAGGCGCTCTCTGGCCGCGCAGTCTACACCTCCCAATGGGACGCGCGCGAACCCAACAACATGCCCCACATCAATCTGAGCCGCGAGGCCGACGCCATCCTGATCGCGCCGTGCAGCGCGGACTTCATCGCGCGCCTGGTGCAGGGCCGCTCGGACGAGCTGCTGAGCCTGCTGTGCCTGGCCCGGCCCATGGAGCGCGTGCCCCTGCTGCTGGCGCCGGCCATGAATCGCGAGATGTGGGCCCACCCGGCCACGCAGCGCAATCTGTCGCGCGTGGCCCTGGATGGCGCCACGGTGCTGGGCGTGGCCAATGGCAGCCAGGCCTGTGGCGAGACCGGCGACGGCCGCATGCTGGAGCCCGAGGAGATCATGGAAGAGCTGGCGGCCTTCTTTACGCCCAAGCGTTTGCAGGGCCAGCATGTGCTGGTGACGGCCGGCCCGACTTTCGAGGCCATCGACCCGGTGCGCGGCATCACCAACCATTCCAGCGGCAAGATGGGCTTTGCGATTGCGCGCGCGGCGCGCGAGGCGGGGGCCGAGGTCACGCTGGTGGCCGGCCCCGTGCACCTGCCCACGCCGCGCGGCGTGATGCGCGTCGATGTGCAGTCGGCCCGCCAGATGCTGGAGGCCGTGCAGGCGCGCGTGGGCGAGGCCTCGGTCTTCATCGCCACGGCCGCCGTGGCCGACTGGCGCCCCGCGGAATTCTCGGACCAGAAGATCAAGAAGGACGGCTCGGGCGACGTGCCGGCCCTGGCCTTTGTCGAGAACCCGGACATTCTGGCCACGGTGGCCCAGTCCGAGCGCGCGCGCAGCGGCCAGCTGTTCTGCGTGGGCTTTGCGGCCGAAAGCCATGACCTGCTGCAGCACGCCAGCGCCAAGCGCCAGCGCAAGGGCGTGCCGCTGCTGGTGGGCAATATCGGGCCGGCCACCTTCGGCAAGGACGACAACGCCTTGCTGCTGATCGACGCGCACGGCAGCAGGGAGCTGCCCCATGCCTCCAAGACCGTGCTGGCGCACCAGCTGGTCGAGGACATTGCGCGGCGCCTCGGATCACGCCCATGAACAATTACGAAGGCCCGCGCGACGGCGACTATGTCGCCTATGTCGAGAGGCTGTTGCGGGCGAGCCCGGAGTTCCGCCGCACGAGCAGCAGCATCGCCAGCGCCATGGGCCAGGCCTCGGCCACGCCGGGCAGCCAGCCGGAGTCCTCGCTGACCCAGATGCGCGCGAAGCTGCAGCAGGCCAGGGCGGAGCAGTTCCAGCGGACCGGCAATGCGGCTGGCGCAGCCAGGCCGGTGCGCACGCCGGCCGCCGAGCGGGTGCCGGGCCAGGCCGAAGCCCAGCGCCGCTTTCAGCAGGCCGGGCGCGACATCGACAGCCGCAAGGAGCCGGCCGCCCCAAAGCGCCGCCCCTGGGTGTCGCCCTTGGTGCTGCTCATGATCGTGGCGGGCGCGATGCTGGCGCAGGTCTCGCCTGCCATTGGCACCGTGGTGTCGCTGATGGGCTGGCTCTCGCTGATCGGCAACGTGATCGCCAGGCTCAAGGGCAAATAACCAGTCCGGCACGCTGCCGCTGGCCGCACGGGCCGGCCGCGGCAGGCACAATGCAGCCCTTTGTCCTGCCGGCAGCCCCTGCCGTCGCCATGGCGGTGGCGGGCTGCGAAGGAAAGACCGTTCGCATATTGGAAGTGCGCCGCGCCGGCTGCACGCAAAAAAGGTAGTTATGAAAATCGATGTCAAGATTCTGGATGCGCGCCTGCGCGAGAACCTGCCCGCCTACGCCACGCCCGGCAGCGCGGGGCTGGATCTGCGCGCCTGCATCGATGCGCCGCTGATGCTGGAACCCGGCCAATGGCAGCTGGTGCCCACGGGCATGGCCATGCATCTGCAGGACCCGGGCTACGCCGCCATGATCCTGCCGCGCTCGGGGCTGGGCCACAAGCACGGCATCGTGCTGGGCAATCTGGTGGGGCTGATCGATTCCGACTACCAGGGCCAGCTCATGGTCAGCGCCTGGAACCGCTCGCAGACCGCGTTCACGCTGCAGCCCATGGACCGCCTGGCCCAGCTGGTCATCGTGCCCGTGGTGCAGGCCCGCTTCAATCTGGTCGAGGAATTCGCCGACACCAGCGAGCGCGGCGCAGGCGGCTACGGCTCCACGGGCAAGCAATAAGCCGGACGGCCGGCGGGCAGCCGGAATATATTTTCGTGAGCAAATGTCAACCGTGTCGTCGCGGGCGGCCGCTGCCGCGTTGTAAGAACGTGTTGACGATCTCCTCGCGCCGCGACAGTGGCTTTGCGGGATGGGATGCAAGGCGCAATACCGCAGCAATAGCCCTGCTATTGCGAGGATTTGCAACGCCGCAGAGCGCCCGCAAAGCCACTGTCCCGAAGGGTTGGAGTGCAATCGGGCGATTTCTGCGCGTTGTCTCTTGCTTGCACCCCGGTGCAAGCTGCGAGCCATCGCTTCGAACTCATCCCGATTGCGCTCCAACGCGGCTGCGTAGAGATCGTCAACACGTTCTTTGAGCATGATTGAGGCGGGTTCGCGGCCGGTGCGGGCTCGTCGGGTACTTTCGAAAACAGGAGATTTTCCAATGCGAGCCATTCAACGCTGGAGCCGTCTTGCCGCTGCAGGTGCCGTGGTGGCCATGCTCTCGGCATGTGCTGCCTATCCCCAGGGTCAATATGCCTCCGGCTACCCCGCGAGCGGACAAGGCTATCCGGTCAACTCCTACCAGACCGGTAGTTACCAGACCCATTCCTACCCCGTGTATTCCTCGAACAACGGCGGTTACGGTTATCAGAACAACTATGTGCAGCAGGGTCGCGTGCTCAACATCGAGACCGTGCGCGTGCAGGATTCCAGCGGCGTGGGTGCCGGCGGCGCCATTGCCGGCGGCGTGATCGGCGGCGTGCTGGGCAACCAGGTGGGCAAGGGCAATGGCCGTACGCTGGCCACGATTGCCGGCGTGGTCGGCGGCGCCCTGGCGGGCAATGCCGTGCAGAACGGCATGGGCGGCGGCAGCGTGCGCGAAATCTACCGCGTGACCGTGCAGCTCAACGACGGCAGCGTGCGCGCCTTCGACTACCAGCAGCCGCCCCAGTTCAATATCGGCGAATACGTGCGCGTGGACGGCAACCAGATCTACCGCTGATCGCCGCGAGGCTGACGAACAAAGGGACTCCACGGAGTCCCTTTTTCATTGGCTGCTGTGTGTTGCGCGGCTCAGTGCAGCGTGTCGCTGCCCGGCGCCATGGGCGCGATGCGGAAAAAGCCCGTGCCCACGGTGCCGCGGCCGATCTCTTCCTCGGTGGCTTGGCGCACGCCTTCGATTTTCAGGTGCAGGCGCAGGGCGATGCCGGCCAGCGGGTGGTTGCCGTCCAGCACCACGTGCTCGGGGTAGATTTCGCTCACGGTGTAAAGCAGCTCGGCAGGGACTTCGCTGCAGCCTTTGGGCAGGGCGCTGGCTTCGAAGCTCATGCCTTCCTCGATTTCCTCGGGGAAGAGGGCGAGCGGCTCGAGAAAGATCAGGTTTTCGTCGTAGTCGCCGAAAGCCTCCTCGGGCTCCAGGTGCAGGTCCAGCTGCTGGCCCACGGAATGGCCCTGCAGGGCTTCTTCCACGCGCTTGAGCAGATCATCACCGCCGACCAGGAATTCGACAGGCTCGTCGAGCACGTCCAGCTCCTCGCCCAGCGTGTCTTTGAGGATCCAGGTCAGGGCGACCACGCATTGTTCGGTAACTTCCATGGCTGTTGCTTGTTCGTTGGCGCCCGGGGCGCGATGGCGGCAATTGTCCCATGCGAGCCAAGGCCTTGCAGAATCGGCCGTGAAGGCGCTGCCGTGCGCCTTGGTGTTTTGTTACACAGTGCTACCAGCATGAGCAAAGCCTTCACAAATGCGCTCTTGCCCCCGCGCATACTGCCCCTATCTGCTCGGCAGAAAGGACAAGCACCATGACCCCTCAAGAACAGCAATTGCTGCACGATTTGTTCCAGCGCCTGGCCCAGGCCCGGGGCACGCCCAAGGATGCCCAGGCGGAGGCCGAAGTACGGCAGGGCCTGGTGGCGGTGCCCGATGCGGCCTACTGGCTGGCCCAGCGCACCTTGCTGCTGGAGCAGGGATTGCAACAGGCGCAGCAGCAGATTGCCAAGCTGCAACAGCTGGTGGCGCAGGGCGGAATGTCTGGTGCGCCGCAAGGGGGCGGCAGCTTTCTCTCCGGCGGCCTGGACACGCAGTTTGGCCGCGCACCCGAGCGTGATGCCGAACGAGGCTATGGGCAGGAGCCCGAATCTGCGGGCTACCGCAATGTCCAGCCCCAGCAGGCGCCTGGCTGGCGCGAGCGCTGGTTTGGCGCCACGCCCAGGGCCGCGGCGCCTGCCTCACCCGCAGTATCGGCAGCAGCACCGGCTGCATCGGTCTATGCGGCTGCACCGCCGACAGCGCCCTCGGCCGGCAGCAGCTTTCTGAGCAATGCGGCCGCCTCCGCAGCAGGCGTGGCCGGCGGCATGTTCCTGTTCAACGGGCTGGAGAATCTGCTGGGTGGCCACCATGGCAGCGGCAGCGGCCTCTTTGGCGGTGGCAATTCCGGCCAGCCCGCCGTGCAGGAAAACATCACGCAGAATTTCTACGGCGAAAGCGGCGGCTCCGACCAGCTGGCCCGCGATGCCGGCCGCGACAACATCTTCGATGCCGCAGGCAGCGACAGCTTTGACGGCGGCGACTATTTCGACGACGACAACTTCCCCTGAATGACGCGGCTTGGGCCGCAACAAGCCGCCCTCTGCATCTTCGCGCCCTTGGTCACTGCATCGTCGATCATGGCGTTGCAGCGCCGGACGGTGACCGTGTCCATGTCCATGACCCGTGGGCCACGGGGTCATGGCATTCCCGGTCCATCTGGGTCGGGCGCATGGCCCGGTTCCGGCGCGATCTGCGCCAAGCCGGACAGCAGCGCGCACCTGGGACCCTGTTCAAGCAGCGCACGGGGCTACCGGCGTCCATGGCGCGTGGCGGCGTCAACTGAGCACTCATAGGACAATGCGCTGCATTGCTCATTTATTGCTCTTGACGAGCGGACTGCTTTCTCATGGACATCAACCAACCGCTGGCCCTGCTGGGCGGGCTGACAGCTTCCCAATTCATGCGCCGCCACTGGCACAAAAAACCTTTGCTGGTGCGTCAGGCCATTCCCGGCATGAAGCCCCTGATACCGCGCGCCAGGCTGCTGGCCATGGCCGGCGAGGATGGCGTGGAGTCGCGCCTGATCCAGCACCAGGCTGACGGCAGCTGGAAGATGAAGCACGGCCCGCTGTCGCGCCGCAGCCTGCCCGCGCTGGATGCCCCGGGTTGGACGGTGCTGGTGCAAGGCGTGGACCTGCACGACGACAAGGTGCACCAGTTGCTGCAGCAGTTCCGCTTCGTGCCCGAAGCCCGCCTGGACGACCTGATGATCAGCTTTGCCACCGACCAGGGCGGCGTCGGCCCGCATTTCGACAGCTACGACGTGTTCCTGCTGCAGACCCATGGCAAGCGGCGCTGGCGCATTGGCCGGCAAAAGGATTTGTCGCTGCAGCCCGGTGTGCCGCTCAAGATTCTTTCGCACTTCGAGCCCGAAGAAGAGTTCGTGCTGGAGCCCGGCGACATGCTGTACCTGCCGCCCAAGTGGGCGCATGACGGTATTGCCGAAGGCGAATGCATGACCTATTCCATAGGCTTTCGCTCGCCGGCCCGCGAGGAGCTGGCGCGCGAACTGCTGCTGCGCATGTCCGAGGAGCCCGACGAACCGGAAACCCCGGTCGTCTACCGCGATGCGGACCAGCCCGCCGTGGCGGCGCCCGGCGAGATCCCCACGGCCTTGCACGATTTCGCGCGTGCCGCGCTGCAGCGTGCCCTGGCCGAGCCTCTGGCGCTGGAACGTGCACTGGGCGAGTACCTGACCGAGCCCAAGTCCAACGTCTGGTTTGAGCATGGCGAGGAAAACGGCATGTTCGAAAGCGTGGCGCTCGACCGCCGCACGCGCATGATGTACGACGCCAGGCACATCTTCATCAACGGCGAAAGCTATCTGGCCGCCGGCAAGGATGCCGTGCTGATGCGCAAGCTGGCCGACACGCGCGGCCTGTCGCGCAGCGACTTGGCCCGGGCCAGTGACGACGCACTGGAGTTGCTGTCATCGTGGTTTGATGCCGGCTGGGTACGCTCAGCAGATGATGTCTGACAGACACGCAAGAGGCGGGGGTGCTAAGTTCGCGTATCCCCTCTTGCCATGCCATTTCCTGGCGATCCGGGCAACGCAAAGATTGTGTAAAGCACCGCGCGTTGCCTGTCAGCAAATTGACAGAAAATTATTTCTGGTTCACAGTGTTACCCAGGACAGGCCCAGGCCTGTCTGTGAATCGGTGCGGGGCCGGTTTGTGCGGAATTTTTGAGATGTTGTCAGTATTAGTCAGCATTGACAAAACTTCCCTATAATGCGGTCCGAGTCGAATTTACTGTTTGACGTGATCTGCCAAAGCGATCAATAGCTGCAACAAGCTGACCGTAATGGCGATGCAAATATTGTTTGCTGAACCTACTTAAGGAAATTGTTATGAAGAACTCTCTGATTCTGGCTACCGTGATCGCTGCTGCAGCTCTGGCCGCTTGCGGCAAGAAGGAAGAAGCAGCGCCTGCTCCCGCTCCCGCACCTGCTGCTGAAGCTCCCGCACCTGCTGCTCCCGCTCCCGCCGCTGAAGCTCCTGCTGCTGCTCCCGCACCTGCTGCTGAAGCTCCTGCCGCTGCACCCGCTCCCGCCGCTGAAGCTCCCGCTGCCGACGCTGCCAAGGCCAACGCCGACGCCGCTGCTGGCGCCGCTGCCAAGTAATTCATTGCTTGCAGTGCGGGGCCTGGGGCCCATGCAGAAAAACCGCACCTTGGTGCGGTTTTTTGTTTTTGGCGCTGCTGAAATTTGCAATCGTGCGAAAGCCATGATGACGCGTTGAGTCTCCAGATCCCCACAAAGGATTTCATCCATTCCTCGTTGGATTCATAGAGGCAAGCCCCCTGGTGACAGAGATGGATGAAATAAAAAAAGCCATCGGCGGCGGGCCGGTGGCTTTTTGTTGGTGGCCGATCGCCTACTTGAGATCGTCGGTGATCACGCGGATGATGCGCTGGGCATTGGCCGATGTCTCGGGCTGGCCTTGCGTGTTCAGCACCGAGACGCTGGACTTGCTGCCGGCGCCCTTGACCTGGATCTGGTACTTGACCGGCGCCGCGGCTTCGGCGCCGCGGCTGAAGATCTTGCTGAAGAAGCCCTTGGCTTCGACCTTGGCGTTGGGGTCTACATAGCGCACGAAGTAGATGCCGCGGCTGCGATCGCGGTCTTCCACGGTGAAGCCGGTACGGTCCAGTGCCACGCCGACGCGGCGCCAGGCGCGGTCGAAGTCTTCGTCGATCTGCAGCACGGGCTGGCCGTTGACCGTGTCCATGCGCGCGCCGCCATTGACGGCCGTCACGGCTGCGGCACGGTCGGCCTTGGCCACTGCGGCGGCCTGCTCTTCGCTCACTCCGAGCTTGACCATCATGCGGCGCAGGAATTCGGTTTCCAGCTCGGGATCGCGGGCACGGGGCTGCCAGATGGTGTTGTCTTTCTGGTTGCTGGTGTAGACCTCTTCCATGCCGCGGTGGGTGACATAGATATGGGTCGTACCGTCGGATTCGCGCTCCAGGCGAACGCGGAACTTGTCGCGTTCGCTGGTGGAGTAGAGGGAGTCGAACACCTTGCCCAGGGTCTTGCGGATGATGTCCTGTGGCAGCTTGGCGCGATTCTCGGCCCAGTCTGTTTCCATGATGCCCAGCTGGCGGTCCTCGGTCGCGAAGATGAAGCCGTTTTCCAGCCAGAAGTCGCGCACGGGCTCCCACAGCTTGTCGGCGGGGCGCTTGACGACCAGCCAGTGCTGGTTGCCGTCGCGCTGGATGCTGACGTCGCCGATGGCATTGGTGGCCGTGTTGCTGCTGGTGGGCTTGGCCGCCTGGGCATTGGCCTGGATGGCCGCAGCGGAAACCACGCCGCCGGGGACGTTGTAGCGGGAGTCCCGGGACAGCTGGGTCAGGTCCGGTGGCACTTCCAGGCTGGGGGTCTGCGACTTGCCAGCGCTCTTGTAGTCGATCTTGGTTTCTTGAAACGTGGTCGTACAAGCCGAAAGGCCCAGGGCGATGCTGAGCAGGCCTAAACGTGCGGTGTGTTGTTTCACGCGGATTGTCCTTGGGTAGCGTTCATGCAGTGAGCGAAAAGCCGCTAGCTTATCTCAAGCTGATTACAGCAGCCCGGCTTCGCGTAGAGCACCCTCGACGACGGACTCAAGATTCTGGCTCAAGGGCGTCATGGGCAGGCGCATGGTAGGGCCGCTGAGGCCCATGCGCGCGGCTGCCCATTTCACGGGAATGGGATTGGCTTCGACGAACAGGCTCTTGTGCACGGGCATGAGCTGGAACTGGATTTCCATGGCGCGCTTGACGTCGCCGGCCAGGGCCGCCTTGCACAGCTCGCTCATCAGGCGCGGAGCCACGTTGGCCGTCACGCTGATGTTGCCATGGCCGCCGCACAGCATCAGGGCCACGGCGGTCGGATCATCGCCCGAGTAGACGCCAAAGCCCTGGGGAACTTCGCGGATCAGCCACTGGGCGCGCTCGATATTGCCCGTGGCTTCCTTGATGCCCACGATGCCGGGGATCCGGGCCAGGCGCAGCACGGTGTCATGTTGCATGTCCGCCACGGAGCGGCCGGGCACGTTGTACAGGATCACGGGCAGGTCGCCGGTTGCTTCGGCAATGGCCTTGAAATGCTGGTACTGGCCTTCCTGCGTGGGCTTGTTGTAATAGGGCACGACCTGCAGCTGGCTGTTGGCCCCCACCTTCTTGGCGTAGCGTGCCAGCTCGATGGCTTCGAGCGTGCTGTTGGCGCCGCAGCCGGCCATGATGGAGACGCGGCCGGCGGCCTGTTCCACCGACACGCGGATGATTTCGCAATGCTCTCCCACGCTGACCGTGGGCGACTCGCCGGTAGTGCCGACCACGCCGATGCAGTCGGTGCCTTCGGCCACGTGCCAGTCGATCAGTTTGCGCAGGCTGGGGTAGTCGACGCTACCGTCTTCGTGCATGGGCGTGATGAGGGCAACAATGCTGCCAGTGAGGGCGACGGAGGAAGAGGTCATGTCCGCAATCTGAAGCTGAAACGGGAAAAGCCCATTCTACAAACAGGCCTGCCCTGGCTTGTGTGGTTTTCATGGACAGGCTGATGGCAAATACGTATTTTCGTCAATGTGTTTTCGATAAATGTCGATATGACGAAATTATAAATGTGATCGCGTCATATTGTTGCGTTGCTGGGCGCTGCCGTCGACGGCTATTGCGGCCGATCGCTGATTGGGAAAAAGGAGGCTCAGGGCTGCAACCGGGCTGGCGTCGCTGTCGTCGTGCCGGGCCTGATGGCCGCAATGCGCTGCACCACGCGATCGGGCAGGCCCAGAACACCGTGCTCGTAGGCAACCACGGTCCAGCCCCTGCAGACTTCAAGCAGTTCGCCGGGTGCCAGCAGAAAGTCGGGACGCGAGGGCTTGCCGTAGGCTTCATTGCCCTGGGCAAAGGTCTCGTAGAGCAGCACGCCGCCGGGTTGGACGCAGGCCAGAAGCTGCGGCCACAGAGGGCGCCAGAGGTAATTGGTTACCACCACGCCGTCGAAGCTGCGGCCGGCCAGCGGCCAGGGATGGTTCTCGATATCGGCCTGGATGGCTTCGCCCAGAATTGCTGCCGATTCAATAGCGACCAGCGATTTATCGATGCCGGTGACAGCATGATTTTGTGCATGAAACAGCCGCATGTGGCGGCCCAGGCCGCAGGCGATGTCCAGCACGGAGCCGCCAGGGCGGACCAGGTGGGCAAAGCGGGCAATCCATTCGGAAGGCGCTTGCGCGCCATGGGTGTGAGGCAGCGCGGAGGCCTCTGCAGGTTGTGGGCGGGTCATCTTGCCGAAAACTATAGCAGCGCGAGGCAGCTGGCAGTCCTAGAAGCAGGCCCAGACCGCATCGGCCAGCGAGACCATGAATTCCGGCTGCAGATACAGGGCGAACACGGCCAGCAGCAGCGCCAGCACGGCGGCCCAGATGGATATGCGTTGCCAGGGCTTGAGCTGCATGGCGTCAGCCCGTCTAGGCCGCCTGGGCGGTGGTGATGCGCTGGACGGCAGCTTCGCGCACGGGCAGGTTGATCAGCGCCGCAAAAATGCCAAGAGCAATCGACAGATACCAGACCATGCCGTAATTGCCGCTCAGGTCGTACAAATAGCCGCCCAGCCACACGCCGAGGAAGCTGCCGATCTGGTGGCTGAAGAAGACGAAGCCGCCCAGCATGGAAAGATGCTGCACGCCGAAGATCTGGGCGATGGTGGCATTGGTCAGCGGCACGGTGGACAGCCACAGAAAGCCCATGGCCGCGGAGAACAGGTAGACCGACCAGGGCGACAGGGGGGCCAGCAAAAACAGCACGGTCACCAGCGAGCGCAGGCTGTAGATGCCCGACAGCAGATAGCGCTTGGGCAGCTTCTGTCCCAGGTTGCCCGCCAGATAGGTGCCGAAGATGTTGAACAGGCCCACCAGCGCCAGGGAGTAGCTGGCGACCTGGGGTGCGATGCCGAAGTCCTTGAGGTAGCTGGGCATGTGCACACCGATGAACATGACCTGGAAGCCGCAGACGAAGTAGCCGGCCGTGAGCAGCACGAAGCTGGGCGTGGACCAGGCTTCCTTGAAGGCCTGGGCCACGGTCTGTTCGCGGTGCATGGGCCTGCCCGAGCCGAAGCCCGGTTCGCGCAGGCCGAAGGCCAGCAGGCCGATCAGCAGCGCGAAAGCCGCCAGCACCAGCAGCGCGTTGGACCAGTTGAGCCAGGAGATCAGCGCGCCTTCCACAGGCACCATGAAGAACTGCCCGAACGAGCCGGCGGCAGCCGTGACGCCCATGGCCCAGCTGCGCCGTGCCAACGGAATCTGGCGGCCCAGCACGCCGTAGATCACGGCGTAAGTGGTGCCGGCCTGGGCCGCGCCGATGAGCACGCCGGCCGTCAACGTGAACATCAGCGTGGTGGGCGACAAGGCCATGCCGACCAGGCCCAGCGCATAGAGAAGGGTGCCGCC
The DNA here is from genome assembly GCF_014637085.1 of Comamonas phosphati. Taxonomy (GTDB): domain Bacteria; phylum Pseudomonadota; class Gammaproteobacteria; order Burkholderiales; family Burkholderiaceae_C; genus Comamonas; species Comamonas phosphati. The sequence continues at coordinate 45,932 of NZ_BMEU01000023.1, read as the reverse complement.
GATCAGCACCTTGAAGGCGCCGAGCCGGTCGGCCAGCATGCCCACGAAAATGCCCAGAATGCCCCAGGAGATGTTCTGCACGGCGATGGCCAGCGAAAAGCTTTCGCGCGTCCAGCCCATTTGCTGGGTGACGGGCTGCAGCCACAGGCCGAAGCCGTGGCGTATGCCCATGGACAAGGTGACGATGGCGCCGCCGCACAGAAGAATCTGTGTCATGGACATGGTGGAGGTTGCTGTCTTTGTCATGCCTTGTCCGCAGTGATTCGCAGGAGCTTGCGCAAAACCGCGCAAGCCAGGTTCGGGTCGAACGCATGACTGTAGCGAAACTGCGGGTTTTCGGGGTGGGCAGGCCGTCGCATGCGCGGCAGGTTGACTTGCCCAAACGCGCAGTCAAACCAATGTGCAAGACAGGGGGCTAGGGTTTGTGCGAGAGTATTGGGTGGTAAACAACTGTGAATTTATCCAGCCTCCATCTGGAGAGGCCACTACAATCCGCCCCCATGGCAGCTAAACCATCCTCTTCTTCCGCCAGCGAATATTCCGAAGGCTCGATCCGCGTCCTCAAGGGTCTGGAGCCCGTCAAGCAGCGCCCCGGCATGTATACGCGCACCGACAACCCCCTGCACGTTCTGCAGGAGGTGATCGACAACGCGGCCGACGAGGCGCTGGCCGGCTTTGGCAAGAAAATCAAGTTCACCCTTCATGCCGACGGCTCCTTCAGCGTCGAGGATGACGGCCGCGGCATTCCGTTCGGCCTGCATCCCGAGGAAAAGGCGCCCGTGGTGGAGCTGGTGTTCACGCGCCTGCACGCGGGCGGCAAGTTCGACAAGGGCAACGGCGGCGCCTACAGCTTCTCGGGCGGTCTGCACGGCGTGGGCGTTTCGGTGACCAATGCCCTGGCCACCAGGCTGGAAGTCCAGGTGCATCGCGATGGCCAGGTGGCAACCCTGGCGTTCTCGGGCGGCGACGTGATCGAGCCGCTGCAGGTGCGTCCCCTGGCCGCCGGCGAGCGCAAGAGCGGCACCACGGTGCGCGCCTGGCCCGATGCCAAGTATTTCGAATCCTCGCATCTGCCCATGGGCGAGCTGGTACATCTGCTGCGCAGCAAGGCCGTGCTCATGCCCGGCGTGGCGGTGTCGCTGGTCAACGAGAAGACGCGCGACAACCAGACCTGGCAGTTCAAGGGCGGCCTGCGCGACTATCTGCAGCAAAGCCTGAGCGCCGAGCCCGTGATCCCGCTGTTCGAAGGCGAAGGCTTTGCCGACCGCAACCACGACAGCTTTGCCGAAGGCGAGGGCGCGGCCTGGTGCGTGGGCTTCACCGAGGACGGCGCGCCGCTGCGCGAAAGCTATGTGAACCTGATCCCCACCACGGCGGGCGGCACGCACGACAGCGGCCTGCGCGACGGCCTGTTCCAGGCGGTCAAGGCCTTCATCGACATGCACTCGCTGCTGCCCAAGGGCGTCAAGCTCATGCCCGACGACGTGTTCGCGCGCGCCAGCTATGTGCTCAATGCCAAGGTGCTGGACCCGCAGTTCCAGGGCCAGATCAAGGAGCGCCTGAATTCGCGCGATGCCGTGCGACTGGTCTCGGGCTTTGTGCGCCCGGCGCTGGAGCTGTGGCTCAACCAGCATGTGGAATGGGGCCGGAAGCTGGCCGAGATCGCGATCAAGGCCGCGCAGACACGCCAGAAGGCCGGCCAGAAGGTCGAGAAGCGCAAGGGCTCCGGCGTGGCCGTGCTGCCCGGCAAGCTTACCGACTGCGAAAGCCGCGACCTCAGCCTCAACGAGGTGTTCCTGGTCGAGGGCGATTCGGCCGGCGGCAGCGCCAAGATGGGCCGCGACAAGGAAACCCAGGCCGTCCTGCCGTTGCGCGGCAAGGTGCTCAACACCTGGGAAGTGGACCGCGACCGCCTGTTTGCCAACAACGAAATCCACGACATTTCGGTGGCCATCGGCGTGGACCCGCACGGGCCCAATGATGAACCCGATCTCTCGGGGCTGCGCTACGGCAGGATCTGCATTCTGTCCGATGCCGACGTGGACGGCTCGCACATCCAGGTGCTGCTGCTGACGCTGTTCTTCAAGCATTTCCCCAAGCTCATCGAGGCCGGACACATCCATGTCGCCCTGCCGCCGCTGTTCCGCGTGGACGTGCCCGCGCGCGGCAAGAAGCCGGCCATCAAGGTCTATGCCCTTGATGCCGGCGAGCTCGACGCCATCATGGAGAAATGCGCCAAGGACGGCGTGCCGCGCGAGAAATGCCAGGTCAGCCGCTTCAAGGGTCTGGGCGAGATGAATGCCGAGCAGCTGTGGGAAACCACGCTCAACCCCGACACGCGCCGCCTGCTGCCCGTGCAGTTCATGAACCTGGACTTCGCGGCGGCCGAGCAGGTCGTCACCAAGCTCATGGGCAAGGGCGAAGCGGCGGCCCGCCGCGAACTGATGGAATTGCATGGCGATGCCGTGGAAGTCGATATCTAAACGCCTGGCAAGCCTGGTGCTGGCCGGCGGTGCGGCGCTCGCGGGCTATGTGCCGGCCGCGCATGCCGACCTGTGGGCCTATGTGGACGAACTGGGCGTGACCCATTTCGCCGCGGAGGCCCTGGACGAGCGCTACAAGCTGTACTTCAAGGGCAATGTCTACGACAGCACCCTGCGGGGCCGGCAGGGCCTGCACATGCCGCGCGGCGCGGCATCGCAAGCGCGCAGCAGCGGCTTCTTCGAGGTGTCGCCGGGCTTCAAGAGCGTGAGCGGGCATGTGCGCAAGGCAGCCGACACCACGGGTGTGGACTTCGATCTGCTCAAGGCCGTGATTGCCGTGGAGTCGGGCTTTGATGCCGGTGCCGTCTCGCCCAAGGGGGCCGTGGGCCTGATGCAGCTGATGCCCGCCACGGCGCAGCGCTTTGGCGTTGCCGCCAGCAAGCAGCGCAGCATCCAGCAGCAGCTGGCCGATCCGGCCGTCAATGTGCCGGCCGGGGCACGCTACCTCAACTATCTGATGGGGCTGTTCCCCGGGCGCCTGGATCTGGTGCTTGCCGCCTACAACGCGGGCGAGGGCGCGGTGCAGCGCGCGGGCCAGGCGATTCCCCCTTTCAAGGAAACCCGCAACTACGTCAAGGCGGTCATGGGTATTTACGAACAGCTTCAGGCGGCCCGGCCCTTGGCGCCAGGCACGCGTGTGGCGTCTGCCTCGGGTGCTGCTGCCGCTTCCGGCAGGAGTGCGCCGCGCATACGCATGACGCTGCCGGCGCCCACGGTCTCGGACGCACCGCTTCCCTGATGGCGCCGCGAGCGGCGGATTACGGCGAATCTTCAAAAACTACAACGAATTCATGAGCGATCAAACCACACTGGATCTGGCGGATCAGGCCGCAGGCGATGCATTGGATCTGGGGCAATATGCCCAGCGCGCCTATCTCGAATATGCTTTGTCGGTGGTCAAGGGCCGAGCCCTTCCCGATGTCTGCGACGGCCTCAAGCCCGTGCAGCGCCGCATTCTCTACGCCATGGATCGCATGGGCCTGTCCTACGGCGGGCCGGGCGGCAATACGGCGGCCAAGCCCGTCAAGAGCGCGCGCGTGGTCGGCGACGTGCTGGGCCGCTTTCACCCGCACGGCGACCAGTCGGCCTACGACGCATTGGTGCGCATGGCCCAGGATTTCAACCAGCGCTATCCGCTGGTCGATGGCCAGGGCAATTTCGGCAGCCGCGACGGCGACGGCGCCGCGGCCATGCGTTATACCGAGGCGCGCCTGTCCAAGATCACCAGCTTGCTGCTCGACGAGATCGACATGGGCACGGTGGACTTCGTGCCCAATTACGACGGCTCTACCTCCGAGCCGCGCCAGTTGCCGGCGCGCCTGCCGTTTGCTCTGCTCAACGGTGCCAGCGGCATTGCCGTGGGCCTGGCCACCGAAATCCCCAGCCACAACCTGCGCGAAGTGGCCACGGCCTGCGTGGCGCTGATCAAGAAGCCCCAACTGCTTGAAGAGGAGCTGCTGGCGCTGATTCCCGGTCCCGACTATCCGGGCGGCGGGCAGATCATTTCCTCGAGCAGCGATATCGCCGACGCCTACCGCACGGGCCGCGGCAGCCTCAAGGTGCGCGCACGCTGGAAGATCGAGGAGCTGGCGCGCGGCCAGTGGCAGATGGTGGTGACCGAACTGCCGCCCGGCGTCTCGGCGCAGAAGGTGCTCGAGGAGATCGAGGACATCACCAACCCCAAGGTCAAGGCCGGCAAGAAGGCCTTGAGCCAGGATCAGACCCAGCTCAAGGCCAGCGTGCTGGCCGTGCTCGACGGCGTGCGCGACGAGTCGAGCAAGGATGCGCCGGTGCGCATCGTCTTCGAGCCCAAGACCGGCAAGATTCCGCAGCAGGAGCTGATCACGGCGCTGCTGGCCCACACCAGCCTGGAGTCCTCCAGCTCCATCAACCTCACCAGCATCGGCCTGGACGGCCGTCCGGTGCAGAAGTCGCTGCGCCAGATGCTGGAGGAATGGATAGTCTTCCGCTTCCGGACCGTGACGCGCCGCAGCCAGCACCGGCTGGCCAAGGTGCTGGATCGCATTCACATCCTCGAAGGCCGTCAGGCCGTGCTGCTCAACATCGACAAGGTCATTGCCATCATCCGCGCCAGCGATGAGCCCAAGCAGGCCTTGATCGACGCGTTCAACCTGTCCGAGCGCCAGGCCGAGGACATCCTCGAAATCCGTCTGCGTCAGCTGGCCCGCCTGGAGGCCATCAAGATCGAGCAGGAGCTCAAGGAGCTGCGCACCGACCAGGACAAGCTCGAGGAGGTGCTGGGCAGCGAATCGGCCATGTGCCGCCTGATCTGCAAGGAAATCGAGCAGGACACCAAGACCTTTGGCGACGACCGCCGGACCCTGATCCAGGAGGAAAGAAAGGTCGTCGCCGAAGTCAAGGTGGTGGACGAGGCCGTCACCGTCATCATTTCCGACAAGGGCTGGGTGCGCACGCGCCAGGGCCATGGCGTGGAAGCCGGCACGCTGGGCTTCAAGGCCGGCGACAGCCTGCACGGCACTTTCGAGTGCCGCACGGTGGACCAGCTGATCGCCTTCGGCAGCAACGGCCGCGTGTACTCCGTGCCCGTGTCGGCCTTGCCTGGCGGGCGCGGCGACGGCCAGCCCGTGACCACGCTGATCGAGCTGGAGGCCGGCACGCAGCTGCGCTACTACTTTGCCGGCGCCGAGGGCACGCAGCTGCTGCTGTCGGGCGCTGGCGGCTACGGCTTTGTCGCCACCGTGGGCGACATGGTTTCGCGCCAGAAGGCTGGCAAGGCCTTTGTGTCGCTGGCCGGTGGCGAGACGCTGTGCGCACCTTCGGTGGTGCAGGGCGTGCCCATGGGGGCGCGTGCCGAATATGTCGAAGGCGGCGAGCAGGGCCCGGGCCTGCTGCAGCCGGCCACGCATGTGATCTGCGCTTCGGTTGGCGGCCGCATCCTGACCTTCGAGATCAGCGAGCTCAAGCACATGCCCAAGGGCGGGCGCGGCCTGATGCTGCTGGGCCTGGAGGACAAGGACCTGCTGGCAGGCGCTGCGGCCTATACGCGCAGCATCCGCCTGGACGGCATGGGCCGCGGCGGCAAGGCCCGCAGCGAGTCGCTGGAAATCCGCAGCCTCAACAATGCGCGCGGCACGCGCGGCCGCAAGGGCAAGGCGGCCGATTTGGGCTTCAAACCGAGCAGCGTGACGCGCGTGGAATAAGTGCTCTGCGCTCTGGCGCATCCCAGGCCAGAGACGCCGAGCAAGAGCCGCCCCGCGGCGCAGGCGTCGTCGCCCTTGGGGGAAGGCGCTTAGCGCCTCAGGGGGTTATCCTAGCTCTGCAATCAGCTCGATTTCCACGCAGCATCCCATGGGAATTTGCGCCACGCCGAAGGCGCTGCGGGCATGCTTGCCGGCATCGCCCATCACCTCGGCCAGCAACTCGCTGCAGCCGTTGGTGACCAGGTGCTGCTCGGTATAGCTGGTGGAAGAGTTCACCAGGCTCATGACCTTGACGATGCGCTTGACGCGGTTCAGGTCGCCGCCCGCAGCATGCTGCAGCGTGCCCAGCAGGTCGATGGCCACGGCGTGCGCGGCCTGTTTGCCTTCGTCGGTGCCCATGTTCTCGCCGAGCTTGCCCACCCAGGGCTGGCCGTTCTTCTTGGCGATATGGCCGCTCAGGAACACCAGATTGCCGGTCTGCACATAGGGCAGATAGGCGGCGGCCGGCAGGGCCACTTCGGGCAGGGTGATGTTGAGTTCTTTGAGTTTGTCGTAAACGCTCATGGCGGCTCCATGTGAGAGGAAAACAAGGCGGTCAAGTGTGACACAGCCTGTTTGCCTGCAGCACGGTTTCTGCTGGGGCTTTGCCAGAACCGATAGCTGCGGGCTCCAGCAAGTCGACGCTGATTTCTTTCCTGCGCGGAGTACTGGAAGAGGACGAGGGCAACAGCACCGACAATCGCTGAACAGGTTTCTCTACGCGACCTCCAGCATTCGCTTGGTCCGTTTTTCCGCATACATGCGCTCATCCGCAGCCCTGAGCGTGGCCTCCGGTGAACTGGCCGCCGGATCCGCCGCCACCAGGCCAAAGCTGGCACCTGCGTAGTCAAAGCTGCTGCCGGCAAACGCAAAGTTCCCTATCAGCTGTGGCGTCAACCGGTCACGGATGGCGTCCATAGCCGTATCGCAAGAGGGCTCGGTCGGGTGCATCAAGCCCAGCACCACAAATTCGTCGCCACTCATTCGCCCCAGCATGTCGCCCGAACGCAGGCCGGTCGATATGCGCCGTCCAGCCTCTGCCAGAAATTGGTCACCGACCTCGTGCCCGTAGGTGTCGTTGATTTTTTTGAATCCGTCCAGATCAATGAATACCACCAGCACAAACATTTTGGTCCGCTTGGCCAGCGTGAATAGCCTGTCCAGTTCGGTCAGGACTGCGCGGCGGTTGGGCAAGCCGGTCAGGCTGTCGTGCATGGTTTCGTGTTCTAGCGCGCCACGCAGTTTTTCCGACATCATGAGGATGGCGCACATGGGAATCAAAACATCCGTCGAAGAAAAGCCCACGGCATAGGCCTGCTGCAGCCAGGCGACGGAGTGGATGCCATCCGACTCGGGAAATAGATAGCCGCTCACGGCGCGCAGCAGCAGGAGCGCGACCAGTGCGACCAAGGTACTGACGGTGACCCGTGTGGCGAGTGTGCGCGGCTGGCGGATCACCACCCATGCGTGGTAGGCATAGAGGGTCGCCAGCAGGCTGCGCGCGAAGATGCGGCGGTGGATGGCGGCGGATTCGTAGCCGAAGAAGATGCAGGAGGCGAGCACTGCCGCGCCAAACAACACCAGCAGGAAATGCCGTGGCAGCGGCCACTCAAACAACCGGCAAGTGCCCACGAGAAACAGGCCGGCCGTCATGATGAGGCAGATGTTCTGTGCCGCGATGGCGACATCTTCGGGCGCCATGCTGCGCAGCCACCCCCGGGTCAGCATGCCCAGGCCGCCGCCTACGAGCGCACCCCCTGCCCAATAGCCCCAACCCTGGATGGACGCCGGAAAGCTCCTGCCCAGTACCGCCAATATGAGTCCTACGATGCAGGCCATGCCTCCGGCATAGGCAATGATCGTCGGGAGGTCGAGATTAGGCATTCGTTCAGATGGTCCGGCAAACCCAGCGCATTCGGAATGGAGTTCTCTATTTTGTAACCAATTATTTTAGTTTGAACTTGCCGGTGCAGTGCGGCGGCTCGTTGAGAGTGGGTGGGTGTGAGGTCATCCGAGCTAGCATGCAAGCCATGCCCCACTTTCGCACTGCCTCATTTCCGCCTTTGCCGGTGCGCAATGCCGTAGCACCTGCTTCCTGGGCCTGGGTCTTGTGGGGCTGCGTGCTGGGTGCGGCCTGGCAGGTCACCCAGCCGTGGCTGTGGCCCTTATGGGTCTATCAGGTGCTGCTGTGTCTGGGCCTGGTGGCTGCGGGTCTGGCGCCGGGCCGGCACTGCAAGGGCTGGTCGATCCGTCTGCTGGGGCTGTTGTGCGCAGCCAGCGTGACGGCTGCCGCCACGGGCTGGCGCGCCCATGCTTATCTGGAGCAGACCTTGCCCAGCGAGCTGGAGGGGCGGGATCTGGTGGTGCAGGGCACGATTGCCTCCATGCTGCAGAACACGGCGCAGGGCCAGCGCTGGCGCTTCGAGGTGGAGCAGGCCTGGCCCATGGATGCCGGGCATTCCGGGCAGCCCGAGCGCCTGTTTCCCGCGATGATCGAACTGGCCTGGTATGTGCCCTGGGGCAGCCAGGCCGCATCGCATCCCGAAGGCCCGGCCTGGGCCCAGGGCATGGCGCTGGAGCCCGGCCAGCGTTGGCGCATGACGGTGCGCGTCAAGCGCCCCCATGGCGCGCGCAACCCGCACGGCTTCGATTTCGAGTTGCAGCAATGGGAGCAGGGCGTGCAGGCCACGGGCTATGTGCGCGAAAGCCCGCCGCCGCAGCGGCTTGAGGTGGACGCTGGCTACCGCATGCAGCGCTGGCGCCAGTGGCTGCGCGACCGCATCCGGGCCCAGGCCGCCGTGCTGCAGCGCTGGTGGCCCGCGCTCAGTGAGTCCGGGCGGGAATCCGCCATCGGCGTGGTGGCGGCGCTGGCCGTGGGCGACCAGCAGGCCGTGGACCGGCAGGACTGGACGCTGTTCAGGCAGACCGGCGTGGCCCATCTGATGAGCATCTCGGGCCTTCACATCACGATGTTTGCCTGGCTGGCGGCCTGGGCGACGGGGCGGCTGTGGCGCCTGAGCGCGCGGGCCTGCCAGCGGCTGCCCGCGCCGCGCGCAGCCCTCTTGGCCGGCGCCGTGCTGGCGGCGGGCTATGCCATGTTCAGCGGCTGGGGCGTGCCGGCGCAGCGCACGGTATGCATGCTGGCCGTGGTGGGCATTCTGCAATGGTGGGGCCTGCGCTGGCCCTGGCCCCAGGTCTGGCTGCTGGCATTGGCCGTGGTGCTGGTGGCAGACCCCTGGGCGCTATGGCAGGCCGGGTTCTGGCTCAGCTTTGTCGCCGTCGGCGTGCTGCTGGCCACGGACCGGCGCGAACAGCCCCCCGGCGAGACGGTCACGGCGGCGGGCAAGGCCCTGGGCAGGACCCTGGACATGTGGCGCGAGCAATGGCTGATTTCGCTGGCCCTGGCGCCCTTGAGCCTGTTGCTGTTCGGCCAGGTTTCCGTGATCGGTCTGGTAGCCAATCTGGTTGCCATTCCCTGGATCACGCTGCTGGTCACGCCCTTGGCCCTGGCCAGTGCCGTGCTGCCCCAGGCGGCAGCATTGGCGGCGTTGGCACTGGAGCCGCTCATGGCCTTGCTGCACTGGCTGGCGGGGGCGCCCCTGGCCGTCCTGACCTTGCCGCAGCCGGCATGGTGGGCCGGCGCCGTCGCCATTGCGGCCGGCCTGCTGCTGGTGGCGCCGCTGCCGGGCCGCGTGCGGGCGGTGGCCGCCATGTGCTGCTTGCCCGCGCTATGGTGGCCTTTGCCGCGGCCGGCCTGGGGCGAGTTCGAGGTGCTGGCTGCCGACATCGGACAGGGCAATGCGGTGCTGCTCAGCACCCGGAACCACAGCCTGCTGTACGACGCCGGCCCGCGATACAGCCAGCACAGCGACGCCGGCGAGCGCGTGCTGCTGCCGCTGTTCCAGTCTCTGGGCCTGCGGCCCGATGCCATGATGCTCAGCCACCGCGATACCGATCACACCGGCGGTGCCTTGAGCCTGTACCAGGCGCTGAAGGCTGCGGGCCCTGCCATCACGGTCTGGGGCTCGGATTCGGTGATCCATGATTTTTCGCTGGCCGCCCTGGCGCCGGTGAGGCGCTGCACGGCGGGAGAGCGCTGGCAATGGGATGGCGTGACGTTCGAGGTTCTGCACCCTTTTGATGCGGGGAGCACCTGGCCGGTGCGTGGCGCCAAGCCGTCACCCAATGCCGGCAGCTGCGTGCTGCGGCTGCGTTCCGCCTCCGGGCGCGTGGCCTTGCTGGCCGGCGATATCGAGGCCGCCCAGGAGCGACAGCTGGTTTCCCAGGGGCTGACCGGCCCGCTGGACTGGCTGCTGGTGCCCCACCATGGCAGCAAGACCTCGTCCTCGGCGCCGTGGATAGAGGCGCTGGCGCCGCGCTGGGCCGTGGTGCAGGCGGGCTACCGCAACCGCTTCGGCCATCCCGTGCCGGCCGTGGTGCAGCGTTACGTGCAGGCCGGCAGCACGGTGGTGCGGCAGGATCGCTGCGGCGCGGCGCTGTGGCAATCGGCGCAGCCCGAGGCATTGCTCTGCGAGCGCCTGATTCGGGCGCATTATTGGGATGTGCACGCTGCGCCGCTGAACACGGAAAGCGATTGAGCGCACCGGGTTGGCACAGGGCTTGCAGCGGCAGACCCGGAGGCCAGAGGAAAAAATGCAGCCATTGGACGAGAGGTATCTGGACCCCTCGACACCCTGCGCGCGAGCGCGCCGCCCGGCATGCACAACAGCGCCTATTTCGAGCATGCCTTCCTGACCCCGCAGATGGGTGTGGAGCTGGTCGAGGGCCAGGACCTGGTGGTCTAGAAGGACATGGTCTGCATGTGCACCACGCAGGGCCTGCAGCGCGTGGATGTGATCTATCGCCGCGTGGACGACGACTTCCTGGACCCCGGGGTGTTCCGTCCGGGCTCCACGCTGGGTTGCCCGGGCCTGATGCGGGCCTACCGCACGGGCAACGTCAATATCTGCAATGCCGTGGGCACGGGCCTGGCCGACGACAAGTCGGTCTACCCCCATGTTCCCGAGATGATCCGCTTCTATCTGGGCGAGGAGCCCATCTTGCAGAACGTGCCGACCTGGATGTGCCGCGAGCCGGACGATCTGCGGTATGTGCTGGATCGACTTCTACCATTGGCGCAGCCCTGCTGCGCAGCGTCTCCGCCTTCGAGGTCTATCGCAAGGTATACCGCGACGTGATCACGCCTGAGCGCGTGGCCGAACTGCTCATGCCGAGGGCCGATATGCCGCGCTCGCTGGCCGCCTGCTGGCAGACCTGCAATACGGCCGCATCGACGAGATACTGACCATGGGCCTGCATGCCTATCTGACGCAGTCCCTCGACCGCATCAAGGACCTGGGCTACGGGATCAGCCGCGATTTCCTGCTGCCGGCCTAGCGGCCGATTCTCTGGAGCGGAGTGCGGCCCTTAAACTGGGGGGATTCATTCCAACCGGGAGGCAACCGGCGCCGTGCGCCGGCGGTCCGGCCCGGAAATCCCGCATGTTCATACGCCAGCTCCACTACCTGATCGCCCTGGACAAGTACCGGCACTTCGGCCGGGCCGCCGAAAGCTGCCATGTCTCGCAGCCCGCGCTGTCCAACGGCATACGGGAGCTGGAGCGCGAGCTGGGCATCACCATCATCCGGCGCAACCGCAGCTTCGAAGGCATCACCCCGGAGGGTGAACGCGTCATCCAGTGGGTACGCCAGATGCTGGCCTCCCTTGAGGGGCTCAAGCAGGAGGCCGAACTGATCCGCAGCGTGCCGGGCGGGCACCTGGCCATGGGCGTGATTCCCACCGCAGGTCATGCGGCCACGCTGTTGAGCGCCCAGTACCGGGAGATCCTGCCGCAGCTGACGCTGGAGGTCGCTTCCCTCAGCACGCCGGAGATCCTGCAGCGTCTCAAATCGCAGCAGATTCTGCTGGGCATGCTGTACGACCGCTCGGTCGCGGGCGAGGACTATGACGTGCTGCCCCTGTTCACGGAACACTATGTGCTCGTGGCCAGCGAGCAGGCATCGCTGCCGCACCAGCTCGGTTGGGCCGAGGTCGCCGAGCTGCCGCTATGCCTGCTGAGCCGGGACATGCAGAACCGTCGCACGCTGGGGGAGCGGTTCGAGGCCGCCGATGCGGCGCCGCGCGTGGTGCTGGAGACCAACGACATGCGCGTGCTGCTGGCCGAATGCCAGAGCGGGCGGGCATTCACCATCATGCCGCTCAGCGCCGTGCCGCTGGGCCATGGGAGCTCGGGCCTGAGGGCCCATACCCTTTTGCCGGAGCACCGCGAGGACGTGTGCCTGGTCCGGCTGCGGCGCGACACACAGCCGCCGCTGTCGCAGGCCGTCTGGCAGATTGCCGCCGGCCTCGACCTGGAGGCCGCGTTCAAGGAGTCCCTGGATCAGGCGGCGTGATAAACGCAGGTTATCAATCAATCAGAACAAACGATTGGAGCCGGCCCGGCCGGCTGGGGCATGCTGCCCACGATGGCGGAAATGCAGCCGGATAGTGCCTGTTCGGAGCCGCCGATACCCCGTAAAAATCCAATCCAGATCACCCATGAGCAAACGACGCGAAGTGCCGGGCATACGTCCCTACGATAGCCCCGCCGGCGGCTGGGGCGCGTTGCGGGCCACGGCCAAGGCCGTGTACCAGCAGATGAAGCTTGTCGAAGCACCCATGCTGCTGCAGCGTACCAACCAGCCCACGGGCTTCGACTGCCCGGGCTGCGCCTGGCCCGACAAGGAGCACCGCTCCACCTTCCAGTTCTGCGAGAACGGCGCCAAGGCCGTGACCTGGGAGGCCACGAGCAAGCGCGTGACGCCCGAATTCTTCGCGCAGCGCACCGTGTCCTCGCTGCTGGAGCTGTCCGATTTCGAGCTGGAGTATTTCGGCCGCCTGACCCATCCCATGGCCTATGACGCGGCCAGCGACAAATTCCGCCCCATCGCCTGGGACGCGGCCTTCGAGTGCATCGGCCAGGTGCTGCGCAGCCTGGATTCACCGGACCAGGCCGAGTTCTACGCTTCGGGGCGCACCTCGAACGAAGCCGCCTATCTGTACCAGCTGTTTGCGCGCGAGCTCGGCACCAACAACTTTCCCGACTGCTCCAACATGTGCCACGAGGCCACCAGCACCGGCCTGCCGCAGTCCATAGGCATTGGCAAGGGAACGGTTTCGCTGGACGACTTCGACCACACCGACTTCATTCTCTCGATAGGCCACAACCCCGGCACTAATCACCCGCGCATGATGGGCACGCTGCACGAAGCGGCCCGCCGCAAGGTGCCCATCATCGTGTTCAACCCCATGCGCGAGCGGGCGCTGGAGCGCTTTGCCGATCCGCAGAACCTGGTGGAAATGGCGACCAACGGCTCGACCGACATCGCCTCCGCCTATTACCTGGTCAAGGCCGGCGGCGATGCGGCGGCGCTCAAGGGCATCATGAAGGCGCTGCTGGCGCTGGAGGCCGAGCGCGGCGGTGTGCTCGACCATGCCTTCATCGCCGAGCACACGCTGGGCTTGGACGCGCTGGCGGCCGACCTGGAGGCCACGGGCTGGGCGGATATCGAGGCCGAAAGCGGTCTGCGCCGCTCCGAGCTGGAGCAGGTGGCCGAGGCCTATGCCAAGTCCACGGCGGCCATCGTGGCCTACGGCATGGGCATCACCCAGCACAACACCGGCACCGCCAATGTGAAGCTGATAGCCAATCTGCTGCTGCTGCGCGGCAATATCGGCAAGCCCGGCGCCGGCATCTGCCCGCTGCGCGGCCACTCGAACGTGCAGGGCAATCGCACGGTCGGAATTTCCGAAAAGCCGACGGAAGCCTTTCTGCAGCACCTCGAGCAGGTCTTCGGCTTCACGCCGCCCCGGGCCCACGGCCACGACGCGGTCAAGGCCATGGAGGCCATGGCTGACGGCTCGGCCAAGGCGCTGATCTGCCTGGGTGGCAATCTGGCCGTGGCCATGCCCGATCCGCAGCGCTGCTTTGCCGCGATGAAGAAACTGGAGCTGAGCGTGCACCTGGGCACCAAGCTCAACCGCTCGCATCTGCTGGTCGGCAAGCAAACCTTTTTGCTGCCGGTGCTGGGGCGCACCGAGCTGGACGTGCAGGCCGGAGGGCCGCAGTCCATCACCGTCGAGGACTCCATGTCCATGGTCCATGCCTCGGCCGGCAAGCTCAAGCCGGCGTCGGCGCATCTGCGCTCGGAATGCGCCATCGTCGCCGGCATGGCCCGCGCGGCGCTGCCCGGCAGCAAGGTGGACTGGCTGGGCCTGGTGGCCGACTACGACCGCATCCGCGACCTGATCGAGCGCACTATCGCAGGCTTTGATGGCTACAACCAGCGCATCCGCGCGCCAGGCGGTTTTCGCATGCCGCTGCCGGCCACCGAGCGCCGATGGAATACCGCTTCGGGCAAGGCCATGTTCTCGGTGTTTGCGGGCGTGCGCGAGCGCTACGAGCCCTGGCCCGAGGATGTGCTGCGCCTGATGACGATCCGCAGCCACGACCAGTACAACACCACCATCTACGGCATGGACGACCGCTACCGGGGCGTGTTCGGCCGCCGCGACGTGCTGTTCATGAACGCCGAAGACCTGGCCGCGCGCGGGCTGGAGCATGGCGATCTGGTGGATATAGAAGCGGTGTCGTCCGGGCGCGTGCTGCGGCTGGAGAACATCACCGCCATCGAATACAGCATAGCCCGGGGCACGGCGGCGGCCTACTATCCCGAAGCCAATGTGCTGGTGTCGCTGGACTATGTCGACCAGGAAAGCGGCACGCCTTCCTATAAGTCGATTCCGGTGCGCATCCGCCGGGCGATGGTGTAAAAAACGCCCCCACGCTTGCTCAGCTCGCGTGTAGCCGGTGCTCCCCAAGGGGCCGCTTGATTGCCTTGGGGCGGCCCGGCGGCAATAAAAAAGCGGACCCGAGGGTCCGCTTGGGCCATGCCTGCAACGGCAAGTTCAGTCCGCTTCGCCCATCTGCGATTGCAGGTAGTTCTGCACGCCGACCTTCTCGATCACGTCCAGCTGGGTTTCGAGGAAGTCGATGTGCTCCTCGGTGTCGTCCAGGATCTTCTGCAGCAGGTCGCGCGAGACATAGTCACGCACCGACTCGCAATGGGCCATGCCTTCCTTGATGGTCTGCTGGGCGGCCTGTTCCAGGCGCAGGTCGCAGGCCAGGATTTCCGGCACGTCCTCGCCGATCTGCAGCTTGCCCAGGTCCTGCAGATTGGGCAGTCCGTCGAGAACGAAGATGCGGTCCATGAGCGAGTCGGCGTGCTTCATCTCGCCGATGGACTCCTCGTATTCCTTCTTGGCCAGCTTGTCGAAGCCCCAGTGCTTGAGCATGCGGTAGTGCAGAAAGTACTGGTTGATGGCAGTGAGCTCGTTCTTGAGCTGGGCTTGCAGCCAGGAAATTGCTTGCGCGTCGCCTTTCATGGGGGACTCCTTCCTTGTGGATTGTTCAGTGGCAGCCGTTCTTAGAACGCAAACACGTTCTGAATCTCCGATTGTCCAGGGTTTGCGGGCCGGATCAACAAAACCCATGTCCTGCGGTATTGGCTGCATATGAGGCGCGTTCTCGTTTCGCCTGCCAGGTGTCGGAGTATTGGGTTGAAATGTCGCGATGAGCCGCCACAATGGTTCCGTGGATACGGCTGTCTTTGCCGCATCTGCTATGGAAAAGCATAGATTAATAGTTTTTAGATATCAATCTGATCAAGTCAATTGATTGGATTGATGAATGAATCACATCTACACTTGCTCCTGTGTCCAATCGCTAACCAAGAGGAAAGAGCAATGTCCCTGATCAATACGCAAGTCCAACCCTTCAAGACCACCGCCTTTGTGCAACGCGCCGGTGCCGCCAAGGGTGAGTTCATCGAAGTGACCGAAGCCGACCTCAAGGGCAAGTGGTCCGTGGTGATCTTCATGCCTGCCGCTTTCACCTTCAACTGCCCGACCGAAATCGAAGACGCGGCCAACAACTACGCCGAATTCCAGAAGCTCGGCGCCGAGGTGTATGCCGTCACCACCGACACGCACTTCTCGCACAAGGTGTGGCACGAGACTTCCGACGCCGTGGGCAAGGCCCATTTCCCCCTGGTGGGCGATCCCACGCACCAGCTGACCAACGCTTTCGGCGTGCACATCCCCGAAGAAGGTCTGGCTCTGCGCGGTACCTTCGTCATCAACCCCGATGGCGTGATCAAGACCCAGGAAATCCATTCCAACGAAATCGCCCGTGACGTGTCGGAAACCCTGCGCAAGCTCAAGGCTGCCCAGTACACCGCCGCCCACCCCGGTGAAGTCTGCCCCGCCAAGTGGAAGGACGGCGAAAAGACCATCGCTCCCTCGCTGGACCTGGTCGGAAAGATCTAAGTACCCCCTGAGGCGCTGTGCGCCTTCCCCCTCCAGAGGGGGACGACGCCTTCGCCGCGAGGCGGCTCTTGCTCGGCGTCCCTGAGTTGGGCCGCGCCAGTTTCGACTGAGGCTGGCGGTGCTTGCCAATCGATTCACAGTTGAACTGTTGAAGACGCCCGGGTGCCTGGCGCCCGGGCTTTTTTTTCCTGAATTTTTGTATGACCAGAGGAGTTTCAAATGCTTGACAACAACCTGAAAGCCCAACTGCAAGCCTATCTGGAGCGCCTGCAGCGTCCGGTGGAGCTGGTGGCTTCGCTGGATGCCAGCAAGGGTGCTGCCGAGCTCAAGGAACTGCTGCTGGAAATCAAGGAACTCAGCGACAAGATCACCATTGTCGAGAACAACGATCTGCCGGTCCGCAAGCCTTCGTTCCTGATCACCAACCCCGGCGCGGACACCGGCGTGCGCTTTGCCGGCGTGCCGCTGGGCCATGAATTCACCTCGCTGGTGCTGGCGCTGCTGCAGGTCGGCGGCCATCCTTCCAAGGAGTCGGCCGAGCTGCTCGAGCAGGTCAGGAACATCGACGTGCCGCTGAACTTCGAGACCTATTACTCGCTGTCCTGCCATAACTGCCCGGACGTGGTGCAGGCGCTGAACCTGATGGCGGTGCTCAACCCCAAGATCACGCACACCGCGATCGACGGCGGGCTGTTCCAGAAGGAAGTGGAAGAGCGCGAAATCATGGGCGTGCCTACCGTCTTTGTCAACGGCGAACGCTTCGGCCAGGGCCGCATGGAGCTGGCCGAGATCGTGGCCAAGGTGGATACCGGCGCCGCAGCGCGTGAAGCCGAGAAGATTTCGGCCAAGCAGGCCTTTGACGTGTTGATCGTCGGCGGTGGCCCCGCCGGCGCCGCCGCCGCCATCTACGCGGCCCGCAAGGGTATCCGCACCGGCATCGCTGCCGACCGTATCGGCGGCCAGATGCTGGATACCGTGGACATCGAGAACTTCATCTCGGTCAGCAAGACCGAAGGCCCCAAGCTGTCCGCCGCGATGGAGAACCACGTTCGCGACTACGAAGTGGACATCATGGGCCAGCAGCTTGCCGCCAGGCTGATTCCTGCCACCGAGGAGGGCGGGCTGATCGAGGTGCAGACCGAATCCGGTGCCTCGCTCAAGGCCAGGACCGTGATCCTGTCCACCGGCGCGCGCTGGCGCAACATGAACGTGCCGGGCGAGGAGCAGTACCGCACCAAGGGCGTGACCTACTGCCCGCACTGTGACGGCCCGCTGTTCAAGGGCAAGGACGTGGCCGTGATCGGCGGCGGCAACTCGGGGATCGAGGCGGCCATTGACCTGGCCGGCCTGGTCAAGCACGTCACCGTGCTGGAGTTTGCCGGCGAGCTCAAGGCCGATGCCGTGCTGCAGAAGAAGCTGGCCACCCTGCCCAACGTGACCGTGATCCTCAACGCCCAGACCACCGAGGTGAACGGCGACGGCAAGAAGGTGACGGGCCTGATCTACAAGGATCGCAGCACGGATGCGATCAAGACCGTGGCGCTGGAAGGCATCTTCGTGCAGATCGGCCTGCTGCCCAACACCGAATGGCTCAAGGGCACGGTGGACATGACGCGCTTTGGCGAGATCGAGATCAATGCCAAGGGCGAGACCAATCTGCCCGGCGTCTTCGCCGCCGGCGACTGCACCAATGTGCCGTTCAAGCAGATCATCATTGCCGCCGGCGCAGGCGCCACGGCAGCGTTGTCCGCCTTTGACTTCATGATCCGTCATTGATCATGAAACCGGCCTGAAGCGATTGCTGAAAGATCGTTGATGGCGATGAAAAAAGGACTGTCAGCTTGGGCAGTCCTTTTTGTCATTCAGAGTTCAAGTTGTCGTCGCGGCGCGAGGAGATCGCGAACACGTTCTCAGATCTGCACCCGCGTGCCCAGTTCGACGACCGCGTTGTCCGGCAGTCTGAAGAACTCCACCACGCCGCCGGCATTGCGGCTCATGGCCGCGAACAGCCGCTCGCGCCAGTTGAGCATGCCCGAGCCTGGTGTCGGCACCACGGTCTCGCGGCTGATGAAGAACGAGGTTTCGAAGGTGGGAATCTTCAGCCCATGCGAGGTGGTCAGCTCCAGGGCCTTGGGCACATCCGGCACGTTCATGAAACCGTAGTGCACCGTCACCTGCCAGAAGCAGTGCGACAGCGCATGCACCTCGATGCGCTCGGCCATCGGTACCCAGGGCACGTCGTGGAAGCGCACGGTCAGGATGACGTTGCGCTCGTGCAGCACCTGGTTGTGCTTGAGGTTGTGCAGCAGGGCCTGCGGCACGGTGGACGGATCGGACGCCGGGTACACGGCCGTGCGCGTGCTGCGGTGCACGCTGCGGGGGTCGAGGTTTTCGATGAAGGGCAGCAGTTCCAGGCCGTCGCGGCGTATGCCTTCCAGCAGCAGTTTGCGGCCGCGCGCCCAGGTGCTCATGCCGGTGAACAGCAGGGCGCCCAGCACCAGCGGGAACCAGCCGCCGTCGAAGAGCTTGACGGCGCAGCCGGCCACGAACAGCGCGTCGACGACCAGGAAGAACACTGTGGCCGCCAGCGCCACGGGCAGCGGCAGCTTCCAGGCGCTGCGCACCACGAAGAAGGTCAGGAAGGTCGTGATCGCCATCGTCAGCGTGACGGCGATGCCGTAGGCCGAGGCCAGGGCCGACGAACTGCCGAAATGCAGCACGGCGGCAATCACGGCCGCCAGCAGCAGCCAGTTGACCGAGGGAATGTAGATCTGCCCGGCCTCGCGCGCCGAGGTGTAGCGGATGCTCATGCGCGGCAGAAAGCCCAGCTGCATGGCCTGCTTGGTCATCGAATAGGCGCCCGAGATCACGGCCTGCGACGCGATGATGGCCGCCAGCGTGGCCAGCAGCAGCGCAGGAATCAGCCAGGCGTCGGGGAACAGGCGATAGAACGGGTTTTCGATGGCCTGCGGGTCGCCCATCAGCAGGGCGCCCTGGCCCATGTAGTTGAGCGCCAGCGCGGGCAGCACCAGGCTGCCCCAGGCCAACTGGATGGGGCGGCGGCCGAAATGCCCCATGTCGGCATACAGGGCTTCCGCGCCCGTCAGCGCCAGCACGATGGCGCCCAGCGTGGCCAGCAGCTTCCAACCGCGCGCGGCGACGAAGTTCCAGGCATGCAGCGGGTTGAGCGCCTCCAGGATGGCCGGATGCTGCGCGATGTGCCACAGGCCAATGCCGCCCAGCACCACGAACCACAGCACAATCACCGGTCCGAAGAAGCGGCCCACCCAATGCGTGCCGAACTGCTGCACCATGAAAAGCCCGACGAGCACCGCGACGGTGATGGGCAGTACCAGGCTCTCGAGTCCGGGGGCGATGATCTGCAGGCCCTCGACCGCACCCAGCACCGAGATGGCCGGCGTGATGACGCTGTCGCCATAGAACAGGCTGGCGCCGAACAAGCCCAGCAGCAGCAGGGCATGGCGCAGCCGGGGGCGCTCCTTGACGGCGGCTGCCGCCAGCGCGGTAAGCGCCAGCCCGCCGCCTTCGCCGTGGTTGTCGGCGCGCAGGATCAGCACCACATACTTGAGCGTGACCACCAGCATCAGCGCCCAGAAGATCGTGGAGATGGCGCCGATCAGGTTACCGTGATTCAGCGCCACGCCGGTGTGGGGCGCGAACACTTCCTTGATGGTGTAGAGCGGGCTGGTGCCGATGTCGCCGTAGACGACGCCTATGGCGCCCAGGGTCAGGGCGCCCAGGCCCTGTTTGCCGAGGTGGGCGCCGCTTTCAGGCGCGGGTTGCTGGCGGTTGCTCATGTGCGGGGATGCAAAGTGGTTCAGCCCGCAGTATCGTCAAGCGTGTATCAGGAAAGTATATGGAAGTCAGATGTCTGAAATCATAGCGAAATGCACTTGATGCCATTGATTTTCAGACGTTTTTGTATCTGAAATCGATGTTTTCATGGTGTGAAAAGCTATGTTTTTAAGAGCGTGCGCTCAGCGCTCTTCTGCCAGCCGATAACCCACGCCGGTCTCGGTCAGCAGCAGCTGCGGGTTCGCCGGCTCGGCCTCGAGCTTGGCGCGCAACTGCGCCATGTACAGGCGCAGGTAATGCGTGTCGGCCGCATGTCCGGGGCCCCATACCTCCGACAGCAACTGCCGGTGGGTGACCACGCGCCCGGTATTGCGCACCAGTGCCGCCAGCAGCGTCAGCTCGTTGGGGGTGAGGTGCACCGGGCGGCCGTCGCGCACCACCGCGCGGCGCGCCAGGTCGATCTCCACGCCATGGCCGCTGAAGCACGTGAGGGCCGATTCGATGCGCCGGCCGCGATGCCGCAGCGCCACGCGCATGCGGGCCAGCAGTTCGCCGGCGCTGAAGGGCTTGACCAGGTAGTCGTCGGCACCGGCGTCGAGCAGCCCGATCTTCTGGCTGTCGTCATGCCGCGCCGAGACGATCAGCACCGGGCAGGCCGACTGGTGGCGCACCGTGGCCAGGAAGTCGCGGCCTTCGCCGTCGGGCAGGCCCAGGTCGAGCACCACCAGGTCGAAGGCGCGCCGCTCCTGTCCCTGTGCCTGCGCATGGCTGAACTGGGTGCGGGCATCGGCCAGGCTGGCGGCTGGGGCCACCTCGTAGCCCTCCACGCGCATCACCTCACGCAAGGTGGTGCGCAGCTCGGGATCGTCCTCGACCAGCAGGACACGCAGATTCATTGCGGCTCCTCCAGGGCTAGCGGGGGCAGGGCGGCGACGGGCATGAACAGGCCCACGAAGCAGCCGCCCCGGCTGCGATTGCGGATGGTGAGCCGGGCCCCATGCGCGCGCGCCACGGCATCGCACAGCGCCAGGCCCAGGCCTGCGCCACGCATCCCGCGTGCTCCGCCAGCCTGGCCGCTGCCGCCGCGTTCGAAGGCCGCCAGCAGCCGCGCCTGGTCTGACTCGGCGATCCCCGGGCCGCGGTCGCAGACCGCCAGCCATACCTGCGACTGGCGGCTGCGGCCCACGATGTCGATGGGCGTGCGGGGACCGGCATGCTTGAGCGCGTTGTCGATCAGGTTCTCCAGCAGTTGCACCATCAGCACCGCGTCGCACTGCACCAGTGGCAGCCGGGCGCCGAGCCGCGCGCGCACCCGCCGCTCGGGGTCGCGGGCGCGCACGCGGCGCAGCACCGCACCTACCAGTTCCTCCAGCGATTCCCAGTCGCGGTGCAGGCTGGCCGCGCCGCCATCTAGCCGGGCGAGCTGCAGCGCGTTGTCGGTCAGGCGGCTGAGCTGGGTGGCTTCGTCGACGATGGTGGCCGCCAGGCGCTGGCGCTGTGGCGGCGTGAGCCGTTCGCCTTGCTGGCTCAGGGACGAGGCCGCGCCGAGAATGCTGGCCAGCGGCGTGCGGTAGTCGTGGGACACCGCTGCCAGCACCGTGTTGCGAAACGCATGGACCTGGGCGGCCTGCTGCACCGCATGCGCGGCGGCTGCCGCAGACAGGTGCTCCAGCGCCTGGCCCGCCTGATCGCACATGGCCTGTGCGTGGCGCCTTTGGGCATCGTCATGCAGAAAGTCGGACGAAGGCTTGATCAGCACCGCGCCCTGTGCCGAGCGCATGCCCCGGGCCGGCAGATACCAGCCGGGCTGGTTGTCGTACACATGGGTGCCCGCGCCCATGGGCTGGGCCTGCGTGCAGCACAGCCTGAGGCCGCTGAGCTCGTCGTCGCCGGGAGCGCCGAAAGACTGCGGCTGCTCCTGGCCGGCTGCCGTGCGGAAGATCGCCTGCACGGGCATGGCCGTCCGGCAGGAGGCAGACAACGCCGCGTCCAATGCCAGGTACACCGATGCCGGGATCTGCGCCATGCGCAGCGCCTCCGACAGCGCATACAGCTCCTGCACCCGGGCGGCATGCCACTCGCTGGCGGCGGCCAGCCGGCGCTGGCGGGCCATCAGCAGCGTGACGCCTACGCTCACGGCCAGCATCACGCCAAGAAACAGGAAGTCGCGCTCCAGCGATACCTGCAGCGTGCCCCGGGGAGAGATGAACAGCCAGTTGAAGGCCACGACGGTGACGGTGCTGGAGACGATGACCATCCAGGTCGGCCACCACAGGCTGGCCAGGGTCATGGTCAGCACCAGCAGTAATGCCGGGCTGCCCTGTTCGGCATATCCTTCCAGCCCACAGGCCGCAACCCAGCCCAGCAGCCATACTGCGCCGCCTGAAAGCCACCCTTTCCACCGGGCGTGAGCCTGCTGTTGTTGATGCATGGCACAAAGGTTAACCGAGGAGCCTGCCGGATCTGGAAACAAGACGAAGGCTTGTCGTGCCGCAAGGTGCTTGGACGGCCAATTCCTAATACCCCAGGTGCGAAGGCAGCACTTCCTGCAGGATGGTGGTGGCGATTTCCTCGATGGACTTGGTCGTGCTCGACAGCCAGCGGATGCCGCTGCGGCGCATCATGGCCTCGGCCTCGGCCACCTCGTAGCGGCAGTTGGCCAGGCTGGCGTACTTGGAGTCCGGGCGCCGCTCGTTGCGGATGCTGGACAGGCGCTGCGGGTCGATGGTCAGGCCGAAGAGTTTCTTGCGGTAGGGCGCCAGCGCCGGCGGCAGCTGCTTGCGCTCGAAATCCTCGGGAATCAGCGGATAGTTGGCCACCTTGAGGCCGAACTGCATGGCCAGGTACAGGCTGGTGGGGGTCTTGCCCGAGCGGCTCACACCCACCAGGATCACGTCGGCGCCCGTGAGGTCGTGGTGGGTCTGGCCGTCGTCGTGGGCCAGCGTGTAGTTGATGGCCTCCATGCGCTCCAGATACTCCTTGCTCTCGCTGATATCGGAGAAGCGCCCCACGCGGTGCAGCGATTTCTGGCCCAGCTCGATCTCCAGCGGGCGCACAAAGGTGCCGAACATGTCGAAGACCTTGCCCTTGCAGGTGGCCTCGATCATGTCCAGGTGCTCCTGGTTGACCAGGGTGGTGAAGACGATGGGCTTGTGGTTCTCGACCTCGGCCACGTGGTTGATCTGGCGCACGGCCTGGTGGGCCTTGTCCATGGAGTCCACGAAAGGCAGGCGCACCAGCCGGGGCTTGGTGTCGAACTGGGCCATGATGGCCGTGCCAAAAGTCTCGGCCGTGATGCCGGTGCCGTCGGAGACGACAAAAATCGTATGGGTATGCATGGTGCGCGGTGAGCTTGCCGGGCGGACAGGATATCCGGCCCCGGCTTGATAATTTTTGCCAGCTGCACGGGGGCAGGCGGCTCAGCCTACAATGGCGCCCATTATTCCCAATTTTGAACCCATGCTCGTTGACGGTCGACACCCAGAACAGCAAAGCACTGCATCGATGCAGCGTGGGTTCGCGCGCCCTGGCCATTCAGCCCAGGGGATTGCGCCGGCAC
Organism: Comamonas phosphati; assembly: GCF_014637085.1. Taxonomy (GTDB): domain Bacteria; phylum Pseudomonadota; class Gammaproteobacteria; order Burkholderiales; family Burkholderiaceae_C; genus Comamonas; species Comamonas phosphati. The sequence continues at coordinate 22,407 of NZ_BMEU01000023.1, read as the reverse complement.
CGGTTTATAACTTTGGAGCTTTCCCATGTCTCAACTGTTCGAGACGACCGCCCTGGTCGTACCCTTTGAAAAACTGAGGATGACCGATGTCGAGTCCGTAGGCGGCAAGAACGCCTCGCTCGGCGAAATGATCTCGCAGCTGCCCCAGGGCGTGCGCGTGCCCACCGGCTTTGCCACCACGGCCCACGCTTTCCGCGAGTTCCTTGCCTTCGAAGGCCTGGCCGACAAGATTTCTGCCAAGCTGGCGGCCCTGGACGTGGACGATGTGCGTGCTCTGGCCGCCGTCGGCGCCGAGATCCGTGCCATGGTCGAGAGCCAGCCCTTCCCGGCCGACCTCGAGAAGGCCATTCGTGACGAATTCGTGCGCCTGCAGGGCGGCAATGACCAGGCATCGTTCGCCGTGCGCTCTTCCGCCACCGCGGAAGACCTGCCCGACGCATCGTTCGCCGGCCAGCAGGAAACCTTCCTCAACGTGGTGGGCATCGAGCAGGTGCTGCACAAGATGAAGGAGGTGTTCGCCTCGCTGTACAACGACCGCGCCATCTCCTACCGCGTGCACAAGGGCTTTGCCCATGACGTGGTGGCCCTGTCGGCCGGCGTGCAGCGCATGGTGCGCTCCGACCTCGGCGCGGCCGGCGTGATGTTCACCATCGACACCGAGTCCGGCTTCGAGGAAGTGGTGTTCATCACCTCCAGCTACGGCCTGGGCGAAACCGTGGTGCAGGGCGCCGTGAACCCCGACGAGTTCTACGTGCACAAGCCCATGCTCAAGGCCGGCAAGAAGGCGCTGATCCGCCGCAACCTGGGCTCCAAGCTGATCCAGATGATCTTCGCCACGCCCGAGGAAAAGGCTGCCGACGGCAAGCTGGTCAAGACCATCGACGTGGCCCACGAGCTGCGCAACCGCTATTCGCTGACCGACGAGGAAGTGCAGCAGCTGGCCCACTACGCGCTGGTGATCGAGCAGCACTACGGCCGCCCCATGGACATCGAGTGGGGCAAGGACGGCACGGACGGCCAGCTCTACATCCTGCAGGCACGTCCCGAGACGGTGAAGAGCCAGTCCAAGGGCCAGGCCGAGCACCGCTACAAGCTCAAGGGCACGGGCACCGTGCTGGCCGAGGGCCGAGCCATCGGCCAGAAGATCGGCACCGGCCCCGTGCGCCTGGTGTCCGACATCTCGCAAATGGACCAGGTGCAGGCCGGCGACGTGCTGGTGACCGACATGACCGACCCCAACTGGGAGCCGGTGATGAAGAAGGCCTCGGCCATCGTCACCAACCGCGGCGGCCGTACCTGCCACGCGGCCATCATCGCGCGCGAGCTGGGCATTCCCGCCGTCGTGGGCTGCGGCAACGCCACCGACCTGCTCACGGACGGCACGCTGGTGACCGTTGCCTGCTCCGAAGGCGATACCGGCAAGATCTATGACGGCCTGATCGAGACCGAGGTCACCGAGGTGCAGCGCGGCGAAATGCCCGCCATCAAGACCAAGATCATGATGAACGTGGGCAATCCCCAGCTGGCCTTCGACTTCGCCCAGCTGCCCAACGAGGGCGTGGGCCTGGCCCGCCTGGAATTCATCATCAACAACAACATCGGCGTGCACCCCAAGGCCATCCTGGACTACCCCGCCGTCGATGCCGACCTGAAGAAGGCCGTCGAGTCCGTGGCCCGCGGCCATGCCTCGCCGCGCGCCTTCTATGTGGACAAGGTGGTCGAAGGCGTGGCCACGATTGCCGCGGCCTTCTGGCCCAAGCCCGTGATCGTGCGCATGTCGGACTTCAAGTCCAACGAGTACCGCAAGCTCATCGGCGGCAGCCGCTACGAGCCCGAGGAAGAGAACCCCATGCTGGGCTTCCGCGGCGCGGCGCGCTACATCTCCGCAGACTTCGGCGAAGCCTTCAAGATGGAGTGCGAGGCGCTGCTCCGCGTGCGCGAGGACATGGGCCTGACCAACGTCAAGATCATGATCCCGTTCGTGCGCACGCTGGGCCAGGCCAAGCGCGTGACCGAGCTGCTGGCCGAGAATGGCTTGAAGCGCGGCGAGAACGGCCTGGAGCTGATCATGATGTGCGAAGTGCCGTCCAACGCCATCCTGGCCGACGAGTTCCTCGAGTACTTCGACGGCTTCTCCGTGGGCTCCAACGACCTGACCCAGCTCACGCTGGGCCTGGACCGCGATTCCGGCCTGGAGCTGCTGGCTGCCGACTTCGACGAGCGCGACCCCGCCGTCAAGAAGATGCTGGCGCGCGCCATCAAGGCCTGCCGCGACCAGAACAAGTACGTGGGCATCTGCGGCCAGGGCCCTTCGGACCATCCCGACTTCGCCCAGTGGCTGTCGGACGAGGGCATTTCGTCCATCTCGCTGAACCCTGACAGCGTGGTCTCCACCTGGCAGCGCCTGGCGAGCTAAGCCCGCACTGGCCTGCAGATGCCGCGTGCGCCTTTGCATGGCCCTGAAGCCGAAGCCTCCGATACGGTCGATGGCTTCGGCGCTTCGGCGGACGTTGTCTTTCCTCCGGACCTGCACGGCTCCCACCACCTCAAGCTCAAGGCCTTACTGCTGACGATCTGGGTGGTGGTTTCATTTGGCACCTGCTATTTCGCCCGCGATCTGCAGGCTCTGGTGCCGGGCTGGCCCATCGCCTACTGGATGGCGGCCCAAGGGGCGGTCCTGATGTTCCTGGCCATCATCGTGGCCTATTGTGTGGCCATGGATTACTTCGAGCGCCAGCCGCAGACCCGTTCTTCCCAGACCTCCTTGCCCCATGCCTGAGCAGCCCCCGCTGTCCAAGGCCTATCACCGGCGGCTGCACCGGGTCCTGTGTCTGTATGTGCTGGGCGTGCTCGGCTTTGTGCTGGCCATGCTGTGGGCCGAGGGGCGCGGGCTGTCGCGCCACTGGATAGGGCCGATCTTCCTGTTCTGCACCGTCATGGTGTATGCCGGCATCGGCGTCTACTCGCGCACCAGCGACCCCGAGGAGTACTACGTGGCGGAGCGGCGCATTCCGCCGCTGTACAACGGCATGGCCGCGGCGGCGGACTGGATGAGCGCGGCCTCCTTCATCAGCCTCTCGGGCGCTCTATACCTGCAGGGTTTTGCCGGCGCGCCGGGGCAGGTCGGCGGCCTGGCCTATGTGCTGGGCTGGACGGGGGGGTTCTGCCTGGTGGGCATGTTGATCGCCCCTTATCTGCGGGCCATGAAGCTCTATACCGTGCCGGACTTCTTCCAGGTGCGCTTCGGCGGGCGCTGGCCGCGCATCATCGCCGCGCTGGCCGCGGTGATGTGCTCGTTCACCTATGTGGTGGCGCAGATCTACGGCGTGGGCTTGATCGCCTCGCGGCTGACCGGCGTGCAGTTCGAGATCGGCATCATGCTGGGCCTGGGCGGCGTGCTGCTGTGCTCCTTTCTGGGCGGCATGCGGGCCATCACCTGGACCCAGGTGGCTCAGTACGTGGTGATGCTGCTGGCTTTCATGATTCCCGTGTCGTGGCTGGCCTACAAGCAGATGGGCTCGTTCTGGGGGCCTGTCAGCTACACCCAGCAGTTGAGCAAGATCGCGCAGCTGGAGCAGGAGTTGCTGGCGTCGAAGGCCGAGAAATCCGCCGTGCAGGCCTACCAGTTGCGCGCCCAGGTGCTGGAGACCAAGCTGCGCGACGTCCCCGACGTGCTGGCGGCCGAGCGCCAGGCGCTCAGCGAGCACATCCGGGAGCTGCGCAACAGCAGCGGCAACATCGGCGCCATCATGGCGGCCAGCCGCGAACTGGCCGCCATGCCGCGCGACGAGGCCGCGGCGCGCGAGCGCTGGACGCGCGAGCTGCACGAAACCTACGAGCGGGCCAAGCCCATGGGCGGCATTGCCCGGCACAGCCAGCCTTTCGCGGGCGATCCGCAGGGCACGCCGCAGGAGCGGGCCGACTACGAGAACAGCCGCCGCAATTTCCTGGCCCTCATGTTTTGCCTCATGGTGGGCACGGCCGGGCTGCCGCACCTGCTCACGCGCTATTACACGGCGCCGTCCGTGTCGGGCGCGCGGCGCTCGGTGGCCTGGAGCCTGTTCTTCATCGGCCTGCTGTACCTGAGCGCTCCCGCGCTGGCGGCGCTGGTCAAGTACGAAGTCATGCACAACCTGGTGGGAACGCGCTTCGACGCCCTGCCGAACTGGATCGCGCAGTGGTCGCACGTGGACGGCATGCTGCTGTCGGTGGAGGACATCAACGGCGACGGCATTCTGCAGTTCGCCGAGATCCACATGGGCGCCGACCTCATCATGCTGGCCACGCCGGAACTGGGCGGCATGCCCTACGTCGTCTCGGGCCTGGTGGCCGCGGGCGGCCTGGCTGCGGCGCTGTCCACGGCCGACGGCCTGTTGCTGACCATCAGCAATGCCCTGGTGCGCGATCTGTACTTCCAGGAGCGCTGGCAAAAGCAGCAGCTGCCCCTGAGCGCACGGCGGATCTCGCCGGAGCAGCGTGTCATCCTGTCCAAGTTCACCCTGCTGGTGGTGGCCCTGTCCGCGGCCTTCGTGGCCGCTCGGCGCTCGTCAGACATCCTGCCCATGGTCTCGGCCTCGTTCTCGCTGGCGGCCTCGGCCTTCGTGCCGGCCATGGTGCTGGGCATCTTCTGGCGCGGCGCCACGCGGCGCAGTGCCGTGGCCGGCATGCTGCTGGGCCTGGCGGTGACGGTGTACTACATGCTGGCCCATGTGCCCGGCTTGCAGGGCGCGCTGCCGTCCATGCTGCGCAGCAACGAGCTGTGGTGGGGCATTCAACCCATTTCGGCCGGTGTGTTCGGCGTGCCGACAGGCTTTGCTGTGACCTGGCTGGTCAGCTGCTGGGACAACTGGCGGCAAAAGCGCGGTGCGGTCTAGCGGCTCTTATATTTGGAGCGCTTGGCGATTGCGAGTCATGATTTATCCATAGATCTAATCATGAAGGCCTTGCAAGGCAGACGCAGGGTGCTCCGCTTTCATAAGCATCTCCATGTCCCTGGGCCGGCTTGAAGGAAAACCCGCCTTGCAATTGCTCGCCGCTGTGACACCCTGAGGGAAAAGAACACAGGAAGAGGGCGTAAGGTTCATGTATTTCGTCAAAACACTCGCAGGCCAGCAGGCTTTCAAGGAACGCCATCCCGACTTGCCGCAGCGGCTGCGCTCTGCATTCCTGCTGTTCGACGGTCAGCGCAGCCTGAGCCAGGTACTGGCGGCGACCGCGGCCATGGGCGTGACCGAAGACGATATCCAGAAGCTGGCCGACAAAGGCTGGCTGGAGCTGCGTGAATCCGCATGCACGGATAAAACCCAGGCCCAAGTTCCTGGCGCCCGATAAGGCCGTTCACGCTGTCAGAAGGCCTATCCGCAGGCCCTGCCGCCGCGCATCCGCGATGCCTGTCGGCCAGGGCAGTGTTTTCTCCATCCGGCGGACGAGCAAAAAGCGGCCCGAAGGCCGCTTGGGGGTGGGGTGACTGAAAGCCGGACTTAGGCCGCCAGCAGCTCCACGTCGAACTTGAGCGTGGCGTTGGGGGGAATCACGCCGCCCGCACCGCGCACACCATAGCCAAGCTCGGCGGGGATCAGCAGGGTGCGCTGGCCGCCGACCTTCATGCCCTGCACGCCTTCGTCCCAGCCCTTGATCACCATGCCGGCGCCCAGGTGGAAGACAAAGGGGTCGTTGCGGTCCTTGCTGGAGTCGAACTTGGCGCCTTGGACGCCGTTGTTGTAGAGCCAGCCGGTGTAGTGCACGGTCACGGTCTGGCCGGCACGGGCTTCGGCGCCTTCGCCCACAACGGTGTCTTCGTATTGCAGGCCAGAAGCGGTGGTGTTGAAAGCCATGATGGTGTGTCCTTTTAGCGCAGGCGCTGTAAAAAAGGCGATGAAAGAGAATCCGCCAGGCTGGCCCGGCGGTGCAATGACGGAACGTCTGCTTATTTCTTGGCGCGGGCGGCAACCCAGCGGTTGGCGAAGGCCTGCACGTCCGACAGGCGTTTGAGCAGGTCGTGGCCGGTCAAGGTGACGGTGTAGCCGTCAGTGCCGTGCTCCAGCAGGCCGCATTCGCGCAGTTCCTTGATGCGGGTATTGAGGGTGTTGGGGGTGATCCCGCCCACGCTGTCTTGCAACAGACGGAACGTCTGGGGATGTCCGTCCCGCAGGGCCCACAGCACGCGCAACGCATAGCGGCATTCGAGCTTCTCGAACAACTGGTTGATGGCGGCGTTTTCCTTGGAGCTCATGGACGCTTCTCCTTGCGCAGTGGTGTTATTGAGCGTGGGCGCACTGAAGGTGTGCCTGGCGCCAAGTCCTGATCGACTATAGCGTGTAATTTATTTTGCTACAAGTTTAGTAGCTCAAAATCAATAATTGCAACGTCTTGAAGTCGCAAAACCCATAAAGCTGCGAGAAGTGTTGTTGACTTGCCACGCATCGCCGGCAAGGCCTGGAGCCTGCCGAATCCGGCATTGAAATCAGCCCTTGAACTCGAGCGGATATCTGTATCGAATGAGCGCGGCCTGCGCAAAGGCTGGCGCAAAAGCTGCGGGTAAAGAAAAAGCCCCGTGCCTGACGGCACGGGGCTTGGCTGGGACGACGGTGTGTCTTACAGCGAATCGATGAAGCTGCGCAGCTTGTCGCTGCGGCTGGGGTGCTTGAGCTTGCGCAGCGCCTTGGCTTCGATCTGGCGGATGCGCTCGCGCGTCACGTCGAACTGCTTGCCCACTTCCTCCAGCGTGTGGTCGGTGGACATTTCGATGCCGAAGCGCATGCGCAGCACCTTGGCTTCGCGCGGGGTCAGGCCATCGAGGATGTCCTTGACCACGTCGCGCAGCCCGGCCTGCATGGCCGCATCCACGGGCGCCGTGTTGTTGCTGTCCTCGATGAAATCGCCCAGGTGGCTGTCGTCGTCGTCGCCGATGGGGGTTTCCATCGAGATCGGCTCCTTGGCGATCTTCATGATCTTGCGGATCTTGTCCTCGGGGATCTCCATCTTCGCGGCCAGGATGGACGCATCGGGCTCGAAGCCGAACTCCTGCAGGTGCTGGCGCGAGATGCGGTTCATCTTGTTGATGGTCTCGATCATGTGCACCGGGATGCGGATGGTGCGGGCCTGGTCGGCGATCGAGCGCGTGATGGCCTGGCGGATCCACCAGGTGGCGTAGGTCGAGAACTTGTAGCCGCGGCGGTATTCGAACTTGTCGACGGCCTTCATCAGGCCGATGTTGCCCTCCTGGATCAGGTCCAGGAACTGCAGGCCGCGGTTGGTGTACTTCTTGGCGATGGAGATCACCAGGCGCAGATTGGCCTCGATCATCTCTTTCTTGGCATCGCGGCTGGCGCGCTCGCCGTCGTTCATGCGCTTGTTGATGCGCTTGAGCTCGTCCAGCGGCACGACCACGCGGGCCTGCAGGTCGATCAGGGCCTGCTGCAGCTCCTGCACGGGCGGGATGTTGCGCGCCAGCACGGCGCTGTAGGGCTTGCCGGCGGCGGCCTGGGTCAGCACCCACTGCAGGTTCAGCAGGTTGGCGGGGAAGTCCTTGATGAAGGCTTCCTGCGAGACGCCACACTTGTCCACGATGATCCTGCGCAGCTCGCGTTCCTTCTTGCGTACGTCGTCCACCTGGGCGCGCACCAGGTCGCACAGCTTCTCGATGGTCTTGGCCGTGAAGCGGATGGTCATCAGCTCCTCGGTGATGGACTTCTGCACCTTCACGTACGCAGGGCCGCCGTAGCCTTCCTTGTCGTACACCTTGTGCATCCTCTCGAACATCTCGCGCATGGCATCGAAGCGGCGCAGAGCCTCGTTCTTGAGTTCTTCGAGCTTCTTGGTCAGCGCTTTGGAGCCGCCCTTGCCGTCGTCGTCGTCCTCTTCGTCGTATTCGTCGAAGTCTTCCTCGGCCACGTAGTCGTCGTTTTCGTCGGCATTGACGAAGCCGTCCACCACGGTGGAGATGACGACCTTGCCCTCACGGATTTCCTCTCCCATGTTGAGGATCTCGGCAATCGTGGCGGGCGAGGCGCTGATGGCCTCCATCATGTCCATGAGGCCGCCTTCGATGCGCTTGGCGATCTCGATTTCGCCCTCGCGCGTGAGCAGCTCCACCGTGCCCATTTCGCGCATGTACATGCGCACGGGGTCGGTGGTGCGGCCGAATTCCGAGTCCACGGTGGACAGGGCGGCTTCGGCTTCCTCTTCCGCTTCTTCCTCTGTGGTGGCGGACTGGCCGGTGTTGTTCAGCAGCAGGGTTTCGGCGTCGGGCGTCTGCTCGTACACCGCCACGCCCATGTCGTTGAGCATGGAGATCACGACTTCCAGCGTCTCGGCATCGACCAGCTTGTCGGGCAGGTGGTCGTTGATCTCGCTGTGGGTCAGGTAGCCGCGTGTCTTGCCCAGCTTGATCAGCGTTTTCAGGCGCGAGCGGCGGGTGGACATTTCCTCTTCGGTCAGCACGGTTTCGTCCAGGCCGAATTCCTTCATCAAGGCGCGTTCCTTGGCCTTGCTGATCTTCATGCGCAGCGGCTTGACCTTCTCGGTGGGCGTAGCGGAGACTTCGGGCTCCACTCCCACTTCATCCTCGACTTCGCCTTCCAGATCGCTGTCGATGTCCGACAGGTCCGTATCGTCCATGCCCTCGGTGGCTTCCTTGGCCTTGGGCTTGCGGCCGCGCTTGGCCGGCGCCTTGTCTTCGGCTGCAGGGGTCTTGGCTGCGGCAGCTTTCTTGGCAGCCGGCTTCTTGGCTGCAGCAGGCGCTGCCTCCTCGCCTTCTGCAGCGGCTTTCTTGCGGCCCCGCTTGGGCGTAGCTTCGGCCAGCAGCGCATCGGCCAGGGCTTTGAGTTCGGCTTGTGACTTGGTAACCACGTTGGTTTCTTTCTTGGCTTCAACCGCGGGAGCGGCGCTTTTCTTCGCAGCGGGCTTGTTGGTGGCTGCGGAAGTAGAGGTCTTGGCGGATTCGGCAGCCTGCTTGGACTTCACGGACTTTGACACGGGCATGAACACCTTTCACGGTAGCGAACACACACAAACACAAAGGGAAACGCAAACGCATGTGCAAACAAACGCCGCCTAGGCCGGCGCGTGAGCAGGCGGCTTGGCCCACTCGGGAGTCAATATCTCCAAGGCAAGATGTCGGGCGATCATTTGGTGTGCAGTCCTTGCGGAATATTGGGCCATGCAGTTGCTGCCATCACGTGATTGCTTCACGGGGCCCGGGCCGGAGGTGCTGCTGTCGCTCTTGCCAATAACCTATCAATTATACCTTTTGGGGAAAATATCAAGAGGCTGAGCCAATAATTGCAGATAAATTTTTTCTTCTGGCCTGAAATTCCAGATAGCGCCTTGCTGCAGTGGGGTCGGTTGCTACATCTCTGAGAGCTTGTTCCTCCTGGCGCTTCAGGTGGTCCACCAGGATCAGGTTGAGCACGCCGCGCAGTTCCCGGCGCAGTTCGTCGATCTCGCCCTCTGGGTGCGCATGGGGGCCGCTCATGAGCTTGTCGGCCAGTAGTTCGGAGGGTTGGCCGCGCAACTGCTCACGTATCTGCTCGCGCAGCACGGCCCAGGGGCGCGGGCCTGACTCGGTGAACTGCGCTTCCAGCCAGCGGAACAGATGGCCATGGCTTTCGCTGCAGCGCGCCAGGGCGTCGAAGTCCTCGTGCGTGAGCTCTTCCATGAATTCCATGTGCGCCATCAGCAGGCGGGCGGCCTGATCTATGCGGGTTGCCGGGGCAGCGCGCGGCCCGCGTGGCGGGGGCGCCCATTCGGCGCCGGCCTTGTTCCTGTTCCAGGGCTTGCGGCCGCCATCGAGCCGTTTGCCGCGCCAGCTGTTGCCCTGGCCGCCTTGCGGGGCGTGGCCGTAGCCTGGGTCGTTGGCATAGGCATCGGCACCGGTCGGGCTCCAGCCCTGTTCCCATTCGGGAGAGGGCTGGGCGTCCCAGGGGGCGCCCGGACTGGCTGCCGGCGCATGCCGGGCCGGAGCCTGGCCGGAGCGTAGCGGGGCCGTGCGTGCCGCTTCCTGGGCCCAGATATCGGCCAGGTCGCGGGCGTCGAGCTGCACCAGGGCGGCGATTTCGCCCAGCAGCTGGCGCTTGAGTGCGCCATCGGGCAGCGCCGTCCACAGCGGGCGGGCGTTGCTGGCCATGTGGGCGCGGCCTTCGGCCTGGCCCAGGTCGCAGCCTTCGCTGGCCGATTCGATCAGGAAGCGGCTCAGCGGCGTGGCGTCGCCCACATAGCGCGAGAAGGCCTCGGGGCCGAATTCGCGGATGAAGCTGTCCGGGTCATGTTCGGTCGGCAAGAACAGAAACTTGATGGAGCGCGTGTCGGTGGCCAGCGGCAGGGCTGCATCGAGCGCCTTGCGCGCGGCGCGGCGGCCGGCGCCGTCGCCGTCGAAGCTGAAGACCACGGCATCGGTGAAGCGCAGCAGCTTGTGCACATGGTCGGGCGTACAGGCCGTGCCCAGCGTGGCCACGGCATTGGCAAAGCCGAGCTGGGCCAGGGCCACCACGTCCATATAGCCTTCGGTGACCAGGGCATAGCCCATGTCGCGCAGGGCCTGGCGCGCCTCGAACAGGCCGTAGAGCTCGCGCCCCTTGTGGAAGACCGGGGTTTCCGGGGAATTCAGGTATTTGGGCTTCTCGTCGCCGAAGACGCGCCCGCCAAAGCCTATGCATTCGCCCTTGACGTTGCGGATGGGGAACATCAGCCGGTCGCGGAAGCGGTCGTAGCGGCGGCCGTCCTCTTCGCTGGCGATGACCAGGCCGCATTCCTGCAGCTGGGGGTTGTCGTATTCGGCGAACACGCTGGCCAGGCCATGCCAGCCCGCGGGCGCATAGCCCAGACCGAAGCGTTTGGAGACTTCGCCCGAGACGCCGCGCTTTTTGAGGTATTCGATGGCGTGCGGGGCCGTCCTGAGCTGCTTGCAATAGGAATCGCCGGCTTTTTCTAGCAGGTCGCTCAGGCTGGCCTGCTTCTGTTTCTGCACGGCCTGGCGCTCGCGCTCGGCGGGGCTGACGTCGTCCTGCGGCACTTGCAGGCCGCACTGGTTGGCCAGTTCCTGCACGGCTTCGATGAAGCCCATGCCGGCGTGCTCCATCAGAAAGCCGATGGCGTTGCCGTTCTTGCCGCAGCCGAAGCAGTGGAAGAACTGCTTGCTGGGGCTGACGGTGAAGGAGGGCGACTTCTCGCTGTGGAACGGGCACAGGCCCATGAAGTTGGCGCCGCCCTTTTTGAGCTGCACATAGCGGCCCACGATGTCGACCACGTCGACGCGGGACAGCAACTCTTGGATGAACGATTGGGGAATGGCCACCCGCGTATTTTGCCTTGGCTTGGTATTTCTGATGGCGTTCAAGGTATGGAGAGGGCTGGTGACCGGGTCTGCAGTGCAGCCAGCGGTCTACCGGCGCGCTCGGATGTAAGTTTGCAGTGCAGCCAGTGCGCTACAACACCTGCCAAGGCAACAATCAAAATCCCTTCAGGAGACAGATATATGAGCAGCCAGTACCACCAGCATTTGGACAAGAACCCCGCCAACTATGCCGCGATCAGTCCACTGGGCTTTATTGCTCGCACGGCCGAGGTGTATCCGGAGCGGCTGGCCGTCATCCATGGAGAGTTGCGCCGTACCTGGGCGCAGACTTATGTCCGCTGTCGCCAACTGGCCAGCAGTCTGCAACAGGCTGGTATCGGCAAGGACGACACGGTAGCCGTGATGCTGCCCAATACGCCGCCCATGGTGGAAGCGCATTTTGGCGTGCCCATGTCGGGCGCCGTGCTCAATACGCTCAACACCCGCCTGGATGCGGAAACGCTGGCTTTCATGCTGGACCACGGCGAGGCCAGAGCTCTGATCGTCGATTCGGAATTCACCGGCGTGATGGCCAAGGCGCTCAAGCTGCGCCAGCGCAGCGAGCCCATCCTGGTGATCCAGGTGGAGGACGCGCTCTACGGCGAAGCCGCCGAGCAGATCGGCGAGATGGACTACGAAAGCTTTCTGGCCCGGGGCGATGCCGATTTCGACTGGCAGTTGCCGGCCGATGAATGGGGTGCGATTGCGCTCAATTACACCAGCGGTACCACGGGCAATCCCAAGGGGGTGGTCTACCACCACCGCGGAGCGGCCATCAATGCCATCAGCAACGTGCTGGAGTGGGACATGCCCAAGCATGCGGTCTATCTGTGGACGCTGCCCATGTTCCACTGCAACGGTTGGTGCTTTCCCTGGACTGTGGCCGCACGTGCGGGTGTCAATGTCTGTCTGCGCCGCGTCGAGGCACAGGCCGTCTTCGACGCCATCCGCAATCATGGCGTCACGCATTACTGTGGCGCGCCAATCGTGCACAGCCTGCTGGTCAATGCGCCGGCGGCCATGAAGGAAGGCGTTCCTGCCGGCGTCAAGGCCATGGTGGCTGGTGCCGCACCGCCGGCTTCGATGATCGAAGGCATGGAGGCCATGGGCTTCGACATCACTCATGTCTACGGCCTGACCGAAACCTACGGCCCGGCCACGGTCTGCGCCAAGCACGAGGCCTGGAACGAACTGGACATCGGCGAGCGTGCGCGTCTCAATTCGCGCCAGGGCGTGCGCTACCACCTGCAACGCTCGGCCCGGGTGCTGAACCCCGAGACCATGGCGCCCGTGCCCACGGATGGCCAAACCATGGGCGAGATCATGTTCCAGGGCAATATCGCCATGAAGGGCTATCTCAAGAATCCGCAGGCGACCGAGGAGGCTTTCCGTGGCGGCTGGTTCCACAGTGGTGATCTGGCCGTGCAGCACCCCGATGGCTATATCCAGATCAAGGATCGCAGCAAGGACATCATCATCTCGGGCGGCGAAAACATCTCCTCCATTGAGGTAGAGGACGTGCTCTACCGCCATCCGGCTGTGCTGGCTGCCGCCGTGGTGGCCAAGCCCGATCCCAAATGGGGCGAGACGCCTTGCGCCTTCATCGAGCTCAAGGCCGGCGCCGAGACTACCGCCGAAGAGATCGTGGCCCACTGCAAAAAACACCTGGCCGGCTACAAGGTGCCGCGCGCCGTGGTGTTCGGCGAGCTACCCAAGACCAGCACGGGCAAGATCCAGAAGTTCGAGCTGCGCAAGCAGGTGGGTTCGGCATCGGCCATCGGTGGTTAGGTCGGGCCGGATCGAGGCATGAAAAACGCCCGCAGCGTGAATGCTGCGGGCGTTTGCGGTTGAGGGTTGGTTAATAATTTTGATAGCTGATTGCGCCTGTTATTCATCGATTTCTGATGTGCTTCATCGTGAAATCCATGCAAGGAATGCGCCGAATGCTTTGCAATCCATAGCGCAACCGCATTCGACAGCGGCTCAGGCCAGCTCGGGCGGGAGCCGCTGCCAGCCCTCGGGCGTCACGCGCAGCACTTCGGCACGCTGCGTATCCGCATCGATATGCCAGTCGCTGAGCACGATGCGCCAGCGGTCCTGTCCCAGCGCATGGTCGGCCGGCTGATGCGTATGGCCGTGGATCAGCCAGGGCGCAGCGGCGGCCAGCATCCAGGTGGCGGTCATGGCGGCGTCGGCGTCGGCATAGGGCGCGCCGGACTGCTTGCGCATCTCGCTTTCGCTCCGGGCCGATTTACCCAGGGCACGGCGCGCGGCCAGGGGCTGGGCCAGCACCTGCTGGCGCCAGGCGGCGGAGCGCGAGAGGCTGCGGAACTGCTGGTACTCCACATCGTCCAGGCACAGCGCATCGCCATGGCTGAGCAGGATGCGCGGCCCGGCCCACTGCAGGGCCGTGGGATCGGCCAGTCCGGTCATGCCGCTGCGGCGCAGGAATTCCTTGCCCGCCAGAAAGTCGCGGTTGCCGACCATGAAAAACAGCGGGCGCTTTTGCGCGGCCGCGTGCAGCACGGCGGTGCACTCGGCCTCGAAGCTGCCCGGCTCGTCGAGCGCATCGTCCCCTACCCAGACCTCGAACAGGTCGCCCAGGATGAAGGTCGCATCGGCCGTGGTGCGCGTCAGATAGTCGCGCCAGGCCTGCACGGTCTGCGGCTCCGAGGGCTGCAGATGCAGGTCGGAAATGAAATCGACCGTGCGCCAGGCAGGAGCAGCCACGAGCTGCGCCACCTGGGGCACGGTCGTACGAGGATCTGTAGTCACTAGAAGAACTAGTAACCCTTGGCGCTGCGCGCCAGTCAAAAACCGGCGTGGCCCATGAGAGAGACAGCCAGCAAGGGCCGCCCCGCAGCAAAGGCTGTCGTCCTCCTCAGGGGGAAGCCGCGCAGCGGCTCAGGGGGATTACAGTGCCACCACCTTGTCGATCACCACGGCGTCGAAAGGCACGTCGTCGTGGAAACCCTTGCGCGTGGTGCGCACCTTCTTGATGGCGTCGATCACGTCTTCGCCCTTGACCACCTTGCCGAACACGGCATAGCCCCAACCCTGGCCGGTGGGGGCGGTGTGGTTCAGGAAGCCGTTGTCCACCACGTTGATGAAGAACTGGGCCGTGGCGCTGTGCGGATCATTGGTACGGGCCATGGCGACGGTGTACTTGTCGTTCTTGAGGCCGTTCTTGGCTTCGTTCTCGATCGGAGCGTCGGTTTCCTTCTGCTTCATGTCGGCCGTGAAGCCGCCGCCCTGGATCATGAAGTTCTTGATCACGCGGTGGAAGACGGTGCCGTCGTAGAAGCCCTTGTTCACGTAGTTCAGGAAGTTCTCGGCGGTCTTGGGCGCGTTCTGGGCATCGAGCTCCAGTGTGATCACGCCGGGCGTGGCGGTCTCGGCCACGTTGATGGTGATGTGCAGTTCGACTTGGGGATTGCTCATATCTGTCTTTCTGAGGTGGTGAAGAGGCGGCCGCCGCGCTCCTGTACGGGAGAAGGCGTGCAGCGCAGAGGTGTTACTTGATTTCGGTGGCCGAGAGGATCGTCACCGGCGTGGTAGGCACATTTTGGTGCATGCCGCGGTTGCCCGTGGCGACGGTGCGGATTTTGTCCACTACGTCCATGCCTTTGACGACCTTGCCGAATACGGCGTAGCCGTAGCCGTCGGGCTTGGGGGCATTGAGCATGTCGTTGTTCGCCACGTTGATGAAAAACTGCGAGGTGGCGGAGTTGGGATCGCCCGTGCGTGCCATGGCAATCGTGCCGCGGTCATTCTTCAGGCCGTTGCCGGCCTCCAGCGCAATAGGTGCGCGCGTGGCTTTTTCCTTCATGCCGGCGTCCATGCCGCCGCCCTGGATCATGAAACCGTCGATCACGCGGTGGAACACCGTGCCGTCGTAATGCCTGTCGCGCACATATTGCAGGAAGTTGGCCACGGTCTTGGGTGCCTTGGCTTCGTTGAGCGCCACCGTGATGTCGCCCATGCTGGTCTTGAGCAGCACCTGGGGTTCGGCCTGCGCCCATGCAGGGATGGTCAGCAGGGCTGCTGCCAGCGTGAGTGTGGCGCGGCGGGTGAAGCGGTCGGCAAGGGAGCGGCAATTGGGCATGGGACATTCCTGAAAAGGGAAAGCCTGCGGGGCGGCAGGCTGAAATGCAGTCACTGGGTTTGACGCAGCTTGGCGGCGCCCGGCCAGGGGCGGCCGCTAGGGGCGCCCGGCAGCGGACGAGAGCTGCAAGGCCTCTTGGAGCAGCTTCATCTTGGGCTGCAGGTTGGCCGCACGGCCGCCCTTGGCGCGGGCCTGGGCGTAGGACTGGTAGGCCAGCCGCAGGTGAATGTCGCCGACGTTCTCGTGGGCCACGGCATAGTCGGGATTGTTGCGCACGGCATTTTCCAGCGCAGCGCGGGCCCTCTCGAGCTCACCCTGGCGCGCGTAGATCACGGCCAGATTGTTGTAGGGCTCGGGTAGCTCCGGGTAGTCTTCGGTGAGCTGGCGCAGCGTGGCAACAGCGTCTTCAGTGCGGTTCAGATTGGTCAGCGCCACGGCCTTGAGGAAGCGCATCTGCGGGTCACGGGGATTGCCGGCCAGATAGGCATCGGCGCGTTGCAGCGCCTGTTCGGATTTGCCGTTCTTGAGTAGCTGTGCAATATCGGTGTAATCGCTGGCATGGGCGTTGCCGCAAATCAGCGCAGCAGCCATCGCAGCGGACAGCGCCATCAGGCGCACTGCAGAGCTCATCGGGTTGCGTACGGGCATTCGTAGGTGCTTTCGGTGCGCCGCCACAGCGGACCTGCGGCGCGGGCTTATACTGCAGCCCATTGTAGCCGAGGGGTGTATGGTGCCATGACGGCACTGCTGGCAGGGCAATGCCGGCCATCTCCCGGTAGGCCGTCCCCAAGTATCGTGCGGAACGGGCGGTGGTGCAGGTGCGACCTCGGTGCCCTGGACTGCCAGTTTTCTCCCCCATATAGACATTCATGAGTTTGCGTATCTACAACACGCTGTCGCGTGCATTGGAAGCGTTTTCGCCCATCGACCCCGGCCATGTGCGCATGTATGTGTGCGGCATGACCGTGTACGACTTTTGCCATCTGGGCCACGCGCGTTCCATGGTCGCCTTCGATGTGGTGCAGCGCTGGCTGCGTGCCAGCGGCTATCGCGTGAGCTATGTGCGCAACATCACGGACATCGACGACAAGATCATCCGTCGTGCCGTGGAAAACGGCGAGACCATCCGCAGCCTGACGGACCGCATGATCGATGCGCTGCACCAGGACGCCGGCGCCCTGGGCATAGAGCGTCCCACGCATGAGCCGCGCGCCACCGAATACGTGCCGCAGATGCTGTCGATGATAGCCACGCTGCAGGACAGGGGTCTGGCCTATCAGGCTGGCAATGGCGACATGAACTACGCCGTGCGCAAGTTCCCCGGCTACGGCAGGCTTTCGGGCAAGTCGCTGGACGAGCTCAATGCCGGTGAGCGCGTGGCCGTGGCCGACGGCAAGCACGACCCGCTGGACTTCGTGCTGTGGAAGTCCTCCAAGCCCGAGGAGCCCGCCGACGTGAAGTGGCAGAGTTCCTTCGGCGAAGGTCGCCCCGGCTGGCACATCGAATGCTCGGCCATGGGCTGCGCGCTGCTGGGCGAGAGTTTCGACATCCATGGCGGCGGCGCGGACCTGCAGTTCCCGCACCACGAGAACGAGATCGCCCAGAGCGAAGGCGCCACCGGCAAGCCGTTTGCCAGGACCTGGATGCACAACGGCTTCATCAATGTGGACAACGAGAAGATGTCCAAGTCGCTGGGCAACTTCTTCACCATCCGCGACGTGCTCAAGGAGTACGACGCCGAGACCGTGCGCTTCTTCGTGGTACGCAGCCACTACCGCAGTCCACTCAACTATTCCAATGTGCATCTGGACGATGCGCGCAGTGCCCTCAAGCGCCTGTACACGGCGCTGAGCCTGGTGGCGCCGGCGGATGCGCAGATCGACTGGAGCAATGCCTACGCGGCGCGCTTCAAGGCCGCGATGGACGAGGACTTCGGCACGCCCGAAGCCGTGGCCGTGCTGTTCGAGTTGGCTGCTGAAGTCAATCGCAGCAAGTCGCCCGCAACTGCGGGCCTGCTCAAGGCGCTTGGTGCCTGCCTGGGCCTGCTGCAGGACGATCCGCAAAAATTTCTGCAGGCTGGCGCGGCCGGCGTGGACGCCGCCGCGATCGAAGCGCAGATTGCAGCGCGCGCCGCAGCCAAGGCCGCCAAGAACTGGGCCGAGGCCGACCGCATCCGCAAGGAGCTGCTGGAGCAGGGCATTGTGCTCAAGGATTCGGCCGCTGGCACGACCTGGGAGGCGGCCGCCAAGGGCTGAGCTGATCCTATGACGTGCGCAATATTCGGTTTGAACAGATGGCGGAGGCCGGCATGACCTCGGCCCGGCATCTGGACACCATGGAATTCGAACAACTGCCGCTGGTCGCCGATCTGCCCGTGCCCATGGGCCCGGAGGCGCCCTTGTCCGTGATGAAGCTGGGCGGCGGTGCTGCGAGTGGCAAGGCCGCGGCCAAGATCCAGCTGGCCCTGCCCGAGGGCGCGCCGGCTTACTGGGCCGATGCCTGCCGCCAGCTCATGCGCCGCGACCGCGTGCTCAAGCGCCTGATCCCGCAACTGAGCAGCCAGGCGCTGCAGCCGCGCGAGGGCGGTGCCGACGGGGCCTTCGCCACGCTGGCGCGCTCCATCGTCGGGCAGCAGATTTCCGCCAAGTCGGCCAAGACGCTGTGGAACAAGTTTTCGCGGCTGCTGACCGAGGTGAAGCCCGAGTTGGTGCTCAAGCTCAAGGTAGATGACATGCGCGCCGCCGGATTGTCGGCGCGCAAGGTGGACTACCTCGTGGACCTGGCGCTGCATTTCACGGAAAACCGTTTGCACCTGGATGAGTGGCAAGACATGGCCGACGAGGCCATCGTTGCCGAACTCATGGCCATTCGCGGCGTCAGCCGCTGGACGGCCGAGATGTTCCTCATCTACTACCTGATGCGGCCCAATGTGCTGCCGCTCGATGATGCCGGCTTGATCCACGGTATCTCGCAGAATCATTTTTCGGGCGATCCAGTCAGTCGCAGCGATGCCCGCGAAGTGGCCGAGGCATGGAAACCGTGGTGCACGGTTGCAACTTGGTATATTTGGCGCTCGCTCGAAGCGCAGCCTGTGGCTTGATGACACCCGTTCACTGGCCGACTGCAAGCACTGCAGCAGGCTGGCACAAGGAGAAATACGTTGGCGAAAAAGAACTTTCTGGATTTTGAGCAGCCTATTGCCGAGCTCGAATCCAAAATCGAGGAACTGCGCTATGTGCAGACTGAAAGCGCAGTCGATATCTCGGAAGAGATCGAACAGCTCAGTAAGAAAAGCCTGCAGCTGACCAAGGATATCTACAGCGATCTGACCCCGTGGCAGATCACCAAGATCGCCCGTCACACCGAGCGTCCCTACACGCTGGACTACGTGCGCGAGTGCTTCACCGACTTCGTCGAAATGCACGGCGACCGCCACTTCTCGGACGACCTGTCCATCGTCGGCGGCCTGGCCCGCTTCAACGGCATGCCTTGCATGGTCATCGGCCACCAGAAGGGCCGTGACACCAAGGAGCGCACGCTGCGCAACTTCGGCATGACGCGCCCCGAGGGCTACCGCAAGGCCCTGCGCCTGATGAAGACGGCAGAGAAGTTCAAGCTGCCGGTGTTCACCTTCGTGGATACGCCCGGCGCCTTTCCCGGCATCGATGCCGAGGAGCGCGGCCAGTCCGAAGCCATCGGTCGCAACATCTACGAGATGGCCCAGCTGCAGACGCCCATCATCACCACCATCATCGGCGAAGGCGGTTCGGGCGGCGCGCTGGCGATCGCCGTCGCCGATCAGGTGCTGATGCTGCAGTACTCGGTGTACTCGGTGATCAGCCCCGAAGGCTGCGCTTCCATTCTCTGGAAGACCGGCGAAAAGGCGCAGGAGGCCGCAGATGCCATGGGCATCACGGCCCACCGCCTCAAGGCTCTGGGCCTGATTGACAAGATCGTGAACGAGCCCGTGGGTGGTGCTCACCGCGACCCTAGGCAGATGGGGGCGTTCCTCAAGCGCGCGCTGGGCGATGCCTACCGCCAGTTGGCCGACCTCAAGCCCAAGGACCTGCAGGATCGCCGCTACGAGCGCATCCAGAGCTACGGCCGCTTTGCCGACACCAAGGCCGAGAACAGCTGATTGCGGATCGCAAATTCAAAAACGGCTTTCCGGGTGGCCCCGGAAAGCCGTTTTGCTTTTGGGCCCATCGATTGTCAGAATGCCGGCCTCCACCTGCTGCCGTATCGTTGCTTGCATGAATTCTTCCAAACCTGATCGAGACGCACATGTGGTGGACGCAGCAATCCGCGCGTTTGCCGGCGAGTCTCCGCCTTTGCCGCTGGCCGTGGCTTTCAGCGGCGGAGCGGACTCCACGGCTTTGCTGCTGGCCTGCGCCGAGCGCTGGCCGGGGCAGGTGAGGGCTGTCCATGTGCACCACGGCCTGCAGGTGGCGGCCGATGGCTTTGCACAGCAGTGCCAGACCGTGTGCGAAGCCCGTGGCATTCCTCTCCAGAACTGTGCCATCGATGCGCGAAACGCTCGGGGCCAGAGCCCCGAGGATGCGGCGCGCCAGGGACGCTATGAGGCACTGATTGCGGCGGCTGGCGGCTCCTGGACAGACGCTGCCGGGCAGCCTTTGAAGCAAGCCGTGCGCTCCATGGCTTTGGCCCAGCACGCGGACGACCAGGTGGAAACACTGCTGCTGGCCCTGTCGCGCGGCGCCGGCGTGGCGGGGCTGGCGGCCATGCCGGCCCATTGGCGGCGAGCCGGGCTGGAATGGTTCCGTCCTTTTCTCGCGGTGCCCGGGCAGGCGCTGCGGGATTGGCTGATGTTGCGCGGCCAGGACTGGGTGGAGGACCCCAGCAACGCCGATCCGAGCTATACGCGCAATCGCATCCGCGCGCAGCTGCTGCCTGTACTGGAGCAGACCTTTCCGCAGTTTCGTGCAACGTTTGCGCGCAGCAGCGCGCATTGTGCCAAGGCGGCCGAGGTATTGGAGGAGGTGGCCGTATCCGATATGCAGGTGGTGGGAATGCCGCCTCGCATCGCGGCCTTGCAGCAGCTGGGCGATGCAAGGCTGGCCAATGTGCTGCGCCATTGGCTGCGCAGCCAGCATGCCACCACGCCCACTGCGGCGCAGCTTTCCCAGCTGATGACGCAGATCCGCGTTTGCACTACACGAGGGCACCGCATCCATATCAAGGTGGGCCGTGGTTTTATCGAACGCCAGGGGCTGATGCTCGATTGGTACAATTTCTAGGTTTTGGTCCTTTATTTTTTGTACGAAAACCGGCGGCGCGCCAAAACCCTTGTCGACCTGCGCCGTGGCAGGCAGTTTCGTCACCCCTTTGTATCCAATGGCACTGATCGTTCATAAATACGGCGGCACCTCGATGGGCTCGACAGAGCGCATCCGCAACGTCGCCAAGCGCGTGGCCAAGTGGGCTCGGGCTGGTCACCAGATGGTGGTCGTTCCCAGCGCCATGAGTGGCGAAACCAACCGTCTGCTGGGCCTGGCCAGCGAGCTGGCTCCCAGCCATGCCAAGACTTCGTACTACCGTGAGCTGGACATGCTGGCCGCCACCGGCGAGCAAGCATCGTCTGCGCTGCTGGCCATTGCGCTGCAGGCCGAGGGCATGGAGTCCGTGAGCTATGCGGGCTGGCAGGTGCCGGTGCGCACCGACAGCAGCTTCACCAAGGCTCGTATCGAGTCCATCGACGACAAGCGCGTGCGCGCCGACCTGGACGCTGGCCGCGTCGTCATCGTGACCGGTTTCCAGGGTATCGATCCTGAAGGCCACATCACGACCCTGGGCCGTGGCGGCTCCGATACCTCGGCCGTGGCCGTGGCGGCGGCGCTCAAGGCTGCAGAGTGCCTGATCTATACCGACGTCGACGGCGTCTACACCACCGACCCGCGCGTGGTGCCTGCCGCCAAGCGTCTGGGTACCGTGAGCTTCGAGGAAATGCTGGAAATGGCCAGCCTGGGCTCCAAGGTGCTGCAGATCCGCTCGGTGGAATTCGCCGGCAAATACAAGGTGCCCATGCGCGTACTCTCCAGCTTCACGCCCTGGGACATCGATCTGGAAGAAGAAGCCAAGTCCGGCACGCTGATTACTTTTGAGGAAGACGAAAAAATGGAAAAGGCCGTCGTATCCGGCATCGCTTTCAATCGCGGCGAAGCCAAGATCTCCGTGCTCGGCGTGCCCGACACTCCCGGCGTGGCCGCCGACATCCTGGGTCCCGTGGCCGATGCCAACATCGAAGTGGACGTGATCATCCAGAACATCTCCAAGGATGGCAAGACTGATTTCAGCTTCACCGTGAGCCAGGGTGACTACCAGCGCGCGCTGGAGCTGCTGCGCGAAAAGGTGGTGCCGACCCTGGGCGCTGCCGATGTGGTGGGCAACCTCAACATCGCCAAAGTCAGCATCGTCGGTATCGGCATGCGCAGCCATGTCGGTGTGGCATCCACCATGTTCCGTACGCTGAGCAAGGAAGGAGTGAACATCCAGATGATCTCCACCTCCGAGATCAAGACCTCTGTCGTGATCGACGAAAAATACCTGGAGCTGGCTGTGCGTGCACTGCACACCGCTTTCGGTTTGGACAAAAGTGAATAAAATAGTTTTTTGCCGGAGACGGTCAAAAAACCGCGCTAGAATAGCGCCAAGCCGGAAACGTGACCGAGTGGCCGAAGGTGCTCCCCTGCTAAGGGAGTATGGGGTGTAGAGCCTCATCGAGGGTTCGAATCCCTCCGTTTCCGCCAGATTGAAAAGACACCCGAAGGGGTGTCTTTTTTGCTGAGAGGGTCGTGCGAGTGGCTTGATTAGGTGATCCCGAGTTGAGTGTGTGGATTAAATCTGTGTACAATGCAAGGCTTCACTGAGCGAGATGCACTTCGCAGGTGGTTGAGGAAGTTTGGAAATTCTTTCCCTGGCCGCTAAAAAGCTGTGCTACAATGCAAGGCTT
>NZ_BMEU01000022.1 GCF_014637085.1 Comamonas phosphati | reverse complement strand
CTGTAGCCGCCCCAGGAGCGCGCACGCACGTGGGCGGGCAGCTCCTTCACGGCAGCGGTGAGGAAGGCGCGTACTTCGGCGCGCAGGGCTTCATCCTCGGGCGGAATGCCGGTCAGGGAAAGTGAATCGAACACGCTCATCCCGAAACTCCTGGTGGTGTATGCCGCTGGCCCGCATCTTCATCTTGCGGCCACTGGAACGGCGCGGGCCGCTTGTCCAGAAAGCATTGCACCGCCTCGCGGTGCTCGGCCGTGCCCATGGCCAGCGCCTGGGCGTTGGCCTCCTGCTCCAGCAGCGAGGGCAGGTCGTTCGCGGCCAGCGCGAGCGAGCGCTTGATCAGGCTCAGCGCCACCGGCGAGGCGCCGACGAAGCTGCGCGCGATGGCCTGGGCGCGGGCCGGCAGCGCCTCGGGCGCGACCAGCTCGGTGGCGATGCCCAGCTGCAGCGCCTCCTGCGCCGAGACCTCGCGGCCCGACAGCATCAGCTCGCGTGCCCTTTGCACGCCGACCACGCGCGGCAGCGTGTAGAAGGCCGCGCAGTCGGGCACCACGCCGACGCGGATGAAGGACATGGCAAAGCGCGCCCGCGTGCTGGCGATGATGAAGTCCGCCGCCAGCGCCAGGCTGAAACCGGCGCCATAGGCTGCGCCGTCCACGGCGGCGACCACCGGCTTGTCCAGCAGCATCAGGTCCTTGAGCCAGTGGTGCAGGCTGGACAGGCGCTGGCGCCAGCCCGCGTTGTCCAGGCCCGAGGCGGCGATGTTGCCCAGGTCGCCGCCCGAGCAGAAATGCGGGCCCGCGCCGGTCAGCACCAGCGAGCGGATGGCCGCGTCGGTGGCCACGCGCTCCACCACCTCGGCCATCTCCACGCGCATCGCGGGGTCGAAGGCGTTGCGCTTGGCGGGGTTGTTGAAGGTCAGCGTGGCCACGCCGTCCTGCACCTCGAAGGCGATGCGTTCGTAGGCCTGGCTCATGCGGCGCTCCGCGGCACGTAGGACGAGCGCATGTCGCGGCCGCCGCACAGGGCCGCGCCGCCGTCCACCGGCAGCACCGCGCCGGTGATGTAGCCGGCCTGGGGCGAGGCCAGGAACAGTGCCGCCTGGGCCACGTCGTCCAGCGTGCCCATGCGCTGCAGCGGCACGGTCTCGGTGGCGCGGCGCAGCGCCTCGGGCGAGGGGGCGAGGCGGCGCATGCCCTCGGTGTCGGCAATCGGCCCGGGCGAGATGGCGTTCACGCGCACGCCGACCGCCCCCCATTCCATGGCCATGACGCGCGTCATCATCTCGATGCCGGCCTTGGCGGCGCAGGCATGGACCTGGTACAGGGTGGGGTTGACGCCCTGCGGCGCCGAGATGTTGATGATGCTGGCGCCGGGCTTTTTCAGCATCGGATAGGCCAGGCGCAGCACGTGGAAGGTGCCGTTCAGGTCGATGTCGACCACGGTCTTGAAGCCGTTGGGCGAGAGCTCGGCCGCGGGCGCGATGAAGTTGCCCGCCGCACCGGAGACCAGCACGTCGATGTCGCCGAAGCGCTGCTGTGCCTGGCGCAGCGCGGCCTCCACGGCCGCGGCATCGCGCACGTCGGCGCTGATGCCAAGGGCCTGGGCGCCCAGCGCCTGCAGGCTCTCGGCCGCCTGCTGCACCTTGTCGGGCGAGCGGCTGAGCACCGCCACGTTGGCGCCGGCGCGGGCGAAGGACCGGGCGATGCCCAGGTTGATGCCGCTGCTGCCGCCGGCCACGAACACGTGGCGGCCGGCAAAGGTCTGCTCATGCATGGATGGGTTCCTCTGCTGGTGAACGAGTGGTCTTGGGTGCATGGTTCATGCCATCTGCTCCTGTTTGTCGGCCAAGGTGTCCGCCAGCTGGGCGCGCAGGCGGTTCTTGAGAATCTTGCCGGTGGGCGACAGCGGCAGCGCATCCATAGGGTGCACCACCTGCGGGCACTTGAAGCCTGCGAGGTGGTCGCGGCAGTGCCGGCGCAGCGCGTCGGGGTCGCAGGCCTGGCCGGGACGCAGCACGACGGCCGCGTGCACGGCCTCGCCCCAGCGCGCGTCGGGCACGCCGACCACGGCGCACAGCGCCACCGCGGGGTGGCGCATGAGCACGGCCTCGACCTCCAGCGAGTACACGTTCTCGCCGCCGCTGATGATCATGTCCTTGAGCCGGTCCACCAGGTGCACATAGCCGTCTTCGTCCATCCAGCCGCCGTCGCCGGTGTGCATCCAGCCGTGCTGCAGAACCTGGGCCGTGGCCTCTGGCTGGTTCCAGTAACCCTGCATCACGTTGGGGCCACGCACGCAGATTTCGCCCACCTCGCCGCTGGGCAGGCTCTGGCCGTCGGGGCCGGCGATGCGCAGCTCATTGCCCCAGCCGGCGCGGCCCACCGAGTCCAGCCGGTCCGCCTGCCGGGCATGGTCGGCCAGGGTGTACGGGCCGTTCAGGCTGGCGCCGGCGGCGGTCTCGGTCATGCCGTAGGCGGCCACGAAGTCCACCCGCGGCAGCGCCTGCATGGCGCGCAGCAGCAGGGCCGGGGGCATGGGCGCGGCGCCATGCACGATGCGCTGCAGGGACGTCAGGCGCGCGGCGTCGAAGGCCGGGTGGTCCAGCAGCATCTGCAGCATGCTGGGCACCAGCATCACCTCGCGCACGCCGTGCGCGGCAATGGTGGTCAGTATCTGTTCCGGGCGGAACTGGGGCTCGATCACGCAGCTCGCGCCCTGCGTGAGCTGTCCCACCAGCCGTCCCAGGCCCGCCACGTGGAACAGCGGCGTGGCCAGCAGCGAGGTGCCGGCGCCGGGCAGCTGTGCCAGCCGCGCGGCACTTGCCGACCACAGGTTGGCGTGCGACAGCATCACGCCCTTGGGAAAGCCGGTGGTGCCGCCGGTAAAGAGGATGGTGGCCAGCGCGTCGCCGCCGCGCCGCGCGTCTTCTGCCTGGGCGGACGCGGCCATCAGGGCCTCGGTGCGCGGCAGGCCGGGCGGGGCGCCGCCCTCGCCCAGGAACAGGGTGGCCAATGCCGGCGCCAGGGCCTGCGCATCAGGGGCGAAAGCGGCATCGGCCAGCAGCAGCCGGGGCTGCACGTCCTGCAGCGCGTGCTGCATTTCGGCGCGGCTCCAGCGGGTGTTGAGCGGGCAGACGGTGCCGCCCGTCCACCAGGTCGCGAGAAAGGCTTCGACGCAGTGGTCGCTGGTGTGCGCCAGCAGGGCCACCCGGTCGCCGGGCCGCACGCCCTGCGCCTGCAGCACGGCGGCCAGGCAGGCCACGCGGTGCGCCAGGGTGCGCCAGTCCTGCCGGCGTTCGCCGCACAGGGTGGCCAGGCGCCGTGGGTGCTGCTGCATGGCGCGGTGCAGGCCCTGGGTCAGGTAGATATCCATGAAGCACCTCCCGATGCGGATGCGACCGGCTTGCCGCGCGGCCTGGTTCAATTGGATGCCGGGTTCGCCGATCGGCTTTTTCTCGATCTCGGTCTGCCCGGCAACGCAGCGGCTGTAGTTCCCGGAGCCCATGTACCGCGGCATCTGGTTGTTGCCCACAACTCCCGCAGGTTGCCTCGGTATCAGTCGAGCTGCAGCTTCTGGCTGCGGATCAGCTCGCCCCAGTCCTGGCGGTCGCGTTCCACCATCTGTGCGAACTGGTCGGCGGGCATGCCGCCAGGGCGCCCGCCCAACTCGCGGTAGCGCTTGACCACGGCCGGGTCATGCAGCACGGCGATCAGGTTGTCGGTGAGCTTCTTGACGACGGCCGGCGGCGTCTTGGCGGGTACGAAGAAGCCCATCCAGCCCACCTTGTCGAAGTCCTTCATGCCCAGCTCGGTCATGGTGGGCACGTCGGGCAGTTCGGGCTCGCGCGTGGCACCGGTCACGGCCAGCGGGCGCAGCTTGCCGTCCTTGATATGGCCCAGCGAGGCCGTGAGGTTGTCGAACATGAACTGCGTCTCGCCGCTGACGATGGCCATGGTGGCCGGCGCCGAGCCCTTGTAGGGCACGTGGACGAGGTCGGTGCCGGTGCGCTCGCGCAGCAGCTCGCCCATCAGGTGCGTGGTCTGGCCCACGCCGGCCGACGAGAACGAGAGCTTGCCCGGCTGCTGGCGGGCGGCGGCGATGAGCTCGTCGAGGCTCTTGATCGGCGACCTGGCCGGCACCACCAGCACATTGGCGAACGAGATCATGTCGGTCAGGCCGATGAAATCGCTGCTCTTGTAGCCGAGCTTCTGGTAGGCCGTGTAGTTGATGGCGTTGGAGCCGGTGTTGCCCACCAGCACGGTGTAGCCGTCTGGCTGGGCGCGCGCGGCCAGGCTGGTGCCCAGCGAGCCGCCCGCGCCGGGCTTGTTGTCCACGACGATGGGCTGGCCCAGGCGTTCGCTGAGCTTCTGTGCCATGAAGCGCGCCGGCGTGTCGGTGGAGCCGCCGGCCGCGCCGGGGATGACGAAGGTGATGGGGCGCGTGGGCCAGGCGCCGTCGGCGAAGGAGGAAAGGGCGGCCATGCCCAGCAGGGCGGCGCCCGCGAACTGGAGTGCGCGGCGGCGGTTGCGGATCTGCATCTCGGTCTCCTGTATCGGGGCGGCTCTGCGGCCGCTCGGTTGGTTTGCTATTGAAAATATAGCTGTTGGCTGTGAATGGTCGGGCGCTGTAGCCAGATTTGGCTCAGACTCCCTGCCACACCGGCTTGCGCTTCTCGGCAAAGGCGGCCGCGCCTTCGCGCGCATCCTGCGAGGCGAACACCGGCGTGGTGATGGCGGCCTGGCGCTCGAACATCTCGGCCTGGGGCCAGTCGGCCGATTCCTGCGCCACGCGCTTGCTGGCGATCAGCGCCAGCGGGCCGTTGGCGGCGACGGCCCGGGCCAGCTCCAGGGCGGCGTCCAGCGCCTGGCCGGGCTCGACCAGACGATTGACCAGGCCATGGGCCTGGGCACGCTCGGCGCCGAACATGTCGCCCGTGAGTATGCATTCCATGGCCAGGTGATAGGGCAGGCGCTTGGGCAGGCGCAGCAGGCCGCCCGCGGCTGCGGCCAGGCCGCGCTTGACTTCGGGCAGGCCGAACTTGGCGGTGTTGGCGGCGACGATCAGGTCGCAGGCCAGCACGGTTTCAAAGCCGCCGGCCAGGGCGTAGCCCTCCACGGCGGCAATCAGCGGCTTGCGCGGCGGCTGCTGTGTGAGGCCCAGAAACCCCCGGCCCGGCAGGCTGGGGCGCTTGCCCTGCAGAAAGCCCTTGAGGTCCATGCCCGCGCAGAAGGTGCCACCCGCGCCGGTGATGATGCCCACCTGCAGCGCCGGGGTGCGGTCCAGCTCGTCCAGCGCGGCGGCCATGGCTTCGGCCATTTCCAGCGTCGCGGCGTTGCGCGCCTCGGGGTTGCTGAGCGTCATGATCTGCACGTTGCCGCGCACTTCGACCAGTACCGTGGATGCCATGGCTTGCCTTTCGGAATCGAGGGAGAGGGCTATGAAACTGGTGCAACCCAAGCCAGGGCAGCCGAGCCAGGGCCGCCCCGCAGCGAGGGCTGCGTCCCCCTGCCCGCGTAGCGCAGCGAAGCGAGAGCGGGGGGAAGGCGCGCAGCGCCTCGGGGGGGTTGTGGTCACCTGGGCTGCATGCGGATGGCCCCATCCAGGCGGATGGTCTCGCCGTTGAGCATGGGGTTCTCGAGGATGTGCAGCGCCGTCATCGCGTATTCCGAGGGGCGGCCCAGGCGCGAGGGGTTGGGCACCGAGGCGCCCAGCGACTGGAGCACGTCGTCGGGCAGGCGCATCAGCAGCGGCGTTTCGAACAGGCCGGGGGCGATGGTGCAGACGCGGATCATCTTGGTGGCCAGGTCGCGCGCGGCGACCAGGGTCATGCCGATCACGCCGGCCTTGGACGAGGCGTAGGGGATCTGGCCGATCTGCCCCTCGTAGCCCGCCACCGAGGCCGTGAGCACGCAGGCGCCGCGCTCGCCATCGACGGGCTCGTTCTTGGCCATGGCCACGGCGGCCAGGCGCAGCGCGTTGAAGCTGCCGATCAGGTTGACGCGGATGATGTGGGTATATTTCTCGAGCGAGCCGGCGCTGCCGTCCTTCTCGATCAGGCGCAGCGGCCCGCCGATGCCCGCGCAGTGCACCAGGGCGCGCAGGTTGCCGAAGGCCTCGGCCGCGGCGATGGCCTGCTGCATCTGGGCCTCGTCGGCGACATCGGCCTTCACATAGCGCAAGCGGCCGGCGTACTTCTGTTCCATGGCCTGGCCGCGCTCGTCGTTGAGGTCCACGGCCACCACGTTCAGGCCGCGCTCCAGCAGCGAGATGGCCGTGGCTTCGCCCAGGCCCGATACGCCGCCGGTCACGATAGCGGTCATTCCTTTTTGCAGTTGCATCTCAAGAGTCCTTTTTCAGTTCAATGCGTTGAATCTCGCTCGGCCCAGGCGCGCAGCGCCTCAGGGGGTGATTTCAATGATCGTGGCGTTGGCCATGCCGCCGGCTTCGCACATCGATTGCAGGCCGTAGCGCTGGCCGCTGTCTTCCAGCGCGTGCAGCATGGTGGTCATCAGGCGTATGCCCGAGGCACCCAGCGGGTGGCCCAGCGCAATCGCACCGCCGCGCGGGTTCAGGCGCTCGCCGTCGGCCTTCAGCTCCTTCTGCCAGGCCAGCGGCACGGAGGCAAAGGCCTCGTTGATCTCGTAGTGGTGGATGTCGTCCAGCTTCATCTTGGCCTTGGCCAGCACGCGCTGCGTGGCAGGGATGGGGGCGGTGAGCATGTACAGCGGGTCGTCGCCCACCACGTCGAAGGCCACGAAGCGCGCACGCGGGCGCAGGCCCAGCTGCAGGGCGCGCTGCTCGCTCATGATCAGCATGGCGCTGGCGCCGTCGGTCATCTGCGAGGCATTGCCCGCCGTGGTGGCCCACTGGATCTGCGGAAAGCGCGCCGACAGCTCCTCGCTCTCGAACACGGCCTTCAGGCCGGCCAGCTTTTCCACCGTGGTGCCGGGGCGGATGGTTTCATCCCGCAGTACGCGGCCGGCGGGCACGTCAATGCCCACGATCTCGCGCTCGAAGCGGCCGCCCGACTGCACCGCATGGGCGCGCTGGTGCGAGCGCGCGGCATAGATATCCAGCTCGGTGCGCGACAGCCCCCATTTGGCGGCCACCAGGTCGGCCGACACGCCCTGGCCCACCAGGCCGGGCGCGTAGCGCGCATCGAAGCGCGCGCCGGTGGTGTTCTTGCCCATGCGCGAGCTGCCCATGGGCACGCGGCTCATCGACTCGACACCGCAGGCGATCACGATGTCCTGGGTGCCCGCCATGATGGCCTGGGCCGCGAAGTGCACGGCCTGCTGGCTGGAGCCGCACTTGCGGTCGATGGTGGTGGAGGGCACATGCGCGGGCAGGCCGGCGGCCAGCCAGGCCAGGCGCCCGGGCGTGCCCGCCTGCTCGCCGGCCTGGCTGACGCAGCCGCAGATCACGTCATCCACGGTGCCGGGGTCAAGCTGGTTGCGGGCGATCAGCTGCTCCAGCACCTGCGAGAGCAGGTCCACCGGATGCACCTGGGCGAGAGCGCCGTCGGGTTTGGCCCGGGCCATGGGGCTGCGGATGGCGTCGACGATGACGGGATGATTCATGATTGCTCCACGTGTTTTATGAGACAGATGATCCATTAAATTTCTTGTCTTCTGTTTGCTTGTGCTTAACACCGTGTTTGCCCGATGATTTATGCCGGACATGTCTGAAAAAATCCATTGAAGAAATTTATTTCGAGACATTTATCTCGTAATTTAGAAACTCCAGGAGTGACTGTGACGGGTGCTCAAGATTTTTTCGGTCGCACGGCAGCGGCTCCCGGGCGTGTGGTGCTGACCATGGCCGACAGCGGTAGGCAGTACAGCGCCGGCGAGGTGGCCGGCCACGCCGGCCGGGCGGCGCAGTGGCTGGCGGCTCAGGGCCTGCAAAGCGGCGACACTTTTGCGGTGCTGCTGGAAAACCGCATCGAGATCCTGGAGCTCGTGCTCGCTGCCAAGCTGGCGGGGCTGTATGCGGCCGTGCTCAGCACGCACCTGACCCCGCCGGAGGTGGCCTACATCGTGCAGGACTGCGGCGCGCGGCTGGTCGTGGCCTCGCACAAGACCCTGCCCCAGCTGGCCGAGCTGCAGGCCAGCCACCCGCTGCCCTGCTGGACGGTGGACGCGGCCCCTTTGCAAGCCGCGTCAGTGCAGGCCGCGTCGCTGCAGGTCGCTCTGCAGGCGCTGCAGGGCGAGCCGGTGAGCTTCGCCGGCCGCCCGCTGGGGCGCGACCTGCTGTATTCGTCGGGTACCACGGGCCGGCCCAAGGGCGTGCTGAAAGCCCTGTGGCCCGCCGAGCTGCGCGGCCAGACCGACCCCGAGGCGCTGGGCTCGGCGCGTATCATGGGCATGGACGAGCACACCGTGTATCTGTCGCCCGCGCCGCTGTACCATGCCGCGCCGCTGCGCTACACGCTGCGCGTGCTGGAGCTGGGCGGGCAGGCCGTGATCATGGAGCGCTTCGACGCCGAGACCGCCCTGGCCCTGATCGAGCGCTACCGCGTCACCCACAGCCAGTGGGTGCCCACCATGTTCGGCCGCATGCTCAAGCTGCCCGAAGAGGTGCGCCGGCGCCACGACCTGTCCAGCCACCGCGTGGCCATCCATGCGGCCGCGCCCTGCCCGGTGGATGTGAAGCGCGCCATGCTCGACTGGTGGGGCGACATCCTGATGGAGTATTACGCGGGCTCCGAGGGCTGCGGCACGACCATGATCGATTCGGCCGAGTGGCGCCGGCGCCCCGGCTCGGTGGGCCGGGCCACCACGGGCCGGCTGCACATCGTGGACGACGACGGGCGCGAGCTGCCCGCGGGCGAGATCGGCCAGGTGTATTTCTCGGGCGGCGGGCAGTTCAGCTACCTCAACGATCCCGAGAAAACCCGCCAGGCCATCAACGAGCGCGGCTGGGTCAGCTATGGCGACATCGGCCATGTGGACGCCGAGGGCTATCTTTTCCTGAGCGACCGGCGCGCGGACCTGATCCTCTCGGGCGGCGTCAACCTCTACCCGCAGGAGATCGAGAACGCCCTGCTGCGCCACCCCGATGTGTACGAGGTGGCCGTGGTGGGCGTGCCCCACCCCGACTTTGGCGAGCAGCCCCTGGCGGCCGTGGTGCTGCGCCAGGGCGCGCCGGCCTCGCTGGCGACGGCCCGCGCCATCGCCGAGCAGGCCGCCGAGGTGCTGGCGCGCATGAAGCTGCCCCAGCGCGTGGTGTTCGTCGATGCGCTGCCGCGCCTGGAGACCGGCAAGCTGCTGCGCCGCAAGCTCAAGGAGCGCTTTCGCGATGAGCCACAGGCGGGTTTTGCCCTGCGTGACTCCTGAAACCATAGCTGCCAGCGATTATTCAGAAAGCGCTGGAGCCTTATTTGAACTTTGTACCCTGAGACCCCGACCATGCAAGACCTGATCCAGCGCACCGTTTACCGCGAAGACCATGAACAGTTCCGTGACGCCGTGCGCCACTTCTTCGACAAGGAAATCGTGCCGCACCTGGCCGAGTGGGAGCGCAACGGCATCGTGCCCAAGGAAGTGTGGCGCAAGGCCGGCCGCGAGGGGCTGCTCAACACCATGCTGCCCGAGCCCTATGGCAGCGGCGGCGACTTCGGCCATGCGGCGGTGCTGATCGAGGAAGTGGGCCGCACCAACGCCACGGCGCTGGGTTTCCCGCTGCACTCGGACATCGTCTCGCCCTACATCTACGCCTACGGCAACCAGGAGCAGCATGACCGCTGGCTGCCCAGAATGGCCGCCGGTGAAATGATCGGCGCCATCGCCATGACCGAGCCCGGCGCGGGCAGCGACTTGAAGTCGGTGCGCACCACCGCCAAGCGCGATGGCGACCACTACCTCATCAACGGCGCCAAGACCTTCATCACCAACGGCATCAATTCCGGGATCGTCATCGTGGTCTGCAAGACCGCGCCCGAGCTGGGCGCCAAGGGCGTGTCGCTGATCGTGGTCGAGGAAGGCACGCCGGGCTTCAGCAAGGGCCGCAAGCTCGAAAAAATCGGCCTGATGGGGCAGGACACCTCCGAGCTGTTCTTTGACAACGTCAAGGTGCCCGTGGGCAACCTGCTGGGCGAAGAGAACATGGGCTTCAAGTACCTGATGCAGGAGCTGGCCCAGGAGCGCCTGGTGGTGGCGGTGCGCGCGGCCAGCAGCATCGAGTCCTTCCTGCAGAAAACCATAGCCTACACGCGCGAGCGCAAGGCCTTCGGCCAGACCGTGTTCGAGTTCCAGAACACGCGCTTCAAGCTGGCCGAGGCCAAGGCCCAGGCCACCATGCTGCGCACCTTCGTCGATGAATGCATGAAGCTGCACATGGAGCGCAAGCTGACCCCCGAGCGCGCCGCCATGGTCAAGCTCAACGCCACGGCGCTGCAGAACCGCCTGCTCGACGAGTTCCTGCAGTTGCACGGTGGCTACGGCTACATGACCGAATACCAGGTGGGCCGCGCCTGGACCGACGCCCGCATCGGCCGCATCTACGGCGGCAGCGACGAGATCATGAAGGAAATCATCGCTAGGACGCTTTGACCCCCCTGAGGCGCTGCGCGCCTTCCCCCCAAGGGGGACGACGGCCTTTGCTGCGGGGCGGCCCTTGCTGGCCGTCCCGCCAATGGGATGCGCCAGGTTCGCAGGCCATAGGCACCACGGCAATGCATTACGGAACAGCATTCAACCAGGAGACAGAGAACCATGCCGCTGACACGACGCAAAGCTTTGCTACCCCTTATTGCGCTGGCTACTGCCTGCGGCATGGGTGGCGCCCAGGCTGAAAGCAATTACCCCAGCAAACCCATCCGCGTCATCGTGCCTTATCCGGCGGGCGGCGGCACCGACACCATCGCGCGCCTGATCGGCACCCAGCTCTCGCAGCGCTGGGGCCAGCCGGTGGTGGTGGAGAACAAGCCCGGCGCCAGCGGTATTCTGGGCAACGATGCCGTGGCCAAGGCGCCCGGCGACGGCTATACCGTGCTCATGGGCATCACCACCGTGGTGCAGATACCGGCGCTGTACAAGAAGGTGCCCTACAAGCTCGGCGACCTGGCTCCGGTGTCGCAGGTGGCCAAGTCGGCCGACCTGCTGATGGTGCCGCGCAGCTCGGGCGTGACCACGCTGCAGCAGTTCGTGCAGCAGGCCAAGGCCGAGCCGGGCAAGCTCAACTACGGCAGCTACGGCAACGCCACTTCGTCGCACATGAACGGCGAGCGCTTCAAGCAAAAGGCCGGCATCGACATCACCCACATCCCCTACCAGGGCTCGGGCCCGGAAGTGGCAGCCCTGCTGGGCGGGCAGCTCACGCTGGCCTTCGTGGACGCCACGGCCGCCTACCCGCACATCAAGTCCGACAGGCTCAACATCCTGGCCATCACCGGCGCCCAGCGCCATCCCGCGCTGCCGCAGGTGCCCACCATGACCGAGGCCGGCTACCCGGGCCTGGCGGCCAACGGCTGGTTCGGCATGTTCGTGCCCGCCAGCACGCCCAAGGCCATCGTGGACAAGCTGGGCACCGAGGTGAGTTCAATCGTCAAGTCGCCCGAGCTGCACAAGCGCCTGACCGAGATGGGGTTGATCCCCGTGGGCTCGCTGCCCGACGATTTCAAGGCCGAGATCGACAAGGACGCCGCCCACTGGAAGGCCGTGGCCGAGGCCGCCAAGATCTCGATGGACTGAGATGAAACGACACCCCCTGAGCCGCTTCGCGCCTTCCCCCCGCTCTCGCATTGCTGTGCAATGCGGGCAGGGGGACGCAGCCCTCGCTGCGGGGCGGACCTTGGCTTGCTGCCCTGGCTTGGGGTGCGCCGGTTTCATGGGCTGCGGGCGGCGCGTAGCGCTATGGATAACTGAGATGCCATACAGGTAAAGGAGACGAGCGATGAACCACGAAGCCACCCCCCTTTTTGGATGGAACCGGCGCCGCATGCTGGCCCTGGCCGCCGCCGCGGCGGCGGGCCCGCTGGGCGCACGGGCCCAGGCCGGTTTCGCCACCCGCCCGGTGCGGGTGGTGGTGCCATTTGCCGCGGGCGGCGCCACCGACGTCATCGCCCGCGTGCTGGGCGAGCGCATGGCCCAGCGCTTCGGCCAGTCGGTGGTGGTGGACAACAAGCCCGGTGCGGCCGGCCTGATTGCTGGCGAGGTAGTCGCCAAGGCGCCGGCCGACGGCATGACGGCGCTGCTGGGCACCACCTCGTCGATGCTGACCAACAAGTACCTGTACAGGAAGATGCCCTACGACCCGTTGACCGACCTCACGCCGCTGGTGCGCGTGTGCCTGGCGCCGATCGCGCTGGTGGTCACGGCCGACACGCCCGCGCAGAACCTGCAGGAGTTCATCGCCTGGACCGGGGCCCACAGGAGCAAGCTGTCCTATGGCTCCTACGGCATCGGCTCGCACGGCCAACTGGCCTGCACCACGCTCAGCGAGGTGGCCGGCGCCGACATGACGCACGTGGCCTACAAGGGCGAGGCGCCGATGGTGCAGGACCTGCTTGGCGGGCGGATCAGGATCGGCATGGGCAGCCTGCTGTCGCTCAAGTCCCACATCGATGCGGGCAAGCTGCGCGCGCTGGCCGTGACCGGCCCGCACCGCGTGCCGCTGCTGCCCGAGGTACCCACCTTTGCCGAGGCGGGCTATCCGCAGGACGCTCTGTCCCTGGTGGGCTGGCTGGCCATCGCGGGCCCCAAGGGCATGCCGGCCGACGTGGCCCGGCAATGGGCCCGGGCCGCCAACCACGCCGTGGCCAGCCGCGAGGGCCTGGCGCGCATCATCGCCGCGGGCTTCGTGCCGGTGGATGACGACACGCCCGAGAAGTTTGCCCGGCTCTGGGCGCAGGAAGCACCCGTCTGGGGCCGCCTGCTGCAGGCCGCGGGCGTGCAGCAGGTCAGCTGAACTCGGGCAGCCCGTTGGCGCCTCTAGGCGCCGGCGGGTGCGGGTTGGCGCGCGATCAGCTTGAAGCTGCCGGTGGCCAGCGCCACCAGGGTGCCGTCCTCGGCGCGCACCTCGCCGCGCGCGAAGCTGATGGAACGGCCGCGCCGCTCGCAGCGCGCGGTGGCGATCAAATCCCCGCTGCCTGCAGCGACGTAGTGCAGCGTCAGGTCGATGGTGGCCACGCCATAGGCGGCGGGGTCATGCGCACGCGCGGACGCGGCCAGGGCGCAATCCAGCAGGGTGGCGATGGCGCCGCCGTGGGCCTCGCCGCGGCTGTTGGCCTGCTCGGGCTGGAAGCCCATGCGCACCTGGGCCATGTCGTTGCCGATGCGCTCGCCGCGCAGCGCCATGGCGCGTGCCATGGCCATGGGCAGGCCGAAGAACATGTCGGGGGCTTCGCCGGCGAAGGGGCTCAGGGGAATGTCGGTAGTGATGGAAGACTGTTTTTGCATGAAGGGGATTGTCAGTCGATCCTGGCGCCAGTGGACTTGACCACGGCGGCCCAGCGCGTGATTTCGCGCTCGATATGTGCCTGGAGCGCCTCGGGCGTGGAGCCCACGGGCTCGTAGCCGCCGGCGGCCAGTTGCGCCTGCAGCGGGGGCTGGCGCAGCGCGGCGGCGATTTCGCGGCTCAGGCGCTGGGTGATCTCGGGCGGCGTGCCGGCCGGCGCGATCAGCGCGTACCAACCCGTCACGTCGAAGCCGGCAATGCCCTGCTCCTGCACCGTCGCCACCTCGGGCGCGAGGGCCGAGCGCTGCGGGCTGGTGACGGCCAGCGCGTGCATGCGCCCGCCGCGGATGTGCGGCATGGAGGTGGAGATGCTGTCGAAGGTGAGGTCGATGTCGCCGGCCAGCATGGCGTTGACCACGCCGGCACTGCCCTTGTAGGGCACGTGCGTCATCTTGATGCCGGCGATGCTGCTGAAGTATTCGGCCGCGAGGTGCCCGGTGTTGCCGTTGCCGGCCGAGCCGAAGGTGAGCTTGCCCGGCGCCGCCTTGGCGGCCTGGATCAGCTCCTGGATGTTTTTGGCGGGCAGCTTGGCGCTGGCCGCCACGACCATGGGCAGGTTGGCGACCAGCGACACGGGCGCGAAGTCCTTGCGCGTGTCGTAGGGCAGCTTGGGGTAGAGGCTGTCGTTGATGGCATGCGCGGCCAGCACCATGAGCACCGTGTAGCCGTCGGGCTTGGCGCGCGCCAGGTACTGCGTGGCCAGCGTGCCGCCGGCGCCCGGCTTGTATTCCAGCACCACGGGCTGGCCCAGCTGCTGCTGCAGCTGCACGGCCAGCGGCCGGCCCAGCAGGTCGGCGCTGCCGCCGGGCGGGTAGGGGATCACGAGCTGGATCGGCTTGGCGGGCCAGGCGTCCGCTGCATGGGCGGCAGGGGCCAGCAGGGCACTGGCGCCCAGGGCCACGCTGGCGAGCAAGGCGCGGCGCAGCCGCGAGGGGCGGGGCAATGACATGGCAGTCTCCGGGTGGTGAGAGGAAGGTCAACCGGCGATGGGCGCCGCTTGCAGGTATTGCTCGCGCAGCGTGCGCTTGAGCACCTTGCCGATCTCGCTGCGCGGCAGGCGCTCGGCCAGCCGCAGGTCGGCCACGCGCTGGGTCTTGCCCACGCGGGTGTTGAGCCATTCGCGCAGCTCCCCGGCGGCGGGCTGCATGCCGGGGCGCGCCACCACGTAGGCCACGGGGGTCTCGCCCCACTGCTCGGAAGGCACGCCGACCACGGCGCACTCGGCCACCTGGGGGTGCTGGCACAGCACGGCCTCGATGTCGCTCGGGTAGACGTTGAAGCCGCCCGTGATGATCATGTCCTTCTTGCGGTCGCCCAGCACGATGAAGCCGTCCGCGTCCAGCCGGCCCACGTCGCCGCTGCGGATGTAGCGCCGGCCCTCGGCGTCGAACCACTCGGCCTCGCGCGTCTTGCCCTCCAGGCGGTGGTAGCCGCTCATCATCCCGGCCGAGCGGCCCACGATCTCGCCTTGCTCGCCAGGCGGCAGCTGGCGCCCCTGCTCGTCGATGAAGCGGATGTCGGCGCCCTCGCCGGGGCGGCCCACGGTGTGCAGCTTGGTTGGGTGATCGTGGCAGTGCAGCTCGCAGCGCACGCCGCCCTCGGTCATGCCGTAGTACTCGATCAGCCGGCCCGGCCAGCGGCGCAGCACCTCGGCCTTGAGGGCCGCGCTGAAGGGCGCGCTGGTGCAGAACTTGTGCTGCAGCCGGCTCAAGTCCGTGCGGTCGAAATCCGCGCAGGCCATCAGGCGCTGGTACTGCACGGGCACCAGCATGGTATGGGTGGCGCCGTGCTGCTGGGCCAGCGCCAGGTAGCGCGCGGCATCGAACTTGCGCATCAGCACCAGCGTTCCGCCCAGCGCCAGCGTGGGCAGCGCCGCCACCAGCGTGGTGTTGGAGTACAGCGGCGTAGCGCACAGCGAGACGGCATCAGGCCCATAACCATTGGTGACCGCGCGCCGCACATGCGCCCAGCGCATGGCCCAGGACTGCACGATGCCCTTGGGCACGCCCGTGGTGCCCGAGGAGTAGATCACGTTGAATGGCCAGTCGGGCTCGGGCGCTATCGGTGCCGGCGCGCCGTCGCCCTGGGCCAGCCATTGCGACCACGGCTGGCCCGCCTCGGGCGCATCGTCCAGGGCCACGCAACGCAGTGCAGCGCCCGCATGCAGCGGCCATTGCGCGGCCACCTCGCGGTCGCGCAGCACCAGGCGCGCGCCGCAGTTGTCCAGCATGGCGCTCAGGTGCTCGGCTGTTGCCGAGGGCGCCAGCGGCGCCACGGCCACGCCGGCACGCAGCGCGCCCAGGTAGGCCAGCACATATTCGACCGAGGAGCCGGCACAGATGGCCACCACGTCGCCGGGCTTCAGGCCGT
This sequence comes from Comamonas phosphati, assembly GCF_014637085.1. Lineage (GTDB taxonomy): Bacteria > Pseudomonadota > Gammaproteobacteria > Burkholderiales > Burkholderiaceae_C > Comamonas > Comamonas phosphati. Next base: position 62,368 of record NZ_BMEU01000022.1, on the reverse strand, counting down.
CGCGCTGCAGGCTGCGCGCCACGCGGTCCATGCCGGCGCCGAGCGTCGCGTAGTCCAGGTGCTGATCCTCCAGGATCAGGGCGGTGTGGCCGGGACGGTGCGCGGCCTGACGTTCTATCAATTCGGGCAGCGAGCCGAAAGGCTGGGCCAACAGGTGTTCGATGTCTGGATGCATGGAATCAGGAAAGTAGTGAAAGACGGGGACGTTTGCGCGTCCCGCTCGGGTTATTCGAGCGACAGGCCCGCGGCCTTGACGATCTGGGCCCAGCTCTTGCGTTCCTGGGCGATGAAGGCGTCGTACTCGGCGGGCGTTTCGCCGCCGGGCACGCCACCCAGCTCGGCAAAGCGCTGGCGCACCTCGGGCGTCTGCATGACCTTGCGCGCCGACTGCTGCAGGCGCTCGACCAGCGCGTCGGGCGTGCCGGCCGGCGCCAGCAGGCCGAACCAGGCCGTGACCTGCATGGGCACGCCGGCCTCGGTCATGGTGGGCACATCGGGCAGCTGCGCCGAGCGCGTGCCGCTGGTGATGGCCAGCGCGCGGAACTTGCCGGCCTTGATGTGCGGCATGGAACTCGGCAGGTTGTCGATCATGAAGTCCACCTGCTGTCCCAGCAGCGCCGTCACGGCCGGGGCCGCGCCCGGGAAGGGCACCAGGGTCACGTCGATGCCGGCCTTCTGGCGGAACATTTCCGAGGACATGTGCGGCGACTGCCCCACGCCCGAGGTGGAGACGTTCAGCCGGCGTGTCTTCGCCAGGCTGATCAACTCCTTCACGCTGCGCACGGGCGAGTCGGCATGCACCACGAGGATGTTGGGCACGGAGATCACGTTGGTGATGCCGCGCAGGTCGCTTTCCTTGTAGCTGAGCTGCTTGTAGAGGCTGAAGTTGATGGCGATGGGGCCGATGTTGCCCATCAGCAGCGTGTAGCCGTCGGGCTTGGCGCGCGCCACCTGCGCGGTGCCTATGCTGCCACCGCCGCCGCCCTTGTTCTCGACGACGATGGAAGTGCCCAGGTCCTTGGCCATCTTCTCGGCCAGCACGCGTGCCGCAATGTCGGTGGTGCCGCCCGCGGCGGCGGGCACGACGACGGTGATGGGCCGCTCCGGCCAGGCGGCCCAGGTGGTCAGGGGAAGTGTTGCCAGTGAAAGTGCGGCCAGGCAGGGGGCAAGCAGGCGGCGCAGGGGCATGGGATGTTCCTCGTCGTGTACGCAATGAAGGCATCACGATACGGCGGCCGACCCGCTACGGGCTCAGGGTTTCAAGGGGGATGCGCTTCGTGATTCGGCAACCCACGCTTTGGCGCCCTGAAAGCCATCGCTTTCGAAATCCGCCCTAAGCAGGCCTGAACCCGGGCTTAGGTAAAAGCAGATTCCCAGGGGGGCCGCCGCGCCGCACGATGGCGGCCAGGCATCGGCGTTCCGGCCCGCGCGCCGCGCCGGACGATTCCATAGATACAACAGGAGACATACCATGCCCGCATCCCCCCGCCGCCTTGCCATGGCCACTCTGGCCCTGGCGGCTCTTTCTGCTGCCCTGCCGGCTGCCGCCCAGGAGGCGCCCGTGCGCCTCGTCGTCGGCTATGCCGCGGGCGGCCCCGTGGATCAGGGCGCGCGCCTGTTCGGCCAGGCGCTGTCCAAGGAGCTGCGCGTGCCGGTGGTGGTGGAGAACAAGACCGGTGCCAACGCCACGATTGCCGGCAGCGAGGTGGTGCGCGCCAGGCCCGACGGCCTCACGCTGTGGTTTGCCGCCAGCCCCACCATCACCATCAGCCCCAACGTGATGAGCAAGATGTCGTTCGATCCGGCCAGGGACCTGGCGCCCGTGGCGCCCATCCTGAGCTACTACAACGTGCTGGTGGTGAACAACGGCGAGCCCTACAAGAACGTGAAGGAACTCGTGGCCTACGCCAAGGCCAATCCGGGCAAGCTGGCCTATGGCTCGGCGGGCGTGGGCGGCTCCAACCACCTGGGCGCGCTGCTGTTCGCGCGGCGCAGCGGCATCGAGATGAACCACATCCCCTACAAGGGCAACGCGCCGGCGATGACCGACGTCATCGCCGGCCAGCTCAACATGATGCTGGACATCATCAGCACCGCCGGAACCTACATCCACGGCGGCAAGGTGCGAGCCCTGGCCGTCACCTCGCCGCAGCGCAATGCCTCGCTGCCCGACGTGCCCACATTCGCCGAGTCGGGCATCGAGGGGCTCAAGGGCTTCGATGTGGGCGGCTGGTACGGCGTCTACGGCCCCAAGGGCATGGCGCCCGAGCTGGTCGCCAAGCTCAACCATGCCGTCAACGCCGCCCTGGCGCAGCCGGAGCTGAAGAAGCGCTACAAGGAGCTGGGCTACGACGAGTGGACCGGCAGTCCCCAGAAGCTGGCCGAGCGTGCCGCCAAGGAGCGCGCCATGTGGGCCACCGTGACCCAGGGCATCGTGGTGGATTGATTTTCCCCCTGAGCGGCTTCGCGGGGGGCGACACCCTCGGTGCGGGGCGGCCCTTCCTCGGGGTCTCCCGCACGGGGCGCGCCAGATTCAAGTGCAGCGCCATCAACCTCAGAACGAACATGAGTCAACGCATACACCATTTACTGGACCGCTGGCTGGCCGAGGCTCCCGGCCAGCCCTTCATCCACCTGCCCGATGGCCGCAGCCTGAGCTTTGCCGACCTGGGCGGGCTCACCGATGCCGCCGAGGCCGAGCTGAGCCGCCTCGGCGTGCGTGCCGGTGACCGCGTGCTGGTTGTGGCCGAGAACTGCCCCGAGCATGCCGCGCTGATCCTGGCCTGCAGCCGCGTCGGCGCCTGGTCCTGCGGCGTGAACGCGCGCATGGCCCCGGGCGAGGTCGATGCCTTTGCCGAGAAGGCCGATGCGCGCGTGCTGTACTTCACGGCCAACAGCTCGCGCGCCGCCGCCGACCACGCACGCCGCCATGCGGCCGTGGACAGCGTGCTCTCCGGCATGCAGCACGGCGCGGTGCGCGCCCAGGCCACCGTGGAGCCGCCGCCGCTGCAGGACGACGTGGCGACGCTGATCTTCACCTCGGGCACCACGGGCGCGCCCAAGGGCGTGATGGTCACGCACGAGGCGCTGATCCATTTTGCGCGCGTGTCGGCGGCATCGCGCAGCCTGGGTCCGCAGGACCGCTGCTATGCCTTCGTGCCCATGACGCATATCTTCGGCCTGGCCACGGTGCTGCTGACCTCGCTGCATGCGGGCGCGCAGCTGGTGCTGCGCCCGCAGTTCGACCCGACCGACCTGCTCGATGCGCTGGCGCGCCACGGCGTGACCCAGCTGCAGGGGCCGCCGGCGCTGTTCTCGCGCCTGCTGGCCTATTTGCACGAGCAAGGCATTGCACACCCCGAGGCACCGGCGCTGCGCTATGTCTACACTGGTGCCGGCCCGCTGGACCTGACGTTGAAGCAGCGCGTGGAGTCGGCCTTCGGCCAGGCGCTGCACCATGGCTACGGCCTGTCGGAATATGCGGGCTCGGTGCACCTCACGCGCCTGGGCGAGCAGCGCCCCGACACCAGCGCGGGCTATGTGGTCCAGGATGCCGAAGTGCAGGTCACCGATCCGGCCAGCGGCCAGGCCCTGCCCGTGGGCGAGCGCGGCGAGCTGTGGCTGCGCGGGCGCGGCCTGATGCGCGGCTATTTCCGCGACGCGCGGGCCACAAGCGCCGTGATGCGCGACGGCGGCTGGTACGCCAGCGGCGACCTGGGCGAGCTGCATGCCGACGGCGCGCTGTTCGTCGTCGGGCGCCTGAAGGAAATGATCATCCGCTCGGGCTTCAACGTCTATCCGGCCGAGGTCGAGCTGGTGCTGAACCAGTTGCCCGGCGTGCAGCGCAGCGCCGTCGTGGGCCGCCCCGCGGCAGACGGCAACGAGGATGTCATCGCCTTCGTGGAGCTATCCCCGGGCGCCCGCTTCGACGAGGCCGCAGCCCGCGCCCGGCTGCGCGAGCAGATCGCGCCCTACAAGCTGCCCAGCCACATCGCCGTCCTGGCCGAACTGCCCACCAGCCACAACGGCAAGGTGCTCAAGCGCCGGCTGCAGCAGCAGGCCGCGACCCTGGGCTCTTAAGGAGAACCGCATGTCCATTCCCACCGTCACACGCCGCCAATTCGTTGCCGGCAGCCTGCTGGCTGCGGCCGCGCAGCCCTTTGGCGCCCTGGCCCAGGACGCCTGGCCCGCCAAGCCCGTGCGCTTCATCGTGCCCTTCCCGCCCGCCGGCCCCGTGGACACCACGGCCCGCGCCGCGAGCCAGAAGTTGGCCGAGATCTGGAAAATTCCCACCGTGATCGACAACCGCGCCGGCGCGGGCGGCGTGGTGGGCGCGCAGGTGGCCGCGCGCGAGGCCCCCGACGGCTATACATTGTTCATGGGCGCCATCCACCACTCGGTCAACCCCACGCTGATGGGCCATCTGCCCTACGACATCGAGAAAGACTTCGCGCCCATCAGCTTCGCCGCCATGTTCCCGGTGTTCATCGTGGCCCATTCCTCGGTGCCGGCACGAAACCTCCAGGAGCTGATCGCCCTGGCCAAGAAGCCCGGCAGCAACCTCAGCTATGGCTCCTCGGGCAACGGCGGCGGCACGCACCTGGCGGGCGAGCTGTTCAACATGGAGGCCGGCACGAAGCTGCAGCACGTTCCCTACAAGGGCAGCGCCCCGGCCATGAACGACCTGCTGGGCGGCCAGGTGCAGCTGATGTTCAGCGACGCCCCGACCGCGCTGCCCCATATCAAGTCCGGCCGCATCAAGGTGCTGGCCGTGGCCAGCCGCCAGCGCTCGGCCATGCTGCCCGACGTTCCCACCGCCAACGAGGCCGGCCTGCCCGGCTACGAGGCCTATTCCTGGGCCGCGCTGTTCGCACCCGCCAGGACGCCGCAGCCGGTGCTGGACAAGATCAACGCCGACTTCAACACCGCCTTCAAGGACCCTGCGGTGCGCCAGCGCCTGCTGGACGCCGGCGCCGAGGCGGCTCCGGGCACGCAGGAGCAGATGCGCCAGTTCCTGCGCGCCGAGATAGCCAAGTGGGCCAGGGTGATCAAGGCGGCGGGGATTACGGCGGGGTGAGGGGCCGGCCGGTTTAACTGCCGGTCAGCTGCAGCAAAAAGAGAGCTGCCAACGCTTGTTTTATAAGCGTTGGCAGCTCTTTTTTTAGAGGTGATCAGGCGACAGGGTCAGAGCGCCAGATTCTTGCGCCCCAGCACCTTCAGCAGTGAGGCGACGCTGTCGATCATTTCCTTGAACACTGCGTCCGCCTGCGCCTGTGTCTCGATGGGTTGAGCCACCCTGCGCCCCTCGGCCTCCAGGCGGCCACGGATCTCGGGCTTGACCACGGCCTCGCCGATGGCCTTGCGCAGGGCGGCCACGCGGTCGGCGGGCGTGCCCTTGCGCATGAAATAACCGCCGCCGATCTCATGCACGAAATCGGGAATCTGCTTGCTGCGGGTGATGGGGGCAATGTGCTTCAGGCCGGGCGGCATGTCCTTGGAGAAGCTGGAGACGATCTTCAAGCGGCCCTGTTCCTGCATGCCCTCGAAACTCGTCTGGTACGCGAGGATGGCAAAGTCCACCTGCCCGCCTGCCAGGTCCTGCAGCGCGGGCGCGGCCCCCTTGTAGGGTACGTGCAGGAGCGGCAGGTTCAGCCGCGCCGCCAGCGTGTCGCCCATCAGGTGGTAGAGCGAATCGATGCCGACCGATGCGTAGGTCAGCGGCTTGCCTTTTTGCTGACGCGCATAGTCGAGGAATTCGTCCATGGTGCTCACGGGGATGCCGTTGCGTACCAGCAGCACGATGGATGCCGTCGTAATGTATGCCGACAAGACAAAGTCCCACGGCTTGTAGCGTGCCGCCGGGTTGAGCATGGGCGGCAGGACCACTTCGTTGGGCGAGCCATGGAGAAAGGTGTAACCGTCGGCCGGAGCGCCCAGCACCTTGCTGGCGCCGATCAGCCCGGTGCCGCCGCCGTAGTTCTCCACGATGACCTGCTGCTTGAAGCTTTGCGAAAAGGATTCGGCAAAGATGCGCGCCGATGCGTCGCTGGCACCCCCGGCGGGGTAGGGCACGACCAGGGCCAGCGGCTTGTTGGGGAAGGCATCGGCGGCCCAGGTGGGCCGGCCGGCGAGTGCGCAGGCGGCGCTGGTGGATTGCAGGAAATGGCGGCGGTTCAGGGCGTGCATGGACAAGTTGCTCCGGTCAAGAATGAGTTGGGCGGGGGGCATCTCCAGATCCACTCCTGGACGGATGACTGGCGCAGCTCGCCCACCGTCTCCTGTCCAGCCAGCCCCCAGTTGGGGCGCGCGTCAACGGGTGCGGGATTTCAGCAGCTCCAACACCTGATCCGACAGGACTTGGTGGCCGCGCGGCGTGGGGTGAAAGGAATCCGACCAGAAGTAGGTTTGATCCGCGTCGGGTGTCGCCATGGTGGCGCGGGTGCAGAACGTGGCGCTGGTGGTGAGTTTGGTGTTGGTGCAGGCCTTGTCGGTGAGGTTGGTGAACCCGTAGCGTGCAGGGTTGGCCTGCACATTCCCCCAGGTGGCCTGGGCGTCCACGTACACGACCTCGGGCATGTTGGCTACGGCCTCTTGCACGATCGTGTTGAACTGCGCCCTCCAGGCGTCCGTCTGCTGCGCCGTAACGGGCGTGTAGCAGCCCTTGGCCTGGTATTCGGGAGATGTGTAGTGGCGCCAGAAGGGGCTGGCGATAGGGTTGCCCTGGGAGATCAATACGATCAAGCGCGCGCCCTTGCTGCGTATCTGCCGGATCATGTCCACCTCGGCCTGGGCGGCCTCGGCGATCTTGGCGGTGGCGATGTCCAGGGTGGTGTTGCCCGCGCCAAGGTTGTTGTCGTCGGTGTGCCAGCACACCGCGCTGAATTGCGCGTAGATGTCATTGCCGCCCCCGCTGATCAGGACCAGCCCGTCGTCGGGAAATTTGTCGTGGGTTTGCAGGTAGCGGTTCACCTGCGCGCGCACCGGCGCCACCAGCTGGTTGTTGCCTATGCCGCTTTCGCTGGGCAGCATGGCCACGCGCGCGCCTCCTTCGGCGTAGCCGTTGCCGCCGATGACGGTCGCGGTGCCCACCTCGGCCGTGGCGCCGGAACTGGCGTCCTTGTCGAGGGTGAGAGAGCGGTTGGGCGTCACCGCCAGGCCGTAGTGGGCCGCCACGTTTTCAACCCACACATTGCCGGGGTTGACCGTGAATTTACCCGGATTGGCTGCATCACCCGTGGCAGCGTGATAAGTGCCGACATCGCTCAGGCTGTCGCCAAAGACGGTGATGGACTTCACTGGAGTCCGGTCGTCACCGCCGCCGCCGCAGGCGGTCACTGCAGCCAACACGGCCGATGCCATGCCTATCTTGGTTATCCGTTGCCTCATGCTTTTTTCCTTGTTTGAGGTGCTTTGGTGTCGTGACCACAGGCGCCGCCGGCGGCCCGCCGGGTCAGCTCAGGCAGCTTTGCGCCAGGTGCGCCCAGAAGGCGGCGCCTATGGGCAGGGCCTGATCGTTGAAGTCGTACTTGGGGTTGTGCACCATGCAGCCACCGTCCTCGCCCGTGCCATTGCCCAGGCGGATATAGGCGCCCGGCCGGTGCTCCAGCATGTAGGCGAAGTCCTCGCTGCCCATGACCGGCGGGCGCTCCTGCACGTTCCCGGCGCCCAGCAGCCGGATGGCGGCCTGGCGTGCGGTCTCGGTTTGCGCGCCGTGGTTGACCAGCACCGGGTACTTGCGTTCGTAGACCACCTCGGCCTGCAGCTGGTAGCTCTGCGCCTGCGCGGCGATGAATTCGCGGATGCGCTGCTCCACCAGCGTGCGCACCTTGGGGTCGAGCGTGCGCACGCCGATCTTGAGCTGCGCGCTTTCGGGCACCACGTTGTAGGCCTCGCCGGCCTGTATCGAGCCCACGGTGATCACGGCCGACTTGAGGGCGTCAATTTCGCGCGAGACGATGGACTGCAGCCCTAGCGTGATGCTGGCCGCGCACTGCATGGGGTCGATGCCATGGTGCGGCATGGCGCCATGGGCGCCGCGCCCGCGCAGCGTCACCGTGGCGCGGTCGAACGAGGCCATCGATGGCCCTGCGCTGATGGCCATCTGGCCCACGGGCAGGCCCGGAGAGTTGTGCAGCGCATAGACCTCGTCACAGGGAAACAGCGTGAACAGGCCTTCGTCCACCATGCGCAGCGCGCCGCCTTCGTTTTCCTCGGCGGGCTGGAAGATCAGGTGCAGCGTGCCGTTGAAAGTGGCCGTCTCGGCCAGGTAGCGGGCCGCGCACAGCAGCATGGCGGTGTGGCCGTCGTGGCCGCAGGCATGCATCTTGCCGCCGTGGCGGCTGGCGTAGTCCAGCCCGGTCTTTTCCTGGATGGGCAGCGCGTCCATGTCGGCGCGTATGCCCAGTGTGCGGCTGCCGCTGCCCTTGCGCAGGGTTGCCACGACACCGGTGCCGCCCAGGCCGCGGTGCACCTGGTAGCCCCAGGAGGCCAGCCGTTGCGCGACGAGGTCGCTGGTGCGGCGCTCCTCGAAGGCCAGTTCCGGATGGGCGTGGATGTCTCGCCGGATGGCGATGAACTCGGGTGACAGGGCGCGCATGGCGTGCAGCAATGCGTCGGAGGATGCGGATGAATCCATGGATGTTCGGTGTCGTTTCTTGGCATCGCATGCAAAAAAATCATGCGCACATGGGTGCCAATCCTATGCATGCCCACTGACGACACCTCTTCGCCTTTCGCAAATGTGAGCTTGCTGAATTTCGAAGCCGGATTTGTACCGATGCGCACCTCGCAGCACGGAATGGCGTGCTGCGCTGGCATCGAGCCGGAGCAATGGGCCCGGGGCATCAAGACGGCGAGCCCCCGTGCGAGGAGGGCCATCCCCGCGAAGGGCTACTGCGTCGCCCGATAGCCCGACTTTTCGACCATGGGCCGCGATGCCTCGCGTTGCTTCTTGGCCAGCGCTGCGACGTCGGCACCCGGCCGGCCCGTGGTGACGATGCCGATCTGGGCCATCCGGGCGGAAAACTCGGGGTCCTGAACGATTTTGATCATCGTCTTTTCCAGCTTGCTCACCACGGATGGGGGCGTGCCGGCGGGAACGAAGGCTGCATACCAGCTGGCTGCATTTTCGAATCCAGGAACCCCCTGCTCCTGAAAGGTGGGGACATTGGGAATGAGCTTGGAGCGCTCCATCCCCGGAACGCCCAGGTATTTGATTTTTCCGGCCTTTCCCAGCTCGCCTGCGGAAGCCACCGTGTCCATGCCCACGGGCAGAACGCCGCCGATTTCATCGGTCAGCATGGGAGGGGCGCCCTTGTAGGCGATCGGCGTCAGGTTCAAACCCCTTTGCTGGTTCAATTGCAGCAGACCGAAATGCAAAACCCCGCCCATGGTCACCATGCCCACGCTGGTGTCCTGGGGGTTCTTCTTGACCCAGTCCAGGTAGTCCCGCATCGACGAATAGGGGCTGCTGGCGGAGGTGGTGGCCACCAGCGGCGTGTCGGCCAGGTGCGCCACGGGGATGAGGTCCTTGTCGGGGTCGAATGGCAGCTTGTCGTAGGTCAGCGGGTGCGTGACAAACGGCGGAGCGGGGCTGATCAAAATGGTGTTGCCATCCGCGGGCGAGCGCTTCACCGCCAGCAGGGCGATATGAGTGCTGGCACCGGGCCTGTTGTCCACGATGACCGTTCTGCCCCAGTCGGCGCGCAGCTTTTCCGCCATGGCGCGCGACATGCTGTCCAGCGCCCCGCCGGCCGGAAAGCCGATGATGATCTTGATCGGCGTATTCGATGGATCTTGCGCGGCTGCAACGTGGGTCAGCAACGCGCAACCCAGCGCAATGGCCGTGACTTTGGCAATCGATGAGTAAAGCATGTCTCCTGGCTCCTTGGGGGGGTGAAACTTATCTTTTTTTGATGTGAGATGGGTCGATATGGCGTCCAAAAGTGCCTCGTTGGGACGCCGCCTATTGCACCTGGAGGGCGTGCACCACCAGTGTCAGTCCACTGATGACCAGCAAGGCGCAGATCAGCTTGCGCAAAAGCCCAGGTGACACGCGGCGTACCCAGCGGTTGCCGATCGTCACGCCACAGGCCGCAACGCTCGCCAGGCCCAGCCAGCGCCACCACAGATCGGCATGGGACAGGCGGCCCGCCCAGCCCATGGTCAGCAAGGCCGCGCTGGCGCTGACGGTGATCACCACGGGCGTGCTGGCACGCAGCACCTGCACGTCGGGCAGGCGCCGGGCAAGCCAGGCGACCATCAGCGGGCCCGCGGTGCCGAACAGCATTTCCACCAGGCCGATCGCTCCGCCCGCGGCATAGCTCCAGGGGGCGGCCAACTGGCGATGCTGCGACGGCGCGTTGCGCAGGGCCTGCGCGCCCACCGCCGTCACATACAGGCCCAGGGCCAGCAGCGGCCAGCGGCTGTCCAGCCGCGTGGACAGCCACAAACCGACCAGGGCGCCGGCCACCATGCCCGGCAGCAAGCGCCGCAGTTCGGCGAAGTTCACGTGGCGCAGGTTCAGCCCGCCCAGCAGCAGCGAGGCCGGCACATCGAGCAGCAGCACCAGAGGCACCACCTCGGGCAGCGGCCAGCGCCAGGCCAGCAGAGGCACGATGACCAGGGCCGAGCCAAAGCCCGTTATGCCGAGCACCACATAGCCCAGCAGCACGACCGCGGCGGGGTAGAGCAGTTCTTGGAGCATGGTTGCTGCGCGCCTATCAGGCGCCGGCCGGTACCCAGCCGTCGCCGTGGGCCGGGCTGGCGTCGGCATCCAGCGGGTACATGGGGCGGCTCAGATGCTGGAATGGGAACAGCTCGTAGTCCGAACTGCATACACCGGGCCCGCTGACGAGCACGATGTGCCTGGCGAAAGGGCCGAACCCGGCGCGGAAATGTTGGCGCGACTTGAGCAGCACATATTTGCACCGTGCCGGGTCCACGCCGGCATGGGTGAACACGCCGGTGTCGTAGGGTTCCTGAGGCCGCTCGCTGATGAAGACCTGCACCGTGCCCACGCGCAGCACGGCGGTGCGGCCCAGGCTCTGGCGCACGCCCGTGAACATGGGGCCGGTGACGGTGTATTCGCCATCCGTCAGGCGCTCGACCATGCCCGTCAGGCGCAGCGGCCGGCCCTTCAACCCCAGGGCCGGCATGTCGGTCTTGCCGCCGACGTCCACCGTGACCTCGGCGCCCACGCCGCGCTCGAACAGCGCGGCCACCGTGGCGGGGTCCCAGAAGGGGCCGGCGACCACGTCTTCCAGGCCTTGCTTGAGTACTTCTTCGAGCACATCCATGATGTCGGTGACGCCACCGGCGCCGCAGTTGTCGCCATGGTCGATCAGCAGCACAGGGCCTTCGCGCAGGGTCTTGGCATGGGTGATAGATGCGGGCACGGACTCGCTGGGGAACACAAAATCCGCGCGGCGCGACCAGGCCAGCTCGCACAGCTCGTCGAGCAGGTGTTGACTGTCCTCGATCTGGCCTTGCTCGGCAGCAATGACCACTGACAGGCCCGCACAGGGAATGTCGGACAGCGGGAAACCGCCGAAGACCGAGGCAAGGCACACCTCGCCATCGCGCTCGGCCTGCATGGCCCGGTCCATGAGGTCCTTCATGGGCTGCAGCGCCGGCGTCTGGCGCAGCATGTGCGTGAGCATGGGCAGGCGGCGCCACAGCAACACGGGCTGGCTACGGCCCTCCAGCAGCGCGCGTATGTTGCGCGCCACGCGGGCGCCGGTCTCGTAAATGTCCACATGCGGGTAGGTGCAGTAGCCGGCGATCACCGTGGCGTTGCGGATCAGTTCGTGGCTGAAGTTGGCGTGGAAGTCCAGCGCCACGCCGATCGGCAGCCCCGGAGGGGTGCATGCGCGCAGGCGGCGCAGCAGCTCGCCCTCGGCGTCCGGGTAACCATCCACCACCATGGCACCGTGCAGATCCAGCAGTACCGCGTCGCAGCCCTGGGAGGCGCTGCGCATCACGGCATCGCACAGGTGCTCGAAGGCCTCGCGCGTCACCACGCCGCTGGGCACGGCGCCGGCATAGACTGCGAAGTCCACCTCGGCGTCCATTTCGCGTGCCATGTCGAGATAGGCGGTGGCGGCATTCTTCGTGCCCTCGCAAGCCAGGCGCGCCGCCTCACCATAGGCCGGGCCCTGGCCGGTGCCGCGGCGAAAATCACTGAGAACGGTGGGGATGGGTGAGAAGGTGTTCGTCTCGTGGCGGATCAGGGCGATAACAAATTTCATGGTATTGCTTTCTTATTGCTTTTCTAGGCCCGACTTTTCAACCAGCACGCCGTAGCGCTTGGTTTCCTGCAGCAGGAAGGCCTTGGCCTTGGCGGGCTCCAGCAGCACCGGGTCCAGGCTCAGCATGGACAAGGTGTGGGCGAAGTCCTCGTCCCTGGCGCCCGCTCGCAGCACGGCATAGACCTTGTCCAGCACCGCCTGCGGCGTGCCGGCGCGCATCACCACCGACAGGTTGGACTGCACGACCAGGGCCTTGGGGTCCCTGGGGTCTTGCGTGACGGCCTTGGGGAACTCCTTGATCGGCGCGCCCTGCAGCACGGCCACGGGCAGCACGCGCCCGCTGCGCGCATGGGGGATGGAGGAGCCCACCACGTCCAGATGGGCGTCGGTGTGGCCGCCGATCAGGTCGGTCACGGCCGGGGGCGAGCCGCGGTAGGGCACGATCTCGAAGTTCAGCCCGTTCTGCCGGCGCCAGTTGTCCAGCGCCAGATGGGCCGCGCCGCCGATGGTGTTGACGCTGATGGAAACCTTGCCCGGCCTGGCCTGAATGGCCTTGACCAGGTCGTCCAGGCTCTTGTAGGACCCCTGGGGGTTGACGATCAGCCAGTGGGGATAGGTATTGAGCACGGTCACGGGCATGAAATCCCGGTCCCCGTCGTAGCGCGCATCCTTGAGCAGCCAGTGGTTGACGTTGAGCGTGTTGTCGCTGGCCATGAGCAAGGTGTGGCCATCCGCCGCATCGCGCATGACGGCCAGCGCGCCCGGCACGGTGGCACCGCCGGGAATGTTCTCCACCACGACGCTGGCCTTGAGCGCCCCGCCCAGCTTGTTGGCCACTAGGCGTCCCATGGCGTCGGCCGTGCCGCCCGCCGGATAGGGTACGACGATCTTGAGGGTGCGCTTGGGCCAGTCAGTCTGCGCGTGGGCCGCATGCAGGCCCAGCAGGGGAGTGAGGCAAAGGGCGGCTGCCAGGCCCATGGCCCGACGACGAAGGTAGCGCATATCCATGTCTCCTGTGGCGGCGGGAGGGTGCCGCGCATTGCGTTGTGCATCGGAGTCTAGGAAGGCAATGAATGAATGTCTAATATATATAAAGTGTTTTTTTATTCATTGAATATATGGATGAGCATCGCCTGAAATGCTTTGTCGCGGTCTACGAGCAGGGCAGCGTGTCCGCCGCCGCCACGCGCCTGCATATGACGCAGCCGCCGCTCAGCATCCTGCTGCGCAAGCTGGAGGATGAACTGGGAGTCACGCTGTTCGACCGCAGCGGACACCGGCTGGCCCCCACGGCGACGGGTGCCCTGTTCTACCTGCGCGCCAAGGCGCTGCTGGCCAACCTGCAGAACATGCGCCGCGAGCTGCGCGAGGCCGAGCAGGGCGCGCGCGGCAGCGTGCATATCGGCTGCGCCACGGCGGCCAGCCTGTTCGTCATGCCCGGTGTGATGGAGGATCTGCGTGCCAGCGGGCTGGACATCACGGTTCATGTACAGGAGGGCGAGGCGGTCTACATGCTGCAGCGCCTGCGCGAGCGCAGTCTGGACCTGATCATCTCGCGCAGCGAATACATGGCCCCCGAGCTGGAAACGCGGGTCATCATGGATGAACCCTTGCGGGTGGCGCTGCCGCCAGGCCACCCCCAGGCTGGCCGTGAGCGGGTGCGGCTCGAAGACCTGCGCCACGACCGTTTTTTGCTGCACCGCTCGCCTCTGGGCACCGGCATCTCCGACATGGTGCTGCGCGCCTGCCAGCAGGCGGGCTTTGTCCCGAACGTGGTGTACTGGGGCGGCGAGACCCTGCCCATGCTGCTGATGGCGCAAAAGGGCCTGGGGGTGGGGTTCGCGCCGCAAAGCTTCGGGCAACTGGCGGCGGGGCTGCCGCGCCTGGTTCCCCTCGACGGCCCCGAGCTGCGCACGCACTTGAACCTGGTCTGGCCGCGCCAGCTTGCGCTGACGCCAGCCGCCAGCCGGATCCGGGACCTGGTCCTGGAGCGCTTCGCCGCCACTGGCGGCCATGCGATGGCGTAGTCCGCCCACCGGCCCACTGAAGACGCCCTTTCAGATTGCCGAATTGAAGTGCGGTGGCGATGCGGGCATGCTGGCGGCCACCATGACAGCTCCCGCGAGAACGCCTACATGCACCTGAGCGCACACACCCATTACCAGGCCGAGCTCGACGCCGGCCGCTTCTGCATACAGCACTGCCCGCAGTGCCACCAACATGTGTTCACGCCGCGTGAGCTGTGCCCCCACTGCGGGGCCAGCCCGCTGCGCTGGGTGCGCGCCAGCGGCCTGGGCACCGTGTATTCCAGCACCACCATCGCGCGCAAGGAGGATGTGGGCGGCAACTACAACGTGGCCTTGATCGACCTCGATGAAGGCGTGCGCATGATGAGCCGCGTCGAGGGCGTGGCACCCGTGGGTGTGCGCATCGGCCAGCGCGTGCAGGCCCATGTGGCGCAGAAGGACGGGCGCGGCCTGGTGCTGTTCCAGCCCGCAGTGCAAGGAGGTGTCGCATGAGCCGCATTCCCCAATCCCTTCTCGATGCCGCTGCCGTGAACCGCCCGTTGCGCGGACGCGTGGCCATTGCCGGCGCCGCCACCTACGGCTGCGGCGAGGCGCCCGGCATGGACGACATGACGCTGCTGGTGCGCGCCGCGCACGCGGCCGTCGCCGACGCGGGCCTGACCATGCGGGACATCGACGGCCTGGCCACCTGCAGCGTCAATGCCAGCATGTGGACCATGCCGGTGATCGAGCACCTCGGCATCAACCCGACCTATGTGGACGGCACCATGATCGGCGGCTCGAGCTTCATCGCCCACCTGCTGCCGGCCATGCGCGCGCTGGAGGCCGGGCAGTGCCAGGCCGTGCTGGTGTGCTACGGCAGCGCGCAGCGCTCGGCCACCTTCGGGCGCAAGGAAAGCCAGGCCGCGCGCCGCTTTCTCGACCCGCAGCCCTACGAGTTTCCCTACGAGCCGGTGCTGCCCGTGGCCGCCTATGCGCTGGCTGCGGCGCGTCACATGCACGAGTTCGGCACCACGCGCGAGCAGCTGGCCGAGGTGGCCGTGGCTGCGCGCGCCTGGGCCCAGCAGAACCCCGAGGCCTTCATGCGCGACCCGCTCACCATAGCGGACGTGCTCGCGGCCCGTCCCATTGCCAGCCCGCTCACCGTGCGCGACTGCTGCCTGGTGACGGACGGCGGCGGCGCCATCGTGCTCACGCGTGCCGATCGCGCACGCGATTGCCCCAAGCCCCCGGTCTATGTGCTGGGCAACGCCACGGCGATCTGGAACCGCCAGATCTCGTGCATGCCCGACCTGACGACGACCAGCGCGGCACAGTCGGGCGCCCAGGCCTTCGCGATGGCGGGGCTGAAGGCGGCCGACATGGACATGGCCCAGGTGTACGACGCCTTCACCATCAACACCATCCTGTTCCTGGAGGACCTGGGCTTTTGCGCCAAGGGCGAGGGCGGTGCCTTCGTGGAGAACGGCGGCATCGCGCCCGGCGGACGCCTGGCCGTGAACACCAATGGCGGCGGCCTTTCCTGCGTGCACCCGGGCATGTACGGCATCTTCGCGCTCATCGAGGCCGTGCGCCAGCTACGCGGCGAGGCCGGTGCGCGCCAGCTCAAGCACCACCGCACGGCCGTGGTGCACGGCAACGGCGGCACGCTTTCAAGCCAATCGACCGCGGTGCTGGGCTCGGTGGAAGCTCTCACCCCCTGAGTCGCTTCGCGCCTTCCCCCTCTCTCGCTTCGCGGGAGGGGAACGACACCTTCGGTGCGGGGCGGCCCTTCCTCGGTGTCCCTGGGTTGGGCCGCGCCGGGTGCATTCGCCACAGGCGGGTGCTTGGTCCAATGGATAACTGACAAATAAGGAGATACCTCGCATGATCCGCGACCCAGAAATTTTGGAAGCCCTGCTCGACAGCGTGCGCCGCTTCGTGCGCGAGCGCCTGGTTCCCGCCGAGAACCAGGTGGCCGAGACCGACGAGATTCCCGAAACCATCGTGCAGGAGATGCGCGAACTGGGCCTGTTCGGCATGACCATCCCCGAGAAGTTCGGCGGCCTGGAGCTGACCATGGAGGAGGAATGCCGCGTGCTGCTGGAGCTGTGCCAGACCGCGCCGGCCTTCCGCTCCATCATCGGCACCACCGTGGGCATAGGCTCGCAGGGCATTCTGATGGACGGCACGCCCGAGCAGCAGGCCCAGTGGCTGCCCCGGCTGGCCACGGGCGAGGTCATCGCCTCGTTCGCGCTGACCGAGCCCGAGGCCGGCTCCGACGCGGCCTCGCTGCGCACCACGGCCATCCGCGACGGCGACCATTACGTGGTCAACGGCACCAAGCGCTTCATCACCAACGCGCCGCACGCGGGCATGTTCACGCTGATGGCGCGCACCAACCCGGCCGACAAGGGGGCGGGCGGCGTGTCCTCGTTCATCGTGGATGCCAAGACCCCCGGCATCAGCTTCGGCAAATACGACAAGAAGATGGGCCAGCGCGGCGCCCACACCTGCGACGTGATCTTCGACAACGTCAGGGTGCCGGCCGCCAACCTCATCGGCCTGCAGGAGGGCCGCGGCTTCAAGACCGCCATGAAGGTGCTGGAGAAAGGCCGCATCCACATCGCCGCAGTGGCCGTGGGCGTGGCCCGGCGCATCCTGCGTGACGCGCTGCAGTACGCGCTGGAGCGTAAGCAGTTCGGCCAGGCGATCTGCGACTTCCAGCTGGTGCAGGCCATGCTGGCCGACAGCCAGGCCGAGCTCTACGCGGCCGAGTGCATGACGCTGGACGCCGCGCGGCGCCGCGACGACGGCCACAACGTCTCCACCGAGGCCTCCTGCGCCAAGATGTTCGCCACCGAGATGTGCGGCCGCGTGGCCGACCGCGCGGTGCAGATCCTGGGTGGCGCCGGCTATATGGCCGAGTACGGCATCGAGCGCTTTTACCGCGACGTGCGCCTGTTCCGCCTGTACGAGGGCACGACGCAGATCCAGCAGATCATCATCGCGCGCAACATGGTGCGCGAGGCGCGGGGCGCATGAGCGGGATGCCGCCGCCGGCGGACCGCAGCGCCTTCATGCGCCTGATCGGCGCCGTGCAGGTGCCGGCGCCGCCGGGCAAGGTGCATGTGCGCCTGCCGCACCTGCGCGAGGAGCTGC
Source organism: Comamonas phosphati (assembly GCF_014637085.1). Classification (GTDB taxonomy): domain Bacteria; phylum Pseudomonadota; class Gammaproteobacteria; order Burkholderiales; family Burkholderiaceae_C; genus Comamonas; species Comamonas phosphati. Next base: position 44,952 of record NZ_BMEU01000022.1, on the reverse strand, counting down.
TCAACCAGCTGCCGGCTGCGCACGGCGGGGTGATCATGGCCTTGCTGGACTCCGTGATGTCGCGCGCAGCCGGCGAGCTGCCCGGGGCGCCATCGCAGACCGCGGTCACGGTGGAGATGAGCAGCCGCTTTCACCGCCCGGGGCGCGGTGCGCTGCTGGCCGAGGGCTGGGTCGTGCATGCCACGCGCAGCCTGTGCAGCTGCGCGGCCCAGTTGCTGGACGAGGATGGCCAGCTGGTGGCGACCGCGCACGGAACCTTCAAGTACTGGCTGGCGCCGACCACACTGGCATCAAAAGAGTGAGCTGTCAGCGCTTGAGCGGTAAGGGCCGGCGGCCGGTTTTCGTGTAAATCCGCTATGCGCCCCCCGAAGAGGCGCTGCAGGCTCACTCCAGTTGCAGCCGCCCCTGCGCGTCGGCCACCAGCAGCTGCACCAGTTCCTGCGCGAAGCTGGGCAGGGCCTCCAGGTTGCGCACGCAGATCTGCATCTCGCGCACCGACCAGGCATCCGACAGCGGCACGATGGCGATGTCCATGGCCTGCGCATGGCGGCTGGCGGCCGACTCGGGCAGCACGCCCACGCCCACGCCGGCCTCGATCATGCGGCAGGCGGTCTCGAAGTTGCCCACCTGGATGCGCTGCTTGATCGGGCGGTGCAGCTGGTCGCTGGCCTGGCGCAGGAAGGCATGGATGGCGCTCGATTCGTGCAGGCCCACGTAGTCGAGTTCCAGCGTGTCGGCGAAGTCGATCTGCATCTGACCGTCAAGCGCATGGCCGCGCGGCACCACCACCACCAGCCGGTCGCGGTGGTAGGGCAGGGTCTCCAGGTTTTCGGTGCGCACCAGGCCGGCGACGATGCCGATATCGGTCTGTCCCTCGGTCACCGCGCGCACGATGTCGTGCGACAGGCGCTCGCGCAGATCGATGTTCACGTCGGGGTTCGAGCGCAGGAAGTGGCGCAGCACGGGCGGCAGGAACTCGCCCGACGCCGTGGTGTTGGCAAACACGCGCACATGGCCCTTGATGCCGCGCACGTACTCCTGCATGTCGCCGCGCAGATGCTCGATCTGGCCCAGCACCATGCGCGCATGGGTCACGAAGGCCTGGCCCGGCGGGGTCAGCGTCACGCCCTGGCTGGTGCGGTACAGCAGCTTGGTGCCTATGCTCTCCTCGAGGTTCTTGATGCGCGTGCTGGCCGCGGGCAAGGAGATGAAGGATAGTTCGGCGCCACGCGTCATGCTGTTGGCGTCGGCGATGTGCACCATCAGGCGCAGGTCTACAAGATCGAAATGCATGGCCATGCATGCATTGTCAGGCACAAACGCCGCCTTCAGAAAAAGCGAAGCCGCCGCGTGCGCTGCCGCCCTAGCATGGCAGCCTGGCCCGCGAAGCGCGGGCCCTCCGACGCGAACCACCGAGAGACCACATGACTGCCAGCGACCACGCCACGACCTCTGCCTCCCCTGCCGCGCACGGCGCGGACCCGCAACGCAAGGGGCCGCTCGGTCACCTGCGCGTGCTTGATCTTTCGCGTGTGCTGGCCGGCCCGTGGTGCACCCAGAACCTGGCCGACATGGGGGCCGACGTCATCAAGATCGAAAAGCCCGGCGAGGGCGACGACACGCGCCACTGGGGTCCGCCCTTCTTCCCCGATGCCGACGGCCAGCCGACGGACAACGCCTGCTACTTCGCGGCCTGCAACCGCAACAAGCGCTCGGTCACCGTGGACATGGCCACGCCCGAGGGTCAGCGGCTGATCCGCGAGCTGGCCATGCAAAGCGATGTGGTGGTGGAGAACTTCAAGACCGGCGGGCTCAAGCGCTACGGGCTGGACTATGCATCCCTGAGCGCGCTGAATCCGCGCCTGATCTACTGCTCCGTCACCGGCTTCGGCCATACCGGGCCGTATGCCCCGCGCGCCGGCTACGATCTGCTGGTCCAGGCCATGAGCGGGCTGATGAGCGTCACCGGCCACGCCGACGGCGAGCCTGGCGGCGGTCCCATGCGCGTGGGCGTGGCCGTGATCGACCTGTTCACCGGCATGTACGCCACCACGGCCATCCTCGGTGCGCTCGAGGCGCGCCACAGCACGGGCCGGGGCCAGCATATCGACATGGCGCTGCTGGACGTGGCCATGGCCGTGCTGGCCAACCAGGGAGCGGGCTTTCTCAACGCCGGCAACATCCCCAAACGCCAGGGCAACACCCATCCCAGCGTCGTGCCCTACCAGGACTTCCCCACGCAGGACGGCAACATGCTGCTGGCCATCGGCAACGACGGCCAGTTCGCGCGCTTTTGCGAGGCGGCGGGCGTGGACTGGGCCGGCGACGAGCGCTTCACCCTGAACGCCGGCCGCGTCATCCATCGCGACACGCTGATCCCCATGATGGCCGCGCTGACGCGCACGCGCCCCACGGCAGCATGGATCAAGCTGCTCGAGGACAAGGCCGTGCCCTGCGGCCCCATCAACCACATCGGCCAGGCTTTCGACGATGCGCAGGTACGCGCGCGCGGCCTGCGCGTGGAGCAGCAGCGCTACCCCGGCGGCCAGCCGCCGGCGGGCGAGATCATCAACCGCGTGGTCACCACGGCCAGCCCGCTGCGTTTGTCCGACACGCCCGTCACCCTGCGCCATGCGCCGCCGGCACTGGGCCAGCACACGGACGAGGTGCTGGCCGAGCGGCTGGGGCTGGATGCGGAACGCCTGCAGCAGTTGCGCGGCAAGGGCGTGCTGTAGAGCGGATAAGTGAACGGGTAAGCGGCCGAACCTAGGCCGCGGCCTGCGCCAGTTCGCGCGCCAGTGTTGCCACCAGGTCGGCGGCCGGCATGGCCCGGGCCAGCGGCGCGCCCTGGCCGGCCCAGTGGGCCGCGTAGTCGCTGCTGCCTTGGGCCGCCGCGGCCTGGTGCAAGGCCTTGCCGGCGTCATAGACCATGGGGTAGCCGGGCAGTGCCGGCCCGTAGTCGCGGCCCAGCAGGTGCAGGCGGTTGACCATGCCGCGCGCGGGGCGGCCCGAGATGGCGGCGGTGATGCCGGTGTCGTAGGCCTTGTCGCTCTGCAGCTCGGCCCGGTAGGCGGGGCTGGCCGCGGACTCTGGGCACAGGATGAAGGCCGTGCCCATCTGTACGGCGCAGGCGCCCAACTGCAGCGCAGAGGCGATGGCGGTGCCGTCCATGATGCCGCCTGCGGCCACCACGGGCAGGCGTGTCTGGCGCACCAGAATCTGCACCAGGGCCAAGGTGCTCAGCAGCCGGTCCTGTTCGGGGTCGAAACAGCCGCGGTGGCCGCCGGCCTCCATGCCTTGGGCCACGACCACGTCCACGCCGGCCTGCTCGATCTGCCGTGCTTCTTCGAGCGAGGTGGCGCAGGCCAGCGTGGTGATGCCGGCCCCGCGCAGGGCCGCGATGAATGCCGCTTCCGGCAGGCCGAAATGAAAGCTCACCACCTGCGGGCGCTGGCGCAGCAGCATGGCTTGCAGCGGCGCGTTGCCGACGGCGCTCGTATAGATGCTGCGCAGCGCCGCCGGGGGCATGGCGCCGAAGCGCTCGAACTCCGGCGCCAGATGGGCCAGCCATGCTGCTTCGCGCTGGGCGTCGGCCGCGGCGGTCTGGTGGCAGAACAGGTTCACGTTGAAGGCGCGTCGGGCCAGCGCATGGGTCTGCGCGATATGCTGCTCGGCCTGCTCCGCGCCATAGGCGCCTATGCCGACCGAACCCAGGCCGCCCGCGTTGCTGACGGCCGCCGCCAGCTGGGGCGTGGAAGTGCCGGCCATGGGGGCCTGGACGATGGGATGCTGCATGCCCAGGCGGGCCATCCATTGGGTGTGGGCGGGGTTGGTGTTCATGGGATTCCTTTCAAGCGGTTGCTGCCTGCGGCCTGGCGCGGCTGGTGGCGATCATGAGGGTGCCCAGCAGCAAGGCGCTGCCGGCAATGGCGAACAGCGGCCGGTAGGCGCCCAGGTTGGCATACATCCAGGCCATGAAATAGCCCGAGGTGGCCTGCATGAGGGCAAAGGCGGCCGTGGCATAGCCCCATATGCGCTTGTGCTGCTGCGGCCCGATGAGCTGCATCAGATAGCCCGAGGTGATGGCCGCCATGCCCGGCGAAAGCGCGCCGACCAGGAACGAGGAGGTGGCATGGCCCGCGAAGCTGGCCCAGAACAGGGGCATGGCAATGGCCAGGGTCTTGACGGCGTAGGCCCCCGTGGTCGTGCGCCACCAGCCGAAGCGCGTGGCGCAGAAGGCCGCGGCCAGCGGCCCCACGATGGCGCCCACACCGAAGAAGGCCCATTGCATGGACGCATAGGCCGTGCCCAGCTGCTGCTCCCGCGCCAGGTAATCGACCCAGAACACGGTGTGCGGCACAAAGCCGAAGGCATCGCACATATAGGCCAGCATGACCAGGACCACGGCTGCGCTCCAGACGGCACCGGGCGCCTGGCCGCTGGAGCGGAGCGCTGTTGCAGGGCTGGGTGAGCCGATGCGCCTGGCCTGCGCCAAGCCTGTCCACCAGGCCAGTGCGCTGCACAGCGCCATGGCGCACCACACGGCCGTGAGGCTGATCTGCGCGAACCCCGGAACCAGCGTGGCCGAGAGCAGCGCGCCGAAACCGATGCCGCAGAACATCAGCGGCCCGAGCACGGCGCGGCGCTGCACGGGTGCGGCCGCCATGGCCATCGACGGGCCCAGCACCATCAGCACGGCGCCCGTCATGCCCGAGAGGCAGCGCCAGAGAAAGAACCAGGCCATGTTCATGTTCAGGCCCGGGCCCATGAAGTCGGGCCGGGCGCAGGCCGCAAAGCTCAGCGCCGTGGCGGCCCAGCTCCAGGCCAGCGTCCGCAGCATGCCCAGGCGCTCCGCCAGCCGCGCGGCGGCCAGGGCGCCGGCCAGATAACCCAGCAGATTGGCGGCGCCCAGATAGGCCACCTGCTCGCCGCTGAACCAGCCTGCCTGCACCATCTGGGGCATCAGGGCCGTATAGCCGAAGCGGGCCAGGCCCACGCCGGCCAGCGTGGCCATGAAGCCGGTCAGCAGCAGGGGTAGTTCGTTGCGTTGGATCACGATGGGTTGGCGCGTGCCTGAAAACACTGTCAGAGCGGCAGGTTAGCGGCTTGGGGGAATCATGTCCAATGATTCAAAATGATGTCGAAAATCTCAATACCAGATTGGTAAGCCATGCAACTCAAGTCCCTGCGCATGTTGGAAGCCGTCTGCGACACCGGCAGCTTTGGCGCTGCGGCCCAGCTGCTGCACACGGTCCAGTCCAATGTCACGGCGCATATCAAGAAGCTCGAGGAAGAGACGGGTGCCCAGCTGCTCGAGCGGGCCAGCCCCGTCTACCCCACGCCGGCGGGGCGCATGCTGCTGGTGCATGCCAGGCATATGCTCAAGACTCACGACCTGGCTCTGGCCCAGCTGCAGGATCTTGGCGCATCGGGCGCGGCCCAGGCCACGGGCGCCTTGCGCATAGGCGCCATGGAAACCACGGCCGCGCTGCGCCTGCCGGCATTGCTGGCCCGGTTGCGCCGGCAGCACCCCGGCATCGATCTGGAGCTGGAGGCCCAACCCACGGCAACCCTGCTGGAGGAACTGACGGCCGGGCGCATCGATTGCGCTTTCGTCAACGGTGCGGCCCCGCAGTCCGGGCTGCAGTCGTGGCCCGTGTTCCGCGAAGAGCTGGTGCTGGTCGGCGGCCAGCCGCTCACGCGCTTTCCCTCGGGCCGGGAGTTCTGCGCGTCGGCGTTCCTGGCCTTCCGCCAGGGCTGCAGCTACCGCCAGCGCGTGGAGCTGCTCATGGCTTCGCAGGGCGTGACGGCGGTGCGCATCATGGAGCTGGGCATGCTGGATACCATTCTCGGCTGCGTGGCCGCCGGCATGGGCTATGCGCTGCTGCCGCGCGCGCTGGTGGAGGCGCAGCAGCAGCGCTTTGGCGTGCACTGGATTGCGCTGCCGCCCGAGCTGGCCGACCAGATCGCCTGGGTGGACACCTGCTTTGTCACCGGCTCCGTCGCGGGCTGGTCGCCGGTCTTGCGGGCCTTCGCACAGCTGCTGGGCATTCGTGCGCCGGGCATCCGGCAGGTGGACAGCCGTTCCGCGGCGCCTGCGCTTGGGGCTCGGGAGCAGGCCGAAGCTATGCCTGCATGAGCGCACGGCGGTACTGCATGGCTTCGGCCACGTGCTCCGGTGCAATCGCGGCGCTGCCGGCGAGATCGGCAATGGTGCGGGCGACCTTGAGCGTGCGGTGCGTGGCGCGCGCCGACCAGCCCAGCTTGGCCGCAGCCTTGTGGGCGAACTGCAGGGCCTCGGGCTGCAGCTGCAGATGCGCATCGAGCTGTGCGCCCTGCAGCAGATGGTTGGGCACGCCCTGGCGCTGCATGGCGGTGCTTCTGGCCCGGGCCACGCGCGAGCGCACCGCGCTGCTGGTTTCGCCGCCGGGGGCTTCGAGCAGCTCCTGGGCGGGCAGGGCCGAAACTTCGACATGCAGGTCGATGCGGTCGAGCAGCGGTCCGCTGATGCGCGACTGGTAGCGGGCCACCTGGTCGGGCGTGCAGCGGCAGGCGCGCACGCGCGATCCCCAGTAGCCGCAGGGGCAGGGGTTCATCGCGGCCACCAGCTGAAAGCGTGCCGGAAATTCCGCACGCTGTGCTGCCCGGGCAATGGTGATGTGGCCGGTTTCCAGTGGCTCCCTCAACGCTTCAAGGGCGGCGCGCGCGAATTCGGGCAATTCGTCAAGAAAGAGCACTCCGTGGTGGGCCTGAGAGATTTCTCCGGGCCGAGGCGGCGAGCCTCCTCCCACCAGGGCCACCGGGCTGGCCGTATGGTGCGGCCCGGCAAACGGGCGCTGGCGCCAGCGCTCGGGGCTGAAGCGGCCGCCGAGGCTGGCTATGGCGGCGGTTTCCAGCGCTTCGCTGTCCGTCATGGGCGGCAGCAGGCCGGCAAAGCGCTGGGCGAGCATGGACTTGCCCGAGCCTGGCGGGCCGACCATCAGCACTCCATGCGCTCCGGCGGCCGCGATCTCGAGAGCTCGCTTGGCCTGGGCCTGGCCGCGCACCTCGCGCAGATCCGGGCCATCCGTCATCGGTGCGGCAGGGGCCGCCGCCACGCGGTGCCAGCCCGATGCACCGCAGTCGGGCTGCTCCTGTGCCGCCGCCGGCCCTGCCGGGGCATCCGCCGGGGCATGGGGGACAAACTGCGCCACCACATCGAGCAGATGGTGGGCGCAGAACACCCGCGCCGAAGGCGCAAAGGCCGCTTCCTGGGCGCTGCCAGGGGGGAGAACCAGGGCCGCGGCCTGCTGCTGGCGCTGCAGGGCCAGCGCCGTGGCCAGCGCACCGCGCACGGGGCGCAGGGCGCCGGTCAGCGACAGCTCGCCGGCAAACTCGTAGTCCTGCAGGCGCTGGCCGTCGATCTGTCCGCTGGCCGCCAGAATGCCCAGCGCGATGGGCAAGTCGAAGCGCCCGGAATCCTTGGGCAGGTCGGCCGGCGCGAGGTTGACGGTGATGCGCTTGTTGTTGGGAAATTCCAGTCCCGCGTTGAGAATGGCGGCACGCACGCGTTCGCGCGCCTCCTTGACCTCCACATCGGCCAGGCCCACGAGTGTGAAGGAGGGCAGGCCGTTGGCCAGGTGGACTTCCACGGTGACGCCTGGGGACTCCAGCCCCAGCAGGGAACGACTCTGGATCAGCGCAAGACTCATGGGCTCCCTTTGCATATCGGGCATGTACGGGTGGCGCCCAGCTTAGGCATGCGTGCGGCCCGCGGGCAATAGGGCTTTTCAGGGCTTGCCGCTGCTCCTCGTGCGGTTGCGCGGAGCCTTGGGGATGCTGCCCTGCTGCTGCATGGCGGCGGCGCGCTCGCGGATGCGGGCGAAGGCGCGGGACACGACTTCCAGTTCCTGCTGCGTCACGTCGCGCAGCAGTTCCCGGTTGATGGCCTGGACCTGGGGGAACAGCTTGGCATGCAGCGTCCGGCCCGAGGGCGTGAGCTGCAGCAGCGCCTGGCGCGCATCACCGGCCAGGCTGTGCTTGCTCACCAGGCCCTTGGCCACCAGGGCGGAGATTGCGCGCGAGGTGCGGGTCCGGTCCAGCTGGGCCTGCTCGGCCAGCTCGGAGGGGCGCATGGGGCCTACGTCGGCCAGCAGGCCGACCATGCGCCATTCGCGGCGCGTGATGCCGAAGCCGCCTTCGCACAGGCGCACCACCATGCTACCGGCCGAGCCCATGAGGCGGGCCAGGTGGTAGAGGAACATGTCGTCCAGCGTGGATGCCTGCCGCCAGGGATGGAGCGGGTCCGAAGAGGCCTTGTCGTCAGCCATGGGTCTTGCCTGTGGGTTTTCTCTAGGAATGATGGATTAGATCCATTATGGGGACGCTGTTTACAGTGGCGCAAACCACAAGCGAGGAGACGCACATGCCCAGCCGCCCACTTTCTTTGCGCCTTGCCGGCCGCCTCATCGGCATGGCTGCCCTGCTGGCCGGCCCGTGGTGGGCGGCGGCGCAGGCCGTCGATGCCTGGCCCAGCAAGCCGATACGCATCATCGTGCCCCTCTCGCCTGCCGGGCCTTCCGATATCGCCATCCGGCCGATTGCCGCGGCCGTGCAGGGGGTGCTGGGGCAGGCCGTGATCGTGGAGAACAAGCCGGGCGCCAACGGCAACATCGGCGCTGCCGAGGCCGCCCGCTCGGCACCGGACGGCTACACCTGGCTCTGGACCATGGACACGGTGCTCACCGTCAACAAGCACATCTACAAGAGCGTCGGCTACCAGAGCGATGCCCTGGTGCCCTTGAATGCGGCGGCCCGCTTTTCGCAGACGCTGATCTGCAACCCCAAGCTGGGCTTCAAGACCGTGAAGGACATGGTCGAGGCCGCCAAAACCCGCGACCTGACCTATGCCACGGGCGGCGCGGGCTCGCCCGGGCATCTGGTGATGGAGTCGCTGCTGGCCACCACCGGCGTCAAGATGGTGCACATCCCCTACAAGGGTCCGGCGCCGGCCATGCAGGACCTGATCGGCGGCCAGGTGGATTGCGGTTTCCTGGCGGCGCCCACCGTGCTGCCCCATATCCAGAGCGGGCGTGTGACGGCGCTGGCCACCTCGGGCCAGGCGCGCTCGGCACTGCTGCCGAAGCTGCCCACGATTGCCGAGTCGGGCTATCCGGAGTTCGACGGCACGTTCTGGCTGCTCCTGGCCGCGCCCAAGGGCGTGCCGCCCGAGATCCAGAAGCGTTTCCTCGCGGCCATGGATGCGGCCATCCGTTCGCCCGCGCAGCAGGAAAAGGTCAAGTCCGTGGACATAGAGATGGCCGGCTCCACTCCGGAACAGGCCCAGGCCAGGGTCAAGGAGCTGTCCGAAAAATGGGGCGCGCTGGCCCGCAAGATCCAACTCAAGGCGGATTGAGATTCCGGTTCGGACGCATGGCCGGAGCGGCGCACGGACTGTCCTACACTGCATTTTTCGATGATGTCCAGGGAGATCTATGACGATGCAAAGAAGAGCCTTAGTCCGGATGTTGGCGGGCGCGGGATTGGCCATGGCGGCGGCAGGCAGTGTGCAGGCCGAGGAAGCGCTGTTCCCGAACAAGACGCCGCTGCGCATCGTGGTCGGCTATCCGCCCGGCGGCGCGTCTGACCGCGTGGCGCGCATCGTGGCGGACAAGCTGCAGGCCCGCCTGGGCAGCCCGGTGATCGTGGAGAACAAGCCCGGCGCCGGTGGGCGCCTGTCGGCCCAGCAGGTGAAGAGCGTGCCGGCCTCCCAGCCCACGCTGCTGCTGGCCAACCCGGCCGCCATGGTGGTGGCGCCGCTGGTGTTCGCCGACTCCGGCTATGACCCCGAGAAGGACTTCCGCCCGGTCAGCGAGGTGAACCGCTACGAGTTCGGCCTGGCCGTGGCCAGCGCCGTGCCCGTCAAGCGGCTGTCGCACCTGTTCGCCTGGCTCAAGGCCAATCCGCAGCAGGCCAATTTCGGCGTGCCGGCCACGGGCAGCCTGCCGCACTTCTTTGCGCTGATGCTGGGCGAGACCGCCAAGGTGCCTGTGGAAGTCGTGGGCTACAAGGGCTCCGGCCCGCTGCTCACCGACCTGATGGGCGGCCAGGTGCCGATTGCCGTGGACACGCTGGACACCCAGCTCGCCCAGCACGAAGCCGGCAAGCTGCGGGTGCTGGCCGTTTCGGGCGAAAAGCGCAGCGCCATGGCCCCCGACATCCCCACGCTCAAGGAGCTGGGTGTCAACCTCGTGGGCACGGGCTGGAATGCCTTGTTCGCTCCGCAGAGCATGGCGCCGGCCACGGTGCAGCGCCTGTCCGACATGGTGCAGGCCGTGATGAAGGACCCCGACACCCAGCAGAAGTTCGCGGCCTCCAAGCTGGAGCCCGTGGTCAGCAGCGCCGAGGAAACCGCGCGCATGCTCAAGGCCTACCGCGCCCAATGGGCGCCCGTGGTCCAGCGCTCGGGTTTCAAACCATGACATTGATCACCACCCATGACTGACCCCCGCCCCAATCTGATCTTCATCCTGGCCGACGACCTCGGCTACGCCGACCTGGGCTGCACCGGCGCGCGCGATGCGCACAACAATGCCTGTGATGTCTCGCCGCGGCTGGACGCCATGGCGGCCCAGGGTCTGCGCTTCACGCGCGGCTACGCGAACTCGGCCGTGTGCTCGCCCACGCGCTTTGCGCTGGCCACGGGGCGCTGGCAGTACCGGCTGCGCGGCGCGGCCGAAGAGCCGATTGCCAGCGTGCACGGCGACAAGGTGCTGGGCCTGCCGCCCGACCACCCCACGGTGGCCTCGCTGCTGCGCGATGCCGGCTATGCCACGGCCCTGGTCGGCAAATGGCATCTGGGCTACCCGCCGCATTTCGGTCCGCGCCTGTCGGGCTACGAGGAGTTCTACGGCTTTCATGCGGGCGGCGCGGACTATTTTGCGCACTGCGATCCGCGCGGCCGCCCCGATTTCTGGCTCAACGAGGAGCCGCACGAGGAAGAAGGCTACCTGACCGACCTGCTGAGCCGCCGCGCCGTGGACTTCGTCGAGCGCCAGACGGCCGACCAGCCTTTCTTCCTGTCGCTGCACTACAGCGCGCCGCACTGGCCCTGGCTGACGCGCGAGGACCGCGAGGAATCGCTGCGCATCGCGGGCATCGGCAAGCACACCGACGGCGGTTCCATCGAAACCTACCAGCGCATGATCCACCACATGGACGAAGGCATTGGCTGGCTGCTCGATGCACTCGAGAAGAAGGGCATGAGCGAGAACACCCTCATCGTCTTCACCAGCGACAACGGCGGCGAGCGCTTCTCCAACAACTGGCCTTTCGTGGGCCAGAAGATGGACCTGCTCGAAGGCGGCATCCGCGTGCCGCTGCTGGCGCGCTGGCCTGCTCGCATCGCGCCGGGTGCGGTCAGCGAAGTGCCCAACCTGACCATGGATTGGAGCGCGACCTTCCTGGCTGCGGCCGGCGTGTCCGAGCACCCGGTCTATCCGCTGGACGGCATCAGCCTGCTGCCGCTGATGGACGACGCGCGCTGGAGCCCGCAGCGCGATCTGGCCTGGCGCATGAAGCATCGCAGCCAGCGCGCGCTGGTGCGCGGCGACTGGAAGTACCTGCAGGTCGAAGGCATCGAGTACCTGTTCAACTTGACCGTTGACCCGCGCGAGCGCGCCAATCTGCGCGAACGCGAGCCCGAGCGGCTGGCCGAGCTGCGCCAGGCCTGGCTGGACTGGGATGCGGCGCTGCCGCCGATTCCCGAAGAGGCCAAGGTGTCGCTGGTGTTCACGAAGCAGGAGCTGCCGCAGGCAAGCTATTGATGGTTGGGTGCACCAAAGCAGTGCATTTGCCGGTGCATGACGGCTTTCGGCGGGCCATGCACCAAATTCAGGCCCGGCAACCGGGGTGTTGCAATGCCCAGGTTGCTCCAATTTCAATAGCTTTCAGCGCATCATTGTCAACGGATGAAACGTAAATTGGCTGATATGGCACGGTCTGTGCTTTTCCCGGATGTCACAAAATTTTTCATCCGGAGGAAGCCAGAATGCACCGTGCCGCAGCCAACCATCTCAAGACCTTGGCGAAAGCCGCAGCCCTGACCGGCGCCGTGCTGGCGCCGCTGTGGGCCCAGGCCGAACTGACGGCCAATGTGGCGCTGACCAGCAATTACAAGTTCCGCGGCCAGGACCAGGACAGCAGCCGTAAAAAGGCCGTCAAGCCTGCGCTGCAGGGCGGCTTCGACTACAGTTTTGGCGACAGCGGCTGGTACGTGGGCAACTGGAACTCCACGGTGGACTGGCTGGCCGGCAACTCGCTGGAGAGCGATATCTACGGCGGCTACAAGTTCAAGGCCGCCGGCGTGGACTGGGACCTGGGCGCGCTGACCTATGTCTATCCCGGCAATGCCCGCGGCAACACCACCGAGCTGTATGGCGCCGGGACCTACGGGCCGTTCACGGCCAAGTATTCGCACACGGTCTCCAAGGACTATTTCGGCTGGGCCGGTGCCCGCGACGGCTCGGGCCTGAAAGGCCGCAACACCGGCTATCTACAGTTCGCCTTCAGCCAGGAAGTCATGCCCAAGGTCACGCTCAAGGCCTCGGTGGGCTACACGCATTTCGCCAGCGACATCAGAAGCCTGGGCGTTCCCAGCTACGTGGACTACAGCGTGGGCGGCGCCTATGACTTAGGCTCCGGCGTGGCGCTGGGGGCCGCCGTGACGGGAGCGACCAAGCGCTCCTACTTTGGCGATGTCAACAAGCCGCGTCTGATTCTGACGCTGTCCAAATCCATGTAATCGTTGAGGAGTCCGTCATGAAAATGGTGATTGCCATCATCAAGCCCTTCAAGCTCGACGAGGTGCGCGAAGCCCTGTCCCAGATCGGCGTGCAGGGTATTACGGTGACCGAGGTCAAGGGCTTCGGCCGCCAGAAGGGTCACACCGAGCTGTACCGCGGTGCCGAGTATGTGGTGGATTTTCTGCCCAAGCTCAAGATCGAGGCGGCCATTCCCGACGAGCTGGTTGACGCGGCCATCGATGCCATCGAGGATGCTGCGCGCACCGGCAAGATCGGCGACGGCAAGATCTTCGTGCAGTCGCTGGAACAGTCCATCCGTATTCGTACCGGTGAAACCGGCGAAGCCGCTCTTTGAGGAGGAGTGCCATGAGCAAGAAAATCTGGACGCTGGGCCTGGGTCTGCTGGCCGCCTGTACCGCCGCGCTGGCGCAGGATGGCGGTGCCGCGGCAGCGCCCGTGGCCGCCGCCGTTGCGGAAACCGCGGCGGTCGCCGCCGTGCCCACGCTGAGCGCGGGCGACACGGCCTGGGTGCTGACCTCCACCCTGCTGGTGATCCTGATGGTCATCCCCGGGCTGGGGCTGTTCTACGGCGGCCTGGTGCGCAGCAAGAACATGCTGTCCGTGCTGGCACAGGTATTCGTGATCTTCTCGCTGATCACCGTGCTGTGGGCCGTCTACGGCTTCACGCTGGCCTTCGGCGGCGAAGGCCGGTTCTTCGGCGGCTTCGACAAGCTGTTCCTCATGGGCATCACGCACGACACGCTGTCGTCGGCGATGAAGACCATTCCCGAATATGTGTTCGTGGCCTTCCAGTCCACCTTCGCGGCCATCACCGTGGCGCTGATCGTGGGCGCGTTCGCCGAGCGCATCAAGTTCGCGGCCGTGCTCGTGTTCTCGGTGCTGTGGTTCACCTTCAGCTACATCCCCATGGCCCACATGGTGTGGGCTGGCGGTCTGCTGGCCGAGGATGGGGCGCTGGACTTCGCCGGCGGCACCGTGGTGCACATCAATGCCGCCGTCGCCGGCCTGGTGGGGGCCTACATGGTGGGCAAGCGCATAGGCTTCGGCAAGGAGGCGCTGCCCCCGCACAGCCTGACGCTGACCATGGTCGGCGCCTCGCTGCTGTGGGTGGGCTGGTTCGGCTTCAATGCGGGCTCGGCCGGCGCGGCCAACGGCATCGCGGGCCTGGCCTTCATCAACACCATCGTGGCCACCGGCGCGGCGGCCCTGTCCTGGATCACGGCCGAGGCGCTGCACCGCGGCAAGGCCTCGATGCTGGGCGCGGCCTCGGGTGCCGTCGCCGGCCTGGTGTGCGTCACGCCGGCTGCGGGCTTCGTCGGCCCCATGGGCGCCATCGTCATGGGCCTGATCGCCGGCCCCCTGTGCCTGTGGGGCGTGTCGGGCCTCAAGCACCTGCTCAAGGTCGATGACGTGTGCGACGTGTTCGGCGTGCACGGCGTGGGCGGTATCCTGGGCGCCATCCTGACCGGGGTGTTCTGCGCCAAGGGCCTGGGCGGGATCGAGCCCGAGGGCTACAGCATGGCCCATCAGGTGTGGGTGCAGGTCAAGAGCGTGCTGCTGACCATCGCCTGGTCCGGCGTGGTGTCCCTGGTGGCCTACAAGATCGCCGCGCTGACCGTGGGCCTGCGCGTCAGCGAGGAGTCCGAGCGCCAGGGCCTGGACATCACCTCGCACGGCGAAGTGGCGTATACGAGGTAACCCCCTGAGGCGCGACGCGCCTTCCCCCTGGAAGGGGGCGATACCTTCGCGGCGGGGCGGCTCTTGCTCGGTATCCCTGGCGTGGGCCAGGCCAGATGCGTGAAGTGAGGGCGAGGCCGCGGCAAGGGTAGGACGTTCGATGCAGCTTCATTGGATTGGCCCCGCGGCGCAAGCTGCGGGGCTTTTTTATCGCCAGGCCGCCCCAAGATAAAAACGCCCCCTCGGGTGGCAGCGGCTACACGTAGTGAGCAAGCGTGGGGGCCATTTTCTATTCGTCTCACGGTGCCTGTTCAAAAAAATCAAGTGCCCGGGTATGGGGCTGGAAGGCGCCAGCCGCTACCATCAAGGTCATGGACTCAGCCATCAGCCATCATCCCCGGATCCACCAGCTGGCCGAGCGCATTCGCGCCGCGGCCGCCGACAGGACGCCGCTGCGCATACGCGGCGGCGGCAGCAAGAATTTCTACGGCCTCGCCCTGCAGGGCGAGCTGCTCGACACGCGCGCGCTCGGCGGCATCGTGAGCTATGAGCCCAGCGAACTGGTCGTGACCGTCATGGCCGGCACGCCGCTGGCCGAGCTGGAGGCCGCACTGGCCGCCCAGGGCCAGTGTCTGGCGTTCGAGCCACCGCATTTCGGCGCCGGGGCCACCGTGGGCGGCATGGTGGCTGCCGGCCTGTCCGGTCCGGCGCGCGCCAGCGTGGGCGCGGTGCGCGATTTCGTGCTGGGGCTGGAGATGATCAACGGCCGCGGCGAGGTGCTGCGCTACGGCGGCCAGGTCATGAAGAACGTGGCCGGCTACGATGTCTCGCGCCTCATGGCCGGCAGCTGGGGCACGCTGGGCCTGCTCACCGAGCTCAGCCTCAAGGTGCTGCCCGTGGCGCCGGCCGAGGCCACGCTGCGCTTTGCCTGTTCGCAGGAGCAGGCCTTGCAGTGGCTCAACCAATGGGGCGGCCAGCCCTTGCCGCTCAACGCGAGCTGCTGGCTGCCCGAACCTCATGTGCGGCCCGGCCAGCCCGAGGGCACGCTGTACCTGCGCCTGCGCGGCGCCCGGGCCGCGGTGCAGGCCGCCTGCCGGCGCCTGGGCGCAGAGCAGTTGCCCAATGAACAGGTTGCGGCCGACTGGACGGCCTGCCGCGAGCAGGCCCTGCCCTGGTTTGCCGAGCGTGCGCCCGATCACTGCCTGTGGCGCCTGTCCGTGCCGCAGACGGCGCCGGCCCTGGCCTTGCCGCAGGGCTGCATGGGGCCGCTGGTCGAATGGCATGGCGCGCAGCGCTGGGTGCAGGCGCCGCGCAGCCTGGGCGCACAGTTGCAGGCGCTGGCGGCTTCCGTGGGCGGATCGGCGACTCTTTTCAGAGCTGAAAACGCTGACCAGATCAGCGCAGCACCGGTTTTTGACGCCGAGGCGGGCTCGGCCCTGGCCGCCTTGCACCAGCGGCTCAAGCAGGCTTTCGATCCCGACGCCGTCTTCAACCGCGGCCGGCTGGCCGGCGCCTGGTAGGCGCCCTGCCGTAACCGCCTATGCGCCGCCTGCACCTGCTGACCGACAGGCACCGCACCGGTGCCAGCAACCGCACGCTGGGCCTGCTGCTGGCCTTCAACGCGGGGGCGGTGAATGCCGGCGGCTTTCTGGTCGTGCATTTCTATACCTCGCACATGACGGGCGTGGTCTCGCTCTTGGCCGACAACCTGGTGCTGGGCAACACGGCGCTGGTGCTGGGCGCCCTCGGCACCCTGCTGGGCTTCGTGAGCGGCGCTGCGGTGACGGCCGTGCTGGTCAACTGGGCGCGCCACCGCGGGCTGCGCAGCAGCTATGCGCTGCCCCTGCTGCTGGAGGCCGGTCTGATGCTGGTCTTCGGCCTGCTGGGCGCGGCCACGCTGGCCTGGTCCACACCGTTCACGGTGCCGCTGACGGTGCTGCTGCTGGCCTTCATCATGGGCCTGCAGAACGCCACGGTGAGCAAGATGTCCTCCTCCCAGATCCGCACCACGCACATGACGGGCGTGATCACCGACCTCGGCATCGAGCTGGGCCGCGCCATGTACTGGAACCGCACCGGCAGCCCGCCCGAGCGCCAGATCCATGCCAACAAGGCGCGGCTCAAGCTGTTCGCCGGCCTGCTGGGCATGTTCCTGCTCGGCGGCGTGGCGGGTGCCGCCGGCTTCAAGCACGTGGGCTTCGTGTTCGTGGTGCCGCTGGCCGTGGTGCTGTGCGTGCTGTCGCTGCCGCCCCTGTGGGCCGACCGGTCCCGCCTGCCGCCGCCGCTGGGGCGGGCACCGCGCGCCCAGGCCGGGCCATCCAACCCATAACAAAGATACCGATCCCACCATGCAAACCCAACTCGCTCCCGAATACAGCGCCACGCCCGAGGGCCAGGAGGCCGAAGCCATTTTGCGCAAATGCGTGCACTGCGGCTTCTGCACGGCGACCTGTCCCACCTACCAGATCCTGGGCGACGAGCTCGACGGCCCGCGCGGCCGCATCTATCTGATCAAGCAGGTGCTCGAAGGGCAAAAACCCACGCGCGCCACGCAGGAACACCTGGACCGGTGTCTTACCTGCCGCAACTGCGAATCGACCTGCCCCAGCGGCGTGCAGTACGGCCATCTGGTCGATATCGGCCGCAAGATCGTGGACGAGCAGGTGGAGCGCCCGCTGGGCGAGCGCCTGCAGCGCTGGGCGCTCAAGGAAGGCATGACCTCCTCGCTGTTCGCGCCGGCCCTGACGCTGGGCCGTGCCGTGCGCGGCCTGCTGCCCGAGGGGCTGGCCGAGAAGGTGCCGCCGGCGCAGGAAACGGGAGCGTGGCCCACGCGCGAGCATGCGCGCAAGGTGCTGCTGCTGGCCGGCTGCGTGCAGCCCGCGATGATGCCGCGCATCAACTACGCCACGGCGCGCGTGCTCGACGCCGTGGGCGTGCAGACCGTGATCGCCGACAAGGCCGGCTGCTGCGGCGCGGTCAAGTTCCACCTCAACGACCAGGAGGGCGGCAAGGCGCAGATGCGGGCCAATATCGACGCCTGGTGGCCCCTGGTGGAAAGCGGGGCCGTGGAGGCCATCGTGATGAACGCCTCGGGCTGCGGCGTCACCGTCAAGGAATACGGCCATCTGCTGCGTCTGGACCCGCAATACGCCGACAAGGCCGCGCGCATCAGCGCCCTGACCCGCGATCTGAGCGAGCTGCTGCCGCAGATGCTGCCCGAGCTCAGCGAGAAGCTGCGCGGCCGCGTGCAGGCGCCGGCCCGGCCAGTGGCCTACCATCCGCCCTGCACGCTGCAGCACGGCCAGAAGCTGCGCGGCGGCGTGGAGACCCATCTGCGTGCCCTGGGCTTCGACGTGCGCGTGGCGCGCACCGAATCGCATCTGTGCTGCGGCTCGGCCGGCACCTATTCGGTGCTGCAGCCCGAGATCTCGCACCAGTTGCGCGACCGCAAGATCGCCGCGCTGGACGAGCCGTTTGCACCCGAGAAGCCGGCCGCCATCCTCTCGGCCAACATGGGCTGCATCGTCCACCTGCAAAACGGCACCGATGTGCCCGTGCGCCACTGGATCGAGGTGCTCGACGAGGCCTTGATAGGGGTGTAGCCGACAACGGCCTGCCAATGCTGGCATGATGCAGGGTTTTGTTTTCCCAAGCCCACGGGCTTTGCCATGACTGAAATCATTTCTGAACCGCAAGAACAGAAGGCCGTGTCCGAAGGCCAGGCACAGGTCCAGGCGCAGCCGCAAGGCAATGAGTCGAACGGCCGCCAGCGTTCGCGCCGCGGTGATCGCGGCCGCAAGGGCAATGCACAGGGTGCGCCTGCGCAGAACGGCGCCGCCAGTACTGCAGCCGCGGCGCCACGCCCGCAGCACCCCGTGCTGGCCCAGCTGGCGCAATGGCATCCGGCCCTGTTCGGCGAGCAGCTGCTGCCGCTCAAGCGCGGCATCTTCGAGGATCTGCTGGCCGCTCACCCCGAGCTCGACAAGGAAGCGCTCAAGACCGCGCTGCAGCAGCACACGCGCTCCGGCCGCTATCTGGCGGCCATGGCCAGCGGCCAGGCCCGCCACGACCTGGGCGGCCAGAGCGTGGAAGCCACGTTGCCCGAGCATGTGCACCATGCGCTGGTCGAGGTGTTCCGCCGCCGCCAGCAGCGCTCGCCCGAAGACCTGACGCCCAAGCTGCGCAACCGCATCGCCATGGCCTACGAGGCTTCGGGCCTGTCGCGCGAGGAATATGCCGAGCGCGTGCAGGGCCGCGACGAAAAGACCAATGCCCTGGTGACCGAAGCCCTGGCCGAAGCCGACGCCCGCGCCGCCAAGGACGAAGCCCTGCTGCGCGCCTATGCGCTCAGCGGCCAGACCTCGGAGGCGGCCTTTGCCGAGATGTACGGCATGAACCCGCGCCAGGTGGCCCAGCAGCTGGAGCGTGCCCGCCGCCGGCAGCAGCCTGAGGCCTGAGGCCTGCACCGGGCCCGCCCGGAATGCATGCGCAACGCAAGAGTCTTTTGCCATTGCCCGCATGCATGGCCGCAGCCGCATAGCCCCGGGCGCAGGCAAAATCCAGCCCGCGCTGCCCGTCTCCTTGCCCTGTCCGTCTGCAAGTCGCGGACAGCGGTTTCCTGCATGCGGGAGGGGCGCAGCGCAAGCAGGGAGCAGAAAGAATGTGGCTGGGTTTGTCGTTGTTCTACGTGGGCGCCGTGCTATGCCTGAACGGCCTGTGGATGCTGGGGCGCATCGCCGACAAGGAAATATGGGTCATCAACCTCTTCACGGGCCTGGTGTCGCTGTGCATAGGCATGGCCAGCATCTTCGGGCCCGGCGCCGATGCCTTATCGGTCAGGAACGGGGCGCTGACGCTGCTGTTCGCCTTCACCTACCTGTGGGTGGCGTTCAACCGCTTCTCGGGCGCCGACGGGCGGGGCCTGGGCTGGTTCAGCCTGTTCGTGGCCATCACAGCCGTGCCCGTGGCCTTCGACACCTTTGCCGGCGCCCGCTCGGCCCTGGATTGCTGGATGGGCATCAACTGGACGGCCTGGGCCGTGCTGTGGGCCTTGTTCTTCGTGCTGCTGGCCCTCAGGAAGCCCATCGACCGCCTCACCGGTGTGCTGAGCATTGTCCAGGGCGTGCTGACGGGCTGGCTGCCCGGCTATCTGATCCTGGCGGGCAAATTGGGGTGACCCCCCGAGGCTCCCTTGCTGCGGGGCGGCCCTGGCTTGGGATAGGCCTGATTCGGGCCTGGCGCCTCCTGCCCAGGGCCGCCAGCGTTTCCGGGGCGATCAGCACCGAGCAGGCAGCATGAAAAATGCTGCCGGCATTTGCCTGGCAGGCATCGATTGCTATTTATTTTATAGCGATCGAGATCAGTGGCAGTCGCGGCGCGCGATGTCCAGCAGGTGCGCGACCTCGGCTGAATGATTGCGGCAGTTGCGGCGGTGCCAGGCGCCGATCAGCAGCATGATGCCGGCAACCAGCAGGCCGAATACCGTGATCGCGCCGAAGGCCGTGAGGCCGAACTTGGTCGAGAGGCTGTAGAACGCGCCCATGGCCAGGATGGCCGCCTGCTCGTTGAAGTTCTGCACGGCGATCGAGCGGCCGGCGCCCATCAGGCTGTGGCCCCGGTGCTGCAGCAGCGCGTTCATGGGGACGACGAGAAAGCCGCCCAGGCCGCCGAGCAGGATGAGGAAGGGCACGGCCACCCAGAGGCTGCTGATGAAGATCATGCACACCACCAGCAGGCCCATGCCTATGCCCAGCGGAATCACGCTGGTGGCTGTGTCCAGGCGCATGCGCATGGAGGCCACCACGGCGCCTACGGCCGTGCCTATGGCCACCACGCCGACCAGGGCCGACGCCTGGGCCGTGCTGTAGCCCAGGGCGGCCGCGCCCCAGGCCAGCACGATGTAGCGCAGATTGCCCGAGGCGCCCCAGAACAGGGTGGTGGTGGACAGGGAAATCTGGCCCAGCTTGTCGGCCCACAGGCGCTGGCTGCAGAGCCAGAAGTCGGGCAGCAGGCCGACGATGTTGGCCGTCAGGCTCTTGTCCGGGTCCTGGCGCAGCGGCCGCAGGGCCGCGCCGGTCCGCGGTATGCGCAGATTGAACCAGGCGGCGATGGCGTAGACCCCGATCAGCACCATGATCGCGGCCTCGGCCGGCGTGTCGATGCCGGTGTCGAAATAGGGAAAATTCAGCGACAGCAGATGCTGGGAAATGGTCGGCCCCACGAGCTGGCCGCCGACCAGCACGCCCAGGATGATGGAGGTGATGGTCAGGCCCTCGATCCAGCCGTTGGCCTTGACCAGCTGGGAGGCCGGCAGCAGCTCGGTCAGGATGCCGTACTTGGCCGGCGAGTAGGCCGCCGCGCCCAGGCCGATGACCGCGTAGGCCAGCAAGGGGTGGTTGCCGAACAGCATCATCAGGCAGCCCGCCATCTTGATGGCGTTGCTGATGAGCATGACGCGCCCCTTGGGCAGGGCATCGGCGAAGGCCCCGACGAAGGGCGCGAGCACCACATAGAACAGGGCGAACATGGGCACCAGGGCAGCACGTTGCCACTCGGGGGCGCCACTGGCTCGCAACAGCTCCACGGCAGTCACAAACAAGGCGTTGTCTGCCAGCGAGCTGAAAAACTGCGCCGACATGATGGTGTAGAAACCGCGCTTCATGGATTAGCTGAAAGCGGCACCGGACGGGCCGATGCCAAGGAAATAAGAGACCCTGTAGCGAGTGACTGGCGGTTATATCACGCAGGCCATGTCTGGCAGTGCCAGAATCCCGTGGGTCCGACCGAGAAAAAAGCATGCCCCGTCCCATTATTGCCACCATCCACCCCGCAGCCCTGCGCCACAATCTGGAGCGGGTACGCCAAGCGGTACCCGACGCCAAATTGTGGGCCGTGGTCAAAGCCAACGCTTATGGCCACGGTATCGAAAACGTGTTTGAGGCGCTGCGCGCGGCAGACGGCCTGGCCATGCTGGACCTGGCCGAGGCGCAGCAGGTGCGGGCCCAGGGCTGGCGGGGGCCCATCCTGCTGCTGGAGGGCGTGTTCGAGCCGCGCGACCTGGAGGTGTGCTCGCGCCTGGGCCTGTGGCATGCGGTGCACTGCGACGAGCAGATCGACTGGCTGGCCGCGCACAAGACCCAGGTGGGGCACCGTGTCTTCCTCAAGATGAACAGCGGCATGAACCGCCTGGGCTTCACGCCCGAGCGCTACCGCTCGGCCTATGCGCGCCTGAACGCCCTGCCCCAGGTGGACGAGATTTCGTTCATGACCCATTTCAGCGATGCCGACGTGGACCATGGCCTGGACCGGCAGCTGAAAGTCTTCCATGTCGCCACGCAGGACCTGCCGGGCGAGCGCAGCATCGGCAACAGCGCGGCCACCATGCTGCATGGCGATGCGGCCGAGGTGCGCTGCGACTGGGTGCGCCCCGGCATCGTGCTCTACGGCAGCTCGCCCGACTTTCCCGTGCATGACATGGCCCACTGGGGCCTGCAGCCCACGATGACGCTGTCCTCCAGGATCATCGCCACGCAGCAGCTGCATGTGGGCGATACCGTGGGCTATGGCTCGCGGTTCACGGCCGAGGGCGCCATGCGCCTGGGTGTGGTGGCCTGCGGCTATGCCGACGGCTACCCCCGCCACTGCGGCACGGGCACGCCCGTGCTGGTCGACGGCGTGCGCACGCGCACGCTGGGCCGCGTGAGCATGGACATGATGGCCGTGGACCTGACGCCCGTGCCCCAGGCCGGCACGGGCAGCGAAGTGACGCTGTGGGGCCGTGCCGCCAACGGCGCGGTGCTGGCCATCGACGAGGTGGCCGCCGCAGCCGGCACGCTGGGCTATGAGCTGATGTGCGCGGTGGCACCGCGCGTGCCCAAGGTGCTCGAGGGCACAGGCAAGCCGATCTGACACGCGTCGCCAGCCGCTGCCGTCCCCAAAATCGCCTGGTTTTTTTGCCCTGGCAAGGAACGGCGGCGGGCAGACGCCTGGTGCAGGCCCGGGATCCGTAAGAACGTGTTTACGATCTCTACGCGGCGCGAGGAGATCGTAAACACGTTCTTACGCCACGCCGCCGGCTGCGGGAGCCGCCAACTCCGTCAGGGCCTGCACCAGTCTTTGCACATCGGCCTCGGTATGCGCTGCGGATAGCGCAATGCGCAGGCGCGCCGTGCCGGCCGGCACGGTGGGCGGGCGGATGGCCGGCACCCACAGCCCGCGCTGGCGCAGGCCTTCCATCAAGGCCAAAGCGGCGCCGTTGTCGCCGATGATGAGGGCCTGGATGGGCGTGTCCGACGGCAACAGCCGCCAGCCCGTGCGCGCCAGCAGCGGAGCCAGGCCGGTGCGCAGCTGCCGGATACGGGCCTGCAGCCGGGTGCGAAGGTCGTCGCCATCCTCGATCACCTGCAGGCTGGCCTGCAGCGCGCGTGCCAGCAGGGCCGGGGCGGCGGTGGCAAAGGTATAGCTGCGCGTGGTCTGCAGCAGCCATTCGATCAAGTCCTCGCTGCCGGCAACCAGGCCACCGGCCGCGCCGGCGGCCTTGCTGAGCGTGGCCATGTACAGCACGCGGGGGCTGGCGCGGGGCCCCGTCAAGCCTGCGGCGGCCAGGCTGCCCCGGCCTTGCGGGCCGCGAATGCCCAGGCCGTGGGCATCGTCCAGCATCAGCAGGGCGTCGTGGCGCTCGCACAGGGCCAGCAGGCCAGGTATGTCGGCCGCATCGCCATCCATGCTGAATACGGCGTCGCTCACCACCAGTTTGCGGCGGCAGGGGCTGGCGGCCAGCAGGGCTTCCAGCGCGCCCAGGTCGCCATGCGGGTAGCGCTGGATGCCGGCACGCGACAGGCGGCAGCCGTCGATCAGGCTGGCGTGGTTCAGCGCATCCGAAAAAATGCCGTCGCCCGCGCCGACCAGCGCCGGGATGACGCTGGCATTGGTGGCAAAGCCCGCGTAGAAGTACAGCGCCCGCGGCAGCTGCAGAAACTGGGCCAGGTCCTGCTCCAGCGCGGCATTGGCCGTGCTGTGGCCGCTGACCATGGGCGAGCCGCCGGAGCCCACGCCATACGTCAGCGCCGCATCGCGGGCGGCTTCGATCAGCGCCGGATGCGTGGCCAGGCCCAGATAGTCGTTGCTGCAGAACTGCAGCATGGGCTGGCCGTTGACGGTGATGTGCGCGCCCTGCTGCGGCGCCACGGTGCGGCGGGTGCGGCGCAGTTGCTGGGCATCCAGCGCGGCCAGTTGCCGGGGCAGGGCCTGCAGCCAGGAGTGGGCGTCAAGGTCTTTCATTGCCACTCCTCGGGCAGCGTCACGGGCACGGTGCGCGCGTCGGGGCGGGCCTGCCACGGAATATCGGCCAGCAGCGGCGCACCCAGGTGCTGGCGCAGATACGCCATATTGGCCTCGGGCTCCCGCATGCCGGGGTCGACCCGGCTGGCCATCCAGCCGACCAGCGGCAGACCGCTGGCGCGGATGGCGTCGGCCGTCAGCAGGGCATGGTTGATGCAGCCCAGGCGCAGGCCCACCACCAGTACCACGGGCAGCTGCAGGGCCACGGCCAGGTCGGCAATGCGCAAGTCGTGGGACAGCGGCACCTGCCAGCCGCCCGCGCCTTCCACCACCACGGCATCGGCCTGGGCGGCCAGTTGCTGGTAGGCATGCAGAATCGCTTGCAGCTGCACGGTGACCCCGGCGCGCTCGGCCGCGATGTGGGGCGAGACCGGATCGGGCAGCAGCAGGGGGTTGTCCAGGCTGGGCGGAACAGCCAGCGTGGAGGCGGCGCGCAGGGCGATGGCGTCTTCATTGGCGCAGCCGCCGTGGCCGTCGGGCTCGGCCCCCGCCGCCACGGGCTTCATGCCCACCACGCGGCGGTGGCGCCGGGCCAGCGCGTGCAGGAGGGTGCAGCTGGCCAGCGTCTTGCCGACGCCGGTGTCGGTGCCGGTGACAAAACAGGAAATCATGGGTTTTCTCCTTCCGGCGCTTGCCGGGCTTGCGCAGCCTGCTCTGCTTCTTGATGCAGGCAGTCGTCCAGGGCCGCCAGGGCCCCGGTGGCGAGGTGGCGCACGTCGTCGGCGGTCAGCACATAGGGCGGCATGCAGTACAGCGTGTTGCCAATCGGGCGCAGCAGCAGGCCGCGCGCCCGGGCGGCGGCATGGTAGCGCTGGGCAAAGTCGGGCAGGGTGGTGGCGATGTCCCAGGCCCAGACCATGCCCAGATGGCGGGCGTGGCGCACGCGGGGGTGGGCGGAGAGCGGCGCGAAGGCGGCCGTCAGCTGGGCCGCCAGCGCCTGATTGGCCTGCACGGTGTCCAGCTGCTCAAACAGCTCCAGCGTGGCCAGCGCCGCGCGGCAGGCCAGCGGATTGCCGGTGTAGGAGTGCGAATGCAAAAAGGCGCGCGCGGCATCGGTGCCGTAGAAGGCCTGGTAGATCGCGTCCGTGGTCAGCACGGCCGACAGCGGCAGGGTGCCGCCGGTCAGCCCCTTGGACAGGCAGATGAAGTCCGGCCGGATGCCGGCCTGCTGGTGGGCGAACAGGCTGCCCGTGCGGCCAAAGCCGGTGGCGATTTCGTCCACCACCAGGTGCACCTGGTAGTGGTCGCACAGGCTGCGGGCCAGGCGCAGATAGTCCGGGTCGTACATGACCATGCCGGCGGCGCACTGGATCAGCGGCTCCACAATCAGTGCGGCGGTACGGCTGTGGTGTCGTGCCAGCCATGCCTCCAAGGCGGCTGCGGCGCGGCGGGCCGCGTCGGCCGGGGTTTCGCCGGGCTGGGCGGCACGGGCATCGGGGCTGGGCACCGTGTCCGAGATGCGCAGCAGCGGCGCGTAGGCGTTGCGGAACACCGGCACATCGGTGACGGACAGCGCGCCCACGGTCTCGCCGTGGTAGCCGCCGGCCAGGCCGACAAAGCCGTTTTTTTCGGGCCTGCCCATGTTGCGCCAATAGTGGGCGCTCATCTTGAGGGCCATTTCGGTGGCCGATGCCCCATCGCTGCCGTAGCTGGCATGGCCCAGGCCGGTCAGGGCGGCCAGCTTTTCCGACAGCTCCACCACCGGGGCATGGGTGCAGCCGGCCAGCATCACATGGTCGAGCTGCTGCAGCTGCTCGACCAGCGCGGCGCGGATGTGCGGATGGCCGTGACCAAACAGATTCACCCACCAGGAGCTGATGGCGTCCAGATAGCGGCGGCCCTCGGTGTCAACCAGCCAGGGGCCGCGGGCGTGGGCGATGGCGAGCAAAGGCTCGGTCTCGTGCCGCTTCATGGGCGTGCAGGGGTGCCAGACGGCGGCGAGGCTGCGGGTGGCGAGCGAAGAAGTGGTCATGCCGGAAATCCTGGGATTGTGCACAGCGCCCGCGGCGCCTGCGCAGGCAAAGCCATGCCCAGCCTGCCGCAGCACGCCCGGCGGTGGATGAGGAAACAGGAAAAGTGCAGGCCGCGGTGGGCCTGCATGCTGGCGGCGTTCTTAGAACGTGTTCACGGGCCTACACAGCCGAGGGGGCGTGGACATGCTCCTGGACTGCGCTGGCTGTGGTGCGCAGGCCTTGCAGGCCCAGCTTGCGCATCAAGGTGGTGTCGGCTTCCACGTCGGGGTTGCCGGTGACCAGCAGCTTGT
This sequence comes from Comamonas phosphati, assembly GCF_014637085.1. Classification (GTDB taxonomy): domain Bacteria; phylum Pseudomonadota; class Gammaproteobacteria; order Burkholderiales; family Burkholderiaceae_C; genus Comamonas; species Comamonas phosphati. Next base: position 18,870 of record NZ_BMEU01000022.1, on the reverse strand, counting down.
CGCCATAGAAGATGGAATTGGCGCCGGCCATGAAGCACAGGGTCTGCACGGCCTCGCCGAGCTGCTGGCGTCCGGCGGACAGGCGCACGCGCGCCCGGGGCATGGTGATGCGTGCCACGGCGATCACACGCACGAAATCCAGCGGGTCCACGGGCTCGCTGTCGGCCAGCGGCGTGCCGGGCACGCGCACCAGGCTGTTGATGGGCACGGACTCGGGATACGGCTCCATATTGGCCAGCTGGGCGATCAGGCCCGCGCGATGCACGGGAGCCTCGCCCATGCCGATGATGCCGCCGCAGCACACGCTGATGCCGGCGCCGCGCACGGCCTGCAAGGTGTCCAGGCGGTCCTGGTACTGGCGGGTGCTGACCACGTCCTGGTAGTACTCGGGCGCGGTATCGAGGTTGTGGTTGTAGTAATCGAGACCCGCGTCGCGCAGGGAGCGGGCCTGATGCGGCTGCAGCATGCCCAGCGTGGCGCAGGTCTGCAGGCCCAGGTCCTTGACGGCGCCGATCAGCTCGTTCATCTTTTCGATATCGCGGTCCTTGGGCGCGCGCCAGGCCGCGCCCATGCAAAAGCGCGTGGCGCCGGCGTTCTTGGCGGCCTGGGCCGCGCGGGTGACCTCTTCCACGCTCATGAGCTTTTCGGCCTTGACGCCGGTCTCGAACTCGGCCGACTGCGGGCAGTAGCCGCAGTTCTCGGGGCAGCCGCCGGTCTTGACCGACAGCAGCGTGGCCAGCTCGATCTCGCCAGCGGGCCAGTGCTCGCGGTGCACGGTCTGGGCCTGGAACAGCAAGTCCATGAAGGGCTTGTCCAGCAAGGCCTGCACCGCCTCCACGGGCCAGCGCTGGGCTGTTGCGGGCGCAGCGCTCTTGGCGGGAGCATGCCAGTGCATGGCTTGGCCGGTGCCGGCGGCTGCGTGCTGCGCAGCGGTGGCGCTGATGGGGGTCTCGTGCTCGGTATGGGACATCGCAGTCTCTTCATTCGGGGAATGCAGCGCATTTTGGTCAAAAAAATCAAGGATGCACAGGGGGCTGCATGCAAATAATTGGCTTGGCTGATATTGCGGCAAGAAGCGCTATTTTTGATGGCGGTTTCGGTGCATTTGGCTGAACTTTGATCGACATTCAACGCGGCGGCGAATAATTTGCATCAACTGCCGGGCATATGTCTTTAACTCCGCTCATTTCCTTTGGGTTGCGGGTCGGGAATCCACGACGAAGACCGAAGATCAAAGCAGAGAATCCGGTTTTGAGGGTTTTTTTGCCCCCGGGTGTTACCCGGGGCCGGGGCCGGCCGCTGTTCTGCCGCTCACAAAAGCTCACAAAAGGCAGATTTGGACCAGAGGCTGGCCGATTTAATCCCTCCGTGAGCCGTCGAGTATTCGCGGCGGGCGCATCAAACCGCAGCAACCCAGCGGTGCCGTGGCTTCAAAGGCCTTAAAAAGCATGCGATACGCCCACGCCGAACGAGGTGCCCGAGTCAGCGCCGTAGGCATAGCCCTTGCGGCCCAGGCTGGCGTACAGCGTGGTGCGCTTGGACAGCGCATGGTCTGCGCCAAGGGAATAGAAATGGTTGGTCTGCTCCTGCATGCGCTGGCGGCCATAGCCGGCCTTCAGGGTCGTGGCCCCGACCTGGTAAGTGGCGCCCAGCGTCACGGCCCGGGCCGACAGTGCGCCTTGGGCCACGCGCGAGTAATCCCAGGCGGCCATCACGGCGGCGGCGCCGAAGCGGTATTTGCCGGCGACAAACGTGTCCTTGTCGCCGCTGCCGTTGCGCTCGAAGGCCAGCATGCCGGCCAGCGCCCCCTGGTCGTAATTGAGCGCGGCCGAGTAGCCGCGACCCTGGTGGCCCGGGGCTTCGGTGCGCTCGGGCGAGCCGCTCAGGTGCAGCGTGAAGCCGGCCACCGTGGGCGAATCGTAGAAGATGCCGTTGGCCATGCGCCCGTACTCGGCAAAGCCGTTGTTGCTCGCGCGGTCCGTGGGCGTCAGGTAGTGCCACTGGTACCAGGCCGGCGAGGAGATGCGGTTGAAATTGGCCCAGGGATCGAACTGCCAGTCCTGCGCCCACATGGCCGACAGCGCGCGGCCGACGCGCACCTGGCCGAAGCTGCCCCGTAGGCCCACGGTGGACTCGTCATGCCAGAAAGGCTTCTTGCCGAAGCCCTCGCTCTGGCCGGTGTCGAGGTCGAAGCGGGTGCTCAGGCGGAATGTGGCCTTGAGGCCGCCGCCCAGGTCTTCCATGCCGGCAAGGGCCAGGTGGCTGCGTTGGATCGTGCCCAGCTCGCTGGTCTTGTCAAAACTTCTGAACACCCCGGCATCGAGCAGACCGCTGATGCTGACCCGGGACTGGGCCGAGGCAGGCAGGGCCGTGGAAAGAAGAGTGGCGCAACCGAGAGAAAGACAAGTACTCCAACGCATCCTGGAAAAGCTCCTTGCTGGAAAAGGCGGCATGGCAGCAGCGCAGACTGTGCGCATGCCTGGCGATGATGGATGCCGCCGGCCAGCGAAGCGACCGGGGCAGCGGGCGAGGGCGTGGCCCATGGAGAGCCAGCCCGTAAGGCAACCGGGGCATGCGGAAAGGTCTGCAATACGCAGCCGCTGGCTGCGATCCCCGGTCAAGAAAAAGTGCCCCTGCGGGAGGGGTGATGGAAGGGATTATAAAGAGCGGCTGCTCACGTTGTAATGGGCACAGACCCTGGGTCTAGGCGTTCTTGAGGCCCAGTCGTCGCGCGAGCTTGTGCAGATTGCTGGCATCGAGGTCCAGCGCCCGCGCCGCCTGCGCCCAGCTGCCGCCATGGCGCTGCAGTGCGGCGCGTATGCAGTCGCGCTGGCAGGCGTCGACCCTGTCTCGCAGCGGCAGATCGTGCCCCGCGGCCTGCACCATGGCCTGCACCATGGGCTGGACCTGGCCGGTTGCTGCGGCCGGTGGGTAGGGGGCTCCGGCGTCAAGGTCGAGCAGGTCGGCATCGAGCGTCACGATGTCGCTGCGCCGCGCGCCGCGGCTCAGGGCCTTGAGCGCGGCGCGGCTGACCACATGTTCCAGTTCGCGCACATTGCCGGGCCAGCGGTAGCGGCGCAGCGCCTCGTCGGCGGCGGCCGACAGGCGCAGGCTGCGCAGGCCCAGGCGGGCGCGGTTCTGTTCGAGGAAGCGCCCGGCCAGCAGCAGCACATCGTTGCCGCGCTCGCGCAGCGGCGGAATCGGTATCGGGTACACCGACAGCCGGTGGTACAGGTCGGCGCGAAAGCTGCCTTCCTGCACCAGCTCGCGCAGATTGCGGTTGGTGGCGGCGATCACGCGCACATCCACCTTGCGCGGCCGGTCGGCACCCAGGCGCTGGATTTCGCCGTTCTGCAGCGTGCGCAGCAGCTTGGCCTGGATGGACAGCGGCAGCTCGCCCACCTCGTCGAGGAACAGCGTGCCGCCCTCGGCCGCCTCGAAGCGGCCGGGCCGGTCGCTCACGGCCCCCGAGAAGGCGCCGCGTGCGTGGCCGAACAGCTCGCTCTCGGCCAGCGCTTCGGGCAGGGCCGCGCAGTTCACATGCACCAGCGGCCGGCTGCCGCGCCGCGACAGGCGGTGCAGCCGGTGGGCGAACATCTCCTTGCCCACGCCGGTCTCGCCCAGCAGCAGCACGGGCAGCTCGGTATCGGCCACCAGCTGCAACTCATGCAGCAGGCGGGCCATGGCCTCGCTATGGCCCACGATTTCGCCGACGATCCCGCCGTCTTCGCGCGAAAGTGCTCCGCCCGTCGCTGCGCTGCCGGATTGCTGCGCGGCGCGCAGCGCCATCTCCAGCCGCGACACGCGCACGGCTGCCTCGATGAGCGGCCGCAGCTGTGCCAGCTCGGCCTGGGCCAGGGCGTCGAAAGTGCCCACGGTCAGCGCATCCAGCGTCAGCACGCCAAAGCGCTGGCCTTCCAGATCCAGTGCCACGCCCATGCAGTCATGCACCTGCAGCGGCTCGCCCGGGCGCTCGATCACCAGGCCGTCATAGGGATCGGGCAGGCCGCTGTCGTGGTGGAAGCAGGTGACTTCGCGCCGCTGCAGGATGGCTGCCAGCCGCGGGTGCTCCTTGATGGCGAAGCGCCGGCCCAGGGCGTCGCTGGTCAGCCCGTCCACCGCCACGGGCCGCAGCAGTTCACCCTCGCCGTCCAGGCGCAGCAGGGCCACGGCACCGCAGCGAAAGTGCAGGCGCAGCGTTTCCACCAGCCGCTGCTGGCGCACGGCCATGGGCAGTTCGGCCGCCAGGTCGGCCAGCAGCAGGGCGTGGAGGGTGTCCATGGTGATAAATACCTTTGATGGTCAATTCAACCATTTCGTGAATGGTTATTTTAACCATTGATTTTTCAAACTATTGAATTTGAAGAAGTTTTTTCTGGCACAGCGTTTGCGTGACTCAGGGTATTCATCAGGGCAATTCATCCAAGAGAGGAGTTCATCCATGAGCATGCGACGTCTTTTTCCTGCCGCGCTACCGGTTGCACTGGCCGTGAGCGTTCTGGCCTGCGCCCCGGCGGTTTCTGCCCAGGCTGTGTCCGAGGCTGCGGCCCAGGCCGCGCCGGCCGCAGCCGTCAAGCGCTTTGCGCTGCACACCAACATCGTGGACGGCAAGATGGTCTACGTGGACGACAAGGGTGCCGTCAATCCCACGCTCGGCGCGGCAGTGGGCGATACGGTGGAAATCCTGCTCGACAGCGGCGAGGGGGCCGAGCACGACCTGGTGGTGCCCGAGCTGAACGTGGCCTCGCCCAAGTTCAGTGCCTCCACGGGCCGGCAGACCTTGCGCTTCAAGGTCACCCAGCCCGGCGAGTTCGCCTACTTCTGCTCCGTGCCCGGCCATCGTCAGATCGGTATGGAAGGCCGGCTCAAGGTCACGGGCCAGGCCGTGGCGGCCAGCCCGGCCGGCGCATCCACCGATGCGGCGCTGGCGCTGTACACGCCTGCCCCTCTGTCGCAGCGCGGCGCGGACCCGGCCGCCGTGAGCATCTCGGCCGATCCGGCCAAGGTGCCGCCGGCCATAGGCCCGCGTGCGCCGCAGACGCAGAAGGTGCGCCTGGAGACGGTGGAGCTGGCCGGCAAGCTCGACGACGGCACCAGCTTCACCTACTGGACCTTCAACCGCCAGGTGCCCGGCCCCATGCTGCGCGCCCGCGTGGGCGACACCATCGAGCTGACGCTGGCCAATGCCAAGGGCAGCAAGGCCATCCACTCCATCGACCTGCATGCGGTGACCGGCGGCCATGGCGGCGGCGAGCACACCCAGGTGGCGCCCGGCACCGAGAAGACCATCCGCTTCAAGGCGCTGAACCCGGGCCTGTACGTCTACCACTGCGCCACGCCGCTGGTGCCGCAGCACATTGCCGCAGGCATGTACGGAATGATCCTGATCGAGCCCGAGGCCGGTCTGCCCAAGGTGGACCGCGAGTACTACGTGATGCAGGGCGATATGTACACGCACCGGCCCTTCGGCGCCAAGGTGCACCAGGAGCCCGATCTGGAGAAGATGGCGAGCGAGCTGCCCGACTACTACGTGTTCAACGGCGCCGTGGGCGCGCTGACCAAGACGCACAAGCTGCAGGCCAAGGTGGGCGAGACGGTGCGCATCTACTTCGGCGTGGGCGGGCCCAACAAGGTGGCTTCGTTCCACATCATCGGCGAGATCTTCGACAAGGTGTATGGCGAGGCCTCGTTCACGGGCCTCAAGAATGACGTGCAGACCACGCTGGTGGCTCCGGGCGGCGCCACCATCGTCGAACTCAAGGTCGAACACCCCGGCAGCTACCTGCTGGTGGACCACGCACTCTCGCGCACCGGCAAGGGTGCCGTGGGCGTGCTGGAGGTCACCGGTGACGCCACCCCCGGCGTCTATCGCGCCGGCAAGCTCTGAAAACCACCCGAGGAGTCATCACATGAACTACCTGGATCAATCCCTGGGCCAGCTGGCCCGACGCATTCCCGGCGCCACGCGCCTGTTCGACCAGCATCGGCTGGACTTCTGCTGCGCGGGCAACCGTACGCTGCGCACCGCGGCGCAGGACGCCGGCATTGCCGCCGAGCCCATTGCCGACGAGCTGCAGGCGCTGCAGCTGCGCACCGACGACGCAGCGCGCGACTGGAGCGAGGCTGCCGACAGCGAGCTGGTCGACCACATTCTGGCCCGCTATCACGCCGTGCACCGCGAGCAGCTGCCCGAGCTGATCCGCCTGGCGCGCCGCGTGGAGCAGGTGCATGGGGACCGGGAGGACTGCCCGCACGGTCTGGCCGAGCACCTCGAGGCCATGGCCCAGGAACTGGACAGCCATATGCGCAAGGAGGAAATGGTGCTGTTCCCGCTGATTGCCCGCGGCCAGGGCCGCATGGCCGGCATGCCCATAGGCGTGATGCGCATGGAGCACGACAGTCACGGTGCCGAGCTGCGCCGCCTGGAAGAGCTGACCCAGCACATCACCCCGCCGCGTGACGCCTGCACCACCTGGCGCGCGCTCTATCTGGGACTGCGCAGCTTCCGCGAGGATCTGATGGCGCACATCCATACCGAAAACAACATCCTGTTCGAGCGTTTCGCTCCAGCAAGGATTCACTAACCCCCTGAGCCGCTGCGCGGCTTCCCCCAGGGGGACGCGGCCTTTGCTGCGGGGCGGCCCTTGCTCGCCGCCCCCACCTGGGGAGCGCCAGTTTCATCAGGCGCGGCGCCGCATGGAGAGCTGATTTATCAAGGAATACGGATCATGGGACAGTACAAAAAGCATTGGTACACGCTGATCGCGCTGTGCATCGTGATGTTCTCGCTGCTCGGCTATTTTGGCGTGGACATCTACCGTTCGGCGCCGCCGATTCCCGCGCAGGTGGTGAGCAGCGGGGGCAAGGCCTTGTTCACCAAGGATGACATCCTCGACGGCCAGACTGCCTGGCAGTCGGTGGGCGGCATGCAGCTGGGCTCGATCTGGGGCCATGGCGCCTACCAGGCGCCCGACTGGACGGCCGACTGGCTGCACCGCGAGCTCACGGCCTGGCTGGACCTGGCCGCCAGGGAGCGCCATGGCCAGCCCTATGCCGAGCTGACCGCAGGCCAGCAGGGCGCGCTGCGCGCCGAACTCAGGGCCGAATACCGTGGCAATGGCGTCGACGCAGCCGACAAGCTGGTCGTGAGCGAGCGCCGCGCCCAGGCCATGGCGCAGACCGCGGCCTACTACGACCAGCTGTTCTCCGACGCACCCGCGCTGCGCAAGAGCCGCGAGAGCTTTGCGATGAAGGAGAACACCTTGCCCAGCGCCGAGCGGCGCCAGCAGCTCACGCATTTCTTCTTCTGGACCGCCTGGGCCGCCGCCGCCGAGCGCCCGAACAGCCATGTGACCTACACCAACAACTGGCCGCACGAGCCCCTGATAGGCAACACGCCCAGCAGCGAAAACGTGGTCTGGTCGATCGTCAGCGTGGTCGTGCTGCTGGCGGGGGTGGGCTTTCTGGTCTGGGGCTGGTCCTTCCTGCACCGGCATGACGAGCCCCAGCCCGTCGCGCCGCGCCAGGACCCGCTGGCCAGCTTTGCGCTCACGCCTTCGCAGCGCGCTTTAGGCAAGTACCTGTTCCTCGTGGTCGCGCTGTTCGTGTTCCAGGTGTTCATCGGCGGCTTCACCGCGCACTACACGGTGGAGGGCCAGCAGTTCTACGGCATCGACATGTCGCAATGGCTGCCGTACTCGCTCACGCGCACCTGGCACATCCAGAGCGCGATGTTCTGGATCGCCACGGGCTTCCTGGCCGTGGGCCTGTTCCTCGCGCCCGTCATCAATGGCGGCAAGGACCCGAAGTTCCAGAAACTCGGCGTGGACGTGCTGTTCTGGGCGCTGGTCTTCGTCTGCGTGGGCTCCTTCGTGGGCAACTACCTGGCCATCGCGCAGAAGATGCCGCCCGAATGGAACTTCTGGCTAGGCCACCAGGGCTATGAGTACGTGGACCTGGGCCGCATCTGGCAGATCCTCAAGTGGGTGGGCATTCTGCTGTGGCTGGTGCTGATGCTGCGCGGCGTGCTGCCTGCGCTGCTGGCCCGCAACCAGGAAGACAAGAACCTGCTGGCGCTGCTCACCGCCTCGGTGGGCGCCATCGGCCTGTTCTACGGTGCCGGCCTGTTCTACGGCGAGCGCACCAGCCTGTCGGTCATGGAGTACTGGCGCTGGTGGGTGGTGCACCTGTGGGTCGAAGGCTTCTTCGAGGTCTTCGCCACCACGGCGCTGGCCTTCGTCTTCAGCAGCATGGGTCTGGTCTCGCGCCCCATGGCCACCTCGGCCAGCCTGGCCTCGGCCTCGCTGTTCCTGCTGGGCGGCATTCCGGGCACCTTCCACCACCTGTACTTCGCGGGCACGACCACGCCGGTGATGGCCGTGGGCGCGGCCTTCAGCGCGCTCGAGGTGGTGCCGCTGATCGTGCTGGGCCATGAGGCCTGGGAGAACTGGCGCCTCAAGACCCGTGCGCCCTGGATGGCCAATCTCAAGTGGCCGCTCATGTGCTTTGTGGCCGTGGCCTTCTGGAACATGCTGGGTGCGGGTGTCTTCGGCTTCATGATCAACCCGCCGATCTCGCTGTACTACATCCAGGGCCTGAACACCACGCCCGTGCACGCGCACGCCGCGCTGTTCGGTGTCTACGGCTTCCTGGCTCTGGGCTTCACGCTGATGGTGCTGCGCTATGTGCGGCCGCAGCTGGTGTTCAGCGAAGGGCTGATGAAGACCGCCTTCTGGTGCCTGAACGCCGGCCTGGTGCTGATGATCACCACCAGCCTGCTGCCCATCGGCATCATCCAGTTCCACGCCAGCGTGAGCGAAGGCCTGTGGTGGGCCCGCAGCGAGGCCTTCATGCAGCAGCCGCTGCTGCAGACGCTGCGCTGGGTGCGCACCTTCGGCGACGTGGTGTTCATCGTCGGCGCCGTGGCCATGGCCTGGCAGGTGGTGATTGGCGTGCTGGGCCAGAGAGCGCCGGCCGTGCCGTCGCGCACCGCTCTGGCTGCCGCCGGACGCTGACCCGCCCGAAGACGTGAACCGGACTTGCGCAAGCCTCGAGCGGGTTTGCGCAAGCCATGAAAGGAAGAACCATGCAGATCGATAAACTCAAGCAACAGCATGTGGACATACTGCACCGCGTCGCGGCACTGCGCGAACTCACCCATGCCGGCATTGCCGGCAACGCCCAGGCCATTGCCGATGGCATCATCGGCATGAGCGCCGTGATCAAGCTGCACCTGGCCGTGGAAGACCAGGCCCTGTACCCGGCGCTGCAGCGCGGCGGTGACGCCGTCCTGGCGCGCCTGGGGCGGCAGTACCAGGACGAGATGGGGCCTCTGGCTCAGGCCTTCGACGCATTTGCGCGCCGCTGGAATACGGCGCAGCGCCTGCGGGCAGATGCCGAGGGTTTCCGTGCCGACGCCAACAATGTGCTGCGCCGCCTGCACGAGCGCATGCAGCGCGAGAACCGCGAGTTCTACCCGCGCATCGAGGCGCAGGAGGAGGTGCTGGCCTAGAGGCTAGCTTTTTTCGACCTGCGCCGCGGCCCAGACACGCTGCATCTCGCTGCAGAACGGCTGGGCACAGGGCGCCCGGCCCTGGTATTGGCAGCCTTCGGTGGTGCACAGATGGGAGCGGTGCTCGCCCAGGGCGCGGCGCTCGCTGGGTGCCGCATTGGCGGCCTGCGCGGCCGCCATCATCAGCCAGGGATCGCTTTTGTTCTGCAGCTGCTGCTGCACTTCCTGGGCCAGCGCCGGGGCCGAGGCAAACAGCGGCAGGCCTGCGCTGCCAGGCGCCACGGCCGTCGCGGTGCTGGCTGGCGCAGCCCCAGCGGGTGCGGACTGGAATTCCAGCCACAGCACGGCGCTGGTGCGCGCGGCGGCCGGGTTGCCCCGGGGCTGCAAGACCAGGGCGACGGGGCCGGAGGCCGGCAGCGGCGTGCCGTCGGGCCAGGGCAGGCGCAAGGCCGGGGCCGCGGCCTGAGGCGAGCTGCCCGCGGGCGCCGCGGCACCCATGGACCGGGCCCAGGCCACTGGCAGCTGCAAGGTCAGGGAAAAACCGCGCTCGCCCTGGGGCGTGAGCAGCGTGCCCTGCTGCACCCACCAGTTCTGCAGCGGCGGCATGGCAGGCGTGGCGCTTGCCGTGGCCAAGGATGAAGCGGATGGCGTGGCGGCGGCCTGCAGCGCCGCCGCCAGCGTGGGCGACAGTGCGGCGGCGGTGCGCAGCGCGGAGGCCTGGGAGGCTCCCGCCCCCTGCTGCACGGCCGCCTGGGCCAGGGCCTGCAGCAGCGCGGCGGAGCCGGGCTGGGCCGCGAGCATCTGCAGCGGCCGGCCTTGCACGGTTATCTGTGCCAGCAGGCTCTGCAGCCATTGCTGCAGCGGGGCCGGGAGGCCTTGCGCGGGCCAGGCCTGAGCCGGGGGCTGGCCTGGTGCCTGGGCCTGCACCTGCAGTGCCAGTTGCGCGACCAGTTGCTCGAAAGCCTGCAGGCGCAGCTCCTGCAGGGCCTGGGCCGACCATTGGATGCTGGCGGCCGCCGGCGCCGCCGTGGGGAGGGATTGGACCGCGGGCGCCGCCCCAGCCAGCGGCACCGTGCCCGCGACCGGCGTGGTGGCGGGCACATTCCCCAATCCGGCCGGCAGTGCTGTCGCGGAAGGAATGGGGGTGCTCATATCAAAATCAGGAGCTTCCCCTGCTTGCTCTGTCTGGATTTAAGCCGGATATGGCTTGGATTTCAGGCGGCGGCCGGGTAGAACAGCCGGCGTGCCGGCGTGCTCTGCACCGCCTTGGCGATGGCGCCGATGTGATCGGGCGTGGTGCCGCAGCAGCCGCCCACGATGTTGACCAGGCCTTCGGCCGCGAACTCGTGCACCAGGCGGCTGGTGACTTCGGGCGTCTCGTCGAAGCCGGTGTCGCTCATGGGGTTGGGCAGGCCGGCGTTGGGGTAGCAGCTGATGAAGGTCTCGGGCGCGGCCTTGCTCAGCTCCTGGATGTAGGGGCGCATCAGCGCCGCGCCCAGGGCGCAGTTCAGGCCGATGGACAGCGGGTTCGCATGGCGTACGCTGTGCCAGAAGGCCGTCACGGTCTGGCCCGAGAGGATGCGGCCCGAGGCGTCGGTCACCGTGCCGCTGATCAGAATGGGCAGCAGCTGGCCGGTCTGTTCGAAGGCCTCGTCCACGGCGAACAGCGCGGCCTTGGCGTTGAGCGTGTCGAAGATGGTCTCGACCAGGATCACGTCGGCGCCGCCCTCGATCAGGGCCAGCGTCTGCTCCAGATAGGCGGCGCGCAGTAGCTCGAAGGTCACGTTGCGCGCGCCGGGGTCGTTCACGTCGGGGCTGATAGAGGCCGTCTTGGGCGTGGGGCCGAGCGCGCCGGCCACATAGCGCGGATGGTCGGGCGTGCTGTACTTGTCGCAGGCCGCGCGTGCGAGCTGGGCCGAGCGCAGGTTCATCTCATAGGCCAGCTCGGCCATGTGATAGTCCTCCTGCGCGATGGTGGTGGCGCCGAAGGTATTGGTCTCGATCAGGTCCGCGCCGGCGGCCAGGTATTTTTCGTGGATGTCGCGAATCACGTCGGGGCGCGTGAGCGACAGCAGCTCGTTGTTGCCCTTGACGTCGTAGGCGAAGTCCTTGAAGCGCTCGCCCGCGCCATCGGCACCACCGTAGCCCTGGCCCCGGTACTGGGCCTCGCCCAGCTTGAAGCGCTGGATCATGGTGCCCATGGCGCCGTCGAGGATGACGAGGCGCTTGGCAAGGGTGGCGGGCAGTTGTTGGGCGCGGGTGTAGTGCGGTAGAGACATGGACGGATTGTAAAAGCGTACCCATGGCTCGCGTGCAGCGCCAAACAAAAAGCGCCTCCCGCGCTATGCAGGAGGCGCCCATGGAGGTTGGCGTGCCGTTACTTGGTCGTCACTTGGCGCCGGCTTCCATGCCTGCCTGGCCTTGCGCGCGCACATTGGCGCCAGCGCCGGCTCCGGCATTCGCGGCAGTGTCCGCCGCGGCGTCGGCCGCAGAGTTCGCGCTACCGCGCAGCTTGGCCTGGCCGCGCTGCACGGCTCCGGCTGCCCTGTGGCCCGCATTGGAGGCGGCGTGGCCGGTTGCCGATGCTGCGCCACCCACGGCCGAGCCGACACCGCTGACCGCGGAGCCTACGCCGCCACGGGCTTCAGCCGCCGTGGCGCCCTGGCCCGACGCCGATGCGCCGGTATTGTTTTGCTCCATGGCACGGGCCCGTGTGTCGGTCTGGATGCCGGCGTTGGCGCCGAGGCTGACGCCTGCTCCTCCAACATTCACACCCGCATCGGCTCCGGCTCCGAGGCCTACGCCCAGGCCTGCTGCCTGGGCCGAAACGCCGGCCACCAGCGTGGCCAGCAGCATTGCCGCTGGAATGGAACGTAGAGAGAACTTGGTCATGTATAGCTCCTGGGCTGTTGAACACGGCTGCAGTCTAGCCGGCAAGCCTGTTACATCTATGTCCCCCGGTGTTGAACTTGTAACCGGGTGGCCTGCGCCCTTTGGCGTGCTCAACACCTGCTTACGCTATTGCCTGCTGGCGCTCTGCGCCGGCCGCGCAAAACCTGCGCCTCGCCTCCGGTCCGGGGGTGGCCGGACCCGGACCCGGCAGGCCTTACCGGCGGTTGGCCTGCGCAAACGCCAGCATGGCCTGCAGCATGCGCTGCATGGTGGGCTGGATGCGTGCCGCGACTTCGGGCCGGTAGTCGAAGGGCATGTGCTCCTGCATGTAGCTGGACTGCGTCATCTCGAGCTGCACGGCGTGGAAGCCCTGCTCGGGCTGGCCGTAGTGGCGCGTGATGTAGCCGCCCTTGAAACGGCCGTTGAGCACGCTGGTGTGGCCGGGCGCCTGACTGGCGATGTCCAGCAGCTGCCGGGCCAGCACGGGGTCGCAGCTCTTGCCGTCGGCCGTGCCCAGGTTCAGATCGGGCAGCTTGCCTTCGAAGAAGCGCGGCAGCACCGAGCGGATGCTGTGCGCATCCCACAGCATGGCCACGCCATGCAGGCTCTTGATGCGGTCCAGCTCGGCGCGCAGCTGGCCGTGGTAGGGCTGCCACCAGGCCTCGCGGCGGCGCGCGATTTCGGCGTCATCTGGCTCGTCGGCCTGGCTGGCGTACAGCGGCGTGTCGTCGAAGGTGTCGACGGGGCACAGGCCCGTGACGCTCTGGCCCGGGTAGAGGCTGGCGCCGTCGGGCGGACGGTTGAGGTCGATCACATAGCGCGAATGCGTGGCCGCGAGCATGGAGGCGCCCAGGGCCTTGGCAAAGTCGTAGAGCGCGGGCATGTGCCAGTCCGTGTCATGGACTTCGCGGCCCTCGGGCGTGAGCCTGGCGGCAATGTCGGCCGGCACATGGGTGCCGGTATGGGGCATGGAGATCAGCAGCGGGGCCGTGCCCTGGTGGAAGACGAAGGGGGGGATGGATGGGCTCGATTGGCTCATGGGTGAGCGTCTTTCTCAAAAACACGACTTACGCAAATCAGGTCCAGGTCAGACGTTCGCCTGATGGGAACGGTCTTTGTGCATTCTGGTTTGCGCAAGTCCTCAAAAAATCAGGCGGACCGCAGCAACCGGCTGCGCGCCTGGATGAAGGCGTGCTTGGCGGTTTCGTGGCTGTTGTGGCGGCCCCGGCTCACGCGCTGGCGGCCGTTGACCCAGACGTCGGCAATCGCCGACGTGCGGTGGCTGGCGAACACATGGCCCGCGTGGGCGCTGTCTGCCGGCAGTCCGGCCAGCGCCACATGCTCGGCGTCGAGCACCACGAAGTCGGCCTGCAGGCCGACCGCCAAACCTGCCGGGCCCGCCCCCGGCGTGACGCGGCCCGAAGCCTGGGCGCCGCCGGCCACGGCCTGCAGCGTCATGGCGGTCGCCACCTGGGGCTGCATTCCGCCGCCCAGCACATTGCGCTGGCGCAGGTTCAGGCGCTGGCTGTATTCGAGCATCAGCAGCTCCTCGGCGGCGTTCACCGTGGCGTGGCTGTCCGAGCCCACGCCCCAGCGGCCGCCATGCTGCAGCCACAGCGGCATGTCGAAGATGCCGTCGCCCAGATTGGCCTCGGTGCTGGGGCAGATGCCGGCCACGGCGCCGCTCTTGGCGGCGCTGGCGTATTCCTCGGGCGTCATGTGGGTGGCGTGGATCAGGCACCAGCGCGCATCGACCGGCGCATGGCTCATCAGCCACTGCACGGGGCGCTGGCCGCTCCAGGCCAGGCAGTCGTCGACCTCCTGGGTCTGTTCGGCGATATGGATGTGCACGGGCGCCTGCGGCAGCATGGCGTGCAGGCCGGCCACGGCCGCTTGCAGGCTGTCGGGCGGCACGGCGCGCAGCGAGTGCGGGGCCAGGCCCAGGACGGCGTTCTGCGCATGTGTGGCGGGCGCCAGCCGCTGCAAAAGAGAGAGCATGCTGTCGGTGCTGCGGATGAAGCGCGCCTGGTCCTCGCGCGGCGGCTTGCCGCCGAAGCCGCTGGTCTGGTAGAGCACGGGCAGCAGCGTCATGGCGATGCCGGTCTTCTGGGCCGCGCGCAGCAGGGCCAGCGACAGCGTGGCGTCGTCGGCATAGGGCTTGCCGCCCAGGTCGTGGTGCACGTAGTGGAACTCGCAGACCGAGGTGTAGCCCGCCTCCAGCATCTCCAGGTATAGCCAGGTGGCAATCGCCTCCAGCGCCTCGGGCGTCATGCGGTTGGCAAAGCCGTACATCAGCTTGCGCCAGCTCCAGAAGCTGTCCTGCGCCTGGCCGCGGAACTCGGTCAGCCCGCCGAACGCGCGCTGGAAGGCGTGCGAATGCAGATTGGGCATGCCGGGAATCACCGGGCCCGCGGCCCGGATCGCGCCCTCGGCTTCGCCGGCTTCGCCGCTTTGCGAGTCCACATCGGTGAGCACCTCGGTCAGGCGGCCGTTCTCGTCCCAGCTCAGCAGGACGTTGCGCGCCCAGCCCGTGGGCAGCAGGGCGTCCGCGGCAAACAGGGTGCGTGCAGTGGGTGCAGTGGTGTGTGAGGCAGTCATAGCTCGAAGATCTTTCCTGGATTCATCAGGCCCAGGGGGTCCAGTGCCTGTTTGATGGAGCGCATGACGGCCAGCTCCTCTGGCGTGCGGCTGGCCTGCAGATAGGGTTTCTTGTGCAGGCCTATGCCGTGCTCGGCCGAGACGCTGCCCTGGAATTCGCCCACCAGGCGGTACAGTTCGGCCTCCGCGGCATCGCATTCGCCGCCCACGGTCTTGCCGTCCACCGAGACGTGCAGATTGCCGTCGCCCACATGGCCGAAGTACAGCGTGTGCTTGCCGGGCCAGCGCGCGCTGAATGCGGCTTCGCAAGCCTGCGCGAAGCGGCCGATCTCGGCCTGGGGCAGGCTCACGTCGAAGTTGATGGGCGGGTGCATGTGGTTGTTGAGCTCGGCCGGCGCCTCGCGCAGCTTCCACAGCGTCTGCGCCTGGGCCACGGACTGGGCGACGATGGCGTCCAGCACTTCGCCGGCCTCCATGGCCGCTTCGAGCACCTGCTGCACATCTTCGCGCAAACCTCCGCCGTGCGGGGTTTCGCTCTTGCCGTCCACGTTGATCAGGGCCAGCAGCGGATGGCGTTGGTCAAACGGTGCATTGAGCCTGAGCCAGGACAGCGAGGCCTGCACAAAGTTGTCCCACATCAGCTCGTAGGCCGCCACGCTGTTGCCGAAGCGCGCTTGCATGCGCCTGAGCACGGCCAGGGCCGCGTCGAAATTGGGCATGGCCGCAAGCACGGTGGCCGTGACCTGGGGTGCGGGGCGCAGGCGCAAGAGCACGCGCGTGACCACGCCCAGCGTGCCCTCGGCGCCTATGAAGAACTGCTTGAGGTCGTAGCCCGTGTTGTTCTTGAGCATGGGCCGCAGCATGGGCAGCACCGTGCCGTCGGCCAGCACCACCTCCAGGCCCAGCACCTGCTCGCGCATCATGCCGTGCTGCAGCACGCCGTTGCCGCCGGCATTGGTGGAGACATTGCCGCCGATCTGGCAGCTGCCGCGCGCGCCCAGGTCCACGCCGAAGACCATGCCCGCGGCCACGGCCGCCTCCTGCACGGCCTGCAGCGTGACGCCGGCCTGCACCTGCATCAGGCCGGCGCGGGTGTCGGTGCTCTCGATGGAATTCATGCGCTCCAGCGACAGGGCGATGGCGCCCTCGGTCGGCACGGCGGCGCCGGCCAGGCCCGTGAGCCCGCCCTGGGGCACGACGGCCACCTTGTGGGCCGTGCACAGGCGCAGCACGGCGCTGACTTCCTGCGTGCTGCGCGGGCGCACCAGGGCCAGGGGGCGCTGCGGCGGCGTGCCGCTCCAGTCCGTGTGGTAGCGCTCCGGCACCTCGGCGCCGCGCTGCGCCACATCGGCGCCCAGGGTGGAAATCAGTTCGTCGAGAAATTTTTCGTGTGACATCGGCCAGCCTTTTAGAACGTGCTCATGGTCTCTACGTCTACGCGCGAGGAGATCGTAATCACGTTTTTACTCCCGGATTCAGGCCTTGGCGATCACGCCCTGGCGCACCACGGTGCACTCGGGCTTGTGGCCGAACCAGTAGGCCAGTTCGGCCGCATGGCGCGCCGGCCACAGCACGAAGTTGGCGGGCCGGCCCGCGGCGATCAGGCCCTGCTCGTCCTGCAGGCCCAGCGCGCGCGCCGCATGCCGGGTAATGCCGGCCAGGGCCTCGGGCACCGTGAGCCTGAACAGCGTGCAGGCCATATTGGCCATGAGCAACAGGCTCAAAGCCGGGGAGGTACCCGGATTGTGATCCGTGGAAACGGCCATGGGAACCTGTGCGGCCCTCAAACCGTCGATAGGCGGCAGCTTTGTGTCGCGCAAGGTGTAGAAGGCGCCGGGCAGCAGCACGGCCACGGTGCCGGCATCGCGCATGGCGGCGATGCCGTTCTCGGACAGATGCTCGATATGGTCGCAGGACAGTGCGCCATGGCGTGCGGCCAGCGCCGCCCCTTCCATGTTCGACAGCTGCTCGGCATGCAGCTTCACGGGCAGGCCCAGCGCCCTCGCGGCCTGGAAGACCTGCTCGGTCTCGGCCAGCGAAAAGGCGATGCGCTCGCAGAACACGTCCACGGCGTCGATCAGGCCTTCGGCGGCCAGCGCGGGCATGATGTCACGGCAGACGAGATCAATGTAGTCTTGGCTGCGGCCGGCGTATTCGGGCGGCAGCGCATGGGCGCCGAGAAAGGTGGTGCGCACCGTCACGCCGCGCAGCTTGCCCAGGCGCCGGGCTACGCGCAGCTGCTTGCGCTCGTGCTCCAGCGACAGGCCGTAGCCCGACTTGATCTCGATGGCCGTCACGCCCTCGGCCAGCAACTGGTCCAGGCGCGGCAGGGCCTGGGCGATGAGTTCTTCCTCGCTGGCCGCGCGCGTGGCCCTGACGCTGGAGACGATGCCGCCGCCGGCACTGGCCACTTCCTCGTAGGTGGCGCCAGCCAGGCGCATGGCGAACTCGTTGGCGCGCTCGCCGCCGTAGACCAGGTGGGTGTGGCAGTCGACCAGGCCCGGCGTGGCCAGGCGGGCGCCGCCGTCATGGGCGGGCAGGCCGGCGTAGGCGGCGGGAACCTGGTCCTGGGGGCCTACCCAGACGATGCGGCCCTGCTGCACCACGACGCAGGCCGGCTGCCCGTCGGCGACCGGTATATCGGCAATGAACAGCTCGGGCGCCAGGTGCA
Organism: Comamonas phosphati; assembly: GCF_014637085.1. Taxonomy (GTDB): domain Bacteria; phylum Pseudomonadota; class Gammaproteobacteria; order Burkholderiales; family Burkholderiaceae_C; genus Comamonas; species Comamonas phosphati. Next base: position 1,198 of record NZ_BMEU01000022.1, on the reverse strand, counting down.
GATCGAGCCAGCGCCCGTCGGCGCAAGAGGAGGGCGTTGCGGCTTGCGTCATGGGGTGGAGTCCTTTGAAAATTCTGATTTGATAGCTGTTGTCGCTTGCTGTGCATGAATTTCAGTGTCAATTCATTTTGAATTGACGAAATGGAATTCGCTGACAGCTCTTTTTTATATAGCGAGCCTGGCTCGATCACACACTCTGCTTCAGGCCGACCAGCACCAGCCGGCTGTGCGCCTCGCGAGGCAGCAAAGGCGCGGCCTCCCGGGCCCTGTCCTGGCCTACATCCCACCACAGACCCTGGCCGGTTTGCAACAGGGTCTCGCCCTGGGCAAAGCAGCCCTGCAGCACCATGCACAGGCCAGCGGCGCTGCGGCCGGGCCGTACCTCGGCATCATGGATGCTCACCTCGGCCGACCACTGGCCGCGCCGCGTCATGACGTTGAAATCGGTGGAGGTGCCGCCCAGCAGGCTGCAGTCCAGCGCCGCATCGCCCGAGAAGGCAAACGGCTGCCAGCGCTGCTGCAGCGCATGGTTGATGCCGGCCGCGGCGCTGAGCAGCCGGACTCCGTCGCCGTCGAGCAGCATGATCTGCCGGTCTATGCCGGGAAACGCCGAGAACGGCCCGGCCTGGTCAATCGTGGCCACGCTCACGCGCCAGCCAAAGCGGTCCATGCCCGCGCCCCGCGGCCAGCAGGCAATCTCGCGCGTGCTGCCGCCCCCGTTCTTCCACGGGCTGGGCGCAATCTGGTTCAGGTCAAAGCGTTGCATCGATCAAAAGCACAAAAACTAAAACAAAACACCGCTTAAAAATTGGCGCGGCCCAGGTGAGAGACAGCGAGGAAGGGCCGCCCCGCACCGAGGCTGTCGTCCCCCTCCCCTAGCTTGCAGCGCGTAGAGAGAGGGGGAAGGCGCGTAAGCGCCTCAGGGGGTGAAGCTACTTAATCATCGGCAGATTCAGGCCATGGCGCCTGGAAGCCGCCACCGCAATCTCATAGCCCGCATCCGCATGGCGCATCACCCCCGTGGCCGGGTCGTTCCACAGCACCCGGGAGAGGCGCTTGGCAGCTTCATCGGTGCCGTCGGCCACGATGACCACCCCCGCATGCTGCGAGTAGCCCATGCCCACGCCGCCGCCGTGGTGCAGGCTGACCCAGGTGGCGCCGCCGGCGGTGTTGAGCAGGGCGTTGAGCAGCGGCCAGT
>NZ_BMEU01000021.1 GCF_014637085.1 Comamonas phosphati | reverse complement strand
TAACGGTAGAGCACCGCATCGATGAACAGCCGGTTGTCACGCGCAGTCGCTCCTGGTTGGCCCACCTGGCCGGGCAGCAAGTCTTTGATGCGTTCCCATGGGCCATCGCTAATGGCATATCTTCTGGTCATGCCACTTCACCTGGGTTCGGGCCTTTGGCCTTCAAGTCCAAAGGGGATATTGATTGATGACAGGCCCTAGTAATGCGGCGGCAGTTCGTCGCGCAGGTTGCGCGGCCCGCCCGGGCCGCCTTCGGGCACCTGGCGCCTGAGCTCGCGCACCTCGTTGACGAGCAGGTCGATCTGCTGCTGCTGGCGGTAGATCGTCATATTGAGCTGCTCCAGCAGATCCTCGGTGTAGCTGGCCTTGATCTCCAGCTCCGTCACGCGCTCCTGCAGGGCTGCGGGTGCTCCGCTCATGGCCGCATCGCCTTGGCCAGGCGGGCAATGCCCTCGCGGATCTTGTCCTCGTCGGCCGTGGCGAACGAGAGGCGGAACGTCGCGCCGTCGGGGTTTTGCGCATAGAACGGCGTGCCGGGCACAAAGGCCACGCCTTGCTCGATGGCCTTCTTGGCCAGCACGCCGGCATCGTCCAGCTGGCCACGCGCGCCCGTCAGGCGCACCCACAGGAACAGTCCGCCCTGGGGCTGGACGAACTCCACGGCATCGCCCAGCTGCTCGCGCAGCGCATCGCCCATGGCCTTGGCGCGCCTGGCATAGACCTCGCGCACATGGGCCAGCGTCCGGGGCATGGCGCCCGACTTCAGGTATTGCGCCGCCGTGGCCTGGGCAAAGGTACTGGTGTGGGCATCGCTGAACTGCTTGCACATCACGGCGCGGGCCAGCAGTTCGGGGTTGGCGATCAACCAGCCTATGCGCAGGCCGGGGCTCAGCACCTTGGACAGCGAGCCGCAGTGCGCCAGCCACTCGCGGCTGCCGGGCACGTCGCGGCTCAGCGCCAGCAGGCTGGCCGGCGGCGCCTCGTCGAAATACAGGTCGCCATAGGGATCGTCCTCCACCACCAGCGTCCGGTACTTGACGGCCAGCTCCAGCACCTTCTTGCGTCGCTCCAGGCTCAGCGTGGCACCGCTGGGATTGCCGAAGGTCGGAATCAGGTAGACCAGCTTGGGCTGGTGTTCGGCGATCAGCTTTTCCAGCTCGTCGGTCTTGACGCCGTGCTCGTCCACCGGAGCGGAAATCACTTCGGCGCCATAGAGGCGGAAGCACTGGATGGTGGCCAGGAAGGTCGGGCCTTCGACGATGACCTTGTCGCCTTCGCCCACCATGGTCTTGCCCAGCAGGTCCAGCGCCTGCTGGCTGCCCGTGGTCACGATGAGCTGCTCGGGCGCCACATCGGGCACATTCTTGCCGGCCATGAAGGCCGACAGCTGTTCGCGCAGCGGCTGGTAGCCTTCGGTAGCGCCGTACTGCAATGCCGCGCCCGCCTCCTGCTGCAGGGCCAGGGCCGAGGCCGCGCTGATGCCGGCCACGTCGAACATGGCACTGTCCGGGAAGCCGCCCGCGAAGCTGATGATGCCGGGCTTGCCCAGCAGCTTGAACAGCTCGCGGATGGCAGAGGTTTCTACGTTGTCGAGTCGGTTGGCAAATTGCATGTGGTGAAACGGTAAAAGCACGCCAAAAACAGCAGGTCTGTCATTTTGGCGCATTCAACCTCGTCGCACAGCGACAATGCGGGAATGAACAAGCGCGATATAGAGCCATTTTTTGCCGCGCTCAAGGCGGCCACCCCCTCTCCGCAGACCGAACTCGAATACACCACGGTGTTCGAGTTGCTCACCGCCGTGCTGCTTTCGGCCCAGGCGACCGACGTGGGCGTGAACAAGGCCACGCGCAAGCTGTTTCCGGTGGCCAATACGCCGCAGGCCATTCTCGACCTGGGCCTGGAAGGGCTGGAGAGCCATATCAAGACCATAGGCCTGTACCGCAGCAAGGCCAAGCATCTGATGCAGACCTGCCGCATGCTGGTGGAACTGCACGGCGGCCAGGTGCCGCGCACGCGCGAGGCGCTGGAGGCCCTGCCGGGCGTGGGCCGCAAGACGGCCAATGTGGTGCTCAACGTGGCCTTCGGCGAGCCGACCATGGCCGTGGACACGCATATCTTCCGTGTCGGCAACCGCACGGGCCTGGCGCCGGGCAGGAACCCGCTGGAAGTCGAAAAACAGCTGATGAAGCGCGTACCCGACGCATACGCAGTGGACTCGCACCACTGGCTGATCCTGCTGGGCCGCTATGTCTGCCAGGCGCGCAAGCCACGCTGCTGGGAATGCGTGGTGTCCCGATATTGCGACTTCACGCCCAAGACGCCGGCGCCCTGATAACGGTCAAGGCTTCGCCGCTGGCTCGCCGTCCGTCTGCATCAAGCCGCCAGTTCAATGCGCTGACGCGCCTTCGACGCCCGCCGACTCGAAACTCGCCATCTCGCCCAGCACCGCACAGGCCGAGACGAGCAAGGGCCAGGCCAGTGCCGCACCCGAACCTTCGCCCAGGCGCATCTGCAGATCGAGCAGCGGCTGGCTCTGCGGACTCGCCTGCAAGTGGGCCAGCATGCGCGCATGGCCGGGCTCGCCCGAGCGATGGGCAAACACGCAGCGCTGCAGCACCGCGGGTTGCAGGCGGCTGGCGACCAGCACGGCAGCCGTGGTGATGAAGCCGTCGACCACGATGACGCGCCCTTCGCTGGCCGCCTGCAGTACCGCGCCCGCCATGGTGGCGATTTCCAGCCCGCCCATGGCGGCCAGCACCTGCAGTGGCTCCTGCACTGCGGCGTGGAACTCCAGCACCTGCCGCAGCACGGCCACCTTGCGGGCCAGGCCCTGGGCATCCAGTCCCGTGCCCGCGCCTGTCACCTGCTCTATGGGTTCGTTGCACAGGCGCGCCAGCAGCAGCGAGGCGCTGGAAGTATTGCCTATGCCCATCTCGCCCAGCAGCAAGGCATTGCCGGGCAGCTTTTTGAGCAGCTCCGCACCGTTGCGCAGCGCCAGCTGGCATTGCTCGGCCGTCATGGCCGGGCCCACGCTGCAGTCCTGCGTGCCATAGGCCACCTTGCGGCGCCACAGGCGCGGCTGGCCCGCCTGGGGCAGCTTGTGCGCGGGGTCCTGCTCGCGCGGCGCGAAATCGCGCGCCACGCCGCAGTCCACCACATTGAGCGCGATGCCGTGCTGGCGCGACAGCACGCTCACCGCGGCACCGCCGGCCAGGAAGTTCTCCACCATCTGCCAGGTCACATCGACCGGATAGGCCGATACGCCACGCGCCGCCAGGCCGTGGTCGGCCGCGAACACCAGCATCTGCGGCGCCTGCAGCCGCGGCGCTTCCGTGCCCAGGATGCAGGCCAGGCGCAGCGCCAGCTTTTCCAGCTGGCCCAGGGAGCCCACCGGCTTGGTCTTGAAATCGAGCTTGTGCTGTACGCGCGCGGCAAGGTCCGCGTCGTCCAGCAGCGGTACGGCCGGGCAATTCCACAAAGCCGCAGGAGCGGCCGCCAGGGGATCGAAAGAGTCGGAGGTGTGAGCACGCGTCATGAAACCGGGGCCGCACGGCTTGGATCGCCTACGGCCCTGTAAAGGCCAGCAAAATGCCGGGCACTTGCAGCAAGGCCCGGCCCAGCCCGCAAGTATCGCGCGTTCAGCAGCCATGCACCGCCAAAGATGACTATCGCTATTTTATGAATAGCAAATTTCTCATGTTTAGCGCAACAATCAATGGGTTTTCAGATGGAAAATATTATGTATGCGACCCTGATAGCTATCAAATAAGCAGCAAATGACTGCTGCCATCAGGGCAATCGCATCTAACCCTCAGTAAACACAAGGCAGTACCTGAACTCCCTTGGGCGTGCACCTTCAGCGACAGAGGCCGGGTCTCGGCCCGGCCTCTGCCACTGGCGGCGTGCATATATCGCATTGATTTGACGTGGAATTCGACGCGATTGCCCTGCTGCTGCCATCACCACAGCATGCGTTGGCCGAAGCGGCGCATCTTCCCGGCTATGGCCGGCTATGGCCGGCTGTTGCCCGTACCGCTCTGCGGCTTGGGCATGGCACCGGATGGCGGCTCTGCGGGCGTCTGCGCGGGCGGCACATTGGCCCCGCTCGAGGATGCCGGCGGATTCATCTGCGGCGCGGGCGCCTTGTTCCTGTCGCAGGCCGTAAGCGCTGCAGCCGCGGCCACGAGCACAAGAGGTGTAAGCAGTGTCATGTCTGACTTCCGTGAAGGGATGGAACACATCCACATCCTAGGATGAGCAGCACGTCGAAAACCGGCACAAGTTGCATCCGCCACATCCGGTTGCATCCGCATGCAACTGTGCGCAAAGCACCGGATGCTGAAGCCATTTTGCGTACCGCATCGCCCATGCAAGCGCCAAAGCCCCGATTCAGGAAGACCTGTCAGCCAAGCCGTAAGAAGCGGCAGAAAGCGTAACGCCACCAGACATTCGCAGGCATGGAGGCTCTGGAGTCCGTCCAGGAAGTAGGCACGACCAATGCATGAAAGCGCCGACTCCCAGCCGCGGGCCGGCACCCGCGGCCTGGACTGCCGCTGTCGGAACAGGCCTTGGTTGCCACGGCACTCTCAATATCCATAAAACTCTTCGCTGCGCACCTCATCCTCGTCGATGCCGGCTTGCTGCAAGGTTTGACGCATGGCTTGCACCAGGCCCGGTGGGCCGCTGACATAGAACACGGGCGCGGGCAGAGACGCGATGGCGCGCCGCACGAAAGCGACGTCGATCATCTCGGTGGCACCACTCCAAGGCTGGGCCGAGTGCACCATGTCAGTCATGGTGGCGTGCAGACTGAAGGCCGGTAGCGCCCGGGCATGAGCTTGCAGCTCGTCCAAAAATGCCGCGTCCTCAGGGCGTCGATTCGAGTACAGCAGTGCCAGCGGTTGCGGCGACTGCTGTTGTACGGCGTGGCGAATCATGCTCATGAAAGGCGTCACGCCAATGCCGCCGGCAATCAGCACGCCAGCGCGAGCGGCGTTCTTGTGCAACAGCAGCGAACCGAAGGGGCCATCAATCTCCACTTCCGCTCCGGGCGACAACGCGCCAAGGGCGCGCTTGTACACGCTGTCACGCATGCGCGTGGCAAAGACCAGCTCATCTTCGTGCGGCGCGCTGACGATGGAAAAAGCGTGGCCGCGATCATCCTTGCCCACGGTGGCGTCCGCGGTGGGCAGCAGTATTTCAAACGCCTGGCCGGGGCGAAACGTAAATCCTGCGGGCTTGGACAGATGAAACGCAAGCGTCCCCTGGGCGACTTCCTGGCGGGCAAGAATGGTGCTGCGCACGGTACTCATGTCAATGCTCCTTTCTGTTTTACGCGGTCGGTCTTGCCAAGGCGCGGCTTGGCACGGATTTTCTCAATAGCGTTTGCCAATCAGGCTTAAAAATTCACTGCGCAGTGCAGCGTCTTTCAAAAAGACGCCGCGCATCACGGAATTGCGCATCAAGGCGCCATCGTCCTTGACGCCGCGCCAATGCATGCAGAAATGGCTGGCCTCCATGACGATGGCCAAGCCATCGGGGCGGATTCTTTGCTCCAGCTCGTTGGCCAGCATCACCACGGCTTCTTCCTGAATCTGCGGCCGGTTCATGACCCATTCGGCCAGGCGGGAAAATTTGGACAGGCCGATCAAATCCGAATTGGCGTTGGGCAGCACGCCCAGCCACACCTTGCCCATGATGGGGCACAGGTGGTGCGAGCAGGCGCTGCGCACCGTCACCGGGCCGACCACCATCAGCTCGTTGAGCCCAGAGACATTCGGAAAAGCGGTGACCGAGGGCGCTTCCTCATAGCGACCGCGAAACACCTCCTGGACAAACATCTTGGCCACGCGCCTGGCCGTGTCGGCGGTGTTGTGGTCGTTCTGGGTGTCGATGACCAGGGTGCGCAACACGCCTTGCAGCTGCTGCGCAACCTCTTGGCGCAGTTCATCGAGCTCGCCCTGGCGAATGTAGGAGGCGATATTGTCATTGGCATGAAAGCGTTCGCCAGCGTCCAGCAAGCGCTGGCGTATGCGTTCAGATGCACTTTTCTTGACCGTCTGCGGGGTCTGTTTCATGTCCAGATCTAGCAGCATGAAACCTCCTTGGATAGCACATCCGAGTGTGCGCTTGGGATTGAATTTTTAAAACACCGGAAGACGGCCGTGGACGGGCATCTCCCGGCTCTTTCGGGCCGGTGGCCTCAGCTCCTGAATTTTTCCGGGAACGCGGCAATCAGGCCTGCGCTCAGGGCATCGGCCATTTCCAGCATATGGGCTTCGGCCTTGCCGTATTCGGCAATGCCTTCGGCGTACCTGCCCTGAATCACGGCGGTGGCATACACCAAAGTGGTATCGATATGGCCTTTCATCATCGAGCGCACCGTATCCCTGGGCCAGTTCTGGTTGGCTTTGGCGAGGAAGTCGGCAATCTCTTGCGCATTGGCGTAGGCCGCTGACACGGCCTTGTCCAGGGCGGGTTTGTTACCCGCTTTGGCCTGCTTCACCACCTCGACGGCGGCACCGATGTGCTCCTGGAGCAGCTTGGTCAGCGCGTCTCCTGCCGCAGCCCCATAAAAGGGTTTGATGGCATTGCCGATGTCGGCCTGGTTTTGCAGCAAACGTGCTGCCGTGGCATCAAAAGCGGCCGGATTGGAGACATAGGCCGTGACGGCAGCGTATGTCCACTCCATGTGTTGGGCCCACAGGGTTTGCATGCCGGCGTACAGTCTGCTCATGCTGGCCGTGCGCAGAGGGGCTGAGGCCTGTGCAACTGGCTCGTGGTGGGCCGCGTCATCAGCATTGGCGAGACCTGAAGAAAGTGCTGTCATGGCGATGCAGATGGCGGCCACTCCATGGATGAGCATCGGTTTTTTGGCGGATGAGAAAGACATACGAGGCTCCGGTTGGTTGATATGGGCCGGTAACAAAGCCGCTCATCCACCGACTGTCGGTGACGATTCCTGCTTTGTCTGCCTATTGGATGGAGCGACTTCGAGCCCCGTTCCCGAATACTGATTCAGATCGAACCTAACCGAGCAGTCGGCTTCGGACATTCCGTGCCATCGTCTTCCGAAAATGGCACACAGCTTCCCGGGCCATGCCATCATGCCTCTTGCACACAAGAGCCAAAAGCCTTACAATTCCGGAGTCACTGCAGTCCAGCTTGCCTATGCAGCGACCATCTGCACTCTCACAGCAGCATGCTGTGCCAATCGCCGCGCTCATCCCGTTCAAGCGTTCCGGCTGTCACTCCAGTTTCACGGCAAGCCCGTTCTGACCTCGCTCATTTCCCGGGGCCAGCCTTTTCTTTTTGCGCCTGCCCCGCCGGGAGCAGGCATTTTTTGATTCCATGGCGCGCGGCCTCAAGCAAGTCCGGCGCCATCGTTGACACGATGAATAACAAACAATACGCAGAGCGTGTCGGCAACTATGTTGTTACCCCGCTCACCCAAACTTCCGAATCCGGCCTGGTGTCCGCCGCGGTCTCCATCCGCCGCGGCGTCTATGACCGTGTTTTCAGCTTTATCAGCCAGTTCGATAACGCCACCGCCGCAACGCGCTACGCCTTGAAAGAAGGCCGCAGCATGGTGCTGAGCGATCAGCTGAACTGAGTCCCGTTTTTTGTCTACCCCCACTGAGGAGATCACCCATTGGCCAAAGAAGAACTGATTGAAATGCAAGGCGTCGTGGACGAGGTGCTGCCCGATTCGCGCTTTCGCGTCACGCTGGAGAACGGTCACCAGTTGATCGCCTATACCGGCGGCAAGATGCGCAAGCACCGCATCCGCGTGCTGGCCGGCGACAAGGTGACGCTGGAAATGTCCCCTTACGACCTGAACAAGGGTCGCCTGACCTTCCGCCACATTGAGAACCGCTCCGGCGGTGCCGCACCGCATCGCCCACGCCGCTGAAGCGCATTTCCATCTTGCCCAGCCCGCCGCAGTTCACAGCGCCGCGGGCTTTTTTGTGGCCGGTTCATCCCAAGACAGAAAGCCATCGCCCGGGGAATGCCTGGGCTACACGCCAGCGGGCAGGCGCGAGGGCCTTTCTCTCTCGATGTTTCCAGGCCAGATCTCAGATGGCCGCCAGCCTGGCGCGCACCGCCGCCACGATGCGGTTGCAGCGCTCACCGTCGAAGGAAAACGCGTCGCTGAGCGCCATGTCAAGATCCTGCGACAGCCCCTCGCGCAGCAGGCTGCGGGCACGAAAGAAGCGGGTGCGCACGGTGGCCTCGGGAATGGCCAGAGCCTGCGCCACCTCTTCCACGCTCAGCTCCTGCACGCCGCGCAGCACGAACACGCGGCGAAAATCATCGGGCAGCATGTCGATACGGGCTTCCATCAACCCGCGCAGTTCCGCGCGCATGGCCGTGCGGTCAGGTTGCAGATCCACATCATCCTCCAGCAAGCGTTGCACGTGGGGTTCGGTCGAGGCCATGGCGGCATCCAGGGGAATGATCTGGGCCGGCCGCCGCCGCAGATGCCCCAGCGCTTCATTGACGACGATACGCACCAGCCAGGTCGACAGCCTAGCGTCGGCACGGAACTCACGCAGTGCGCGCCAGACCCGCAGATAGGCCTGCTGCAACACATCCTCGGCGTCCGCATCGCTTTTCAGAATCGCGCGCGCAGTGCGGAACAGCAGGCGGTTGTGGCGCCGCATGATGGCCTCGAAGGCCAGCTCATCACCATCGGCTGCGCGCATGGCGAGCTCCAGATCCGGGGCGTCTCCCGCCACTGGCTGGATGACTTGGGATAGCGTTTGCTGCATGGATGACTCCTTCGTCCATTGGATGCTGCACCGGGCCGCGGCGTTCCCACGGGTGGCCTGCGCCCGACCCTGATGCCCGCAGGGCCGGAACGCAGCACCGCACCATTGCATCCAATGGGACGAGGGCTGCCCTCAGCCTGCCGCTGCAGCTCTACTTACGGCACCACCCACGAAGGAGAACACCATGTCGTTCCTGTACCTCTCTACCCCCCAGTCCGCACGCCGCCTCTTTCTCGGCCAATCGGGCCTGGCGCTATCGGGCGCTGCGGTGGCCCTGCTCGCAGGCCGCGATGCGCTGGCCGCGCGCTCTGGCGAAGGTTCCGGCCAGGACACCCAAATCCTGAACACCGCCCTGGGTGCCGAGCTCGAAGCTATCGCCGCCTACCAGCTGGGTGCCGAAAGCAAGCTGCTGCAAAAGCCCGTGCTTGATCTGGCCGTCACCTTCCAGGGCCATCACAAGGCCCACGCCGAACTGCTGTCCAAGACGATAGAGAAGCTCGGCGGCAAGCCGGTGATTGCCAAGAGCGCCTACAACTTCCCGGCCGAGCAACTGAAGTCGCAGGAGGACGTGCTGCGCTTTGCGGCGCGGCTGGAGCAAGGGGCGGTCAGCGCCTACCTCGGCGCCGTTCCCCTGTTCGGCAACCGCGAGCTGGCCAAGGCGGCCGCCAGCATTCTGGGCGATGAAGCCATGCACTGGGCCGTGCTGCGCCATGCGGTAGGCGAAGCCCCCGTTCCATCGGCCTTCGTATCATGAGCGGCGCACACTGGGCGCTGGCCGGCGCTCTGCTGGCGGCCATGGCAACGGCAGGCGCGGCACCGCCGGACACCTTGCCGGGCGAGCAGGTCTACGCCCGGTGCGCGGCCTGCCACGCACTGGCCCAGGATCGCGTGGGGCCGCACCACTGCGGCCTGCTGGGGCGGCGCGCGGGCAGCGTGCCCGGCTTCGCCTACTCGCCGGCCATGAAGAACTCCGGCCTGACCTGGGACGAAAAAACCCTGGACCGCTTTCTGGCCCAGCCCATGAAAGTCGTGCCGGGTACGGCCATGACGTACGACGGCATCGCCAACCCCAAGGAGCGCGCCGACCTCATCGCCTACCTCAAGCATGCCAATGAAACCCCCGAATGCCGGGCGTTGAGTTCGGCTCCGCGCTGAGCAGGCCTTGGGCCACAAACAAGAAAGCCCGCCAAGCGGGCTTTCTTCATCGAATACGCACAGACCGCGGGGCCGACCGGCGCCAGGCCCTTCAGGCCGTCAACGCCAGCAACAGCAGCAGACTGAAGCAGGTGCCCGCAATGCCTGCGGCCCGCAGCCTGCCGCCATGCAGCTTCGTCCACAGCAGCACGCCCGTCAGCGACAGTGCGATCAAGGCCCCGGCCAGCGTATCGGTCAGCAGAATCCAGGCCGCCGAAGCCCCCGTGGCCATGTGCAGCCGGTTCAGCCGGGCCAGCAGATTGGGGTCCATGCGCTTGACCGAGACCGAATGGTTGCCCACCCAGTATTCGGCGTTGACCGTGGCCTTGGGCTCGGCAAAGGCAATCAGCCAGCGCTCGGGCTGCACCGCCCCGGGCCAGGGCGTAGGCCCGGCGGGCTCCATCTTCTTCTGGTGCGGCGGCTTGGCCATGCCCAGCTCCCGCTGCAGCTGCAGCGCCAGCGCGTCGATGCTGGGGGGCTGCTGCACCAGCCTGAGCTGCCATTGCGTGTTGTCATACGCCGGGCCGGGAATCTTCATGGTGGCGCGGTGGTTGAGCAACAGGCCCGTGGTGCCGAACAGCAAGCCCAGGACGGCACCCCACATGCCCAGCCAGGCATGGGTGCGCCGCAGCCATTTGAGCACGGCGGGCCGGTGCCAGCGGGCCGGCACGAACAGATGGCCGCCCCCGCCGGGCTTGGCGGGGCGCTGCTTCGCCGGAGCACTGGGCTCCTGGCGCAACGCGATGTCGGCAGCTTGCGGCATGGCTTCAGCCTCAGAACCGGTAGCGCGCCACGACCTGGGCCGAGCGCGGAGCGCCCGGCAGGTTCAGATTGGCCGAGCTGCCGTGGCCGGACACGATGTAGCGGCGGTCCAGCAGGTTGTTGAGCTTGAGCTGCACGTCCCAGGCGCCCATGCGGTAGTAGGCCATGGCATCCACCGTGGTGTAGCCAGGCAAGGTGACCGTGTTGCCCGGGTTGGCGAAGCGGGCACCGACATAGTTCAAGCCCCCGCCCACACCGAAGCCGTTGCCCAGCGCCTTGGTCACCCACAGGTTGGCGCTGTGCCGGGGAGTCAGTGTAGGCTGCTTGCCCTGCACAGGCTGGCCGGCGTCAACCGCCGGCGACGCGGTCATCTCCCCATCCAGGAAAGCGTAGCCGGCCCAGACCTGCCAGCTGGGCGCCACCTCGCCCGCAAAGGTCAGCTCCAGGCCGTTGGTACGCTGCACACCCAGAGGGACCAAGGTGTTGGTCACGGGATCGGTGCTCTTGATGTTGGTGCGCTCCAGCTTGAACAGCGAAGCCGTGAACGAGGACTTGCCGTCCGGCATGTCCCATTTGACGCCCACTTCCTGGTTGGTGGTCTTCTCCGGTGCGATCTGCGCATTGTTGGCGGCAATGGAGAAGGCCTCGCCCGAGGGCTGGAAGGACTTGCTCCAGGAGGCGTAGTACGACCAGGTGGACGAAGGCTGGTAGACCAGGCCGACGCGGGGGCTCCAGGTGGTGTCCGTGCGGCCCAGGCCCGACTTGCCAGGCATGCGGTCGTAGGTTTCCTGCTCGAAGCGGTCGTAGCGCAGGCCGGCCAGGGCCTTCCACTGCGGGCTCAGCTGGATCATGTCCTGGGTGTAGAACGCCAGGGTCTTGAAGGTGCCGAGATTGTTCGCGCCGGGAGTGCGGGAAGTGCTCAGCGGCAGGGTCGGGAGCACGGGATTGAACAGTGCGAAGTCGCGAATCTTGCCGTTGGCACCGGTCACCGGCGTCGAGAAATTCACCAGGTCCTTGTTCTGCTGCCCCACTTCCACGCCGTACAGCAGCTGATGCTTCATGCCGAGGAATTCCGTCTTCTGCGTCAGCTCGGTCTGATTGAACCAGCCGTGCTCATCGCGGTAGACGTTGCCGTGGTTGAGCGTGAACGTGAGATTCCTCTCGTTGACACTGCGCGTCAGCGTGTTGTTGCGGTCCAGCGAATAGGTGTAATAGCGGAAGGCATTGCGCAGCGACAGGCTGTCGTTGAGGCGGTGATTCAGCGTCAGGCCGACCGAGCTCACCTCGGACTGGGTGTAGTCCACATCCTTGGCATTCGCGGCACCGTAGTAGGCGCTGGCCGGGACATTGAGCGGACGGCCGTTCAGCGCAGGAATGCCGAAGTCGGTCAGGCGACGGTCCTTCAGATGGTCCATCTGCAGCAGGACATTGGTGTCGGCACTGGCCTTGAACAGCAGCGAGGCCGCGAGCGCATCACGATCCAGGAACTGCTGGTCGCGGTAGCTGTCGGCACGCTCCAGCGCGCCGGTGATGCGGAAGGCAAAGCGGCTGTCCTCGGGCGCGCGCGCCAGGTCGAACTCGCCGCGGCGCTGGTTCCAGCTGCCCAGGGTCAGGCCCACTTCGCTGAGATTGATGCCGGGCTTCTTGGTGATGCGGTTGATCAGGCCGCCCGAGGAGCCGCGGCCGTAAAGCACCGAGGCCGGCCCCTTGAGCACCTCGACCTGCTCGATGTTGGACAGGTCGCGGAAGTACAGCGCATCGTCGCGCATGCCGTCGACGAACTGGTCGGCAATGGCCGAGAAACCGCGGATGGTGACCTGGTCGCGCTGACCGTCGCCATGGGACATGCCCACGCCGGGCACGTTCTTGAGCACATCCTGCATGGACTGCACCGCCTGGTCGCGCAGCAGGCTTTGCGGCACTACGTTCACGGTCTGGGGAATATCGCGCAGCGGCGCTTCGATCTTGGTCGCGCTGGTGGCCGTGGGCGGGTTGTAGCTGGGCTCCACTTCCTTGTTGCTGCGGACCTGAACTTCCTGCAGCGTGACTTCGGCGGCCTGCTGTGCCACGGCGGCGCCGGAAAACGCCAATCCCAATGCCGCTGCCAGCGGCGAATACCTCAATGCCATGAATACCTCTCGTTGGATACCGATTTTTAGGGGAGGCTTGGCGGGTATCGGCCGGGTGGCTACCGCGACGTCAAGTGGCTACAACCTTAGCTTGGTCTACAAAACTGCCTGCAATTATAAATAGAAATCAATCTCATTTTACACACGCTTTACATTTCTGAAATTATTGCGCCATCTCCCGCGCTCCGGCAGGCGCGCCACATCCAGAAACAAGAAACCCGCCTAAGCGGGTTCCTGGTTCAGCAATTGCCTTTCTTGGCCTGGCCGGGTGGACAGCCATGCGGATGGGACTTCTTGTACCCATAGCCGTCATCGCCATAGCCCGGATACACGGCACAGCCGCTCAGAACCAGAGCGGCGACAGCCAATGCAAGCATTCTTTTCATTGTCATTGTTCCTTTCAAGCAGACATGCCCGCCGAGTCTATGTGGATCGCCGCCTGCGATTTGTAAATCATTGTTCGCGAGCCTGGCCAGACCTTGATCGAATTCACGACGACCAAGACTGGGGGCCCCTGTCTGGTTCGATTCGCATGGCCTCCCCCTGCCGGGCATCGAAATGGTACTGGATCCAGCCACAAAGCACATACTGCATCACGACGGGATCGAACTTCTCGGAATGGGAATTGCTGGCCAGTGCCTCGATATCCCGCAGCGCCGAAGCCCGCTGCGCATGCAGGCCATACGGCAAATCCTGGCCACGCCGCCGCAAAGCACTGGCCTCCGCAGCGTCATGCGCCCTCAGCAAGAACGCAAATTCGTCAAGCCTTTGCAGAAAGGTCCAGCCCTGCGGCCCTTCCCGTTCCAAGTCGGATTGCATGGACCGGCATATCTCCAGAAGCTCAATGTGCTGGGCGTCCAGCAATGGATCCTTCACGCTCATGCTGGAAGACCAACGAGGGATGGGAGTCATGACTTCGCTCCTTCGGGCGCATTGGAAGCTTATTGTCTCGAAGGCCGCCCCGGCGCGCTGGCAAAGACCCTACTTCGACTCAGCCCTCCCCGCTCGCTCACTGGGCCATCGAGCTGATCCGAATCGGTGCGCCTCGAACAACAGGGCCGTGGCCGGCCGGACCAGTGCCGGGCCGGCATGCATGGCGCAGCTCACGACTTGCGCCCCTTCCCGGGCAGGGTGGCATACAGGCGCTGCGGCGGCACGGGGGCGCGGTCCAGCAGGTCGGCCAGGGTCTGGGGATCGGTGACACTGCTGTGTTGCAGCAGGGCCAGGGTTTCGCTGCACCAGGGCAGGATGCTGATGCGGTCGCCGATCTTGGCGCTGGCGACGCTGGCCCACTGTGGCAGAGAGCCCACCATGGCCGGGCCCAGGCCCATTTGCGTGCGCAGGCTGGCGATCAGGCTGCCCAGCGCCACGGGCTCTGGACCGCCCAGGTTGACGATGCCGGCCGGCGCATCGTGCACGGCCATGCGGGCCAGCACATCGGCCAGGTCGCGCACGGCCACGGGCTGTATGAAGCTGTCGCGCACGGCCTGGGGCAGCAGCAGGACCGGCAGCCTGGCCAGGGCCAGGAACAGCTCGGTGCTGGCGCCGCCCGCGCCGAAGATGACGCTGGGCCGCACCACCACGCCATGGAGCCGGCCCGTCGCATTCAAGGCCAGCAGATGGGCATCGGCCGCCCGCTTGGTGCTGGCGTAGCGCGTGTCGCCCTCATGGACGCCCAGGGCCGAAACCTGCACCACGCGCCGTATGCCGGCCTGGGCGCAGGCGTCGAACAGCGCCATGGGCGCGGCCGTGTGCAGCATGTCCAGCGGCCGGGCGGGCGTATCGCGCAGCGCGCCCACGGCATTGACCACGGCATCCACGTTCTGCAGATGGGGCAGCCAGGCTTCCACGGTGGTGGCCTGGGCGAAGTCCAGCGCCGGGTCGGAGTGGCGGCTGCGCACCACGGGGTCGTGGCCGGCGTGTATCAAGGCATTCACGATATGCCGGCCCAGAAAGCCGGTGCCGCCGCAGATCAGGATACGCATGGTCTTTCCTTTCGCCGTTTGCCAAGGGGAGCATGCCGGCTCCCGGGAGCTTGTCGATCGCCTCGGCATTGAAGCGGCATTTCTATCAATACAACAATTTACGACCGGCGAAAAGGCCGAGATGCTTGCACCGCGCCGGGCCGCGGCTGAACCATAATGGCGCCCATCCAATAGGGAAAATGGAGAAAGGGAGAAACATGACTGCTGCAACCGCCATGCGCACCGCTGTGCTGCTGTCGGCCTGTGCGCTGGCACAGGCCGCGTCGGCCGCCTGCTACTTTGTCTATGCGCCCGGCAACGAGCTGATCTACCGCTCCAACCGCGCTCCCGTGGACCTGTCGCTGCCGCTGCACCTGACCGTGCCCAAGCTGGCGTCCGGCGCCACCATGGTGTTTTCGCGCGACGAATTCAACTGCACCACCGAGGTGAATCTGATCGCCGAACGTGCCCAGCTGGCCCAGGCCAGAACCGGCCGCCAGGGCCGCGCACGCGCGGAGCAGCGCTTCTGAAAGCGTAGTGCCTGGCGCTTGATGGGCATGGATTTCAAGCATGAATATGCTGGAACCATTCATCAAACAAGCGCAACCCGCTATCAAAAAAGCCAGACGGAGCATGCGAATCCGCTGGCGGCCCGGGTTTTTATGCCGTGGCCGGCTCTCGGATATGGGGCGGCCTGAGACAATCGGGCCACCATGAGTGAACCCCGCGACAAGAAAATTCCTGAAACCCTGCCCGAAGCCCAGTCTGATGCCTCCGCACTGCCCGAGGGCTGGCTGGAAGTGCTGTCCATGGACATGGACGCGCAGGGCGTGGCGCGCAAGCCCGATGGCAAGGTCGTCTTCATCGACGGCGCCCTGCCCACCGAAATCGTCAGCGCCAATACCCATCGCAAGAAGAACAACTGGGAAGCGGCCACGCTGACCGAGATCCACCGCGAATCCTCCCAGCGCGTGACGCCCGGCTGCCCCAATTTCGGCCTGCATTCCGGCGCCTGCGGCGGCTGCAAGATGCAGCACCTGCACGTGGCCGCCCAGGTGGCCATCAAGCAGCGCGTGCTCGAAGACAATCTGTGGCACCTGGCCAAGGTCAAGCCCGAGACGCTGCTGCGCCCCATCGAGGGACCGGCCTGGGGCTACCGCTTCCGCGCCCGCCTGTCGGTGCGCTATGTGGCCAAGAAGGGCAAGGTGCTGGTCGGCTTCCATGAGCGCAAGAGCCGCTACATCGCCGACATGGAGGTCTGCAAGATCCTGCCGCCCCACATGGATGCCATGCTCATGCCGCTGCGCGCGCTGATCGCCGGCCTGGACGCACGCGAGACCTGCCCGCAGATCGAAGTGGCTTGCGGCGACGACGTGACGGCGCTGGTGCTGCGCCACCTGGAGCCGCTGTCCGACGGCGACCGCCAGCGCCTGCGCGACTTTGCCGCGCAGCACGATGTGCAGTGGTGGCTGCAGCCCAAGGGCCCTGACACCGTGCACCTGATGGAGCAGAGCGATGCGCAGCGGTCGAACCCGTTGTCTTATGGCCTGCCGGACTTCGGCATCACCATGCCGTTCAAGCCCACGGACTTCACCCAGGTCAATCCGCACATCAACCGCGTGCTGGTCACGCGTTCGCTGCGCCTGCTGGATGCGCGAAAGAGCGAACGCGTGATCGACTGGTTCTGCGGCCTGGGCAACTTCACGCTGCCGATTGCCACCATGGCCCGCGAAGTGCTGGGCATCGAAGGCTCGGACACGCTGGTGCAGCGCTCGCACGAGAACTACGCGGCCAACAACGCCCGGCGCGCCGAAGGCGACAAGCTGGCGCCCACGGGCTTTGTGGCGCGCAATCTGTTCGAGATGACGCCGGCCATGCTGATCGCCGACGGCAATGCCGACAAGTGGCTGGTTGATCCCCCGCGCGAGGGCGCCTTCGCGCTGGCCAAGGCGCTGGCCGACATCCACCAGATCCGCACCGGCGCCCCGCGTCCCGAGCCCGTCGAAGGCCAGGAGCCAGCCCCCGAGCTGCCGCCCCTGCAGTCCCTGCCGGAGGGGCACGAGAGCTGGCATTTCCCCAGGCGCATCGTCTACGTCAGCTGCAACCCCGCCACGCTGGCGCGCGATGCCGGTCTGCTGGTGCACCAGGCCGGCTACCGCTGCGTGGCCGCGGGTGTGGTCAACATGTTCCCGCACACGGCCCATGTGGAAAGCATGGCCGTGTTCGAGCGCGCGGAATAAATCAGGCCTGCCGGGAAAAAAACCGTGGTGTGAGAGCACCACGGTTTTTTTGTTGCTTGAGCCAGGCTAGCTGCGATTGCGGCCGGCGGCGCCCTCCGGCTCCGCGGTGCGCTTTTCCGGGGCGCTCTGACTCAGCACCGAGGGCACGCCTTCGATCTTGTTGGCGCGCATGTATTCGTCCATGTCTTTCCAGCCCGCGAACACCAGGGCCTTGGGCGCCTTGGGGTTGAGCACATAGCAGTCCTCCAGGCCGCGCATGGCGTGGCGACAGGCGCCGCCAACGGCCTTGGCTTCGGCTTCGCGCGCCACGGCACGCGGATCGGGGCCAAGGCCTGGCACGTCTTCGATCTTGCAGCCGGCCAGCACGGCGGGCAGCAGCAAGATGGCAAGGATTCGGGGCAGGTAGTGTGGCTTCATCTTGTCTGGAGTATCGGCCGCCGGCGCTGGAAGTTGAGGCCGCCGGCGCAAAAAAACCGGCCCGAGAACCTGTTCGCGCTTTCACTTCCTGGCGTAGATCTGGTCGAAGCTGCCGCCGTCGGCAAAGTGCGCCTTGTCGGCCGCGGCCCAGCCGCCGAAGGCCTGGTCGATGGTGAACAGCTCCAGCTTGGGGAACTGCGCGCTGAACTCGGCCGCCACCTTGGCATCCGTGGGGCGGTAGAAATTCCTGCCGGCGACGCGCTGGCCCTCTTCCGAGTACAGGTACTTGAGGTAGGCCTCGGCGACGGCGCGCGTGCCCTTCTTGTCCACCACCTTGTCGACCACGGCCACCGAAGGCTCGGCCAGGATGGACAGCGAAGGCGCGACGATCTGGAATTTCTCGGGGCCGAACTCCTTGAGCGCCAGATAGGCCTCGTTCTCCCAGGCCAGCAGCACATCGCCCAGGCCGCGCTGCACAAAGGTCACCGTGGCGCCGCGTGCGCCGGTGTCGAGCACGGGCACGTTCTTGTAGAGCTTGGTGATGAAATCCTTGGCCTGCCGATCTCCACCATCCGGGCCGCCGTACTTGCGCTTGGCGTATTCCCAGGCGGCCAGGTAGTTCCAGCGCGCGCCGCCCGAAGTCTTGGGGTTGGGCGTGATCACCTGGACACCGGGCTTGACCAGGTCGTCCCAGTCCTTGATGCCCTTGGGATTGCCCTTCTTCACCAGAAACACGATGGTGGAGTTGTAGGGCGCGCTGTTGTGCGGCAGGCGCTTTTGCCATTCGGGCTTGACGTTGCCGTTCTTGACCAGCGCATCGATGTCGCCGGCCAGGGCCAGCGTGGCCACGTCGGCCTCGATGCCGTCGATGATGGAGCGCGCCTGCTTGCCCGAGCCGCCGTGCGACTGCTTGATGCTCACATCCTGGCCATTCGTGGCCTTCCAGTGCCTGGCGAAGGCCTGGTTGTACTGCACGTACAGCTCGCGCGTCGGATCGTAGGAGACATTGAGCAGCTGCACCGCCGCCTGGGGTTGAGCCAAAGCCGGCAATGCGGGCAAGGCCGACAGGGTCAAGCCGGCAATCAGGCTGGCGGCAACGGGAAACTTGATAAAGTGGCGGCGATTTTTCATGTGACCGTGTTCTTTGAAGGAATGGATAACGGATCTGTGTTCCGTTGCCCTGCATTCTTCAACCACGCTTTTAAAACTCAAACCAATAAGATTTCAGTTTGTTATATCCAAAACATCTGAATCACTGACAAGGACTGCATAGATGGCACGTACTGTTCACTGCATCAAGCTGGGCGTTGACGCCGAAGGCCTGGACTTCCCTCCCTACCCCGGCGAGCTGGGCAAGCGCATTTTCGAAAACGTGAGCAAGCAGGCCTGGGCCGACTGGCTCAAGCACCAGACCATGCTCGTCAATGAAAACCGCCTGAACCTGGCCGACGCCCGCGCCCGCCAGTACCTGGCCCGCCAGATGGAAAACCACTTCTTCGGCGGCGGCGCAGACGCCGCGGCGGGCTACGTCCCGCCCAGCGCGTAACGAGATACGGCACTTTGCCCCCCGCCCCAAGGCTTGCCCGGCCATGGGGCTTTTTGCTGGCAAAACAGCCGCCCGATTGGCTAGAATCGCGGCTTTCCTGCGGGAGAGCGGAGCGCTTGCCACCAGCATGCGGCTCCCGCCGAAGGCGCAAACTCCCATAATCGCTCAGGCACGAAGTACCGCAGGAAGGATTCGCCAACTGGAGAGCAGCCCGCGGCCAAGACCTGCAGGGCTCACCGAAGGGGCAAGTGCGCAAAGGCTTGCGCGCGCAACTCTCAGGTAAAAGGACAGCGGGAGAGGCACGCCATGCATCCCGCCGGATGTCGTGGTTTCCCCCATCGGACCGTCATGCTTCCTTCTGTTTCCTTGCTGGATTCCTTCCAGTTCTCGCAGTTCACCGTCATGCTGGTGATCTATCTGGTGGCCATCGCCGCCGAAGCCATGGCCGGCGCGCTGGCCGCAGGCCGCCGCAACATGGACATCTTCGGCGTGGCCGTGATCTCCTTCGTCACCGCCCTGGGCGGCGGCACCATCCGCGACATGGTGCTGGGCCACTACCCCATAGGCTGGACCCAGCACCCCGAATACGTCTACCTCGTGATCTCCTTCGGCCTGCTGACCACGGTGATCGCACGCCATATGCACCGGCTCAAGCAGGTGTTCCTGTTCCTCGACGCCATGGGCCTGATCGCGTTCTCGCTGATCGGCTGCAATGTGGCCCTCGAATTGGGCTACCCCGCCGTGGTGGTGGTCATGGCCGGCATGATCACCGGCATCAGCGGCGGCATTCTGCGCGACGTGCTGTGCAACCAGGTGCCCGTGGTCTTCCGGCGCGAGCTGTACGCCAGCGTCTCGCTCACGGTCTGCCTACTGTTCCTGTCGCTGCGCGCGCTGGAGGTCAGCTCCAACATCAGCACCGCCGTGTGCTTTGCGGGCGGCCTGGGCTTTCGCCTGGCCGCCATACGCTTCAAGTGGCGCCTGCCCGTGTTCTCCTATCAGCAGCGCTGGGAATGAAGGCTTCCATTGCCAGCACTCCCGCCACCCCTCCCCCTGCCAGCGCCGGATTGCCTCGGCGGCTGCGGCCTGCCGACGGCCTGGGCCGGCGCACCGCAGTGGCGCATCCTGGCGACCCGCTTCGGCCCGGGGCTGGACTTCCTGGCCGCCTGGGCCGCCTGGAAGGCCGACCCCATGCGGCCGCGCCTGCTGCATTTCGTCGCGATCGAAGCCTCTCCCGCCTCGGCCGAAGACCTGCTGCGCGCCCTGCCTGCTGACAGTCCATTGCGCCCTCTTGGCGAAGCGCTGGCCGCGCAGTGGTGGGGCCTGCTGCCCGGCGTGCACCGGCTCTCGTTCGAGAACGGCCAGGTGCTGCTCACGCTCTACGTCGGTGATGCCCAGACCATGCTGCGCAAGCAGCAGCTCACGGCCGACAGCGTCTATCTGGACGGTTTGGACGGCTTTTCGCCCGGTGCCGCCCCCGAGCTGTGGAGCCCCGAGGCGCTGAAGAACCTGGCCCGGCACTGCCGCCGCGGCACCTTGCTGGCCGCAGCGAACATTGGCGACGAAGTGCGGCAAAGCCTGGCCCGGCTGGGTTTTGAAATCCACACACCAGCCGGCCAGCCTTCCCTTTCGGCCTGTTTCAACCCGCGCTGGGAGCCACGCCATCGCGATGACGGGCTACCGTCGCCCATCGCCGCCCCGGCGCGCTGCCTGGTGCTGGGCGCAGGCCTGGCAGGCGCGGCCGCGGCCGCCAGCCTGGCGCGGCGCGGCTGGCAGGTCACCGTGCTCGATGCCGGCGAAGCGCCGGCCAGCGGCGCCTCGGGCCTGCCGGCCGGCCTGTTCTGCCCCCATGTCTCGCCCGACGACAGCGTGCTCTCGCGCCTGTCGCGCAGCGGCGTGCGCACCAGCTTGCAGACCCTGCAGCAGCTGAGCGCCGGCCACGCCCTGGAATCCGGCGTGGACTGGGCACACAGCGGCGTGCTTGAGCATGACCTGAACCAGCCCGCCGAGTTGCCGCCCGCCTGGCTCAGCCCGGAGTCTGGGCTGCAACTCAACGGCCGGCAATGGAGCCATCCCGCCCAGCCCGATCAACTGGCCGCTGCCCGCCTGACGGACGACAGCCAGGCCGTCTGGCATGTGCAGGCCGGCTGGGTGCGCCCTGCCCGCCTGGTCCGGGCACTGCTGGCAGCACCTGGAATCCGATGGCAGGGCCACGCTCAAGTGGCCCGGCTGCAGCCAACCGCAGCCTCCACCTGGCAGGCCCTGGACGCCCAGGACCAGGTGCTGGCACAGGCGGAAATGGTGGTCCTGGCCCTGGGTCCGGCCACGACAGGCCTGCTGCAGGCCAGCGGCCTGGAAGCCGGCCAATGGGAGATACAGCCCATCCGCGGCCAGGTCAGCGTGGCCGAGCACACCCCCGCCACGCGGGCAGCTATGCCGCCGTTTCCCGTGAACGGCAACGGCAATCTGGTGCCGGACTTTCCGGGCCCGGACAGCGCCGGGCAGGAGCACGGCCACCAGTGGGTGATGGGCTCGACCTTCGAGCGCGATGTCACCGACCTTCCGCCCTCGCCGCAAGACCAGCGCGGCGCCCATGCCGGCAATGCCGACAAGCTCGCCGCCCTGCTGCCCGCCTGCCGGCCGGCGCTGGATTCGTTCTTCGATGCCCCGCAGCTGCCGCCCACCTGGTCGCGCGTGCGCTGCGCGGCCTACGACCGCATTCCCGTGGTCGGCCCGGTGGGCCGGACTGCAGGAGACTTGCCGGGCCTGTGGACGCTGACCGGCCTGGGCTCGCGCGGCCTCACGCTGTCCCTGCTGTGCGGCGAACTGCTGGCCGCCCGCCTGCACGGCGAGCCCCTGCCGCTGGACGCCAAGCTGGCCCAGGCCCTGGGCACGCAGCGCATGTGGGGCCGGTTGCGGCACAAGGCGTCCTGAGACTACGGGGGGCAAGATCACTACGGCTTTGATAGCCGCAGGCGCTGGCTACGCCATTGCTTTGCGCTGTTTTGTGGATGCCGGCCATCGGTCAGGCACGGCGAAAGCTGCGACTTAAGGTTGGAGATAAGCCGACGTCGCAAGCGGCCTGCTTGATTGACTGGCCAGGTGTGCTGCCGGAGCACAGCAGCCGAGGCCCTCAAAAATCACAGCGGCACACCACCTCGCCTTAGCTACTTGCTTTCCTGCAGCACCTCAGACGCCACATTTGGCGAAGTTCCCTCGGACGCTACAGCTTTCCGCTGAGCCTTCTCGGCCTTCTTTTTCTTCTTCTCTTGCTCGCGTTGTCGTTTTTCGAATTGGTAGTTTGGTTTTGGCACCGGACGATTCCTTTTGTGGTTTACGCTGCTCACCATACCCGATGTACCGCACCCGAGAAATCTCACCTCTACCGGAAGTGCTTCTTTGTGCTGCGGCCAGCCCTGCAAAGTGGCATGCGTCAAGTCAAGGAAATAGATGTATCCACAGTGGAGGCGCTCCTGACCATGCTGCAGCGACGTATCCGCGACCATGATCTACACGCACTGCACTGAAGGTGGCTGCGGATGACATGAGCAGTCCATTGGATCGGCTTACCGGAACTTGAATGCCTGCGTCTGGCCGAACGCAGCCGGCCACGACCAGCGGACGGGCCCGGCACAACCGGCGCAGGCCCGGCACAGGCGGTCAGTTCAGGCGGTCAGTTCAACCGCAGCGCACAGCGCTGTTTCGATGCCTGTATGGCTTACTTGCCGCCAAACGGCAGCTGCGCCGTCTCGGGCACCACGATGCGGCTGGCCAGCACCTTGTCCAGGGTCTTGCCGTCCATGTCCACCACCTCGAAGCGCCAGTCTTCCCATTCCACGACATCGGCTTCGCTGGGCATGCGGCCCAGCAGGAACATGATCATGCCGCTCAGGGTCTGGTAGCGGCCGCGCTCTTCCTCGGGCACCGCGTCCAGGCCCAGGTGGTCCTTGAGCTCGGGCACGGGAATGTGGCCGTCGAGCAGCCAGCTGCCGTCCTCGCGCTGCACCGCCCAGCTCGAATCCAGGTCGCGCGGCTGGAATTCACCCGTGATGGCTTCGATCAGGTCCTTGAGCGTGACGATGCCCTGCACCTCGCCGTACTCGTCGATGACGAAGGCCATGTGCACGTCCGAGGTGCGGAAGTTGTCCAGCAGCTCCATGCCGGTGATGGTCTCGGGCACATACAGCGCGGCCTGCAGCGGCTGGTCCTTGAGCTCGCGGCTGCCGCCGGACGAAAGCACGGTGCCGGCCAGCCACTGGCGCGGATTGAGCACGCCCACGATATTGTTCATGTCGCCGCGGATCACCGGAAAACGCGCATGGTCGGCCTGCTCTATGCGCCGCAGATTGGTCTCGAAGCTGTCGTCTATGTCCAGGCACACCACGTCGCTGCGCGGCACCATGAGCGAGCCGATCTGGCGGTCGTCCAGGCGGAACACGTTGCGCACCATGGTGTGCTCCTGGGACTCGATCACGCCGGCCGTGCGGCCTTCCACCAGCATGGCGTGGATTTCCTCTTCGGTCACGGCATTGCCGCTGTTCTCCTTCACGCCCAACAGCTTGAGCAGGCCGCGCGTGGAGGCCGACAGCAGCCAGACAAAGGGCTTGGTGGCCAGCGCCAGGAAGTTGATGGGGCGCGAAATCAGGCGCGCCAGCGCCTCCGGATGGGTCTGGCCCAGACGCTTGGGCACCAGTTCGCCCACCACGATGGAGAAATAGGTGATGAACACCACGATCAGACCCGTGGAGAGATAGCCCGCGTATTGGGGGTCCAGGCCCTTGGTGATCATCCACTCCCGCAAGGGGCCTGCCAGGGCCGCTTCGCCGACGATACCGTTGAGCACGCCGATGGAGGTGATGCCGATCTGGATGGTGGAGAGGAAACGGGTCGGGTCCTCGCCCAGCTTCACGGCCGCGGCTGCGCCGCTATCGCCCTCATCCACCAGCTTTTGCATCCGGGTCTTGCGCGCGGTCACCAGCGCGATTTCCGACATAGCAAAGACGCCGTTCAGGCAGATCAGGGCGAAAAGAAGGGCTATTTCCATAGTCAGGCACCCGCGTTATCCGATGGGTTTGCTGGCGCCTCGGTCATTGAACAAGCCTCGATTCTATGAAAACCCAGGCGCCACCACGCATTGTCATACGCAAGCGCCCTCCTAGGAAATGGCGCCGCCGTGCCGAAACACGGCCCGGGCAGGGGGAGCGAAAGGCGTATGCAGCCAGCAGCACATGCATTTTTAGATATATATGCAGGACAAAATAATCGTTTGTTTTTATAAGGGGTCACTCTAAAGTTCGCCCCATGCACGATTTCGCGTTCATCTTCGCTGGTTTTTTCGTGGGCCTGGTCGTCGGCCTCACGGGCGTGGGCGGCGGCTCACTGATGACGCCCATGCTCATCTTCGTCTTCGGTGTCAAGCCCTACCTGGCCGTCGGCACCGACCTGCTGTTCGCGGCCTTCACCAAGATGGGCGGCACCGTCAGCCTGGCCCGCCAGCGCCTGGTGCCCTGGCGCGTGGTCGGCCAGCTGTGCCTGGGCAGCATCCCGGCCGCGCTGCTGGCGCTGTGGGCGCTCAGGGAACTGGGCCCGGCCAGCGCGCAGGCCCAGCACCTCATGACCACCACGCTGGGCCTGGCCCTGCTGCTCACGGCCACCGCCACGCTGTACAAGGTGGTGGTGTTCTCCGAGAAGCACCAGAGCGAGGATCAGAGCCGGCGCGCCGGCAGCGGCGCCCAAGCCGCCCGCCCGCGCCACTGGAGCCTGCCCGTGCTGCTGGGTGCCGTGATCGGCACGCTGGTCACCTTCACCTCGGTCGGCGCCGGCGCCATCGGTGTCACCGTGCTGCTGCTGGTCTATCCGCTGCTGCCGCTGCCGCGCATCATCGGCGCCGACATCGCCTACGCCGTGCCGCTGACGCTGCTGGCAGGCCTGGGCCACGCCACGCTGGGTTCCGTCGACTGGCCGCTGCTGGCGCAGTTGCTGGCCGGCTCGCTGCCCGGCATCTGGCTGGGTTCGCGCCTGGTCACCCGCACGCCGGAGCGCCTGATCCGTTCGCTTCTTTCCGTGCTGCTCGCCTGGGCGGGCGCCAAACTGGTTTTGATCTGACTCCACCATGTACCAATACACAGAATTCGACCAACAATTCGTCAAGCTCCGCGCCCAGCAGTTCCGCGACCAGCTCGAACGCTGGCAGCGCGGCGAGCTGACCGATGAGCAGCTGCTGCCCCTGCGCCTGCAAAACGGCTGGTACATCCAGCGCTACGCACCCATGGCCCGTATTGCCGTGCCCTACGGTGAAATCAGCAGCACCCAGCTGCGCATGCTGGCGCGCATCGCCCGCGAGTACGACAAGCCCACACCCGAGCTGCTGGCCCATGCCCAGGCCACACAGGACCAGCTGCAGGCGGCCCAGCCCGGCCTGACGCTGGCCGCCGCGCCGCTGAAGTACGGCTACGGCCACTTCACGACGCGCACCAACGTGCAGTTCAACTGGATTCCCATCACCAAGGCCGCCGACGTGATGGACCTGCTGGCCAGCGTGCACATGCACGGCATCCAGACCAGCGGCAACACCATCCGCAACATCACCAGCGAAGCCTATGAAGGCATTGCCGAAGACGGCATCGTCGACACGCGCCCCTTCGCCGAAATCCTGCGCCAGTGGAGCACGCTGCACCCCGAATTCGCCTTCCTGCCGCGCAAGTTCAAGATCGCCTTCAACGGCGCCGAGGAAGACCGCGCCGCCACCGGCTGGTATGACATCGGCGTCCAGGCGCGCCGCGCCGACGACGGCGCCGTGGGCTTCACGGTCAAGGTCGGCGGCGGCATGGGCCGCACGCCCGTGATCGGCTCCGTGGTGCGCGAGTTCCTGCCCTGGGACCAGTTGCTCAACTACATCGAGGCCGTGGTGCGCGTCTACAACGGCTACGGCCGCCGCGACAACAAGTGGAAGGCCCGCATCAAGATCCTCGTGAAGAGCGAAGGCCAGAAGTTCATCGACGCCGTGGAAGCCGAATACAAGGCCATCGTGGAGCAGGACGGCGCCCCGCACACCATCACCCAGGCCGAGCTGGACCGCGTGAGCGCCAACTTCGTGGTACCCGAACTCAAGCCCGCCAACCAGCCCTCCAGCGTCAAGACGGACGGTCAGCTCTACCAGCGCTGGATTCAGCAGAACGTGCGCGGCCACCGCCTGCCCGGCATGCGCGCCGTCACGCTGTCGTTCAAGCGCGTGGGCTTTGCGCCCGGCGACGCCGATGCCGACACCATCGCCGCCCTGGCCCAGCTGGCCGAGCAGTTCTCGGCCGGCGAAGCGCGCCTGACGCACGACCAGAACCTGATGCTGCCCTGGGTCTTCGAATCCGACCTGCCCGCGCTGTACCAAGCGGCCCGCGGTCTGGGCCTGGCCCAGCCCAACATCGGCCTGCTGACCGACATGATCGCCTGCCCCGGCGGCGACTTCTGCTCGCTGGCCAACGCCCGCTCGCTGCCCATCGCGGCGGCGCTGACCGAGCGCTACCAGGACCTGGACGAGGTGTTCGACCTCGGCCCCATCGACCTGCACATGAGCGGCTGCATCAACTCCTGCGGCCACCACCACAGCGGCAACATCGGCATCCTGGGCGTCGACAAGGACGGCAAGGAGTGGTACCAGATCACGCTGGGCGGCGCCGACGGCTCTGCGCTCTCGGGCCCGGCCATCGCCGGCAAGGCCGTGGGCCCCTCGTTCTCGGCCGCCGAAGTGCCCGACGTCATCGAGGCCGTGCTCTCCACCTTCCGCGAACTGCGCAAGCCCGGCGAGTTCTTCATCGACGCGCTGCGCCGCATCGGCCACGACCCGTTCAAGGCCGCCGCCAATGCCGCCCGCCACCCCAAGGCCGAAGAAGCCATCGCCGAATAACGCAGCTGCACCACGAGAAAAACGCCATGAACATCATTGCTGCCAACGCTGTACCCGCCAGCGACAACGACCCGAAGACGCTGCAGATCGCCAATGACGCCGAACTCGCCGAGATCGCGGCCGGCGGCGCCCTGCAGGGCGTGGAACGCGTCGAGCTCACCTTCCCGAAGTTCACCGACGGCCGCGCCTTCAGCCAGGCCGTGCTGCTGCGCCGCCGCTACGGCTTCACCGGCGACATCCGCGCCACGGGCGACGTGCTGATCGACCAGCTCGTGCAGATGGCCCGCAGCGGCTTCACCAGCGCCGTGCTGGCCGAGGGCCAGAACCTGGCCGCCGCCGAGCGCCAGTTCGCGCGCTACAACGCCTTCTACCAGGGCGATGCGCTGCAGCCCCGCCCCCTCTTTGCACGCGATTCCGCCCGGGAGGCCGCATGAGCCAGCTCGACCTTGCCCGCATCAATGCCGAACTCGGCCATGACGCACCCGCTCTGGTGAACTGGGCCCTGGGCCTGGGCCAGCGTTCCATCGTCACCACCAACTTCCGCCCGTTCGAAGCCGTGATCCTGCACATGGTCACGCACGTGCTGCCCGATGTGCCCGTCATCTGGATGGACAACGGCTACAACACCGAGGCCACCTACCAGTTCGCCGACGAGGTGACCCAGCAGCTCGGCCTGAACCTGCGCATCTACCTGCCCCTGCGTTCGCGCGCTCACCGCGAGGCCGTCGAAGGCCCCACGCCCGCGCTCGACGATCCGCGCCATGCCGCTTTCACCGAAGAGGTGAAGCTCGAACCCTTCACCCGTGCGCTGCGCGAGACCGTGCCCCAGGTCTGGTTCACGGCGCTGCGCGCCACCGACAGCGCCGTGCGCGCCCAGATGGAGCCCGTGAGCATCAACCCGGACGGCCTCATCAAGGTGGCGCCGCTGTTGCACTGGTCGTCCAAGGATCTGTACGAATACTGTGAAAAGCACGGCCTGCCGAACAACTTCGACTACGTGGACCCGACCAAGGGCGAAGAGCAGCGCGAATGCGGGCTGCACCTCGCGCATTGAGATGACCCCCCCTGAGCCGCTTCGCGTCTTCCCCCTCTCTCGCTACGCGGGAGGGGGACGCAGCCAGCGCGGCGGGGCGGCCCTTGCGCGGCTGCCCTCGCTTGGAGCGCGCCAGTTTTAAAAGCATTGGAAAAACAAATGAATGCCCGTGTTGACACTTCCGTTCTGACTCACCTCAGCAACAGCCACCTGGACGCACTGGAAGAAGAAACCATCTTCATCCTGCGCGAAGTGGCCGCCGCCTTCGAGCGCCCCGCCCTGCTGTTTTCGGGCGGCAAGGACTCGCTGGTCATGCTCAAGTGCGCTGAAAAGGCGTTTGGTGCCGGCCGTATCCCCTACCCGCTCTTGATGATCGACACCGGCCACAACTTCCCCGAAGTGACCGACTTCCGCGACCAGCGCGCCAAGGAGCTGGGCGCCGAGCTCATCGTGCGCAGCGTGGAGGACTCCATGGCCCGCGGCACGGTGCGCCTGGCCCACCCTGGCGAATCGCGCAACGTGCACCAGTCGGTGACCCTGCTGGAAGCCATCGAGGAATTCCGCTTCGACGCGCTGATCGGCGGCGCCCGCCGCGACGAGGAAAAGGCCCGCGCCAAGGAGCGCATCTTTTCCCACCGCGACAGCTTCGGCCAATGGCAGCCCAAGGCCCAGCGCCCTGAACTGTGGACGCTGTTCAACACCCGCATCGCGCCGGGCGAGCACTTCCGCGTGTTCCCCATCAGCAACTGGACCGAGCTGGACGTGTGGCAGTACATCGCCCGCGAGAACATCGCCCTGCCCAGCATCTACTACACCCACCAGCGCGAAGTGGTGGAGCGCAGGGGCCTGCTGGTCCCCGTCACCCACCTGACCCCGCCGCGCGACGGCGAGCAGGTCGTGCTGCGCGACGTGCGCTTTCGCACCGTGGGCGACATCACCTGCACCTGCCCGGTGGAAAGCGACGCCGCAACCGCCGATGACATCGTGATCGAAACCCTGGCCGCCGAGGTCAGCGAGCGTGGCGCCACCCGCATGGACGACAAGACCAGCGAAGCCTCCATGGAAAAGCGCAAGAAGGACGGTTACTTCTAAGGCTCCCCCTGAGCGGCTACGCCGCTTCCCCCTCTCTCGCTTCGCGGGAGGGGGACGACGCCATCGCCGCGAGGCGGCTCTTGCTCGGCGTCCCTGATATGGATAGGACGTGCTTGATCACAGAAAGAATGCGATGACTCAAACTATTAATTCCGTAGCTACTGGCGCAATCACATCAGGCGCTGCAGGCCAATCTCACCCAAATTCCGACCATGCCTCGGCGCTGCGCTTCATCACCTGCGGCTCGGTGGACGACGGCAAGAGCACGCTGATCGGCCGCCTGCTGGTGGACACCAAGGCCGTGCTGCAGGACCACCTGGCCGGCGTGACCAAGTCGGGCGAGACCGACCTGGCCCTGCTGACCGACGGCCTCTCGGCCGAGCGCGAGCAAGGCATCACCATCGACGTGGCCTACCGCTATTTCGCCACCGAGCAGCGCAAGTTCATCATCGGCGACGCGCCGGGCCATGAGCAGTACACCCGCAACATGGTCACGGCCGCATCGAGCGCCGACGCCGCCGTGGTGCTGGTGGACGCCACCAAGCTCGACTGGCAGAACCCCGAGCTGCAACTGCTGCCGCAGACGCGCCGCCACAGCCTGCTGGTGCACCTGCTGCGCGTGCATTCGCTGGTGTTCGCCGTGAACAAGCTCGACGCCGTGGCCGACCCGGCCCTGGCCTTTGCCCACATCAGCGCCGCGCTGCGCCAGTTCGCGCAGTCGGCCGGCATCCAGGTGGCAGCCACCGTGCCCGTGTCGGCACTCAAGGGCTTCAACGTGGTCAACGCCCAGGCCGGCTGGGCCGGCTATGAAGGTCCCAGCCTGCTGCAACTGCTGGAAGGGCTGCCCAACACCCCGGCCGACGTGGCGCTGCCGCTGGCCTTCCCCGTGCAATGGGTGGAGAAATTCTCCTCCTCGGCCGACACTTCCCAGGGCCGCCGCGTGTTCTGGGGCCGCGTGGCCGCAGGCCTGGCACAGGTCGGCGCCCAGGTGCAGATCCTGCCCAGTGGCCAGTTGGCCACGGTGGCCCAGGTCATCGACCATGCCCGCGTGCCCAAGTCGGTGCACGCGGGCCTGTCGGCCGGCATCACGCTGGACCGCGAGGTGGACGTCTCGCGCGGCGACTGGATCGTGGCCGCGCCCGTGGCAGCCCAGATCGCCGAGGATGATTTCGACACGCCCGCTGTGCAAAGCCCCTGGCCCGCCAGCCGCGAGCTGACCGTCACCGTGGCCTGGATGGACAACGAGCCCCTGGTGCCCGGCCGCGTGTACTGGGCGCTGCACGGCCACCGCTGGGTCAAGGCCAAGGCACGCCGCGTGCAGCACCGCCTGAACATCAACACCCTGGAACAGGAAGCGGCCGAGCAGCTCGAAGCCAACGCCATCGGCCAGGTGGAGCTGGTGCTGCAGGAAGCCATTCCCGCCGCGCCGTTCGCCAAGGCCCGCCAGCTGGGCTCGCTCATCCTCGTGGATACGGCCAGCCACGCCACGGCCGGCGCCGCGCTGGTGAACTGATTGCCGATACGCTGAAACAGCGCGCCGGAACGCCTTGCAGGCACGACCTGGATCAATGAAACCGGGTCGTGCCAGGCAGCTTTGTGCGGCCCGTCCTGGCATTGCGCGGGAAAAATCCTAGAATTACAGGGTTTCACCGATCCTCTTCTTATAAAAAGAACCCAAATGACTCACGTCGTCACCGAAAACTGCATCAAGTGCAAATACACCGATTGCGTGGATGTTTGTCCCGTGGACTGCTTCCGCGAAGGTCCCAACTTCCTGACCATCGATCCCGATGAGTGCATTGACTGCGCCGTGTGCATTCCCGAGTGCCCCGCCAATGCCATCTTTGCCGAGGAAGACGTACCGGCCGATCAGCTGGCCTTCATCAAGCTCAACGCCGAGCTGGCCCAGGCCAAGGGCTGGAAGAGCATCACCAAGCGCAAGGCTTCGCTGCCCGACGCCGACGAGTGGAATGGCAAGCCGAACAAAATGGATTTGCTCGAGCGCTAAGCCGCGGCCGGGGCTGTCTGCGCTACGCTTGCCGGCATGAGCGCCACCCAAGCCCCGGAGTCCTCCACCGGACACACCTCCGCTGTTTCTCCCATTGAAACCGATGCCCTGATCATCGGAGCCGGCCCCGCGGGGCTGTTCCAGGCCTTCCAGCTCGGCCTGCAAGGGATTGCATCCCATCTGGTCGACGCACTCCCCCACGTCGGCGGCCAGTGCGCGCAGCTGTACGGCCACAAGCCGATCTACGACATTCCCGGCATTCCCGTCTGCACGGGCACCGAGCTGGCGCAGTTGCTGGACCGCCAGATCGCCCCCATGCAGGTGCCGCGCCACCTGTCCCAGCAGATCGAATCGCTGCGGCAGCGCGAAGACGGCCGCTGGCTGGCGCAGACCACGGCAGGCACCGCGTTTGCCGCGCGCAGCATCTTCATCGCGGCCGGTGTCGGCGCCTTCGTGC
Organism: Comamonas phosphati; assembly: GCF_014637085.1. Classification (GTDB taxonomy): domain Bacteria; phylum Pseudomonadota; class Gammaproteobacteria; order Burkholderiales; family Burkholderiaceae_C; genus Comamonas; species Comamonas phosphati. The sequence goes on along the minus strand of NZ_BMEU01000021.1, from coordinate 51,769 downwards.
CCAAGGCGCTCAAGGTGCCCGGCGTCGACGACCTGCGGCCAAATCAGCTGCACTATCACCCGCTGCAGCTGGACATGGCCATCGGCCGCAGCGTGCTGGTCTACGGCGGCGACGAAGAGGCCGTGAGCGCCGCCATCGCCTGCGCCAGCCCGCTGTCGTGCGGCGCGAATACGGGAGCAGGAGCCGCCAAGACCTATCTCATGCACCGGCGCGATGCCTTCCAGGCCGAACCCGGGCAACTGGCCCGTTTGCAGCAGTTGCGCGACAGCGGCGCCATCGAGGTCGTGATCGGCCAGATCACCGAGGCCCGGCACGCCGCCGGCCAGCTCAGCGCCGTGCAATGGATGGACGGCGAAGGCAACGAGCATCCGCTTTCCGTCGACATGCTGCTGGTCTTCCTCGGCATCTCGCCGCGCCTGGGGCCCATCAGCGACTGGGGCCTGGCCATAGAGCGCAAGCAGCTCGTGGTGGACCCGGCCACCCAGGCCACCAGTGCCGCCGGCATCTACGCCGTGGGCGACATCGTGACCTACCCGGGCAAGAAGAAGCTGATCCTCTGCGCCTTCCACGAGGCCGCCATGGCAGCCTTTGCCGCGGCCGAATACCTGCAGGGCGAAAAGCCGCTGCTGCAGTACACGACGACCAGCGCCAAGCTGCACGGCATCCTGGGCGTCTCGCATCCCGGCGCGCAGTGATCCGCAGCAGCGGCGCTATTCTTTTTTGCCTAGGTCTTCAGTTTGCGCGCAGGCTGTCGATAGCCTGAACATCACCACTATTGGAAGCCTATGCTGGTTGCATCCCAAGAAGCCCCGATGCCGGCTGCCGCGCGCAGTGGCCTGTTCCAGATGCCGCTGTTCCATCCCGGCACCGAAGTCACGCAGAACGGCCGACGCGAGAAAGTCAGCCATGTGATCCTGCGCCGCCGTGAAATCATGGTCTATCTCGAAGGCCAGGAAGAGCCCGTCAAGCCCGAGCGCCTGGGCCTGGCTCCCGCGACGTTCACCACCGAACGCCGCCCCGAAGCGCTGACCTGGTATCTCTGAAGCCGGCGCTTCACACAAGACAAAGGCCGCTGGCGTCCATGACGTCAGCGGCCTTTGTTCATATTGATGCGGCTTATGTTTTTTGCGCCATGGCTTCGCCCAGGCGCACCGCGGCTGCAGGCTGCCACTGCGCGTTGAATTGCACGCCCGCGCTTTGCGGGAACAGCATGACCACGGTGGAGCCCAGCTGGAAGCGGCCCATCTCCTCGCCCTGGGCCAGTTCCACGGCCTGTTCGCCGCTGTAATCCCAGCGCTGGATGCGGCCGGGGCGCGGCGGGTTCACCACGCCATGCCACACGGTCGCCATGCTGCCCACGATGGTCGCGCCCACCAGCACCAGCACCATGGGGCCGTGCGCCGTCTCGAACACGCAGACCACGCGCTCGTTGCGCGCAAACAGGCCGGGCACGCCGCGCGCCGTCACCGGGTTCACCGAGAACAGGTCGCCCGGCACATAAATCATGCTCTGGAGCCGGCCCGCGCAGGGCATGTGGATGCGGTGGTAGTCCCTGGGGCTCAGATAGATGGTGGCGAAGCTGCCGTTGTCGAATGCAAGCGCCAGCTGCGCATCACCACCGACCAGGGCCGTGGCGCTGTAGCGGTGGCCCTTGGCCTGGAAGATCTGCTCGCCCTCGATCGCGCCGAACTGGCTGATGGCACCGTCCACCGGGCAGATCCAGTCCGCCTGCGCCAGCGGGCGGGCACCATCCTTGAGCGCGCGCGTGAAGAAGGCGTTGAAGCTGGCATAAGCCGCAGGATCGGGCTGCGCCGCCTCCGCCATGTTCACACCATAGCGCGCAATGAAGCGCCGGATGACGGCTGTGGTCAACCCGCCGGCCTGCGCCCGTGCCAGGCGGCCCATGAAAGCGGTGAGCGCCTGCTTGGGCAGCAGATATTGTGAGAGTACGGCGAGTCGATCGGACACAGTGTGGATTGCTATCAAAGTTATAGACGGTGACGCTGGATTCTAGCCAAGCAGGGCCATGCGCAAGCCAGAGCGTCGAAGACTTTGCATCTTGGGCCCAGGCTTTGGCGAGTGCCATCATGAATTACCTCAGCAGAGGTGAAAAAACCCCCCGATGTTCACGATATGCAACACGGACCGGGACAGGCATGCAGGGAGCCGGCAAGCGGTCACATCGTGTCTTGGCCGCTACGGTATGCCTTGCCGCATTGCACAAGGGGAAGGCTGGCGAGTTACAATCGACGGGCTAAGGTACACGCTATTTTTGCGTGCCCTTCTGTGATTGATATCGGCCTTTTGTTCGGTCTGCGCGGTTGAGCGTAGCGCGTCCACCAGTAGCCTCGTGAGCATGGTTGCCCACTTCCAGGCCATGCACCGTGGACCTGACGAACAAGCGCCACGGACGACCTATCTGAGTTGAGAGATTGAACATATGGCCAAAGAAGAACTGATTGAAATGCAAGGTTCCGTCACGGAAGTCTTGCCCGATTCGCGCTTTCGCGTCACGCTGGACAACGGTCACCAGTTGATTGCCTACACCGGCGGCAAGATGCGCAAGCACCACATCCGCATTCTGGCCGGCGACAAGGTTTCGCTGGAAATGTCGCCCTACGATCTGACCAAGGGCCGCATCACCTTCCGCCACCTGGCCAACCGCGGCCCCGGACCGTCCGGCGGTTCACGCTAAATCGGCAAGGCTTGGCCTTCGATATAAAAGGCACACTTTCCAAAAAGTGCGCCTTTTTCTAGTTAGAATGTCAGCTTACGGAGCGTAGCGCAGCCTGGTAGCGCATCTGCTTTGGGAGCAGAGGGTCGCGAGTTCGAATCCCGCCGCTCCGACCATAAAAGCAAGGGCTTGCATGAGAGATCATGCAAGCCCTTTGTTTTTGCCGCTGTTTTCAGCCCCGAAGCATTCCAGGGCCTCCGGCTTACGGCCTATCCATGGATGGCATCGAACCTTCTGCGGCCGTGCAATGGCAGCAGCAGGGCCAGCGCCATCCCCAGCAGTGCATGGCTCCAGCCCAGAACGGCACGCACGTTTTCAGGGGCGAAGTAATACAGCAGGTAGCCGCTCAAGATGCCGACCAGACCCAAAAAGCACAGGACCAACCCCGTGCGGCGCTGACTGGCCTTGCGCATGCGCAGTTTCGGATTGCGCGTGGTCATGCGCCAGCCTTGCGGCACATGGGCCGCAGCCAGTACGCCCGTCATGAACAGGCCGGCAAAGCCGGCTGCGCCGTGCAAGCGCATCAGCCAGGGCTCCAGCGGGTGCGGCAGATTCCCGGCGCCTGCTCCCCAGAGGTAGTGCACCGCCAGCCATGCTGCGCCGCTCAGCGCCAATGCGCCGACTGCCGCGTACAGAAAGCGGTATTGCCAGCTCTTGAGATGATTCATGTCGATTGCCTAGCGAAGGAAGACGGAATTCTAGGCTCGGTGCAACCATGCGCGGGCTTCGTAATGCGCCATAAGCGGATGGTCTGCCTGGCCGCTGGCCGCCACGATCTTGGTCAAGGCATCGGCCCACAGGCAAAGCGGCGCGGCCACGCTTACATGGGCTGCCGCATTGCGGCCTTCTCCCGCCCATATCCGGCTGCGGCGCAGCGGTCCCAGCCGGCTGGTCGCCAAAGCGCCGTCACCCAGCTCCAGGAAAACATCCAGGCGCCCCCGCTCCTCATCGCGCAGCATCACCGGCAACTGCACCGGGCCGAAGGCACGCAGATCGCCGCCCGCGTTGACCCAGCCCGCGCTGCAGCCCGCATGCTGCAGTGCCCGCACCGCGCAGTCCACGGCATAGCCCTTGGCGATGCCGCCCAGATCGAAGGCAGCAGCCGCCGAGAGCTTGCGCAAGCGCAAGCCCTCGCAATGCCAGCCGCCAGGCCCGCGCCCCTGGGTGACGTCGAACAGGCCGTCGCTGGCCCATTCCAGTTCATGCGCGGCTTGCAGCACCTCGGCCGTCGCGGGCGCCACGTCCATGTCCTGGCCTGGAGCCAGTGCGGCAAAGCGCGCCACATCGCTGTCCGGCTCGAAGCGCGACATGCATGCCTGCACCTGTTCGATCGCCGCAAAGGCAGCCTGCACGGCAAGCTGGGGGCTCTCGCCCTCATCGTTCACGCCGATTTCCACCAGCGTCCCCAGCAAGGGCCTGGCGCGGCGCAGCCAGGCCGACGCAGCGCCGCAGGGGGTCATCCCAGTTTCCCGCCGCGGCGCAGCAAATCCAGCCAGATCACGTTGCGCCGCACGCCTTCGGTCACGTGGGTGCAGCTCAGGGTGGCACCGCTGATGTTGGCGATATCCTCGCCAACCTGCAGCGGCGACGCGGCCGTCTTGCCCACGAACTGCTTGCGCCAGGCCGGCAGGCGGATCTCATGGCCGTGGCTTTCGCGGTAGGACAGCACTTCCACCTGGCGCACGCTGCCGTCGGCATTCACGCCTACGGCATAGGTGATGCGCTCGAACTTGCCGATTACTTCGTCGACCACCACAAAACCCTGCGTTGTGCCGCCTTGCCGGGCCAGGCGCACCTGCAGGCGCGGCGCCTGAGGCTTGACGCCGGCAGCCGCAAGCTGCTGGGACAGCGCCGCATCGAGCGGCAGATCGCGCAGCTCGAAAGCGTCGGCCTGCGGGAACATGAGCTTCTGAGCCTGCTCGGCGCTCATGTAATCCACGGCCAGCGCGCCGGCAGGCGCCAGCGCCACCACGGCCGCCGGTGCATACAGGGTGATGCGCATGGCCGGTGTCATCAGAAGCTCCAGCCCAGGCCCAGGTTCACGCGGTTGGCGTCCTTGTTGACGCGGAAGCGCTGGTAGTCGGCCTTGAGCACCACCGAGCGCGTGAGCCAGAAGTTGGCACCCACCGTGGCGACCTGCTCGGTGCGGGCGGCATCGGGCGTCAGGCCGGGGCCCAGGTCGGCAAAGGCGCGCGCGGTATTGAAGCGCTCCAGGCGCACAAAGGGGCTGAAGGCGTAGTCACCTTGCTGCCAGAGCTTGTAGGCACCCTGCAGATACCAGCCGTCGAAGGTCTTGGGGATCAGCGTTGGACTGCCAACATTGGGAAGGTTCAACTGGTCGGTATTCGAGATGTAGCCGCGCGCATAAAGCGCCGACAGATCCCAACGCCCCGGCGTCCAGCGCGCATGCACGTCGCCCAGCGTGATGCGGGCATCGGCCACCGCCTGCTTGTGGGTGGCATCGCCGCTGAACAGCGAAGCGCCCACCAGCAGGCCCGGCACGCCGCGCCAGTTGGCTGCGCCGAACAAGCCGACGCTGCGGGCCTTGGCCTTGGCCCCTTCCTGGTGGATGGAGCCCAGCGGGGACTCCCTGCCCTCGGTCGATGCGGAATCCCACTTGGTCAGGTTGAAGCTGGTGCTCAGGCCGCCTTGCAGCGTCAGGCCGTTGTCGAAATTGGCAATCACCTGTGCGCCCGCCTCGCGCCAGGTCGTGGGAATGATGGCGGTCTCGACGAAGTTGCGCTCCACGCCGTAGAAGGCCGTGGGTTCGTGGGTCTCGTTGAGCAGGCCCGCCGGCATCAGGAACAGGCCGCCGCGCGCCGCCAGCGTAGGCGTGAGCTGGTGCTCGACATAGGCCTGCTCGACGGCGACTTCGCCCACATCGCTGGCTGAAGTCACGCCATGCTCCACCTCCAGCTCGCCCACGATCTTGGTGCGATCGTTGATGCGGTGCTGCAGGCCTATCACGAAACGGCGCAGGTCCAGCTGGGTGTCCTTGGACTGTCTGGTCGGACGGTTGTAGTTGATTTCTCCGTAGCCCGTAAGCACGGTGGACGGGCCCTCGGCGGCCGGCGCTGCTGCGGCCACTGCGACCTGGCCGGATGCCGGCGCCGCGGCCGAGCCCACGGCATTCCAGCCGCCTTGTCCCGATACCTGGGCCGATGCCTGTGCCTGCTGCACGGGTTGTTGCTGGGGCTGTACCTGCTGGCTTTGCACCTGGGCCAGCTGCGCCTTGACCTGGGCCAGTTCGGCCGCCAGCTGTTCCAGCTTGCGGGCAAGTTCAGCCTGCGATGCAGCCGATGCCGCTGCGGAGGGTTGTTTCGCCATGGCCGGCAGGGCGGCGAGCGCCAGCGTCAGGCCCAGAGCGTGCACGGCCAGAGCGCCGCTGCTGCGATTGAAAAAGTGTTTCATAGGTGGATGAGATAAAAGGACAGGAGGAAAAAGAATCCGCAGATCAGGGCTGGTAGCCGTCGGTCAGCGTCTGAAGGAAGGCAATCACGTCGTCGACCTCGGCGTCGCTGAGCGCGGGCTCCTGGCCCGGCTGGCGGTTGTACGGCCCCTCCAGCACGTTGACGTTGCCGCGGTAGGCGGACGGCAGATCGTTGAACTTGTCGTACGTGCCGTCGGCGTTTTGCGGGTACCACTTCTCGGGATTGGTATCGCGCTGCACGTAGAAGGTGACCACGTCCTTGAGCGTCTTGAACTTGCCGTTGTGGAAGAACGCATGGCGCAGCGCCACGTTGCGCAGCGAGGGCACCTTGAACTTGCCGCACAGGCCGGTGCGGTCCTTCAAATCGTCCCGACCGCACAAACCCAGGTCGTAGAAATTGGGATCGTCGTTCTGCCTGAGTTCGCCGTTGCGCGGCACGCCCAGGCTGTCGTAGGTGAAGTCCGTGAACAGCGGCAGGCGGCCGTCGCTGCCGCGTGCCGACGGATGGCAGGCGAAGCAGCGGCCCTTGACGGGATTGTTGTACAGCGCCAGGCCGCGTATTTCCTGGTCGTTCAGGCGAGGAATCTTGCCCAGCAGGAAAGCATCGTATTTGCTGGAAAACGGCCTGAAGGCAGAATCCTCCAGCTGATACTGCTGCAGCGCCAGGGTCAGGCGTTGAAAGGCGGCCTCGGCGTCCCCCATGATGTTGTCGCCGAACAGCTTGCGGAACTCTTCGGCATACGAGGCCGCAGCCAGGCGCCGTATCACTTCGTCCTTGCTGCCGTTGGCCATCTCCACCGGATTCAGAAAAGGCTGCCCAGCCTGCTCCTGCAGCGAACTGGCCCGGCCGTCCCAGAAGAAGCCGCCGTTGGGCGTTCCGTCAGCGGTAAAGGAAAACGCCTTGTTGGATGCCAGATAGCGGATCGACGGCGACAGGCGGCTGCCTTGCTGGTCGAGCATGGAGCCACCCAGTTGCGCGGCCAGCGCATTGGGTTGCGCATGCGCCGTTGCGGCATCGTGGCAGCTGGCACAGGATTGCCGCCCTGACGCCGACAGCGATGGATCGTTGAAAACCTTCTGGCCCAGCTGTGCCATCGCCGACAGGGCCGGACCCGAAGACACGCCGCCAGGCAGCTTGGCTGGATCGGCATCCCCTCCGCCGCCGCCGCATGCAGTCAGTGCTGCGGCAATGGAAAACGCCCACACGAAGGCCGAGCACGCGCGCAGGTGCCCCTTCCCCAAAGGTATGAATCGCATCGAGAAAATTTGTTGTAATGATATTGATTCTCGATTCTACCCAACACTTGGTAAACAGAAGACACGGAAACATGCACCTCGGTACAAATCGGCATGAAGTTGTTGCGCGCTTCACACAGACTGGGCGCGGATTCAGTGCGCTGCAGCCGGCACCGGAATGCGGTTGCGAACCCATTCCTCCACCCCATCTGGCGGCAAAGGCCGCGCGAACAGATAGCCCTGGCCATATCGGCAGCCGCGGTCAAGCAGAATTTGCCGCTGGGTTTCACGCTCGACTCCTTCGGCGATGACCGAGAGATCCAGGCTTTTTCCCATACGAATCACGGCATCGACCAGCGCCTTCGATGCGCCATCGACCTCCAGATTCTGGATGAAGCTCTTGTCGAGCTTGATTTCGCTGATGGGCAACCGGAGCAATCTCTCGAGATTCGAATATCCGGCCCCGAAGTCGTCAATACTCAGCCGGATGCCGGCACTGCGCAAGGCCTCCATCACGGCCGACGTCTCCAGGGTTTCATCCATGAAAATGCTCTCGGTCATCTCGATCAGCAAATCATTCGGCAGCAGTCCATATCGCGCCAAGGTCTCATTGATCACGCCTGGCAGGCTGGAATTTTGAAAATTCGTAGGCGACATGTTGACGGCAACCGCCGGCATGGCGATGCCTTTCGCACGCCAAGCAGCCAATTGCCGGCAAGCCTCGCGCAAGACCCAGTGGCTCAATGCGTCAATGAGTCCATACTCCTCGGCAATGGAGACGAAGCTGGATGGGAGCACATGCCCCAGCAGCGGATGATGCCAGCGCGCCAGCGCCTCCACTCCCCACATAGCGCCATTCTGCAAATCGACCTTGGGCTGGTAATGCAGTTCCAACTGGTTGCCAGAGATCGCCTCGCGCAGCGCAGCTTCGACCGACAGGCGGTACCGCTGCTCCCGCACCAGCTCCTGGCTGAACATCCGTATCTCGCTACCCCCCGCCCGCTTGGCGTGGTACATGGCCAGGTCAGCGCCTTGCAAAAGCATGGTTCTGTCCGAGCCATGCTCGGGAAACACGCTGATGCCGACAGCTGCGGTGGAGTGGACTGTATTGCCCCGCTTGAGGCGAAGGGGCAACGACAACGCGCTCAAAAGGCTTCGGGACGCCGCCAATGCGCCCTCCTGGTCGCAATCCGGCAAAATCACGGCAAACTCATCGCCGGCCAGGCGCCCCACAATCTGCTCATCGGCCATGCAGCGCTCCAGGCGCCGCGCCGTCTGGCACAGCAATTCGTCGCCTGCGCCTTCTCCGTACAAATGGTTGATCTCTCTCACATGGCCAAGATTCAGGACGACCACGGCCAGGGGCTTGGCGGCCTGGCGCGCCAAGGCAATCGCCTTCTCAAGCCGGGTCAGAATGGATTGCCGCCCCGGCAGCCCGGTCAAGCCATCGAAATAGGCCAGTTGATGGATGCGCGTGCGCGAGGCATCACTTTCCAGCGCTATGGCGCATAAATGGATGGCCACATCCACAAGGAACCGGTGAAAGCCATCCGGCCCCCGCCTGTCACGGAAGTAAAACGCGAACGTTCCCAGCACCCGCCCATCCCTGGCCTTGATGGGGCTGGACCACACCGCCTGCATGCCAAGCTGCGGCAGTAACTCCTTGAAGAGCACGATCCGTGGGTCCGTGGCCAGATCCTCGATCAATACGGCCTCGCCAAAATACGCTGCTGCTCCGCAGGCCCCGACCAGCGGGCCCATCTGCTGGCCGTCGATGGCCTGCGAAACAGAGCCCGGAAGACTCGGCGCGGCCAGCGTCTGAAGCCGCCCCTCCTCATCGACCCCGAGAACGCTGATCGCCACATCCGGTGCCAGGCACTCAAATTCATGGCATGCAATCCGCATCACCTCGGAGATGGGCAGGTCGCTGGCCATGGCCTCCATCATTTTTTGTTGAACCGTTTCGCGGACCTTGCTCTTGGTGCAGTCCGTGAAGACATGGACGGTTCGGATCCATGTGCCCGCGGAGTCGAATACGGGATCTATCGCCACGGTGAACCACTTCGGATGGCCAACGGTCTGGAGCAGGACATCCTCGCGCAATCCCCGAGGCTCGACGGCCAAGCTCTCGGACATATGTTCCCACACGGCACCACGCCGAACAAAAGGCCGCAGAAAATCCCAAATATTCGCCCCTTGCCACTCTTGCTCGGCACACCCCAAAGCACGGGCAAAACGGGGATTGCCATATTCGATCTCACCACGATTATTCGTGATGACGATCAAAGAGCTGGTGGATTCAAGACACTCCCGCCATTGCTCTGATTCCGTGTGCTCGCTTGGCATTTTTCTCCTTTTGAGGCGGTTCCACACCATGCGGCAACGCTATACAGAACAAGTACAGCTCATCTCAACCGGACAGTACGGCAGCGTCCTCGTGGCACTCCCCAAGCCATTACCGCTCCCGCAACGCCTCGGCCCCAGGATGCAATGGCTTGAGCAGATATTGCAATGCCATTCTATGGCCGGTAATGCGTTTCGCAGCCGAGACCATGTCAAGCAAAATCGCATGGTGTTGCCGTCCTTCACCCCAAGGTATGCGCGTCGTGTTGATTAACACATAAACACCAATTGCCATATTGGCCATCATTTAAAAACAAAATGAATACACACCCTGGAGATTATCAAGGCGACACGCCACCTTCGCCATTCGGGCAGGAGCGGCTCTGAGCGTTTGGGCAGACGCGGGCATAAGGCTGGGATTTTCTGCTGCAACGGAACAGTCCAGGGAAATCCAGGACAATGCTGCGAAGAACCGAACTTGCTCGGCTTGGGGCACCGTCTCATGCCCAACCATTTTTCACCCCTGCTGCGCAGCATGCGCTTGGAGCACGAAACAGGCGATGGAATGAAAAACGCGCTAGGCCTGGGGCACTAGCGCGTTTGCGGATTTGGGGTGGCTGATGGGAACAATTCTGAGGTCGCTTGTAAGTTGTTGATTTTAAATAAAATATTGCTTATGGTGTGGCTCAAAATGCCCCAAAAAGTGCTAGACCTCATGCGTCAGAAGGTGCTAGATCAGCAAAGTCTAGCGTATCTACTGAGTTCTGTTCCGTAGGACATGCCAACGGCAGACCTTCCAAAGAGCCCAGCGGCGTTTGAGCGATACAAAGGACGATAGAACCTGCTATCGTAAGCCCGTTTCAACAACGGGAAGACGTGAGGAGAAAAATGTCTGATTTTGCGAAGGATTTAATTGGCCTAAGCCTACTTGAGCAGCAAGAGGCTGCCAGTCGAGCCCGTGTAGAGCAATATGGCAATGATCTTGAAAGAGATAACCAGCTAAAAAATCAGCAAGCTGAAATCAATCGGCTCAGGAATGAAGCAAATGGCATTGCTCCACCTTCTCAGCAGGAAATTGCTCTACGTGAGCGGGTTGCCAAACTTGAGGAAATTGAGAGCCTTTTGAATCGACCAATGGCGGAAATCGCCCAAAAAATTCCTGCCTTCAAAGATACTTACCTGAAAGAGCAAGAAATCCTCGCACAGTGGATTTTGAAACAAAAGGCATTTGCGGAAATCGCAATGCAATACGGTCAAGCACTGGGAAAAACACCTGATCAAGTAACCACCGAAGCAAATGAGGCTCAGGAGCTGGTGAAAGACGGTAGCAGCAGATTTGGAAATAATTTGGGCAGCGAGACCAGAAATTTCCTGAATTACGGCGATAACAAAAAAGAAGAAGAGGCGAGAATTAAACAGGAACAGAATGAGCGATACCAAAGAATGGTGAGTATGCGGAAATCGACCTGATCTGTCGCTGCTAGTGTACTTTCATGGAGATCGATAGAACCTGCTACCGTACCGTCATGAGCGAAGAACACAAACCATTGAAGTCATGGGCGGCCCGTCAGGCTGTCGCCATACTTGCTGTGGACAATATCAAGGTGTCTGATTTTGGCTATGACCTGCTCCGTCGCAGGGAAGAGGGCTTGATCACCTATGAGCAAGCACGTGAAGAAATTCGCAGTCGTGCTAGGTCTATGGCAGCTAGGGAGAAAGAGGAGCGTACCAAGTTAGGTATTCAACTCGCAGACTCCATTGATAATATATAGACCAAAGCAAGCAGCCCATCAATTCAATGCGTTACGTCGAGGAACATATGAGCGACTTTTTGAAATATACCGCTGGCTTGGCTGTCTTGGAAAAATTGGACACCCAAGGTAATACTATTGATCGTCAAAATAAGGCTTTGAAGGAACAGGGGGCCGCTTTAGAAGAAGCCCAGAATAAAGCAGGCATGGAAGAGGCTGCATGGGAATTTGAACGCCGTCGCCGTGTTGAACTGGAAGAAGAAGTCAAGCAATACAAAATGCTTCTCTCCAAACCGCTACATGAGATTGCCGCTCAGAATGACAACTTCCGTAGTGCCTATGAGAAGCAGCAAGAAATGTTGTCGAACTGGGTTCTTTCCCAGCGCGCATTCAAAGAATTGGCCATGAAGTATGGTGCTCTCGCTGGCAAGACTCCTGAAGAAATTCAGGCTGAAGGCATGGCAGCAAAAGAAACTATTCTTGATGGGCAGTCAAAATTTGGTAATGATTTGCCTGAAGCAGATCAACAAATTTTGGAGCGCAAGAGGGCCCGAGAGGAAAAGCAAGCACAGAGCAAATAATCAATGCTTGCGGCTCCTTTATGCAGCCCAAAAACAGAAGGCAAATAAAAAAGCACCCAATGGGTGCTTTTTTTATACCTCATAGTCCGCCTTGATTTCTTTAAGACTTCGCCCCAACGAAAATGCCGTGATAGCGAAAAACAAAATCAAGAAACCTACCAAGACGGGTGTCAGCACAACTCCACAAGCGGCTAGGATTAGCCACCAGAACCACGAGAATTTCAGCTTATAAACTTTCTTTTCTGCGGTTTCAATTCCAATTATTGCGTTCTTGAATTGATACCGTGCCACATAGATTTTTTGGTCTCCATGCGCATTTACTTCACCACGAAGAATGGCGTCAAGCATTGGGTTTACCTGTACATTCTTAATGACATGATTCCCAATTTTTATGGAAAGGTAGCGCCTGCCACCACGGTTTGTGGGCTCACTCGGCCCAAGTTCTGCTAGCACTCCCTCATAGACTTCCATAGTGACTCCGTGGCTTAAAAATGGGAACCATATCCCGTGGAGTCTTATCAGTCAAGAGATGACCATGTGGCATGGTCAGAAACCCTACACTTGTCGCATTTGGCGCGACGGTTCGTCAACTTCGGAAGGAGCGCGGCTACTCGCAAGAAGCCTTCGGGGACCTCTGTGGCATTGATCGCAGCTACATGGGAGGGATAGAACGTGGGGAGCACAATCTGGCACTGATCAACATAATGAAGATCATCCAGGCTCTGGACTTGCAGCCGTCCGAGTTCTTCAAGCACCTAGATATGGAATAGCAAAAGCCAGTCGTTTGACTGGCTTTTTTGCTTCTATCCTCTCCGATTTGACAATTCCGAAAAATTGCTTAAATAAGGAGAAGGCGTTTCCAGGCGCAATTCAAATATACTCAACCGATTGACAATGTCAATACCCGAATAAAAAGAATTGCCTCAGTAAAAACGCTGGGCAATTTCTTTTAACGGGGCATCAATGTTCGGAGAAATTTCCAGTAGGACCTAATATAAGTCGTAATGCAGAGGCTCGTATACCCGACCAAAATTTCATAGGGAAAAACTGACTGCCTGCACCCAACCAAAATTCCATAGGGGCATGACGATAAGACGATACTGTATTGGCCGACCTGCACCCTAACTAAAATTTCATAGGGGAAGTGCTAGAAGAGTTGTGAACAGAGCACAAGTGAGAGTAATCTCGGACCACGTTTACAGGGGGTTATGTTCCTGAACCGAGATATTGCAGCGCATAACACGACTGCATGCCGGGTATGTAGGTGTTTTATCAGCCAGACTAGGCTCATAAATCATACATATTCTAGGCCTAGCAAGAGCCGCTTTTTGGACAACAATTTTGTTGGGCCTTCAAGCAGAGCTTTGCCGGGCTTAGTAGTGAGGAACGAGCTACTAACACGGTAAAGCTCAAAGACAAACTAGTCTACGAAGTAGACTATATGAAGTACGGTACAAATTCAGTACAAATATCTATATAGAAAACCATCCATAGAGATATGTACCCGAAGGGAAATAAAAGAATAGATAGAAATAAAACGGACGGCGGCGATTAAATTTCATTTTTTGTAGAGTTCCCCCAACCTTTTGAATTTTGGGGGCGATAAAAATTCAACTCCCCCTCATACTTTTCAAGGTCCTCTTTTTGGCTGGCAATGATACGGTCTTTTTTCTCGCTTTCTTCACGCAACGCAGATAGTTCGTCCTCCACTTTAATGCGTGCTCTTTGTTCAGCGGTCTCAACCGCTTGCCGCGCTGCATTTCTTTCAGCTCTATATCGCTTGGCGTTTGCCTTCTGATTTTCCGCTTCCTGTTGTGCCTTGGCGGTTGGGGTGTGCCAACTACCCAGCACGCCCTTTGTCCATACGCCAGATAAAAAAGCCCCCGTTTTTGCGCCTATTTTTGAGGCTTCGGCTACACCCCTATTAAGTCCAGTCTCATACCCCTCATTTTCTGCCTTTTTTACGCGTTCTTTTACTTGCGCCAAAAGTTCAGCGTCGTGCTGCTTTTGCTTCCATTCCTTGCGAGTCATGCGGGACCGCTTGGGTCCAAAACGAGTAAAGCCGAAGTAGGAGGCCAACTGGAGATAGAACTGGTCTTGCAGCATACTCATGGCCTTCTTATAGGCTGAATTCTGTTCGCCTTTGACCTTGCCTTGGGCTTTGGCTTCGTTGGCTGCCTTCTGGCCTTCGTGTATGGTCTCAAAGCGCTCACCAGCGTTTGGGACCACGTAAAAGTGTAAATGTTTGTGCGCTTCGTCGGTATGCTCCACGACGCTTTTTAGCCTATCGCCGTACTTCCTTTTTAGCCATTTCACGCTTGCCACTTTATACCTGTCCCACTTCTGGGACTCATGGTCAGGGCAGCTAATCACGCCAGCCAAAAGGCAAAGGCCGTCTTTGCGTAATTTTCTGCCTTTGGCATCTTTTGCCTGTTCGGCCCATGTTACTGACTCTGTGTAAACGTCCTCTGGGTCCATACCGAAAAGCACCTTAGGTGTTTGTGGATTTTCGATATGTGAAACGGCCCCAGGTGCTCTTTTTACTTCGTCGATTATGTCGCGTATGTTGTGACCACCTTCCTTGCCTTTGCCTGCAACTCGCGCGTATGACTCCATGTGTATGAATTGAAATCCCATTTTGCTCCCATTGTTTTTGTTGTTGTTATTGGGTATGCGGTTTTTTGCTTTGCCGCTCTTTATATTGTAGGAGGTTTTTTTGCTTTGTCGATAAGCATAGGGACCGACTATGCTTATTACACGTTGTTCCATAAGCGCGGCCCTCCGGGGGTAAACCAAAAAACAAAATCAAAACCTAAAAGCATGGGGCAGGCCCCTATCCCCCATTCCGAATGCCAAAAAAAATGCCACCTATCGGTAGCATTTTTATTTGACACTCGGCCTGTATTCTTCTCTGCTGTTACCTATCAAATTTGATAGTTGACGCAAGAAGAATTGTGCTACTGCTTCGCTTTTTTCGCAGCCTCTTTTCTGGCTGCCTCACGACGCAAATGAATGGCCTTGCTATTCACCAAACGGCCCAAGGCATGTTCGCTTTTGAACTTGAATTGGAACTTGGAGAAGTCAAATCCCCAATTCAAACTTTCCAGAACAGAGCGAATATTCTCCAAAGAAAATTCCTTGCCATAGACTTCCTGAGTAATATCGCCACTCATGCTATGGCCCAGAATTCGTTTCCTCAGCGCCAGATCAACGAGCAGATCCACCATGCCTGCTCCCACGTTTTTCCGTAAGCTATGGAATGATTTCTGATCGGTGTCAATCTTAATGAGGGCAGTTTTGTACTTTCCCCAGTTAGTCACGATATTTTTGGAGTAGCCATTGGAGGCCGTTTTTATCAGATAGGGAAACAGCAATGACGCTTCCCCATACTTCGCTTTGATCAGAGCGTGATATTCCAAGAAATTCGTTTGAAGGAATTGGGACGGCAAAGGAATTTTTCGAATGGAAGACGGATATTTGACCTTTTTATCGGGTCCGTTTTCATTCACGTCCAGTAGCCAAATCCCGTTTTCCTGATAAACGTCATTGACGTAAAGCTGTGCAATTTCACCTACACGAAGCCCCATAGTCAACGCAATCAACGGAGCAAAGAACAGGTCAGGTTTTGGAAATCGTTTTTTGTAGGCTTCAAATTCGCCTACGAAGAGCCTTTGGATCTCGTCCTTGGTATAAGGCAACCACGAGTCCGTATGCTTGGCACGGTCAGATTTTTTGACCAAGTGAAGATTGGCAAACGGATTTTCAAAAGGGTACTTGCCCGATTGAATGGCAAAGTCAAAATACCCCTTCACCGATTTGGTGTAGTTATCAACGGTCAGAGGACTGTCCTGTGCATTGATCACCATTTCGCGGTAGTCGCTGGCCTCAGGCTTGTGAATTTCGTCAATGTAAATGACCCCACGAGCTTGGAAGTGCTCAATGAATTTTTGAATGCGTGGGAAATAGGCGTTCTGGCTTGCCTGGGCAAAGACCTTGCGCTTTGCTACCTTGTATGACTCAAACAGGTCTAAAAGGCGATATCTTGACCCTTCATGTGGGGTAGTGGCTGACACCTGCTTTTGAACGATTATGGGTTCTTTAAACCGCCCAATCTTCTCAATGGTGTCTTCATAGGCCAGCTTCTCCGCAGGCTTGTCCAAGTCAAATTCTGCCTTGGCTCCATTGGGGAAGGTGACAACCAGTTCCCGAGGGTCCACCAATTCTAGTTTTTTCTTCATATCCCCAACCCATTTTTCAAAGGCCAAGCTGGCTTCCAATGCTCGCAAGTATGCCTGCTTACGGTCCTTGGTTCTCAGACTCTGTATGACCTTGGACTTGCTAACGTGGGGGTGAAGAACTTTGGGAACGAATAGGCGAAGGTAGAAGGTACCGTGCCTGTCTTGGTATGTGTTGAACATGAAGTTCCCGTGGGTTGGAACTCACATGCAACCTTGGAAGTGCTAGACCTTGTGCTATACAAAGTGCTAGACCGATCAGTTTTGCCCTGACCTAAGTCATTGATTGCCAACGACTTTTAGAATTTGGGGTGGCTGATGGGACTCGAACCCACGACGACAGGAATCACAATCCTGGACTCTACCAACTGAGCTACAGCCACCGTAGAAGCGTCTATTCTACTGTAAAAACATTGTTATCCAGGGCTCGCAACGGCATATCGCGGCTTTGGCAATGCAAAACGCCTCATGGTGCATGAGGCGTTTTTCCGATCTGGGGTGGCTGATGGGGCTCGAACCCACGACAACAGGAATCACAATCCTGGACTCTACCAACTGAGCTACAGCCACCGTAGAAACGTCTATTGTACTGCAGGGAAATTAGTCCTCGGCCGAACTTGGGACTAATTTTCCAATTTACCTCAAGGCTGGGGCACTTTGATCTGCACCTTCAGCTGTGTCTTCAGCAGCTCGTAGTACGCCATCACCTCGGCCAGCGACGACCACTGCACGAATTGCGCCCGCTGCTGTTCCAGCAGCTGGGCCTCGGTCGCCTGGCGCTCGACGATGCGGTTCACCTTCACCACGGCATAGCCTTCGGAGCCCAGATCAACGCCCGCCCAGGAAGGCAGAGCAGCGGTCGACGCATGCAGTGCCGCATCCACCACTTGGCGCGGCAGGTTCTGGGGCTGGTCGCGGCTCACGGTCACAGCGGCGGGCAGTTGGGCCGCATCGGGCTTGGCCTTCCATTCGGCCAGCTTGGCCTGCCCTTCCCGCAATGCCAGCTCGGCCGACTTCTGCGCCACATACAACTGCTTGAGCTTGTCGCCCACTTCGTTCATCGGCAGAGTGCGAGCTGCGGAGTATTGCACCACGCGGCCGGAAACCAGGTTGCTGGGAGCCAGTTCCACGGCATCGGTATTGCGCTTGTTCTCCAGGGAGTCCTTGGAGAACAGCGCTTCCAGGAAGCGGGCGTTGGCCAGAGGGCCTTGCGCACCCGCAGCAGGCTGGCGCGTCACATGCTCGACCTTGTGGACCGCCAGCTTGAACTTGTCGGCAACAGGCTGCAGGCTGTCGGACTGCTCGTAAACACCATTGGAGAAGGCTTCAGCCATCTCGGCGAACTTGCGCTGGGCCTGCTGCTTCTTCAGATCGGCCACCAGCTTGGGACGCATTTCCTCGAACGAAGGTGCCTTGGGCTGCTTGATGCCGGTCAGCTCGATGATGTGATAGCCGAAATCGGATTCGATCACATCGCTGATCTGGCTTTCCTTCATGCCGAACACGGCATCCTCGAAAGGCTTGACCATGGCGCCGCGGCCAAAGTAGCCCAGATCGCCGCCGGAGGCTGCCGAGCCCGGATCCTGCGAGTTGGCCTTGGCCACTTCGGCAAAGCCCTTGGGATTCGCTCGCACCTTGGCCAGCAGTTCCTCGGCCTTGGCCTTTGCCTTGGCACGATCGGCAGCCGGAGCATCCTTGGGCGCATTGATCAGGATGTGGCTGGCGCGCCGCTCTTCAGGGCCGGCCAGGCGTTCCGCATTTTCCTTGTAGTAGGTGCGCAAATCGTCTTCGCTCAGCACTATGCCGGCCTCCACGGCTGCCAGGTCCAGCTGCACGTATTCCACCGACGCTTCCTCGGGCTGCTGAAAGCGGCTGGTATGGGCGTCGTAATAGGCCTTGAGTTCGGCCTCCGATGGCTGGACCTTGGCTGCAAAGGCCTTGGCCTCGAAGCGGGCCACCTGCACCTCGCGGCGCTGGTACAGCGCATCCATGGCCTGCTTGAGCTCCGCATCGGTCGTGAACACCGTGGCCGAGATGCCGCCCAGCACCTGGTTGAGGGCAAGCTCGTTGCGCAGATTGGCTTCGAAGCCTTCGGGCGTCATGCCCTGAGAGCCCACGAGTGCCTTGTAGGCCTGCGCATCCAGCGAGCCATCGGGCTTGCGCAGAGCCGCAATCGCCGGGATCTCCTGCAGCGTGCGCACCAGCTGTTCATCGGTCGCGGTCAGGTGCAGCTTCTTCACGGCGGTGGCCAGCACGCGGTCGCGCACCAGCTTTTCCAGGGTGGCGTAGCGTGCCTCGGGCGAGTCCAGCAGCTTGACATCCATGCCGGGATTCTGGGCGCGCAACCTGTCGCTTTCCACGCGATGGGCATTGTCCCAATCCTGCTGGGTGATGTCATGACCATCGACTCGAGCCACGGTCTTGCTCGATTCCGTGAAGTAGTTCTGGTTGACCCCGACAAAGATGAAAGAGGGAATGATCAGCAAGAACAACAAGATCATTACGAACTTGGAATGCTTGCGGATGGATTCGAACATGGTCTATCTTTCTGCGGCAGCAAAAAACAAAGGCGAACTTGCGTTCGCCTTTGGTATTGTTCAGTGGAGAGGCCGCCAGGCAAGCCCGAGTACGCCACAGACCGGGTCTCTACAGAGCATCAAAGCGCCATGCCATCCAACCTCCACCAACGGGTTAGGCTAATTGCAAGCATTCTACCTGCGCACTCGCTGTTTACCGCTCCAGGCTGTTGCATGACGGTCATAAAACTGCAGGCCTTGCACACGGCCGCCACCCCAGGCCTGCAACAGAGCATGCAGAAATGAAAAAAGCACCCGGAAACTCCAGGTGCTTTCAGCGATTTCTGTGGTGGGTCCTGACGGTCTCGAACCGCCGACCTACTCCGTGTAAAGGAGCCGCTCTACCAACTGAGCTAAGGACCCCACATCAAACCGGTTGTCAGTTCAAGGCATCCTTCAAGGCCTTGCCCGGACGGAATTTTGGCACCTTCGCGGCCTTGATCTTGATGGTGTCGCCGGTGCGGGGGTTACGACCCGTACGGGCTGCACGCTTGCCGACGGCGAATGTGCCGAAACCAACGAGCGATACTGAACCACCCTTTTTCAGTGTCTTTTTCACCGCGTCGATGGTGGAATCCAGCGCACGCGCAGCAGCGGCCTTGGAAATGTCGGCGTTGGTAGCGATGTGCTCAATCAGTTCGGTTTTATTCACAAGATGCCTCTCGAGAAATAAGTGAATGGAATGCCTCTGTGGCCGCAAATTTGGCGCAACCAGAAACCCGGCGCGGACAGATACGGAATCTGGCTTGCCGCACATCTGCACTGCCTTGCGGCATCTGCATTCGGCTTGAAGCCATGGACTTTCCACATGTCAATTCGCGCTGCGCATCACAGCGACAAGATTCGATTCTATGCGGTTTCGCGGCCTTTTTCGGCTTCGCGAGTGGCTTTTTTGCTGGGGATGGCGTGTCGGCTTCACGTATTGACAAGGACTCGCAAAGCCTCATGGTTTCGCCAGGGCCTGCGATCACAGGCTTGCAGAGCGTACAAAAAAAATTCTCAAACGCTCATCAATAAATAGCAAAAAGTGCTTGATGGACAAGCGCTTTGAGCGTATCCATTGCAAATCGCTAGGAGATGCGAGCCCGGATTTCAGGCAAGGCCTTCTGCAGGTAATAGACCATGGACCAGACCGTGAGCACGGCCGCGATCCAGATCAGACCCTGCCCCCAGACGCCGGTGTCGAAGCCCCGAAACAACACGCCGTCATAGAGCAGGAACGGAATGGCCACCATCTGCGCCGTGGTCTTGAGCTTGCCCAGCATGTGCACGGCCACGCTCTTGCTGGCACCGATGTGGGCCATCCATTCGCGCAGCGCCGAGATGGCGATCTCGCGGCCGATGATGATGAGAGCCACGAAAACGTCCGTGCGCTGCAGATGTACCAGCACCAGCAGCGAGGCGCAGACCAGGAATTTGTCGGCCACCGGATCGAGGAACGCGCCGAACGCCGAGGTCTGATCGAGCTTGCGGGCCAGATAGCCATCGAGCCAGTCCGTGGCGGCGAACACGATGAACATCAGCGTGGCGATCAGATTGCGCGTGGCGGGCTCCAGCGGCGTATAGAACACCCCGACGATGAGCGGTATCGCCACGATCCGCGTACAGGTCATCAAGGTGGGGATGGTCATGAACATGGGCGTCATTGTGTCACGGCCCCAGGCCCTGGATGCGCGTCAATACGGCTGCGAAGCGGACAAAGCAACACATCGACATCAATGCAGCGCGCGGTAAATGTCTTCGGCCAGGCTGGCGGAGATACCGTCCACCGTCATCAGATCGTCCACGCTGGCCTCGGCCACGCCACGCACGCCGCCGAAACGCTGCAGCAACCGCGCGCGCTTCTTGGGGCCGACGCCGGGAATCTCCTCCAGCTGGCCGCCGCCCACGCGCACCTTGGCACGCGCCGCGCGCATGCCGGTGATGGCAAAGCGGTGGGCCTCGTCGCGGATCTGGGCCACCAGCATCAGCGCCGCGGAGTCGTGCCCCAGATAGACCTTGTCGCGCCCATCGGCAAAGACCAGTTCTTCCAGACCGACCTTGCGGCCCTCGCCTTTTTCCACGCCGACGATGCGCGACAGGTCCAACCCCAGTTCGGTGAACACTTCGCGCGCCATGCTGACCTGGCCCTTGCCGCCGTCCACCAGCACCAGGTCGGGCAGGCGCCGCTGCTTGCCCGTCAGCTCGGCGCCCCCCGCCTCGCGCTGGGCCTCGGCCACGGGCTTGTAGCGGCGCGTGAGCACCTGGCGCATGGCAGCGTAGTCGTCGCCGCCCGTGATGCCCTCGATGTTGAAGCGGCGGTACTCGCTGCTCTGCATCCTGTGGTGGCGGAACACCACGCAGGAGGCCTGGGTGTTCTCCCCGCTGGTGTGCGAGATGTCGAAGCATTCGATGCCCAGCTCGTCCAGGCTGTCCACGGGCAGGTCCAGCGCCTCGGCCAGGGCACGCGTGCGCGCCTGTTGCGAGCCCTCCTCGGCCAGCAGGCGCGCGAGCTGGATGTCGGCATTCTTCTGCGCCATCTCCAGCCAGATGCGGCGCTGCTCGCGCGGCTGCTGCAGCACCGTGATGCGCACCCCGGTCTGCTCGATCAACAGTTCCACCAGTTTCTTGTCCACCGGATGGCTGACGATCAGCGTGGGCGGCACGGCCACGCCCATATAGTGCTGGGCGATGAAGGCATCGAGCACCAGCTCTTCCACCGGACGTGCGGCAGCCGCGGCGTCGAGTTCCTGCTCGCTTGAATACACCGAGGCCGCATCGCCCAGATTGGCCGGGAAATACGGCCGGTCCCCCAGATGGCGGCCACCGCGCACCATGGCCAGGTTCACGCAGGCACGGCCGCCCTGCACCTTGACGGCGAGGATGTCCACATCCTTGTCGTCGGCCGTCTCGATGGCCTGCTGGTGCAGCACGCGCGACAGCGCGGTGATCTGGTTGCGCACCTCGGCGGCCTTTTCGTATTCGAGCTTTTCGGCGTACTCCATCATGCGCGCCTCCAGTTGGCGCATCAGCTCCTGGGTTTCGCCGCGCAGCATGGCTTCGGCATTGCGCACATCGAGCGCATAGGCTTCGGGCGAGATCAAATCCACGCAAGGCCCCGTGCAGCGCTTGATCTGGTAGAGCAGGCAGGGGCGGCTGCGGTTGGCGAACACCGTGTCCTCGCAGGTGCGCAGGCGGAACACCTTCTGCAGCAGCTGCATGCTTTCCTTCACGGCCCAGGCGCTGGGATAGGGGCCGAAGTAGCGGTGCTGCTTGTCCACGGCACCGCGGTAATAGGCCATGCGCGGAAAAATCTGGAAGGCGGGCTCGCCCTCCTTGCCGTCGCGCTGCGACACCCCGGTGATCTTGAGATAGGGATAGCTTTTGTCGTCCCTGAACAGGATGTTGTACTTGGGGTGCTGGGTCTTGATCAGATTGTTTTCCAGCAGCAGCGCCTCGGCCTCGGAGCGCACCACCGTGGTCTCCATGCGCGCGATCTTGCTGACCATATGGCCTATGCGCGTGCCGCCATGGTCTTTCTGGAAATAGCTGGAGACGCGGCGCTTGAGGTTGATGGCCTTGCCCACGTAGAGCAAGGTGCCCGCGGCGTCGAAGTAGCGGTACACGCCCGGCAGCGGCGGCAATGCCGCCACCTGGGCCAGCAATTCATCGGAATGCGTGGAAGACATGGGCGCTATTGTCGACCCATGTCGCATGCAATCACACGGCAAGCGCTCTGGACATGAAAAGGCCCGGAAGCTCCGGGCCTGGGCCATGCGAAACGTGCGGCCTACTCAGCCTCGATCTTGGAGGACTTCACCACCTGGGCCCAGCTGGCGTACTCGGTCTTGACCATGGCACCGAGCTGCTGCGAGTTCATATAGTCCGCCGTGGCGCCCTGCTCCTCGGCTTTCTTCTTGAAGGCCGGGTCTTCCACCACATTCTTCAGGTCGGCCGCCAGCTTGTCGATCACGGGCTGCGGCGTGGCCTTGGGCGCGAACACGGCGAACCACGAGGTGGCGTTCACGCCGGGGTAGCCGGCCTCGGCCGTGGTCGGCACATTGGGCAGGCTGGGCAGGCGCTGCTTGCCCGTCACGGCCAATACGCGCAGCTTGCCGCTTTGCACATAGGGCATGAACGGCGGCGCGGTGCCGAAGGTCAGGTCCACCTGGCCGCCCAGCAGGTCCTGCAGCGCGGGGCCCGTGCCCTTGTAGGGAACGTGCACCATCTTCACGCCGGCCTGCTGCTCCAGCATAGCGCCCGTCACATGCTGCAGCGAACCGTTGCCCGAAGAGGCGTAGTTGAGCTTGCCCGGATGGGATTTGGCGTAGTCGACCAGCTCGGCCAGCGTCTTCACCGGCAGTTCGGAGCGCACCACGATGATCTGCGGGGCCGAGAGCACATTGGCCACGGGCGCGAAATCGCCTTGCTCCCAGCTCCTGGCCTTGACCAGGTGGGGCGAGATCACATGGTAGCCCGAGTACTGCACGAGCAGCGTGTAGCCGTCGGGCTCGGCCCGCTTGACCAGATTGGCGGCAATGGCGCCGTTGCCGCCGCCCTTGTTGTCCACCACCACGGACTGGCCGAGCATCGGCGCCAGGGCCTGCGCGGCCATGCGGGCCGAGAGGTCGGTGGTACCGCCGGCTGCGGCGGGCACGACGAAGGTCAGCGTGCGCGACGGGTAGCCGCCCTGCGCCCAGGCCGCGGCCAGGGCCAAGGGGGCGAGCGCAGCCAGCGCCAGCGCGCCGAAGTGTTTGCGGGTGATGCGCGTTGCCATCATGGGTTGTGTCTCCTTGGTGAGAGGCGTGTGGAATCGGGTATGGACCGGATCAGTCCACGGTGGCGCCGGTGTCCTTGACCACGCGCGCCCACTTGGGCAGGTCGGATTGCACGAGCGCGCCGAGCTGGGAGGACGTGCCCTTGAACGGCTCGCAGCCCACGACGGCCAGCTTGTCCACCACGTCCTTGTGATCCAGCGCGCTCGCCACTTCGGCCTGCAGCCGCTCGACGATGGGCGCGGGCGTGCCCGCCGGGGCGAACATGGCGTACCACGGCGCCTGGCCGAAGCCCTTGAGCGTCTCGCCGATGGTGGGCACGTCGGGCAGCGCGGCGACGCGCTTCTCGTTCACCACGCCCAGCACCTTGAGCTTGCCCGCCTTGATGAAGGCGATCGACGAAGGCAGGCTCTGCACCGACAGCGGCACCTGCCCGCCCGCCACGTCGGTGGCGGCGGCAGCCGAGCCCTTGTAGGGAATGTGCTGCAGCTGGATGCCCGCGGCCTTTTGCAGCAGTTCGCCGATCAGGTGGTTGAGCGTGCCGTTGCCGGCCGAGGCGATGGCGTACTTGCCGGGGCTGGCCTTGGCGAGCCGGATGAGGTCCGCCACGTTATTGCCCGGGAACGAGGGGTGCGCCACCAGCACATAGCCGGCCGTGGCGATGGGCGCCACGGGCTCGAAGTCCTTGACCGCATCGAAGCCGGGGTTCTTGTAGATCGCCGGGCCGATCACGTGCGCGCTGTCGGCCGTGACCAGCAGCGTGTAGCCATCATGCTTGGCGCGCGCCAGCGCCGCGGTGGCCAGCGTGCCGCCCGCGCCGGGGCGGTTGTCCACGATCACGCTCTGGCCCATCTGCTCGGTCAGGCGCTGCGCCAGCACGCGCGCGATGGCGTCGTTGGCCCCGCCCGCGGCCTGCGGCACCACGAGGGTGATGGGCTTGGAGGGGTACTTGTCCTGCGCGCCGGCACCCAGGGGCGCGGCGCACAGCATGGCGCCCACTGCGGCCCCCAGGGCCAGCGCGGCCCGGCGGCCGTGGAATGCGGTGATCAAAGGCATGGGTTGTCTCCTGTCGTTATGGATAAGGCAATGAAGGCTGCCGCGCCAGCGCGCGCTCGCGGATCGCATCGAAGCCCGCGGGCACCGGGTGCAGGTCCAGCCGGTGACCGGCGCGCGCGATCTGGCTGGGCACCTCGTGGCCGATCAGCGCGGGCAGTCGGGCCGCGGTGGCGATCAGCGCCGGCAGGTCGATACCCGTGTCGTAGCCCATGAGCTGCAGCGCATGCACGATTTCCTCGGTGCAGGCATTGCCCGAGGCTCCGGGCGCATACGGGCAGCCGCCCAGACCGCCTATCGAAGCGTCGAACCGGTCAGCGCCCGCGGCCATGGACGCCAGCACATTGGCCAGCGCCATGCCGCGCGTGTTGTGGAAATGCAGGGTCAGGCCCAGCGCGGGCCAGCGCGCCTTGAAGGCCCTGGTCATCTCATGCACCTGGCTGGGATAGGCCATGCCCGTGGTGTCGCACAGCGTGATGCCCTGCACGCCCAGATCGGCAAAGCGCTGCACCCAGGCCAGCACTTCGGCCTGCGGTACGTCGCCCTCCATGGGGCAGCCGAAGCAGCACGACAGCGAGACATTGACCGGCACGCGGGCCTGCTGCGCCGTGGCGATCACCTGCTGCAGGACCGCGAACGACTGCGCGCGCTGCATGCGCAGATTGCAGAGGTTGTGCGTCTCGCTGACCGACATCACGAGATTGAGTTCGCCGGTGCGCGCCTCGATGGCGCGCTCGGCGCCGCGCACATTGGGCACCAGCGCCGTGTAGACGGTGCCGGGCCGACGCGCGATCTCGCGCATCACGATCTCGCCGTCGCGCAGCGCGGCAATCGCCGTGGGCGAGACAAAGGCCGTGACTTCGATCTTGGACAGGCCCGCATCCGACAACGCGTTGACCAGTGCGATCTTGTCCTCGGTGGACACAAAGGCCGGCTCCATCTGCAGGCCGTCGCGCGTGCCGACTTCGTTCATGAAGATGCGGCGGCCTGCGCCCTGCCAGACGGCTTGCGAACTCATTGAATGATCCCCTTGCTGCGCAACAGCGCGATCTGCCCGGCCGTCAGGCCCACCTCGGCCAGCACGGCGTCGGTATCGTCGCCCACATGGGGCGCGCTGGCACGCACCGTGCCGGGCGTGAGCGAAAGCTTGGGCACGATGCCCGGCACTTCCACGTCATAGCCGTCGCGCGTGCGCTG
Organism: Comamonas phosphati; assembly: GCF_014637085.1. Lineage (GTDB taxonomy): Bacteria > Pseudomonadota > Gammaproteobacteria > Burkholderiales > Burkholderiaceae_C > Comamonas > Comamonas phosphati. The sequence goes on along the minus strand of NZ_BMEU01000021.1, from coordinate 25,879 downwards.
GGTCAGGATCATGTCGCGGGCGCGGTAGTGCGGGTCCTCGGCAATATCTCGGGCCGTATAGACCTTGCCTGCGGGCACGCGGGCCTTGGCCAGTTCCGCCATCACGGCGCGCACGCTGCGGCCATGCGTCCAATCGCCAACGGCGGCATCGATCTCGGCCACGCGCGCCACGCGGCCGGCGTTGTGGGCCAGGTCGGGCGCATCGGCCAGATCCTGGCGGCCTATGACCGACATCAGACGCTTGAAGATGGAGTCGCCATTGCCGGCCACCAGCACCCAGCCGTCCTGGCAGGGATAGGCGTTGGATGGCGCAATGCCAGGCAGCGCGCTGCCAGCGGCCTCGCGCACGGCGCCGAAGGCACTGTATTCGGGCAACAGGCTTTCCATCACGTTGAACACGGCCTCGTGCAATGCCACGTCGATGACCTGGCCCGGGCCGCCGCTCACCTTCCGATGGTACAGCGCCATCATCACGCCGATCACGCCATGCAGCGCGGCCAGCGTGTCGCCTATGGAGACGCCCACGCGCACCGGCACGCGGCCCGGCTCGGCCGTCAGGTGGCGCAGGCCGCCCATGGCCTCGCCGATCACGCCAAAGCCCGGCTGATCGCGGTAGGGGCCGGTCTGGCCGTAGCCCGAGATGCGCAGGATCACCAGACCGGGATTGAGGACGTGCAGCTCGGCAGGCGACATGCCCCAGCCCTCCAGCGTGCCGGGGCGGAAGTTCTCGATCAGCACATCGGCTTCGGCGAGCAGGCGCCGGGCCACATCCTGGGCCTCCTTCTGGCGCAGGTCGAGGGCCACCGAGCGCTTGTTGCGCGACTGCACCTGCCACCAGACGGAAGTGCCGGCCTTGATCAGCCGCCAGTTGCGCAGCGGGTCGCCCGCGCCGGGCGCCTCGATCTTGATCACGTCGGCGCCGAATTCGCCCAGCGTCTTGCCGCAGAACGGTCCGGCGATCAACTGCCCCATTTCCACCACCTTCACGCCTTGCAGCGCGCTGGGCGTGTCGACCGGCGTGGCAGGGTTGCTGATGTTCTTTGCACTCATCCAGTTGTCTCTCTTGGTGCCGCAGTTCCAACCCGGAACACGGCTTTGCGGGTCATCTTGCTCCGGGCACAGCACAATGCAAAACGCTCAAATGCGAAGCTGCCATCGCATTTGGGCATGGCCAGGGAGCGCTTGGCGGGATAATCGCAAGTCCTATGAAACTGGACCCGATCACCCTGCGCCTGTTTGTGGCCGTGATGGAAGAAAACGCCATCGCGCGGGCCGCCTCGCGCGAGCACATCGCGCCCTCGGCCGCCAGCCGGCGCCTGGCGGAGCTGGAGGACCAGCTGCAGGTGGAGCTCTTCACGCGCAGCAACCGCGGCAGCACGCCCACGGCTGCGGCCTATGCCTTGCTGCACATGGCGCGCGGCGTGCTCAACGAGCTCGACGGCATCGCCACGCAGATGAAGGACTATGCACACGACGGCGGCAAAGGCCTGCGCGGCCATGTGCGCGTGATGGCCAATATCTCCAGCATCACCCAGTTCCTGCCCGCGCAGTTGCAGAGCTTTCTGAGTCAGCATCCGCATGTGGACGTGCGCCTGCAGGAGCGCGTGAGCAACGACATCGCGCGCGCCGTGGCCGACAACGAGGCCGATATCGGCCTGCTCAACAACGGCAGCTACGGCGACAAGATCAGCTTGCGCCCCTACCGCGGCGACCGCCTGGCCGTGGTCGTGCCCCAGGGCCATGTGCTGGCAAGGCAGCGCAAGCTGGCTCTGGCCCAGGTGGTGGAGCATGACCTGATCGGCATGCATGCCGACAGCGCACTCAACCATCAACTTACCCGCGCAGCCGCCGACCAGGGCCTGCAACTGCGCCTGCGCATGAAGGTGACGGGCTATGACGCGCTATGCCTGATGGTGGCCGCGGGCCTGGGCATCGGCATCCTGCCCGAAGGCAGCGCACGCATCTACATGGGCGCGCTGCCGCTGCGCTGCATACGGCTGGCCGAGCCCTGGGCCGAGCGCCAGCTCATGCTTTGCGTGCGTTCGCAGGATGCGCTGTCGCCCGTGGCCCAGTTGCTGGTCGAGCATCTGTGCCAAACGCCCACCCCTTGATGGCCCTAGACGCCCCATCGAAGCAAACCATGCTGGATTTCCTCCCACTCGCCCCAGAAACGGCGCCCCAAGCCCATGCGCCGCGCACCTGGGATATTTTTTGCCAGGTCATCGACAACTTCGGCGACGTGGGCGTGTGCTGGCGCATCGCGGCCGAACTCGCGGCGCGCGGCCAGCAGGTACGGCTGTGGATGGACGACGCCAGCGCCCTGCAGTGGATGGCGCCACGGCCGCATCCTTCGGGGCTCAGCGTTCACCCATGGCCCGCGCAGGCTGCCGACCTGCCCGAGGCCGTGGGCGCGCTAGTGGGTGATGTGGTGGTCGAGGCCTTTGGCTGCGAGATTCCCGCGCCCTTTGTGCAGCGCATCGCGGACAAGGCCGCCGCCGGTGCCGCCCCGGTATGGATCAACCTCGAATACCTGTCGGCCGAGGACTATGTGGAGCGCTGCCACCGCCTGCCTTCGCGTCTCATGTCCGGCCCCGCCGCCGGCATGACGCGCTGGTTCTTCTACCCAGGCTTCACCCCGGACACGGGCGCGCTGGCACGCGAACAGGACCTGGCGGGGCGCCAGCAGGCCTTTGCAAGCCGGCGGAACGCGTGGCGCTCGCGTTTCGGCATGGCCGAGGATGACTGCGCGATCTCGCTGTTCTGCTACGAACCCGCGGCCCTGCCCGAGCTCATGTGGCAGTTGCGCAAGGCCGCGGCACACCCATCCCATTTGCTGGTCACGCCGGGCCGCGCCACGGCGGCGGTACAGGCCTTGCCACCATCGCCAGCGGCCCAGCCGGCCCTGCACTATCTGCAGCCCTGTGCCCAGCCGCTGTTCGACGAAATGCTCTGGGGCTGCGACCTGAACCTGGTGCGCGGCGAGGATTCGCTGGTGCGCGCGCTGTGGGCCGGCCAGCCCATGGTCTGGCACATCTATCCGCAGCACGACAATGCGCACCACGACAAGCTCGACGCCTTTCTGGCCTGGCTGCAGGCGCCAGCCAGCCTGCGGGCCTTCCACCACGCCTGGAACGGCATGACCGCGCCGCAAACATTGCCTTTGCCCAGCCCCGCAATGCTGCACGAATGGCAGCAATGCACACAGGCGGCACGCGGGCGGCTGGCCCAACAAATCGATTTGATTGCACAGCTTCAAGCCTTTGTTGCCGAAAAAAGCTAAAATCTACGTTTTGCCTCCCTGGGGCGCCGGCAGCACGCCGGCCTTACAGGGTCGCTCCACCGCCGCGGCACACGCGGCAGGCCCCGCCGCCGCACTTTGATTTTTGCGAACAGCTTGCCTGCCGTGTAGAGCGGCTCCAACCTTTCATAAGCAAGCTATGAAAATCGCTCAAGAAATCCGCGCCGGCAACGTGATCATGTTCGGCAAGGATCCCATGATCGTTCTGAAGACCGAATACGCCCGTGGCGGCCGTGGCGCTGCCACCGTGCGCATGAAGCTCAAGAGCCTGATCGGCAACTTCGGCACGGAAAACGTGTTCAAGGCTGACGACAAGATCGACAACGTGATCCTGGACAAGAAGGATTGCACCTACTCCTACTTCGCCGACCCCATGTACGTGTGGATGGACGCCGAGTTCAACCAGTACGAAGTCGAAGCCGAAAACATGGGCGACGCCATCAACTACCTGGAAGACGGCATGGAAGCCGAAGTCGTGTTCTACGACGGCAAGGCCATTTCCTGCGAACTGCCCACCACCATCGTGCGCGAAATCACCTGGACCGAACCCGCCGTCAAGGGCGACACTTCCGGCAAGGTGCTGAAGCCCGCCAAGATCGCTACCGGCTTCGAAGTGGCCGTGCCCCTGTTCGTGGCCCAGGAAGACAAGATCGAAATCGACACCCGCACCGGCGAATACCGCAAGCGCGTGTAATGCGATGGCAGCTCCCGCAGCAGCCTCCCACGCAAAAAAGGCTTCCCAAGAGGAAGCCTTTTTTATTGGCCGCTGCGCGTATGCATCAAAAAAGTGAGCTACCTGCGATTGATAGGTAATGGATTCAAGGGATAAAAAGCCTGAAACCCTTACCCTTTCAGCGCAGGCTGCTCACTTTATGAAGGCAGACATCAGACCGGCTGGCCTACCAGATCGTGGCCTTGCGTGCCCACGATCTTCACGCTGATCAGCTCGCCCACCTTGTAGGTCTTGCTGGCCTTCTCGGGCGGCAGCAGCTGGACCACGCCGTCGATCTCGGGCGCGTCGGCATAGGTGCGGCCCACGCCGCCCTTCTTGCCCAAGCCGATGGACTTGTCCACCAGCACCTTCATGACCTGGCCGACGCGGCGCTGCAGGCGCTGGGTGGAGACCTCCTCGGCCACTTCCATGAAGCGCGTGCGGCGCGCCTCGCGCACTTCCTCGGGCAGCATGCCGGGCAGTTCGTTGGCCGTGGCGCCTTCCACCGGACTGTAGGCAAAGCAGCCGGCACGGTCGATCTCGGCTTCGCGGATGAAGTTCAGCAGATGCTCGAACTCTTCCTCGGTCTCGCCGGGAAAGCCGGCGATGAAGGTGGAGCGGATCACCAGCTCGGGGCAGACCTTGCGCCATTCCTTGATGCGCTCCAGGTTCTTCTCGCCGCTGGCCGGGCGCTTCATGCGCTTCAGGACGTCGGGGTGGCTGTGCTGCAGCGGCACGTCCAGGTAAGGCAGCACCAGGCCCTGTGCCATCAGCGGCAGGATGGCGTCCACCGTGGGATAGGGATAGACATAGTGCAGGCGCACCCAGGCGCCGTGCTGGGCGGCCAGCTTGCCCAGCTCCTCGGTCAGCTCCAGCATGCGGGTCTTGACCGGCTTGCCGTCCCAGAAGCCCGTGCGGTACTTCACGTCCACGCCGTAGGCCGAGGTGTCCTGGCTGATGACCAGCAGCTCCTTGACGCCGCCTTCGAACAACGCCTTGGCTTCCTTGAGCACATCGCCGATGGGGCGCGACACCAGATCGCCGCGCATCGAGGGGATGATGCAGAAGGTGCAGCGGTGGTTGCAGCCTTCGGAAATCTTCAGGTACGCATAGTGCTTGGGCGTGAGCTTGATGCCGGCTTCGCCGATGGCCCCCGGGATTCCGCCGGGAATCAGGTCCACGAAGGGGTCGTGCGGCTTGGGCAGATGGGTGTGGACGGCATCCATCACCTCCTGCGTAGCATGCGGGCCGGTCACGGCCAGCACGCTGGGGTGCACCTCGGCCACCATGTTGCCACCCTGCTTGCCGGCCTTGGCACCCAGGCAGCCCGTCACGATCACCTTGCCGTTGGCGGCCAGCGCCTCGCCGATGGTGTCCAGGCTTTCCCTGACGGCGTCATCGATGAAGCCGCAGGTATTGACGATGACCAGGTCCGCGCCCTCGAAGGTCTTGGAGGTCTGATAGCCCTCGGCGCTGAGCTGCGTGAGGATCAGTTCGGAGTCCGTGAGCGCCTTGGGGCAGCCCAGGGATACGAAGCCGACCTTGGGCGCAGCTTGTGTGGAGGTGTTCTGTTCGCTAGTCATTGATGTGCTTTAAATCCTTGCGCCCGGCCAGACAAGGCCGACAGCGTGTAGCGGCCCATCCATGCCCGGCGAGCCAAAACCAACCCTTGATTTTAACGAACCGCCCGCAACCATGCTCAGCCACGGCCATGCACCAAGCCCGACCTTGCCGGGACTCGCCATGAAAAATGCCGCTCACCGGCATCGGTGAACGGCATTTCCACATTGGCTATCCAGGGCTCCAGGCATGGCCGGCAATCCATGAAACGGGCACAGCCCAAGTCAGGGACGCAGAGCAAGGGCCGCCTCGCGGCGAAGGCGTCGTCCCCCTCGGGGGAAGGCGCGCAGCGCCTCGGGGGCTTACTTCTTCAACAGATGCTTGAGCGCGTTCTGCAGGCGGCGGGCCGAAGCTTCGTCGCGTGCGCTGGCCAGCACCTGGGCGGCATCCTGGCCCCAGGTTTCCTGGGGCGAAGGATCGTTGCGGCGCGTAAGCAGCTGCAGCTGCAATGCGCGGCGGGCGCTCAGCTGGTCGGCCGGCGTGGGCACGTCGGCGGCCATTTCCAGGCGCAGCAGCGCCTGTGCGGCATCACCCTTGGGCGTGGCGGCAACGGCGTTGGACCATGCGGAGCGCACCGGGGCCGTCACGCGGCCGCCCAGCTGCTGGGCCGAGGGCAGCTGCGACGCATCGCGCGCTTCCCAGGCATTCATCAACTGGCTCAGCGCTTCGCCGTGGGCCTGGGCCGCGAGCTTGCGCAGGGCTTCCTGGGCGTGCTCCATGGCCTCGCGCTGAGCGCGGAAGGCCGGATCGGCCAGGCGCGGACCGCGCTCTTCGCGGACGAAATCACGACCACGGCCTGCATCACGTCCATCACGGCCACGCTCGGTACCACGGCCATCGCGGGCATCGCGCCCGCGGCCGCCGTCCTTGCGGTCGCCAGGGCGGCCCGGGCGGCCGGCGGGAGCGGCCGCCGCATCCTTTTTCACACCGGGGCGGTCGTCGCCGCGCACGGCCACCACCGGGCGGGCCGGCTGGGCCGGCGTTGCTTGTGCTTCAGAAGCATTGGAGACTTGATCGGCCCGGGCTTGCGAGTGGTTTTGCTCGGAGTCCGGGGCTGCCTGGCTCTTGAGCACGGATTCAAGCTCGGCCATGGCGGCGCGGATCTGCTGGGCATCGCCGCTGGCGTTGGCCGCCTCGACGGCCTTGGAGGCTTCCAGCACGCGGCGGTCGCGCTCGGACAACTCGGCAGCAGCACGCGGGCCGCGCTCGCCGCCCTTGCGGTTGAAGGCTTCGTCCAGCGGCTGGCGGAACGCGTCCCACAGCTTCTGCTCGTGCTTGCGGTCCAGCGGCACAGCCTGGGCTTCGGCCTGCCAGCGCTGCTGCAGGACCTTGACGGCATCGATGCGCAGGCTGGGGGCGGCGCCCAGGGCAGCAGCTTCGTCGATCATGGCGTGGCGGCGCTGCAGGCTGGCCTTCTGGGCGGCATGCAACGGCGCCTCGGCGGCGGCCATGGCCTGCTTGAACAGCGGCTGCAGCTCGGCAAACAGCTTCTCGCCGATGTGGCCGCTCTCGCGCCAGCGCTCCGCGAACTGGCGCAGTGCGCGGGCCACGCCCTTCCAGTCTTCGCTGGCGGCATGCTCGGCCGCCCAGGCCTTGATTTCCTCGATCAGGGTCAGACGCAAGGCCTTGGCCTGGCTGCTGTCCTGGCGCACCTTGTCGTGCCAGGCTTCGACGACCTTGTAGGCCGCGTTGCAGGCCTCGTCGAACTTCTTCCACAGCGCGTGGTTGGCCACCGCGCCCTGGTCGGCCAGCTTCCACTGCTCGCGCAGGCTGCGCAGGGTTTCCTGGATCTTGCGGCCGCCCAGGGCCTGGCCCTCGGGGCGGTTGATCAGGCCTTCGGCCTTGGCCACCAGATCTTCGCGCAGCTTGTCGGCGTTCTGGCGCTGCCAGCCTTCGGCCTCGCCTGCGGCCACCAGCGCTTCGTGTACTTCGGTCACCAGCGCATCGTCCACGGCGCGGCCATGGGCCTTGATGGCAGCACGCATGGCTTGCACGGCGGCGGAGCCGGCCTTGCCGTCACTTGCGGTCTTTCCGGCGGCGGTCTCGTCCTTGAGCGCCTGCAGCGCCTGGCCCATGGCGGCCTTGGCGGCCTCCACCTGCTCGGGCGCAGGCTTGCCGCGGCCACCGGCTGCAGCGCGTGCCGCAGCGGGCTTGGCAGCCTCCACAGAAGCGGTTTCGGGCGGCAGGCCGCGCGCCACGCGGATTTCGTCGGCCCACACGGGCACGGTGGGCAGCGGGGCGCTTTCCTCAGCGGCCGCTGCCTCGGTCTGGGCCAATGCGGATTGGAAAGCTTCCCAGACCAGCGTCAGCTGTGCGGAAGCGGCTTCCAGTTGAGGAGGGAAACGGCTGTCCACACTGCTCCAGCTGGCATCGCCGGTCAGTTCCTGGGCCTGTTCCTGCCAGCGGCCCACGTCGGCGCGCAGCGCTTCCAGCGCGGCCTGGGCATCGCGCCAGGACTTGGTGGACAGCACCTCGATGCGCTGCGCCAGCAGCAGGGCCACTTCGCGCTGCACCTGGGTGCGGTGCTGCAGCTCTTCCACCGCCTTCACGCGCTCGGCCAGGCGGGCCTTGAATTGCGACAGGGGCTCGCGCGACAGCGCCGCGCCGGCCTTGGCCGCATCGCGCTGCCAGGCGGCGGCGGCGGCGGCATCGAAAGGCGAGACATCCAGCAGGGTCTGAGCCTTCTCGGCCCATTCCACGGAAATTTTTTCCTGGTTTTCGGTGCGGCGGATTTCGTCCAGGCGTTCGCGCACGGCGCGGGCCGCGCCCTTGTCGCGCGCGCTCAGTTCCTTGAGGACGTCCTGGAGCTGCTCCACCGGAGGCTGGGTCGCCAGCCATTCGCGGATGCGCGCGGCGCGATCGCCCGAGGTTTCGGCGGAAAAGGCGCCACCCGTCAATGCATCCAGCGGATGTTGCTCAGAGTTCTTGCCGGGAGCTGGGTTCACTTCGGGTGCATCGGACATGGTGCTGCGAGGAGGAATAGATGACATGTACTAATAAAGGAATGCTTGCTGCCGCGCCCCAAGCCGGGGCGCGACAAGCATGGCCAGCCTATGTGGGGGCGCATGGTTCAAGCGCAGGCCCGGGTGCAGCCGCACCTGGGCAAAGGCGTATTTTCGCCGTTATTTGCGGCTCGGCCAAAAAACGCCGGAATAAGCGTTTTATCCATATGGCGCTGCGCGCGCCTGGAGCCCGCCCGAGCCTGGAAAACGCAGCGGAGCAACTGGGCCGCGGCCTCACTGCGTGGACAGGCTGAGCTGGGCGCGCGGCGTCCAGTCCTTGTCCTGGCCGTCGAGCCTGGGAGCGCCCAGGAACAGGCGCTCCAGCGGCAGCTGCTGGCTGGCCAGATAGTCGCGCACCGCCACGCCGCGCGCCAGCGCCAGCTCTCGCATGGCGTCATCGGGCACGGCAATGCTGTCCACCAGCAAGGCCTTCATCTGCTCGGGCGGCAGATCCTTGGCCAGGCCGATCATGTTGCGCGGCTTCTTGATGTCGGAGCGGCTGTAGACGGCCTTGAGCAGTGCCGGGCGTTCGGCATCGGTGATCTCGGTCACGTCCTCGCCACTCTTGCCGTCGCGGATGGCCAGGCGGCGCTTCTGCGCCAGCAGCAGGCGGTCCAGTTCCACGGATTTCCAGGCCTGGCGATCCTCGGCATCACGGGCCTCGCCCACCACGGTCATCTTGAGCGCCGGGCGGTCGTTGAGCGACTTGACGATCTTGGCCAGGTTCTCCTTGGCCTTGGCGTCGAGCCTGGCGCTGCCCGGAGCGAAGTTCACAGCCCCCGATTCGTCGCCGCCCGAGAACGCGCCCGACAGCAGCGCGAACGGCGCCGTCACGGCCTTCATGATCAGGTTGCCGATCACCTTGAAGATGATGGGGGCCAGGCGGAACTGCGGATCGTTGAGCGAGCCGCTGATGGGCACGTCCAGATCGATCACGCCGTTGCGGTCGGCCAGCAGGGCCACGGCCAGCCGCACCGGCAGCGACGCCGGCGCGCCCGGCACGGCTTCGCCGAAGGTCAGCTGGTGCAGCACCAGCTTGTTGGAAGCCGTGAGCTGGCCGTCGGGCTGGATCTTGTAGTTCACATCCATGTGCAGCTTGCCGCGCTCGATGCCGTGGCCCGCGTACTTGATGGAATACGGCGACAGCGGCGACAGCTCCAGGTCGCGCATCTGGGCGCGCACGTCCATGGCCAGCGGCTTGGCCAGCGGGTTGATCTTGCCGGTGATGTCCAGCGAAGCCGTGCCCTGCGCCCGGCCCTTGATTTCCAGGTCGGCCAGCTGCGGCTCGCCCTGGCCTTCGGGAGCCTGCGAGGAAAACGCACTCAGGCGCCCCGACAGCTCGCTGAGGTCGGCCGAGTAATTGGGCTGGATGAAGTAGTCGGAGAACTGCACCTTGCCGCCCGTCAGCACGATGGGGCCCACCTTGATGATGGGCGCGGGGCCGGAATCCTCTGGCTTGGCGGGCGCTGCGGCGGCAACGCTCGGCACTTCAGGCTTTTCGCCGGCCGCTGCCTTGGCATTGGCCTGCTCGTTTTGCTGCACCGACTGCTCGGAGCGCTCGGTCTTGACGATGTCCTGCAGGTTGATGCGGCCGTTGCGCTGCACGATGACGCGCGCAAAGAAGTCGCCCAGCGCCGTCTCGCGCACGCTCATGCGCAGCGGCTGCGCGGGCTTGAGCTGCAGGTCCAGGCCGCGCACGGCCAGCGTCTTCCAGGCCAGCAGATCATCGCCCAGTCCCAGGCCTTGCACACCGGTTTGGCGGGCCAGCGCCTTGGCGCGGTCGGCCGTGGAATCGTTGAGCACCGCCGTCAGCGCGCCCTTGGCCGTGTTCGGCTTCTCGCCGGTTTCGGGCTGTACGGGAGCCGCCAGCCGGGAGCGCATGCGCAGATCGTTGAGTTCCACGTCGCCCTGCACGTTGACTTCCGGCCCCTTGGGCAGGGCCGCGTAGCGCACCTGGCCCTTGAAGTTGCCGTCGGCGCGCACCAGATCCACGTTCAGCTTGCTGCCGAAATACGGTTCGAAGGCATGCAGGGGCACGCCGCGGGCCTGCAACTGGCCCTGGGCCGAAACCGGCGCCAGGCCGAACTGCCCGCGAAAACTCAGGCTGCCGGCCTGCACGCGACGGCCCGAGCCCACCTTCGCCGACAGCTCCAGCGGCGTGGGCGCGGCCTTGGCGGCAGAAAGGGAAGGCAAGGGTTCCAGGGCACCCAGGCGCACACGCAGGGCGCTCAACTCCAGCTGCACGCTGCTTCCGGCGCCCGCCTCGGGAGCCGGTGCTTCATCCTTGTACTGGACCGCGCCGCCATCCACGGCCACCGCGGCCAGCTTGAGCGCCCAGGGCTTGGCCGGGGCCTTCTGGGCAGGAGCGGCCTTGCCATGACGGACGGGAGGTGTCGAGGCGGCTGCAGGCAGCCAGCGCTCATACATCCAGTGGCCCTGCGCATCGCGCATCGCGGCCAGCTGGGGTTTTTGCAGGGCGATGGATTCGATCTGCACCTGCTGCGCCGCCAGGTCCACCTGGGCGCCCTGCAGCTTCAGTTGCTCGATGCTGACGGGTGCCTGTTTGTCCTGCAGCTGCAACTTGTCGGCCGTGAGTTCGGCGATCCGGGCCGTGACACCCTTCTTGCCCCAGGCCAGCTCGGCCTGGGTGTTGAGCATGGCCGACAGCCGGGGCTTGAAATGCGCGGCGATATAGGGCTCCACCCATTGCAGCGGCAGTTGTCCGAGCTCCAGGCCCAGCTTGCCCTCTTCCACGGCAGCCGTTCCCTGTACGGCCAGGGTGGCTCCGGCTGCGCCCTGCTTGGCTTCGGCTCCCTGGTTCAGTTGGGCCTTGAGCGCCAGGTTCAATGGCCGGCTCATGGGCCAGAGCACATCGCGCACCTCGACATGCACGGGCGCCAGCGTGAAGGCGGCCGGCGCAGCTCCGGTGGCGGCATCGCTCCAGTGCACGGTGGCGCCGTCCACATCGAACTGGTGCAGCGACAGCTTGAAGCCCTGGCCGGCGGCAGCAGACCTGGCCTCGGCGGTCTTCTCTTCCCTGGCCGATGCAGCGGGCTCCTGGGCCTTGCCCTGGGCAGCGCCCCCCAGGCCCAGCCAGTTGATCACACCCTGCGCATTGCGGCTGGCGAAGATCTCGGGCTTTTCCCAGCGCACCGACTCCAGCTCGACCTGCTGCTGCAGCGGCTGCACATTCTTGAGCTGGACCTGCAACTGCTCAAAGCGCAGCAGCGGCGCGTTCTGCCGGTCATCGATGGCCACCTTGCTCAGCGCCAGCTTGCCGCTGACGTGCACCATGGGCCCGGACAATTGCTCGAAGCTGATCTGCAGATCGGTGTCCAGCTCGCCGGAGCGCGGCTGCACGGGCACGGAAGCCGGGACATAGCCCAGGTAAGGCGTCAGGTCTACACCCTCCCACTTGAGCTGGATGGAGGTCTGGCGGTTGTCGGTGAACGGCGTGCTCTCGGCCTGCGACTGGAACTTGCTGCCGTTGAGGTCGAATGCCAGGTGGGGCAGCACCTTGATGTCGCGCTTGGACGCCAGATTGCTGATGAAGGGAATGCTCAGTTGCAAATCCTTGAGCTCGTGCTTGCGCTGAACCACGTCGTCCTGCAGCTCCACGCGGCCGTCGCGCAGGGCAATGTTGTAGAGCGCGAACTGCACGGGCTTGGAAGGCTCGGGACTGGGTTCGGCCAGCTTGGCCAGCACGTCGTCGATGTCGAGCTTGCCCAGGGATTTCTGCGTCAGGCGCACCACGGGCTCATCCAACTCCACGGCGTCGAGCACGGGCGCCAGCCTGAACAGCGACTGCAGGCTGGCATTGACATAGATGCGCTTGATCTGCAGCTGCGGCGCATTGCCGGAATTTTCCGAGGATTTTTGGTCTGCTGCGCTTTTTTCATCTGCGCCGACAGCTATGCTTTTTGATGCCTTGTCGATGGCCAGATCATGGATGGTGATGGCCAGCGCCCAGGGCTCAAACTGCACCTTGCCCACATGCACCTGCCGCCCCAGCTTGGCCGACGCCTGCTTCTCCAACTGGCTCTTGGCGATCACCGGCACCAGTGCCCAGGCCAGAGCCCCCAGCAGCAGGACGATAGAAACGGCCCAGATCAGGCGGCGCAACCAGGGACGAGATGCAAGCAATGGCATGGGAGGCAAAGATAGCAGGGATGGGACAAATGTACTCTTTGACAGCGCCCTCACGGCGGGTGCCGGCCTGGCGCAGCACATTCCAGGGAACGCTCTACTCTATATATAGAGTGCACGGCGATTTCCCTGGGAGTGTGCCCGCCATTTGCGGCCTGCCGGCTCGCGGCGTTTCCGGCAAATCAAAAAATCCGCAGAATCCGGCGCAGGCCTACAAAGACGGCACAGCTGCCCGAGAACGACAAAGCCCGGAAGCGGTCAAACCGGCTTCCGGGCTTTACGGCAAGTACCAGACTGTGCCGTTTTTCGCAGTCAAGGAGGGTGTGGTCCTTGCTGCTGGAAGCAAGAGATTGCTCCCTGTGATGCCGCAGCGAAGTTTTAGAGCAAATGGCCGGGTGGAGTTCCCTGGCTGGGTTTGCCTTTCCTTTCCTTTGGCAGACACCTGCGATGTGCAGGTGAGTTCACTCTATCCCTGGCGGCCCTGGTTCGCCAGGTTTTTTTCATTTTTTTTCATTTTTATGACAAACCCGGCAATGTGAGCATGTACATCGCTTGAACAGAGCCATTCGCGACGCTGAATTCCCAAAAAACTGTATTCATATACAGTTTTATTATAATTTTAAAGTATAAAAAACTTTATTCTTAGTGTTGACCTAATATTTGGCACCCACCTAGAATCCGCCAGCGCTCGAATAGAGCGTTTTTTGTTTCCGCTGCCTCACGACTGAGCAGATCTGCAAACGCCCCCCGCGGGCTGTTTTGCGGATCCGCAGCGTACCTCATCAAGGGTGAGTCTCCGGCCTTGCATCGCGCACCAGTTGCGCCTGCCCTGGGCTGGCACCACCGCTAGAAAGGACAAGCTATGCCAGCGTCAGGAAAATTTGTCGCCTCCGCGCGCACGTTGGGCCATAAGACGGCCAACGGTTTTCTTGCTCTCACTCACAACGGCTTCGCCCTGCTGGGCTTGGTCGTGGCCATTGCGGCCCTCACTTTGATCTCTCGCCCCGACCTGCGCCAGGCTGGCGAGGCCCAGCTGCGCCAGTGGCTGGACCAGCGCCACCCCCAGGAGCTGGCCATGGCCGAGACACCCGACGACGCCCAGGTCCAGCCGGTCGCCAGCGACCGCGCCACTGCAGCCAACCCCAAGGCCCTGCCCAAGGAGCAGGCTGCCGTGGCCTACTGGCTCAGCAAGAAGTACCGCGTCGCGCCCGAGCCGATCGCGGCCCTGGTCAGCGCCGCCTACGAGCAAGGCAAGTCCAACAAGCTCGATCCGACCCTGATCCTGGCCATCATGGCCATCGAATCCAGCTTCAACCCCTTCGCCCAGAGCACCGTCGGAGCCCAGGGCCTGATGCAGGTCATGACCTCGGTGCACACCGACAAATACGAGAGCTTCGGCGGCCAGCATGCCGCGTTCGATCCCGTGACCAATCTCAAGGTCGGCGTCAAGGTGCTCAAGGAATGCATTGCCCGCGCCGGCTCCATCGAAGGCGGCCTGCGCTACTACGTGGGCGCTGCCAACCTCGAGAACGACGGCGGCTATGCCGCCAAGGTGCTGGCCGAGCACCAGCGCCTGCGCCTGGCCGCCGGCCTGCGCGCCGAATCGTTGATGACCGCCAAGGTGGCGGCTCCTGCAGCAAAAGCCAAGCCCGCAGCCATCGCCACCAAGGACGAAACCGCTCCTGCACCCGCCACCGACCTGAACACCGAGCCCGTGGCCAGCGCCATCGCCCCGGCGGCCACCCTGGCTCTGGCCCAGCCCGGACTGAACGCCAGACGCGATGCCACCATCACCCGTGCAGAGCAGGTCGCCCTGGCCGACCCCAAGCTTTGACCCCCTGCCGGAAACAGATGCGCCCGCAGGCAATGACGAGCTGGCTCAAGCCGGCTTTTTATTGGCGGCCGTCTGCCAAGGCTCGGCTCGGAATCGGGTGAACCGCCTACTGGCATCCTGCGCATGCCAGCTCAGCTACACTAACGGGTGTACGCAACTGGCGATAGGCGCGGTTCCTGTTTCCCGGAACTGCCGCTGACGTGGAAACCGACGGATGGGCATTCATCTGTAACCACCGGGGAGCGTACCGCCCAGGGCCTGCGCGATTGGGACCTGCAAGCGTTTCAGCCGTTCGCCTGGGCAGCCCTTGGCCTCAAGGGAATTTCAAGTTCACAGGACTGCCATGTTTCAACGCACCAATACCGTCGCCAAAGTCGACCCCGAACTGTTTGCCGCCATCCAGGCCGAAGACCTGCGCCAGCAGCAGCACATCGAGCTGATCGCCAGCGAGAACTATTGCTCCCCCGCCGTCATGCAAGCCCAGGGCTCCCAGCTGACCAACAAGTACGCCGAGGGCTACCCCGGCAAGCGCTACTACGGCGGCTGCGAGAACGTCGATGTCGTCGAGCAGTTGGCCATCGACCGCGTCAAGCAGATCTTCGGCGCCGAGGCCGCCAACGTGCAGCCCAACTCCGGCTCGCAGGCCAACCAGGCCGTGCTGATGGCCTTTGCCAAGCCCGGCGACACCATTTTGGGCATGAGCCTGGCCGAAGGCGGCCACCTGACCCACGGCATGGCGCTGAACATGTCGGGCAAGTGGTTCAAGGCCGTCTCCTACGGCCTGAACGCCGAGGAAGCCATCGATTACGACAAGCTCGAAGCCCTGGCGCGCGAGCACAAGCCCCGCATCATCGTGGCCGGCGCCTCGGCCTATGCCCTGCGCATCGACTTCGAGCGCTTCGCGAAGATCGCCAAGGAAGTCGGCGCCATCTTCTGGGTGGACATGGCCCACTATGCCGGCCTGATCGCCGCCGGCGTCTACCCCAACCCCGTGCCCCATGCCGATGTGGTCACGACCACCACGCACAAGAGCCTGCGCGGCCCGCGCGGCGGCGTGATCCTGATGAAGGCCGAGCACGAGAAGGCCATCAACAGCGCCATCTTCCCCGGTCTGCAAGGCGGCCCGCTGATGCACGTGATCGCCGGCAAGGCGGTGGCCTTCAAGGAAGCGCTGACGCCCGAGTTCAAGACCTACCAGGAGCAGGTCGTCAAGAACGCCAAGGTGTTTGCCGAGACGCTGACCGCGCGCGGCCTGCGCATCGTCTCGGGCCGCACCGAAAGCCACGTGATGCTGGTGGACCTGCGCGCCAAGGGCATTACCGGCAAGGCGGCCGAGGCGGCCCTGGGCCTGGCCCACATCACGGTCAACAAGAACGCCATCCCCAACGACCCCGAGAAGCCTTTCGTGACCAGCGGCATCCGCATCGGCACGCCGGCCATGACCACGCGCGGCTTTGGCGAGGAAGAGACCCGCATCACGGCCAATCTGGTGGCCGACGTGCTGGACAACCCGAACGACGAGGCCGTGATTGCCGCCGTGCGCGCCAAGGTGGCCGAGCTGACCGACAAGCTGCCCGTCTACGGCCAGTAATCACCGGCTTTTGCCGCTACGCCATGAAGTGCCCTTTCTGCAGTCATCCGGACACGCAAGTCGTGGAGACGCGCGAGTCCGAAGACGGGGGCTTCATCCGCCGCCGCCGCCGCTGCGGCGGCTGCGACAAGCGCTTCACGACCTATGAGCGGCCCGAGGTCAGCTTTCCGACCATCGTCAAGAAGGACGGCCGGCGCATCGAATACGAGCGCGCCAAGCTGCTGGGCTCGTTCCAGATCGCGCTGCGCAAGCGCCCGGTCAGCACCGAGCGCATTGACAAGGCCATAGACCGCATCGAGGACAAGCTGCTGAATCACGGCACGCGCGAAATCGATTCCAGCCGCCTGGGCGAGCTGGTGATGGAAGAGCTCAAGGGCATGGACAAGATCGGCTACATCCGCTTTGCCAGCGTATACCGCAGCTTCGAGGATGTGGATGACTTCAGGAACATCATGGACGAAGTACGCAACCCCTCCCCCTGAGCGGCTGCGCCCATTGAATACCCGCTTCTCAATGTAAAAAAGCCGCTCTACTCGAGCGGCTTTTTCTTTGGACTGGCACGTATCGCCTCAGGCTGCCGATGCCGGGATCGGCGCCAGGCCCGAATCCACGTCGCCGCACTGGGCCCGGTGGCGCAGGGCATGGTCCATGACCACCAGGGCCAGCAGCGCTTCGGCGATGGGCGCGGCGCGGATGCCCACGCAGGGGTCGTGGCGCCCCTTGGTGATGACTTCGGTGCTGTGGCCGTGGACGTCTATGGATTCGCGCGGCGTGATGATGGAGCTGGTGGGCTTGACGGCGATGCGCACTTCCAGGTCCTGGCCCGTGCTGATGCCGCCGACGATGCCGCCCGCGTTGTTGCTGCGAAAGCCCTCGGGGCTCAGCGAGTCGCCGTGCGTGGTGCCGCGCTGGGCCACGCTGTCGAAGCCGGCGCCGATCTCCACGGCCTTGACGGCATTCAGGCCCATCATGGCGTAGGCGATATCGGCGTCGAGACGGTCGTACAGCGGCTGGCCCAGGCCCACGGGCATGTTGCTGGCATTCACGCGCAACGCGGCGCCGCAGGAGTCGCCCGACTTGCGCAGCTGCTCCATGTATTCCTCGTAGCGGCTCACGTCGGCCACGGGCGCGAAGAAGGGGTTGTGCGGCACATGCTCCCAGCTCTCGAACGCAATGGCGAGCTCGCCCACCTGGGTCATGCAGGCGCGGAATTCGGTGCCGAACTTTTCCTTGAGCCACTTCTTGGCCACGGCGCCGGCGGCCACCGTGGGCGCCGTCAGGCGGGCCGAGGAACGGCCGCCGCCACGCGGGTCGCGGATGCCGTACTTCTGGAAATAGGCATAGTCGGCGTGGCCGGGCCTGAAGCTCTGGGTGATATTGGAGTAATCCTTGCTGCGCTGGTCCGTGTTGCGGATCAAGAGCGCGATTGGCGTGCCCGTGGTCTTGCCTTCATAGACGCCCGAGAGGATTTCCACCGCGTCGGGCTCGTTGCGCTGGGTCACGAACTTGCTGGTGCCGGGGCGGCGGCGGTCCAGATCGCGCTGGATGTCCGCCTCGCTCAACTCCATGCCCGGAGGGCAGCCGTCAATCACACAGCCTATGGCCGGGCCGTGGGATTCACCGAAATTGGTAACCGTGAAGATAGTGCCGAAGGTATTGCCGCTCATAGACCACTGATTATGCCTGCGCGGCCCTGGCAGCCGCGGCCCAGGGACGGCCCTGGAGCGGCTTATTCGGCGCCCTGGCGCTCGCCCTCGGGCCAGTCGCGGATATAGGCCTTGAGCATGCGGTTCTCGAAATTCTGGCTGTCCACCACGGCCTTGGCCACGTCGTAGAGGCTGATCACGCCCATGAGCATGCGCTTGTCCATCACCGGCATGTAGCGCGCATGGCGGTCCAGCATCATGCGGCGCACCTCGTCCATGTCGGTCTCCATGGTGCAGGTCATGGGCGCGTCGTCCATGGCCGAGCGCACGGTCATGTTGGCAATGCCGCCGGTCTTGACGAAGCCCTGGATCACTTCACGGAAAGTCAGCATGCCCAGCACGTCGCCATGCTCCATGACGACCAGCGAGCCTATGTCCTTGTCCGACATGACCTGCACGGCCTCGGCCAGGCTCTCATCGGGCGACACCGTGTACAAGGTGTTGCCCTTGACGCGCAGGATGTCACTTACTTTCATTGCGGTTCTCCGAATCTGGTGGGCTGGCGTCTATCGAATCATCTCTTCAAAACCTCATGAAATCAAGACTTTGAAGATTTTTTCGTCCAGCTGTTCCCCATGTTATTCCCCCGTTTTACCTTGTTTAAGGTTGGACGTCTTTGAACAACTTGGGAAATGATCCTCCTCACGGATTATTGCACATGCTTAAGATGAAGAAAGTGAGCTGCGCACATTCTTGCAACCCAAAATGCCTTAGCTAAGTGAGGAGATCTTGTAAGCGATCTCTCGAAAGTCCTCCTTCTCTAAGAAGCAATCTTCTAGAAATCGAACTCCCGGTTTGGCCCTTGAGCAACATCCCCCCAGATCCTGTTCGGCAGCTCATGACGGCTGAAAAATACCAAGTGATACAGAGGTCGATTCCCTTCATCACGAATCAGTGGCATCCGATGACTGATCGCAAACCCAAGTCCTCGTACTAGCCCACACCAGTAATCAAAGAATGCTTCATCAGCATCTCCACGCACAAAAGCAAGTGGGTCGATGTGCTGTCGCCATCCAGGAGCTGCTGCGTCAAATCGAGCACGCTCCGGGTTGTATTCCATCAGAACGTTGCGCCGCAGATCCATCGTGCTGAAATGAACTGCAAAATCGACACGCGGTAACTTCGCCAACTTTTCGATCACATTGAACGAAAGATACTGGAGGTTATAGGGATCAAGGTACGCCAAGCACAACGCGCTCCTTGGGATCGCATTAAGCACTTGATCGACAGTGCTCTCCGCAGCCCCTGGAAAGGCAGTAACTGGCGCGCCTTTCGCACGCAGCCGCTCGGCGCAAGCGGATGCCCTCTCTGCATCCAAATCACCGACAAAGCAGGAAGTAAATCCAACGTCGTCAAGGAGAGAATGCTGCCATGCGACTTGTGCACCTCCCGGGCGTGTCATGGTTTCGCCTTTAACTTGGATGCGTCCAGGGCCGCAAAACAGATCAACAAATACCCGTTGCCTGTGCTTCTCCCGTGCTCGACGAGTACCCTCCACATACTTGGCAAGATATCAGTTCCTGCCCTTGTACGGGCTGCTTCTCGCGCATCTGGAAAAGCTTGCGCACGCGCACCAGCTTGATCTTGACCGGTGGCTCAACCACGCGCACTTCCACGCGCTCCTTTTCCTTTCCGGTTTTCTGCAGCTCGTCGGCGCTGATGCGGAAGTTCTGCTGCAGCTCATCGTTGAGCGTGTTGAGGTTGTCGCCCGAGAGGAAGACGTGGCCCGTGTGCTGGGCCTCGCCGATGGCGCGTAGGCAGCGCATCGTGGCTTGCAGCACAAACACCTTGGACTTGGGCTCGCGGAACAGGCCCACACCGAACAGCGAGCGGCAGTTCCAGCCTTCGCGGCCCTTGTTGACCAGCAGGATGAACTGCTTTTCCGAGCCTTCGGTGTCGAGTCGGTTGAATTCGCGGATGTCGTCGTTGGTAGTGATCTTGCTGTCGCCCACGTTCACCAGGATGCGCGAGGTCGGGATGCCGTGCTTGAGCAGCGCACGCTCGACGGCGGGCTTCAGCTCTTCCGTCAGCTCCTCCACGGTGGCTGCAAAGAAGGCCAGCTTCGGGGAAAGCCCTTCGGGTCGTAGCCCGTCCGTCTCCTTCAGGAAGTTCTCGATGGCAATGTCGACAAACTCGTCGGTGCGCGTGTTGGCGTAGCCGTGCAGTGTTACCTTCTTGAGGAAGCCCTTGTCGATGGCCTCCTTCAGGCCGTAGGCGTAAACCACTTCTGGCAACACCTCGCGCCCCACGTAGGGCGTGCCAGTGTAGTTGTAGCAGGCCACTACGCGCGTGCCCGCAGCATTCAGGCTGGCAGCCAGAATGTCGATGGTAGTGCGCAGGCTAGTGTCCGTTTCCTTGGCCCCGACGCCCATGTCCTTGGCCAGCGCCTTGCCGAAGGCGTGGTGGGCCTCGTCCACGTAGATGCCGAGTTGTTCCAAACGACGCAGCTTCTCGAAGCGCTGGTTGGTGGTCAGTTCGCCTTCTTCCTCTGGCTGGTCAAAGTTGTAGAGGTCGGCGGCGTCGGCATAAACGCCGTTGGCAGCCAGGGTTTCGCCGCTCGAGGCGAACAACTTGGCAGCAGGCGTTTTTTCCTTATGTTGGCGCTTGAGGATGATCTTCTGCGTGTTCGAGACGACAATGTTGAACCGCGAGCGATCCAGCGTGTCCAGCGAGGTACCAGCCTCTTCGAGATAATGGAAACGCAGATGGGTAGTCAGGAAATTGACGTACTCCGGTGGCACCACGCGCATCAGGTCGAAGGACTCGATTTCCTTGAGCGATTGCAGCACCGTCTTATCCGGTGCGAACACCAGTGCGTTGTGGCAATAGTGCGCATCCTTCGGAAATTTGTTGGCCAGCAAGAACTCATAGAAGATGCAGGTAGCCATCAGAATAGTTTTGCCGGTGCCCATCGTTAGCGCAAAGATGTAGTTCGGATAGGCGCGTGAGCTCTTGCGCATCTTCTCGAACAGCACCTTGTACGAATTCAACTCCAGCTCATCGGACTCACCAAACTGGAACATCTCCTGCCCGGCATTACCGAGGAAAGAGCCGAACTTGCGGCCTTCGAACTTCCCGCTACGCTCGTACCACGCCTTGAAGATCTCCTCGACCTTGGCGTTATCAAGAAACTCCTTGAGGAAAACGTAGGTTTCCAGCGCCTCAAACTGCGGCTGGCGCAGGAAGGCTTTGGGGTTCTTGTCCGGGTTGTTGAAATCGAGGTACTTGCGCGTGAGCTCACGATAACTCTGGCGCAGCTTTCCCCGATTGTCCTTGTGGAATTGCCACAGAAAGCGAAAGAAGGCAAAGTCCAGCGACGCGCTGGCGCTGCTCGCCCCCTTGCCACTGGCTTTGGCGGCTGCGCGCTTAGTCGCCATAGCTCACGCTCCCTTCCCAAGATTCCGAAAGCAGGTCGGTAATCTTCACGCGGATGGTACCCGCATCCTGGGGCACAGTGTATTCGCCCTTGACTAGGTCGTTCTTGCCGGGGATGTCTACTACCATCGGTTGCAGCACTGCACCGTCGTAGTTCCAGTCGATCAATACCGACTCGACAAGCTCCTTCCAGTCTTCGACCGACTCCTTTTGAAGCGAGAGCTTTTGCAGCAGGTTCATCGGGTAGAACTTCTCGATAACCAGTTCAGCGCTCTTAATAGAGATCTTCGCCTGCGAGTCGCGCTTGAACTCCAGATCAGCCTTGTCACGCAGAATATCCACTACCTCAACGTCGATCCTAAAGGGCTTAGCGGCTAGCTCTAGTTGAGCAGCCAAATCCGGCTCATGGCCCATGCAGACGAGTGTAATCTTCTCGACCGGACGGTTTGGGGACTCATTCTGCTTGTGCTCCCACGCCCTGTAATCAAAGCCCGCGATCAGCTCGTTCAGATCGGCACGCGTAGGCCTGCCTGCGGGGTGATCTCTCCCCATTGCACTGGTTGTGCCAGCGAGCCGGCTTCCTCATGAATGAGGTCTTGAAGAAGGGACTCCATTTGGCAGATCTGCGCTGCTTGTTCAAGAGCGCTCCACGGTCCATAGACCTTGATCAGGGATCTTTCGGTGGCAGACAACTGCTGAAGAGCTTTCAGTGCGATTTCTGGGCCAATACCGTGGGGGTCGCCGATGGCCAAAGCCAATCTACGGTGCACTATTGTCATAGCGGCAATGCCATCAGCGTGTCCGTCACCGTGCTGTCGCAAACGGCGATGCGTTCTTGCAGACGTAACTTGCCATCGATCGTGGTGAATTTGTCGAGGTACTCACCGCTGGCAAAGACCTCTGTTTCCCCGGTATGCATGATGCGCAGCACCATGAACGGCGTGGAAGCACTGGCCTGTGTTGCATCGCCTGACTGGATCGAAGGCAGTCCCAGAATATGGCGATAGCGATGGCGCTCGTAGATATTGGCTTCGCGCAGCGCAGAAATTCGGTCGGTGAGCATGTCCTGTGAATCCGCCCAGACAATGCCGGCCGCCAGGCCCTCGGCATGATTGTCGACATTGGTGACGCGATAGTGGCAATCCTTCGTGAAGAAGGTTGGCCATTGCTCCATGGCGTCACTGTCTATGGTCTTCGCGTAAGCGGCATTGAAGGCCGCGATTTGAATTTCATTGATCATGCTTGCATCTCCTGTCCCATATGCTTGCGATAGGCCTTCCAAAAGCCGCGTACCGAGGTTTCTGTGGCGCGGCCCTCGCTAGAGCCTTCGTGGTCTCCGCCCATCTCGATGACCGCATCAAGGTTGGCAGCGCCTGCGATGCCACGCTGCACGAATCCACCGACAGCTCCGTCTTCCATGGAAATAAATCCTGCAGGGCCGATGAGGTTGGCCTGTTTGAGTCTGACCTTGCGCTGCTCTGCACTGTCATCTGCATAGCCAAGATAGGTCCAGTTGAGTTCCGAACTGGAGATGCTCTTGGGCAACAACTGACGCACGGCGATGCTGTTCTGAATCTGCTGCAGCACAAAGCCAGGGAACACAGAAAGGATCTGCAGGGTCACGCCGTCCTCGAACTCCTCGAAGCCCTCTAGAAGGCTGGGATCTTTGAGCCGGTAACGCTCGTTGTCGGAGCGGATGGCCTGGTCCTTGTACGAGTCGTCCTTGGCGCTGCGATCAATCATGGAATAGCTCACATGGTGGCCACCCGACTCGTCGACGATGACACCACCTTTTTGTGAGAGGCGATTCAGCTCGAAGGTGGTGAAGAACATATGCAGGAGGCTGGCGTGATAGCTGTCCTTCACGTTCTCGAAGTAGAGCTTCCAGTTGTTAGGCAGCTTTTGCGTAAAACGACCGATGACTTCTACGGGCTTGTGCAGCACGCGCTCTATGCGCTCGCAAATCTCAGGGCCAAGGTAATCCTCAATGCTGGGTACATCCTCGGAAAAGCTGCCAAAGACCAAACCGCAAAAGACAGCTACACGGAGCTTGCGCGGGCCATGCTCTTCTTTGCAGAACGAGGCCGGCATGCCACCCTGGCCCTTGACACCTTTCTCGAAGGCAACGCCGGTCAGATCTCCCTGTCGGTTGTAGCTCCAGGCGTGATAGACGCACTGGAAACTATCCGTACGGCCCGATTTCTCCAGAGCGATGAGAGCGCCGCGATGCGCGCAGCGGTTCTCGAAGGCGTAGATTTCCTGGTCGGCATCCCGCACGACAACTATTGGTGTTTCACCGACAAAGGTGGTGCGGAAATCACCCGCCTCAGGGATTTCAGATTCCAGGCACAGGTAGTTCCAGACCTCGCCGCGATAGATACGTTGCTGTTCCTGATCCGCATTGGCTGTGTCGGTATAGATACCAAAAGGCACGCGCGTATTAGTGGCCCCACGCCACTGGATGATGGATTCTTGCATGTTGATTCCTAAGGGTTAGAGCTTGACGTTGGCGGCCTTCAGCACCTTCTTCCACTTCTCGGTTTCCTGACGGATGAACTGAGCAGTCTTGGTGGGATCCCAGCCGCAGGGCACGGCGCCCTGTTCCTGAAAGTGCTTGCGGATGTCGTTTGATGACAGAGCCTGGGCCATCTGCCTCTGAAGCTTCTGTGCGATTTCTGCACTCGTGCCTGGGGGGGCGACGACAGAAAAGAACGTCACGGCCTGCATGGCTGGCCATTGCTGCTCGGCGAAGGTGGGGACCTGGGGCAATATTTGAGAGCGCTGCTCGTCGGCAACGGCCAGAATGCGCACCTTGCCGGCCTGGTGGTAGGTGGCCGACGAGCTGATGTTGTCGAAAAACACATCCACATTGCCGCCGATCAAGTCAATCAGTGCCGGGGCTGTTCCCTTGTAAGGGATGACAGTCAGTTCAGTGCCAGTCAGCTGCATAAACATGGCAGCAGTCAGGTGGGATGTGGAGCCGTCGCCTTGCGTCGCCACAGTCACTTTTTTGGGATTGGCTTTGGCGTATGCGATGAACTCGCCAAGTGACTTAACAGGCAGCTTCGGGTTGATGACCAGGACGTTGGGCACTGTGGCCAAAATCGTCACCGGTACCCAGCGAGTCGGGTCGAAGCTGAGCTTTTGATAGAGGTTGTGGTTGATGGCGATGGGCCCCGGAGGGGAGGCCAGCACAGTCATTCCGTCCGGCGGTGCCCGGAACACTAGATCGGCACCGATGTTTCCGCCAGCCCCGGGCTTGTTTTCAATGATCACGCCACCTGCGTAGTCCGCGCGGATTTTTTCGACTACTAGGCGCGGCAGTACATCAGCGGTACCACCGGCCGAGAAGGGCACGACGATCTTGAGAGGTTGATTTGACTGAGCCAGGCTACCTGTTGAAGCAACCGCGGTGGCAATGCCGATCAATGCTTCGCGTCTGCGAATGGATTCGTTGCGCATCTTGTCTCCTTCTTGTGTGGGGAACTGCAGTATGAGGATGTCGTACTTTGTGTTAAACCTGTTTTTGCGCTATGCGCAAAAATGTTGAAAACACCTTGATTTGATCGCTATGCAGGACAAGAACTTTGTGGAATCGCTGCGCAAGGGATTGGGGGTACTGACTTGCTTTGACCGTCGGCATACCCGGCTGACGCTGTCAGAGGTAGCCAGGCTCACGCAGTCCACGCCAGCATCCGCCAGACGTTCGCTCAGCACACTGGTACAGCTTGGCTATCTAGAGAGCGACGGCAAACTGTTCTGGATGCAGCCCAAATCGCTGCTGATCGCCTATTCATTTCTGTCATCGCGCCCCATGCCTGCATTGGCCCAGCCACTACTGGATGCACTGTCGGAGCGCACCAGAGAATCCGCTTCGCTTGGTACTTTGTTGGAGGACGATGCCATCATCATTGGTCGTTCGACCGCACGGCGCAGCTTGAGCACGGGCCTAGGAATAGGATCTAGGTTGCCGGTGTACTGCTCTGCGATTGGTCGGATGCTGTTGTCAGGACTCCCCCAACAGGAGGCGCGTGCAAGGCTAGAGATGATCGAGCGGGTGGCACTGACCCCTCATACGGTGACTGACTTGGAGGAGCTGCTAGGTCTGCTTGAAACTTGCCGGCAATCAGGGTGGTCATGCAGCGACGGAGAGCTGGAGCTGGGGGTGCGCTCTATGGCAGCGCCAGTGCGCGACCCTCAAGGCAACACAATTGCTGCTATGAGCATTGCAGTTAGGGCAGAGAGACTCAGCATGAGTGAGTTCAAGGAGACTTTTTTGATACCGCTGAAGCGCGCTCGCAATGAGTTGGAAAAAAAGCTATATCCGCAGGGGTTGTAGTGCTCCACGAT
This sequence comes from Comamonas phosphati, assembly GCF_014637085.1. Classification (GTDB taxonomy): domain Bacteria; phylum Pseudomonadota; class Gammaproteobacteria; order Burkholderiales; family Burkholderiaceae_C; genus Comamonas; species Comamonas phosphati. Next base: position 245 of record NZ_BMEU01000021.1, on the reverse strand, counting down.
GTCCTTGCTGCTACCGCAGCGCAAGCTCAACGGTAGAAGTAGGAACTACGCGCAAGAGCCAACTGAGCAAGGAGTTCTGGCAGAACCATAGTGCTCCTTGATGGCGTCCTCAGCAGTGTCTTCTCCCGGTTAAACACAATACTGTTCAGATAGTATTTTTAAAGCCATAATCCTCATCCATCGAAGCTTCAATGGATGAGGGTGATGGCCAGAACACGCAAGACGCTGCCGTCGAGAGTTGACGT
>NZ_BMEU01000020.1 GCF_014637085.1 Comamonas phosphati | reverse complement strand
GCACCAAGCGAACCGCACGTTCGCGGACTTCGGGTGAAAACTTGTTCGACTTCGTCATGGCTCAATCCTCTCAGAGAAAAGAGCCTCCTCAAAACCTGGGGCGGTTCAGTCCGGCGCCATCGTCCGCCGGGCATACCGAAGGAGCAAGCGATCATCGCTGCGGCGATGCTGCGTGAATCTCTCAGGTCCAGAACAGAGGGGGCGTCCGATGCGCATGTTGCGCACGGACTCCACCTTTGACGCATCTGGAGCCTGATCATCATGAAGACAATCGCCGTTATCGGCGGCGGCATCACGGGCGTGACCACGGCCTATGCCCTGGCCAAGCGCGGATTTTCCGTCACCCTGTTCGAGAAGCAGCGCTACGCCGCCATGGAAACCTCGTTTGCCAATGGCGGGCAGCTTTCGGCGTCGAACGCCGAGGTGTGGACCCATTGGTCCACCATCCTCAAGGGCCTCAAATGGATGCTCAAGAGCGACGCCCCGCTGCTGCTCAATCCCAAGCCCAGCTGGCACAAGCTCTCGTGGTTCTTCGAGTTTCTCGCGGCCATTCCGCACTACCAGAAGAACACCGTGGAGACCGCCAGGCTGGCCATTGCCGCCCGTGACCACCTTTTTTCCTGGGCGGTGGAAGAAGGCATCGATTTCGACCTGAAGAAAAAAGGAATTCTTCACATCTACCGCGACCAGGCGGGCTTCGAGCATGCGGGCAAGGTCTCCAGGCTGCTGGCCCAGGGCGGCCTGGAGCGGCATGCCGTGACACCGCAGGAAATGCGGGCCATCGAGCCGACCCTGTCGGGGTCCTTCTATGGCGGCTACTTCACCGAGAGCGACTCGACCGGCGACATCCACAAGTTCACCAGCGGCCTGGCCGCCGCCTGCGCGCGGCTGGGAGTTCGCTGCCTGTACGGACAGGAGATTCTTTCGGTGGCAAGCAACGGTCAACAGGCCAGCGTGACCGTGCGCCATGGAGATGAAACCGCCACCACCGCCTTCGACGGCATCGTCGTCTGCGCCGGCACGGCCAGCCGCACGCTGGCGGCCCAGCTGGGCGACCGCGTCAACATCTACCCGGTCAAGGGCTACTCGATCACGGTCAATCTGCTCGATGAAGCCAGCCGCGCCTCGGCCCCCATCGTGAGCCTGCTGGACGACGAAACCAAGCTGGTCACCAGCCGCCTCGGCGACGATCGCTTCCGCGTGGCCGGCACGGCCGAGTTCAACGGCCACAACAAGGACATCCGGGCCGACCGCATCCGTCCGCTCGTCGAATGGGTGCAGCAATGCTTTCCGGGCGTCAGCACCCGCAGCGTCGTGCCCTGGGCCGGCCTGCGCCCCATGATGCCGGACATGCTGCCGCGTGTCGGACGCGGCAGCAAACCCTGCGTCTTCTACAACACCGGCCACGGCCACCTGGGCTGGACCCTGTCCGCCGTGACCGCCGACATGATCGGGGACATCGTCCAGAAGTCCATGGAAACCACGGCCGCCATGCCGCGGCCCGCGCCTCTGGCGCATGCCGGCGCCTGATTCAGGCCCCCGATTCTTTTCACCCATAAGCCGATCACGGCAGCCATGGCGCCCCATGCGGGCGGCTGCTGCCGTGTGCATGGCAAAAAACGGAGACAACCGACATGCATCGCACCGACGACACGGCAGCCAGGGAGCTGCCTCACACCAAAGGCGAGCTTGAGCGCGGCCTCAAGGACCGGCATATCCAGCTGATCGCCCTGGGCGGCGCCATCGGCGTGGGCCTGTTCCTCGGCTCCGCCAAGGCGATCCACAAGGCGGGCCCCCTGCTTCTGGTCAGCTACGCCATCGCCGGGCTGGCCATCTTCTTCATCATGCGCGCGCTGGGAGAATTGCTGGTGCACCGCCCCGTCGCAGGCTCCTTTGCCACCTATGCGGAAACCTATGTCAGCCCCTGGGCCGGCTTTGTCACCGGCTGGACCTACTGGTTCACCTGGGTGGTCACCGGCATGGCGGAGCTCACGGCCATAGGCATCTACACGCATTACTGGTTTCCATCCATCCCGCAATGGGTTCCGGCGCTGGCCACCCTGGCGGTGCTGCTGGGGGTGAACCTGATCGCGGTCAAGGTCTTCGGCGAGCTGGAGTTCTGGTTCGCTCTGATCAAGGTCGTGACCATTGTCGCCACGCTGGTGCTGGGCGTGGCCATCATCCTGACCGGCTGGGGGCCGCTGGGCCAGACCGCCAGCTTCTCCAATCTCTGGTCGCATGGCGGCTTCGCGCCCATGGGCATGGTCGGCGTGGTGTTCACCTTGCAGATTGCCTGCTTCGCCTACACCGGCGTGGAACTCATAGGCGTGACCGCCGGCGAGGCCGAGGCGCCCGAGAAAGTGCTGCCCCGGGCCACCAACAGCATCGTCTACCGCATCCTGATCTTCTACATCGGCGCCCTGGTCGTCATCATGTCGCTGGTGCCCTGGAGCGAACTCAGCCCCGACATGAGCCCGTTCGTCCATGTCTTCGACAAGCTGGGCATTCCCGCCGCCGCCGGCATCATCAATTTCGTGGTCATCACGGCCGCCGCGTCTTCGTGCAACAGCGGCATCTTCAGCACCGGGCGCATGCTCTACACGCTGGCCCAGTTCAAGCAGGCGCCCGCCCGCTTCGGCAAAGTCAATTCACGCCATGTGCCGGCGGCCGGCATCGTGCTCTCCGCGGCCTTCATGCTGCTCGGCGTGGTGCTCAACTATCTGGTGCCCGAGGAAGCCTTCATCTATGTGACCAGCATCGCCACCATCGGCGCCGTGTGGACCTGGGGCATCATCGCCTATGCCCATCTGCGCTACCGCCAGGCCGTCAGCCAAGGGCGCGCGGCCGCCGTGGCCTACCGCATGCCCGGCGCGCCATTCACGAACTGGTTCGTGCTGGCCTTTCTGCTGCTCGTGCTGGGATGCCTATCGCTCGATGCCAGCACCCGCGTCGCACTGTACATAGCCCCCATCTGGTTCGGCCTGCTCACCATAGGCTACCGCATGTACGCCGCCCGCTCCGACGGCCGCCAGCCGCTGCCCCGGCAGCAGCGGCAGCTGGCCTGAAACCCGACCGGCATCGCCTGCCGATGCCTGCCGCTCCTGGGGGGTGCCCCGCCCAGGAGCGGCAGACAGATGATTTCTCCGGACCAGGCACTATCAATTCATGAGCTGTTGCCGCATGGGCATGAATCATTTCAAGCGCCTGCATCTCTCATAGCCAACGCGGAAAGGCGCCAGCAGCTATCAAATTTCATGCGCCTTGCAGGCAGATCAGCAGCAGGCCCAGCAGCATCAGGCCCATGCCCAGCTTTTCGGGCAGCGACAGCTTCTCGCTCAGCAGGCGGCGCGAGACCAGGTAGCTGAACACCACTTCCACCATGCCCAGCGTGCGCACCGGCGCCGCGCCCTGGATGGCATAGGCCGTGAACCAGGCCAGCGACGCCGCCGCCCCCATGCTGCCGGCCAGCAGCGATACGCGCCAGGCGCGGAAGATGGGGCGCAGCCCCTGCTCATGGGTGCGCGCAATCCATGCGCCCAGGCCCAGGGTCTGCAGCGTCTGGGCAGTCAGCACGCCCCAGGCGCCGGACAGCCAGGGCGAGGTTTCGCCCAGGCGGGCCAGCTCCACCGCGCCGCCGCGAAAGCCTATGGTGGCCAGGGCAAAGCAGGCGCCGCAGGCCAGGCCGTATAGCGAGGACTTGCCGGCCCAGGCCGAAAGCATGCGCCACTGGCCGCGCGGCGGCAGCGACAGAATGAGCACGCCCAGCGTGGCCAGCACCATGGCCAGCAGCTCCCAGCGGCTGGGCAGCTCATGCAGGAAGACGCCCGCGAACAGCGCGACCTGCAGCACCTCGGTCTTGGACAGCGTGACCGCCACCGCGAAGTTGCGCTCCTTCATGGCCAGCAGCAGCGCCGCCGTGGCCGCCACCTGGAAAAAGGCACCCGGCGCTATCCAGCCCAGATAGGCCCAGGAGAACTGCGGCAACACGCTGGGCCCGTCACCAAAAAGGTAAAGCGCCAGCAGGTACAGGGCCGCGAACGGCAGGCCGTAGAGAAAGCGCACCAGCGTGGCCGGCAGGGTGCCGACCTGGGCCGTCAACGAGCGCTGGGCCGTGTTGCGCACCGTCTGGGCCGCCGCGGCGAACAGCACCACCGGCACCCAGAGCCCGGCGTGGAAGGAGAAATTCATGGAAGCTCAAAGTCAGGACGGGAACCCGCCCGAGCATAGCGGGCGGCCCCCGGCCCTAGCGCGCCGGATGGCGAAGCCCAGCGCAGCGCGCCGCGATGGCGGTGCCGCAAGCCTGGCTCAGCCCGGCGCCGCCACGGGATAGGTGCCCGGCACGAGGATGGAGCGGTCCACGCTCTGGATATTGGTGTGGCCGCAGAAGGCCATGGTCACATCCAGTTCCTTGTGGATGATCTGCAGCGCCTTGGCGACGCCCGCCTCGCCAAAGGCGCCCAGGCCGTAGACCATGGAGCGGCCTATCATGGTGCCGCGCGCGCCCAGGGCCCAGGCCTTGAGCACGTCCTGGCCGCTGCGGATGCCGCCGTCCATCCAGACTTCGAGCCTGTCGCCCACGGCCTCGACGATGGCCGGCAACGCGTGGATGGAGGACGGCGCGCCGTCCAGCTGGCGCCCGCCGTGGTTGCTGACCACGATGGCGTCGGCGCCGTGCTGCGCGGCCAGCACGGCGTCTTCTACGTCCATGATGCCCTTGAGGATGAGCTTGCCGCCCCATTGCTGCTTGACCCAGTCCACGTCGGCCCAGGACAGGCGCGGGTCGAACTGCTCGTTGGTCCAGGCGGCCAGCGAGTGCATGTCCGACACGCCCTTCACATGGCCCACGAGGTTGCGGAAGGTATGGCGCTTGGTGCCCGCCATGCCCAGGCACCACTGCGGCTTGGTCATGAGGTTCAGGATGTTCTTGAGCGTGGGCCGCGGCGGCGCCGTGAGACCGTTCTTGATGTCCTTGTGGCGCTGGCCTATCACCTGCAGATCCAGCGTGAGCACCAGGGCGCTGCACTTCGCATCCTTGGCGCGCTGGATCATGCGGGCCATGGCCTCGCGGTCGCGCATCATGTAGAGCTGGAACCAGAACGGCGCGCCGGTGTGCTCGGCGATGTCCTCGATGGAGCAGATGCTCATGGTCGAGAGCGTGAACGGGATGCCGAACTTCTCTGCGGCGCGCGCGGCGTGGATCTCGCCGTCGGCATGCTGCATGCCCGTGAGGCCCACGGGCGCGATGGACACCGGCATCCTGGCCTGCTGGCCCGCCATGGCGGCGGCCGTGGTGCGGCCTTCCATGTTCACGGCCACGCGCTGGCGCAGCTTGATGGACTGGAAGTCGCTTTCGTTGGCACGGTAGGTGCCTTCGGTCCAGGCTCCGGAGTCGGCGTAGTCGTAGAACATGCGCGGCACGCGCCGCTGCGCCACCACGCGCAGGTCCTCGATACAGGTGATTTTGGAGAGATCGGCTGCCACGGTTGCATCCTTGTCATTCGGTTTGTGCCCGATGGTAGTGCTCGCTGCCATCCCTGCAAGGGCTGCGGTTTGAAGTGATTTATGCAGGTTTTGAAATTTTCTGCAGTGCAACACAACCAAGGGCTAACGCTAGTGCGCAATTTGCGCAGCCCCGCCACCATCGCGCCCACAAATATGCACTTTTGAGGAGAACAAGCATGGTCTGGCAACAGATTTACGACCCTTTATCCAATATGTGGCTCTCCACCTTGCTGGCGGCCGTGCCGGTGGTGGTGATGCTGGTCGGTCTGGGCTTTCTGCACATGAAGGCCCACCTGGCCGCGGGCGCGGGCCTGGTCGCCGCCCTGGCCATCGCCATCTTCGTCTACAACATGCCGGCCGACCTGGCCGGCCGCGCCGCCATGCTGGGCGGCCTCACCGGCCTGCTGCCCATAGGCTGGATCGTGCTCAACATCATCTTCCTGCACCAGCTGACCGAGAAGAACGGCAGCTTCAAGATCCTGCAGGACTCAATTGCCGGCATCACCGAGGACCGCCGCATCCAGTTGCTGCTGATCGCCTTCGCCTTCGGTGCCTTCTTCGAGGGCGCGGCCGGCTTCGGCACGCCCGTGGCCGTGACGGCCGCCATCCTGATCGGCCTGGGCTTCTCGCCGCTGGCCGCCTCGGGCCTGTCGCTGATCGCCAATACCGCTCCCGTGGCCTTCGGCGCCCTGGGCACACCGGTGATCACGCTGGCCAAGGTGCACGGCTACGACCTGATGGCAGTGACGGCCATGATCGGCCGCCAGCTGCCTTTCTTCTCGGTGCTGGTGCCGTTCTGGCTGATCTGGGCCTTTGCCGGCCGCAAGGCCATGATGGAGATCTGGCCCGCCATCCTGGTGACCGGCCTGTCCTTCGCCATCCCGCAATACCTGGTGTCCAACTTCATCGGCCCCGAGCTGGTGGACATCATCGCCGCCATCATTTCCATGATCTGCCTGGTGAGCTTTCTGCGCGTCTGGCAGCCCAAGAACATCTGGCGCACCACCACGCTGCGCGGCCATGAAAACAACCAGGGCGAAGCCGAAGCCCCGCATGCCGTCACCAAGCACGCGCGCGCCGACGTGATCCGCGCCTGGACACCCTGGGCCATCCTCACGGTCTTCGTCTTCATCTGGGGCCTGCCCTCGGTCAAGGCCGCGCTCAACGGCATCTTCAGCCCCTCGTTCCCGATCGACGGCCTGCACAACCTGATCGAGAAGATGCCGCCCGTGGTCAAGCAGCCCACCAAGGAGGGCGCCGTCTACGTGCTCAACCTGCTGTCGGCCACCGGCACCGGCATTCTGCTGTCGGCCGTCGTCGGCGGCCTGATCATGAAGTACAACCCCGTGCAACTCGTGGGCCAGTTCTTCAAGACCATCTACATCGTGCGCTACTCGCTGCTGACCATCGTGCTGATGCTGGCCCTGGGCACGCTGACGCGCTACTCGGGCACCGACACCACGCTGGGCCTGGCCTTTGCCAACACCGGCGTGCTCTATCCCTTCTTCGGCACCCTGATGGGCTGGCTGGGCGTGGCGCTGACAGGCTCCGACACGGCATCGAACGTGCTGTTCGGCGGCATGCAGAAAGTGGCGGCCGACCAGCTGGGCCTGTCGCCCAACCTCATGGGCGCGGCCAACAGCTCCGGCGGCGTGATGGGCAAGATGATCGACGCCCAGTCCATCGTCGTGGCCTCCACGGCCACGCGCTGGTTCAACCACGAAGGCGACATCCTGCGCTATGTGTTCTTCCACTCGATCGCCCTGGCCTGCCTGATGGGCATCTTCGTGACGCTGCAGGCCTATGTCTGGCCCTTCCACCTCATGGTGAATTGATCCCCCCTGAGCCGCTATGCGGCTTCCCCCGAGGGGGACGGCAACTTCGCCGCGAGGCGGCTCTTGCTCGTTGCCCCTGGGTTGGGCCGTGGCGGTTTTAAGTGCCGCGCTCAAAACCCATCATCAGGTCCCAAGTGGCCTTCTCCCAAAAAACCGCAGCGCCCCCGGGCCTGCGGTTTTTTTACGCCCTGAAGAACGACTTTCTTTAAATTGGTATTACCAATAATTTAGCAATACCAAGGGAAAACCATGAATTTTCAAAGAAAAATCAGCTTCTACAATCCACTCCACGTTGAAATTTCATATTGGTACTACCAATATGCAAACCCAAAACGCTCGCGCCGCTTCCTGCTCCGGGAATCGCATGGCGCGCTTTCCCTACAGACATCGTTGAAAAAATGCGCCGGAGCCCTCCCGCGCATGTTCAGGAAATCAAGGCAATGCAAGAAATCTGGTCACAGAACTACGACCCCGCGGGCAACGTGTGGGTATCCGCGCTGGTGGCGCTGATACCCATCATCTTCTTCTTCCTCGCGCTGACCAGGCTGCGGCTCAAGGGCTATGTGGCCGGCACCATCACGGTGGCACTGGCGCTGGCCGTGGCGCTGTTCTTCTACCGCATGCCGGTGGCGAACGCGCTGGCCGCAGGCGTCTACGGCTTCTTCTACGGCCTGTGGCCCATCGCCTGGATCATCGTCGCGGCGGTGTTCCTCTACAAGGTATCGGTCAAGACCGGGCAGTTCGACGTCATCCGCTCGTCCATCCTGTCGGTCACGGAAGACCAGCGCCTGCAGCTGATCCTGGTGGGCTTTTGCTTCGGCGCCTTCCTCGAAGGCGCGGCCGGCTTCGGCGCGCCCGTGGCCATCACGGCGGCGCTGCTGGTGGGCCTGGGCTTTCGGCCGCTGTACGCGGCGGGCCTGTGCCTGATCGGCAACACCGCGCCCGTGGCCTTCGGCGCCATGGGCATTCCCATCATCGTGGCCGGCCAGGTCTCGGGCGTGGACGCCATGGCCATCAGCCAGATGGCCGGCCGCCAGCTGCCGTTCATGACCGTCATCGTGCTGTTCTGGCTCATGGCCATCATGGACGGCTGGCGCGGCGTGAAGGAAACCTGGCCGGCCGTGCTGGTCGGCGGCGGCAGCTTTGCGCTGGGACAGTTCTTCACCGCCAACTACATCGGCCCCGAGCTGCCGGACATCACCTCGGCCATCTTCGCGCTGGTGGTGCTGACGACCTTCCTCAAGTTCTGGCAGCCCAAGCGCATCTTCCGCTTCGACACCGAACCGGGCGCCGCCAAGCCCCAGGCCGCAGCACCGGCCAAGCTGACGGCCGGCACGGTGCTCAAGGCCTGGTCGCCCTTCATCATCCTCACGGCGATGGTGACGATCTGGAGCCTCAAGCCCTTCAAGGCGCTGTTCGCCTCGGGCGGCGCGCTGGCCGGCGCGGTCGTCAACATTCCCGTGCCCATGCTGCACAACCTGGTGCAGAAGATGCCGCCCGTGGTGGCCGCGCCCACGCCTTATGGCGCGGTGTACTCGTTCAACTGGCTCTCGGCCACCGGCACCGCCATTCTGATCGGCGCGGTGCTCGCCATCCTCCTGCTGCGCCTCAAGCCCGCCGTGGCGGTCAAGACCCTGGGCGAGACCTTCAAGGAACTGGCCCTGCCCATCTACTCCATCGGCATGGTGCTGGCCTTTGCCTTCATCGCCAACTATTCCGGCCTGTCCACCACGCTGGCCATGGCGCTGGCCCACACCGGCAAGGCCTTCGCGTTCTTCTCGCCCTTCCTGGGCTGGGTCGGCGTGTTCCTGACGGGCTCGGACACCTCGGCCAACGCCTTGTTCGGCGCCCTGCAGGCGACGACGGCGGCGCAGCTGGGCCTGCCCGAGGTGCTGACGGTGACGGCCAACACCACGGGCGGCGTGACCGGCAAGATGATTTCGCCCCAGTCCATCGCCATTGCCTGCGCGGCCGTGGGCCTGGCCGGCAAGGAGTCGGACCTGTTCCGCTTCACTGTCAAGCACAGCCTGGCCTTCCTGGTCATCATCGGCATCATCTGCACGCTGCAGGCTTATGTATTCCCTGGGATGATTCCGACCACGTAAACCGTCCAATCAAATCCATGCCCGCCATGCGCCTGTCCGATCGCGTCGCCCAGCAATTGCTGGAGCTGATCCAGACCTCCCAGCTCCAAAGCGGCGAGAAGCTGCCGACCGAGCGGACGCTGGCCGAACAGCTGGGCGTGTCGCGCACGGCGCTGCGCGAGGCGATCCAGAAGCTCTCCAGCCGGGGCGTGCTCGAAAGCCGCGTGGGTGCCGGCACCTTTGTCCTCGGGCGCGCAACGCAGTGGCATGAGCAGGCCATCTCCCCGCTGGCGCCGCTGCTGCGCGACGACCCCCAGTACCGCTACGACGTGCTGGAGGCGCGCCAGATCCTCGAGGTCGGCACGGCCTGGCATGCCGCCCTGCGCGCCACCGACCAGGACAAGGACCACATCCGCCGCTGCTTCGACGAAATGCTGCGCCACCAGCAAAGCCAGGACGCCGAGAATTCGGCCCGCGCCGATGCGCAGTTCCACCTCGCCATCGCCGAAGCCTCGCACAACGTCGTCGTGGTGCAGGTGATGCGCAGCCTGTTCGAGCTGATGCTGGGCACCGTGGCCCAGAACCGGCGCCTGATGTTCGTCCACGACGATCCCAAGGCCCTGGAGCGGCTGACACGCCAGCACCACGACCTCATGCAAGCCGTCATCGCCGGCGAACCCGAGCAGGCCAAGAGCGTGATCGGCGCACACCTGGCCTACGTCCACGAAAAGCTGTCTGAAGCCGACGCGGACGCCGCCCGGCTCAAGCGACTGGGCCGTTTCTCATCTTCCGCAGTGACTTTTTCATGATCATCGCCTCCACCACCGACTACCGCGCGGCCGCGCAAAAGCGCCTGCCGCCGTTTCTGTTCCACTACCTCGACGGCGGCGCCTATGCCGAGAAGACGCTGGCCCGCAACGTCGCCGACCTGGCCGACGTGGCCCTGCGCCAGCGCGTGCTCAAGGACATGAGCCAGCTCGACACCAGCATCGAGCTGTTCGGCGAGAAGCTCTCCATTCCCGTGGCGCTGGCGCCCGTGGGGCTGGCCGGCATGTATGCGCGCCGCGGCGAAGTGCAGGCCGCCACGGCCGCCGACAAGAAGGGCATCCCCTTCACCATGTCCAGCGTCTCGGTCTGCCCGATCGAGGAAGTCGCCCCCCGACTGGGCCGCCCGATGTGGTTCCAGCTCTACGTGCTCAAGGACCGGGGCTTCATGAAGAACGCGCTGGAGCGCGCCCAGGCCGCCGGCGTCTCCACCCTGGTGTTCACCGTGGACATGCCCGTGCCCGGCGCGCGCTACCGCGATGCGCATTCGGGCATGAGCGGCCCCAACGCCGCCATGCGCCGCTACCTGCAGGCCGTGACCCATCCGCACTGGGCCGTGGACGTGGGCCTGCTGGGCCGCCCGCACACGCTGGGCAATATCTCCACCTACAAGGGCCAGAACGTCAGCCTCGAAGACTACATGGGCTATCTGGGCGCCAACTTCGACCCCTCGATCTCGTGGAAGGATCTGGAGTGGATCCGCGACTTCTGGAAGGGTCCCATGCTCATCAAGGGCATTCTCGATCCCGAGGACGCCAGGGATGCGGTGCGCTTCGGCGCCGACGGCATCATCGTCTCCAACCACGGCGGCCGCCAGCTCGACGGCGTGCTCTCGTCGACCCGCGCGCTCCCGGCCATTGCCGATGCCGTCAAGGGCCAGATCAAGATTCTGGCCGACTCGGGCGTGCGCAACGGCCTGGACATCGTGCGTCTGCTGGCCCTGGGCGCCGACTGCACCATGATCGGCCGCGCCTTCGTCTACGCGCTGGCGGCCGAAGGCGAGGCCGGCGTGAGCAATCTGCTGAACCTGCTCGAAAAGGAAATGCGCGTGGCCATGACGCTGACCAGCGTCAAGAAGGTTTCCGAAATCACGGGCGACCTGCTGGTACGCTGATCGGCCTTCCCATCCCGATCCAAGGGGCGCGCCATGCGCCCTTTTTCATTGGGCTCAGGTGCTCAGCGGCGGCGCGTGCCGCGGATGTCTTCGGGGCCGGAGACCAAGGCCCCGGCGCCGCGCACCTCCACCTGCACGCTGTCGAGCACCGTGCCCGCGGCATCGACCAGCTCGATGCGGTGGCGGCCCGGCCAGGGCAGCCAGCCCAGCTGGCTGCCGCGCCCGATCTCGCGCACGGCTTCGGTCATCCTGGGCGTGCCGGCTTCACCAGCCACCGGCGCAGCCATGCGCTGCGTCACCATGCGCCAGCGCAGGTTGCTGTCGCGCCAGTCCTGCCCGACCGCCATGCCGGCCTGGCGCGCGACCAGTTGCACGCGCTGGCGGTCCGGCGGAATGTCGGGGTCCAGCGCCAGGATGGTGCCGTTGGCCGGGCGTGAAATACGCACCGAGCGCGCCAAGGCAGGCTGCTGGCTGCTACGGTTTTGTGTAGCAGCTTGCACAGGCCTGGCACCATTTTTTGATTGCTTTGCGCTTGAGCTGCTTTCATTACCGACGCCAGCAGCTATATGATCCATAGCAAAATAAGACTGCTGCGTGCCCGCGATGAACCACTCGCTGCGTGCGCTCTCCAGCGGCAGGGCCTGGCCGGCCGCACCTGAGCCCGCTGCTCCGAATTGCACGGCCTGCTCGATCAGCCCCGCGGGCGGCGGCGGCGCGCGGCTGGGCGTGGAGCGGTGCAGAAAACCCATGATCTCGGCCCACACGGGCGCGGCGCCGCTGGTGCCGCTGACGGAGTGCATGGCATCGCCGCGCGCATTGCCCACCCACACGCCCACGGTGTAGCGCTCGGACCAGCCCAGGGCCCAGTTGTCGCGCATGTCCTTGCTGGTGCCGGTCTTGACCGCCGTCCAGAAGCGCGTGGCCAGCACGCTGTCGGTGCCGAAGGTGGGCGCGCGCGCCATGTTGTCCGAAAGAATATTGCCCACGATATAGGCTGCGCGCGCATCGACGGCCTGCACGGCGCTCTCCGCTGTCTTGCTCCCCCAGCGCACGGGCCGCCATTGGCCGCCGTTGGCCAGGGCGCGGTAGGCATTGGCCAGCTGCAGCAGCGGCACTTCGGAGCTGCCCAGCGCCAGGCTGAAGCCGTAGTAGCCGCCGCTTTCGCGCAGCGGCAGGCCCAGGCGCCTGAGCTGGCCGAAGAAGGCATCGGGCGTGACCATGACCAGCGTGCGCACCGCGGGCACGTTGAGCGAGGAGGCCAGCGCCGTGCGCGCCGACACCCAGCCCTTGAAGCGCCGGTCGTAGTTCTGCGGGATGTACAGGCCGTTCTGCGTGGGGATGTGGGCGGAAGAGTCCTCGATCAGCGAGGCCCCCGTGATGCGCTTTTCGGCAATCGCCTGGGCATAGAGAAAAGGCTTGAGCGTGGAGCCCGGCTGGCGCATGGCCGTCACGCCGTCCACTTCCGCCGCCTGGCTCAGCGTGCCCGAGGAGCCCACCCAGGCCAGGACTTCGCCCGTGGCGTTGTCGAGCACCACGGCGGCGCCGTCCTCCACATTGCGGCCCTGCAGCTCGCGCAGGTGCTGCTGCAGGCTGGCCACGGCAAAGCGCTGCAGCGGGCCGCTGAGCGTGGAGCGCACCTGTTCCCGGTTTTTGTTCTGCGCCAGCGCCAGCCAGCGCCGCGCGAAATGCGGCGCCACGCCTTCGCTGGATGCCCACTGGCGGCGCTGCAGCACGCTGGCCGTGTACAGCTGCAGGGCCGAGCCGCCGTCCTGGCAGTTGCGTGCGGCCGCATCGTCGGGCGCCATGGTCTGCAGCACGCCGCAGGCACGCTGGGCCACGCGCTCGGCCGAGGCATTGGGGGCGCGCACCAGGGCTGCGGCAATCGCCGCCTCGCGCGCATCCAGGCCGTGCGGCGCCTTGCCGAACAGGGTCAGCGCCAGCGCGTCTATGCCCACGATCTCGCCGCGGAACGGCACCAGATTCAGATAGGCCTCGAGGATCTGGTCCTTGCGCCAGCGCCGGTCCAGCACCTGGGCCGCCACGGCCTGGCCGAGCTTCTGCGCCACGCCGCGACCGCCCGGGCCCTGGCGCAAAAACGCCGAATCCTGTCCGTCAAGCAGGCCGGCCAGCTGCATGGTGATGGTGCTGGCGCCCCGGGTCCTGGTGTTCCACAGATTGCCCCAGGCCGCCGAAGTCACGGCCGTCCAGTCCACGCCGCTGTGCTCGTAGAAGCGCTTGTCCTCGCTGAGCACCAGGGCCGTGCGCAAGGCCGGCGACACGTCGCCCAGCGCAATCCACGGGCCGCGGCGCACCGTGCTGTCGGTGCGCAGGCGCTGCAGCACCTCGCCTTCGCGCGACAGCAGCACGCTCTCGGAGGAGCGGTGCCCGCGCTTGACTTCGTCAAAACCCGGCAGCGCGTGGGCAATGCCCGTCAGGCCCAGCAAGGCGGTGATGGCCGCGAGCCGCAGCCGGCTGCGGCGGGGCTCGGTGGCGTCTGCGCCGGGCAGGCAAGAGCGTGCGTCGGTCATGGTCATGGAGTCATGGCGGGCCGGCGCCTTGCATCCCATCCCGCAAAGTCACTGTCGTGGCGCGAGGAGATCGTCAACACGCTCTCAGGCCGGCAACCAGGGCGCGCCCTTGCGGATCTTCAAGGCCAGGATCACCATCAGCACGCCGAACGCCACGGCATACGCGGCCAGCACCCACAGCATGGCCATCATGCCGGCGCCCGGCTGGGCCAGCACGAAGCAGCCGAACAGCACGGAGATCACGCCGCCCAGCACCAGCACCCACTCCCCCTCGATCTCCTTGCGCAGGCGGATGGCGGCGACGACCTGCATCACGCCGGTGATCAGCGCCCAGGCTCCGATGTACATGGTCAGCACCAGGGCCGTGATGGCCGGCTTGACGACCGTGAGCACGCCGACGACAACGCCCGTCAGCCCCCACAGCAGAATCACCCACCAGTGGCGCGACTGCTGGCGACTCCTGATCGCCGCATACACGCCCAGCAGGCCGTCGACAAACACATAGGCGCCAAAGACCAGCACCAGCACCAGCGCCGCGGCCGATGCCGCCGGCTGCAGCCAGGTCAACACACCGAACGCGATGGCGACCAGACCGCGCAACAGCAGCACCCACCAGGTGCGGTGCAGCATGATGGACAGGGACGGGACGGCGACAGTCATGGAAACTCCTTTCAGAACGTGTTTACGATTTCGGATAGCCGCTTCGCCATCTACCTTGAACGCGGGCCCGTGCGGCGTCTGTAGTCCTTTCACGCAAGCGCGGCGGCCCGCGCGGGCTGTGATCAGGCCAGGCTCAGCAACACGGGCTGGTGGTCGGAAGCCTGGGTGGCACCATCCACCTGCCAGCCGCGCACATGGGGGCGCAGGCTGTCGCTGACCCAGATGAAGTCGCAGGCGCCGGGCTCGGGGCCCCAGCTGCGGTCGACAAGGCGGAAGGTCGGCGGCTGGGGCGCGTCCGGGTTCAGCACCGTCCAGCTGTTGTGCCAGCGGCCCGGGGCCTGGGCGCCCTCCTCGCCCTGCGCCCAGGGCGCCGCAAGCTGCGCATATTCCGCCTCATGCGGCTCGAAGTTGAAGTCGCCGCACAGCACGGCGTGGACGGTATGGGGCTTGGTCTGGTAGGGCGATCCGTCATCGGCCGCCGGCGGGCCGGCCAGTGCCTGGCCGCAGGCCTCGATCTGCAGCGCCCGCAACGCCCTGGCCTGCGCCATGCGCTGCAGGCGCGCGTAATACTCGAGGTGCGTGGTCATGACGCGCACCGCGCCCAGCCCCGGGTCCCGCACCGTCACGACCGTGCACATGCGCGGCATGGAGGGCACGCCGGCCTGCGCCGGATAGGGCAAGGCATGGTGCCGCACCTGCAGCACCGGCAGGCGCGTGGCGATCACATTGCCGAAGCGCTGGCGTCCCTGGGCGGTGAACTCGTCCACCGAGGCACCGAAGAAGACCTGCCAGCCGGGCAGCAGGGCTTGCAGCTGAGCAACCTGGTCGCCGGGGCTGTCCTGCAGTGCCGGGTAGTTGACCGCGATCTCCTGCAGGCACAGCACGTCCAGGCCGCCCGCGCCCTCGCCCATCTGCAGCGCATGGCGCACGATGCGCCCCACGCTGACCTTGCCGTCCATGCCGCAGCACCACTGGGTGTTCCATGTCAGAACCTGCATATCGAGACTCCCCTGCTTCCCGCGATGGAGCGTAAGCACCTGTCCATGATCTCCCCGCGCCGCCCGGCATTTACCTGGGCATGACCACCTTGATCCTGGCGTTGGGCGCTTCACCGAACATCTCGGGAGCATAGAGCGCTTCGACGCGCGTGGGTGGCAGGGCGAACTCGCCGGCATTGTTCAGGCGCACCGTGTACTCCACCTTGGTCTTGCCCGCGGGCAGGTACTGGTAGTAGGCACGGTAGGCCTCGAAGCTGCGCTCCTCATAGGCCAGCCAGCCCGCGCCCTCCTGCTTCTCGCCGGCCGAGGCGATCTCCGAGTCACGGCCCAGGCCGCCACCGAGAATGATGGCGCCCGTGGGCACCGGGTCGGTGATCGCCACCCAGGTCATGTCGGCCTTGCCCTGCACCTCCAGCGTCACGCGCAGCACGTCGCCGCGCGTGTACTGGCCTGTGCCCAGGCTTTTGTCGGCCTGCTCCACGGGCATCACGGTGCGCTTGACGACATAGCCCGAACTGAACGGCTGCTTGAGCTGCACGGCCGCGACGGACTGCACGGTCAGCCAGGGCTTGCCCGTGCCCTGCTGGGTCACGGTGAGCTGGCCCTTGCCGGTCTTGCCGGCATCTTTCCAGGGCATGAACATGGTGTTGTTCAACAGGCCGCCGGCACGCACGGGCGCGCCGAACAGGCTGGTGGCATGGGCCGCGCCCTGCACGTCATCGGAGGTGGCGCGCTTGACGGCGCTCCAGTCCACCTTGGCCTCGTTGCCGTTCATGCTGGCCAGCGTGGTCCCGGCCACGGGCACGGCTTCGTACTTCTGCGACAAGCGGCGCAGCGCCAGCGCCCCCCACAGATTGGCCGTGGTGGTGCTCCAGGCGCCCGACTGCTGGCGGGCAATGAAGCCGCTGACCAGGCGCGGCATGTCGTCCTTCCACTCGGGCTGGTCCATGGTCAGCAGCATCAGGCGCGCCAGGTTCACGTCGGGGCCCTGCATCAGCCACCACCAGCCGTCGTCCTGATCGGTGGAGAAGCCCGCGCGCGTGCCGTTGAAGCTCAGGCGGCTGCGCAGGATCTGCATGGCCTGGGCCAGACGTTCAGCGCGCTGCGGCGCGCCCTTCATGCGCTGCAGCAGGGCCGCCAGGTCGATCACCGCATGGGTGGGCCACTGATTGGGCGTGATGTTGATGCTGTCGAGCATGCGCGGCG
This sequence comes from Comamonas phosphati, assembly GCF_014637085.1. Classification (GTDB taxonomy): domain Bacteria; phylum Pseudomonadota; class Gammaproteobacteria; order Burkholderiales; family Burkholderiaceae_C; genus Comamonas; species Comamonas phosphati. Next base: position 67,625 of record NZ_BMEU01000020.1, on the reverse strand, counting down.
TGGCCTTGCCCGACAGGGCTAGGGCCGCCATGGCGGCCAGCTTGCGCACGTCCAGGTCCCCGCCTTTTCCGGTTCGCGGGCTCCAGAAGTTGCGCTGGATGCGGCCTTCCACGAAGGCGATCAGGCCGTCTTCTATGCGCGCACGCTCGGCCGCGGGCAGCACGAAGCGCTGGTCCACGCCCTGGGCCAGGGCCGACAGGTTCAGCAGGTGCGCCGTCAGCGTGTCGCTGCCGCGGTCGCTGAAGCCATCACGCGGCGGGAAGTAGTTGGCCAGGCCGTCACCGTCCAGATAGCTGGGCAGCTGGGCCATGGTGGATTGCCACAAGTCGGCATTGTTCATGCCCACGGCCTTGCCCGTGATCTGCTCCAGGCAGGAATACGGGTAGCGGGCCCACCAGTCGCGCACGCCCGGCAGACCTTCGGTCAGCTTGGGCACCAGCGACATGTGCAGGCCGCCGCGTCCCGGCAGGGCATCGGCGGGCGGCGCCACGGGCACGGCATAGCTGCCGTCCAGCTGCACCAGCGTGGCCTGCTGCACCGACAGCGGCACGGCGGGAGCTATGCGCTGGCTGATCTTGAGCGCGTCCTGGGCGGCATCGGCACCCCCACTGGTGTCGCGCGCCGAGATCTCCCAGACCAACGCCTCGGCGCGCGTGCCGGCCAGCTGGGCCGGAGCCTTCACGTCCCAGGCCACTTCACGCGCCTCGCCAGCGGGGATGTCGATCTTCCGGGCCTGCAGCTGCAGCAGGGTGACGCGCGGCGTGACCTCCACCTGCATGGCCTTGGCCGAGGTGTTGCGCAGCGTGACCTGGGCGCGGAACTGGTCGTCCTCGCGCACCAGGGGCGGCAGGCCGCTGATGATCTGCAGGTCCTGCGTGGTGCGGATCGCCGTCTGGCCCGTGCCGAACAGGCCCACGCCATGGTCGGCCACGACCACCACCTGGAAGGTGGTCAGCGCATCGTTGAGCGGCACTTCGATCCGGGCTTCGCCCCTGGCGTCCAGCACCACGTTGGGCTTCCACAGCAGCAGGGTGTCGAGCAGCTCGCGCGTGGGGCTGCGGCCACCGCCACCGCCCGCAGGCACGGCCTTCTTGCCGTAGTGGCGCCGGCCTATCACTTCCATCTGGGCCGTGGCGGTCTGCACGCCCCAGGAGCGGCGGGTCATCATGGCGTCCAGCAGTTGCCAGCTGGGGTTGGGCATGAGCTCCAGCAGCGCCTGGTCCACGGCGGCCACGGCGATTTCGGCGCCGGCCGCGGGCTTGCCGCCAGGCAGGGTGGCCTTCACGGTGACCTTGGCCGTGCCGCGCACCTTGTAGCTGCCCTTGTCGGCGCTGAGCTGCACAGCGATGGCATGGCCCTTGGTGCCGACGCGGATCTCGGCCATGCCGAAGCGGAAGGCCGGCTTGGACAGGTCCACCATGGCCGTGGGCGCGACGTACTCCCTGCCCTCGTGCCAGAAGGCATTCCACCATTCGCGCGGGGACTTGAAGCCCCAGGTGAAAAAGCTGTACCAGGGCACTTCGCGCAGGCGGCCGCGCAGGGCCAGCACGCTCACGTAGACGTTGGGCCCCCAGCCATCCTGCACCTTGAGCTCCACCGTGGGCCTCTCGCCGTTGAGGTCCACCACCTGGGTGCTCACGATGCCTTCGCGCTCCACGGCCACCAGGGCCGTGGCGCTGCGGAACGGCATGCGCACCTGGAAGCGCGCCGTCTCGCCGGGCTCGTAGCTCTTGCGCTCGGCCAGCACGTCCATGCGGTCATGGTCCTCGCCGCCGAACCACAGCTCGCCCTTGCCGGTCACCCACACGCTGGTGGCGGCCTGCGCGCTGCGGCTGTCCTGGTCGGTGGCCGAGACGATCAGCTCCACCTCGCCGGGCTGGGCCAGCTGGGCTTCGCACTGCAGCAGGCCGTGGCTGTCGGTGGTGCCCGAGCACACCGTGCCCAGCGGCTTCAGCGTGGTCTGGTTGTCATAGCTGTAGAAGCCGCCGACCAGGCGCTTGCGGCTGGAAGTCGTGATGCGGGCCACGGCCTCCACCTTGACCGGCACGCCGGCCCGGACCTTGCCCGAGGTATCGAGCGCCAGGGCCTGGAAGCTGAGCTTGCGCTCCACCGAGATCCAGCCTTCGGCGCGGATGCCGGCCACCACGGCCGCAGGCCACAGGGTCTGCGTGCTGCGCAGGGTCTGCACCTCGCCGTTGGGGTCGGCATAGCTGGCTTCCATGAGCAGTTCGCGGGCTTGCCTGGACTTGGGCAGATCGGCGATGGTGACCTTGCCCAGGCCGTTCTCGTCCAGCGTCACGGGCAGCTTGTCGGCCACCACCTTGCTGTCGTTGCCGGCGGCCTCTTCCTCGTCATCGCTGCGCTCCAGGTCCTGGGCGCCGCGCGGCGGGCGGAAGCTGAAACCGTCCCAGCCGGAGAAGTCCGGCGCTGTGTCCAGAGATTTGGCACGCACCACGGCCGACACCTTGACCGGCAGATGGGCCGCGGCACCGCCCGAGACATAGTTGAGCTGCACCTGGGCCGGCACGCTGCTCACGTTGTAGAGCTGGCCCTTGGCCTCGGGGCCGACACGGCCTTCCATCAAGGGCAGGCGAAATTCCTCCACGCGGAAGGAACCGGTGCTGAAGGTGCGGCGGTAGCCGCCGCCGGCATGGCTCAGCTCCACCTCGTATTCGCCGAGCTTGGCGGCCTTGGGAATGGCGAATTCGCTGACCGCGCTCAGGCCGCCCGTGCCGGTCTTGCGCCAACTCAGGGCTTGCGTGAAGCGCTGGCCGCTGCCCACATGGGTGATGCGCAGCTGGTCGGGCCGGTTTTCCGGCAGGGCAAAGCCATTGTTGCGTGTGTCCGTGCCTGCACCCGGACCCGTGAGGCTGCGCAGGATGTGCTTCATGGACACGGTCTCGCCGGCACGCAACAGCATGCGGTCGAAGATGGTGTGGGCGTTTTCGTCACGCTCGGCGCTGCTGCTGGTGGGCGCGTTGAAGCGCCAGGGCTCGATGCCCTTTTGCCAGTTGCTCCAGGTGAAGGCCAGCTCCTCGCCCTTGTCCGTATTGGAACGGGCGCTCACGAAGTAGGCGGCAGCATGGTAGTAGCCCTGGTTGCCCCGATTGCACGAGGGCGCATGGGGGTCCAGGCCCGGGAACGAGGCAATGCCCTGCTCGTTGGTGGTGGCCGATGCCAGCGCACGGCCGTTGCAGTCGGATACCTGCACCTTGGCGCCCGGCACCACCTTGCCCTTGTCCAGCGTGGTGACCCAGGCCACGGAATTTTCGCGGCCCAGCTTGAAGTGCACGGCCAGGTTGGTCACCAGGGCCGAGGTGCGCACATACATGGTGCGGCCCGCGCCGTAGCCTTCGTCGAGCAGCGACTTGCCCAGCATGGGCGAGGCGATCTCGACGACCTGGAAGCCCGGGTTCAGCGGAATGCCGACGACCTCGAAGGGGCGCGGATCGCCCTTGGATGCCTTGGGCATCTCCAGCTTCCTGACCTGGCTCTGGCCATCGAGCAGGGACAGCATGCGCGTCTGCACATAAGTCTTGTCGTCATTGATGACGGGCGGCAGTACCTTCACGTCGCGCGCCGCATCCTTGCGGCTGACGGTGTAGCTGTCATAGTCCTCCAGCTTGTGCAGCCAGGCGATGATGTCGGCATCCGTGCCGCCCTTCTTGGTGCGCACCAGGCTGGCGTCGAGCGCCTGCGCGGCCAGCTCGGGCTCCACGTTGCGCAGCGTCACTGGCAGCAGGGCCGGGCCGTCCGGGCCTTCGGCAAAGCGCTCCACGATGCCGAAGGGCGAAGCCGCGAACTTGGCCAGCGGCGGCATGGCGCCCGTGGCCGTGGCCAGCGGGAACATGCCGGCGTTCGCCAGCGTGCGGCCGGCCGCATCCTTGAACTGGGGCGGCAGCTCCACGGTGTACTTGGCATTCGCCGTCATCGTGGCCGGGAAGCTCACGCTGTCGATCAGCGAATCGGGCGCCAGCTTGTCGCCGTTCTGCTCGATGATGGGCGCGACCGCCGAGGCGCCGCTCTTGAGGCGTATGCCTTCGATGAGCTTGCGCGGCACCGGCGCGTTGAAGGACAGGCGCATGGGGCGGATCGGCAGGCAGGCCGCCTGGGCGTTTTCACGCTCGCAGCTGAAGTCCGCGGAGAACGGCTCGCGCACGCTGTATTCGTAGCGCTGCACGTCCTTGCTGGCCAGTCCATTGACCATGGCCACGCCCTGGCCGTAGACCAGCGTCATCTTGCTGCCCGAAGTCAGACGGCGGTTGCAGCTGAGCACCACATACTTCTGCGGGTTCCTGGCCGCATCCTTGTCCCAGCGCTGCTGCAGCAGCACGGCATCGCGGTCCTTGCCCGTGACCAGTTGCACGGGAATACGTTCGCCCACGCCTTCCGAGGTGCACCACATATGCTTTTGCAGGCTCTCGGTCGTGGCCGCGCCCGTCAGGCGCAGCGCGAACATCTGCTGCTCGTCGATGGACTCGTAGGTGTCGGGGGCAATGCGGTCCACCTGCGGGCCACCGGTCTGGAACTGATAGCTGGCCGCGCCCGTCAGCGCCGTGCCCGAGACCGTCTTGAACCGGGGGTTGAGCTGCGCCGTGCAGCGCACGCCGGCGGGCAGGTTGTCCGCGAAGTCGAACACCCACTCCTTCTCGCTGTTCCAGCGCCCCGTGCCCTGTGCCGCCTGCGCGTCGCTGCATTGGAGCGCCACGGGCGCGGCGGCCTGGGGGTCGCCAAGGCGCACGCCGGCGCCGTCGAGCTGGACCACCACCTGCCCCACCTTGGCCACCTCGCCTTGCGGGCTGAACTGGCGAATGCCAACAGCGTGCGCCGATGCGGCAGCCAGCCCCCACAGCAAGCCTGCCCCCAGGACTTTGCGCCACGCCGGCGCCCGGGGCGCCTCCCGGCACTTCTGCGCGCACTGCACGGTCATAACAGCTCTCCCCTCCGGCCCGGCGATGTGCTCGCGGCCCATTGTCTTGATCTGGTGCCATCGCCCGGCGCATCCGCCGTCATTCCGAAGCCGACGCAAAAAAGCCCTGCTCCTCGGGCGAAGCAGGGCTGTTGAGCAGATGCTGCACGCGCGGGCTACTGCGGCTGGAAACCACTGCGCCGAATGATACCGGCCCATGCCCGGGTGTAAGCGGCCTCTCGGCTGGCCAGCTGTCCGGAGTCCATGTGTCCGACTGTAAGACCAAGCGCCGTGAGCTGTTCGTGCACATCCTGCTGCCCGAGCACGGCCGCCAGCGCCGACGAAAACCGGTCCACGAAAGCCCGCGGCCTACCCCTGGGCGCATAGATGCCGTAGTACGGCAGGTCCTCGAAGCCCTTGATGCCCTGCTCGGCCCGCGTGGGCACTTCGGGCATGGCGGCCTGGCGCCTGGTGCCCAGCACGCCGATCACGCGCAGCTTGCCGGCCTTGTGCTTCTCCATGAAATCCTGCTTTTTCCTTGAATCTTCCGAAACTACCCAAAACAAAAGCGCCCGGCAAAGGGCGCTTTTCCGGCGCAGTGATTACGCCACAAGTTCACGGCAAGGGCTCGATCAGCCCAGACGCGCCTTGTTCCTGGCCAGTTGGGCGCGCACCTGCGCCGGTGCCGTGCCGCCCAGCGTGTTGCGGGCGTTGAGCGAGCCTTCCAGGCTCAGCGCCTCGAACACATCGGCTTCGATGTTCGGGTTGAAGGCCTGCAGCTCAGGCAAAGGCAGCTCGGTCAGGTCCACGCCTTTTTGCGTAGCCAGCTTCACGGCATGGGCCACGGTCTCGTGGGCATCGCGGAAGGGCAGGCCCTTCTTGACCAGGTAGTCGGCCAGGTCGGTGGCCGTGGCATAGCCCTTGAGCGCGGCGGCGCGCATGTTGTCGGCGTTGACGGTGATGCCGCCTTCCTTGGCGCCCGTGGCCGGGTTCAGCTGGCCGCCGATCATCTCGGCGAAGATGCGCAGCGTGTCCTTCAAGGTGTCCACGGTGTCGAACAGCGGCTCCTTGTCTTCCTGGTTGTCCTTGTTGTAGGCCAGGGGCTGGCCCTTCATCAAGGTGATCAGGCCCATCAGGTGGCCGACCACGCGGCCGGTCTTGCCGCGCGCCAGCTCGGGCACGTCGGGGTTCTTCTTCTGGGGCATGATCGACGAACCGGTGGTGAAGCGGTCGGCGATCTTGATGAAGCCGAAGTTCTGGCTCATCCAGATGATCAGCTCCTCCGACAGGCGGCTGATGTGCACCATGCACAGCGAAGCGGCGGCGGTGAACTCGATGGCGAAGTCGCGGTCGCTCACGCCGTCCAGCGAGTTCTGCGACACGGCTTCCATACCCAGGGTCCTGGCCACGCGCTCGCGGTCCAGCGGGTAGGTGGTGCCGGCCAGGGCCGCGCTGCCCAGGGGCAGCACGTTCACGCGGCGGCGCACGTCGAGCATGCGCTCGGCGTCGCGCTTGAACATTTCCACATAGGCCAGCAGGTGATGGGCGAAGCTTACGGGCTGGGCCACCTGCAGGTGGGTGAAGCCGGGCAGGATCACGTCGACGTTCTTCTCGGCCACTTCGACCAGCGAACGCTGCAGCTCCTTGAGCAGGCCTTCGATCAGATCGATCTCGCCGCGCAGCCACAGGCGCACGTCGGTGGCCACCTGGTCGTTGCGGCTGCGGCCCGTGTGCAGGCGCTTGCCGGCATCGCCCACGAGCTGGGTCAGGCGCGCCTCGATGTTCAGGTGCACGTCTTCGAGGTCCAGCTTCCAGTCGAAGCTGCCGGCCTCGATTTCGGCCGCGATCTGCGCCATGCCCTTCTGGATGGCTGCGAAGTCCTCGGCCGCAATGATCTTCTGGACCGACAGCATTTCGGCGTGCGCCAGGCTGCCCTGGATGTCGGCCTGCCACATGCGCTTGTCGAAGAACACGCTGGAGGTGTAGCGCTTGACCAGATCGCTCATGGGTTCGGAGAACAGGGCGGACCAGGCCTCGGCCTTGGTGTCGAGCTGGTTGTGCGAGGGAGTGGAGTTTTGATGGGCGGACATAGGGGGCAAAGCGGGTGAGCCTGGTGAAATCGCAGCGGACTGCAGCGGCCCGCGAAAGCGTCCATTTTATCGGCGGTGCCGGCCGGTCAGCCTGCGGGCAGCCGTAACCCCGGGCGATGGCAAAAAACAGACAGCGCTCGCCACCACGAATGCTATGTTTTTGAAAGCCCACTCGCTTACCTGAAAAGCGCTGCAGCTCGATTTGTTTCAAAACTCATCCGACTGAGCCAAAGACCTGGGCCACCACGGCCATGGCTTGCGGCGCACAATCGCGCTCGCCTTGGCGGTGGGCCCGCGATAGTGCGGGCCATCTTGGTCTGCGGCAGTTTGACGGGCCGGCACTTAACAAGCGCCGGCCTATGTAGTTGATGTCTTCCCGTTCGTCGATGGCCCAGGGTCTGGTGTTCGCGCTCGCCGCCTGCGGTCTTTGGGGCGCCATTTACATGGTGCCCACTTTGCTGCCCGAGTTTTCGCCGCTGCAAATCACTTTTGCCCGTTTTGGCCTTTACGGGGTGGTGGCCTTGTGCATCTTTGCGCCGCGCGCCGCCCGGCTGCTGCCGCGCATCCGCAAGCGGGACCTGCTGCGCCTGGCCTGGCTGGCGCTGGTCGGCAATATCGCCTACTTCGCCGCGGCCGCCACGGCCGTGCAATGGGTGGGCGTGCCGGTGACTTCGCTGATCATCGGCCTGGTGCCCGTGCTGGTGCCGCTGATGGCGCGCCACACGGCCGGCTCGCTGCCCCTGCGGCGCCTGGCCGCGCCGCTGCTGCTGATCGTGCTGGGCATCGTCACCATCAACAGCCAGGCCCTGGGCCTGGCCCTGTCCGCCGGCGGCACGGGCGGCGCGCGCTATGCGGGCGGCGTCTTCATGGCCGTGCTGTCCCTGCTGGCCTGGAGCCGCTATGCCATCGACAACAACCGCTTTCTGCGCGACAGCAGTTTCAACGGCTCGGAGTGGTCCACGCTGTGGGGCCTGGTCGTTGGCGTAATGAGCCTGGTGCTGGCCGCGCTGTGGTGGTGGCTGGCACCGGCCGCCACGCAGCAGATCGCCCCGGCGCGCTGGCAGACCTTCTGGCTGCTGTGCCTGGGCATGGCCGTGTTCTGCTCCTGGCTGGGCAACCTGGCCTGGAACGCGGCCAGCGTGCGCCTGCCGGTCTCGCTCATGGGCCAGCTCGTGGTGTTCAAGACCTTGTTCACGCTGCTCTACCACTTCGGCTGGGAAAAGCGCCTGCCGGGCTGGAACGCGTGCCTGGCCATCGCGCTGATCCTGGCCGGCATAGGCTGGTCGCTCAAGCGCTTTGCCCAGGCTGAACACCGGGCAGAACCGGCGCACGAAGCTGCGCGCGCCGGCATGGCCGGATACGCCTAGCCGCCGCCATAATCGGCAGCCACGAACCATCCATTGCAGCCCCATCGTGCCGAACCCGACCGCCGCCCCGACCGACACCGCGCCGCGCCTGCCGCAGGCACTGGTGTTCGATGCCTGCAGTGCAGGCGTGGTGCTGCGCGCCGTACTCTTCGTGCAGGCCGTGATTGCGGCCGCGGCCATGTACGGCGCGGACACGCCGCCCGAATGGTTGTCGCGCCTGGCCTTGCTGACCGGCGCCAGCCTGCCCGGCACCCTGGTCTGGCTGATCGCGGCCTGCAGCCTCAAGCACCGGCTGCAGCGCATGCACACGCGCGGCCAGTACCTGGCCGGCGTGGCGCTGGGCCTGCTGGCCGGCCTCTACGCCTGCGCCACCCTGCGCTGGATAGGCCTGACCGACGCACCCTGGCTGGCCAGCGCCGTCACCGGCGGCCTGCTGGCGGCCGTGCTGGTCACGGCCCTGGTGCTGCGTGCGCGCGGCAGCACGCCCGCCCAGACCCAGGCGCGCCTGTCCGAGCTGCAGTCGCGGATACGCCCGCACTTTCTGTTCAACACGCTCAACAGCGCCATCGCCCTGGTGCGCGCCGAGCCCGCCAAGGCCGAGGCCTTGCTGGAGGATTTGAGCGATCTGTTCCGCTACGCCCTGGCCGAGCCGCACAGCACGGCCACGCTGGCGCAGGAGATCGAACTGGCCCAGCGCTATCTGGCCATCGAACAGGTGCGTTTCGGCGAGCGGCTGCAGCTGCAGTGGCAGCTCGACCCGGCCGCCCACGGCGCGCTGCTGCCGCCGCTGCTGCTGCAGCCGCTGGTGGAGAACGCCATCCGCCACGGCGTGGAGCCCGGCCTGCGCGGCGGCAAGCTGCAGATCCGCACCCAGAAGCGCGGCGAGCAGGCCGTGGTGCACATCATCAACACCCTGCCTGCGGGCAACGGATCGACCGCGTCTCCCAGCGGCCACCAGATCGCCCTGGCCAATGTGAAGGCCCGCCTCTCGCTGCTGCACGATCTGCACAGCAGCTTTGCGGCCCGCGCCCAGGGCGGCTTTTTCATCGTGCGTATCGCCGTTCCCCTGCCCCCTCGCCATGCACATACTGATCGTTGACGACGAGGCCCTGGCCCGATCCCGCCTGCGCACGCTGCTGGGCGATTGCGAAGAGCGCGAGGGCCGCCAGGGCCGCGAACCCCTCTTGGTGCAGGAGGCGGCCGATGCCAGCCAGGCCCTGGAGGTGCTGCAGGCCGCACAGCAGATGTCCCGGCCCGTCCAGCTCGTGCTGCTGGACATCCACATGCCGGGCCGGGACGGCCTGGCGCTGGCCCATGCGCTGCGCGCCCTGCCCCATCCTGTCGCCATCGTCTTCGTGACGGCCCATGCCCACCACGCCGTCGACGCCTTCGAGCTCGACGCCGCGGACTACCTGACCAAGCCCGTACGCCTGGAACGGCTGGAGCAGGCCTTGCTCAAGGCCGCGCGCGCCATCGAGGCCCAGGGCACCCAGGCGGCGCGCGAAGCCGGCGCGCAGCTGCTGATCCAGGAGCGCGGCCGCACGCTGCGCCTGCCCCTGGCCGAGGTGCTCTACCTCAAGGCCGAGCAGAAATACATCACGGTGCGCACCGCCGCCCGCCACTACATCCTCGACGGCGCCCTGGCCGAACTCGAGGAGCTGCACGGAGAACATCTGCTGCGCGTGCACCGCAATGCACTAGTGGCACGCTCCGCCCTGCGCGGACTGGAGCGCTGCGACGATGGAGCCGATGGCGAAAGCTGGATGCTGCAGCTGCACGGCGTGCCCGAGATGCTGGCCGTCTCGCGGCGCCAGCTGACCGCCGTGCGCGCCGTGCTGCGCCAGCCGCCAGAGTAGCGTCTGAACAGGCCCTAGGCTGGCGCGTGCGCCTCGTGCCCATGGTCGTGGTGTTCATGCCCGTCACGCTCATCATGTCCATGTGCCATGCCGCTCATCACGGTCACGACGGCAATGCCCAGCAGCAGCCAGCCCACCTGGGCCGCCGTCTCGCGCGCGCTCAGCCGTTTTTGCAGTTGAGGGATCAGATCGGCCAGCGCCACGTAGATGAAACTGCTGGAGGCGATCACCAGGAAGTAGGGCAGCAGCTCGTGCAGCTGGCCGATCAGGAAATAGCCCACGACACCGCCCAGGGTGGTGACGGCACCGGCCATGGAAACCTTGATCAGCGCGACGCGGCGGTTGGAACTGGACTGGCGCAGCACCACGATATCGCCCATATGGTGCGGCACCTCATGGGCCAGCACGGACAGGGCGGCGATCAGGCCCAGGCGGATGTCGGCCACAAAGGCCGAGGCGATCAGCACGCCGTCGCCAAAGCAGTGCACGCTGTCGCCCGTCAGCACGGCCCAGCCGCCGCTGCGGTGCTGGTGGCCATGGTCGTGACCATGCCCATGACCATGTTCGTGCGCATGGTCATGGCTGTGATCGTGATGCTCATGGCCGTGGTGCCACAGCTCGGCCTTGGACAGCAGAAAGAAGAACACCAGGCCCACCAGCAAGGTGATGAACAGGTCGTGCGCTTCGCCGTGGCTCTCGAACGCCTCGGGCAGCAAATGCATGAAGGCCGTGGCCAGCAAGGCACCGGCCGCGAGGCTCAGCAGCCGCTGCGGCATCAGGCCAGGCGAACGGGAGCCCCCCCAACTCATCAACAAGGCGGCCACCCAGACACTGCCAATACCGGCAGCCAGAGTGGCCAGAATGATTGCTAGCAACGTCATAGCTTCTTTGCTTTAACCGTATGCCCTCAGAGCACGTCTTACAGGCGAAACCCGCGAATTCTCGCAGAATGCGCAGCCCGCCGTGGCTGACGGCACTATCGCCACACCGCCGGCCTGCAGCTGCTCCACGATTTCACCTTAGCAAAGCTGTCAAGCCCCCCCCGGCGACTCATCTCAGTCCTCGATTGCGCAGCCACCCTCAGTCATGCGCCTGGCGCCGCCCAGGCCAGCGCCGCCTCTTTCGGGAGCAGCGGTGCAGCCGCTCAGAACCACCAGCGCACCAGGGCCGCAACCAGCGCTCCCAGTATCACCACCAGCAGAAACGGCAGGCGCAGCCACAGGGCCACGGCGGCCGTGGCCAGGGCCGCCAGCCGGGCATCGAACCGCAGTTGCGCGCCGCTGGCCAAGGTATTCATGACCGTCAGCGAAGCCAGCAAGGCCACCGTGAGGCAGGCCGCCACCTGGGTCATGCGCGCGCTGTGCAGCCAGCGCTGCGGCAGGCTGTAGCCCAGGAACTTGGTCACGAAAGCCAGCGCGCAGGCCAGCAATACCCAACCCCACCAACCCCACCCACCCCACAGGCCGGCTCCCTCCATCGCGGCGCCGCTCATGCCTGCCCCCTGCGGGCCTCGGAAGGACGAATCCAGCCCCATAGCGCGCCGACCGCCGCGGCCAGCAAAATGGGCAGGCCCGGCGGCACCAGGGGAATGGCCAGGGCCGTGACCAGGCCGCACACCAGCGCCAGCGCAACAGGCTCGCGCGCATTCAGCCGCGGCCAGAGCAGGCCCAGGAAAGCGGCCACCGCAGCGCCATCCAGGCCGAAGCGGCGCGTATCGCCCAGGGCGTCGCCCAGCAGCGCACCCAGCAAGGTGAACAAATTCCAGCACAGGAATACGCCGCCCCCTGCCACCCAGAAGCCGCGGCGCTGCTCCGCGGCATCGTCCTGGCCCGAGGCCGTGGCCGCCGATTCGTCAATGGTCCAGTGCGCGGCCAGCCAGCGCCACAGGCCGCGCGGCCCGAGCATGCGACTCATCTGCATGCCGTAGATGGCGTTGCGCACCCCCAGCAGGCTGGCCGCGCCCACGGCGGCGGCCCCGCTGCCGCCGCCCGCGATCACGCCGACGAAGGCGAACTGCGAGCCGCCCGTGAACATCAGAAAACTCAGTGCCTGGGTCTGCCAGAGATCGAGGCCGGCGGCCACCGACAGCGCGCCGAACGAGATGCCGTACAGGCCCGTGGCCACCGCGATGGACAGCCCCATCCGCGTCGCCGGCGTCATCCGGCTCGTTCCCTGCGCAAGGTTCAGGGAATCCTGGTTTTTACTCATAAATCGATAGCTTTCGACACTCACTCCTCCTATGTTCTTCCAATATTCATTATCAGAATCCAGAACTGTAAAGCACAGACAGCTATGCTTTTGAAGATCAAGGCTGTGCGACCGCCGATGCCGGCGAAGCCGCGGAAAGGCTGTCGAGCCAGACGGCCACCGCCCTCCAGTGGCCTATGGAGTTCTGCACGAACGACTGGCTGGCCTCGACCGAGAGCGTGGACGGCTCCAGTTGCAGGTCCTGGATCAGATGCTGGGTGTCCGCGCGCAGTGCGATGGCATGCAGGGCCTGGCCCACGCGCTCGCGCTCGGCAGGCTTCATGCGTGCTGGGACGAACCACGCCATCCAGCCCGAGGAAATCGGCGGCAGCCGCCATTGGCTGAAGTGGGGCAGGTCCGGGATGACCTGGTCGCCCGCAAAAGCCAGGATCTGCAGCCGGGAACGCATGGACTCGCCGCCGGTGGCAGCGACGCGCTTCATCTCGGCACAATGGTCCAGCAGCAGATCCTGCTGGCCGGACAACAGGCCTTTCACGGCTGGCGCGGCAGCCTGCGCATAGGTCTGCACCTGCCAGTCCACGCCGGTCCTGCGCTCCATGGCTCTGACCCAGATGCTGGGCAGCCCGCCGTTGACCGGCACGCCCACGCGCACGGGCCGGCCCAGGCCGCGCAGCCACGCCACCAGGTCGCCGCTGTCCCGCAGCGACGGAGCGCCGGCCGCCGCCAGGCACCAGGAGCGCTGCAGCACGAGCTGCACCGGCAGCAGGCTGGGGTCGCGGCGCCTGGCCTCGTCCTCGTCATCGGCCTGCACGCCGAGTATGGAGGACATGAGGATCACGGTGCGCTGCGGCGGCGCCTCGTCCACGGCCCATTGCACGGCCAGCCGGCCCTGCGCGCGGCTGGCTTCGTGCACGGCTGCCTTTTCGTCCAGATACTGGGGCAGCAGCTTCGCGTAGTGGCGAGCCACCGCGTCGGCCTCCGCGGTGCGCTCCAGCGGCTGGACCAGCAGCCAGGCGCTTTTTTCCTGAGCCTGGGCCAGGCCGGCCAGCCCCAGGGCGCCAGCCAGCAGCGCGCCTCGCAACAGCCCCCGGGCAGGGGTAGGGATAGGGGCAGGGCCGGACGCCTCATCCATGCCGATGAGGGCTACGGCATCCAAAGCGATCAGAACCTGATACAAGATGGAAGTCAAAACACGTCCTCGCAGAAAAGCCGGAGTTTCAGGGCTCCGAGATAGCCCCCGCGGCATCATCGCATACCGGAACCGGCGCCCACCAGGCCGGCGGCGGCAAGCCAGGGTCCGGGCCGGCCGCGCACCCCCGGGAAGCGGCACGGCCGCCCGGGGCGGTGATCAATGCGCCTGATCCCAGTTGGGGCCGAATCCGACCTCGGCCAGCAGCGGCACCTTGAGCTCGGCCACCTGGGCCATCAGGCGCGGGATCTCGGCCCGCACCCAGTCCTGCTCGCCGGCGGGCAGCTCGAACACCAGTTCGTCGTGCACCTGCATGATGACCTTGACCCCGGGCTTTGCCGCATCCAGCTCGGCCTGCACGGCCACCATGGCCTTCTTGATCAGGTCGGCCGCCGTCCCCTGCATGGGCGCGTTGATGGCCTGGCGCTCGGCGGCCTTCTTGCGCGGGCCGCTGCCGCCGTTGATGTCGGGCAGATACAGGCGGCGTCCGAACACGGTCTGCACATAGCCATGGGCATGGGCGAATTCCACGGTCTCGTCCATGTAGCGTTTCACGCCCGGATAGCGCTGGAAGTACTTGTCGATATAGGCGGCCGCGGCCTTGGTCTCTATGCCCAGGTTCCTGGCCAGGCCGAAGCTGCTCATGCCGTAGATCAGGCCGAAGTTGATGACCTTGGCATAGCGGCGCTGCTCGCTGCTGACCTGCTCCAGCTCCACGCCGAAGACCTCGGCCGCCGTGGCCCGGTGCACGTCGCGGCCTTCATGGAAGGCCTTGAGCAGGGATTCGTCGCCCGACAGATGGGCCATGATGCGCAGCTCGATCTGCGAATAGTCGGCGCTGGCGATCAGGCATCCCTCGGGCGCCACGAAGGCCTCGCGCACGCGCCGGCCCTCGGGCGTGCGGATCGGTATGTTCTGCAGATTGGGGTCGTTGCTCGACAGGCGCCCGGTCACGGCCACGGCCTGGGCATAGTGGGTGTGCACGCGGCCCGTGCGCGGCAGCGCGAGCTGTGCCAGCTTGTCGGTGTAGGTGCCCTTGAGCTTGGAGAGGCTGCGGTGCTCCAGCAGCTTGGCCGGCAAGGGGTAGTCCTCGGCCAGCTTTTCCAGCACCTCCTCGTCGGTGCTGCGCGCGCCCGTGGCGGTCTTCTTCACCACGGGCATGCCCAGCTTGTCGAAAAAGATCTCGCCGAGCTGCTTGGGGCTGGCCAGGTTGAAGGGCTGGCCCGCGATTGCATAGGCCTCCTGCTCCAGCTGCACGATGCGCTGGCCCAGGTCGTTGCTCTGCCTGGCCAGCGTGGCCGCGTCGATGAGCACGCCATTGCGCTCGATGCGGAACAATGCCTCGCTGGTGGCGATCTCCAGCTCGTAGATGCCGCGCAGGCCGTCGTTGGCCTGCAGCTGCGGCCACAGCACGCGGTGCACGTCCAGCGTCTGGTCGGCGTCCTCGCAGGCATAGGCGGCCGCCTTGTCCACGGGCACCTGGGCAAAGGGAATCTGGTGCACGCCCTTGCCGCACAGGTCTTCGTAGCTGATGCCGGAGCGGTTGGCATGGCGCAGCGCCAGGCTGCCCAGGCCGTGCGGGCGGTGCACTTCCAGCACATAGCTTTGCAGCATGGTGTCGTGCACATAGCCGCGCACCGCGATGCCGGCGTTGGCGAACACATGGCGGTCGTACTTGACGTGCTGGCCCAACTTGGCCCTGGAGGCATCCTCCAGCCAGGGCTTGAGCCGTGCCAGCACCTCGTCGAACGGCAGTTGCCCGGGCGCATCCGGGCCTGCATGGCGCAGCGGGATATAGGCCGCCTCGCCGGGATTGACGCTCAGCGAGATGCCGACGATCTCGGCCTTCATCTCGTCCAGCGAGGTGGTCTCGGTATCGATGGCCGTCAGCGCGGCGGCCTTGATGCGCTCCAGCCACTGCTCGAAAAGCTCCCAGGTCAACACCACGTCGTACTGCAGCGCGCGCTGCTGGGCCTGCTCGGCTTCGGCCGTGGCGCTGCCGGATTCCTCGGCCTGCTCGGCAAACATATCGTCCGTGGCCGTATCGGTGCGCTTGGCGTTCTTGCGGCCGGACTGCACGGCTTCCAGGGCATCGGCCTGCGCAGCGCCCGCGGCACCACCGACAGCGCGGGCCAGCGCCTTGAAGCCGTAGCGTTCGTAAAAATCGCGCAGCTGCGCGACATCGGGCACGGCAGGCTCCAGCACCGCCAGGTCGGGCAGGCCGGGCAACTCGGCCCGCAGGTCGCAGTCGGTCTTCATGGTCACCAGCTGCCGGCTCAGCGCCAGCTGGCCCGAGGCAATCGCGTCGCGCAGATTCTGCCCCGCCACGCCCTTGATGTCCGCGGCCCGGGCGATGAGCGCGTCCAGCGAGCCGTATTCGAGCAGCCACTTGGTCGCGGTCTTGGGCCCGACCTTGGCCACGCCGGGCACGTTGTCCACGGCATCGCCCACCAGGGACTGGTAATCGACCATCAGCGTGGGCGGCACGCCGAATTCCGCCGTCACGCCCGCCAGATCGCGGCGCTTGCCGCTCATGGTGTCCATGACCATGATGCGCTCGTCCACCAGTTGGGACAGGTCCTTGTCGCCGCTGGAGATAACCACGTTCACGCCCTGGGAGGCCGCCAC
The DNA here is from genome assembly GCF_014637085.1 of Comamonas phosphati. Taxonomy (GTDB): domain Bacteria; phylum Pseudomonadota; class Gammaproteobacteria; order Burkholderiales; family Burkholderiaceae_C; genus Comamonas; species Comamonas phosphati. The sequence continues at coordinate 51,378 of NZ_BMEU01000020.1, read as the reverse complement.
CTTGGCCAGCGTGCCGATCACATCGTCGGCTTCCACGCCCTGTATGGCCAGCACCGGCCAGCCCAGCAGGCGCACCACTTCGTGGATGGGCGTGATCTGGGCGCGCAGATCGTCGGGCATGGGTGAGCGCTGGGCCTTGTAGTCGGCGTACAGCGCATCGCGGAAGGTCGGGCCGCTGGTGTCGAACACGCAGGCCGCATAGTCGGCCGCCACGTCCTTCTTCAGGGCCTGCAGCATATTGATCATGCCGCGTATCGCCCCGGTAGCCGGGCTGGCCGGATTGCCGGGCTCGGCCCGCAGGTCCGGCATGGCGTGATAGGCCCGGTACAGGTAGCTGGAGCCGTCGATCAGCACCAAAGTCTTGGAATTGCTCATGCCCGGATTGTGCACGCCCCGCCGCGCCCACAGCCACAAAACAGCCAGGCTCCGGCGCAGGCCCCGGCACCGCCGTGAAGGCGCCGGGCACTGACGCCTGCCCGGGCTGAACACGCCCTACAATTGAGCCATGCGCGCACCATCTCTTTTCATTGCCCTGAGCCTGGCCTCCGCTCTCGCACTGGCCCAGGACCCAGCCCCAGCCTCCTCGGCCAGCACCGCAGCCGGACAGGCCCGGCCGCCCGCGAATGCCGGCAAGGGAGCGGCCCCCGTGACCCAGGACAGGCAGGAGAACTCGGCCGCACCCAGCAAGCGCAACCAGCGGATCGAGCACATCCGCGTCGAGGACGCCGGCAGCCGGGTCGATGAAACCCGCGTGGGCGGGCAGACCCAGAGCATCACGGTCCAGCCCAAGGCCGGTGAAATGCCGTCCTACGAAGTGCAATCCAACGACGGCGCCCGCTCGAGCCGCAGTCGCAGCGACACCAATGACACCACAGGCACCCGGGTCTGGAACGTCATCAAATTCTGACGCCCTCGATCCGGGCTGTCACACGCCACCAGGGCAGTGCCGCAGGCGCTGCCCTTTGTTCATCTGATTTCCGTTGACCCGACCAGCCGCCGGCGGCTGGCATTTCCTCACCATGGCCGTTTTCACCGAAGTCTCCGAAAAGGATGCACGCGATCTGCTGCGCCGCCTCTCCCTTGGTTCGCTCAAGGAGCTGCGCGGCATACAGGGCGGGATTGAGAACACCAACTACTTCCTGACCACGGACCAGGGCGAGTACGTGCTGACCCTGTTCGAGCGCCTGACCGCCGAGCAGCTGCCGTTCTATCTGTACCTGATGAAGCATCTGGCCCAGGCCGGCATTCCGGTGCCCGATCCGCAGGCCGAAACACGCAGCGGCGATATTCTGCTCAAGGTCTGCGGCAAGCCGGCCGCCATCGTCAACAAGCTCGAAGGCAGGAGCCAGCTCGCGCCAGAGCCCGCGCACTGCGCCGCCGTGGGCGGCACGCTGGCCCGCATGCACCTGGCCGGCCAGAGCTACGAGCGCCAGCAGCCCAATCTGCGCGCCCTGCCCTGGTGGAACGAGACCGTCCCCGTGGTGCTGCCCTATCTGGGCGCAGAAGCCGCCGCCATGCTGTGCGCGGAGCTGGCCTACCAGAACCACGTGGCGGCATCGCCGGCCTATGCGGCGCTGCCGCGCGGCCCCGTCCACGCCGACCTGTTCCGCGACAACGCCATGTTCGACGGCGAACGCCTGACCGGCTTTTTCGACTTCTACTTTGCCGGCGTCGACGCCTGGCTGTTCGATCTGGCCGTCTGCCTCAACGATTGGTGTATCGATCACGCAACAGGTGCGCACGACGCGCCGCGCGCCAAGGCCATGCTCGAGGCCTACCAGGCCGTGCGTCCGCTCACGGCCGCCGAGCGCGAACTGTTCAACGCCCAGCTGCGAGCCGGCGCCCTGCGCTTCTGGATCTCGCGCCTGTGGGACTTCTACCTGCCGCGCGAAGCCGCGCTGCTGACCCCGCACGACCCCACCCATTTCGAGCGCGTGCTCGGCCAGCGCATCGCCCATCCGGTCGCACCGGGCTCGCTGGACTGAGCGCAGGGCTTTTGATGGCCCTGCGCTGTATCCTCGGGTACAGTGCTTGCGTTGCTCCTGCACAACTTGGCAGGAGCGTCTCGGCTTCCTCCATGAAACTCCAAATCGTTCCTGCCCGCACCGGCTTGCAGTGGGTTCAACTGGGCCTGCTCACCTTCAAAAGCCAGCCGCTGGCTCTTGCGGCCCTGTTCTTTCTCGCCATGGCCAGCATGTCGCTGGTCACCGTCCTGCCCTTCATCGGCCCGCTCATCGCCCTGGCCCTGCTGCCTTCGGTGACCCTGGCCATGATGGTCGCCGCCTCGGAAGCCGCCCACGGCCGCAAGCCCATGCCGGCCCTGCTGCTGGTCGCATTCCGCTCCGGCCCGCAGCATATGCACGCCATGCTGACCCTGGGCGGCCTGTATGCCGCCGGCTTTGTGCTCATCATCGGCGCCTCGAGCCTGATCGACGGCGGCACGTTCGCCAGCGTGTACATGGGCGCCACGCCCATGACGCGCGAAATCGCCGAACTCCCCGAGTTCCAGTCGGCCATGTGGCTGAGCATGGGCCTGTACCTGCCGCTGTCGATGCTGTTCTGGCATGCGCCCGGCCTGGTGCACTGGCATGGCATTCCACCCGTCAAGGCCTTGTTCTTCAGCTGGATGGCCTGCGTGCGCAATCTCGGCGCCTTCGTGGTCTACAGCCTGGGCTGGGTGGGCGTCTTCATCGCCTTCGGCATGGCCCTGGCCCTCGTGACCGGCATCCTGGCCGCGCTGATCGGCAGCGTGGCCGGCGGCATCATGGTGGCCACGGCCATGATGCTGGCCGCCATGTTCTTCACCTCCATCGTCTTCACCTTCCGGGACTGCTTCAGCCCGCCCGATGAAGAAGACAGCACCGCAGCGCTGCCGGTCAGCACTCCCCCCCCCTCGGATCTCTGATTTCAGGAGTTCGCCTCGAGCCTCGGCCAGCAGTCCGAGGCTTTTTCATGGGTGCCCACCTGCGGGTGCAAGCCCCCCAGCGAGCAAAGTGCTCTGACCATCACAGGCATGCAGGCCGTGCGATCCGCCCCGGCTGAGCGGCGCCCGGATCAGGCCAACGAGAGACATTGTCCGCACCGACGCGTGACTGACGAACCGAAGACTGCGCCGGATGCATATCTGGCCCTATGTGTGAAACCTGAGACACTCGCTGCTTCATTCCTGAACAGTGTCACTACCCGCTGTGGCAATTGACAGCGGAACAAGGCGTGCCACAGCAGGTGTGGCCTGGTAATTGAACTGGCATGAATTTTGCCGGCTGCTTGATGTTTATCAACTCTGCCTTTTGCGGTTTCCACCATGCGCACACTGCTTGCTCTCAGCCTTTTCTGCGTCGCGACCTCGGGGCGTGCTGCCAATACCGATCTGGCCGCCGCGGCCGAAATGGCCAAGGCCAATGGCTGCTACAGCTGCCATGCGGCCGCCGAAAAAATCGTCGGGCCGGCGTTCAGCTCGGTGGCCGAGAAATACGCCAACGACAAGGACGCCGCAGCCACGCTGGCGCAGTCCATACAAATGGGCTCCAAGGGCAAGTGGGGACGTGCCGCCATGCCTGCGCATCCCAGCCTCAGCGCACAAGATCTGAAGCTGTTGGCCGGCTGGGTTCTCAGCACCAAACCATGAGCGGCACCATGGCTGCATTACACCCGCGCACCCTGCTCGGGGCGGCCTGGGTCATGCTGCAGCCCGCCGTGGATGCCCAGGCCCAGCACCTGCAGGCCCACGCTGCCTGTCGGCTGGGCGACTACCAGCGAGCGCGCCGGCTGTGGGAGGCGCTGGCGCAAGACGACGATGGCGAGGCGCAGAAGCAGCTGCTGCAGTTGGCGCGACGGGACGAATAAGAATCAGCGGTCCCAGATGTCGGCGCTGATGGCCGCATACCAGTCCGCGCCTTGGCGCGCCTCGGCGGCGCGCTGCACGGCCGGAGCATCCAGCGGGCTTACGCCCACGCTATGCGGCAGGTCGATCAAGCGCCCTTCGTGCGCCCGGTACACGCCCACGACCGAAATACCATAGCCCGGCGCCAGCAGGCTGTAACAGGTGTTGGCGAACCAAGCCTCGGGGGGGTCCTGGCCGCTCAACTCGGCAGCAATGGCCGCTGCCACCACCTTGCCCTGGTTGTTGGCGGCAAAGCCTGACTTGGGGATGGGGCCGGCCTGTGCCGCATCGCCCAGCACATGGACACCGGCAACCCGCTGCGATGCAAGGTCTTCGCCGCGCACGGGGGCCCAGCCGCTGGCGTCGATCGCGCCCGCACGCTCGGCGATGAGCCCCGCCTTCTGCGGCGGTATGACATTGAGCACATCGGCGCGGTGGCGTTCGCCAAAGGCGGTTTCCACCTCCAGCATCCGCGCATCCACGCGCACCACCTGGCCGTCCTGCGCCAAGCTCACCCATTCGAGCATGTCGCCATACAAGGCCTTCCAGCCCTGCAGGAACAGCTCTTTCTTGGAAAAGTTGTTCTTCGCGTCCAGCAGCAGCAGTTTGCTGCGCGGCTTGTGATGCTTGAGGTAATGCGCCACCAGGCTGGCGCGCTCATACGGCCCGGGCGGACAGCGAAACGGGTTGTCCGGAATCACCATCACGAAGCGCCCGCCGTCGGGCATGGCCTGCAGCTGGCGGCGCAGCAGCCGAGTCTGGGCGCCGGCCTTCCAGGCGTGCGGTGCCCGCTCGGCCGCGGCCCGGTCATAGCCTTCGAGAGCGCCCCAGCGCACGTCCACGCCGGGCGAGAGCACCAGTCGATCCCAGCGCAGAAGCTGACCGCTGTCCAGCCGCAGCGTGCGCCGCGCGCCGTCCACATCCTCGGCCCGCGCATGCACCACCCGCACGCCCGCAGCGCGCAGACCGTCGTAGCCGTGGCCGATGCTGTTCCAGCTGCGCAGCCCTGCCAGGTAATGGTTGGAAAACGGGCAGGTGACGAAGGTCTCGGCAGGCTCGACCAGGACGACCTCAAGCTGCGGTGCCCAGGTGCGCAGGTAGCGCGCCACCGTGGCGCCGCCAAAGCCGCCGCCCACGACCACCACGCGCGCGCTGGCGCCTTGTGCACGAACGATGGCAGGCGCGGCCAGGCCCGCGGCGCCCAGCAGGATCTGGCGGCGCTGCAATGCGGCGCTCACTGACGCACCTACGGTGCAAGCTTGCTTGGGGCGGCCCGGCGCGGCGCTCATGGCTTGTCCGTCACCGGGTCGGCAAACCACTGGGCCAGGGCCTGCATCTGATTCTCGTCATAGCCCTGCATCAACAGCGGCATGACGGTGGCGCCGGCCACCTGCCCGGCCTTGAAGGCCTGCATGCGTGCCAGCAGGGCGGCGCTGCCCTGGCCGCGCAGGCTGGGGATGCTGCCCGTGCTGCCGACGGGCGAGCGGCCGGCCGAGCCATGGCAGGTGGTGCAGTTGCCGGCCAGCAAGGCCGTGTCCAGGCTCTGCGCTGCCGTCTGGGCGGCGCAAGGCTGTGCCAGGGTGCAGATTGTTAACGCTATTGATGTAATAGCTGTCCGCGCTTTTCTCATAAGGGTCAAGAGCACTTTTCACCTAAATTCCCACCCAGCCTCGATGGTGCGGGATCGCTGCGAAACACCAGGGGAATATGGCGGCGGGTGGCGGCCTCCCGGGTGAATTGCACGATGCGCTCATGCCGGGGCGACTTGCTGCACACCGGGTCGGTGGCAGCGGCGTCGCCCGTGACCATGAAGGCCTGGCAGCGGCAGCCGCCAAAGTCCTTGTGGCGCTCGTCGCAGCTGCGGCAAGGCTCCTGCATCCAGTCCTCGCCGCGATAGGCGTTGAAGGCCTGGCTGCGCTGCCAGATGTCGGCAATCGCATGCTCGCGCACATCGGGCAGCTGCAGGCCAGGCAGGTCGCGCGCGTTATGGCAGGGCATGGCCAGGCCATCGGGCGCAATCGACAGGAACACCGAGCCCCAGCCGTTCATGCAGGCCTTGGGGCGCTCCTCGAAATAATCGGGCACGACGAAGAGCAGGCGGCATCGCTTGCCGATGCTTTCGCGGTAGCGTTGCACCACGGCCTCGGCCTGCTCAAGCTGCTCGCGCGTGGGCATGAGGTGGTCGCGGTTGCGCCAGGCCCAACCGTAGTACTGCACGTTGGCCAGCTCCAGGTATTCGGCCTCCAGCTCCAGCGCCATGTCGATGATGGCGCCCACATGGGGCAGGTTGTGGCGGTGCAGCACGCAGTTCATCACCATGGGCCAGTCGTTGTCCTTGATGATGCGCGCCACCTTTTTCTTCAACTCGAAGGTCTTGGTGTGGCTCAGAAAGTCGTTCATCTCCCGGGTGCTGTCCTGGAACGATAACTGAACATGGTCAAGTCCCGCGTTCTTGAGCCGCTTGGCGCGCGCCTCGGTGAGGCCCACGCCAGAGGTGATAAGGTTGGTATAGAAGCCCAGTCGGCACGCCTCCTGCACCAGCTCTTCAAGGTCGTCTCGCACCAGCGGCTCGCCGCCGGAAAATCCCAGCTGCGCCGCACCCATGGCACGCGCCTGGCGCATTACATCCACCCACTGGGCGGTGCTCAGCTCGGCGCCCGCACGCTCAAGCTCGGTCGGGTTGTAGCAGAACACGCAGTGCAGCGGGCAGCGGTAGGTCAGCTCGGCCAGCAGCCACAGCGGGGGCGAGACTACGGGTGGATCCGCGGTATCAGTCGAGCCAGCCACGGTGAGTGCCCTCGTCGATCAAGGCCTGCACCTGCGCGGCAATGCCCTGGATGTTGAACAGCGCCTCCAGCTCGCGCACGATGTCCGCCACGCTGTGGCGGCCATCGCAGCGGCGCAGGATTTCTGCGGCGCTGTCGTTGAGCTGGACCATACCCTCGGGATAAAGCAGCACCCAGCGCGTCTGCGCGGTCTCGTACTGCAGGCGCAGGCGGCGCGAGAGCCGGGGCAGGCCGGGCGCGGCGGCATAGGCGACGGCAGTGGAGGAAAGAACGGTGTCAGACTGCATGGCAGGCTTTCTCAATGGCGTCGAGCATGCTCCACAGAATGTCGAGCTTGAACTGCAGAATATCGAGCGCGCGCTGCTGCGCCGCACGGGTGGTGAAATGCTCCAGCGTCACGCGCAGACCATGCTCCACGTCGCGGCTGGCCAGCGGAATGCGGCTGCGAAAATACTGTAGGCCCCCGCCCTCGATCCACGGGTAATGCTGCGGCCAGGTGGCCAGGCGGTCCTTGTGGATCTGGGGCGCGAACATTTCGGTCAGCGACGAGCAAACGGCCTCCTGCCAAGGCGCGCGGCTGGCGAAGCTCACATAGGCATCGCATGCGAAGCGCACGCCGGGCGCCACCCGGTGCAGCGACCACAGCTCATCGCGCGCAATGCCCACGGCCTCGCCCAGACGCGTCCAGGCCTCTAAGCCACCGGCGGCCGCACCCTGGTGGTCACCGTAGCCGTCATGGTCGAGGATGCGCTCCACCCACAGGCGCCGCTGCGCGCGGTCGGGCATGTTGGCGAGGATGGCGGCGTCCTTGCGTGGGATGCAGACTTGGTAGTAGAAGCGGTTGGCCACCCAGCAGCGCAGTTCCTCGGGCGTGCAGCCGCCCGCGTTCATGCGCACATTGAAAGGGTGGTGGATGTGATAGGCGCGTCCCTTGTCGCGCAGCTGGGCCTCGAATTCGGCGGCGCTCCAGGCGGGCAAACAGGGGTCGGGAACAGGGGTGGTGGCAATGTCCATCATGGCCGTCAGAACAGAATTTCCATGCCGTCATGGGCCAGTTCCACGCCGGCGGCCGTCAGTTCGGCACGCTCGGGCGAGTCCTCGTCCAGGATGGGGTTGGTGTTGTTGATGTGGATGAGCACCTTGCGCACGCCTGCGGGCAGACGCGCCAAGTGTTCCAGCATGCCGCCCGCGCCGCTTTGCGGCAGATGTCCCATGTCGAACGCAGTTTTGGACGACAGGCCCAGGCGCTGCATTTCATCCGCGCACCAGAACGTCCCGTCCACCAGCACCACCTCGCAGCCGGCCATGAGAGCGTGCAGTTGCGGCGTCATCTGGCCCAGTCCTGGGGCGTAGAAAATTTTTCGGCCATTGGTGGGATTGCTCAGCACCACGCCGATGTTGTCGCCCTGCCTGGGCGATCCACGAAACGGCGAATACGGCGGCGGCTTGGAGTCCAGCGGCACCGCGCTCAGCTCCAGCCCGGGCAGGCCGGGCACGCCAAGCGGGTACCCGTCGCACACCAGGACATGGGGCTGCACTCCGCAGTAGTGCGACAGGATGCTGGTGATGGGGAAGCCCGTTCCTATGTCCGACAGCACCTCACGCGTGGCCAGCAGCGGCAGCGGAGTCTGGCGCTCGCGCAGCATGAGCAATCCGGTGACATGGTCGATCTGCGCATCCATCAGCAGCACGGCGGCAATGCCACTGTCGCGCTGCGCGCGCTCCGGTTGCAGCACCGGGTTGTCGCGGATCTGCTGCAGGATATCCGGCGAGGCGTTGATCAGCAGCCAGTCGAGCCCGTTGGCACTGACCGCGATGGAAGATTGGGTGCGCGCCCTGGCGCGCAGGCTGCCGTCACGCAGCCCTTTGCATCGGGGGCAATTGCAATTCCACTGCGGGAAGCCGCCACCGGCCGCAGAGCCAAGCACACGCAAATACATGGTGAATCCACTCTCAAGAATCCGGGCAATGCCCCTGCATGCGAGCCAAGCGCATTGCCCGGGGTCCAACGCAATCAGCGATTGGCGATGTACATGGTGATTTCAAAACCGAAGCGCAGATCGGTAAAAGCCGGTGCGGTCCATTGCATGGAGGTCTCCTATTGAAGTTGAGTTGGCATAAAACATGTTTGCGAACCGCGCAATCCAGCTTGAACACGGCCGCCACCATGACACGCAAAATCAATGCCACACCCGCTTCCCCTCATTGGCCCGCACCGCAGTGGCTGGCGCGCGGTGCCCTGCACCGCATGGCCTGGCGCGATGTGGGCGCGCCAGGCGGCGAGCCCTGGCTGCTGTTGCATGGCGGCCCCGGCAGCGGTTGCCAGCCCGGTCTGCTGACGCCGTTTGATCTGCAGCGTCAGCGCGTCATCGCCCCTGACCAGCGCGGCGCCGGGGCCAGCCTGCCCCGCGGCAACGTGGCGCGCAACCACCTGGCCGCGCTGGTGGCCGACCTGGAGGCGCTGCGCCGGCATCTGGGGCTGGAGCGCTGGTCGTTGCTGGCCGGTTCCTGGGGTACGGTGCTGGCTCTGGAATATGCGCGCACTCACCCCAAACGCGTGCAGCGCCTGGTGCTGCGGGGCGCTTTCGGACTCACAAGGCGTGAGATCGGCGGACTGCTGCTGCCCAGCCAGCACCATGGCAAGGCGCTCCAGGCGCCAGGCCAGGCCTGGCCGATACGCGCCAACACCCCCCTACCCGCAACCCTGTCAGATTTGGAGCAATTGCTCCAAAACGACGCAAATTCTGTGACAGCCCTGCGCACCCAACGCGGCTGGGCCCTGCGCGAGATGCGCGACGCCCTGCATGGCATGCGCCGCAGCCTGCGCCACATTACCGGCGCCCAGGCCGCCGCACAGCGCCGCGCCTGGGCGCAGCTACAGCGCCAGCAGCGCCGCGCACTGGCGCAACTGCTGCGGCCGCAAGCCGGCAAGGGCGATGCCAAGCTATGGGCACGCTACCGTGTGCAGGTGCACTACCTGCGCCGCAGAGGATTTCTGCGGCCGAGAGATCAGGATGCGGCCGTGCGCCACCTGGCACGGCAGGCAATCACGGTGGACTGGGTGCATGGCTGCTTTGACGCCATCTGTCCGCCCGCCAACAGCGCACGCTGGGCCAGCATGCAGCAGCGCATCACTTCAGACAGCACGCGATTGCACAGGCCGGCCTGCGGCCACTTGGCGCATGAGCCCGCGATGGCCGCCTGTCTGCGCAGCTGCGTTGCTCGTTTCGTATAGCTTTATCAAAAACCACAGCTTTTCGCACTTGATGCATCGGCGCAAGTCGCAATGTCGAATTCAGTACGAGCCTCCGTTTCCATGTGCGGTTTGGACAAAGCTGCGTAGCTGGGTAGGTCCCATTCAGATCTACGCCTGGACCGGAAAGAGCCGAGGGCCATTCCCGATCGACGTGATGCAGTCGACATGAATGCATGGCCTGGTTCTTGCTTTTCTGGGTATCACTATGAATTCAAGGAGACATTCAATGCTTTCTGTGCTTCAGACCTGGACCCGCAAGGGCGCAGGCACCACCGTCGCTCTGGCGCTGGCCGCCAGCATGGGCGCCGCCTGGGCGCACGGGGACGTGACCCCCCAGCCCGTGGACACGCACACCCTGCCGCAGGTGGGTCAAAAATGGCTGGAGGACAACCCCTACAGCCAGGGTCCGGCAAAGGCCGAGGCGGTGCGCATAGGTGCCTCCGGCTACAACCAGAACTGTGCACGCTGCCACGGGCTGGAGGCCATTTCAGGCGGCATTGCCCCCGACCTGCGCCATCTGGATGATGAATGCACCAGCCTGGCGGACGCGGCGAAGAAGGCGGCCTGCTTCAAGGAAGTCAACGACTACTTCATCGGAACCGTGCGCCGGGGCCGCACGCGCGATGGCCGGGTATACATGCCGCCGTTCGAGGGCACCCTGTCCCAGGAAGCCCTGTGGGCCATCAAAACTTACCTTGAAACGCGTCGTGAACCATGATCGAGGCAGCACAAACTCTCCATTCGCCGGGCCGGCGCCAGCTGATGCGAGGACTCTTGCCACTGCTCGCAGGCATGGGCGCGGCTCAGGCCCGGGACGAACCCAGCTCCCTGGAGCGCACCCGCGCCAGCGGCGCGCTCAAGGTGGCGCTGTATAACGCCTTCCCGCCGTTCTCGTCGCGTTCTGCACAGGGCGTGCAGGGCCTGGACGTCTCCCTGGCCCGGGCACTGGCGCGCGCCATGGGGCTGCAACTGACCCTGCTGCCCTTCGACGCAGACGAGAACATGAACGACGACCTGCGCAACATGGTCTGGAAAGGCCATTACCTGGGCTACGGCCCGGCAGACGTGATGCTGCACGTGCCCGTGGACAAGTATTTCATGCAGCAGAACAAGCAGGCGCTGATCTTCGCCCCGTACATGCGCGAGCAGGTCGTGCTGGTACGCGACAAGCGGCGCCTGCCGGAAGTGGCGGGGGTGGCCGACCTCAAGGGCCTGCCCCTGGCCGCCGAGCGCGGCACCAGCGCCGCCAGCGCCCTGATAGGCCATGACGACCGCCTGCTGAGCGCGCAGGTGCACCTGTATGACGACGGCATCAAGGCCGTGCAGGCGGTCCTGCAAGGCCAGGCGGCGGCGGCCTATGTCACGCGCGCCCAGGCCGAGTCCGCCATATTCCAAGCCCAGCCCCGGCCCGAGCAGCTGGAGATCAGCGAATTCCCGCTGACGGGCGTGCCTGCTCAGGGCTGGCTGGTGGGCATGGCCATCAAGGCTAAAAATGAGGACCTGGGCCAGGCCCTGCAGCAGGCCCTGCAATCGCTGCGCAGCAGCGGCGAACTGCTGGCGATCTTCAAGCAGCATGGTTTGACCTTGACCACGCCCTGAGCCCCGCCCCAGCGAAAAACTCCGGAGGGCTGTCCAGTCCTTCCGGGGTTTTCCTCTGCCTACTCAGCACGCCGCTCTCACCTCCACTCATAGCGCATGCCAACGACCACGCTGCGACCCATGCCCGGCGCCACGAAGCGTGCCGACCCCATGTCCTCGCCGGGCTTGACCACCACGCCACCGGGGAAGGCGTCCTCGTTGCCCGTCGCATAGGTGATGTAGCGCTTGTCCAGCAGGTTGTTGATGCGCAGATAGGCCTTCCAGCCCGCACTGACCTGCCAGCTCACGCGGGCGTTGAACAGGCCATAGCCTGGCACGTTGCCAAGCTTGGGGCGCGTGCCGCTCTCGTTGCCGGCGGCCACCATGGAGCCCACCGCCAACCAGTCGCCGCCCACGACCACGCCGTGTGCGACGCGCCAGTCGGCCGAGAGCTTGAACACATGGCGTGGCAGGGCGGCCATGCGGGTGCCCGGCTGGAATGCGTTGGGGTTCTTGGCCGTGCTCAGGGGGCCGAAGAGCACGCCGCTACTTTGACAGGTGGCGTCCAAGTAGGTGTAGCTGGCGTGTACGTCCCAACGGCCGCGCTGCACGCGGCCGCTCAGCTCAAGGCCCTGGCGCCGGGTCTTGCCGATGTTGTTGAAGAATCCCGCCTGGGCAATGCCCGAGCGCATGAAGGCGATGTCATCGTTGTTCACCGAACGGAACAGCGCGCCCGTGACCTGCACACCTTCGGCCGGACGCAGCCGCGCGCCGAGCTCCAGGGTGCGCGTAACCACCTGCTTGAGGTAGGGGTCGGCCTGCAATCCGGTGGGCAGAGCGCAGGGCCTGGCGGGATCGGCGCACCCCAGCTCCAGCGCGGTCGGCATGCGCGTGCCCTGCGACAGGCTGGCAAAGCCCATCGTCGTTGGCGTGAAGGCGTGCGTGATGCCGATGGCAGGGTTCAACTTGCCATAGCTGAAACTCTCGCGCTCATAAGGCGTGGGATGGCCCAGGTCATTGCGCACGCGGCTGCGGTTCCAGCGCGCCGACAGACTCAGACGCGTGCTGTCACCGAGGTCGATGGTGTCGGCCACAAACAGGCCCAGGCGTGTGCTGCGACCGCGCAGCGATACCTCGTGTTCCAGATCTACCCCCGAAACCGGTTGTGCGATGCGGTTGCCGTCAAACATGGCTTCCTGCTGGTACTGGTCATAGTCGGCCGTGCTGCGCGCCAGCTCGACGCCCAGGGCCAGTTGGTGCGCGCCGGCCTGGCGCGTCCATTGCAGCGTCGTGCCGACTTCGGAATAGCGCGCCTGGCTCTGGTTGAGCACGGCGTTGTGGCTGATGTAACCCGGGGCGGCAGGGTTGGTGCAATGGGTCTTGCCGGGCTTTTCGCAGTCCTCGATCCAGTCGGCCCAGGTCTGGCTCACATCGCCGTTGCTGCCGTTGCGACGCGAAGAGCGGTGCCAGGCCACCAGTGAAAGCTGGTCGTTCTGGGTGATGGAGTGCGTCAGCTGGAAATTCAGCAGCCCGCCACGGTTGCGGGTCTGGTCGTGGAAGGTGTAGCCCGCGTTGCGCTGCATGTCATATAGGCTCTGGTTAAGCAGGCCGTTGCCGGTCAAGTTGCTGCGGCCATACGTGTAACTCAGCGCCCAGGACGTGTCGCCCAGATTGCGCCCGAGCTTGAGGAACAGGTTGCCCAGGTGGCCCGGCGAGCGCTCGCGCCAGCCGTTCTCGTCGAACCAGGTACCGGCGACATACCCATGCCAGCCTTCGCCCCACCGAGCACCATGGCCGAATTCGACGCGCTTGCGCGCGTGGCTGCCGACGGACATATCGACCTCCGTGCCCGGATGCGTCAATCCCGACTTGGTGCCCAGCACCAGCGCCCCGCCCAGGGTGTTGAGTCCGTACAGCGGATTGGTGCCGGGAATCAGGGCCACATCGGCCAAAGCCATCTCGGGCACCAGATCCCAGTCCATGACATCGCCCAGCGGCTGGTTGATGCGCACGCCGTCCAGGTACACCGACAGGCCCTGGGGCGAGCCCAGCAGGGGCGACAAGCGGTGGCCGCGATAGCTCAGGTCGATCTGGTAGGGGCTGCCCTGGACATCGGCGCTGACGACGCCGGGCATGCTGCGCTTTAGGAAGTCGGCCAGGTTCGCGGCCCCGGCGCGCTCGATCTGGGCGTCGCTGCGCATTTGCGCATTGCCGGGGTATTGCTCGACCGACACATCCAGGCCGGGCAGCGGCGCCTGATGCACGACCTCCACCTGCGGCAGACTGTGGACTTTGTCGATATCGACGGCCTGCGCGGCCACCGCTGCGGGCAGAGTGGAGAGCACCACCAGCCATTGGCCGTCGGGCCTTGATGGGGTCTTGTTCATGGAAGTGTTGTCGTTGCGCAGCACTGCGGGGGAGTGCGGCTGGTGACAAAAATGCGTCGGCGGGCACGCCCGGCCCCACGGCCTGGAGCGTGCCGCCAGCGATATCAAAGAACCATCACTTCATGATCTTGAAGGTCCAGACTGAGCCCCCCTGCTCCAGGAAGTTGACCTTCTTGGCCACCTCGCCGCCCCACAGCGGTACGGCACCGCCCCAGCCCGAGACCACGCTCAGGTACTGCTCGCCGTCCTGCGTCCAGGTGATGGGCGGAGCCACGACGCCCGAGCCGGTCTGGAACTCCCAGACCACCTTGCCGCTCTTGGCGTCGGCGGCCTTGAGGTAACCTTCGGGCGTACCCCAGAACACCAGGTCGCCGGCGACCAACACGCCACCCCACAGAGGGGCCTCGTTCTTCACCTCCCAGGCCACTTTGCCGGTCTTGGGATCGATGGCGCGCAGCGAGCCGATGTGGTCATCGAACAGCGGCTTGATCGTGAAGCCCGCGCCCAGGTAGGCCGCGCCCTTTTTGTAGGTGATGGGTTCGTTCCAGATCTCCATGCCCCATTCGTTGGTGGGCACGTAGAACAGGCCGGTCTTGGGGCTGTAAGCCATGGGCATCTGGTTCTTGCCGCCCAGGAAGCCGGGGGCGGCAAAAACCGACTTACCCTTTTTACCGTCGCCGTCGGCAGCCGTGGGGTCGCCAGGGCGATTCTCGGCCACGAAGTTGGGGCGACCCGTCTTCAGGTCGATCCCCGTGGCCCAGGTGATCTTCTTCACGAAGGGGAAGGCGTTGAGCAGCTTGCCATTGGCTGCATCCATCACGTAGAAAAAGCCATTCCGATCAGCCTTGGCACCCACGCGCTTGCCGTCCATGTCGAAGGTGATGAACTCGTTCACGCCGTCGAAGTCCCAGCCGTCGTTGGGCGTGGATTGGTAGTGCCAGACAATCTTGCCGGTTTTCACGTCCAGCGCCAGGGTGGAGGCGGAGTACAGGTTGTCGCCCTTGCGCACATGGCTGTTCCAAGGGCCAGGGTTGCTGGTGCCGATATAGGCCAAACCGGTCTTGGGATCATAGCTGCCGCCCAGCCAGGTGGAGGCGCCGCCGGTCTTCCAGGTCTCTCCCGGCCAGGTGGCATTGAGCGTGCCGGTGATGCCGTTTTCCTTGCCGTCCTTGTAACCCATATGGCCTTCGACGGTGGGACGCGTCCACAGCAACTTGCCCGTCTTGGCATCGCGCGCATCGACGCGGCCGACCACGCCGAACTCGCCGCCCGAGTTGCCGGTGATCACCATGCCGTCGACCACCAGCGGCGCGGCCGTGTAGCTGTAGCCGGCCTGGTAGTCGTCGATCTTCTCGCGCCACACTACCTTGCCCGTGTCCTGGTTCAGCGCCACCAGCTGCGCATCGAGCGTGCCGAAGATCACCAGGTTGTCGTACAGCGCGGCGCCACGGTTGACTACGTCGCAGCAGGGCATGATGCCCTCGGGCAGGCGATGCTCGTACTTCCAGAGTTTCTTGCCGGTCTTGGAATCGAGCGCGAAGATGCGCGAGTACGAGGCGGTGACGAACATCTTGCCGTTGTGCACCAGCGGCTGGCTTTCCTGGCCGCGCTGCTTCTCGCCGCCGAAGGACATGGCCCAGACTGGCGCCAGCCGCTTGACGTTGCCCTCATTGATGCCGGTCAGCGACGAGAAGCGCTGCCCTTGCGTCCCTATGCCCCAGCTCAGCACGTCGTCGGGTGTATTCGCGTCGTCGTGGATCATTTTGTCGGTCACCACCGCGCCGGCCTGGCTGGCGGCGAGCATCACCAGCAAACTCAATAGTGTGCGTTTCATCGTCTGTCTCCTGCGTTGTGAGAAAAGCCATGCCCGGGCACCATGCCCAGACTCTGCGCAACCGCCCCGCTAGGCGCGAAACTCTTGGCAACAAACAACTACGCAAAACCCATGCCATGCACCTAGGACAATTTGCAGAGGCTGTTCCGTCTCACGGGCCAGGCCCGGCTGCACGGAATGCTCCAAAAGGCAACACATCGCTCCGGGACACCACGTGCTCCATGCCTGTTCACTGCTTCAGCGCCCGCCGCTCATAAGCGGGATACCACTGCACCAGGCTGCGCTGCAATTCGGCGGGCTGCGCCGCCCAGCCCGCGAATCGGCCGGGCACGGGTGCACGCAGAAGCTCGCTCAAGTCCACTCCCCTCCGGGCACTGTCCTGCAGCAGGGCCGTGAGCCATTGCAGCCAGTCACGTGTCTGGGCGATGCCCTGCACGCCCTTGTCCACGGGGCCGTGGCTGGGCACCAGCAGCCTGAACTGGCCCTGCTGGTGCCAGCGCTCCAGGTCCGCCAGGCTCTGCAGCCACGGTTCGGGCTGGGCATGCGGCGTGGTGGGCACGCGCTCGGTAAACACCAGGCCGCCGGCAAACAGCACGCCGGTGGTGGTGTCGAGCAGCACCAGATCGTCCTGCGTGTGGCCCTGCAGGCGGCGCAGCTCCAGGCGGTGCGTGCCCATCGTGAAAGCCCGTGGCTCTAGCGCCTCGCGCGCGGGCGTCGGCTCGGTGCCCGGCATCCAGTCGCCGCACAGGCGGTACAGATTGTCGGCGTAGCCAGCGCCCTCGACGCGCATGCCGGCGATGCTGCCCGCCAGCGCCTGGGTTGGCACGTCGGCCCAGGCCTGGTTGCCGAAGAAATAGTCAGGGTGCAGGTTCAGGTTGAGCACCATGCGCACGGGCTGCGGCGTGACGGCCGCAATGGCCCGGCGCTGCTGCTCGCCATACAGGCGCGAGGGCCCGGTGTTGATGACGACGACGCCCTCGCCCGTGGCGATGAAGGCGGTGTTGATGATGTTGCAGCCGTTGGTGGGCAGGAAGTCGGCCACCGCCCCCTCGATGACCCAGGTGCCGGCGGCGATCTGGCGCGGCTGCAGGCGGTAGTCTCGCGTGGCCTTGTCAGGTCGCAGCCCTGGGTCGGGGTGCGTTGCCTGGGCCAGGGCGGTGCAGGTGCAGGCGAGCGCCAGCAGGGCGGTGCTCAGGGCTTTCATGCGCGCACCCCGGCATCGATACGGTTGCCGTTGTTGTCCTGGCCCAGCAGGCGGAATTCACGCGGGCCCTGCGTGGGCATCTCCAGGGTAATGAGCGGGTTCTCCGACACCGGCTCGTGCAGCGCCAGCCGCCACCAGGGTTGGTCGCCGGCATCGCGCAGCTCCAACTGTTCAATGTAGAAGGCCGGGATGCCCGCGACGAGGCCAGTGTCCATGGGATGCATGACCTGCAGGCGCAGACGGCGGCTGGCGTCGGCGAGGTTGGTGAAAAAGCGCGCCTGCACCTGGTTGAGCGTCTGGCTCCAGGAGCCATCGGCGCGCGTCACGCCAGGCACCGTGCAGCCGCCGCCTGCGGCCTGCACCACGACCCCGCCTACATGCCATTGACCGCCCTGCGTCTGCACCAGGCAGCGGATGGGAGAGGCCTGCTCCAGCCGGATGCGAAACGCCAGCAGCGGCAGGGCCCGCAGCGGCTCGAACGTCAACACTTCACGAATGGGGTTGCGGTCGGCAATGACGATCATTCTGGCAATGCCGCCGCCCTGCGCCTGCAGCGCGCGGGCGTCGATCTGCAACGGGACGTTGAGCGCGTCGTCGGCAAAGGCGGGGGCGCGCACGAGCACCTGGTCGCTGAACTGCAGCGGCGCGTTGCCCGCGTATTTCTTGCGCAAATCGGGCCATTGCATGGAGCCCAGGGGATCGCCCCCCGTGGGGTCTTGCGTGGCCCATGAAGGCTGCAGCGCCGTGGCCCACAAACCTGCCAGCAGTACCTTGCGTCGCTTCAGCATGGTCGATTGCCTCATTTTCATAGCTATAAACGTCTACTGCATAAACGTTAGGGACGTGTCATGGCTTGCAGGTGCTATGAGCCGCATCCGTCCCCAGGGTATCCAGCGCCTCGCTCGCGCGCAGCCATTCGCCCAGCGGGGCCATGGCTGCCACTGCGTCACCGTGGGACAGCAGGACGGGCTGGCGCAGTTGCCCGTCCCAGGGGCGGAAGGTCAGGCGCTGGCCCTTGAAACCATCGAGCGCCACCGCGCCGCTGCGCAGTCTCTGCAACTGCTGCGCCACGCTGGACTGGGGCGCGTCCACCAGCGCCGCGACCACGGCCTTGCCCGCCATCCAGGCGGCCCAGTCCGGCCCCTGCATGGGGCGCTGCGCGAGCTTGGCGAAGCGCCGGTTGAGCTGAGACCCGCCATAGCGCTGCCACTGCGGATGCCAGGCCTGCGCCACCAGGCCGGCCGTGCCGACCACGGGGCGCGGCCATTGCGTGGCATAGGGCACGCCACGTGCGAATTCGCCGTCGCTGTCGAGCACGGCCACCACGTCATAGCCGGGTTCGCTGCTGAGCTTGCGCACGTTGGACAGGTCGCGCTCGTGCGCCTCGCCGCCGAGCTTGAAGGTCTTGGACTGCACGGCCTCCAGGCCATGGCGCTTGAGCGCCCGCGCCCAGGCCGCAGCCAGCGGCGCGTCGTCCGGCTGCGTGCCCTGCAGCACCAGCAGCTTGCGCCATTGGCGCGCGGCCAGGAACTGGGCCAGGGCGTCGGCCTCCATCTGCTGGCTGGGGGCGGTGTGCAGCAAGTACGGGGCACAGCCCTCACCACGCAGGCTGTCGTCGGGCAGTCCTGTATTGAAGACCACCATGTCGCCAAGGACGTCAGGGCCGCCGCGCACCAGCGCACGCAGCGGTTCTGCGGGCAGGTCGGCCACGATATGTGCGACCTGCTCTGCCTTGAGCTCCTGCAGCGCCCGGGGCAGGTCGGCGGCACTGGGCAGCACCAGGTCGCGCACGCTCAGTTCCACGCCTGCGTCCTGCAACTCCAGCGCCGTGTCCTGCACGGCCAGCTCCACGCCTTGCAAGGCCCGGCCCTGGGGCTGGCCGGGGTAGGCCAGCTCCAGGCGCCGCTTGGCATAGCGCGCGTCGTCGGCCACGGAGATCACGGCCAGCGTCACCTTGCGCGAGGCAGCGGCCTGCAGCGGCAGACAGGAGGCCAGCACGGTGCAGGCAGTCAAAAGCCGTAGAGATTTTTTCATCGCCGGGCCGCCCCAAGATGAAAAGCGGCCCCCTCGGGGGCAGCGGCCACACGCAGTGGGGAGCGTGGGAGCATATTTTTCATGGCTCGACCAGCACGCTCGACGGCGTACGCCCCGTGGGCACGGTGCGCAGCGGCTGGGCCGCGGCCGTGTCGATCAGCGTCAGCTCGTCCGACAGGCCGTTGGCCACGTACAGCGTCTTGCCATCCGGGTGCATGGCCAAGCCCCAGGCGCGACGGCCCACGGGAACCTGGTGCGTGACGGTCTTGTCGGCTGCGTTCACGCGCGCCACGCGGTTGGCGCGGCCCAGGCCCACCCAGACACTGGCGCCGTCCGGGCTGATGGCCATGCCCACGGGGGTGATGTCGGTCGCGGTCACCCCCGGTACGGTGAACACGATCTTCTTCTTGATCTGCTGGTTGGTGGTGTCGATCACGGCCACCGATGCCTCCAGCTCGTTGGTCACCCAGAGCTCATTGGCAGCAGCCAGCAGCACCAGGCGACGCGGGCGCTTGCCGGTCTTGATGGTCTTCACGACCTTCTTCTGGCCCAGGTCGATGAGGTGCACCGCGTCGGCGGCCTCGGAGGTGACGTAGGCGAACTGGCCATCGGCCGTGACCAGCACACCCTCGGGCTCCTTGCCGGTCTGCACCTGGAACAGCGGTCTCTTGCCGACAATGTCGTAGGCAGCGAGCACGTTGTCGTCTTCGATCGACACATAGACAGTCTTGCCATCGGGGCTCAAGTCGAAGATCTCCGGGCTCTCGCCCACCGGCACGGTGGCCACGAGCCTGCCCGCAGCCACATCGACGATGCCCAGCTGGTCGCTGTCGCCGCAGCTGACGATGATCTGCGCGTGCCCGGGCAGGAACATCATGTGGCGCGGGCGCTGGCAGACCGCTATCTCGCCCAGGCGGTCGCCCCGGGTGTTGAACACCTGCAATCGGTGATCTTTTTCATTGGAGACATAGACCCGGTCGGTTACACCCGCGGCCTGCACTGCGGCGGCCGATGCCAGGCAGGCCAGCGCCACCAAGGCCCGGGACAGCGGGCGTTTGCGATGCAGTGGATGATGTGGCTTTGGGGCTGTGCTTGCCATGGGAATGCCTCCGGTGTTGTCGTGGGGTTCGCTGCGGGCACCGCTTCGGGTGTCACAGCGGTTGTGTCAATCTGGAGCAAGGACGCGGGCTCAGCGCATGCGCTGCAGCAAAGCGTCCTTCAAAACGAGCTGGTGGTACAGGAAGGCCAGCACATGCAGCGCGATGAGCAGCACCAGGGCCAGCGCCGACACCTGGTGCACGCCGCTGAGCAGCTCCTTGGCGGCGTCCCAGCGCCCGGCGATCTTGGGCAGCTGCATGCCGAAGAAGCGGATCGGGTAGCCCGAAAACACCGAGCCGAAGAGACCCGACAGCGGCACCGCCAGCATCAGCGCATACAGCAACCGGTGCGCACCGCTGGCGGCCAGCCGCAGGTGGCGCGCCTGGGGCAGGGCGGCCACGCGCGGTCGCAGCAGCGCCCAGGCCAGGCGCAGCACGACGAGCAGGCCCAACACCATGCCCCATGACTTGTGCACGTTGAACCAGGAGGCGCGCAGGCTGCTGCCGTCCTTGGGCAGGCCGATCATCCACAGGCCCAGGGCAACCTGCCCCATGATCAGCACGGCCATGAGCCAATGCAGGACAACGGAAAAACGGTCGTATCGGGCCGGTTGCACGGAAAGCCTCCTGTCGCGACGGCCTGTTGGCAGGCCTTAATCAAGCAGATCGGGCGGCAGCAGGTTTTTCTTGCGGTAGATGGTGTTGCGCGAAACACCTAGCGCCTTGGCTGCTGCCGATACATTGCCTTTGTGTACACGCAACATCTGTGCCATGACGTTGATGGTCACGTCCTGCAAGCTCCGGCTGTCTTCGCCAGACTCATCGACGGACAGGGCTGGTGCTGCGCCCACGCCCAGCATGAACGGCAACTCAGCCATGGCCATGGGGCGCATGGGCGTGCGCAGCTCGTCGAGGAAGTCGTCGGGCAGATGCTCCAGGCGGATGGTACAGTCGTCGTCCACCATCACGGCCGCGGTGCGCAGCAGGTTGTGCAGCTGGCGCACATTGCCCGGCCAGTGGTAGGCACGCAGCATCTCCATCACCTGCGGCGATATGGCGATATGGGCGCAGCCTTCACTCAGCGAATGCAGCACCTTTTGAACCACGGCATCGAAGTCGCTGCGCTCGCGCAGCGCCGGCAGGCGCACGACCAGGCCGTTCAGGCGGTAGTACAGGTCTTCGCGGAAGTCGCCGCGCGCGATCAGCTCCTTGAGGTTCTTGTGCGTGGCGCTGATGATGGTGACATCGACCTCCACCTCCTTGCCGGCCCCCAGGGGGCTGACCTTGCGCTCCTGCAGCACACGCAGCAGGCGCGCCTGCAGGTGCTTGGGCATGTTGCCGATCTCGTCGAGGAACAGCGTGCCGCCGTGCGCCTGCAGGATCTTGCCCGGCGCGCCCTTCTTGCGCGCGCCGGTGAAGGCACCCTCCTCGTAGCCGAAGAGTTCGGCCTCGATCAGCGTGTCGGGAATGGAGGCGCAGTTGACGGCCACGAAAGGCTGGCGGGCGCGGGCCGAGTCGTGGTGGATGGCCTGCGCCAGCAGGTCCTTGCCGGTGCCTGTCTCACCCAGGATCATCACCGGTATGTCGCGATCGACCACCTTGCGCAGCTTGGCGATGATGCTGGCCAGTTGCGTGTCGCCCGTGTCCAGGTATTGCAGGGACGATAGTTGAGGTTTGCGCGCTGCACTGGTGTCGCGCGCCGCTGCCACACCACTGTCGGCAAGCGGCGAGACAATGGGCGTGACCCAAGGGCCGGCAGGTTTGACCTCGGTACGGCACCAGACAGTGACACCGTTGTGCAGGCACAGCTGGCGCGGCGCCGCATTGGGACTGCCGAACAACTCAAATAATGCGGAGATCGGCAGATTAAAGAGCGAGGGGAAAGTGTGCGCCTGCAGGGCGCCGAACGACATATTGAGCTGGAACTGCGCGCTGCGGTTGGCCGAGACAAAACGCCCCTCGGACGTGAAGGCCGCAATGCCCTCGACCAGCGTGCCCAGGAACTCGGGGCGCGAGTGGAAATGCACGCGCACGGCCTTGGGAAAGCTGCCCGCGAACATGTGGTTCTCTATCATCTGCGCCGACATGCGTACCAAGGCCATCGTGTGCTGGTGATAGCTGCGATGGTCGCCCGACACATCCAGCGCGCCCACGATCTGACCATAGGGGTCCAGGATGGGAGCGCATGAGCAAGTCAGCGCATGATTGACATTCATATAGTGCTGGTCGCCATGCACCGTCACAGCCTGCTGCGTGGTCAGCGCCGTACCCACGGCATTCGTCCCCTTGGCCTGCTCGCTCCAGTCCATGCCAGGCAACAGGGCCACCCGGTCGGCCTTCTCCAGAAAGTCGTGGTCTCCCATGGAGTGCAGCACCGTACCGTGCGCCGAAGTCAACAGCACCATGCTGTGGGTGTTGGCAATCTGGCCGTACAGCGTCTCCATGACCGGCACAGCATGCTGGAACAGAAAGCGGTTTTCCTCCAGAGCCTCTTTCAACTGCCCAAGCGCCAGACTGGAATGATCGGGCAAATCATGGGCCGATATGCCAAAGGCTTTGGAGCGCAGGTGCGCCTGGTCTATGACCTCGGTATGGAGGTGCTCGGCGGGGATCGGGCTTGATTCTGCATTCCGACGCTCTGAGGTGCTACCGAAGGAAGCTGTGTTCATAGGGTCTCCAGAGACTGGTGGCGACGTATCCAGCACGCGGCCGACCGTTCGAGATCTGTCTGCCCTTCCATGCAGAAGGCCTGATTTTTCTGCCCGGATTCTCCCGAGACGGGAGCCTCCCAGCAACATGGATATCCCGGTGCCACCAGGAAACAGACCGCCATCTTCCCCATGAGCGCCCTGCACCAACCCGTCAGCCGGGCCGGTTCTGCTGGAGACGGACGATGCGGGCCTGGCAGTTGGCATAGACCTGCTCCACATGCACTTGCATCAGGTGATGCAGCGGCGGGCATTGAAAGCCCGGCAGGGCCTGCTCCCCGGCCTGCTGCAGCCGGCCATTGATCCGCAGTCGCGCACGCCGTGCAAAATCCACAAAAATCATCCCGACCTTGCAACACACCCGCTCCGCGCGCTCCAGCAGGCGTTCGCCTTCGGCCTGCGACAGCAGAAAGAAAAACTGCCGGGCATCGCCAAACGCCACCAGCGGGTAAGTGCCCTGCGCCGTAGTGACGCAGGCCAGTATCTGGGTGTGAATGGCACCGCTGTCTTCGCGCACACTGACAAAGCAAAATGGCTGGCTGGCGATGAAGCCGGCATTGCCGGCACTCAGTTGGTCGCCAATGCTGCCTTTCATCTCGCGCGCCTCGGCCTCCACGCCAAAGCGCCGCTGCGCCTCGCGCTCACCCCCATGGAAGATGTCGCGTTCGTAGGGATCTTCCAGAATGATGCGCATGGATGCTCCTTGCATGAAACTGGCGCCCCAAGCCAGGGCCGCCCCGCAGCGAGGGCTGCGTTCCCCTTCCCCCTACGCGTAGCAATGCGGGCGCGGGGAGGAAAGCGCCAAGCACCACAGGGCGTGTTCAACCCAGTACCAGATGCGGCAGCCCCGCCACCGGCATGCGCCGCACCTGCGCTACTTCCACCGCAATGGTGCGCAGGGCCCGAGGCCATGCGGCATCGGGTCCCGCCAGCTGCACCTGACCTTGCAGCAGCACCGTGGACTGCTGCGCAAAATCGACGAACAGCAGCGAAAGCTGCGGGTGTTCGAGCAGGTTGCCGATGCTGTTGAACAGGTTGTTGCCCGGATAGTCGGGAAAGACCAGCCGCGCATCGCCTTCCACCCGCAGTAAAGGCTCGGCCCCGCCTTCCGTCTGCCGCCCCCTGTAGGAGCTGTCGCAATCCCCCACCCCGCTGGCCGAACCCAGCACAAAGAAGGGCTGGGCTTCGAGCCAGGGCTTGAGGGCCATCAAAGAGCAATCGGTCATCGCAGCCATCCATTACGCAGGCACATCAGCATGGGCAAGACAGCAAGCAAGGGCTGCCCCTTACGCTGCGCTGTCGTCCCCCTGCCCACTTTGCGTAAGCAAGGTGCGAGCAGGGGAAGACGCGTAGCGCCTCAGGGTGTGTTTTAGAAGAACCCCAGCGCCTTGGGGCTGTAGCTGACCAGCAAGTTCTTGGTCTGCTGGTAGTTGGACAGCGCCGATTTGTGGTTCTCGCGGCCAATACCCGATTTCTTGTAGCCGCCAAAGGCTGCATGCGCGGGGTACAGGTGGTAGCAATTGGTCCATACGCGTCCGGCCTTGACGGCGCGGCCCATCTGGTAGGCCGTGGTGCCGTTGCGGCTCCACACGCCGGCACCCAGACCGTACTCGCTGTCGTTGGCGATGCGAATCGCGTCTTCCATGGTCTTGAAGGTGGTCACCGAAGCCACGGGGCCGAAGATTTCCTCCTGGAACACGCGCATATTGTTCTGGCCAAACAGCAGCGTGGGCTTGATGAAGAAGCCGTCGTCAATTTCGCTGCCGGGGCGATGGCGCTCGCCGCCGGTCAGGCATTCGGCGCCTTCCTGGCGGCCCACGTCGATATAGCCCAGGATGCGCTCGAGCTGTGCCTGCGACACCTGCGCGCCCACCATGGTGCTCTTGTCCAGCGGATGGCCCTGCTTCATGGACTGCACGCGCTTGACGGCGCGCTCGATGAAGCGGTCATAGACCGACTCCTGAATCAGGATGCGCGAGGGACAGGTGCAGACCTCACCCTGGTTGAGCGCGAACATGGAAAAACCTTCCATGACCTTGTCGAGGAATTCGTCATCGGCATCCATCACGTCGGCAAAGAAGATGTTGGGGCTCTTGCCGCCCAGCTCCACCGTCGAGGGGATCAGGCTGTCCGCGGCTGCGTGCAGAATGCGCTGACCTACTGCCGTGGAGCCGGTAAAGGCGATCTTGGTGATGCGCTTGCTGGTGGCCAGAGCCTCGCCTGCCTCCTTGCCGAAGCCGTTGACCACGTTGACCACCCCGGGGGGCAGCAGGTCGGCGATCAACTCCATCAGCACCATGATGGAGGCCGGTGTCTGCTCGGCAGGCTTCATCACCACGCAGCAGCCAGCGGCCAGCGCGGGCGGCAGCTTCCAGCAGGCCATGAGGATGGGGAAGTTCCAGGGAATGATCTGCCCCACCACGCCGATGGGCTCATGGAAGTGGTAGGCCACGGTATTGGCATCGATCTCGGAGATGCCGCCTTCCTGGGCACGGATGCAGCCCGCGAAATAGCGGAAATGGTCAATGGCCAGCGGAATGTCGGCGGCCATGGTCTCGCGCAGCGGCTTGCCGTTGTCGATGGTCTCGGCGATCGCCAGCAGCTCCAGGTTCTGCTCCATGCGGTCGGCGATCCTGAGCAGAATGTTGGCGCGCTCGGCCACCGGGGTTGCGCCCCATTTGTCCTGGGCCGCATGGGCCGCGTCCAGGGCCAGGTTCACGTCATTGGCATCGGACTGCGCCACCTTGCAAAACGGCTTGCCCGTGATTGGCGAGACATTGTCGAAGTAGCGACCCGCCTGCGGCGCAACCCATTTACCGCCGATGAAGTTGTCATACTGCTGCTTGTAGGGGTAGGCGATATCGATGTTGAAGCGCTTGAGTTCGAACATGTCCATGGTTGTCTCCTGATGGCTGTACCGGCATGCGAATGAGCCGGCTACCCATGGATATACAAACTTCGTGCCAGGTCAGCGCAGGTCGGTGCACCTGCAGCAAGCGCGCGCCAAAGCAGCCTGCTGCTGTGCCAATCTGGAGCATTGCTGTTGCAGATGGCGCAGCAGCATGCAACATGCAACAGCCGCTCAATCCACCACCGTGAGCTTGGCGATGGACAGCGCCAGCCACTTCGTGCCGTGGCGGCCGAAGCTGACCTGGGCACGCGCATCGTCGCCCGTGCCTTCCAGGGCCAGCACCTTGCCTTCGCCGAACTTGTTGTGGAACACGTTCATGCCGGCCTTCAGCCCGTGCGAAGGTTCGGCCTTGCGCGCCGGCACGGGCGGGCTGGCGAAGACCTCCGACTTGCCGGCCCAGCCGGAATTCGAGCCAAACTGGCCTGCAGCCCTGGCCCCATAAGCACCATAAGCACCTGAATTGGGAGCAAAACTGCCAAAGCCGCCGTGCCTGGGGGTGATCCACTTGAGCGCCTCCTCGGGCAGCTCGTCGAAGAAGCGGCTCTTGACGTTGTAGCGCGTCTGGCCGTGCAGCATGCGCGTCTGCGAATGGCTCAGGTACAGGCGCTTCCTCGCGCGCGTGATCGCCACGTAGGCTAGGCGCCGCTCTTCCTCGAGGCCGCCGCGGTCCATCATGGCGTTCTCGTGCGGGAACAGGCCCTCTTCCACGCCGCCGATGAACACGGCATCGAATTCCAGTCCCTTGGAGGCATGCACGGTCATCAGCTGCACGGCATCCTGCCCGGCCTGGGCCTGGTTGTCGCCGGCCTCCAGCGCCGCATGGGTCAGAAAGGCCGCCAGCGGCGACAGTGTCTCTCCCGTATCGGCGTTGACCATGGCGGCGGCCGTGCCAGCCGGGGGCTTGAGCGGCGCATCGAGCAGCGGCGCATTCGAGTCCAGTCCCTGGCTGACCGCGGATTGCGTCAGCGCCCCGGCCCGCTCCTGCTCGTCCAGCGGCAGCGCGATCGCGTCACGGCCAAAGCCTTCCAGAGTGACGAAGCTCTCGGCCGCCGTCACCAGTTCCTGCAGGTTTTCGATGCGGTCCGCGCCTTCCTTCTCGTTGCGGTAATGCTCGATCAGGCCGCTTTCCTCTTCCATGGTCTCGATGATTTCGCGCAGCGTCTTGCCTTGCGTCTGCTCGCGCAGCACGTCGATCCTGGCCACAAAGCCCTGCAATTTGGTGCCGGCCGCACCGCCCACGGCCGTGACGGCATCGCTCAGCGAAGTGCCGCTGCTGCGCGCCGTGTCCTGCAACACCTCGATGGTGCGCGCGCCAATGCCGCGCGGCGGAAAGTTCACCACGCGCAGAAAGCTGGTGTCGTCGTGCGGATTCTCCAGGAGGCGCAGATAGGCCAGCGCGTGCTTGATTTCGGCGCGCTCGAAAAAGCGCAGTCCGCCATACACGCGGTAGGGGATGGCGGCGTTGAACAGCGCCGATTCGATGGCCCGGCTTTGCGCATTGCTGCGGTAGAGCACGGCGATTTCCTGGCGCGTGTAGCCGTCGTTCTTCACGAGCTGCCTGATCTCGTCCACCATCCACGAGGCCTCGGCCAGGTCCGATGACGCTTCGTAGATGCGCACGGGCTCGCCCGGCCCCTGGGCGGTGCGCAGGTTCTTGCCCAGGCGGTTGCTGTTGTGGCTGATCAGCGCGTTGGCGCAGTCCAGGATGTTGCTGTAGCTGCGGTAGTTCTGCTCCAGCTTGATCTGGTGGCGCACGTCGAACTCGCGGATGAAATCGGCCATGTTGCCCACGCGCGCTCCGCGGAAGGCGTAGATGCTCTGGTCGTCGTCGCCCACGGCGATCACGCTCGAGTTCGACGCATAGCGGCCGCCGACCTCGTTGCCCGCCAGCTGCTTGAGCCACTGGTACTGCAGCTTGTTCGTGTCCTGGAACTCGTCCACCAGGATGTGCTGGAAGCGCCGCTGGTAATGGTGGCGCAAGTGCTGGTCATCGCGCAGCAGCTCGAAGGAGCGCAGCATCAGCTCGCCGAAGTCCACCACGCCCTCGCGCTGGCACTGCTCCTCGTAGAGCTGGTAGATTTCCACCTTCTTGCGCGTGTCCGGGTCGCCGGCCACCACGTCGCCGGGGCGCATGCCCTCTTCCTTGCAGCCGGCGATGAAGTACATCAGCTGCTTGGGCGGAAAGCGCTCGTCGTCCACATTGAACTGCTTGCACAGGCGCTTGATGGCCGAAAGCTGGTCCTGCGTGTCCAGGATCTGGAAGGACTGCGGCAGCCTGGCGGCCTGGTAATGGGCGCGCAGCAGGCGGTTGCACAGGCCGTGGAAGGTGCCGATCCACATGCCGCGCACGTTGTAGGGCAACATGGCCGACAGGCGGGCCAGCATTTCCTTGGCCGCCTTGTTGGTGAAGGTCACGGCCAGGATGGAGCCCGGCGTGGCCTGCCCCGTCTGCAGCAGCCAGGCGATGCGCGTGGTCAGCACCCGGGTCTTGCCCGAGCCGGCGCCGGCCAGGATCAGCGCATGGCCGGCCGGCAGGGTCACCGCCGCCAGCTGCTCCGGATTGAGGTTGGCGAGCAGGTGCGAGGAAGAAGGGTGTGGCGAGCCCTCGGGCACGGCATCAAGCAGATCGATGGGGAACATAGGACAGCATTGTAGAAATGCGCACATGCACTTCGGGCCCGGCATGGCAATGCACGCATGGAATCAAAATCGATAGCAGGCAGCGCCTGCCAAATAAACATTTGAGAGACTCTCAAATTCAAGATCAACATGCATCAATCATTAGCCGCTATTGCTTTCGCAGCAACAGGATCCACCCACTCCATTCATACGATTTTCCATATAACCCCATAAGCGCCGAGCACTACATGCTGGCTGCCGAGGGCGTATAGAATCAATCACCGGGCCCAAGTTTCTTGCGGTCCGGTTTTTTTCGCCCGGAATTTCCTTCCGGGCCCGAAGACCGGCCTCCAAGCCAAGCGCCTTATTGCCACGAAATTGCCGCGAAATAGTTCGCCGCAACCTCTTATGGAGCTTGGAATCAAATGGAAATCTTCGACTACGACAACATTCTTCTGCTGCCGCGCAAGTGCCGCGTGGAAAGCCGCTCGGAATGTGACACCAGCGTGGAGCTGGGCAACCGCAGCTTCAAGCTGCCGGTCGTGCCCGCCAACATGAAGACGGTGGTGGACGAGAAGATCTGCACCTTCCTGGCACAAACCGGTTTCTTCTACGTGATGCACCGTTTCGACATCGACAACGTGGCCTTCACCAAGGACATGCAGGCCAAAGGCCTGTTCGCCTCGATCTCGCTGGGCGTGAAGCAGCCCGACTACGACACGGTGGACCGCTTCGTGCTTGAGGGCATCTGCCCCGAATACATCACCATCGACATCGCCCACGGCCATGCCGACAGCGTGAAGAACATGATCCAGTACCTGAAGGCCAAGATCCCCGCGGCCTTCGTGATCGCCGGCAACGTGGGCACGCCCGAAGCCGTGATCGACCTCGAAAACTGGGGCGCGGACGCGACCAAGGTCGGTATCGGCCCCGGCAAGGTCTGCATCACCAAGCTCAAGACCGGCTTCGGCACGGGCGGCTGGCAGCTGTCGGCCCTCAAGTGGTGCGCGCGCGTCGCCACCAAGCCCATCATTGCCGACGGCGGCATCCGCAGCCACGGCGACATCGCGAAGAGCGTGCGCTTCGGCGCCACGATGGTCATGGTCGGCTCGCTGTTCGCCGGCCATGAGGAGTCGCCCGGCAAGACCGTGGAAGTCGATGGCGAGCTATTCAAGGAATACTACGGCTCGGCCTCGGACTTCAACAAGGGCGAGTACAAGCACGTCGAAGGCAAGCGCATCCTGGAGCCCGTCAAGGGCAAGCTGGCCGACACGCTGACCGAGATGCAGCAGGATGTGCAGTCCTCCATCAGCTATGCGGGCGGCAAGAAGCTCATGGACATCCGCAAGGTCAACTACGTGGTCCTGGGCGGCGACAACCAGGGCGAGCATCTGCTGATGTAAGACAGCGCTCTCCCAACAACACAAAGGCAGCTTCGGCTGCCTTTGCCATTTCCAGACAAGTGACCTGCCTGCCAGCCTGCGATTGCCGCCGCCGCCAGGCCTTAGCATTCAGGAACGATTCCAAGGAGAAAAAGAGATGCGCACAGGTTTGAAGATTGCAGTTCTGGGCACCGGCATGATGGGCCTGCCCATGGCGCGCCGCCTGGCCCGGGCCGGCCATGAAGTCCACGCCTGGAACCGCACGCGCGCCAAGGCCGAGCCGCTGGCCGTCAACGGCGCCACCATCCACGACAACGCGGCAGATGCCGTGCGCGGCGTGGATTTTGCCGTGAGCCTGCTCGAAAACGGCGCCATCGTGGGCGATGTGCTGTTCAGCCAGGGCGTGGCCGAGGCCATGCCCAAGGGCTCGCTGTTCATCGACATGGCCTCCATCCAGCCGCGCGAGGCGCGCGAGCATGCCGATAAGCTCCGGGCATTGGGCGTGCAGCACCTCGACGCCCCCGTCTCCGGCGGCACGCTGGGCGCCGAGGCCGGCACGCTGGCCATCATGGCCGGCGGCGAAGAGGCCGACTTCGCGCGCGCCCGGCCCGTGTTCGCCGCCCTGGGCCGCGCCACGCGCGTGGGCCCGCACGGCGCGGGCCAGCTGGCCAAGCTCGCCAACCAGATGATCGTCGGCATCACCATCGGCGCCGTGGCCGAAGCCCTGCTGCTGGCCGAACGCGGCGGCGCCGACCCGGCCAAGGTGCGCGAAGCCATCGCGGGCGGCTTTGCCGACAGCCGCATCCTGCAGGTGCACGGCGAACGCATGGTGCAGCGCGACTTCGCGCCGCGCGGCCGCATGACGGTGCAGCTCAAGGACATGCGCAACGCCATGGCCACGGCCAGGGAGCTGGGTTTCCAGGCGCCCATCACCGAGCTGTTCGAGCGCCTGTATGCCGATGGTGTGGATCACGGTCTGGCCGACCTGGACCAGGCCGGCCTCTTCGTCGAGCTGGCCAGGCGCAATGGCATGAAATGAACATAGCCCCCATGCTTACCCACCGCGTGTAGCAGCCCCCCAAGGGAAGGGCCCCCTTTGTCCCTTGGGGAGCAGCCCGAAGGCAAAAAAGCCGCAAGAAAAAAACAGGGTTTGCCTGCATGCCAGCAATATTTGCTGCATAATCTTGGTCTTGCTTGCGCAGCAGGCATCGCGTGGGGCTCTTAGCTCAGTTGGTAGAGCAGCGGACTCTTAATCCGTTGGTCGAGTGTTCGAGTCACTCAGGGCCCACCAAAATTCTCACGGTCTGCAGCGCAGGCCGTTCCTTCCGGCCATACCGGACGGGCTCTTAGCTCAGTTGGTAGAGCAGCGGACTCTTAATCCGTTGGTCGAGTGTTCGAGTCACTCAGGGCCCACCAAAAATTCTCACGGTCTGCAGCGCAGGCCGTTCCTTCCGGTCATACCGGACGGGCTCTTAGCTCAGTTGGTAGAGCAGCGGACTCTTAATCCGTTGGTCGAGTGTTCGAGTCACTCAGGGCCCACCAAACACGTTCTGCAAGGCACTTGGATTTCCAAGTGCCTTTGTTTTTGTGCGTCTCACTTCAGCGAATCCCTGCGCATGCCGCTAAAGTAGCAGGCTCCACCCGCCTGAACGACAGTGGGGCGCAAGCCCTCGCCATGCCGCGCCGACACCCAGCGCACTTAGAACGTGTTTACGATCTCTACGCAGCTGCGTTGGAGCGCAATCGGGATGAGTTCGAAGCGGGTGGCTCGCCGCTTGCACCGGGGTGCAAGCAAGAGTCAGCGCGAAGAAATCGCCCGATTTCGCTCCAACCCTTCGGGACAGCGGCTTTGCGGGCGGTCTGCGGCGTTGCAAATCCTCGCAATAGCACGGCTATTGCTGCGGTGTTGCGCCTGGCATCCCATCCCGCAAAGCCACTGTCGCGGCGCGAGGAGATCGTCAACACGTTCTTATTGTCTGCACCATGCAAAATGAGCTTTCCACATTCTGGCGCGGCCCGCGCTGGACCCTGGCCGTCCTGCTGGCCATTCTCGGCATGCTGGGGCCGTTCTCCGTCGATACCTACATCCCCGCCTTTTCGGGTATCGCCAAGGCCTTGGACGCCACGCCGCTGCAGATGCAGCAGACGCTGTCGGCCTATCTGTTCGGCTTTGCCTTCATGAACCTGTTCCATGGCGCGCTGGCCGACAGCTTCGGCCGCCGCCCGGTGATCCTGTGGGGGCTGGTGGCGTTCACGCTGGCCTCGGCGGGCTGCGCGCTGTCGCAGAACATCACGCAGCTGGTGCTGTTCCGCGCCGTGCAGGGCCTGTCCACGGGCGCCGGCATCGTGGTTTCGCGCGCCATCGTGCGCGACATTTTTCCGCCGTCGCAGGCCCAGAGCGTGATGGCGCAGATCACCATCTTCTTCGGCGTGGCTCCGGCCCTGGCCCCGGTCATCGGCGGCTGGCTGTTCATCCACCTGAGCTGGCAAGCGGTGTTCTGGTTCCTCACGGCCATCGGCGTGGCGCTGTGGGTCATCAACCTGCGCTTTCTGCCCGAGTCCCTGCCCCAGGAAAAGCGCCAGCCCTTTCGCCTCCAGCCGCTGATGAGCGGCTACGGGGTGCTGTGCACCGACCCGCGCTTTCTGCTGCTGGCCCTGGCCAGCGGCGTGCCCTTCAACGGCATGTTCCTGTACCTGCTCTCGGCCCCGGCCTTCCTGGGCGACATCCTGCACCTGGAGCCCGGCCAGTTCTTCTGGTTCTTCATTGCCTCGATCGGCGGCATCATGGCCGGCAGCTGGACCAGCGGCCGCCTGGCGGGCCGCATCGCACCCAAGCGCCAGATCCGCCACGGCTTCCTCATCATGTGCCTGACGTCCATCGTCAATCTGGCCGCCAATATGCTCTGGCCCGCCCATGCGAGCTGGGCCCTGCTCCCCATCAGCCTGTTCTCCTATGGCTGGGCGCTGATGGTGCCCGTGGTCACGCTGCTGGTGCTGGACATCCACCCTGATCGCCGCGGCATGGCCTCGTCGCTGCAGGCCGTCGTCGGCTCCGTGGCCAACGGCTTCGTGGCCGGCGTGATCGCACCGCTGGTCATGCATTCCGCCGTGCTGCTGGCCATGGGCTCCATCAGCATGATGCTGATCGGCCTGGTGGCCTGGATCTATCTGCACCACCACTGGCCCGAAATCGGCCGCCACGCATCGACGACCTGAAGCCATCCATCAAAAAAAGAAGCTGCTCGCTTCCGTATTCATTGATTTTCAGTGCAGGTTGACCTGATTAGCGACATAACTCAGGCGAACGCAAAGCCTTCAACGGCAGCGGTTTCGTCTGCGCCAATGCATTGAGCAGCCTCGGCACCATGGCCTGTAGATTGAAGCGCCGATTGAACCGGTAGCTGAATTCGGCCAGGTAACGCCTGGCGTACTTGCTGTGCTTGAATGCATGGTATGTCCCCACCATGCTCGTCTTGAGATTACCCAGCAGCGTGTTGACCCAATGCAGCTCAGGCGTGCATGCATCAACAACACCATCAAGTTCATCAAGCGCCGCGCCTACGGCTACCGCGATCAGGAGTATTTTTTCCTCAAGATCGGGGCTGCTTTCCCCGGAATTCCTCGATGAACTTTTTTTACTTGCGGGACAGCTGCCGGCTGCATGCGCAGCACGCATTGTGGCGCCGGCTGTCGCTGCCCTCCCCCAGGCTAGTATCAGCCTTCGACCTTCTGGCCGACTTCGAAGTTGGCCTGGATTTCCAGGGCGCGCACCATGCCCGAGTGGTCCCAGCCGGCGCCGCCGTGGGCCACGCAGCTGTTGAACAGCTCCTGGGCCTGGGCCGTGTTGGGCAGCGACACGCCGAGCTGGCGGGCGCTGGACAGGGCCAGGTTCAGGTCCTTCTGGTGCAGGGCGATGCGAAAGCCCGGGTCGAAGGTGCGCTTGATCATGCGCTCGGCGTGCACTTCCAGGATCTTGGAAGAGGCAAAGCCGCCCAGCAGGGCTTCGCGCACGCGGGCCGGGTCGGCGCCGGCGCGCGAGGCGAACAGCAGGGCTTCGGCCACGGCTTCGATGTTCAGCGCCACGATGATCTGGTTGGCCACCTTGGCGGTCTGGCCGTCGCCGTTGCCGCCCACCAGGGTGATGTTCTTGCCCATTTTTTCGAACAGGGGCTTGACGCGCTCGAAGGCTGCGTCGGGGCCGCCGACCATGATGGACAGCGCGCCGTTCTTGGCACCGACTTCGCCGCCGGAGACGGGCGCGTCCAGGTACCGGGCGCCGGCGGCTTCGATGCGCTTGGCGAAGTCCTTGGTGGCCACGGGCGAGATGGAGGACATGTCCACCACGATCTTGCCGGAGCTGCCCTTGAGGCCGGCGGCCACGCCGTCTTCACCGAACAGCACCTTCTCGACGTCGGGCGTATCGGGAACCATGATGAAGATGATGTCGGCGCGCTCGGCCACGCCGCGGGCGGTGGTGCACTGGGTGGCGCTGCTCTCGGCAATGGGCGAAGGCACCTTGCCCGCGGTGTTGACGAACAGTTGGTGGCCGGCGGCAATCAGGTGGCCGCACATGGGCGCGCCCATGATGCCCAGACCGATGAAGCCCAGCTTGAGGGACGATGCGTTCATGGTGTTCTCCTAGTTTTCTTCAGAATCAAATTTCGCGGCCATTCCGTGGCCGATGGCGCTTATCAGGCGGCCACTGCGGCCCTTTTCTGGCCGGCAACCGTCTCGACCCAGCCCAGGCCGGACTCGGTGTCCTTGGCGGGCTTGTACTCGCAACCAACCCAGCCGGTGTAGCCGATGCGGTCCAGATGCGCGAACAGAAAGGGGTAGTTGATCTCGCCGGTGCCGGGCTCGTTGCGGCCGGGGTTGTCAGCCAGCTGCACGTGGGCGATACGGGCCAGGCTCTTCTGCAGCGTGTTGGCCAGCTCGCCTTCGGTGCGCTGGGCGTGGTAGATGTCGTACTGCACGAAGGCGTTGTCGGCGCCGACTTCGTCCAGGATGGACAGGGCATCATCCGTGCGGTTCAGGTAGAAGCCGGGGATGTCGAAGGGATTGATGGGCTCGATCAGCAGGCGCAGGCCGGCGGTCTTGAGCGCCGCTGCGGCAAAGCGCAGGTTCTCGACGAAGGTGCGGCGCAGCGTCGCGGCATCCACGCCTGCGGGCGCCTTGCCGGCCAGGCAGTTGAGCTGAGGCACGCCCAGAGCCAGGGCATAGGTCACGGCCTTGGCCACGCCGGCGCGGAATTCGTCCACGCGCGCGGGGTCGCAGGCCATGCCGCGCTCGCCGGCCTCCCAGTCGCCGGCGGGCAGGTTGTGCAGCACGATCTTCAGGCCGGTGGCGTTCAGGCGCTCCTGGATTTCCTCCACGGTATGGGCGTAGGGGAACAGGAATTCCACGGCTTCGAAACCGGCCTGGGCGGCACGCTCGAAACGGTCGAGGAACGGCACCTCGGTAAACAGCATGCTCAGATTGGCAGCAAAACGGGGCATGGTAGAAGTCTCCGGTAATCTTGATAGTTGGGCTGGCGGACGCCGAGCAAGGGCCGCCCCGCAGCGAAGGCCTCGCCCCCTTCCCGAAGAGAGAGGGGGAAGCGGTCCAGCCGCTCAGGGGGAGTTCTCTCTCAATCCAGCAGCGCCAGTGCGCTGGGGGCGTCGGCCTTTTCGGTGGCCAGGTCTTCGAACTCGACCACGTTGTCGATCTCGGTGCCCATGGCGATGTTGGTCACACGCTCCAGGATGCATTCGATGACCACCGGGGTCTGGTGCTCGGCCATCCAGGCTTCGGCCTGTGCCATGGCGGGTGCGAAGTCCTCGGCGCGGTGCACGCGGATGGCCTTGCAGCCCAGGCCCTCGACGACCTTAACATGGTCCACACCGTAGCCGCGGCTGGCTTCACCCTCATCCATGTTGATATTGTCGAACGCCAATTGCACGCAATAGTCGATCGAGAAGGCGCGCTGTGCCTGGCGGATCAGGCCCAGGTAGCTGTTGTTCACCAGCACGTGGACGTAGGGCAGCTTGAACTGGGCGCCCACGGCCAGCTCCTCGATCATGAACTGGAAGTCGTAGTCGCCCGACAGGGCCACGATCTTGCGCTTGGGATCGGCCACGCGCACGCCCAGGGCGGCGGGCGTGGTCCAGCCCAGCGGGCCTGCCTGGCCGCAGTTGATCCAGTTGCGGGGCTTGTACACGTGCAGGAACTGGGCGCCGGCGATCTGCGACAGGCCGATGGTGGACACGTAGGTCGTGTCGCGGTCCAGCGAGCGGTTCATGCACTGGTACACGCGCTGGGGCTTCATCGGCACGTTGTCGAAGTTGGTCTTGCGCAGGTACTCGATGCTGTTCTTGCGGCCCTGGCACTCGGACACCCAGTTGCTGCGGTCCTTGAGCCTGCCGGCGGCCTTCCACTCCCTGGCCACGGCAACGAATTGCTCCAGGGCAGCCTTGGCGTCGGAGACGATGCCGTAGTCGGGGGCGAACACGCGGCCGATCTGGGTGGGCTCGATGTCCACGTGGATGAACTTGCGGCCCTTGGTGTACACGTCGACAGAGCCGGTGTGGCGGTTGGCCCAGCGGTTGCCGATGCCGAACACGAAGTCCGAAGCCAGCATGGTGGCGTTGCCGTAGCGGTGGCTGGTCTGCAGGCCGCACATGCCGGCCATCAGCCGGTGGTCGTCAGGGATGGTGCCCCAGCCCATCAGCGTGGGGATCACGGGCACGTTCAGGATTTCGGCCAGCTCGACCAGCAGCTCGGAGGCGTCGGCATTGATCACGCCGCCGCCGGAAACGATCAGGGGACGCTCGGATTCGTTGAGCATCGCTATGGCCTTCTCGGCCTGCTTGCGCGAAGCCGCCGGCTTGTAGGCGGCCAGGGGCTCGTAGGTGTCGATGTCGAACTCGATCTCGGCCAGCTGCACGTCGATGGGCAGATCGATCAGCACGGGGCCGGGGCGGCCGGAGCGCATCAGATGGAAAGCCTGCTGGAAGGCGCGGGGCACCTGGGCCGGCTCCAGCACGGTGGTGGCCCACTTGGTCACGGGCTTGGCGATGGAGGCGATGTCCACGGCCTGGAAGTCTTCCTTGTGCAGGCGAGAGCGGGGCGCCTGACCGGTGATGCACAGGATGGGGATGGAGTCGGCGCTGGCCGAGTACAGGCCGGTGATCATGTCGGTGCCGGCGGGGCCGCTGGTGCCTATGCACACGCCGATGTTGCCGGCGACGGCGCGGGTGTAGCCTTCCGCCATGTGGCTGGCGCCCTCGACGTGGCGGGCCAGGATGTGGCCGATGCCGCCGTGCTCCTTCATCGCCGCGTACAGCGGATTGATGGCCGCGCCGGGCACGCCGAACGCAACGCTGACACCTTCTTTTTCGAGCACGCGGACTGCGGCTTCGATCGCTTTCATTTTGGCCATGGAGGTCTCCTAAAAACTGAGACCGACTTTAGACAAGACCCCCGCCTGGCGGAAGGCGCGCGCAGACCATAAAATTTATTCCACTGAAGAATAAATAGCAGGAGAAACCATGGACCGACTCGATGCCATGCACATGTTCGTGCGGGTGGTGGAAACCGGTAGCTTCACCAAGGTCGCCCAGGAATTCGCCACCACCCAGCCCACGGTCACCAAGCAGGTGGCGGCCATGGAAGCGCGGCTCAAGGTGCGCCTGCTCAACCGCAACACGCGCGGCGTGAGCCTGACCGAGGCCGGCGCCCTCTATTACGAGAAGTGCAAGATCATCGTCAACGACGTGGCCGACGCGGACAACGTGGTCCAGCTGCGCCAGACCCATGTGCAGGGCCAGCTGCGCATCGGCAGCTCGGTGGCCTTCGGGCGGCGCGTGGTCATTCCGCTGGCGCTGGAATTCATGCAGCAACACCCCCAGGTGCAGGTGGACCTGAGCTTCGAGGACCGCTACACCGACCTCGTGGCCAACGGCATCGACGTGGCACTGCGCCTGGGCAAACTGGCCGACTCGTCGCTGGGCGCACGCACGCTGGGCGTCAACCCCTGGGTGCTGGTCGCCTCGCCCGCCTACCTGAAGAAACGCGGCACGCCGCGCCGCCCCTCGGACCTGAAGGAGCACGCCACGCTGATCTACAGCAGCGTGCAGGGCAACGATCTGTGGCGCCTGCGCAATGCCAGCGGCGAGCCCGTGTCCATTCCCGTCACCGGCCGGCTGCGCTCCAACAACCTCTCGGCCCTGCTGGCCGCCGCGCGCTCGCACATGGGCGTTGCCGCCCTGCCCCGCTACGTGGCCCACGAGTCGCTGAAGGACGGCCGCGTGGTCGAGGTGCTCAAGACCTGCCGCCTGCCAGAGCAGGAGATCCACGCCGTCTATCCCTCGCCGCGGCTGGTGCCGCAGAAGGTGCTGTCCTTCATCGCCTTTCTGCAGGGCCGCTTCGGCGATGCCTGGTGGGAAGATCTGCCGCGCGGCGGCTGAGAGATAAAGCTCCCCCTGAGTCGCTTCGCGCCTTCCCCCTCTCTGTACGCGCTACGCGCTAACGGAGGGGGACGCAGCCCTCGCTGCGGGACGGCCCTTGCTCGGCTGCCCTGAATTGGGCCGCGCCAGATTCGGGGGCAACTGATGTAAAAAAGGAGCAGCTATCGCTTTTCCAACAATAGCTGCACATGGTTTTTCGCCTGAAACCCATGCAT
Source organism: Comamonas phosphati (assembly GCF_014637085.1). Lineage (GTDB taxonomy): Bacteria > Pseudomonadota > Gammaproteobacteria > Burkholderiales > Burkholderiaceae_C > Comamonas > Comamonas phosphati. Next base: position 13,040 of record NZ_BMEU01000020.1, on the reverse strand, counting down.
ATCAAGCGCTTGAAGCTATCCAATTCGATAGCCGCTAGTCTTTCACAGCACCAGGATCGCGCGGAAATCGTTGACGTTGGTGTGGGTCGGGCCGGTCACCACCAGATCGCCCAGGGCCGAGAAATAGCCGTAGGCGTCGTTGCGGTCCAGATGGTCGCCGATGCGCAGGTTCTTCTCGGCCGCGCGCTGCAGCGTACAGGGCGAAACGCGCGCGCCGGCGTTGTCTTCCACGCCGTCGATGCCGTCGGTATCGGCGGCCAGCGCCCAGACCTGTTCCTGGCCCTGCAGCGCCTGGGCCAGGCCCAGGCAGAACTCGCCGGCACGGCCGCCGCGTCCCTTGGCTGCACCCGGCTGGCGCGGGCGTATGGTCACCGTGGTCTCGCCGCCCGAAAGAATCACGCAGGGCTTGGCGAAGGGCTCGCCGTGGCGGGCCACGGCGCGGGCCATGGCGGCATGCACCTTGCCCACTTCGCGCGATTCGCCTTCGATCTCGTCGGACAGCACATGGGCCGCGATGCCGGCCGCGCGCGCCGCGGCGGCAGCGGCTTCCAGCGACTGCTGGGGCGTGGCGATCATGTGGACCTCATGGCCGGCAAAACGCGGATCGCCGGGCTTGGGCGTTTCCAGCGAACCGTCCTCCAGCGCGGCACGCACGGCATCGGGCACGCTGATCTGGTAGCGCTTCAGGATGGCCAGCGCGTCGGCGCAGGTCGAGGCATCGGGCACCGTGGGGCCGCTGGCGATGATCGAGGGATCGTCGCCGGGCACGTCGCTGATGGTCAGCGTCACCACCTTGGCCGGGTGGCAGGCCGCGGCCAGGCGTCCGCCCTTGATGCGCGAGAGGTGCTTGCGCACGCAGTTCATCTCGCTGATGGCCGCGCCGCTCTCCAGCAGGGCCTTGTTGATGCGCTGCTTTTCCGCCAGGTCCATGCCTTCGGCCGGCAGCGTCAGCAGGGCCGAGCCGCCGCCCGAAATCAGGCACAGCACCAGATCGTCCTCGGTCAGGCCTGCGGTCAACGCCAGAATGCGCTCGGCCGCGGCCAGGCCGGCGGCATCGGGCACGGGGTGGGCGGCTTCCACCACTTCCAGGCGCTGGGCCAGGCCTTCGGGACGCGGCGGGATGTGCTCGTAGCGCGTCACGATCAGGCCGGACAGCGGTGCCTCCTGCGGCCACAGCGCTTCCAGCGCCTGGGCCATGGAGCCGCCGGCCTTGCCGGCACCCAGCACCACCGTGCGGCCCTTGGGCGGCTTGGGCAGGTGCTGCGCCATGCTGTGCAGGGGCTGGGCGCGCTGTACGGCGATGCGGTACAGATCCAATAAAAATTGCTGGGGGTCGTGCTGGGGGGGGGCCAGCGCCGGGGGCTTTGCATTGCTCATGGTTAGGTGTCTCCGGCGGCCATTATGGGAGCAGCCGCCGCCGCGCGGGCAGATGCAGGCCGGTCAAAACTGCTTAGCGCGCCGCAGCGGCACCGGCCGCCGGGGCCGCCGAGCCCGGCACGGCTGGTGGCTGCGCACTGCCCGCCGGCCCTTGGCGACCTTTGGCGACCTTTGGACGGAATATGCGTTATTCCAGGAAGACCAGTTGAATCCGCACTACACAACAGACATTGACGGACAAGGCTCGAATGACGGGATTGGGTCGCTTGCTGCCGATGCCCAGAGCCAGCATGCCGGCCATCTCATAGCCGAATGCTGGCCAAGGAAAACCAGCGCCCGCACCTTGGCTGGCGGACTCCCCCTCGCCCCGCAGCGGCGAGCATTTCGCGGTCTGCCCACAGCGCCATCAGCACGCGGGCCGGGCAGGTGAAGCCGGCCGGCGCTTGCCCTCTTTCGCGGCCGCAAAACACTTTTCACCGATACCAAGCAGAGCAATCCAAGGGAGAACACCTATCTTCTGTCGACAAAAACTGTATACAAAATTGGCAACCAAGGGCTATGATGAGGCGATGGAAACCTCCACCACCAGTTTCATCGTCGAAAGCCTGACCAAGGCCATTGTCGAACACCGCCTCATGCCCGGAACCAAGCTGGCCGAGCAGAAGCTGGCCGACCATTTCGGCGTCTCGCGCACGCTGGTGCGCCAGGCGCTGTTCCAGCTGTCGCAGAACCGGCTGATCAGGCTGGAGCCCGCGCGCGGCGCCTTCGTGGCCACGCCTTCCGTGGACGAGGCGCGCCAGGTCTTTGCCGTGCGCCGCATGCTCGAAGCCGAAATGGTGCGCAGCTTTGCCGCACAGCAGACCCCCGCCAAGCTGCGCGCGCTCAAGGCCCACGTCGCCGCCGAGAAGAAAGCCATGGAAGCCGATGACGTCGGCCAGCGCACCGAGCTGCTGGGCGACTTCCACGTGCGCATGGCCGAACTCATGGGCAACGAAGTCCTGGCCCAGCTGCTGGGCGAACTGATTTCCCGCTGCGCGCTGATCATGCTGATGTACCAGTCGGCCTCGGCGGCCGAACATTCGCACGAGGAGCACTCCGAGATCGTGGCCGCGCTGGCCAGCGGCGATACCGAGCAGGCCGTGCAGCTGATGCAGCAGCACCTTGACCACGTGGAAGCAGGCCTGACCTTCGACCGCGATCTGCCTACCAACGATTTATCGATGGCACTCTCCTCCATCTCGGCATGAGATACGACGTGACTTACGACACTACGGCCCCCTACCCCCGCGACCTGATCGGCTATGGTCGCCACACTCCGCATCCCCGGTGGCCCGACAAGGCCCGCGTGGCCGTGCAATTCGTGCTCAACTACGAAGAGGGCGGCGAGAACTGCGTGCTGCACGGCGACCCCGCCAGCGAGCAGTTCCTGTCCGAGATGTTCAATCCGGCCGCCTACCCCGAGCGCCACATGAGCATGGAAGGCATTTATGAATACGGCTCGCGCGCCGGCGTCTGGCGCATCCTGCGCGAGTTCGAAAAGCGCGGCCTGCCGCTGACCGTCTTCGGCGTGGCCACCGCCCTGCAAAAGCACCGCGAGCTGGCCCAGGCCTTTGCCGAGCTGGGCCATGAAGTCGCCTGCCACGGCCTCAAGTGGATCCACTACCAGCACGTGCCCTTTGAGGTCGAGCGTGCCCACATGCAGCAGTGCCTGGAGATCTTCGGCGAGCTGTACGGCCACGACGGCGACCACGGCCTGGGCTGGTACACGGGCCGCGACAGCCCAAACACCCATCGGCTAGTGGCCGACAACGGCCGCTTCACCTACGACAGCGACTACTACGGCGACGACCTGCCCTTCTGGATGAAGGTGGGCAAGACCGACGGCAGCACGCACCACCAGCTCGTCGTGCCCTACACGCTGGACGTGAACGACATGCGCTTCGCCCTGCCCCAGGGCTACTCGCATGCCGACCCGTTCTTCCAGTACATGAAGGACAGCTTCGACACCCTGTATGCCGAGGGCGATCCTGCCGGCGACAACGCGCCCAAGATGATGAGCATCGGCATGCACTGCCGCCTGCTGGGCCGCCCGGGCCGCATCACGGCGCTGCAGCGTTTTCTCGACCACATCCAGCAGCACGAAGGCGTGTGGGTGTGCCGCCGTATCGACCTGGCCCGCCACTGGGCCGAACGCTTCCCCTGCAAGGATTGATTGCGACATGGCTCTGACCCTGGAACAACTGAACGCCGCCGATGCGGCCACCGCCACCGAACTGCTCGACGGCCTGTACGAACACTCGCCCTGGATCGCCGCCAAGGCGCTGGAGCAGCGCCCCTTCAAGTCCATGGCCCACATCAAGCACGCCATGGCCAAGGTGCTGGCGCAGGCCAGCGAGCAGTCCAAGCTGGATCTGATCCGCGCCCACCCGGAACTGGCCGGCAAGCAGATGGAGACCAAGACGCTCACGGCCGAGTCGACCAACGAGCAGACCAGGGCCGGCCTGACCAACTGCACGCCCGAGGAGCTGGATCACATCCGCAAGCTCAACGCCGAATACGGCAAGCGCTTCGGTTTCCCCTTCATCCTGGCCGTGCGCGGCCCGCGCGGCCTGGGCCTGTCCAAGGCGGAGATCATCGAGACCTTCGAGCGCCGCGTGCACAACCACCCCGACTACGAGCAGGCCGAGGCGCTGCGCAACATCCACCGCATCGCCGAGATCCGCCTCAACGACAAGTTCGGCTACGAACCCACGCAGGGCAACGAGGTCTGGGACTGGCAGGAGCGCCTGGCCCAGCACAGCGACCCCGGCTATGCCGAAAAAGGCCAGTTGACCGTCACCTATCTGACCGACGCCCACCGTGCCTGCGCCCAGCGCATCAGCCACTGGATGCGCGAATGCGGCTTCGACGAAGTCGAGATCGACGCCGTGGGCAACGTGGTCGGCCGCTACAAGGCCGCCCCGGAATACGAGGCCAGGGGCGCCAGGACCCTGCTGACCGGCAGCCACTACGACACCGTGCGCAACGGCGGCAAATACGACGGCCGCCTGGGCATCTTCGTGCCCATGGCCTGCGTGCAGGCCCTGCACAGGCAAGGCAGGCGCCTGCCCTTCAACTTCGAAGTCGTGGGCTTTGCCGAAGAGGAAGGCCAGCGCTACAAGGCCACCTTCCTGGGCTCGGGCGCCCTGGTCGGCGACTTCAAGCAGGAATGGCTGGAGCAGAAGGACGCCGACGGCATCACGCTGCGCGAGGCCATGCAGCACGCCGGCCTGTGCATAGACGACATTCCCAAGCTCGAGCGCAATCCCGCCGACTACCTGGGCTTCATCGAAGTGCACATCGAGCAGGGCCCCGTGCTCAACGAGCTGGACATCCCCCTGGGCATCGTGACCTCGATCAACGGCAGCGCCCGCTACGTGTGCGAAATGACAGGCATGGCCAGCCACGCCGGCACCACGCCCATGAACCGCCGCCGCGATGCGGCTGCGGGCGTGGCCGAACTGGCCCTGTACATCGAAAAGCGTGCCGGCCAGGACGGCGACAGCGTGGCCACCATCGGCCAGCTGAACGTGCCCTCCGGCTCGGTCAACGTGGTGCCCGGCCGCTGCCAGTTCTCGCTGGACCTGCGCGCGCCCACCAACGCGCAGCGCGACGCCATGATCGATGACATCATGGCCGAGCTGGCCGCGATCGCCGAACGCCGCGGCCTGCGCTACACCACCGAGCTGGCGATGAAGGCCTCCGCCGCGCCCAGCGCCCCCGAATGGCAAAAGCGCTGGGAAAGCGCCGTCTCCGACCTGGGCGTGCCCCTGTTCCGCATGCCCAGCGGCGCCGGCCACGATGCCATGAAGCTGCACGAAATCATGCCCCAGGCCATGCTGTTCGTGCGCGGCCTCAACGCCGGCATCAGCCACAACCCGCTCGAATCCTCCACGTCCGACGACATGCAGCTGTCCGTGGATGCCTTCTCCCACGTCCTCGGCCATCTGGCTCAGGAGCAGCAATGACCAATATGAACCAAGACAAGCAAGCCACCTACGCCGCCCTCGACGCCTGGATCGACCAGCACTTCGACGAAGAAGTGCGCTTTCTGCAAGCCATGGTGCAGGTCCCCACGGACACGCCTCCGGGCAACAACGCCCCCCACGCCGAGCGCACGGCCGAGCTGATCAAGACCTTCGGCTTCGATGCCGAAAAGCACGCCGTGCCCGAAGCCGACGTCAAGGCCTACGGCATGCAGTCCATCACCAACCTGATCGTGCGCCGCCCCTATGGCGACGGCGGCATCACCATTGCCCTGAACGCCCACGGCGACGTGGTGCCCCCGGGCGAAGGCTGGACCAAGGACCCCTACGGCGCCGAGATCGAGGACGGCAAGCTCTACGGCCGCGCCGCCGCCGTGAGCAAGAGCGACTTCGCCAGCTTCACCTACGCCGTGCGCGCCCTCGAGGCCGTGGCACGCCCCACCAAGGGCTCGGTGGAGCTGCACTACACCTACGACGAGGAGTTCGGCGGCATCATGGGCCCGGGCTGGCTGCTGGAAAAAGGCCTGACCAGGCCCGACCTGATGATCGCGGCCGGCTTCAGCTATGAAGTCGTGACGGCCCACAACGGCTGCCTGCAGATGGAAATCACCGTGCAGGGCAAGATGGCCCATGCCGCCGTGCCGCACACCGGCGTGGACGCGCTGCAGGCCGCCGTGGTGCTGATGAACGCGCTGTACGCCGAGAACACCAAGTACCGGCAGCTCACCTCCAGGGTGCCCGGCATCAAGCACCCCTACCTGAACATCGGCCGCATCGATGGCGGCACCAACACCAACGTGGTGCCCGGCAAGGTCGTGCTCAAGATCGACCGCCGCATGATTCCCGAAGAGAATCCCGCCGAAGTCGAAGCCAGCATCCGCGCCGTGATCGCCAAGGCCATCGAGGAATTCAACACCCAGGGCGGCTACACCGGTGAAGACGCCGTGCGCGTGGACATCAAGCGCCTGTTGCTGGCCAACGCCATGACGCCCCTGCCCGGCAACAAGCCGCTGGTGGACGCCATCCAGCAGCATGCCGAAGCCGTGTTCGGCGAAAAGCCCCCGGCTGTCGGCACCCCCCTGTACACCGACGTACGCCTGTACGTGGAACGCGGCATCCCCGGCGTGATCTATGGCGCCGGCCCCCGCACCGTGCTGGAATCGCACGCCAAGCGTTCCGACGAGCGCCTGGTGCTCGAGGACCTGCGCCGCGCCACCAAGGTCATTGCGCGCTCGCTGGTGGACCTGACCGCCTGATATCGCTTTGCACGGCAGCGCTGCACAGCCGCCGCCGGGGAAAGCAGCCAAGCCCGCCCTGAGTGTTCAGGCGCGGGCTTTTTTCATCGCCGCCGCCCCAAGACAAAACGCCTCTCTCGGAACGTGTTTACCTGCACCCAGGCATTAACCGCCTTGAGCCGCACACAAGAAGAAACCGCGGCGGCCAGGGAGTGGGTTCACAAATAAATTGACGCTATGAAAATAATAGCTTTTCACGCACTACCCATCTGAATCTCAAAGCCAAAAAAATCCATCAACAAGTGGACAGATTTGGATGGCGCTACTTTTTTAATAGCGTTCCCGCCTTCCGCATTTCCCCATGCATGTGGTGCATAACGAACTTGCATGCGCTGCCGGAAGATTCCCGTACGCAGGGTTTACCGGGAGATGCTTTGCGCCATGAACTGTATACATTTTTTGTATGGACTGCAGCCGGCAACCGCCTGGCAGCAAGCCTGTATTCATACATGGAGTGAGGAGACAATCTTTTATGCAATCCAATGTGCATCCCGTGGACGAGGTCCTGCCCTTCGGCAAACTCACCGCTCTCGGCCTGCAGCATGTGCTCGTGATGTATGCCGGCGCCGTCGCCGTGCCGCTGATCGTGGGCCGCGCGCTCAACCTGCCGCCCGAAGAGGTGGCCCACCTGATCTCCGCCGACCTGTTCGTCTGCGGCCTGGTCACGCTGATCCAGGCCCTGGGCGCCACCCAGTGGTTCGGCATCAAGCTGCCCGTGATGATGGGCGTGACCTTCGCCAGCGTAGCGCCCATGGTGTCCATGGCCCAGACCACCGGCGGCTCGGCCGGCGCGGGGGTGATCTTCGGCTCCGTCATCGGGGCGGGCGTGGTCTCCATCCTGATCGCCCCGATCATCAGCCGCATGCTGCGCTTCTTCCCGCCCGTGGTGACGGGCAGCATCATCGCCGTCATCGGCATCAGCCTGATGCGCGTGGGCGTGAACTGGATCTTCGGCAACCCCGTGGGCCCGACCGCGCCTGCCGTGCCCAACCCCGAGCACCTGAAATGGCTGGCTGAAGCCCAGGCCATGGCCGGCGCCCCCGGTTCCTCGCTGCCCGCCATTCCCAAGGGCTTCTCGGTGCTGCCCACCATGCCCAACCCCAAGTACGCCGACCTGCAGGGCGCCGCTGTCTCGGGCGTGGTACTGCTGTCCATCCTGCTGATCGCACGCTTTGCCAAGGGTTTCGTGGCCAATATCTCGGTGCTGCTGGGCATTCTGATCGGCGGACTGATCTCGGTGGCCATGGGCCTGATGAATTTCGACAAGGTGGCCAAGGCCGAATGGTTCACCGTGGTGCTGCCCTTCCAGATCGCCATGCCCGTGTTCGACCCGATCCTGATCCTGACCATGAGCCTGGTGATGGTCGTGGTGATGATCGAGTCGACCGGCATGTTCCTGGCCCTGGGCGACATGACCAAGCGCGAGATCACCCAGGACGAACTGACCCGCGGCCTGCGCACCGACGGCCTGGGCACGCTGATCGGTGGCGTCTTCAACACCTTTCCCTACACCAGCTTTTCCCAGAACGTGGGCCTGGTGGCCGTTACGGGAGTGATGAGCCGCTGGGTCTGCGTGGCCGGCGGCGCCATCCTCGTCATCCTGGGCGTGCTGCCCAAGATGGGCGCGCTGATCGAATCCCTGCCCACCGTGGTGCTGGGCGGCGCCGGCCTGGTGATGTTCGGCATGGTGGCCTCCACCGGCATCCGCATCCTGTCCAACGTGGATTTCCGCGACAACAAGCACAATGCCATGATCGTGGCAGTGTCCATCGGCGTGGGCATGATCCCTCTGGTGGCGCCCAATTTTCGCCAATGGATGCCCCACTCCATCCATCCACTGATTGAATCCGGTATTCTGCTGGCTTCGATCACCGCTGTGTTGCTGAACCTTTTCTTCTACGGCGCCGCCAAAGACAACAGCGCTGCCATCAACGCAGCACGCCAGGCCGACGCCCACTAAAGCCCAGGCAACCGCCCGCTTACCCGCCTGCCCAAGCCCCCTGCCGCAGACAATGCGCCAGGGGGCTTGTCGTCGAGGCACTTCGGGCAAAACAGACCTGACCGCAAAGCCTTCTTGCTTCCGGTAAGCTCCCCCTAGCAACTTGCTGATATTTTTCGTATGACACAAAACCTGTCCACCGCCGAACAAGCCCTGCGCGATGCGGCCCGCGAGTACCACCGCAGCCCCATCAGGGGCAAGATTTCCGTCACCCCGACCAAGCCCCTGTCCAACCAGCGCGACCTGTCGCTGGCGTATTCGCCCGGCGTGGCCTATCCCTGCCTGGACATCCAGGCCGACCCGTCCTGCGCGGCCGAATACACCGCGCGCGGCAACCTGGTGGGCGTGATCACCAACGGCACGGCCGTGCTGGGCCTGGGCGACATCGGCCCCTTGGCCGGCAAGCCGGTGATGGAAGGCAAGGGCTGCCTGTTCAAGAAGTTTGCCGGCGTGGACGTGTTCGACATCGAACTGGCCGAACGCGATCCGGACAAGCTCATCGACATCATTGCTTCGCTGGAGCCCACCCTGGGCGGCATCAACCTTGAAGACATCAAGGCGCCCGAGTGCTTCTACATCGAGCAGGAACTGTCCAAGCGCATGAACATTCCGGTGTTCCACGACGACCAGCACGGCACGGCCATCATCTCCAGCGCCGCCCTGCTCAACGGCCTGGAACTGGTGGGCAAGCAGATCGACCAGGTCAAGCTTGCCGTCTCCGGCGCCGGCGCCGCGGCCATCGCCTGCGTGAACGTCATGGTGGGCCTGGGCATCAAGCGTGAAAACGTCTTCATGTGCGACTCCAAGGGCGTGATCTACGAAGGCCGCCCCGGCGGCCTGGACGCCTCCAAGGCGCAGTACGCCCAGAAGACCGAAGCCCGCACCCTGGCCGACGCCGTCAATGGCGCCGACGTGTTCCTGGGCTGCTCGGCTCCCGGCGTGCTGACCGCCGACATGGTCAAGACCATGGCCGACAAGCCCATCATCCTGGCCCTGGCCAACCCCGAACCCGAAATCCGCCCCGAACTGGCCAAGGCCATCCGTCCGGACTGCATCATCGCCACGGGCCGCTCCGACTATCCGAACCAGGTCAACAACGTCCTGTGCTTCCCCTACATCTTCCGCGGCGCGCTGGACTGCGGCGCCTCCAAGATCACCGAAGAGATGAAGCTGGCCTGCGTGCGCGAAATCGCCGCCCTGGCCAAGCAGGACGTCAGCGATGAAGTCGCCGCCGCCTACCAGGGCAAGGAACTGACCTTCGGCCCCGACTACCTGATCCCCACGCCCTTCGACACGCGCCTGATCCTGCGCATCGCTCCGGCCGTGGCCCAGGCCGCCGCCGAGTCCGGCGTGGCGACCCGCCCCATCGAGGACATCGCCGCCTACCGCGAAAACCTGACCCGCTTCGTCTACCAGACCAGCATGTTCATGCGCCCCGTGTTTGCCGCCGCCAAGGCCAACCAGCAACGCGTGGCCTATGCCGAAGGCGAAGACGAGCGCGTGCTGCGTGCCGCGCAGGTCGCCGTGGACGATGGCCTGGCCAAGCCGATCCTGATCGGCCGCCCCGCGGTCATCGAGGCGCGCATCGCCAAGGCCGGCTTGCGTATCCAGCTGGGCAAGGACGTGGAGATCTGCAACCCCGAAGACGATCCGCGCTTCCGCCAATACTGGGAAACCTACCACCGCCTGATGGGCCGCAACGGCGTGACGCCCGAAGCCGCCAAGGCCGCCGTGCGCCGCTCCAACGCGCTGATCGCCGCCCTGATGGTGCACCTGGGCGATGCCGAGGCCATGCTGTGCGGCCTGGTCGGCAAGTTCGACAGCCACCTGGCTCATGTGCGGGACGTGCTGGGCCTCAAGAAGGACGCCAGCGAGTTCGCGACCGTCAACGCCGTCATGCTGGAATCCGGCACCCTGTTCATCGCTGACACCTATATCAACGAGAACCCGACGGCCGAAGAACTGGCCGAGATCGCCAAGATGGCAGCCGACGAAGTGGCCCGCTTCGGCCTGCCTCCCAAGGTAGCCTTCCTGTCGCACAGCAACTACGGCTCTTCCAGCCGCGCCTCGGCCCGCAAGATGCGCGCCGCACGCGACCTGTTCGCCGCGGCCAACCCCGGCATCGAGTGCGACGGCGAACTGCACGGCGACTCGGCCCTGTCCCAGGACGTGCGCAACCACGCGCTGCTGGAGTCGAGCCTGCACGGCTCGGCCAACGTGCTGATCTGCCCCAACCTGGACGCCGCGAACATCCTGTTCAACGTGCTCAAGACCACAGGCGGCCACGGCACCACCATCGGCCCCATCCTCATGGGCGGCGCCGCATCGGCCCACGTGCTGACGCCTTCGTCCACCGTGCGCCGCGTGGTCAACATGACGGCCCTGGCCGCCGCACAGGCCATCGCCCTGCGCGGCTAAGCCCGGTAAACAGGCGCTGACGGCGCCTGTTTCAGTGCCCTCAAGAATGCCCTTCGGGGCATTTTTTGTGGAAGCACGCTCACCATCGGCATCCCCGCCCCGCCGCACCGGCCAGACGCGATTTATTGCCGCAACTGCGCTGGTTGGCCTGAGCAGGCAGCGGCCTTGTGTAAAATCGCGCCACCCGGAGGTTTGGGTGAGTGGTTTAAACCAGCAGTCTTGAAAACTGCCGAAGGAGTGATCCTTCCGTGAGTTCGAATCTCACAGCCTCCGCCACTCATCAGGAAATGCTGCCAGCATGGCTTTCAAGCCATCGGCGGCTTTTTTTTCGTCTTCGTTTTCCGAACCGTCTAGGTCCTCGGCCATCGCGGCCACGAAGGCATGCGCAGGGTCTTCACCCAAGATCGCGCGCAGCTTACCCCGTACACGCCAGTTGCACGGGCGCTCTCCTTTCTTGATCTTCACAAGGTTCGCGTGCTCTATGTCAAGCAGGGCCGCAAGCTTTCTTTGACTTCCAGCGACTACGCTTGCCTTATCTATTAGGGAAATCACCTGATCAATGGTGTACATACGACTCCAATTCGTGATACATTGGTATACAAATGACCCCGGTGTCATTTGGACCATTTTATCCAGGAGCCGCCAGCATGTCCGCCCCCATTCCCGCGTCCGTATTAAGTCCCCCACTTGGACAAGTTGACCGAAGCGCTCGCCTGGCGGCTTCCGCTGAGGTCGGCCGGGTGGGGGACACCCGGTCAGGGCTTGACCTTGACGCGGGGGATCGACTTGTAGCGCTGTTCTTCGCGTCTTCTTGCGGCTTCCTCGGGGGACATACCGGTAAGCGGTTGCCATGCCTTGTCAAACCCTCGGTGTATTTCGCGTTGCACCGCATCTATGGATGTGCGCCTTTGTCCGCTCATGCTGTGCGCCCCGTCGGTCGGGCGAATGTCTACGGTTGCCCCCCCTTTGCACGGCTCGTCGCTGTACGCGTTTCCGCACCGGTAAATGGTGTTTTGGGCCAGTGCGCCGCTTCCGGTGCAGATAAGTGTGGCCAGCAGCGTTCTTTGCAGCATTGCGAGGTCTCCTCTCTTAGGTTGCGCAGTTTCTCATGACAGCTCTGCAGGCTCTCTCGCTTGCGGGAAAGCCTAGAGCGCTGTTGCTCGCTAAGCCCCATCTGCAGGGGATATCACGCCATAGGAGGCCATATGCAGCATTCTTCCATCGTTCAAATCCTGAAGGTCAATGAGCCCCGTTCGGGCATTGGTAAGAACAACAAACCCTGGCAGATGCAAGAGGCCGAGTGCATCCTGCTCGACGGTGACGGTGCGGTCTCGCAAGTCGGCGTGCTCGACGTGCCGAAAGACATGATCGGCAACATCGTTCCTGGCTCGTACACGGCCACGTTCTCCCTGTCCGCCCACTATCAGACCCGCAAGATCGAATCGCGTCTGGTGTCCCTGACTCGCCTGCCCGGCAAGGGTGAGCGTCTAGCCCCTGCGGCTGAAACCAAGGCCTGACCATGTTCACGCTCACGCCTGAGATGTTCAGCTACCTACTGGAACGGCTGTGGCTTATGGCCATGGTCTCCGGTCTGGTGGGCGCAGTGCTGTGGGATCTCATCCAGCTTGGCTGCATAGGCCTCGTGTCCTTCATCGGTGAGCTGATCGACCGTAAAGGCCGTATCAAGCGTTCCCGCGAACGTGCGGCCTCTCTGCGCTGTGCTGGTGAGCGATTCGTGAGGGTCGCTGATCGGATGGATGCGAGGGCTGTGGTGAAACCTGCCGACGAGGCTGGCCATGGCTGACCCCGTACAGGTCCAGTGCTCGTCTGCCTGCACGGTCACTGTGGTGCATGAATTAAGCCTCCCTCCGCTGCAGCTCGACACAGCGGACGGGGCATCAATAGCGGGCGCCGTCCTCGCTATCT
>NZ_BMEU01000019.1 GCF_014637085.1 Comamonas phosphati | reverse complement strand
CCGCGCGGCGTCAAGCGCAAGATGAGCAACTTCAATGTTCGGCATCGCGGCGCAGCGCTCCATTTGCGGCATCAGCCAGTGCCGGTGCTTCGTATCTGAACAGTATTTCGGTTAAACAGGAGTTGCATATTGACGCACAGGCTGTTGATTTCCACGCAGAACTGACCCGCCGAGGATGCGGACAAAAACTTGGACTACCAGGAGATGTAATGGATGCCTCCCTGCCTACGGGCAGCTCAAAGGCCGCAGAAGCATAAAGATGAACAGCGTGACCGTTTTGGGAGTGTGCTTGTTCGCTAGACGAGCTGGGCTCTTGAATGGATACGGTATCAAAGTGCCCGTGGCTTGATAGACCAATGTCTTCACAAACATCAGCGAGGTTTCGTCATGCATCGTTGTACTACCCAAAGCGCGGGGCAAATCATCGGTCAGGTGGCCGGCCTGCAGGTCATTGGACTGGACATCGCCAAAAGCGTGTTCCAACTTCACACCGTGGACATGAGCACAGGCGAGATTGTCAACGTGCAGCTAAAGCGGGCCAAGGTTTTAGGGCACTTCGCCAACCGTGCACCTTGCTTGATCGGCATCGAAGCCTGCGGCGGAGCGCACCACTGGGCCCGTGAGTTGACGGCGCAGGGCCATGCCGTGCGGCTGATTCATGCCAAAGCCGTGCGCCCATTCGTGAACGGCAACAAGACCGACGCTACAGATGCACGCGCCATCTGGCTGGCGATCCAGCAGCCGGGTACCAAATTCGTGGGCGTGAAGACGCTGGCGCAACAAGCCACGCTCACCTTGCATCGTCAGCGCGAGATGTTGATGCGGATGAAGATCATGCAGATCAATGCGTTGCGGGGACTACTCTATGAGTTTGGAGCCACCTTAGCGCGAGGCAAGAAGGCGTTGTTGGGCGAGTTGGAACTCGCACTGGAGGCGCTTGCCAACAGCATTCCACAGTATGTCGTCGATAGCCTGCGCGAGCAGGCCCAGCGCATCAAGCAACTGGCGATAGACATTAAGGCCATCGAGGTGAGGCTTGCAGAGGTCCTGCGCATTGACGTGGACATGAAGCGTGTGGCGGCGATACCCGGGGTAGGCCTGCTCTCGGCTACAGCGGCCATCGCCACTATGGGAGAAGCCAAGGCATTCAAGTCGGGGCGCGAATTCTGTGCCTGGCTGGGTCTGGTACCCAAGCAACGAGGCACAGGTGGCCGGGTAAATCTTCTGGGGATCTCCAAACGGGGCGACACCTACCTGCGGACTTTGCTTATTCACGGTGCGCGTGCGGTACTGAGACATGCGAAAGAGCCCGGCCCATGGCTGGAACAGCTTCAAGCCAGGAGGCCAACGAACGTTGTGATCGTGGCACAGGCGGCCAAGATGGCGCGAACGATCTGGGCCGTTACGGCCCGACAGCAGGACTACCAACGAGGCCACCAGAGCACCAGGCCGCTTGGGGCTTGAACGGATAGCAGATCAACCCGAGAAAGGAGGATGTGAACCTTTGAAGGCGATGAGGCAGCAACAAAGCAGCGTGATGTGAAACAGGTCAGACCGGGACGAGCTAAACCTGGATGAACTACCGGACTTCAAAAGTCCGTCCTAGGAGATGAGGCGCTCGTCAGCGGATTACATCGGGGCCAGCGGACAAGGGGCAACCCAGCGTCCACATCACAGGCCGGATACAAGGCAGCAGCCGACTTCTTCACAAAGCATTGCGGGTTACTACTCATGGCTGGGAGGCATCCATACAAGGTAGTTCATGTACTCATACGCAGACAGGATTCGTGCAGTTGAGCTTTATATCAAGCTTGGCTTGCGTGTCAGAGCCACGATTCGCCAGTTGGGATACCCAACCAAGAACGCATTGAAAGGCTGGTATCAGCACTACCTGAAGCATCAGGATTTGCCAGCGAGCCAAGCACCAAGAGCACCAAAATATTCGCTACAGCAAAGACAGGTGGCGGTTGCTCATTACCTCGCCCACGATCGCTGTATTGCCGCCACGATGAGGGTTTTGGGTTACCCGGGTCGAGGAACGTTGACTGCGTGGGTTCGGCAAGACTGCCCTGAGATCAGTAAATCGATGGTCGGCAGGTCTTGGCCGACTACAAAGCCTGATGCCTTGATGTGCGAGGGCGTGGTGCAACTGTGTACCCGTCAATCAACTGCGCAGGAGATAGCGGTCAAGTTTGGGGTATGCAGAGGGACCTTGTACAACTGGAAAAATCAGTTGCTTGGCCCTTGTGCCCCCACCTCGATGAAACACAGTCCAAAGCGATCGCCTGTGTTGGATGCAGCAGCGCTCAGGCGCCAAGTTGAATCATTGCGCCAGGATATTCGGCGACTAAAGATAGAGCGTGAGCTTCTCAAGCAGGCCCATGAAGTCTTAAAAAATGGGGCTGGCATTGATCTGCATAGGCTGGCAAACAAAGATAAGGCTGTGCTGGTTGAAGCGTTGCGCGGTCAGTATGAATTACCAGAACTGCTTTCTCTTGTTGGCCTTGCTAGAAGCTCGTACTTTTACCATCGTGCCCGGCTGAAGCTGGCTGACAAATACTTGGATGTACGCCGAAGCATCACAGAGATCTTCGACAACAACTACCGTTGCTATGGGTACCGCAGGGTGCAGGCATCTCTGCTCAAGGAGTGCACGGGCATCTCAGAGAAGGTGGTTCGTCGGCTGATGAAGCAGGAGGGCTTGATCGTGGCCAAGCCCAAACGCCGCAGATATAACTCCTACCTTGGAGAGATAGGTGCCGCCCCGCAAAACCTCATCAATCGAGACTTCCGTGCCGCTGCGCCCAATGAGAAGTGGCTCACCGACATTACTGAATTCCAGATTCCTGCTGGCAAGGTTTACCTGTCGCCAGTCATTGATTGCTTTGACGGGCTGGTGGTGAGCTGGTCGATTGGGACTCATCCCAACGCACATCTCGTCAACACAATGCTGGATGCGGCCATTGATGCTGTTCAAGGCAGCGAGAGCCGCCCTGTGATTCATTCTGATCGTGGAGCTCACTACCGCTGGCCAGGCTGGCTCTCGAGGGTCCATGATGCAAAGTTGACTCGCTCGATGTCTCGCAAAGGGTGCTCACCAGACAACGCTGCGTGCGAAGGCTTTTTTGGAAGGCTAAAGATGGAGCTGTTCTATCCCAACAACTGGCAATCAACAACGATTGAGCAGTTCATTGAAGCTGTCGATGCGTACATTCGTTGGTACAACGAAAAACGTATCAAGGTATCTCTGGGACTTTTAAGTCCTGTGGAATACCGGCACAAGCTTGGCCTAGCCGCATAAAACCAGTCCAAGTTTTTATCCGCCCCCCCCCAACACAAGGACTCAGCCCTGCGAAATACAGACTGAGAAACACCTCCTGCTCGGCAGCACGGTAACCGTCCAACTCCTAGAACAGTTCAAATCCAGGGCGAATCGCTGCCACGGCATGAGATCAGGCAAGGGATGTAAAGTGAATTCGGCCCAGACGGCCAGCTTTCCTGATCATTCGATCAAGCTTATGGTGCTCAGGGCCGCGGCAACACATCGCCGCCTAGTCGCCGACAAGGACTGTCTGTTTCTCGACCAACCGCAGCGCGCTCGACAGTCGCCCCGCCTTTAGCAACTCCCGCGTGAGGCTTCGCGCGGCAAGGAGAACATCTCTTTGGCCGAGCCATATTCCGCGATTTTTCCACGCTACATGACCGGCACTTCATCGACAATCGACTCCATCACATTGAAGACGTGGCCGGTGAAGATCAGCATCAAGTCTCGCTCCTTGCACAGCTTGGTAAGCAAGGCCAAGACTTGATTACGCACTGTGGCGTCCAGAGCTGACACGAGTTCGTAGCAGACTGGCAGGCGCGGATTCATGGTCAGTGCGCGCGCAATGACTACACGCTACCGCTAGCCACCTGATACCTGATGCGGAAGTCGCGCCAGGAGGGCTGGATTCATGCCGACCTCTTCCAGCATATCCATGTAGCGGCGGGGCCGTGCGTGCTAAGTGGATCAAGTCGAGCAACATCAAGCTGGATTGCCAGCCTCTGATACAGCATCCCAAGCCCTTCCGGAGAATTTCGAGAGGGCTTTGTTTCATGTCTCTCAATCAAAGGTTTGTGATTGGCCACAGGCCGCCCCCATCGAAGCCACACAATCTTGTCAAACAGGCTTGTCAATATAACTAGATCTCTAATATAATTAAGTACCCCTACTGCTGAAGGCGAGTAATCGCCAGGAGACAACGATGCTGACTCATGAAGAAAACGAATTGCTGTGCCGCGTAGAAGGCGAAGCCCCCATGGGCAAGCTGATGCGCGAACACTGGACCCCGATCTGCCTGATTGAAGAGGTCCGTGAACCGGACGGCACGCCGGTCAAGGCACGCATCCTCGGCGAAGACCTCGTCGTGTTCCGCGACAGCGAAGGTCGCGTCGGCGTGGTTGGCGAGTACTGCCCACATCGCCGCGCCTCGCTGGTCTACGGCCGCAACGAAGACGGCGGCCTGCGCTGCCTGTACCACGGCTGGAAGTTCGACGTGCAAGGCAACGTGCTCGAAATGGTCTCCGAGCCCGCCGCCAGCAGCATGGCCGAAAAGGTCAAACACACTGCCTATCCGACCAAGGAATGGGGCGGCATGGTCTGGGCCTACATGGGTGCTCAGGACGCCATCCCCGAATTCGTCGCTCCAGCCTGGGCACCGACTGCAGACACCCGTGTGAGCATCGGCAAGGTACTGCTGCCATGCAACTGGGCACAGATCCTCGAAGGCGCCATCGATTCCGCACACAGCTCTAGCCTGCACTCGTCGGATTTTGTGCCGGCACGCGTGACCGGCGCCGAAGCCACGGACAATAACTGGCTGCGCCCCTCCACCGACAAGGCTCCCCGCCTGCAAGTCCAGCGCACCGAATATGGTTTCCGCTACGCCGCCCTGCGCCGCCCGATCTTCAATGCCTCCACGCACGACTATGTGCGCTCGACCGTGTTCGTCGCACCCGGCACTGTGCTGATTCCGCCGAACAACCTGTACAACGTCGCCAACGTCAACGTTCCGATGGACGACACCAATACGGTGTTCTACTTCATCGCCTGGGGTGATGCAGCTACCACGCCGGAAACCGAAACCTGGCGCAAGTTCCTGCATACTCAAGTCGGCCCAGACCTTGATGAACGCTACCGTCCTCTGCGCAATCACGAAAACCGCTTCTGGCAAGACCGCCAAGCTATGAAGGCCGGCAACTTCACCGGCATCACCGGCTTCCCGAACCAGGACATCGCCATGTGGGTCACGATGGGCCCCATCGCCAACCGCTCGGACGAACGCCTGGGTGCCAGCGATCTCGCCATTGTCGAGTTCCGTCGTCGCATGCTCGATGCCATCGCCGAATACAAGCAGGACGGCAAGGCCATCGGCACCGGTGCCAAGACAATCCCTGGCACGATCTGCTCATACCAGGCTGTGGTGCCGAAGGAAACCGACTGGCGTGAATACCAGGTCCGCTACGTGAGCGCCAAGCATGCCGTGTCGGACGAACAAGCCGCCGAGGCCGCGACCGACTACCAGGTCAAGCAGTAATCAACGGATGGAACTGGCCATGGAACAGCGCCGTTTACGGATCGGGGTTGCAGGACTGGGGCGGGCATTCTCGCTGATGCTGCCCACCTTCCTTCAGGACCCCAGGGTCCAGCTCGTTGCCGCGTGTGACCCGCGCGAGGAAGCTCGGCAGCAGTTCGCTGCCGACTTCAACGCAAGGACTTACACAGACGTGCAGGACCTGGCCGAAGATCCGAATGTGGAAGCCATCTACGTGGCCAGCCCGCACCAGTTCCACGCCCAACACACCGAGATTGCCGCAGCCAGGGGCAAGCATGTGCTGGTCGAGAAACCGATGGCGCTCAACGCGGCTGACTGTGATCGCATGATCGCGGCCTGCCGCGCCGCGAACGTGCATCTGATCGTCGGGCACTGCCACAGTTTCGATACGCCGTACCGGCGCACGCGCGAGCTAATCCGCTCGGGCGATTTCGGTGCGGTGAAGATGATCCAAGCTTTCAACTACACCGATTACCTGTATCGTCCGCGCCGGCCCGAAGAACTGATGACGGCCGAAGGCGGTGGTGCCGTCTTCAGCCAGGCTGCGCACCAGGTCGATATCGTGCGAATGCTCGCGAGCTCGCGTGCCACGCGCTTGCGCGCAAGCGTCGGTCGCTGGGATCCGCTGCGCCCGACCGAAGGCGCCTATTCCGCCCTGATCTGGTTCGAGAACGGCGCCTATGCCTCGCTCTCGTACAACGGCTACGGTCACTTCAACAGTGACGAGTGGACTGGCTGGATCGGTGAAATGGGCGATCACCTGAATCCGGATGCCTACGGGAGTGCGCGCAAGCGTCTGGCCACCATTGCCTCGGCAGAGGACGAAGCCAAGCTCAAGGCTGCCGGTACGTACGGTGGTGCCGCCTACAAGCAGCCCTCGTGGGCAGCAGAAGAGCCGGCACGCAGTCATCAGCATTTCGGCCCGGTGATCGTGTCCTGCGAACGTGCCGACCTGCGCCCCCTACCCGATTCCGTCGTCGTGTACGGCGACAAGCAGCGCGAAACGCTTGCGCTTTCGCGCCCGACCGTGCCGCGCGCCGAGGTGATCGACGAACTATACGATGCCGTCATCCTGGGCCAAGCCCCCCTGCATGATGGGGAGTGGGCAAAAGGCACGCTGGAAATCTGCATCGCGATTCTGAAGTCGAGCGAAACGGGTACGGACGTACTGCTCTGACAGCAGGCTCCAGGAAAGAAAAAACCTCGCAATGCGAGGTTTTTTCTTTCCTGGAGCCTGCTCAACAGTTTTCGCACTCCTCGCCGCGAGCGGCAATCAGGTGCCCCATTTCCCGGGTGGAAGGAATCCGCAGCACGGAGTCATGCACCTTCTCTGCTTCGTCGCGTGCCATGTTTTCGATGATCGTGAGCAGCACCTTGCGCGCGATATCGATCTCCGAGCCTTTCAGGCCCTTGACGCTGATCTCGTTCACTTCTTCGGCCAATGGAACCAGCTTGCTTTCCAGGCTGCGACCGCGAGGCGTGAGATACACGTGGGTATTCTTGCGATTGCCGGGCGCATAGCGGCGTTCGACGTATCCCAGCTTCTCCATCGCCGACACCGCACTGAAAGTGGTCGGCGTGGTGGTACCTGCCTCGTCACTTAGTTCCTTCTGCGTCAGTCCATCGGTGACCCACAGAATGCGCAGAAACGCCCAGTGACCGAAAGAAACTTCATACTGAGCCAGGCGCATCTGCAGCCCCCGAACCATCGCCCGGCCTGCATCCTTCACCAGGTGAGCGAGACGATCATCCGGTACGGCCTCGCGCCAATGCCGCAGGATCGGGTTCTCTTTGGAATCCGGTGCCTTGCTGGAAGAGGGTCTGGCTGTCATGCTTTCTCCTTCACGGCCATCGTCAGACTGCTTGAAATCATAGTGCCTTCACAAGTGCACGGACCGCTTCCCCGGTTCTGCACTCATGCTTTGTCAATTCAAAAGGTATGCCAACCACACCGATACGAACAAGCCGAGCACCACGGTATCGGTACGGATACCTTGCGCCATCGCAGGGCGAGTGCATTGTAGACGTGATGCTGCGGCTAACGGAAAAGCAGACTGTACATACAAAACGCCGCGCACTTGGTCGACCAAGTGCGCGGCAATATCCGCAGCAGCTGATGAGATCAGATCTTGAAGCTCTCCAGGCTGGCCGGGTGGAACAGCTCAGCAGGCTGGAGGCGGCGGCTCGACAGTCCTTCGGCATGGTGCTGCGCGAGGAAACGGTCAACCACATGGGCATTCTCGGCAAAACCATACGACCAGAAATCCTGGCCCATCAGGCGGCGCGCATTGCGCAGTTGGTCCTCGATGAACGGAAGCGTGACCTTGGTAGCCGAAGTGTCGCTCAGGCGCGTCAGTGCCACCGCCTTGGAATGCTCGAAGGCCTTGACCAGTGCGCCGGGCAGCCAGGGATGCTGCTCTGCCAGGGTCTTGCGCACGCCTAGCGTGTGCATGATCGGGAACAGCTTGCGACGCTCATACCATTCGGCCGCAGCCTTCTGCGGGTCCTCGAACAGGTACTTGACCTGCGGGTGACCGCGGTCGAAGCACGACGGGGCACGCGGCCCGATCACGCCATCGATTTCGCCATCGGCCAGCAGGTTCGAGATGGTACGGCCTTCCGGCGCATTCACCAGCGACACACCTTCGGGCAGCTTCAGCGAGATCTTCTCGATGCGGGTCGGATCTTCGTAGCCGCCGCGCACCCACTGGATGTCGGAGGCCTTCACGCCGTACTCCTCTTCCAGGAACATGCGCACCCACACATTGGCGGTCAGCTGGTATTCGGGCACGCCGATGCGCTTGCCCTTGAGGTCGGCCGGGCTGTTGATGCCGCGATCGGCACGCACGTAGACCGAGCTGTGGCGGAATGCCCGCGAAGGGAACACCGGCACGGCAATGTACGGCGAGGTGCCGGCTGCGGTCTTCACCGAGTAGCTGCTGAGCGACAGCTCGCAGATGTCGTAGTCGGCGGTGCGGAACGCACGGAAGAAGATTTCTTCCGGATCCTGCAGCATGAACACCGGGTCCACACCGTCGATCTGGACGTCGCCGTCGATCAGCGGACGCATCCGGTCGTAATTGCCCACCGCGATGGACAGTTGAAGCTTGCTCATGTTGATTCCTTTGTGACGATCAAAATCGATTCGGAGCGCATTGTCATGCGCCTGTTTGTGACGCCTGCTGGCGTGGCACGCCAAAGAAGACGGCAAGGCCTCCGATGAAGACCAGCGCAGCCACCAGCAAAATGCCAGCCGAGAAACTGCCGGTAGCGCTTTTCACCCAACCCAGGACGATGGGCGCAAAAAAAGCTCCGACCTGCCCCAGACTGCTGATGACGCCAATCCCGCCTGCTGCAGCCTCACCCGTGAGATAGTTCGGCGGAATGGTCCAGACAATAGCCGCCGCAGCGAAATAGCTCACCGAAACCAGGCTCAGGCATACAATCGCAGCCACCGGGCTTTCTGTAAACAACGTCAGCATCAACGCGCCAATGGCACCAGCGGTGGTCGACAGGGCGAAATGCCAGCGGCGCTCCAATCGCAGGTCGGAGCTGCGGGCAATAAACAGCATGGCAACGGCACCGACCAAGTAAGGCAGAGCCGACAGAAAGCCGATGTGCAGCATGTTGGAAACGCCCGTCTGCTTAATGATGGTGGGCGTCCAGTAGTTCAGGATCGTGCCGCAAATGGGTACCGTGGCCCAGCCTGCAGCAATCACATAGACGCGCGGATCACGCAAAGCGGCCATCAGGCTGCTCGGAGCGTTCTCCGGCTTCTGGCGGTTCTCTTCTTCCAGGGCGTTCAGGACGATGAGCTTTTCCTGATTGGTCAGCCACTTCGCATCCTGTGGTTTGTCGGTCAGGTAGAACCAAGCCACAATGCCCGCGACCACGGCCGGCAGGCCTTCTAAGAACAGCAGCCACTGCCAGTTGCGAAAGCCCCAGACTTCATGGAAGTTCTCGAGGATCAGACCCGACAGCGGACCGCCGATGATGCCGGCCACAGCAATCGCCAGCAGGAACCGCGACGTGATGCGGGCGCGGAGCTTGGCGGGATACCAGAACGAGAGATAAAGAATGATGCCGGGCCAAAAGCCTGCTTCCGCCGCGCCAAGCAGCGTCCGGGCCAGATAGAACTGCCACGGGGCGTTCATGAATGCCATGGCAGTAGAAATCCCCCCCCACAAAAGCATGATCCGCGTGATGGTCTTGCGTGCGCCGATGCGCCTGAGCAGCAGCGTGCTCGGCACCTCCAGCAGGATGTAGCCAATGAAGAACAGACTCACGCCCAGACCGTAAGCGGCATCGCTCAGACCAAGATCGTGCTTCAGATGCAACTGCGCAAAGCTGATATTGACGCGATCAAGATAGTTGAGCACCCAGCAGAAGAACAGAAAGCTCATCAGCCTGAGAGTGATCTTGCGATAGGTTGTCTCGACGGTTGCCGGGTCGGAAGTTTGATGCGGAAGCGCACCCACGTAGTTCAACGTGGAATCTGTCATTTCGGAGTCTCTTGGAGGCGTTTTGTCTGCTGCCGGCTTGAGCTGGCGGAGCAGCGAACACGTCTGAGTTCGCTTTACCGGCCGCCGCAATCAAGCCTTTATTGCTAGAAATCTATTCATTAGATATCTATTTATTAGATTACGAGGCTTCGAGAGTAGCGACAAGCAGGGTTTTCCCCTGGCGCGAAACCGTGCGCAAGTCAACTACTCCGCTTGCATAATTAGATCTCTAATAATAGAATTGCAAATATTGTCGAGCAAGTAAAGGAAGACAGGCATGACCACCCAGGAAAGCGGCTTTCTGCGTCTGAAGATCGCGGAGAAGGAAAAGATTGCACGCGACATCTGGCGCTTTGAACTTACCCATCCAGAGGGCGCGCCGCTGCCCCCGTTCGAGGCTGGCTCGAATCTGACGCTGGTGGCCCCCAACGGCATGCGCCGCAGCTATTCGCTCTGCAACGACTCGCAAGAGCGCAATCGCTATGTCATCGCCGTGAAGCGCGACAGCAATGGCCGTGGCGGCTCGATGAGTCTGGTCGACGACACATCCGCAGGGGATTCGATCGAAGCCTCTCTGCCGCGCAACGAATTTCCGCTTGATGAACGCGCCAAGTCGTTCATTCTCGTGGCTGGCGGCATCGGCATCACGCCCATGCTGTCCATGGCACGCCAGTTGAAGGCGGAAGGCCTGCGGGACTTCAAATTGTATTATCTGGCTCGGGATCCAGAGGGCACGGCCTTTCTCGACGAGCTCAGCAGCGACGAATGGCGCTCGTTGGTGAAGATCCACCACAGTTTCGGCGACCCGGCGAAAGCATTCGACTTCTGGGCCTTATTCGAGCGTCCCAAGGCTGCACATGTCTATTGCTGCGGACCGCAGTCGCTGATGGATACCGTTCAGGACATGACAGGCCACTGGCCGTCCGGCACCGTTCACTTTGAAAGTTTCGGCGCCGGCAATGCCAACACAAAGGAAAACACGCCATTCACGGTGCAGCTTAAGCGCACCGGCACCTCATTGGAAATTCCGAGCGACCGCTCGATTCTGGACGTTCTGCGTGCCTCGAACGTGCGCGTGGCAAGCTCCTGCGAAAGCGGTACCTGCGGCTCCTGCCGGGTAGGATTGTGCTCGGGCGAAGCGGACCACCGGGATCTCGTGCTACGGGACGATGAAAAGGATGCACAGATTATGGTCTGCGTATCGCGTGCAAAATCTGCGGAATTGGTACTGGACCTCTGAGCCACCAGCCACTTCGGTTGGCACGGCCAGGCATTGGCCTACCAACATAACAAGGGACATTGAACATGGATGAGCAGACTTCTACCTCAGCCACCAGGGCTCGGGATGCCAGTGCACCCACGCCGGTCGACGACAACAGTCTCGCCTGGACCGATGCACGCTTACTGGGATTTACGCCCATGGATGATGTGCATGAGGAGTTCTACGCGACTGCGCTGAAACTGGTGACCTGCACGGAGAAGAATGCCGCCCAGGCCATCGAACAGTTCGAGCAGCATGCCATCAGCCATTTCGAGCAGGAAGATGAATGGATGCGCACCACGAACTTCCCTCCTCGGGACTGCCATCTCGACGAGCATGCAGCAGTGCTGAAGTCGGTCCGCGAGGTCAAGGAAGCTGTTGCACAAGGACAAGCCGGCGCCGACATAGTCCAGGATATCGGCATGGCCCTCTTCCAGTGGTTCCCAGGTCATGCAGACTATCTGGATTCCGCACTGGCCGCCTGGATGACCAAGCTGAATATGGGCGGCAAGCCCATCGTGTTGCGACGCAAGCTTTGACAGTGCTCCAAGGAGCATCCGAGACACCCCTCTCCCCAAGCCAAGACCCAGATATCCCCACCAGAACGCGGGATCCATGCTCTATTTGATCCCAGGTTTTGATGGTGCAATCTTTTACCTTGAATGGAAGGAAGCACTATGGGCCAGGTTCTGCACGGGAGCGCCACAACGGCAGAGGCAGTCCGTCGAGCAATACAAAATAGTCAAGAGAGCCTGAGAGCGCTTTCTGCGCGCTATGGCATCAATCAGAAGACGGTGGCGAAGTGGAAGAAGCGGGCCTCGGTCACCGATCTACCAACAGGGCCGAGGCGGCCGCGCTCCACCGTTTTATCCGTTGAGGATGAGGCTGCGATCGTCGCCTTTCGCAGGCATACCTAGCTGCCACTGGACGACTGCCTTTATGCACTGCAACCGACCATCCCGTATCTGACGGCTCCTCGCTGCATCGATGTCTGCAGCGTCATGGCATCTCGCGGCTACCAGAGGTGGGTGGCGGCAAGCCTGCCAAGAAGAAGTTCAAGATCTACCCCATCGGCTACTTTCACGTCGACATTGCCGAGGTGCAAACAGCCGAAGGCAAGCTCTATCTGTTTGTGGCCAATGACCGAACTCCATGCCAAGGCCGGCAAGATGATTGCTGCACAGTTCTTGCGCAATCTGATCAAGGTAGTGCCATACGCCCTCCATACGGTACTGACCGATAACGGTATCCAGTTTGCGAACCGTGCCTGCGATCGGTACGCTGGCGATCACATTTTTGGCCGCGTCTGCACTGAACATGGCATTGGACATCGCCTCACCAAGATTAAGCATCCCTGGACTAATGGCCAGGTTGAGCGAATGAATCGGACCATCAAAGAAGCTACCGTCAAACGCTTCCATTACGACGATCACGAGCAGCTACGACAGCATCTGGCGGACTTCATCGATGCCTACAACTTCGGCCGAAGACTCAAGACGCTCAAGGGCTTGACCCCGTATGAATTCATTTGCAAGCAGTGGACATCCGAGCCCAAACGCTTCAGGATTGATCCAATCCATCAAATGCCGGGACTAAACAACTAGGACGTGTCATCTAATACGATAGTTGCTACGTTATCAGTAGCGTCATTCGTAGACATGCACTGACCAATGCCCAATGGGAGCAAATCAAAAGCCTACTTCTTGGCAGGGCCGGGCATGTGGGCGCTCCTGCCAAAAATAGCCGTCTCCTTGTTGACGCTGTGCTGTATCGCTATCGCTGCGGTATTGCTTGGCGCGATCTGCCCCAGCGCTTTGGCGACTTTCGAGTCGTTCACCTGCGCCACATGCGCTGGAGCCGCTCGGGCGTGTGGCTGCGGGTGTTTGAAGCACTCAGTGCGCTGCCTGATAACGAGTACGCCATGATCGATGCAACCATCGTGCGTGCCCATCAGCACAGCGCGGGTGCAAAAAGGGGGCAAAGCCAAGCCATCGGTCGCAGCCGAGGAGGTTTGAGCACCAAGATCCATGCCACCGTTGACGCTCTTGGCAACCCCACTGGTTTCCATCTCACAGCAGGGCAGGCATCGGATTTGGAAGGTGCAGATGTCTGGCTTGCGCGCACCGACGCGCAAGCCGTGATTGCCGACAAAGCGTATGACGCCCATGAACGCGTGGTTGAACCACTGCTGCGCCAGGGCAAGCAGGTTGTCATTCCCAGTATTCGGACGTGCAAAACTCAGCGCGGGTATGACCGCCATGTCTACCAAGAGCGGCATCTCATTGAGAACTTCTCTGCGCGGTTGAAGCAGTACAGGGGCATTGCCACGCGTTATGACAAAACGGCAGCGGCATTCTTGGGAGGGATCCACCTTGCGGCCGCTGTCGTCTGGCTCAATTGATGACGAGCCCTAGGGATATCACCGACCAAAAATCACGCTAGCCCTCTAATAATAATTTTAGACGTCTAATAAAATAGAGGTGAGGCATGTCAATGAAGAGAAGCAGTTGCGACGCAGAGAACAAGATTTTGTGCGCCGCAGCCGAAGCTGCCTCCACCATCTAGAAGAGGTGGCCAAGCCCGACTTCGCATCAATCTGCGTCGCCCGCATGCCGACATCGTTGCTGCTGGCTGCAAATGTGCATGTCATTTTTTAAACAGGAATTGTGCGGACATCTTAATGCCGGTACATGAGCGGATGGCGTCGGTGCCGTAAGAAATCACAAAAATCAGGAGACATGTCATGACAAGAGGAACTTTCTTGAAAATATCGGCTGCAATTGCCCTCCAGGCGTTGTCAATCTTTGCCTATGCTGATAGCGATTTCCCGAACAAGCCCGTAAAGCTGGTCATACCCTACGCTCCAGGGGGACTGCCGGACACCGTGGCCCGGGTTCTAGCCGAGAAAATGCAGGCAGACCTCAAGCAGCCGGTAATTGTCGAAAACAAGCCCGGCGGCGGCGGCGGCGTCGCCGTCACGGCCATCAAGCAATACCCTGCTGATGGTCATACCCTCCTGGTTACGGACGGCCCTCTGCTAGCGGTTTCTCCGATCATTATCAAGAACCTCAAGTACGATGCCCAGAGAGATCTGGATCCCGTTTCCCTGGTCGGTGTGGCCCCTCTGCTCCTGGTAACGAACTCTTCCGCCCCCTTCAAGAACATGCAGGATTTCATTCAATATGCGAAAGAGCATCCTGGCGAGTTGAATTACGGGTCTTCCGGAATCGGTTCAATCCACCACCTGACGGCAGAGGCCATGGCCCATTCGCTGGGCATCAATGTCAAGCATGTCCCATTCAAGGGTAGCTCCGCCTCCATTCCGGCACTGATCGGCAACCAAGTCGACATAACATTCGCCTCCCCCCCGAACCTGACGGGCTTCGTCCAAAGTGGCAAGGCCAGAATACTGGCGACCAACACCTTGGCTCGCAGCAAGGCCAATCCGGACATTCCTGCCATTTCCGAGTACGCCAAGAACTTCGACTTTGGCTTTACCGTGGTCATGCTGGCCAAGAAAGGAACGCCTGAGGCGTATCGGAACAGGATCAGCGATTCGGTCAAGAAAGCCGTCAACGATCCCGAAGTGAAGAGCAAACTGGAAAAAGCAGGAGTCGACTCCATTGCTGGAGGTCCTGCCGAGTTGGCGGCAAAGCTCGCATCTGAAAATAGCCGGGTCATTGCAGCGGCCAAGCTGGCCAACCTGAAACCGGAATAGAACCGGAAGCCTATTGCGACGACCTCGCAAACGCGGCTGTCGGGCCTGCTCAGGCTCATTCCGACCACCGCCGAGGGACGGGATCCGAGCGTGGCGACCAAGAGCATCTATGGCTTCTGGGCCACCAGGGATTTGCCTGCGGCGGAATTCGCCCATCTGAGCGATGCCCTGCGCAAAGTCACCGAACTGCCCGACGTAAAGCAGCGCCTGGAAACGCTGGGCGTGCTGCCGACCAGGGAGTCCCCAACAACCTTTGCCCAGAACATCGAAGAAGAGCTCAAACAAACTCGTGCGGTGCTGACACGGGCAGAAGTCCAACCAGAGTGATGAGCTAACAGCCACTCATGCGGATGCTGGAAGGTTGCGCGTAGGGCTGCCCGTAAAGAATCAAGCGCATTGTGAAGAAGAGGAATTGGGGCAAAGGCCCCAAACAAAATGAAGGAGGCACCAATGATCGGACTAGCCAAGCATGCTGTGGCATGCGCTGTGTTGCTCAACGTTTGCGGAGCTGCAAACGCGCAAGGAAATGTCACCATTTATGGACGCATGGACTCCGGCGTCGACTCGCCCCGCTCGGGCGGCTCCAGCATCAGTCGCGTGTATTCGGGCGGCAGTGCTGGTAGTAACCTAGGTTTCCGAGGTGTAGAGAACCTGGGAGGAGGGCTCTCCGCCGTTTTTCGCCTAGAGCAAGGCTTCTATCTCGATGAAGGTACATTGGCCCAAGGCGGCCGTGCGTTCGGGCGCGAAGCATCGGTTGGCCTCAGCGATACAAGGCTCGGTACCGTGCAGATGGGGCGCATTCCTACGCCCTACTATTCAGTACAGGGTAATGTGGATGCCTTCATCTGGGAGGGGGCGGGCGGGCTGCTGTCGCTCACCCGAAACATCAACACAACAACGCAGCGTCAGGTGTTGCCGATGGGGATAGCGGCGCGCCAGGACAACGCCATCAGTTATGTATCCCCACGTTGGGGTGGCCTTGAGGTGCGCGGGCAGTATTCCTTTGGCGAGAAGTCCGCGACGATCGGTCGCGGTTACGGAGTATCTGCACGCTATCAGGTTGATAGCTTTGACCTCAATGCTGGCTTCCAACAGCAGGATGGCGCGGACAACGCTGCTTCAGGCAAGGTCTCGGCAATGGTGCTTGGGGGGTCCTATGATGCCCGCTTCGCCAAGTTTTTCTTCGGTACGACGGTTGAAAAGAACTCCTGCAGCACCTGCACCGGCACCATCGCCCGAATGCCTGGGACTTCAAGGAGCGAGTTCAGGCTGACCAACGTTGGCGTACGCGTGCCATTCGGGCCGTTCACCGCCATTGCCCAGTTCACTCGAGTTAACGACCGTTCCGACTACACGACCTCGACTGGCAATCGCGATGCCAATTGGATTGCCCTTGGCGGTGACTATGACCTGTCTAAGCGAACGCGTCTCTACTTTGGCGCCGCACGGATTACCAACAAGAACGGATCGCAGTATGTACTGGGCACCGGAACTGCTCAAGCTCCAGCAACTTTAGTCGGCTCGGCGAACGGAAGCTCGCGCAATATCTACATGGGAGTCCGGCACAACTTCTGAGGGCCGCCCTAGGCGCAACAAAGCATCCTTTCAATGCTTTGTTGCGCCTAGAGGTGCGCCGTCCTGCACAGGGCATCCCGCCTCCTTAGCATGGCAAGAACAGGCGTGATGCCGATCCCTCCGGCCACCAACACGCTATGGGAGGCAGTCTCGACCAGGGGGAAATGATTGTGCTGTCCGCTAATCTGGATGACGTCCCCGACCCTCAGCTTTTGATGGACAAAGCGTGAACCGCCACGACTGGCTGGGTCCAGGGACACCGCCACCACATAGCGACGGCGTTCGCCGCCTGCGAGAACGCCAAGGTGACGCACATCAAAAAGACCAACGGCTATGAAGAGGATGGTCATTACCGTGTCGAATTCACGTACGACATCGAGCTCAAGGACCCCGACACCTTGAAGCGCATGCGCCAGACCTACCAGGAGGAGCGTGACCGCGTGAAAGCCTGGGAGGATGCCGGAAAGGCCGACCAGCAGCAAATCGCAACGCTCAAGACTGAGATCCTGGCGTTACGCAAGGAACACAACAGCAGCGCCCCCCGTCGCGAAGACTTCAACTTCAACAATCCACCGGGAATGGGTTTCCTGGAAGAAGACGCATATCGGAAAGCGCTGATCCAGTGGGAAAACGAGCATCCGCTGCCAAGCAGCCTGCGCCAGAAGATGCAGGCGCTCGATGCGATGGAGCAGGAAGCACGGCAAAAGCAAGAGCGCGACCAGCCCACGAACACCATCTACAACAAGGTGACAGACAGCGTCTGGTCCATGTACGTTGCAGGATGCCCGAATGGAGGCTCCACCAAGTTTTTGTATCCTGCGCTGCTTCAGATCCGCAACGATGCCGCCAAGGCACAGGACGTCCTGTACTGGCTGCAAGATCAGCAGCTTCAGATGAAGGGCAAGATCACCATGCGCAAGACTGAGAACGGTTGGCGAGCACTCAGCGAGGGCTGAGCCCTAAAGCACACCCGTTATGGATGCCCAGCGCCTAGTGCGCTGGGCATCCATGAATACACTTCTTTTTTTTTATATTAACGTGTGGCATGTGCGGAAACAGGTTCGCGCAACTGTCGATATACCTCTGCCACTAACAGATTCGCCAAGCCCTTGAACACCTTTTCATGTCGCAAAGCTTGATCGACCATACTGTAATGACTCTCTAAAGCGTCCACCACTGCATTATTGAGTTTGGTTTCGTATGCGCCATTAGCAAATGGCATCCACCGTATCGTTGGCCTGCGCTTGCTCCTGAAGGGATGGGTCATCAACCATCTTGCCGATCAACATGGTGATGTAGCCCTTGAAATCGGCATCTGAAAGGTTTCCCGAGAACACTTCGTTCATCTTTTGATGATGACGGAGAGTCGGTCTTCCGGGTCTTCCCAGGCTTGCCCCCGCCCGTGCCTATGGACTTCATCGGTTCGCCCGTGCCGGATTCCAGCCGCCGGGCAATCGGCATATGCCCGAGGCTTCCTGCCTCCTCGGTTGCGCACAATCGGTCCTCGAATGCAGGACCGCGCAATGCTCGACCCCAAGACGCTGCAGGCGATGGATTCCGCGGCGATGGCCGAGGTCCCCAACCGCATGCTGGCCGAGTTGGTCACCAAGAACCACCAGTTGCAGCCCAGTCGCTGGTCGCCGCGGGCTCCCATGAATGCGGTATTTGGTTTACAAAACGTCCAGCTAGATTCTGGCCGTTCCTAGTTGGAGGCAATGAGGATGAGGGTCTGTTACCTACTTGCAATCGCAGTATTGCTTTGGACCGGCTTACTAGTTCACGCATCCCCCTCAAATGACATTTCTCATGCGTCGCCTCACGGCTGCGAAATCATGGCCAAAGATTTGGAGGGAATGAATAGCCTTCCGAATACCCCTGAGGTAAACACTGCGCGTGCCGCGAAGTTGTACGCATACGCCAACAGAGGCTGCGGAAAAGCCACAGAGGCTCACAAAAAAGAATTTCTCGACTCGTATCGCCAACTTTCATCAGAATGCAAGCGAGCCCGGGGCAGAAACTGCGACCCGTTGAAAGACGCTGAACGCCCGTCAGCTCAGGCGAGCAGCGCGAATCCCCTCTCCCCGGATATCAACGGGAGCGGCCGCAAGGCCGCGCGCCCAGTGACAAATGCCAACGATAGCGTGCGCCCCATTTGGCCTTCGGACATGGAGCCCGGCAACATCTATTTCGTCGTTGAGAGCGGCTTCGAACAGGACGCTCCCATTATGGTTTCAGCCTCCAGTGGACAAGAGGCTGTGGCTCGGGTTCAAGCCGCTCGGGCAAACGACCGTTATCTGCGCCCCGCCACCTATCAACTCTTGGCAGGCCGGGAGTGCATTGGCCCGGCCTGGGGAGCTGTAGTTAGCAACGCGGGCGGTTCTCGTTGGGGTGGCGCTTGCGCCAAGACACCAGCCGCGGCCATCGAAGGGGCATTTGCCGGATGCCGGCAAGAGAACCCGCAAAGCCAGAATTGCGAGCTTGAAGTTTCCGTCGTGCTGGCACTGAGTGGCAATACCTCATGGAGCCCCGGAATCAGTTCCGGTGGTCACAATGGCCTACGCGGTAGATTTGGCTCATACAACGCACAGACCTGGATGGAGCAGTACACACAGAGTCCCGTCAAAAGCATGCAGCAGGCGCTTACGGGTTTTGACAAAGCATGCGCCGATGGACGGCCATGCTACAAGACCTCATCAAATATGGGCTGCATCCACACAACCCCACATTCAGAGACGCTCGAAAAGTGCATGGACAGGAAGCTGACACCTGCTGGATTGAGCGGCTCGATACGTAGCCGCATACGCTAAGAAAATTCTGAACGCAGAACTACTGGACGACCTGGTTCGCTATGTCACCCGGCAATCCCTCATTGAAGTGTGCACGGGCTACATAACCATTTCAGGCCGGGGCAGTAGGCTGTCAGCGCCGGTACCACCTCAGCTTCTACTGTTGCCTCCCAACCACGCAACCTTTGATTGCGAGATGGTGCAGTACAGTGGGAGAGCAAAAGGTGGCTTTGAATCACTCCGACCCGGGGCGATTCAGGGCTCACTTGCCACGCCATCAGCAAACATCGCCTCAATGACTGACTCATCCACCCCGGCCTGAGCGAGAAGCGCGCGCGAATCCGTTCCGCGGCGTACCGGGGTACGCAACTGGGGAGCTAAAAGCTCACTGGAGGTAACACCGACCCCGGGCACGGGTAGCCACGCAGCACGTCCAAGATGAACTTCTCTTCAATGGCTTGGCGCACAGAATACACATGGAAGGGCACGGGCGTGCCGTCCGTGCCCGTTCGCCCAAACAGCTCCATGATCTGGGGTTTAGGCGTCGCCGTAAAAGCGTAGTACGACACATTGATCGGTCGCGGGCGCAAAATCATGCTGCTAAAGCATCCACTCATAACACACAATCCAGTGCCCTATTCGCTGGCTTGTCTCACATAACTTTGTTTTTTTGTGGAAACTCGATCACGGCAGCACCCTCGCGCAAGCGATCCAAGTAATCAGCCCACTGCTGAACCTGATCGAAGCGCTTTGCCAAGTACTTCGTCCGGTTGTAGCTACGTCCGTTGGCATCCTTGACGGCATGCGCCAGATTGGCCTCAATCGCCAGCGGATCAAGGTCAAGCTGATCGACCAACATGGTTCTGGCACTCGCTCGAAAACCATGCCAGCTTTGCTCTTCGCCAACTCCCAGGCTGTACAGAGCTGTACGCACAGAGTTATCGGACATTGGGCGGTCGTGGTCACGTTGACCAGGGAATACATATCGTCCACGGCCACTAAGCGGCAGCAATTCACGCAGCATCGCCACAGCTTGCTTTGGCAGTGGCACCACATGCGGTTCCCCATTTTCTTTTTCCTGCACGCTACGCTTCATCTTGGCGCTAGGGATCTTCCAAAGCGCTGCATCCAGATCCAATTCTGCCCACTCCATCATCCGAAGATTACCTGGGCGTTGATAAAGCAAAGGAGCTAACAAAAGAGCTGTGCGTACAAAGGGTCCACCTTTATAGGCGTACATGGCTCGCAGAAGCTCCCCAAAGCGCTGGGGCTCCACAATCGCAGGAAAGTTCGTGCCTCGATATGGAGTCAATCGAGCTTTCAGGCCTTCGGTGATGTCACGTTGAGTATTGCTGGCTGTTGGTAGCCAGTAGCGCCAGACCTGCCGCGCCAACATCAGTGCACGGTCAGCGGTCTCCACAGCCCCGCGCGCTTCCACTTTCTGTAGCACAGCGAGTAACTCCATGGGCTGGATCTGCGCCATTTCCCGTTCACCAATCCACGGGAACAAGTCGCGCTCCAGTTGACGATGCATTCGCTCAGCATGACCTGGGCTCCAGCGCGGCACCTGCTTTTCGTACCATTCCAGCGCCACCGCTTTGAATGTGTCAGCTACCCCAGTTGGGTTGACCAATTTTTCCAGCTTGCGTGCCTTAGCGGGGTCGATGCCTTCTGACTTCTGCAACCGAGCAGCATCCCTAGCTTTCCGAGCAGCAGTCAAACTAACTTCCGGATAGCGGCCTAACGCCAGGCGCCCCTCTTTACCATCTTTTCGATACTTCCAGAACCAGCGTCGAGAGCCTGCAGGGCTGACCTCAAGGTAAAGGCCGCCTGCGTCAGAAAAACGCTCTCGCTTGGCACCGGGGGAACAAACTGCGTTTCGGCACTGTGCATCAGTCAACATAGGGGGAACAAATCCTCTCACAAAGGCCTCCCCCAGAGGGGAAAGGGGGAACAATAGTGGGTAAATTTACCATTACCCCCGCTTGTTCCCCCAACTGTTCCCCCTCTATGCATTGGCAGCAATGAAATCACTTAAGACATAAAAAGACGATAAGTCATTGATTTCTCAAAAGAAAAAGGGGTTCAATGAACTTCATTGAACCCCTTTGTACAGGTGGATGGTGGAGCTGGCGTCTGTCCGTGTCCCGTCCGCGTCACCGCGGCGGCCCTGCCGAACGCGCCAGACTTTAGTGCGTGCACAAATATAGCCCACAATGCCCGCTGCCACCGACAACCATGGAGACACTGCAATGCCTGGCTATTCCGATCCCGGCTTTGACACCCTGAGCCTGCACGCAGGCACCCAGCCCGACCCGGCCACCGGCGCGCGGGCCGTGCCCATCCATCTGACGACCTCCTTCGTCTTCGAGTCCAGCGACCATGCGGCCAGCCTGTTCAACCTGGAGCGGCCCGGCCATGTCTACAGCCGCCTGAGCAACCCGACGAATGCCGTGCTGGAGCAGCGTGTGTCGGCCCTGGAAGGCGGCGTGGGCGCCGTGGCCGTGGCCAGCGGCCAGGCGGCGCTGCACCTGGCTATCGCCACGCTGATGGGCGCCGGCAGCCACATCGTGGCCAGCACGGCGCTGTACGGCGGCAGCCAGAACCTGCTGCACTACACGCTGCGCCGCTTCGGCATAGCGACCACCTTCGTGCAGCCGGGCGACATAGCCGGCTGGCGCGCCGCCGTGCGCCCCAATACCCGGCTGTTCTTCGGCGAAACCGTGGGCAACCCGGGCCTGGAGGTGCTGGACATTCCCACCGTCTCTGCAATAGCCCACGAAGCCGGCGTGCCGCTGCTGGTGGACTCCACCCTCACCTCGCCCTGGCTGATCAAGCCTTTCGAGCACGGTGCGGACATGGTCTACCACTCGGCCACCAAGTTCCTCTCGGGCCACGGCACGGTGATCGGCGGCATCGTGGTCGACGGCGGCAGCTTCGACTGGGAAAAAAGCGGCCGCTTTCCCGAACTCACCGAGCCCTACGACGGCTTCCACAACATGGTGTTCACCGAGGAAAGCACGGTGGGCGCCTTCCTGCTGCGCGCGCGCCGTGAAGGCCTGCGCGACTTCGGCGCCTGCATGAGCCCGCACACGGCCTGGCTGATCCTGCAGGGCATAGAGACGCTGCCGCTGCGCATGGAGCGGCACATGCGCAACACCGAGAAGGTGGTGCAGTTCCTGGCCAGCCATCCGCAGGTGAATCGCGTGGGTCACCCGATGCTGGAGTCGCACCCTTCCCACGAACTGGCCAAAAAACTGCTGCCGCGCGGCGCGGGCTCGGTGTTCAGTTTCGACATCGCCGGCAACCGCAACCAGGGCAAGAAGTTCATCGAGACGCTCAAGCTCTTCAGCCACCTGGCCAATGTGGGCGACTGCCGCTCGCTGGTCATCCACCCGGCCAGCACCACGCACTTTCGCATGAGCGACGAGGCGCTGGCCCAGGCCGGCATAGGCCAGGGCACGATACGCTTGTCGATCGGCCTGGAGGATGCGGACGACCTGATCGACGACCTCAAGCGGGCACTCAAGGCTGCAGAAAAAGCAGCATGAAGTGCTTGCCAGTCTTTGGAATTTGAATCAAAACACCCTATAGCGCTTATCCCATCTGCGAGACAAGCTATGTTTTTTGAAATCACCACCCCACAAGGCACGGCCCGCATCTACGCCTATACCGGCGGCAAGCCCTTCGATGCCGCCAAGCCCACGGCCATCTTCATCCATGGCGTGCTGTGCGACCACAGCGTCTGGGCGCTGCAAAGCCGCTACCTGGCCAACCACGGCTGGAACGTGCTGGCCATCGACCTGCCCGGTCACTGCAAAAGTGGCGGCGCGGCGCCGAAATCCGTCGAAGAGGCCGCGGCCTTCATCGCCCAGTTGATGGATGAATTACCAGGCACAAAGGGCCTGCAGAAAGCCGCCCTCATCGGCCACAGCTGGGGCAGCCTGATCGCCATGGAGGCCGCGGCCCGCCTGAAGCAGCGCATCAGCCATCTGGTGCTGGTGGGCACGGCCTTTCCGATGAAGGTCTCGCCCGCCCTGCTCGACTCGGCGCTGAACACGCCCGAGAAGGCCATTGCCATGGTCAACACCTTCTCGCGCGCCACGCTGTCGCCGCCCGGCGGCGCGGGCAGCTGGGTGTTCGGCGCCGGCATGGCCCTGGGCAGGCGCGTGCTGGCCGGCAATACCGGCACCAACCTGCTGCATGCCGGCTTCACCGCCTGCGACAACTATGCGGGCGGCGAAGCCGCGATGGCCGAAGCCAGCGCCCCCATGCTCTTCGTGCTCGGCGAACAGGATCAGATGACCTCGCCCAAGGCCGCCAAGGGCCTGATCGCCGCGGCCCAAGCCGCCGGCAAGCAGGTCAAGGTACAGATGATTCCCAACGGCCACAACCAGATGACGGAATCGCCCGACGAGACGCTGTTTGCGATACGGGATTTCCTGGCCTGACAGCCTCCCTAGAAAAATACATGACCACCACACGCCGCAACGACATCCGCCTGATCGACTGCAACGAGGCCGAGCATGCAGCCCCCATCCTCGACATCCTGAACGAGGCCATCGTCAACTCGACGGCGCTTTACGACTATGTGCCCCGCCCGCCGCAGGCCATGGCCACCTGGTTCGCCGCCAAGCGCGCGGGCGGCTTTCCCGTGGTGGGTGCCGTCGATGCCTCGGGCACGCTGCTGGGCTTTGCCAGCTGGGGCGCATTCCGCGCCTTTCCCGCCTACAAGTACACGGTGGAGCACAGCGTCTACGTGCACCACACGCAGCGCGGACAAGGTCTCGGCAAGCTGCTGATGCAGGAGCTGATCCGCCGTGCGCGCGAGGCCCAGGTCCACGTGCTGGTGGCCTGCATCGATGCCTCCAATGGCGGCAGCATAGCGATGCACCAGCGGCTGGGCTTCACCCACTCGGGCACTTTTCCCCAGGTCGGCTTCAAGTTCGGGCGCTGGCTCGATGCGGCCTTCTACCAGCTCATGCTGGAGACGCCGCTGCAACCGGTGGACGGCTGAGCCGGAACGCCGTAAAAAGCATGCACATGCCCTGAAACGTCGCGGGAGCCAGCAGATGAGTCCCCCCAGCACCGAAGCCGCGCGCCCCCCTCCCGCCACAGGCAGGGCCAGGGCCATGGTGGCGCTGCTGACCTGCATGGCGATGGCGGCCTTTGCCGCCAACTCCCTGCTGGCCAGGCTGGCGTTCCAGACCACGGCCATCGATGCCGCATCGTTCACGGCCATCCGGCTGGTTTCGGGTGCGCTGGTGCTGTTTGCCATTCTCTGCAGCCAGGGTCGGCAGGGCCGCCGCCAGGGGCGGGACTGGCTGTCCGCCATCTTTCTTTTCGTCTATGCGGCAGCCTTTTCCTTCGCCTACCGGGGCATAGCAGCGGGTGCCGGCGCGCTGGTGCTGTTCGCCTGCGCGCAGCTGCTGATGATCTCGTACGGCCTGTACCAGGGCGAACGCACCAGCTTTGCAGGCCTGGCCATGGCACTGGCAGGCCTGGTGGCCTTTCTGGCTCCGTCAGCCTCTTCGCCGCCCCTGTGGGCCGCCGCGCTCATGGCCGTTGCCGGTTTCGCCTGGGGCGGGTTTTCGCTGCGGGGGCGCCAGGGCGGCGATCCGATTGCCGGCACCGCGGGCAGCTTCATGCTGGCGGTCCCCATGGCACTGGCCTTGATGCTGCTGCACTACCAGAGCCTGCACGTGGATGCGGCGGGAGCGGTCTATGCGCTGCTGTCGGGCGGCCTGACTTCGGGCATAGGCTATGCGATCTGGTACTGGGTGCGCGTGCGCATGGCCGTCATCAGCACCGCCGTGGTCCAGTTGTCCGTACCCGTGCTGAGTGCGGTTTTCGGCGTGCTGCTGCTCCATGAATCCATCACCCTCAAAAGCGCAGCGGCCGCCCTGGTCGTGCTGGGCGGCATTGGCCTGGTCATGCGCTCATCGCAGCGAAAATAGCATGCCCCAAGGTTAGGGAGCAGGCATCGCTCGCTGCGTAAAAAACCGGCATGGAATAAACGGAGGGACGGCCGGCATGGGCTGCCCCAGCAAAGGCCTTCGTCCCCTTTGGGGGAGAAGACGCGAAGCGGCTCAGGGGGTGTTCCCCAGGAACCGCGCAATGCGGCCCGTGATGCGCTCCGGCAGCTCGCGGTGCGGCACATGGCCGCCGCCGGCAATGATGTCGGTCTCCACCGGCCCTGCCGCCCATTGCCCGATGTTCTCGGGGTGCACCAGCGAACCGAACTCGTCGCACTCGCCGTGGATGGCCAGCACCGGGCTGCGCACCCGGGCCAGGGCCTGGTCCAGCCGGTAGCCGGCGAATTCGGGCGAGAGCCAGCTGTCCACCCAGGCCGACAGCACCCAGGCAGCCTTGTCGCCGTGGTAGCGGGCCAGGCGCTCCAGCTGGCCCGGCTGTGCGAAATTGTCGCGCGCCGCGCGAATGCCCTGCAGCGTGCGGTCCTCCACAAAGGTCTGGGCCGATTCGGTGATCAAGGCCTCGCATCGCGCACCATAGGCTGCGGCCACCATGGCGGCCATGCCGCCGCCCACGCTGTGGCCCAGCGCGACAAAGCTATCGAGCTCCAGTGCCCGGTGCAGCGGCGCAAAGCCTGCCTGCACCTCGTTCTGCACGAAGTCGGCCGCCAGCCGGGCGGGGTTCGGGTCCGACCGGCCAAAGCCCAGCCGGTCGTAGGCAATCACGTCGCGCCCCGTGGCTGC
This sequence comes from Comamonas phosphati, assembly GCF_014637085.1. GTDB lineage: Bacteria > Pseudomonadota > Gammaproteobacteria > Burkholderiales > Burkholderiaceae_C > Comamonas > Comamonas phosphati. Next base: position 66,277 of record NZ_BMEU01000019.1, on the reverse strand, counting down.
GGCCAGTTCCCCGGGAAATTCGCGCCACAGCGCCACGCTGCCCAGCGAGTCGTGCAGCAGCACGATGGGCGCGCAGCCGGTGGGATCAGGCGCATGCCAGCGCTTGGCATACAGACGGCCTGCGGGCGTGGCAACCAGGGTTTCGCTGGTGGCGGGAGAAAGCGTGGTGGGCGAAGTCATGGTGAGCAGAACGAGAAAATGAAAAGCAAGCCAAGGAGATCGTAAGCCCGAAGCCGGCTGCGGCTGCCGCCATGGCGACGCTGGCAGCATTTGCGGCACGGCCGTCCCATTTTGCGCAGAGCCTGCGGCCACTTTGCCCTGCAGCCCTTGGCGCTTTCCCGCTGGCAGGAAACGGCCGCGGGGCGTATAAAAACCACAGGCGCGCCTCATTGTGCGCCATGCATGCATCCGGTCCGACGCGCCCGCTTCCGGGATGCACCGGCGGCAATTCCAAAACACTCCAGGCCGCGCCACCTTGCAAAGGATTTGCCATGTCCCGCATTTCTGCCCCTGGAGTCCATGGCGCCCCCACGGACCCGCGCCAGTTCAAGCGCTTTGCCGAGTTCTATCCGTTCTATCTGCAGGAGCACAGCAATGCCATGTGCCGGCGCCTGCACTTCATCGGCACTTCGCTGTCGCTGCTGTTCCTGATAGCGCTGGTGGTGACAGGCCATCTCTGGTACCTGATCGCCGCCCTGGCCTGCGGCTACGGCTTTGCCTGGGTCGGACATTTCGGCTTCGAGAAGAACAAGCCCGCCAGCTTCAAGCGCCCGGTCTACAGCTTCATCGGCGACTGGATGATGTGGCGCGACATTCTGCTGGGCCGAATCTCCTTGAACGACAAGCGCTAGTCGCTATATTTTCAGGAACTCAGAGGAGTTCCGCCAGCCTCATCTCCGACAGCTGGGCCCGCTGCCACAGCGGCGCCACGGCGTTCGATGGCGTCAGCAGCAAGGCCTGCACCAGCGGCGCCACCTGGGTGACGCGCGGATCGACCAGCAGCACATGGCGCGGCTCGGTGCTTTCCAGCGATGCCTGGGCGCCTGGCGGCTGGACGGCGCCCACCCAGTCCAGCTGCGCCAGCGCCTGCAGCACGGGCAGTATCTGCGCCGGCTCCATGCGCAGCCGCCGCGCCAGTTGCCACAGGTACAGGCCCTTGTGCGGCAGCTCGCGCTCCCTGGCCAGGCACTGCAGTATTTCCACCGCCAGCTCGAACTGCCAGCCCTGGTGACCGCTGAGCCGCTCGACGCCGGCCAGTACCGTGGGCAGATAGGCCGTGACCAGCGCCCCCAGCAGCACGATGCACCAGGCCACGTACATCCAGATCAGCAAGATGGGCAAGGTGGCAAAGGCGCCGTAGATCACCGAATACGTGGGCACCGAGGCCAGATAGATGCCGAGCATCTTCTTGGCCAGCTCCATGCAGACCGAGACGAAGATGCCGCCCACCCAGGCATGGCGCCAGCGCACCGGCGTATTGGGCACATAGTGATACAGGCCCGCCATGCCCGCGGCCAGCACCATGAACTCTATGGAGTCGAACACGAAGCGCAGGCTGCCGGGCAACGCATTGACCAGCCCCTTGGATGCCGACATCACATAGGACGACAGCACCAGGCTCAGGCCCAGCACCAGCGGCCCCAGCGTGACGGCGGCCCAGTAGATCAGCACCCGCTGGCCCAGGGGCCGCAGCTGGCGCACGCGCCAGATGTTGTTGAGCGTGCGGTCTATGGTCAGTATCAGGGTCAGGGCCGTGACGATCAGAATCGAAAAACCCACCAGCCCCAGCTGGCTGGCCTTGGAGGCGAACTGCGTCAGATAGCCCAGCACCTGGCGCGCGATCGTCTCGGGGATCAGGCTGTCCATCAGCCAGCGCTCCAGCACCTGCTGCACCTTGCCGAAGATCGGGAAGGCCGTGAACAAGGCCAGCGCCACGGTGAAGAACGGCACCAGCGCCAGCAGCGAAGTGAAGGTCAGGCTGCTGGCCGTCACGCCCAGCCGGTCCTCGCGGAAGCGCGCGCTCAGCACATGCCAGGTATTGCCCCAGGGGAAGGTGCGCAGGCGCTGGTGGATGCGCCGGCTGCGGCGCTGCACATAGGCCTTGGTCTCTTCGGCGGACACCGATTTCAGCGACAAGCGCGGCAGCATCTGCGCATAGCGCTGCCTGGCGGGACGTGTGAAGCGTCCGATCTTTGTCTCCTGCGGCCCTTGTGCCTGTCCCTGCTGGGGATCTTGCGGCGGCGGCGGTGCCGGGGCCGGGCCCGCATAGGGCGAAGGGCTGGCAAATGAACCTGCGGCAGATGCCTGCTCGGCGCCCAACTGCAGTTCCTGCTGGGCCGAAGCCGAAGAAGCGGTATTGGCCATCTGGGCCGCACGCAGCCAACCCGGCGTGCCCGCGCCCTCGGGGCCGGGCGAAGGCGCTGCGGGCTCCAGGCTGGGCTCCCGTCCGCGGTTGCCCTGATTGCCTTGCCCGCCCTGCAGCGCGGCCCAGAATCCGGGGTTCCTGGATTTCATGGCCGCCCCTTTGCCGCGGCACAAACCACGGGCCCGGGGCCGCATGCGCTGCGACTTTCCGGCAATATGAGGCCGATACGGACAACTACAGATACAAGAGTCACTGCCATGGCCGATATGATGCCATCGCTATGACCGATGCCCTATCACCGCCCTCGCCTTCCTTATCCACGCCCGGCGCCGATGTCGCCGCCACGCGCTGGCTGGCCGTGGGCAGCCTGCTTGCGTTGTTGGTGCTGTGCATGGCCTGGGAGCTGTGGCTGGCACCCTTGCGCCCCGGCGGCAGCTGGCTGTTCCTCAAGGCGCTGCCGCTGGCCTTCGCGCTGGTGGGCCTGCTCAAGCACCGCATGTATACCTATCGCTGGGTCAGCCTGCTGGTCTGGCTGTATTTCACCGAAGGCGTGGTGCGCGCCTGGAGCGACACCGCGCCCGGCCGCTGGCTGGCCCTGGCCGAAGTGGCGCTGTGCCTGCTGCTGTTCGCCGCCTGCGCGGCCCATGTGCGCTGGCGCCAGCGCGCGGCGCGCCGGCAGGGCTGAATTTCCCATCCAGAAGCTTTGAAGAGCATTGAGAGAGTTGCAAGCATGACCGCATTTCTAGACCAGTTGCGCCAGATCGTCGGCGCCGCATACGTTCTGACCGAGGGCGATCTCGTGGCCTGGGAACAGGACTGGCGCCGTCGCAGCCGGGGCAAGGCCCTGGCCGTGGTGCGCCCCGCCGATACCGCCCAGGTGGCGGCCGTGGTCAAGGCCTGTGCCCAGGCCAAAGTCGCCATCGTGCCCCAGGGCGGCAATACCGGCCTGTCCGTGGGCTCCACGCCGGACGGCAGCGGCACGCAGATCGTGCTCAGCCTCACGCGCCTGAACCAGGTCCGCCATATCGACAAGGACAATCTGAGCTTCACCGTGGAAGCCGGCTGCATTCTGCAAAGCCTGCAGGAGACGGCAGAAAGGGAAGGCCTGCTGTTTCCGCTGTCGCTGGCCGCCGAAGGCAGCTGCACCATAGGCGGCAACCTGGGCACGAACGCGGGCGGCACGCAGGTGGTGCGCTACGGCAATACGCGCGAGCTGTGCCTGGGCCTGGAAGTGGTCACGCCCCAGGGCGAGGTCTGGGACGGACTCAAGGGCCTGCGCAAGGACAACACGGGCTACGATCTGCGCGACCTGTTCATCGGCAGCGAAGGCACGCTGGGCATCATCACCGCCGCGACCATGAAGCTGTTTCCGCAGCCCGCGGCGCAGCTCACGGCCTGGGCCGCCGTGCCCTCGATGGAGGCTGCCGTGCGCCTGCTGGGCATGGCGCACCAGCACCTGGGCGCAGGACTGACGGGCTTCGAGGTCATGGGGCAGTTCGCACTGAGCCTGGTCGTGCGGCACATGCCGCAGCTGCGCGTACCGTTCACCGGCCAGGAAGACGCACCCTACTGCGTGCTGCTCGAGAACTCGGACAGCGAGTCTGAAGTGCATGCGCGCGAACGCTTCGAGCATCTGCTGGAGCTGGCCTTCGAGGACGGTTGCGTGCTCGACGCCGTGGTGGCCGAAAGCCTGGCCCAGGCGCATGAGCTGTGGCATATCCGCGAGAGCATTCCGCTGGCCCAGGCCGAGGAAGGCCTCAACATCAAGCACGACATCTCGATCGCTGCCTCGCGCATCCCGGCCTTTGTCGCGCACACCGACGCCCTGCTGCAGCGCGAGATCGCCGGCGTGCGCCTGGTCAACTTCGGCCACCTGGGCGACGGCAATCTGCACTACAACGTGCAGGCCCCGGCAGAAGGCGATCCCAAGGCCTTTCTGCGCGACCAAGAAGAGCGCGTGAACCACCTGGTCTACGAGGCCGTGGCCGAGTTCGGCGGCTCGTTCTCGGCCGAGCATGGCGTGGGCGCGCTCAAGGTGGACAAGCTGGAAAAATACCAGTCGCCCGTGGCGCTGCAGATGATGCGCGCCGTCAAGAAGGCGCTGGACCCGCAAGGCCTCATGAACCCCGGCGTGATGCTGGCCAAGGGCTGACCGGCTTCCACCGCCGCGCACACGAAAACCCCGCGGCGCGGATGCCGCGGGGTTTCTTGCTGAAGGACGTGTCCACGCTCTCAGAGGCCAGGGCTGCCATTTGCCCGTGGGCATGTCCTGCATCGCCGTCCCCGGCATGAACACATGCGCCGGCTGGGTTGACATGTGCCGGTATGCGCCAGGGGCTCGCCTGGCATGGCACACTAGCTCCGATTGCGGCCCGGCCTGTGTGGCGCCTTGCGCTGCGCCAAGATCGCGCCACTACAGATTTGCCGATTTCCACGGTCCACCAGCCTGCAGGCCTCACGGCGGCGTGGCTTCATTTCCAAGATTTGCACCATGGACTCCACCAGCCAGCCCTTGCGCCCCCTGCGCTGCCAATACGAAACCTTTGTGCGCCATGTGTTCGAGCATGGCGTCGCCAAGACCGACCGCACGGGTACGGGCACGCGCAGCGTATTCGGCTACCAGATGCGCTTCAACCTGTCCGAAGGCTTTCCGCTGGTCACCACCAAGAAAGTGCATCTGAAGTCCATCATCCTGGAGCTGCTGTGGTTTCTGCGCGGCGACAGCAATGTGAAATGGCTGCAGGAACGCGGCTGCACCATCTGGGACGAATGGGCGCGCGAGGATGGCAGCCTGGGCCCCGTCTACGGCGTGCAGTGGCGCAGCTGGCCCAAGGCCGACGGCACGCACATCGACCAGATCGCCGAGGTCGTCCAGCAGCTCAAGAGCAATCCCGACTCGCGCCGCATCATCGTCAGCGCCTGGAACGTGGCCGACCTGAGCGAGATGGCGCTCATGCCCTGCCATGCCTTCTTCCAGTTCTACGTGGCCGACGGCAAGCTCTCCTGCCAGCTCTACCAGCGCAGCGCCGACATCTTCCTGGGCGTGCCCTTCAACATTGCCAGCTACGCGCTGCTGACCCATATGCTGGCCCAGCAGTGCGATCTGGAAGTGGGTGACTTCATCTGGACCGGCGGCGACTGCCACATCTACAACAACCACTTCGAGCAGGTACAGACCCAGCTGGCGCGGCACCCGTTTGCCTACCCCACGCTGCAGATCAAGCGCCGCCCGGATTCGATCTTCGACTACGCCTACGAGGATTTCGAAGTGCATGGTTACCAGCACCACCCGGCCATCAAGGCGCCCGTGGCGGTCTGACCGGCGCTATGAAAATACAAGCTGCCCATACTTAAGCTGTATTGGTTTCGAGATGAAAAACATCTGAAACCCTGAACAATCCGGCACAAGCAGCTCACTTATCGATAGAAATGCCCATCCACCTGATTTATGCCCGTGCCGCCAACGGCGTCATCGGCAAGGACAACACCATGCCCTGGCACCTGCCGGAGGACCTGGCGCACTTCAAGCAGCTCACCCAGGGCTGCGCCGTGGTCATGGGCCGCAAGACCTGGGATTCGCTGCCGCCGCGCTTTCGCCCGCTGCCCGGACGCACCAACATCGTGGTCACGCGCCAGGTCGACTGGCTGCCCGAGCCGGCCTCGGACCAGGTGCTGCGCACCGCCAGCCTGGAGGAAGCGCTGGAGCGCGGCCAGCAGATCTCGCCGGACGTATGGGTCATGGGCGGCGCCCAGATCTATGCCCAGGCCCTGCCCCTGGCCCACAGCGTGGAAGTGACCGAAATCGGCCGCGACTACGAGGGCGATGCCTACGCCCCCACGCTGGGTGCGCCATGGCACGAAGTCTCGCGCAGCCGCCATGTGGCGGCCAACGGCCTGCCCTACGACTTTGTGCGCTACGAAAAGCATCTGCGCTAGGCGGCCTCGCCCTGCGCCAACAGGCCGCTCATGCGGCCTGTGTCGTTTCGGCAGGTATTTGGGTACATGGCGGGTGTGCTCCGCCCGGTCAATGTCAGTCTCGTGACAATTGCCACTAGCGTGCTGCGGCGCCACAAACCGATAATGGCAGGCATTGCCTGGGTCCCCATCCAAAACTACCGGCACCCGGCTTGGCGCTCCGGCATCCATCCAACCTCTGTTCGTGAACCGAGCTTCGCTGCCATCGTCTGCCCATGAGCCTTGTCCAGCCCCTTCCCCCCGGCCCACTCGATATCGTGGGCGACATCCACGGCGAATCCGCTGCGCTGGAACAGTTGCTGGGGCACCTGGGCTATGACCGCCAAGGCCATCATCCCGACGGCCGCCGCCTGGTCTTCGTGGGCGACTTCTGCGACCGCGGCCCCGACAGCCCCTCGGTACTGAGCCTGGTCGTTCCCATGCTGGCCTCGGGCAAGGCCTCGGCCGTGCTCGGCAACCACGAGATCAACCTGCTGCGCGAAGACGCCAAGGACGGCTCGGGCTGGTTCTTCGACAGCCGCCATGAATCCGACAAGCCCAAATACGGCCCGTTCGCGCGCATGCCCATGAGCGATGCACCCGCCATCCTGGCTCAGCTCAATCGGCTGCCCATCGCCCTGGAGCGCGAAGACCTGCGCATCGTCCATGCCGCCTGGCGGCCCGACCAGATTGCCATGGCCCGCGGCCTGCCCGCAGGCAGCACCCGGCGTGCCTACGACCAGTACGAGGAAGTGGCGGTCAAGCGGGCCCGTGCCAACCGCGTGGCCGAGCGCATGCGCGAAGAAAACCGGCACTGGCCCCACAGCCTCGAAGATCCGAAGTGGCCGCCGCCCTTCCTGGCCGCGCACAGCGAAAACGAGCTGGCCAAGGCCATGGTCAATCCGCTCAAGGTACTGACCACCGGCATGGAGCGCGAATGCCGCACGCCCTTCTATGCCGGCGGCAAATGGCGCTTCGTGGAGCGCGTGGCCTGGTGGGACGAATACGCCGACGACGCAGCCGTCATCGTCGGCCATTACTGGCGCCGCCTGCTGCCCGGCGATGCCGCCGCCCATGGCGCGCAGGCGGAAAACCTGTTCGGCCACACCACTCCGCTGTCCTGGCACGGCCTGCGCGGCAATGTGTTCTGCGTGGACTACTCGGTCGGCGGCCGCTGGGTCGCTCGCCTGAACGGCGAAGACCCGCGACGCCGCTTCAAGCTCGCAGCCATGCGCTGGCCCGAGCGCACGCTGGTGTTCGACGATGGCGTGCAGGCCGCATCGGAGAACTTCCAGGAGACTCCCCGGCTTGCGGCCTGAATACGACCTGGCCCGGCAAGAACCGGCTCCGTGCACCGGCCTCTTGCCCGACCAGCGTATTGCTGTCGCTCACAAAAGCCGCCGTGATCGGTGCCCATATCGGCAGCATATGGAGCCGAATCCACCAACGATGGGGACGGCATTGGCTGCGGTTGATACCATCATGCCCCAAGCCACAGAGGCAACGCCTCCCAGAGGGACCGTCAGCTGGGGCGGCAGCACGGCTTTCGGCCCCCACCCTCTTGGAGCCAGCATGAAGCAAGGAAAGTTTTAAAAAATGAAGATAGCCACCTGGAATATCAACTCGCTGTCCGTGCGCCTGCCCCAGGTGCTGGACTGGCTGCAGGCCAACCCCGTCGATGCGCTGGGCCTGCAGGAGCTCAAGCTGACCGACGACAAGTTTCCCCATGCAGAGTTCGAGGCGGCAGGCTACCGGGCGGTCAGCCATGGACAGAAGACCTACAACGGCGTCGCCTGGATCACGCGCACGCCCGGCACGGACGTCGTGCGCAACATTCCGGGCCTGGACGATGAGCAGGCCCGCATCATTGCCGCGACCATCGCTTCTCCCGCCGGCGACATCCGCCTGATCAACGGCTATTTCGTCAACGGCCAGGCTCCCGGCTCCGACAAGTTTGCCTACAAGATGCGCTGGCTCGAGGCCCTGAATGCCTGGGTCGGGGGACAGCTGGCGCAGCACCCGCGCCTGGTGCTGGTCGGAGATTTCAACGTCACGCCAGAGGATCGCGACTCCTTCGACCCCGTGGGCCTGAAGGACACAATCCACCACACCGTGGAAGAACGCACGCATTTCCAGCAGCTGCTGCAGCTGGGCTTGAGCGATGCCTTCCGCATGTTCGAGCAGCCCGAGAAAAGCTTTTCCTGGTGGGACTACCGCATGCTGGGTTTCCAAAAAAACCGGGGCCTGCGCATCGACCACATCCTGGTCAGCCATGAGCTCAAAAGCCGCGTCAGCGCCTGTGCGATCGACCGCGCACCGCGCAAGAACAAGCAACCCAGCGATCATGCACCCGTCGTCGTGACTCTGGACATCTGAGGCGGCAAGCCCTTGCCTCGCGCCAGCAGCAGCACGGCATCCCGGCGCCCCCGCACGAGCAGCACCTGCCGCCTGACCACCTGTGCCGCCGGCAACGGCAATGCATCCGTATCGATGCGGGCGTAGTTGTCCAGCCAGGCTTGCAGTTCGTCGAGCAGCGCCTCGACGGGCAGCTGCTCCGCCAGGCGGCGATTGCGCCATGCGGCCATCATTTTCTCGACCTGCTTGTACCGGCTCCCGACATGGAATCTGATGTCTTTGCGGCCCAGGCCGGGGCCGGGGCTCAGTGGCAAAAAGGTCTGCTCCAGTTCCCGCAGCAGGGCCGGATGCTCGCGGGCAAAGCGCTCCAGCACCGAGCGCAACATGCCTTCGGGCTGGGCGCTCAGGCAGGCTTCATAGCGCTGCTGCACGCGCTGGCCGGCACGGAGCGCCAGCTGCATGCGCTGAACGACTTCCGCGCTCAGCCATACGGCGGGCACCAGCTTGCGCGGCAGGCGCACCCTGTCCCAGGCCGCCTTCACCGCCAGGCGGGCCTGTGACCAGGTCAAAAAACTGGAGGCATGCTCGCGGTTCCAGCAGGCGCACAGCTCCGACTCCCGCGCGGCAAACTCCTGCTGGCAAGCCTCTGCCGACACAAAAGCCCCGGGCTGCGCCGATGGTCTTTGCGCGGCCTGCCAGCCCAGGGCATAGGCCGGCTGGTACTGGTCATAACCGCGGCCGGCCACGAAATAAGGCTCGAAGAGGTAGTGCTCATGCCAGAAGCGGTCTTCCGCATCGGGCAAGCCCATGCGCTGCGAACCTGTGCGGGCATAGGCCTGGCCCCTGGCCGGCCCGGCAACGGCAGGAGCGGCACGACGAAAAAATGACGAAAACATGCAATGCGGTCACTGGCAATCCACGAGGTGATTGCCCGGAATCCAGAGGAAGACACGATTGCAAATTATTGTCTTGCCGAAACAGGCTGTCCGTCAGCCCTCGCAACAGCTCAGGTTAGGAGCACACCTACAGGAAGCTCCTGATACAAGAGCGCCCGATGCGCTTCTCATCGGCATTCCAATGGGTTTTGATTTGGAGCCGCTTGCCGATCGCCAGCAACCTACTCAAACACCTCGTCGTCCAGCCCCAGTTCCTGCAGCTTGCGCGTGATGGTGTTGCGGCCTATGCCCAGGCGGTTGGCCGCTTCCACGCGCCGGCCATGCGTGGCCGCCAGGGCGGCGCGCAGCAGCTGGGCCTCGAATTTGTGCGACAGCTGCTCCCAGACATCGTTGTCGCCCCGCGCCAGCAGTTGCCTGGCCTCCTGCCCCAGCCCGTGAAGCCAGTCCTGGATGTCCATGTCCCCGGGGACAGGCGACAAGCGCTGCGGCACGGCGGCGAATACCGGCATGTGGGCCGCGGCCTCCGGCGTCTCCACCGAAGGCTGCGGCGATGGTTCTGCCGCCCTGCCATCCGTGGCCAGCACTTCGGGCGGCAAATCCTTCACGGCGATCTGCTGCGCCGGGGCCATGACGGTCAGCCAATGGCAGATGTTCTCGAGCTGGCGCACATTGCCCGGAAACTGGAATGCCTGCAGCCGTTCCATGGCGGCCGCGCCGATGCGCTTGGGCTCCACGCCCAGCTGGCGCGCGCTTTGCTGCAGGAAATGCTGGGTCAGCATGGGTATGTCCTCGCGGCGCTCGCGCAGCGCCGGCAGGCGCAGGCGGATCACGTTGAGGCGGTGGAACAGGTCTTCGCGGAATTCGCCCTCACGCACCCGGCGCTCCAGGTCCTGGTGGGTAGCGGCGATCACGCGCACATGGGCTTTCACCGCCTGGTGCCCGCCCACGCGGTAGAAGTGTCCGTCCGAGAGCACGCGCAGCAGGCGTGTCTGCAGCTCGAAGGGCATGTCGCCGATTTCATCGAGGAACAGCGTTCCGCCTTCAGCCTGTTCAAAGCGGCCCCGGCGCTGGGTCTGCGCGCCGGTGAAGGCGCCTCGCTCATGGCCGAACAATTCGGATTCCAGCAGATCGCGCGGAATGGCCGCCGTGTTGATGGCCACGAACGGACCGCCGCTGACCGGAGAATGCTTGTGCAGGGCCCGCGCCACCAGTTCCTTGCCCGAGCCGGATTCGCCCGTGATCAGCACCGTGACCTGGCTCTGGCTCAGCCGGCCTATGGCGCGGAACACATCCTGCATGGCAGGCGCCTGGCCCAGCATCTCGGCCTGCAGCGGCGCATGCACCTCGGCCACCTCCTCGCGCTGGCTTTCCTCCACGGCACGGCGGATCAGCTCCACGGCCTTGGGTACGTCAAAGGGCTTGGGCAGGTATTCGAACGCACCGCGCTGAAAGGCCGAGACGGCGCTGTCCAGGTCCGAGTAGGCCGTCATGATGATCATGGGCAAGCCCGGCTGCTGCGCGCGCACCTGCTCCAGCAGCTCCAGCCCCGAACCGCCGGGCATGCGGATATCGCTGACCAGCACCTGGGGGGGCAGGCGCTCGGGATCGCTGGCGCTCGCATCCGCCAGCGCGTGGATCACGTCGCGCGCCTGGGTGAAGCTGCGCGTGGTCCAGCCTTCGCGCGCCAGCGCCTTCTCGAGCACGAAACGGATGGAAGGGTCATCATCCACAATCCAGATGGGTTTCATTGATGCAGCATCCTTCCCTTCAATAGCTAGCAGTGCTCCCAGGCGTCACGGCAGCGGAATGAGTATGCGGAAATCCGTGCGTCCGGGCTGGCTGTCGCATTCGATCAAGCCGTCGTGGCGCTGCACGAAAGTCTGCGCCAGCGTCAATCCCAGTCCGGAGCCGCCATCCCGCCCCGACACCAAGGGATAGAAGATCCGCTCCTTGATGGCATCGGGCACGCCTGGTCCGTTGTCGATGACATGCAATTCCAGTGCCAGCCTGTAACGCTGGCGGCCCAGCGTGACCTGGCGCGCCACGCGTGTCTTCAGCGTGATCTGCGCATCGCCCGCGGCAATGCGGTGGCTCAAGGCCTGGGCCGCGTTCTGCACGATGTTGAGCAGGGCCTGGATCAGCTGGGCACTGTCCCCCCTGAATTCCGGAATCGAAATATCGTAGTCGCGCACAATGGCCAGCCCCTGCGGATGCTCGATCAGCACCAGGGAGCGCACGCGCTCGCAGACCTGGTGGATATTGACATCGCCCACTTCATGCGGGTGCCGGTGGGGTGCCAGCAACCGGTCGACCAGCGCCTGCAGGCGGTCGGCCTCGTGAATGACGACCGTGGTGTATTCGCGCAACTCGGGCGAATCGAGGTCCATCTGCAGCAGCTGGGCCGCGCCGCGAATCCCGCCCAGGGGGTTCTTGATCTCGTGGGCCAGGTTGCGGATCAGCTCCTTGTTGGCCTGCGCCTGCTCGCGCAGCCGCTCCTCCCGGTCCTGGCGGGCCTGCTGCTCCAGCGGCCACATCTCCACCAGCGCCTGGCTCTCGGGCTCCATCAAAGACACCGTGGCATGCACCGGCAAGGCGTCCTGCCCCGGCCGCAGCAGGTTGGCCTCGAACCGCAGGGCGGCAAAATCGTTGTCGCGCGCCCCGGCCAAAGCCTTTGCCAGCAGGGCCGGCTCCGCCAGGCAGAGCGCGAACTCGCTGCCATCCATGGTCCTGCGGGACTGGCCCAGGGCGTTTTCCAGCGCCGCATTGGCAAAGCGCACGCAGCCTTGTTCATCGAGCACGGCAATCAGCGTGCACAGCCAGTCAAGTGCCTGGTAACTTTTCATGAAGGACAAGCCTCTTGCCAATTATTCATCCGCAGCCCATGGAACTGGCGCGATCCAAGCGTGGACGGCCAGCAAGAGCCGCCTCGCAGCAAAGGCCGTCGTCCCCTGGGGGACGGCGCGAAGCGACTCAGGGGGTATCAATTCGGCAAGCGGTCCAGTTCGCGCTTGATGCCGGCCACATCGCTTTCCTGGCGCGCGACATCGGCCTTGAGTTTTTCCACGCGCTCGGGGTAGCCCTGGGGATTGCGCAGCTCCAGAGCCGTGCGCACCGGATTGCCGTCGTTGTATTCGGCTTTCAGCTCGCTGAGCCGGGCCTGCGCCTTGGCCAGTTCACTTTGCAAAATGGCCCGCGCATCGGAATCGCGCGCCCGCTGAGCGCTGTTGTCCGCCTTTGCAGGCGCCGGGCTGCCCGTAGCCGATACCGCCGCCGCGGCCGGCTTGGGACGTGCGGAATCCGCGCCGCCGCCGGCCGGACGGGAAGCGCCATGGATCACGGTCACGCCGCCGCCCTCCACGGGCTTGCAGCCCTTGGCCTTGGCTTGCGAAACATTGTTCGTGTATTCGTTGCCGCAGCGGTAGATCACGCTTTGCGACCACGCCGCGCCCGTCAGCATGGCGATCAGCAATGGCACCAACAGTTTTTTCATCAAGTTCCTCAGGCAGTCCTCGGCCGCACTCGGCCGGTCAATGCAGCGAGTATCGCTCGATACGCGCAACCAGCTGCCATTGGTTGATTCATCTGCCCCTGTTTGGTTCGTTTGGCGCCACGCTTTGCACCATCTGCGGATCCACCAATGAAAAAGGCGGCCTGGGCCGCCTTTTTCTGATGCAGATGCTGCACCGTCACCGCCATTACAGCGAGAAGTACATATCGAATTCGGCCGGATGCACCGACATGCGCATGCGCGTGACTTCCTGCATCTTCAGCTCGATGTAGGCGTCGAGCATGCTGTCGCTGAACACGCCGCCCTTGGTCAGGAAGGCGCGGTCGGCGTCCAGGGCTTCCAGCGCCTGATCCAGGCTGTGGCACACGGTGGGCACCAGCTTGTCTTCCTCGGGTGGCAGGTGGTAGAGGTCCTTGGTGGCGGCTTCGCCGGGGTGGATCTTGTTTTCCACGCCATCCAGGCCGGCCATCAGCAGCGCCGCGAAGCCCAGGTAGGGGTTCATCAGCGGATCGGGGAAGCGCGCCTCCACGCGGCGGCCCTTGGGGTTGGCTACGTAGGGGATGCGGATCGAGGCCGAGCGGTTCTTGGCCGAGTAGGCCAGCTTCACCGGAGCCTCGAAGTGAGGCACCAGGCGCTTGTAGCTGTTGGTGCCCGGGTTGGTGATGGCGTTCAGGGCGCGGGCGTGCTTGATGATGCCGCCGATGTAGTACAGCGCGTAGTCCGACAGGCCGGCATAGCCGTCGCCCGCGAACAGGTTCTTGCCGTCCTTCCAGACCGACTGGTGCACGTGCATGCCCGAGCCGTTGTCGCCGTGGTAGGGCTTGGGCATGAAGGTCGCGGTCTTGCCGTAAGTGTTGGCCACGTTCTGGATCACGTACTTCTGCAGCACGGTCCAGTCGGCGCGCTCCACCAGGGTCGAGAAGCGGGTGCCGATCTCGTTCTGGCCGGCGCCGGCCACTTCGTGGTGGAACACCTCGACCGGAATGCCCAGCTGTTCCAGGATCAGCACCATCTCGGCGCGCAGATCGTGGGTGCTGTCGACCGGGGGCACGGGGAAGTAGCCGCCCTTGACGCGCGGACGGTGGCCGCGGTTGCCGGATTCGAGCTTGGAGCCGGTGTTCCAGGGGGCTTCGTACTCTTCGATTTCATAGAAGGTGCTGCCGGGCTCGGTGCTCCAGCGCACGCCGTCGAAGATGAAGAATTCAGGCTCGGGACCGAAGTAGGCGGTGTCGCCCAGGCCGGAAGCCTTCAGATAGGCTTCGGCGCGCTTGGCCACCGAACGCGGATCGCGGTCGTAGGCCTTGCCGTCGCTGGGCTCGATCACGTCGCAGTTCAGGATCAGCGTGGTCTCTTCGAAGAACGGGTCGATGTTGGCCGTGTTCGGGTCGGGGACCAGCTGCATGTCCGAGGCTTCGATGCCCTTCCAGCCCGCGATCGACGAACCGTCGAAGGCATGGCCCGAGGAGAATTTTTCCTCGTCGAAATGCGACACGGGCACCGTGGTGTGGTGCTGCTTGCCCAGGGTATCGGTGAAACGGAAGTCCACGAATTTGACTTCGTTCTCTTCCACCATCTGCATGACGTCTGCAACGGTCTTTGCCATCGGATCACTCCTGCCAAATTGGCTGATCAAAATAAAAGATAAGTAGGAATAAGCAGTTTACGTGCCAATGTGCCAAGACATGGAAGGCACGGCACCTCTTCTGCACGGACACGCAAAAAGCATGCCCGTACGGTGTTGCTCATCTTCACCAAACCGGTGCGCATTGTCTCATTGGATGGAGTACACCACAAATGCACCAAATTGGTGATTTTAATTGCACCAAATTTGTGCAATTTATTTTCAGGCACCTGTAGAGGGCATTGGAGCCAGCGGAACCCCCGGCCCCGAACCCGGGACACCGCCCTCGCTGGACTCGGGCGCCAAAGGCACCCGAATCTCTTCCTGGCTGCCCATGCGGGTCTGGCGCATCTGCTGCAAGGCCGCCAGGCAATAGTGGGCAAACCACAGCGACGAAAACGCGAACACGAGCGCATAGATCCAGATGGCGATCGGAACCAGAATCCAGAACGCGGCGATGAAGACCAGGCCCGACGCCCAGACGATGCCGGGCGCCGCCCCCAGATAGCCGCAGATGACGCCTATGAGTATCAAGGCCAGCCGGTTGCGGATGAACAGGCTGCGGCGCTCCTGCTTGCTGGCGTGCTCGGCCAGCGCATCGAAGGCCATGACACGGTAAGTGAGCCAGCCCCAGATCAGCGGCGTCAGCACCAGCATCAGCGGCGGCATGAACCACAGCGGCAGGGTGACCAGCAGGGCAATCAGGGCGATCAAGGTCGATCCGCCGGACCAGGTGATGCTGGCCAGGGCGCCGCCCCCCTGCTTTCTCTCCAGTGCGGGAAAGCGTCTTTGCGCAACCCAGTTGGTCAGTGCCGGCGTCATGAAGAGCGAGACCAGCAGCAGAGAAATGACGATGACCAGCGGCGTGGAGCCCAGCACCACCAGCACCGAGGCCACGAGTTCGGATGCATAGCCCACGCCATGGCCCTGCAGCCACAGCCACAGGGAGTGCAGCCAGCCCACGCCATCGAGCAGTTGCTGCACCTTGAGCACGGCGGGCGCCCAGAAGAAGTAGCCGAGCACCCAGACCATCAAGGCCATGAACACCAGAGGAAACAGCGACCACGCAATCACCCGCCTATGGAGGCAATTCGCCATCGCACGCCAGAAAGAGTCGAATAGCAAGCCCATGCGGCACAGCATACCCGAGCTTGGTGCGAACGTGTTTACGATCTGCTCAGGCCCGTCCCGCCAGGCGCAGGATGCCGCGCCATTGCTGGGCCCAGAACCCGCTGCCGTAGTCGCGCAGCCGGCCTTGGGCATCGGGCTGCACCTGATCACGCACGCCCGTGGGGTCGTAGCGCAGATCGAAGTTGGCCGTGCCGAAGATCATGTCCCACCAGGGCAGCAGCACGCCGAAGTTGTTGCCGTGGGCGCGCTGGTTGCGCACCGGCGCCATGGCCTCGTGGCCTATGCCTACGGCATGGTGACGGCGGTGGAAGCGCGGGCTGATCCACAGGCGCTCGCCCAGTGTGCCGAACCAGAGGCGCACATTGGCATGCTGAAAGCTCTGGCTCAGCTGCGTCAACGCCACGATGGCGACGAACTGCCCGGGCGCCACACCGATGATCTGCGCCGCCAGAACGATGATGGTGTCGTGGACCACGTCGTCCAGCAGGTGGTTGCGGTCGTCGCTCCAGACCGTCATCTGGCGCTGGGAATGGTGTAGTGCATGCAGCTGCCACCACCAGCGGTACTGGTGCTGGCCGCGATGGATCCAGTATTCGAGCAGGTCGAAGGCCAGCAGATACAGGACCAGGCTGACCCAGGCATTGTCGGTCACGCCAGGCCAGATGTCGTCCAGATGGAAGACCGGCAGCCCCCACACGTGCAGGTGCCCCATGATCCCGTCCCACAGCGGGCCCAGCGTGAAGAACAGCGCCAGGCGGAACAGCCCCAGCCGGTGGATCAGGGTGTAGAGAATGTCGACCCGGATGGCCTGGCGGTCGGTGACGGCCTCCACGGGCCTCCAGCGCTGCAGCGGTGCGATGACGGCCACCATGATGATGATCTGCAGCAGGCCCACCAGCAGCCAGCCGGTGGCCGCATAGCCATCCTCCAGCAGATTGGCGAAACCCGCATGGAACAGCACAGGCTGAACCACGCCCTCGAACAGGCGCTGCTGCGCATCCTCAAACAACTGAACCAGCCAGCCCACAACACACTCCTAGCGCCTAGGCCCCACGGGGCTGCGCAATCCAGTTCTTATACGCCGGATGCTCTGCCAGCGTTTGAAAACAGAAGCCTTTTTCCAGCAGGCCCAGAATCAACGGCTCCAGCACCGCCGGCGCCCACGGGTCCTGGCGCGACCAGATGCCCAGATGGGCCAGCAGAATGTCGCCACCGCGGATGCTCTGCAGCGCCCGGGCCAGCAGCGTGGCGTTGGGGTATTTGTCGCTGGGCAGCTCGTCGCCCAGAAAGCCGGCCGCCGCCCAGCCCACCTGCTGGTAGCCGCCCTTTTGCGCCGCTGCAATCAGGGCCGGCGATGTCTTGCCGCCCGGCGCGCGGTACAGAGGCAAGGCCTTGTGGCCGGTGATGCTCTCGAGACGGTGCGCGGCCCTGGCGATCTCGACGCAGTATTCGGCGGCCGAGACCACGAAAGTCTGGTTGGCGCGCTCGCCTGCCGATGGCCTGACCTTGAAATGCGTCACCTGCCCCGTGGCCGCATCGCGGATGTCCGCCACCCAGTACATATGGTCGTAGGTGTGCGAGGCCAGTTGGTGCCCTTCGTCGGCGCGCGCCTTCCACCATGGCGCCCAGTAGTCGCCCAGGCTGCTGCTGCCCTCTTTCGCAGGCTCGTTGGCCGCGAAGAAAGTGACCGGCACCTTGTGCTTTTGCAGCACCTGGGCCACGAACTGGGCAATGCCCATGTGGCCGGTGTCGAAGGTCAGGTACACGGTTTTGCCACAGGCCAGTGCTGCCGGCGCGGCCTGCGCGCGGCAGGCCGACCATGCGGCGGCACCCGCCGCACCTGCCATGAAACGACGCCGGTCCATCAGCGTGCCGCGTGGTCCAGCGTCCACACGCCGTGCGGGGACTTGCCCACATCCACCTGCTGCACCACCTTCTTCTCCACGGTGTCGATCACCGAGAGCTTGCGCGCCCAGCGCGAGCTGACCAGAAGGTAGCGGCCGTCCGCGGAAACATCCATGCAGTCCGGACCGCTGGGCCCAGGGTAATTGGCCACGACCTGGTCGGTCACCATGTCGATCTTGCTGATGCTGTTGGCCACGCGGTTGCTCACATACAAATGGCGGCCGTCGCCCGCGGCGCGGAAGGCGTGGGCGCCGGCCGCGGTCTTGATCTGGCCGACGCTGCGCGGCTCGGGGCCGGTGATGTCGAAGACCTCGACGCCGTCACCGCCCGTCAGGCCCACGAACAGCTTCTTGCCGTCGGGGCTGCCGTAGACATCGGCCGGCATGGGACCCGTGGGCACGCGCGCCTTGATGGTCTGCGTGGCGATGTCGATGGCGACCAGCGCATCGCTGTCCTGCATGGTCGAGTACACGGTCTTGCTGTCCGCATCGATGAACAGGTGGCTGGGCGTCTTGCCCGTGGAGACGCGCTTGACCAGCTGCGGCGTCTGCGTGGCCGCATCCCAGCGGTAGAAGTCGATGTGGTTGAGGCGGTTGGCCGCCGTGATGAACCACTTCATGTCCGGCGAAAAACGCAGATGGTAAGGGTCCACGATGTCGCGGATCACGCGCTGCACGGCGCCCGTGCGCGGGTCCACCAGCGTGAGCGAATCGCCCAGCGCATTGGCCACGACCAGGGATTTCTCGTCGGGCGTCAGATACAGGTGGTGCGGCTCCTTGCCCGTGGGAATGCGCGACTGCTCCGTCCAGCTCACGGGGTCGATCACGCTGATGGAGGCATCAAGCGAGTTGAGCACGAAAACCGGCGTGGGACCCTGCACGGCCTGCGCAGCCTTGGCCGGTGCGGGGCTTGCCAGCACAGCCCTTGCCGGCACGGCAGCCTGCGATGCGCCCGCCGCCTGCGAAGCGGGCTGTGCAGAAGGCTGCGCCGCAGCCGCCCTGGCCGATTTGAATCCGGGCCAGGCCGAAGTGGCCAGCCATGCCGCGGCCGCGCCGCCCACCGCGAGTACCGCGACCACGCCCGCCACACTGATGCGCCCAATAGAGAGACGTCTCACAAAACCACCACTTTCTCAGAATTGACGCAGTGTAGCCGCGCCCGGGCAGCCCGCTGAACCCAAGGCCCAATGGCCACCTGCCGGCTGTGAGAAATGCTTCCGTACGAACCGCCGGCCACGGTGCAAAAACAGCGCTGGCGCCCTGCTGCGTGGCTGGAAAAACCACAACCGGCACGGCGTCCAAGCATATTCGCCAAGCTTTTGCGCCACCGCAAAACATGGGCCACTCGATGTATTCGCCAATGCCTCAGGCCCAGCATTTCATAAAAAAGTGAGCAGCCTGGACTTGCCACATCATTATTCAAGAAACAAACAAGCCTGCATTCATCATGTGGCAGCAGCCAGTAGCTCCCGAATCAATAGCATCAAAAATCATCGCTATTCCATAAAAAAAGAGCCCGGCGGGCTCTTTTGGATGGGTACAAGCCGAGCTGCGGACTCAGACCTTCCACTTTTCCAGCAGTTTTTCGGGGCGCAGCGTGTCGTAGCTCTCGAACGGCTGGTGAATCCAGGGGTTGCTGGGCAGGGACTCCACCGAGTAGTCGGCCTCGAAGGTCGAGATGCCCTTGGTCCAGATCACGGCACTGCGCAGCTCGGTGATGGGCTGGTAGTTGGTCTTGAGCATGGCGATCACGGCCTTGAGCGTGGCGCCGGAGTCGGCCAGGTCGTCCACCAGCAGCACGCGGCCGGCGATCTCGCCCTTGGGCGTGGCGATGAAGCGGCCGATGTCCAGATGGCCCTGCACCGTACCGGCTTCGGCGCGGTAGGAGCTGGTGGACATGATGGCCAGTGGCTTGTCGAAAATGCGGCTCAGGATATCGCCGGGGCGCAGACCGCCCCGGGCCAGGCACAAAATGGTGTCGAATTCCCAGCCCGACTGGTGGATCTTGATAGCGAGCTTTTCGATGAGACCGTGGTACTCGTCATAGCTCACATACAGGTGCTTACCGTCTTCTGTCAGCATGGGCAAAGTTCCTTTGAGAGTTCAGTGAAACCCAGCCCGCTTACGCAGCGCTGTAGGGGTCGTGCATCAGGATGGTGTGGTCGCGGTCCGGGCTGGTCGAAACCATGGCGATCGGCACGCCGGTCACCTCGGCAATGCGGTCCAGATAGCGGCGCGCATTGACGGGCAGCTTAGCGTATTCGGTCACGCCCACGGTGGACTCGGTCCAGCCCGGAATCGATTCGTAGATGGGCTTGCAGCGCTCGATGTCGTCCGCGCCCAGGGGCAGCAGGTCGATCTTCACGCCGTCCAGCTCGTAGCCCACGCACAGCTGCAGCTCTTCGATGCCGTCGAGCACGTCCAGCTTGGTGATGCACAGGCCCGACAGGCCGTTGATCTGGGCCGAGCGCTTGAGCAGCGCGGCGTCGAACCAGCCGCAGCGGCGCGAACGGCCGGTGGTCACGCCCTTTTCGGCACCCACGGTGCTCATGATCCAACCCGGCGTGCCTTCCTTTTCCCATTCCAGCTCGGTGGGGAAGGGGCCGCCGCCCACGCGGGTGCAGTAGGCCTTGGTGATGCCCAGGATGTAGTGCAGCAGCCCCGGGCCCACGCCTGCGCCGGCGGCGGCATTGCCGGCCACGCAGTTGGAGGAGGTGACGTAGGGATAGGTGCCGTGGTCCACGTCCAGCAGCGTGCCTTGCGCGCCTTCGAACAGCAGGTTGCCGCCGGCGGCGTGGGCTTCGTTGAGCTCGCGCGACACGTCGGCGATCATGGGCTTGAGCAGCTCGGCATGGCGCATGGCTTCGCCGTACACCGCGTCGAACTGGACTTCGCCATCCAACATGTACGGAGCCAGGCCGGCGCCGAAGTCGAAATTCCTGGACCCCAGCACGTTCACCAGGATGTGGTTGTGCAGGTTCAGCAGCTCGCGCAGCTTGGCGGCGAAACGCTCGGGGTGCTTCAGGTCCTGCACGCGCAGCGCGCGGCGGGCGATCTTGTCTTCGTAGGCAGGGCCGATGCCCTTGCCGGTGGTGCCGATCTTCTGCACGCCGCCCTGCTCGCGGGCCGCTTCGCGGGCCACGTCCAGCGCCTGGTGGAAGGGCAGGATCAGCGGGCAGGCTTCGGACACGCGCAGGCGGTCGCGCACTTGCACGCCGGCCTTTTCCAGGCCTTCGATTTCCTCGAACAGCTTGCCCACGGAGAGCACCACGCCGTTGCCGATGTAGCACTTCACGCCGGGACGCATGATGCCGCTGGGAATCAGGTGCAGCGCGGTCTTCACGCCATTGATGACCAGCGTGTGGCCGGCGTTGTGGCCGCCCTGGAAACGCACGACGCCGTTGGCGCTTTCGGTCAGCCAGTCGACCAGCTTACCCTTGCCCTCGTCACCCCACTGGGTGCCGACGACGACCACATTGCGACCTTTGGATGTTTTCATGTTCCAACCCGGTAAATCGAAGAATTAGTCAAAAGCCTTAAATGGCTTGCACGACCCATTGCCCGCCCTGCTGGACGAGCTCGCGGTCGCAGTGGAACTCGTCCACTTCGCTTTCATGCCCCGGCAGTACGCAGACCACCGTCTCGCCCCGCTGGCGCAACGCGGCAATGGCCTCGGCCACCTGCACGTCATCGCCCCAGGGAGCGCGAATGGCAGCCTTGAGCGGGCGCTCGGGCACGACAGCCACCAGTTGTTTGATATCGAGGCTGAAGCCGGCCGCGGGGCGGTTGCGCCCGAAGACGGCGCCGACTTCGTCGTAGCGGCCGCCGCGCACCAGGGCATCGCTGCCGCCGGGCACGTAGACGGCAAAGCGCGTGCCGCTGTAGTAGGAGTAGCCGCGCAGGTCGGCCAGATCGAAGCTCACCTTCACACCGCTCAGGCGGCTGGCCAGCCAGCGCAGATGCGATAGCAGCTTCTGCACGCCGGGCGTGCGCGCCAGCAGTTTTTCGGCCTGGTCCAGCACTTCCATGCCGCCGTACAGCTGCAGCAGGGCCAGCAGGCCTTCGCGCGAGGCCTCTGGGAAATCCCTGGTCAGCCGGGCCAGTTCGGTGGCGTCCTTGGAGGCCAGCGCCGCGTGCACATTGCGCAGCACCTGCGCCTCCACCATCACGCCGGCCAGCAGGCTGCGCACGATGCGCACATCGGCCAGGTCCACGCTGATGTCGGTAACGCCCGCGCCCTTGAGGCAGTCCAGCGCCAGGTGCAGGGCCTCCAGATCGGCTTCCAGGCCTTCATGGCCGTAGATCTCGGCACCGAACTGCAGCGGCTCGCGTGTCGCGCGCGGACGGTCGGGCCGGGCATGCACCACGGGGCCGCAGTAGCACAGGCGGGCGAGGCCTTTGCGATTGAGCAAATGGGCGTCGATGCGTGCCACCTGCTGCGTCATGTCGGCGCGCAGGCCCATGGTGCGGCCAGAGAGCTGGTCGACCAGTTTGCAGGTTTGGATATCCAGGGCTTCGCCGGTACCGGTCAGCAAGGAGTCCAGGTACTCCAGCATGGGCGGCATGACCAGTTCATAGCCATAGCTGCGCGCGGTATCGAGCAATCCTCGACGCAATTCTTCGATGTGCCGCGCCTCGGAGGGCAAGACATCGGCAATGTGATCCGGCAGGACCCAAGCAGACATGGAGAAAGTGGGAGGCTGTTAAAAACGTGATTCTACCGGCTTTGCCGGGCATGCCCAATTTGCCCCGCAAGGCCTGGCCGACATCGGCAGTATTCATAGCAGGATCAGCAGGATGGCTCCCGCCGCGATACACAGCAGCCCGCAAAAGCGCAGCTGCCCGTCGCGCAACTGCATGAGCTGCAGAAACAGCTGGCGCCACTGCTGCGGCGCGAACAAGGGCATCAGCCCCTCGAAGATCAGCACCAGCGCAAGGGCCAGGCCCAGGCCATCGCTCCACTCCATATTCCGACCTCCATCCCCTGGCTCGCGACACCATGAACAATGGCCCGCGAAGGGCCATTGCAAACACCGAAGCCCGGACCTTTACCTGGCGGCGGCGCCGCCGTTGCGGTAGGCCTTGAAGAAGTCCGTCTGCGACGGATCAAGGACCAGCACGTCGCTCTTCTTGGCGAAGCTGTCCTTGTAGGCCTCCAGGCTGCGGTAGAACTGCGCGAACTGGGGGTCCTTGCCGAAGGCTTCGGCATAGACACGCGCGGCCTCGGCGTCGCCCTCGCCCTTGAGCTTCTGCGCATCGCGGTAGGCATTGGCAACGGTGATGTCGCGCTGGCGGTCGGCCTCGGCGCGGATCTTCTCGCCCTCGGCCGCGCCGGTGGAGCGCAGCTCGTTGGCCACGCGCTTGCGCTCGGCCTCCATGCGGCGGTAGACCGACTCGGTGATGGTCTCCGCGTAGTCCACGCGGGTGATGCGCACGTCCACGATGTCCACGCCCCAGGGGCGGGCACCACGCACGGTCTCCAGCACTTCGCGCTTGACGTCGGCCATCAGGGCCTCGCGCTTGGACGACAGCAGCTCGCGCACGGTACGGCGGTTGATCTCCTCCTGGAAGGCATTGCGCACCACGCGGTTGAGCTGCAGCGCACCGGCGCTTTCATCCAGGCCCACGTTGCGGATGTATTCCGACGGCTCGGAGATGCGCCAGCGCACATACCAGTCGATCACCACGCGCTGCTTCTCGGCCGTCAGCATGGGCTCGGTGTCGGTGCTGTCCAGCGTCAGCAGGCGCTTGTCGATGTAGCGCACGTTCTGGAACGGCGGAGGCATCTTCCAGTTGAGTCCGGGCTCGGTGATCACTTCCTTGATCTGGCCCAGCGCATAGACCACGCCGAACTGGCGCTGGTCGACCACGAACAGCGTGGAGCTCAGCAAAGCCAGCACGACCAGAATGCTGGTGACAAAAAATCCGATTCGATTCACTGCATTCTCCTAGCGCGATTCACGTTCACGGCTGCGGTCACGGCCGCGGGTATCGCCCGAAGGCGCCGGCGTCGCACGCACGGGGGGCGGCACCGGTGGTGCCGAGGCGCCGGAGGCCGAAGAGGCATCGGCGGCACCCGCGGCGGTGCTGCCGCTCACGCTTTGCATGATCTTGTCCAGCGGCAGGTACAGCAGGTTCGAGCCCTGGCGGGACTCCACCAGCACCTTGGTCACGCTGCTGTAGATCTGCTGCATGGTGTCGATGTACAGGCGGTCGCGCGTGACCTGCGGCGCCTTCTGGTACTCGGCGAACAGCGAGCTGAAGCGCCCGGCATCGCCTTGCGCCTGGGCCACGATGCGGGCCTTGTAGGCTGCCGCTTCCTCGCCCAGCCGCGCAGCCGAGCCGGTCGCGCGCGGGATCACGTCATTGGCATAGGCCTGGGCTTCGTTCTTGGCGCGTTCGCGCTCCTGGCCGGCCTTGAGCACGTCGTCGAAGGCGGCCTGCACCTGCTCGGGCGGACGCACGCCGCCCTGCTGCAGATTGATGCCCACCACATCCACACCCACCTTGTAGCGGTCCAGAATGGTCTGCATCAGGTCGCGCACGCGGGGAGCGATCTGGTCGCGCTCCTCGGCCAGGGCCGAGTCCATGCGCATCTTGCCGACGACTTCGCGCACGGCCGACTCGGCCACCTGGACCACGGCTTCCGACGGGCTGCGGCTTTCGAACAGCCAGGCGCGCGCATCGTTCAGGCGGTACTGCACGGCGAACTTGATCTCGACGATGTTCTCGTCCTCGGTCAGCATGGCCGACTCGCGCAGGCCCGTGCTGCGCACGATGTTGTCGCTGCCCACGTCGGCCGAGCGGATCTGCGAGACATAGACCAGCTCATGCCTTTGCAGCGGATAAGGCAGGCGCCAGTTGAAGCCCGCACCCACGGTGCTCTTGTACTTGCCGAACTGGGTGATGACCGCCTGCTGGCCTTCCTGCACGATGAAGAAGCCCGTTCCCAGCCAGATCAGCACGGCCACGCCGGCGATCACGAAAATGCCCTTGCCGGCATTGAAGGGCTCGAGCGGCGGCCCGCCGTTGCGGCCCGGAGGCAGGCCGCGGCCGGGCTTGCCGCCGAACAGGCCGGACAGCTTGCGGTTGAGGTCGTGCCAGAGCTCGTCCAGGTCCGGCGGCTGGCCTTGCTGGGAGGGCGGCCGCGGACGCTGCTCGGGCGCAGGCGGCAGTTCCGGGCGATCGCTGTCGGGGCGCTGGCCGTCGGGGCGCGAGCCGTCTTCGTTGTTGTTGTCGCTGCGGCCCCAGCGGGGATCGTTCAGATTGAACATCCCGCGAATGCGTTGTGGCAGCACCGCCCAGCGATGGACGCGTTGTGAAAAATTCATGCGAGAAGTCTCTGTATTTTCAAAAAGACATGAACCATGGCTGGCATTGTGCCCAATAGAGGCACGAGTCCCTAATATTGCGCGTCGGAATCAGGGGTCATCCCGGACGAATCGCCCTCACCCCCTCCATCCGCGCGGCCAGCCCCCTCTCGTGCTTGCAATACCTGGTCCGCCAGCATCTGGCGCAGCTGCGGCAGTCCCTGGCCCGAGCGGGCACTGACGAACACGCGCGGCACGGAAACGCCGTCGAGCTCGTAGTCATCCTGCAGCGCGGCAGGCAGGCGTTCGGGCTCGACCGCATCCAGCTTGTTGAAGACCAGGATCTGGGGCACGTCGTGAGCCCCGATTTCAGCCAGAACTTTTTGGACTTGTTGTATTTGTTCCGGATAGCCGGGGTTCGATGCATCGACGACATGCAGCAGCAAATCCGCGTCGATGGCTTCCTGCAGCGTGGCCTGGAAGGCATCGACCAGCCCGTGCGGCAGGTCCCGGATAAAGCCGACGGTATCGGACAGCGACACGGATTCCTGTGCCTCGTTCAGATACATCTGGCGTGTGGTGGTGTCCAGCGTGGCGAACAGCTGGTCGGCCGCATAGGCGCGGGCCTTGACCATGGCGTTGAACAGCGTGGACTTGCCGGCGTTGGTATAGCCGACCAGCGAAATATTGAAGACCTCGTGGCGCGCGCGCTGGCGCCGCTGGGTGGTGCGCTGCTTCTTGACCTTCTTCAGGCGCTCCTTGGTGCGCTTGATGGCCTCGTCGATCATGCGGCGGTCCAGCTCGATCTGCTTTTCGCCCGGACCGCCTCGGCCGCCGATACCGCCAGCCTGGCGCTCCAGGTGGCTCCAGCGGCGCACCAGGCGCGTGCTGACGTATTGCAGCCTGGCCAGTTCCACCTGCAGCTTGCCCTCGTGGCTTCTGGCCCGCTGGGCAAAGATCTCCAGGATCAACATGGTGCGATCGTTGACCGGCATCTGGATGTGGCGCTCCAGATTGCGCTGCTGGGCCGGGCTCAGGGCCTGGTCGAACCAGATTTCCTTGGCGCCATGCATCTCGGCCAGCATGCGGATCTCGTCGGCCTTGCCGCTGCCCACGAACAGCGCGGCATCGGGAGCCTTGCGCTTGCAGGTCAGGCGCGCGACGGGCAACAGGCCGGCGGTCTGTGCCAGCAGACCCAGCTCCTCGAGCTCGTCGTCGAAATGGGGAAAACCAAAATCCACGCCCACCAGCAAGACCGGTGCAGACGCGGAGCGTTCAAAGAATTCAGAACTCAAATACCTCTCCCGTGGGGTGAGGAGCCTCGCAGGCAGGGCTGCGAGGCGTCAGCGCGGCACGACCGATCAAGCGGCGGCGGCTTCGTTGTCCGCAGTGGCCGCGGCGGAGAAGTTCACGGCGCGGCCGGGAACAATGGTGGAGATGGCGTGCTTGTAGACCATCTGGGTTACGGTGTTGCGCAGCAGCACCACGTATTGGTCAAACGACTCGATTTGGCCTTGCAGCTTGATGCCGTTGACCAGGTAGATGGAAACCGGCACATGTTCGCGGCGCAGCGCGTTCAGGAACGGATCTTGGAGGAGTTGACCTTTATTGCTCACGATATTCTCCGTGTTCGAAGAGTGTTGTTGTAAACCGACACGTTACCACAGCCCCATCGGGGTCCAGACCAAAGGGTTTTCCCTAGGCATGGCGGCAAATCACTTGTCCTTGTCGGCGTAAGGATTATGGGAGGTTTTCATCTCGATACGCAACGGCGTGCCGACGAGATTGAACTCCTTGCGGAACCGGGTTTCCAGGAAGCGCTTGTAGGCATCCGTCACCAGTTCCAGCGAGTTGCCGTGGATCACGATGACCGGCGGGTTCATGCCGCCCTGGTGGGCATAGCGCATCTTGGGACGGTAGGCACCGACCTTCTTGGGCGTCTGGAACTGGATGGCCTCCATCAGCAGGCGCGTGAGCACCGGCGTGGGCATCTTGCAGGTGGCGGAGCGATGGGCCTGGATGATGGACTTCCACAGCGGCTCGATGCCCTGGCGCTTCTGGGCCGAGATGAAGTGCAGCGGCGCGAACTTCAGGAAGGACAGGCGCGACTCGATGGAGCGCTCCAGCATCTGGCGCTGGTAGTCGTCCACGGCATCCCATTTGTTGATGGCCAGCACCACGGAGCGACCGCTTTCCAGGATGTAGCCCGCGATATGGGCATCCTGGTCGGTCACGCCCTGCGTGGCGTCGATCAGCAGCAGCACCACGTTCGCGCCTTCGATGGCCTGCAGCGTCTTGACCACCGAGAACTTCTCGATGGCCTCGAACACCTTGCCCTTGCGGCGCAGGCCGGCCGTGTCGATGAGCTCGAACTTCTGCCCGTTGCGCTCGAACGGCACGGTGATGGCGTCGCGCGTGGTTCCGGGCATGTCGAAGGCCACCAGGCGCTCTTCACCCAGCCAGGTGTTGATCAGCGTGGACTTGCCCGCATTGGGCCGGCCCGCCACCGCCAGGCGCACGGGCCTCTGGTCGTCGTCGCCAAAGACCTCTTCCTCGACTTCGGGCAGGTTGAGCAGGCCCAGGGCCGCATCCACGAGGTCGCGCACACCCTGGCCGTGGGCGGCGGACACCGCCATCACCTCGCCCAGGCCCAATTCATAGAATTCGGACAGCTGGGCGGCGTCCTTCATGCCTTCGGCCTTGTTGGCCACCAGCAGCGTGGGCTTGCCCAGGCGCCGCAGGTACTGGGCGATTTCATGGTCCTGGCCCGACAGGCCGGCGCGCACATCGAGCACGAAGACGACCACATCGGCTTCGGCCACGGCCTGCTGCGTCTGCTTGGCCATCTCCTTGAAAATGCCGCGGGTCGCATCGGGCTCGAAGCCGCCGGTATCGATGACGATGTACTCGTGCTTGCCCTGACGACCCTGGCCGTAATGGCGATCACGCGTCAGCCCCGCAAAGTCGGCGACGATGGCATCCCTCGACTTCGTGAGCCGATTGAATAGCGTCGACTTGCCCACATTGGGGCGCCCTACCAGGGCAATAACTGGCTTCATTACCAAAAATACCTATTGGGATTCGCACAGGCCTCGAACGCCTGGTGCAAATCGTGCTTATCAATCCGGCCTGAAGCCGTATACGGTTCCGCTGCGGCTGACCACCACCAGCGTATTGGCCACCGCCACCGGGGCCGTGGCCACGCCCTCCTTGCCGGTTTCCAGGCGCGCCAGCGCCGAGCCGTCCTCACGCGACAGCAGGTGCACCGTGCCCAGATCGTCGCCCAGCACCACCGAGCGGCCCAGCACCAGCGGCGCCGTCAGCTTGCGATACTGCAGCTTGTCGATGGACCACAGGCGCGAGCCGTCGGTGCGGCGCCAAGCCTGCACCGTGCCATTGCTCTCGGCGCCGAACACCGATTGCTCGTCGCCGTCGATGCCGTCGCTGCCCTTGGAGTTCTGGGTCCAGCGCACCGAGGCGTTGTTGGTGTCCACGCAGCCGACGGAGGCCTGGAAGGCCCGTGCGCAGACGCTGCTGCCGACACGGCTGACATGGCCGACCAGGTCCACCAGGCGCTCCACGTCATTGGTGCCGCGCGGGCTGGCCAGAGGCGCTTCCCAGCGCACCGAGCCCGAGTCGGGGTCCAGGCCCACGAGGCGGCCCGACAGGCCGGCCACCAGGGTGTTGCCCACCGCGATCAGCACGCCGGGCTGGCGCAGGATCAGCGGCTCGCCGGGACGGTCGGCAAACCACAGCTCCCGGCCGGTCTTGGCATCGAAGGCCGACAGCGAGCGATCCGCCGCCATCACGAACACGCGGCCGCCGGCCACCAGCGGCGGCGTGTAGACGGCTGCCTGCAGCTTCTGGGACCACAGCTTCTTGCCGCCGGCAAAGACCAGCAGCTGGTTGCTGCCGGTCACCATGGCCGTGCGCTCGCCGTCGCTGCCCACGCCGGTGGTCAGGGGCTCGCCGGCACTGATCTTGCCCACCTGGCTGCCGGTGCGGCCGTCCAGCGTGGTCACGCTGCCGTCCTTGGCCACCAGGGTCACGGTATCGCCGCGCACCAGTGCCGGCATGGCCAGGGGCGCTTCGCCGCCCAGCTTGGCCGTCCATGCCTGGTGGACCTGCAGCAGGCCCGGGTTGGGGCCCAGTTGCAGGGGCTTGGGCTTGTCGCCGCTGCTGCTGAAGATGGAGCAGGCGCTCAAGGCCATGCCCAGCGCGGACACCGCCAGCCAGCGCGGAGCCGGCGATTGCATTGCGGACTTCATTGAACCGGCAAAAGTCTTCAAGATTAGTTCTCCGATGACGTTGTCTTGGCCTGGGCCACGGTGGCGGGCGTGGCGCCCAGTGCATTGAGCTTGAACTCGACCAGATGGCGATAGTCCAGATTCTTGTCCAGCGACTTGTAGGCGACCTGGTACTGGGCCACCGCTTCCTGCGGTTTGCCCTGGGCAGCATACAGATCGCCGCGGCGATCCGCCTGCAGGCCGGCGAAGGATTCGGGCATGGAGCCCTCCAGCACCTTCAGGCCTTCGTCGAACTGCTTTTGCTGCTCCAGCACGGTGGAGAGGCGAATCCTGGCGATGGCCTTGTAGCCCGCGTCGCCCGTCTCGGCCACCCAGGCCAGCGCGGCCTTGGCATCGTCGAGCTTGCCGGCGTCCACGCCGGCCTTGGCCACTTGCAAGGCGGTCTGCGCCGCCTGGGCGGTGCCGCCGAATTTGCTCTTGAGCTCGGCAAAAGCCTGGTCCGCACGGGCCTGGTCCTTGCCTGCCAAGGCCACCTCGACGGCATGCTCCAGCGCTGCGGCCTGCACGGCCTGGCGCTTTTGCCAGTACTGGTAGCCATTCCAGCCGGCAAAGCCCAGAAAGATCACCAGCAGCACGCCGGTGATCGGCGTGCCCCAGGTGTTCCAGAAATGCTTGAGCTGATCGAGTTGCTCTTGTTCTTCAAGGTCGAAATGGCTTGCCATGGCTTGTTTTGTTCTGCTTGGTCGTTAACGGGACGAGACGGGACGGGATTCAAGCCGCCGATTTTAGGGTGTCGGCCCAGTCCTGAACCTGCGCCAGGGATTGCTGCTGCTGCGCGCCCTGCCCGTCGCGCAGCGACTTGACCGTGACCATGCCCCGGGCCAGCTCGTCCGCGCCGAAGATCAGCGCAAAGCGCGCGCCCGAGGCATCGGCCTTCTTGAACTGCGATTTCATCGAGCCCATGCCCTCGGCGGAACCACCGGCGGCCGCATGCATCTGCACGGCCACGCCGGCAGCGCGCAGGCGGTGCACGGTCTGGAAGACCTGGGGCAGCGCCGCGGCATCGGGGATGACGGCATAGGCATCGGCCGCGGGCTGCGGGATCTCGGCGCCGATCTCCTTGAGCAGCTCGAGCACGCGCTCCATGCCCATGCCCCAGCCCACGGCCGGCGCCGGCTTGCCGCCGATTTCCTCGATCAGGTAGTCGTAGCGGCCGCCGCCGCAGATCGTGCCCTGCGAGCCCAGCTTGTCGGTGATGAACTCGAACACCGTGAGGTTGTAGTAGTCCATGCCGCGCACCAGGCGCGGATTCAGCGACCAGGCCACGCCGTTGGCGTCCAGGATGTCCTGCACGGCCTTGAGGTGGGCCTTGGAGGCATCGCCCAGGTAGTCGAACAGCTTGGGCGCGGCGTTGACCATGTCCTGCATGGCCGGGTTCTTGGTGTCCAGCACGCGCAGCGGGTTGGAGTACATGCGGCGCCTGGCCTCTTCGTCCATCACCTCGGTGTGCTGCTCGAAATAGGCCACCAGCGCATCGCGATGGGCCTTGCGCTCTTCGGGCTCGCCCAGGCTGTTGAGCTCCAGGCGCACGCCGGCTATGCCCAGCTCCTTCCACAGCTGGTCGGCCAGCAGGATGACTTCGGCATCCACCTCGGGGCCGGCAAAGCCCATGGCTTCCACGCCCACCTGGTGGAACTGGCGGTAGCGGCCGCGCTGCGGTTTTTCGCGCCGGAACATGGGGCCGATGTAGAACAGGCGCTTGCCGCCGTCATACAGCAGATTGTTCTCGACGATGGCACGCACCACGCCGGCCGTGCCTTCGGGGCGCAGCGTCAGATGCTCGGCCTGGCCGTGCTTGTCGGCCCGGTCTTCGAAGGAGTACATCTCCTTTTCGACGATATCGGTCACCTCGCCCAGGCCGCGCACGAACAAGGCCGTGTGCTCGGCCAGCGGCGTGCGGATGTTGCGGTAGGCAAAGCGGCCCATGAGGTCGCGCACCTTGCCTTCGAACCACTCCCAGCGCGCGGAATCGGGCGGGAGTATGTCGTTCATGCCTTTGATGGCAGTCAGTTTTTCGTTTTTGGCCACGTGAAATCTCACACTTGGGTCACTCGCAAAACAAGAGCATGCCGCACGCAGCAAATCTTGACTTCACATAGAAACCACACTCAAATCCATGCAGATAGCGCACTAACAGCTATCAATTCCTGGAACCAGCTTGCAGCCATTGTGCCAGCAAGCCGATCCACCCCCCGATTGCCGGCTCAGCCCTGCGTGCCGTAGCGGCGCTGCACATAGTCCTGGACGATGGTCTGGAACTCTTCGGCAATGCGCTCGCCGCGCAGCGTCAGGGCTTTCTCGCCGTCGATGAAGACCGGCGCCGCCGGCGCTTCGCCGGTGCCCGGCAGGCTGATGCCGATGTCGGCATGCTTGCTCTCGCCGGGGCCGTTGACGATGCAGCCCATCACGGCCACCTTCATGGCCTCCACGCCCGGATAGCGGGCACGCCAGACAGGCATTTCGCCGCGCAGGAAGTCGTCGATGCGCTTGGCCAGTTCCTGGAAGGTGGTGCTGGTGGTGCGCCCGCAGCCCGGGCAGGCCGTGACGCTGGGCACGAACACGCGCAGGCCCAGGGCCTGCAGGATCTCGGAAGCGACCACCACCTCCTGCGTGCGCGCTTCGCCGGGCTGGGGCGTGAGCGAGACGCGGATGGTGTCGCCAATGCCTTCCTGCAGCAGCACGGACAGCGCGGCCGTGGAGGCCACCGTGCCCTTGGTGCCCATGCCGGCCTCGGTCAGGCCCAGGTGCAGCGCCCAGGAGCAGCGCTGCGCCAGGGCGCGGTAGACCGAGATCAGGTCCTGCACGCCGCTGACCTTGCACGAGAGAATGATGTTGTCGCCGTTCAGGCCCATTTCCTCGGCACGGCGCGCGGACGAGACGGCCGAGGTGATCAGCGCCTCGTACATGACCTGGCGCGTGTCCCAGGGCCGGGCGCGCCGGCTGTTGGCGTCCATCAGCTCGGCCATGATCTCCTGGTCCAGCGAGCCCCAGTTGACGCCGATGCGCACCGCCTTGTCGTACCTGGCGGCGATCTCGATCATCTGGCCGAACTGCTTGTCTTTCTTGTCGCCCTTGCCCACGTTGCCGGGGTTGATGCGGTACTTGGACAGCGCCTCGGCGCAGGCCGGGTAGTCGGTCAGCAGGCGGTGGCCGTTGTAGTGGAAGTCGCCCACCAGCGGCACGTACTCGCCCATGCGGTCCAGCTGCTCGCGGATATAGGGCACGGCGGCGGCGGCCTCGGGCGTGTTGACGGTGATGCGCACCATCTCCGAACCGGCCTGGGCCAGCTGGCGCACCTGGATGGCGGTTTCCACCGCATCCACGGTGTCGGTATTGGTCATGGACTGCACGCGCACCGGCGCGTCGCCCCCCACCGTGACCACGTTGTTCTGCCACACCACGCGCGCCTGGCGCGAACGGCGCGGCGCCGGCGCGGCCATTGCCACAGCCTTCTGAGAATCTTGCACTGTCATCATTTCAGTTATCCGAGCGCTGCGCACAAAACCTGGCGCACTCCAAACGCGGGCAGCCGAGCAAGGGCCGCCCCGCCGCGAGGGCTGCGTCCCCCACCCCTGGTGCGCAGCACGTAGAGAGAGGGGGAAGGCGCGGAGCGACTCAGGGGGAGCTTCATTCACTTCACCTCGAAGCGAGCCACGTTGTCACG
Organism: Comamonas phosphati; assembly: GCF_014637085.1. Classification (GTDB taxonomy): domain Bacteria; phylum Pseudomonadota; class Gammaproteobacteria; order Burkholderiales; family Burkholderiaceae_C; genus Comamonas; species Comamonas phosphati. The sequence goes on along the minus strand of NZ_BMEU01000019.1, from coordinate 33,262 downwards.
CGTGCCCGCAATATCCAGCGGCTCGCCGCGCACCAGCACCTGGGTGCCCTTGGCATTGCCAATGACCACGGACAGGGGCAGCTCGCCGCTGGCGGTCACGGACTCGTCCTTGGACAGGGTCTTTTCCAGCACCACCTTGCCCTTGGCATCCTTGACCTTGACCCACGATTGTGCGCTGGCACGCATTTCCAGGATGGCGGCGGAGGCTTGGGCGGAGACTGCAGCGGGGGCCGAGGCTGGCGCAGGCACTGGCACCGGTGCTTCGGCGGCCGGGGTCACGGCGTCTCCGGCCGCGGGAGCCGGCGCTGCAGCCGGTTGCACGGGCGCGGCGGCGCCGGCCGAAGCGGCTGCGGCCGTGGCGGCTGGCGCTTCGACCACCACCGGGGCCGGGGTTCCGGCGCCGGCAGCCCCTGTGGCACCAGCACCGGCGCCGGCCGCGGCGACAACCGGTGCCGGTACGGCAGGCGCTTCGGCCTGCGAGCCGGCATCGCCGCGCTGGTGCAGCGGCACGAAATAAACGGCGGCGGCGGCGGCCAGCAGCACCAGCACGCCGGCCAGGACCTTGCGCGAAGCGTTGGAGGAGCCGCCGAAAGACGTGCCCGCGCTGCGGAAGTGGCTGCGCTCCTTGACGGTGGCATTGATGCCAGGACCGGTTTTGCTCAGGCTCCTGGGCTCGGTGCGCGGCAGCGCGGCCAGCACGGGAGCCGCATCGACCTGCAGGGTACGGCACATGCCCATGGCCAGCGCCCGCATGAATACATGGTCGGGGAAGGCCCCGTAGTCGTCCGCCTCCAGGGCTTGCAGCTTGGCTGGCGGCACCTTCAAGGTCGCCGCCAGGCTCGGCAGCTGCACGCGCGCCGCCTCGCGGGCCTCGCGCAGCATGGCTCCGGCCGTCATCGGGGGCCGCACTTGCTCATCGCTTTGCATATTCACCTTATCCACCGCACTGTCACTCATTGAATGCACCCCGCTCATATGCAAGCCACTGGCGCGATTGCGGGAACCGTCGCTGCAATTGATCGGCCAGCTGGCGCACGCTGATATCGTCGCGCAAGGCCCTGTCGATCTTGATGCCCAGCCACAGGCTTTCGGCGCTCGACTGGTCGGTATGGTTCAGGCGCCGAATGTAGAACTGGGCCTTCTTGGCCTCGCCCTTTTGCCACAGCAGGTTGGAGAGGTTGTAGGCGGCCGCGGGGTTGCCCACATCCATTTCGTAGGCGCTGAACATGTTCTGGTAGGCCGGCTCCAGTTGCCCGGCCTGCTGGTAGCACAGGCCCTTGGCCAGCAGCGTCTTGGGCTGCTCGCGGTAGCCCGGAGCCTTCAGCGCCTTGTCGAACCACTGCTGGGCCTGGTCGAAGTTCTGCTGCTGGCATTGCAGCCAGCCATAGTTGTGGATCTGGTTGCCGTCCTGCGGGCTCAGCTCCATGGCGCGGCGCATGGCGACGTCGGCCTTGGACCAGTCGCGGTTCTGCATCAGGATCAGCCCCAGCAAGGCGTAGGCATCGGCATAGTTGGGATTGGCCGCCAGCGCCTGGCCCACCTCTTCCGTGGCCACATCCAGGCGTCCGGCCTGGAAATAGTTGGCGGCCAGCTCCAGGCGGATCTGGGCGCGGCGATGGGCGTCGGCCGCCGGCGCATTGGCCGTGGCGGTCGCCGTAGGCGGCACTATCGTGCTGGTCTGGCTGCTGGCACAGCCTGCCAGCACAGCAGCCACCAGCGGCACTCCCCACCAGGCCCGAGACCCCAAAGAGCCCCCATGATTCCCACGCGGTTGTCTTGCCACTGCCAGCCTCTCTTGTGAATGCCCCTCAAGACACCTGCTTGAGGGTGATGGTGCGCTGCCTTGCCATGCGCTCGGCAGCACGTGTTCTGTCCTTCACGTCCCCGGCCAGTTGGCCGCAGGCCGCATCGATGTCGTCCCCGCGCGTCTTGCGCACGGTCGTGACGATGCCGGCGTTGCTCAGCAGGTTGGCAAATTCGGCCACCCGGGCCGAAGGCGACCGAAGCAGCCCCGAAGCCGGGAAGGGATTGAACGGAATCAGGTTGAATTTGCACCAGCTTTTGCCATCGCCGCGCGCGCGCACCAACTCTATCAGCTGGCGCGCATGCTCAGGCTGATCATTGACGCCATCGAGCATGCAATATTCAAAAGTGATGAAGTCGCGCGGCGCGAATTCCAGATAGCGCTCACAGGCATCCAGCAATTCGGCGATCGGGTACTTCTTATTCAGCGGCACCAGGTTGTCGCGCAGCGGATCGTTGGGCGCGTGCAGGGACACGGCCAGCGCCACGGCGCAGTCCTGCGAGAGGCGGTCCATCATGGGCACCACGCCCGACGTGGACACCGTCACGCGCCGGCGCGACAGGCCGTAGCCATGGTCGTCCAGCATCACCTTCAGCGCCGGCACCAGGGCTCCGTAGTTCTGCAGCGGCTCGCCCATGCCCATCATCACCACGTTGGAGATGACGCGTTCGTCGGTGCCCAGGCGCTTTCTCAGCGCATGCTCGGCATACCAGAGCTGGGCCAGGATCTCGCCCGTGCTCAGATTGCGGCTGAAGCCCTGATGCCCCGTCGAGCAAAAGCGGCAGCCCACCGCACATCCAGCCTGGGACGACACGCACAGCGTGCCGCGGTCGTCCTCGGGAATGAAAACGGATTCGACGGCATTGCCGTCACCTACATCGAAAAGCCACTTCACGGTGCCGTCGGCCGAGACGTGTTCGGTCACGACAGGCAGTGCGGTGATGTGGGCCCGGCTCTTGAGCTTCTCGCGCAGGGACTTGGCCAGATCGGTCATCTGGTCGAAATCCGAGGCGCCGCGCTGGTGAATCCAGCGGAACAGCTGCGTCGCGCGGAAACGCTTCTCCCCGAGCTGCTCGCAGTATGCGGTCAGGCCTTCGAGGTCAAAATCAAGCAGATTGGTGGTCATATCGGCATGTGGTTGCCACGCCGTTGCCGGCGCTTGCGCTGCTGACACCGGCCCCGCAAGCGCGGAGCCCCGGCGTCAGCGCGAAAGCATGCGGCAGAAAGCCAGCGTGGATTAACGCGAGTAAACGTTCATGCCGGGGAAGAAGAAGGCCACTTCCACGGCAGCGGTTTCAGCAGCGTCGGAACCGTGCACGGCGTTGGCGTCGATGCTGTCGGCGAAGTCGGCGCGGATCGTGCCCTTCTCAGCCTTCTTGGGGTCGGTGGCGCCCATCAGTTCGCGGTTCTTCAGGATGGCGTTTTCGCCTTCCAGCGCCTGGATCATCACGGGGCCGGAGATCATGAAGTCCACCAGGTCCTTGAAGAAGGGGCGTGCAGCGTGCACAGCGTAGAACTGCTCGGCTTCCAGGCGCGACAGGTGAGCCATCTTGGCGGCCACGACCTTCAGGCCGGCGCCTTCGAAACGGGCGTAGATTTGGCCGATCACGTTCTTGGCAACTGCGTCGGGCTTGATGATGGAGAGAGTGCGTTCGATAGCCATGATGATTAATTCCTAATCAGGGTTACTATGGTTTTTTGCAAGAAAAGCAAAACCGTCTATTTTAGCGGTGCCGCCATAGGCCTGGTGGGACCCGGGCCACGCGACACCGCCCAAATACTTGAAGCAGCCGCTATTTCAGCGGCCGCCGCGACGGCCACCGGGGCCGCGCTTGGCGTTCTGGCGCGCCCGCGAGAGGCTGTCGCCGCCGATATAGCCCACGGACGTGCGCATGGGGTCGGGCTGGCTGCCTTGAGAGCGGCCGCCACCGGCGCCGCCCCCCTTGGCGTTGCCGCGCGAACGCTCCGGCCGGTCGCCCAGCATGCCGCCGGGCGCGGGACGGTTGCCATCCCACTCGCCGCGGCGCTGGCCACCGCCTTCGCGGCGGCCGTTCTGGGGACGGTCGGCATTGAAGCCGCGGGCGTTGCGGCTGTTGCGGTTGCCGCCGCGGGAATTCCCGCCACGGCCGGCGGTGCGATCCGCAGGCGGGCGCTCCTTGACGCCGGCCACGGCCATCAGCGCCTGGATGTCGGCCTGGTCCAGCTCCACCCAGGCTCCACGCTTCAAGCCGCGCGGCAGCATCATGGCGCCGTAGCGGATGCGGATCAGGCGGCTGACCGCATGGCCCACGGCTTCGAACATGCGGCGCACTTCGCGGTTGCGGCCTTCGGAGATGGTGACGCGGTACCAGCAGTTGGCGCCTTCGCCGCCGCCGTCCTCGATGGAGCCGAAGGCGGCTTCGCCGTCTTCGAGCCGCACGCCGTCCAACAGGCTCTGCTTTTCTTCCTTGCTCAGCGCGCCCAGCACGCGGGCCGCGTATTCACGCTCCAGGCCGAAGCGCGGGTGCATGAGGGAGTTGGCCAGCTCGCCCGAGCTGGTGAACAGCAGCAGGCCTTCGGTATTCAGGTCCAGGCGGCCCACGGACTGCCACTTGCCATGCGCGAGCTTGGGCAGCTTGCGAAACACCGTGGGGCGGTTCTGCGGATCGTCATGCGTCACGACCTCGCCCACGGGCTTGTGGTAGGCGATCACGCGGGCCGGCGGCGGGTCGATGCGGAAACGGATGGGCTTGCCGTTGACCTTGACCGTGTCGCCGAACTGGATGCGCTGGCCGATGTGGGCAGGTTCGTTGTTGACCGAGATGCGGCCCTCCAGAATCATCTGCTCCATCTCCAGGCGCGAGCCCAGGCCGGCCTGGGCCAGCACCTTGTGCAGCTTGGGCGAATCCAGCTGAGGCTGGAGCACGCGCTTGGGCTGCATGGCCGCGCCGTTTTCCTCATCGGCGTCGAACTCGCCGGAAACCACGTCGGCAAAGCCATAGCCTTGCGCATTCTCGCTCAGGGGCTTGGCATTGCTTTGGGCCACTTCGCCTGCAGACTCGGCGCCAGTCGCTTCCACTTCAGGGGCAACAAGCTCTTCATCCGCGTCGACGGCCCCCACCGCATCGGCTGCAGCCGGGACGCTCTCTTCGGGCGCCTTGCGGGGCTTGGCTGCGGCGCGCTGGCGCGGTGCGGCAGGCTTTTTCTCGGCAGCGGCGCCGTCCTTGGGCTTGGTGGCGCGGGGCTTGCGCGGCTTCCTGGCGGCTGCGCCATCAGCGGCAGGGCTCGCATCCGATCCGGACGGCAGAGCCTGTCCATCTTGCATCTGGGTCGATGTCTCGTTCATTGAGATTTTCCTTCGGCAATGGCTCCATTGCCGTCATCCATATTCATATCGTCTGCCGGCTCGCCCTGCTCGGGCAGCACGTCCGGCGCAATTTCTTTCGCTTCGCGGGCATCGTCTGCATCGATGCCGTAGTCGTCTTCCAGAAAGGCTTTCAACCCCATCCATTCGCGGCGGCCCGATTTTTGATCGGGAGCGCGTTTGCCCTCATCCGCCTTGGCGGCCGGCGCGGGCTTTCGCACCGCCTTCGATGCGGGCTTGGGCTCCTTTACCGGCTTTTCAGGCACTGGCGCAGAAGACTCCATCAGCGTCTCCAGCGGCGCCGCCTCCATGGCCTCGCCGACCTCCACCACCTCTTCCAAGGACTCCAGAGGCGCCTCGCCCGCATCGCCGGCGGCAGCCTCGGTGTCTTCGGGCACGCGCTCCTCGGAACCCGGCTCCTGCTCAACCATGGCCGGCTCGGCTGCTGCAGCCTCTGCCGGCGCCCCGTCGTCCTGCACGACAGCTGCGCCTTCGGCGCCCTCTTCCAGCGACTTGAACAGGCTTTGCTGGGCCTGCGTTTCCTCGAGCATGGGCAACTGGTCCAGCGACTGCAGGCCCAGGTCATCCAGGAACTGGCGCGTCGTGGCAAACAGCGCCGGGCGCCCCACGGTCTCGCGATGGCCGATCACCTCGATCCAGCCTCTGTCCTCCAGCTGCTTGATCAGCAGGCTGTTGACCGTCACGCCCCGGATATCCTCGATATCCCCGCGCGTCACGGGCTGGCGGTAGGCAATGATGGCCAGCGTCTCCAGCGTCGCCCGCGTGTACTTGGGCGGCTTTTCCGGGTGCAGCCGGTCCAGGTAGACACGCATCTCGGGCCGGCTCTGAAAGCGCCAGCCCGAAGCCACCTGCACCAGCTCCACGCCTTTGAGCGCCCAGTCCTTTTGCAGGGAGAGCAACAAGTCCTTGAGCGTGTCCGAACCCAGCACGTCATCAAAAAGTGAGCGCAGCTCGCGCAACGTGACTGGCTGCGGAGTACAAATCAATGCTGTTTCAAGAACCCGCTTGGCATCTACCGTATTCATGGGTGCAGCGTTTCGGGGGCGGCTGTCGCACCTCTATATGCACGGTGGGACGCCAAATCAAAGAAGAGAGAGGTAGCGCCCCGAGGATGCCATGCAAAGATGATCATACGGCTCGCGCAAATCCGGTTCAGGCAAGACGTTCGCCTTATGGCGATGTCTTTGGCACATTCTTGCTTGCGCAAGCCCTGGGTCAGAGGCTTTCGGCTAGATTGTAATGCAGGCCCCAGTTTTCCAGTGCGCCCGCCATATCCGGCGGCAGGGGAGCATGCAGAACCAGTGGCTTTTGCGACCTCGGGTGGGTGAAGGCCAGCCGGAACGCATGCAAGGCCTGCCGCTCCAACCCACCCTCGGGCCGGCCGCCGTACACGGCATCGGCCACCAGCGGGTGCGACAGCGAAGCCATGTGCACGCGGATCTGGTGGGTTCGCCCGGTATGCAGGGTGCAGCGCACCAGGCAGTGCCGGGCATCTCCGGCCAGCCAGTCGAAGTCGGTGCGCGCCGGCTTGCCCGGATGCTGCGCCATGTCCACCACCGCCATGCGCAGGCGGTTGCGCGGATCGCGGCCTATGGGGGCATCGACTTCGCGGTGCTTGCGCGGCCCCCAGCCCCTGGCCGGCACATGGGCGATGGCCAGATACTGGCGGCTCACGTCGCGCGCCGCAATCATCTTGACCAGCGCATCCATGGTGGCACGGTTGCGCGCCACCACCATCAGGCCGCTGGTGTCCTTGTCCAGCCGGTGGACGATGCCGGCGCGCGGCACCTGCCGTGCCTTTTCGTCGCGCGCCAGCAGGCCGTTGAGCAGCGTCCCGGTCCAGTTGCCCGGCGCCGGGTGCACCACCAGGCCCGCGGGCTTGTTGATCACCAGCAGGTCGTCGTCCTCGTAGACTACCTCCAGCGCCATGGCCTCGGGCAGGAAAGCCATGCTCTGCTGGGTCGGCCTCATCTCCACCCGCAGCCGATCACCGGCACCGACCTTGGCAGAAGACTTGGACAGCACCTTGCCGTTCAAGGTCACGGCGCCGTCGGCCAGCAGCTGCTGCAGATAGCTGCGCGAAAACTCGCTTACACCGAGTGCCAGCACCTTGTCCACGCGCTGGCCGTGCTCGCCCGCGCCGACCGTCAGTTCGCGAATTTCCAGCTCGGCTTCGGCCGCAGCGTCATCGGCCGTGTCGTCCCCGGAATCGCCCCAGCCGAGCTCGGCTGGCTGCGCCTCAAAAGACACAAGCCCCTGCGGGGCAGGGGCTTGCGAGGCTTGCTTTTGCTTGCCTGCCATGCTCAACGCGAAGGCAGATAGCGCGCGGGGTCGACCGGCTTGCCCTGGCGACGCACTTCGAAGTGCAGCTTCACGCGATCGGCATCGGTGCTGCCCATCTCGGCGATCTTCTGACCCTTCTTCACCGACTGGTCTTCCTTGACCAGCAGGGTCTGGTTGTGGGCATAGGCCGTCAGATAGGTGTTGTTGTGCTTGAGGATGATAAGGTTGCCGTAGCCGCGCAGGCCGGCACCCGCATACACCACACGGCCGTCGGCCGCCGCGACCACGGGATCGCCCGCCTTGCCGCCGATGTCGAAGCCCTTGTTGCGCGCCTCGTCGAAGCCGGCGATCAGCGAGCCGCTGGCGGGCCAGATGAAGTCCACGTCGTCGGCACCCTTGGCTGCAGGCGCAGGGGTCGGTGCGGGTGCAGGAGTCGGCGCCGGCGTTGCAGCGCTGCCGGAGCCGTTAGTGGAGCCGTTGGAGCCTATGGGCGTCACCACCACCGGCGCCACGCCGCGGCCCGAGGGCGAACCCGACGCAGCGGCGCTGGCCGTGCTCGAAGGCGGCACCACGCGCACGACCTGACCCACCTCGATCACATTGGGATTGTCGAGGTTGTTCCAGCGCGCAATATCTTTCCAGCTTTGGCCATGCTCCAGGCCGATCCTGATCAGCGTGTCGCCAGGCCTGATCGTGTAATAGCCGGGCTTGCCGGCATTTTCAGCACCGGGCAAAGGTTTATCCGTCCCGGAAGCGGAGGAGGAGACCGGCTGTCCGCGATCCTCCACAGGAGCCCTGTTTGCCTGGGTCGAGCAGCCGGCCAGGATCACACCTGCCAGCACAACCGTGCCCCAAGTCCCAAGACTTCTCGATACCAACATAAGCTTTCCCTTCTAGGCAATGCCCGATTTTAGAGGGACAAAGTTCACTGCTTCCAAAATTGACTGTTTAAATCCCTGTGAACTCTTGTCAATCACGAGCAGCGCCTGCTTGCCGCCGCCCACGACGACCGGCGCCACCAGACGCCCGCCCACAGCCAGTTGGTCGCACCAGGCATCCGGGATGGAATCGCCGCCCGCTGCAGAAATAATGCCCGCATATGGCGCGCCGTTGACAAAGCCCTGCATGCCGTCGCCCAGGATGAGGTGCACATTGGTCAGCCGCCACGGCCGCAGATTGTTGCGGGCCTTCTCGTGCAGCCCCCGCAGGCGCTCGATCGAATACACCTCGCGCGCCACCTGGGACAGTACCGCGGCCTGATAGCCGCAGCCGGTACCGATCTCCAGCACCCGCCCCAGGCCGGCCTTGGCAGCCTCCGAGCCCAGCAGCAGCTCCACCATGCGGGCCACCACGCTGGGCTTGGAGATGGTTTGGCCAAGACCTATGGGCAGGCTGGTGTCTTCATAGGCCTGGTTGACCAGGGCGCTATCCACAAAGCGATGGCGCTCCACGCTGGCCATGGCTTTCAGCACGGCGGCATGGGTGATGCCGGCGGCCTCCAGGCGCTGTGCCATGCGGCTGCGCACTGCGGCGGAATCCAGCCCGACGCCCACGGCGGGCGCCGGCGAGCGCACCGCTACCGGCGCCGCAGGCGAGCGCGCCGGCACAGGCTTGGCCGCGGCCGCCTGCGGCTGCGCCGAACGCGCAACCCAGCCCGGCATCTGGGCAGAAGCGGGGCGGCGCTCGCTCACTGCGCCCCCGCCTCGGCCCCAGGACTCGCCCCCGGTCCGGTGAGCTTGCTGGCCATCTGGGCCCAGTAGCCCAGGCGGTCGTAGTCGGTCAGATCGACCTGCAGCGGCGTCATCGAGACATGGCCGTGGGCCGTGGCGTGGAAGTCCGTGCCTTCCACATCGTCCTTGGCGGCCCCGGCACTGCCGATCCAGTACATGGTCTCGCCGCGCGGGCTTTGCTGCTGAATGGCCTGCTCTGCCGCATGGCGGCGCCCCAGGCGGCACAGCTTGACGGGCTTGAGCGCCGACAGCGGCATGTTGGGAATATTCACGTTCAGCAGCCAGGGCGCCGTACCGATCAGTTGCTGGGCCTGCATGTCCTGCACCATCCGGCGCGCCGTGGCCGCTGCGGCCTCCAGTTCGCCCCAGCCCTTGTCCACCTGGGAAAAGGCAATCGAGGGAATGCCGAAGAGATAGCCTTCCATGGCGGCGCCCACGGTACCCGAATAAATGGTGTCGTCCCCCATGTTGGCGCCGTTGTTGATGCCGGAGACGACCAGGTCGGGCCGGTAGCCGAGCAGCCCGGTCAGCGCAATGTGCACGCAGTCCGCCGGCGTGCCGTTCACATAGCGAAAACCGTTGTGGGCATGGTGGACATACAGCGGCGCATTCAGTGTCAATGCATTGGACTTGGCGCTGTTGTTGTGCTCCGGCGCCACCACTTCGACCTCGGCCACCGTACGCAAAGCCTCGTACAAGGCCACGATGCCCGGGGCCTGGAAGCCATCGTCGTTACAAATAAGAATCTTCATGGATACAGCAGGGAATCCAGCGGATTGTAGGCGGGCAACCCGTCGCCGGTGGGACACGCGGCATTCCCGCCACACTTCTATGATCGGCGGAAGCATTCATCCGGTCCCTCCGGTCTTACAGAATTAACCAGGAGACAACATGCACGCATGGCTTTGCACCACGCCCACGGGCGTCGACACTTTGCAGTGGACCGAGCTGGCTACGCCTGTTCCCGGCCCCGGCCAGGTGCTGCTGCAGGTCAGGGCCGCCAGCCTGAACTTCCCCGACCTGCTGATCGTGCAGAACAAGTACCAGATCAAGCCGCCGCTGCCCTTTGTGCCGGGCTCCGAATATGCGGGCGTGGTGCAGGCCGTGGGCGAAGGCGTTGCACATCTCAAGGTCGGCCAGCGCGTAGCCTGCCTGTCGGGCACGGGCGGTTTCGCCACCCACACGCTGGCCCCCGCCGCCCTGTGCATGCCGCTGCCCGACGGCTTCAGCTTTGTCGATGCGGCGGCCTTCATCATGACCTATGCCACATCGCACCATGCGCTGATCGACCGCGCCCAGCTCAAGCCCGGTGAAACCGTGCTGGTGCTGGGTGCTGCCGGCGGCGTGGGCACGGCCGCCATACAGATTGCCAAGGCCGTCGGCGCCCGGGTGATTGCCGCGGCCTCCACCGACGAGAAATGCGCGCTGTGCCAGGAACAAGGAGCCGACGCCACCATCAATTACAGCCAGGGCGATCTGCGCGAAGCCATCAAGGCCGCCACGGGCGGCAAGGGCCCCGACGTGATCTATGATCCCGTGGGCGGCGACTTTGCCGAGCCGGCTTTCCGCTCCATCGCCTGGCGCGGCCGCTACCTGGTCGTCGGCTTTGCCTCGGGCCCCATTCCCTCGCTGCCGCTGAACCTGGCCCTGCTCAAGGGCGCCTCGCTGGTCGGCGTGTTCTGGGGCGACTTCGCCAAGCGCGAGCCGCAGAACAACGCCGCCATGATGCAGGAGCTGGCCCAGTGGTACAGCCAGGGCCGGATCAAGCCCGTGATCGACCGCACCATGCCCATGGGCGAGCTGCATGCAGCCTATGCGCGCATGGGCTCGCGCCAGGTGCGAGGCAAGCTGGTAATGGTTAACGATTGAGCCTGCGCGGCACCAAGCCGGGCGATACTCGATGGCGTCCCACGCCATCAAGCACCTGGAGGTGCTGCCATGCTCCGCCTGCCTTTAGCGCCTGCCCACTCCTGCGACCGCCGCCGCTTCCTGATCGCCGGCGGCCTGGCCACGGCCATAGGCGCCCTGCCGGCCTGGGCCCGCCAGGGCGAAGGAATCCGCCACAACCCGTTCACGCTGGGCGTGGCCAGCGGTGATCCGGAGCCCGACAACGTCCTGCTCTGGACCCGGCTTACTCCGCCGCTGGCCGGCCTGGGCGAGACGGACGCCCCTGCCCTGCCCCCGCTCAAGCTACGCTGGGAGCTGGCCCATGACGAAGGATTTACCCAACCCGTGGACCGGGGCGAAGCCATGGCCCTGCCGCAGTGGGGCCATGCGGTTCACGTGCAGGTCAACGGCCTGGCGCCCGATCGCTGGTACTACTACCGCTTCCTGCTGGGCGACGCCGCCAGCACCACCGGCCGCTGCCGCACGGCGCCGGCCCCGCATGCCAAGGCCTCGCGCCTGCGCCTGGCCTATGCCTCCTGCCAGCGCTGGGAACACGGCTATTACGCCGCCTGGGCCCAGGTGGCACAGGATGCGCCGGACATGGTCCTGTTCCTCGGAGACTATATCTATGAATACGCCACCCCACCCCTGACCGTGGGCCTGGCGCGCACCCAGCCGCTGCGCACGGCCCTGAACCTGGGCGACTACCGGGACCGCTACGCCCTGCACAAAAGCGATCCGCAGCTGCAGGCCGCCCATGCCGCCTGCAACTGGGCCGTCATCTGGGACGACCATGAAGTCGAAAACGACTATGCCGGCGACAGCGGACGCGGGGACCCGGCCAGATTCCTGGCCCGGCGCATGGCCGCCTGGCAGGCGTTCTACGAAAACATGCCGCTGCGCGCTTCGGCCTTGCAGCGCAGCTTTCAGGGGCTTTCGCTGTACCGCGACCTGCGCTGGGGCCAGCTCGCGCGCCTGCATCTGCTGGACGGACGCCAGTACCGCAGCCTCCAGGCCTGCCGCACGCCCGGCCAGGCCGATGCGGGCGCCATTCTTCCCCAGGAATGCCCGCAGATCGACGATCCCGCGCGCAGCTTTCTCGGCTGGGAGCAGGAGCATTGGCTGTCCCGGCAGTTGCAGGGCGACGGCCGGGGCAAGGCCCGGGCGCCCATCTGGAGCGTGCTGGCGCAGACCACGCTGTTCAGCGCGCGCCGCTACCCTTCCGGCAAGCAATCCACCGACAGCTGGGACGGCTACCCTGCCGCACGCCAGCGCCTGGTCCAGCAGATTGCCCACAGCGCGCCGCGCAACAGCGTGCTGCTCGGCGGCGATATCCACCAGAACTACGTGTGCGCGGTCCCCCTGCAGGCCCATCAGGCGCCCGACAAGGCCAACCCCGTGATCGCCAGCGAGTTCTGCGGCACCTCCATCAGCTCGCGCAGCGGCACCACGCAGGCCAAGGTCGATGCCGTCGCCGCCCACAATCCGCAGCTGCTGTTCGCGCGCTGCGAGGAGCGCGGCTACGGGCTGGCCGAGATCACGCCCCAGCGCTGGAGCACCGAGCTGCGCGCCGTGGCCAATCCCCTGCGCGCCGACAGCCGCATCTACACGCTGGCGAAATTCACCGTCGAAGACCGGCATCCCGGCCCGCAACGGGCCTGAGGGCCGACGGAAAACACAAAACTTCTATGATGCTGGTCCATGGCAATCGTCAACACTCCGGTCCGTCTGCATCCGCAGATCCATTTTTTCCGCAAGGCATCTGACTGCATCACCGAACACCGCGGCGGAGGTCGGCGATGAAGCGGGGCAAGCAGCGCATCGTCCCCTTGCACGGCGCCGATGAGATTGCGCTTTCCCGCGCTGCGGGCGGACTGGCGGCCCAGGTGCTGGCCATGCTCACGCCTCATGTGCAGCCGGGCGTCAGCACCGAAACACTGGACCGGCTGTGCCACGCCTACATCGTGGACGAGCTGCGCTGCACGCCCACGAACGTGGGCTACTACGGCTTTCCCAAGACGGTGTGCACCTCCGTCAACCATGTGGTCTGCCACGGCATTCCGGATGCCAGGCAAATCCTCAAGGACGGGGACATCGTGAACGTGGACGTGGCCGTGACCACGCCCGAAGGCTGGATCGGCGACACCAGCCGCATGTACTACGTGGGCCAGCCCGGCAGCCAGGCCAAACGTCTGGTCGATACCACCTACGAGTCCCTGCTGGCGGGCATACGCGCCGTGCGCCCCGGGGCCACCCTGGGCGACGTGGGCCATGCCATCCAGAGCGTGGCCCAGCGCGAGCGCTTCAGCGTGGTGCGCGAATACTGCGGCCACGGCATCGGCAAGATCTACCACGACGAACCCCAGGTGCTGCACTACGGCACCCCGGGACAAGGCCTGGTGCTGCAGGCCGGCATGATCTTCACGATCGAGCCCATGCTCAATGCCGGCAAGGCCGCCACACGCGAACTCAACGACGGCTGGACCGTGATCACCAACGACAAGTCGCTCTCGGCCCAGTGGGAACACATGGTGGCCGTGACCGAAACCGGCTTCGAGGTACTCACCCCCTGGCCCGAAGGCACGGGCAGCTATCCCGCCGTATAGGCCTGCGCTGCACAACGCACCCACCGCGTTGCCGCCGTCCTCGCTTCCCGATGCGGCGGCTCAGGGAAAAATCCAGCTCAGATGTTGGGCGGCATATCCTGCGGTTGCTGCGGGATCTCGCCCGGCGGCACATCCTGCGGCTCGTCTATGGGCTGGGGAGCTCCTGGCGGTGGCGTAGCGGCAGCGGTCATCAAGCATTCTCCATTCAGGCAGGCCTGCGCAAGTCCTTGTAGATTCAACACCCATGACGAATTACCTGTACCTGGGCCTGGCCATTGTGGCCGAAGTGATTGCCACCTCCTTCCTGGCCAAGGCCGCAGGCTTTACGCGCCTTGGGCCCACGCTGGCCGCCATTGCGGGTTATGTGGTCGCGTTCTACTTGCTTTCGCTCACGCTGCGCACCATCCCCACGGGCGTGGCCTATGCCATCTGGTCGGGCACGGGCATCGTGCTGGTTTCCGCCGTGGCCTTTTTCTGGCAGGGCCAGCACCTGGATGCGCCAGCACTCGTCGGCATGGGCCTCATCGTCGCCGGCGTGCTGGTCATCAATCTCTTCTCCAGCACCGCCGGCCACTAGCCGCACGCTAGCGCGCCAGATCCCTGAGCCACTGCATGCTGGTCCGCAGTTCCTCGGGCCGGATCTCGTGGGCGCCGGGATATTCCTGATAGCTGAGACTCAAAGGCAAGCGCTTGGCCCGGTCGCGGATGGCATGGGCGCTGGTCAGCGGAATCACGTTGTCGTACGTGCCATGGCTGACCCACAGCGATTTGCCGGCCAGCGCGGCATCGGGCGCCTGCAGCGGCAGGACTTCGGGCAGCAGGCGGCCATGCCAGACCATGGCGGCGCGCAGCAGTTGCGGCTGGGTCAGCAGCAGGCTCAGGCTCATGATGCCGCCCTGGCTGAAGCCGCCCACCACCACGCGCTCGGCGGGAATCTCCAGCTGCCGCGCTGCCTGCTCCACGGTCTGCTGCACCAGTGCACGCGCCTGCTGCTCCTGCGAGGCGCTGATATGGCGCGTGCCATCCGCACTCACCGTGAACTGGAACCAGGCATAGGCCCCCTGCCCCATGACAAACGGTGCGCGCAGGCTGATCACATGGAATTGCGGCGGCACGAAAGGCGCCAACCCCATCAGGTCGCGTTCGTTGCTGCCCACGCCGTGCATGAGTACCAGCAGCCAGGGCTTGCAGCCCGATTCCGGCTCGGCCGGACGCTCCAGAAAGGTGAGAGGCAAATCGGTGATGGCGATCATAGTGGTTTCCTTGTGAAAGTCTGATCTGGAAGATGCAGTCACCCATCGCGCGGACGCCCTCGCAAGGCCTTGGTCGCACCGCGCAGGCTTTTGCCTTGCAGGCGTCGCTGCTGGGAGCCCCAGGTGGGCTTGGTGGCCTTGCGCTGGCGCGGCGGCGCGGCCACGCTGGCCACCAGGGCGTTGAGCCGCTGCAGCGCGTCCCACAGGTTGTGCTCCTGCGCGCGGAATTTCTGCGCCTTGATGACGAGCACGCCTTCACCCGTGATGCGTGCATCGCCCAGAGCCAGCAAACGCTGCCTGACATCGGCCGGCAGCCGCGAGCGGACTATATCGAAACGCAGGTGCACGGCGCTGGCCACCTTGTTCACGTTCTGCCCGCCAGGCCCCTGCGCGCGCACGGCCGTCCATTGCACATCGGCCTCGGTCAGCGCCGGCAACCCGGGCGTCATGGCTGATGCTCCTGGCCGCCTGGTCGCGCCAAAGCTGCCAGCAAGGCCGCGACAAAGGCTTCGGGCTTTTCGTGCTGCACCCAGTGCCCGGCACCGGGAATCTCCTGCCAGTGGGCCCGCCCTCCGGTCTGGAGCCGCAGCTTTTGCCGCAGGGCCTGCATCTGGCCCGTGTATAACGGATCGTGCTCGCCATAGATCGCAGCCACGGGGCACTGCACCCGGGTCAAGGCCTGGGCCAGGATATCGGTTTGCGACAGGCGCCGGCGCGGCAGCCGGTCGCGCGCCACGTTGTGTACGTGCAGGGCCAGCGTTGCCTCGTCGACCAGCGCGGCGTCATGCAGCATCAGCGCCGCCAGGTTGTAGCGGTGCGCCTGCATCTGCGCCTCTTGCGTGGCCAGGTGGCGCCAGCCCTTGAGCCGCACGGCCTGCCCCGTGGACAAGCCCATGCCGGGCGCGCCCACCAGAACCAGCTGGCGCATCAGCTGCGGATACTGGGCCGCCAGCATGCCGGCCGTCATGCCGCCAAACGAAAAACCGGCCAGATCGCAGACCGGTCCGCTGCCGGAATCGCCAAGCAGCCGCCGGATGCCAGCCGCCAGCGGCGCCAGCATGCTGTCCGCGTCGGTGCCGCCCGGCACGGCGTCGGAATCGCCAAAGCCCGGCAGGTCGGGCAGCCACAGCGCATGGCCGGCCTGCGTGAGCGGCCCTATCGCGCGCAGCCAGTGCGTCCAGCTGCCGCTGCCGCCGTGCAGCAATATCAGCGGCAGGCCCCGTGCCCGGCCATCGGCGGGCAGCCAGCCATGCCAGACCATATGGCCGCTGCCGGCGCCCTCGCCCAAAGGGGTGAGCACACGACTGGCCCGGGCGGCGACGGCCTCGACTTCCGCTATGCGTTCCATCTGAATGCTGCTATTGCTTTCCATGCGCGAGCATTATGCAAGCCCATGCAACAGCCACACAGGCATAAAAAAGGCTGCCGAAGCAGCCGTCACGAAGCCGGAGGCGCCAGCAGCGCTTCCGGGAATAGTCATTCTCAGCGGTAGTAACGGCCGCCATGCCAATGGCGAGGACCGTGGCGGTAGTAGCCGTAGCCCGGGCCGGGCACGACCATGACGGGGGCCGGACGGTAGACGGGCGGCGCGTAGTACACGGGTGCCGGCGGCGCGTAATACACGGGGCGCGGCGCCACATAGACGGGAGCCGGCACCATATAAGGCGCGGCATAAGGTGCTGCATAGACGGGAGCGACCACGCCAGGCACGCCAATCCCCACGGATAGGCTCACTCCGCCATGGGCCTGGGCGGCACCGGCAGCCATCAGGCCCGCAGCGGCCAGTAGTTTCGCAATCCATGCAGAAGTTGCTTTGATCATTGCAAACTCTCCTTATTTTTCAGAATATTTGTGGAACACAGTTGGCAAGCCCTGGCTCTATGCACCTAGCCCTGACGATACAACGCGTGAAACAGCCATTAGGATGGCACGAATTGCGAAGAACTTTGTGTCCAAATGCAGCCGGGCGCTGTGCACCGGCTGGCCTGAGGACATGGCAGGGCGCCTAAAATGGCACGATGAGCTCTGCTGACGCCACCCAACACACCGATACAACGACCGACACGGTCAAGCCCACCAATTTCCTGCGCCAGATCATCGAGTCCGATCTGGACAAGGGCACCTACGCCCAACGCCACTGGGGCGGTGCCCCCGGCGACGCCCAGCACCACCAGCAGGGCCAGGTGGACGCAGCCAGGATCCGTACCCGCTTTCCGCCCGAGCCCAACGGCTACCTGCACGTGGGCCATGCCAAGTCCATCTGCCTGAACTTCGGCCTGGCGCGCGACTTCGGCGGCGTGTGCCACCTGCGCTTCGACGACACCAATCCGGAAAAGGAAGACCAGGAATACGTGGACAGCATCATCGATGCGGTCCAATGGCTGGGCTTCGACTGGAAGGATCCCGACGGGCACGAAAACCTGTATTTCGCCAGCAACTACTTCGACTTCATGCACCGCTGCGCGGCCTATCTGATCGAACAGGGCCTGGCCTATGTGGACGAGCAGTCGGCCGACGAGATGAAGGCCAACCGTGGCGACTTCACCCGCCCCGGCGTGAACAGCCCGTTCCGCGACCGCAGCGTGGCCGAGAACCTGCAGCGCTTTGCCGACATGAAAGCAGGCCTGCTGGCCGACGGCGCCGCCGTGCTGCGCGCCAGGATCGACATGGCCGCGCCCAATATCAATCTGCGCGACCCGGCCATCTACCGCGTGCGCCATGCCGAGCACCACAACACCGGCAACAAGTGGTGCATCTACCCGATGTACACCTTTGCGCACCCCATCGAGGACGCATACGAGCACATCACCCACTCCATCTGCACGCTGGAGTTCGAAGACCAGCGCCCGTTCTATGACTGGCTGCTCGACCACCTGCGCACCGGCGGCCTGATCGACGCACCCCAGCCGCGCCAGTACGAGTTCTCCCGCCTGAACCTGACCTATGTGATCACCAGCAAGCGCAAGCTCAAGCACCTGGTGGACAACAACTTCGTGGCCGGCTGGGACGACCCGCGCATGCCCACCGTCGTCGGCATGCGCCGCCGCGGCTACACGCCGGCGTCCATCCGCAATTTCTGCGAACGCATCGGCGTGACCAAGGATTACGCCTGGATCGACTACGGCACCCTGGACGGCTGCCTGCGCGAGGACCTGGAAAACCAGGCCCACCGCGCCATGGTGGTGCTGGAGCCGCTCAAGCTGGAGCTCTCCAACTGGGCCGAGGTCTTCGGAGGCGCGGAGCACCTGGAGCCATGTTCTTTGCCGGCCCTGCCCCACCAGGCCGAGGGCGAGGGCGAGGCCGCGCCCGAGCGCCATTTCACGCTGGGCCGCGAGGTCTGGATCGAGCGCGAGGACTTCGCCGAAGTGCCGCCCAAGGGCTACAAGCGCCTGTTCCCTGGCAACAAGGTGCGCCTCAAGGGCGGCTATGTGATCGAATGCACGGGCTGCGAGAAGGATGCCGACGGCAAGGTGACCAAGGTGCTGGCCACCGTGGTGCCCGACACCAAGAGCGGCACGCCCGGCGCCGACAGCGTCAAGGTCAAGGCCGCCATCACCTGGGTGGGCGCGGCCGATGGCGTGGAAGCCGAGGTGCGCCTCTACGACCGCCTGTTCACCGATGCCCAGCCCGATGCCGGCGGCAAGGATTACCTCGCCCTGCTCAACCCGGACAGCCTCAAGGTGGTGACGGCCTATGTGGAGCCTTCGCTGAAAGCCGCGCAGCCTGATGACAAATTCCAGTTCGAGCGTTTCGGCTATTTCGTGGCCGACCGCAGGGATCACCGCAGCGACAAGCCGGTATTCAACAAAATCACCGGCCTGAAGGACTCCTGGGGCAAATAGGAAAATCAATTCGCCATTGATGACGCAAAAAAGGCTGCCGCTCGGCAGCCTTTTTCTTTTTAGCGCCGCCCAATCCTGCGGTTTCACATTCATCTTGAATCAAGGCCGATATGCAGGAATGCATGGGCAACCTGCTGGCACAAGGCATGTTCGAGAGCAAGCCCCGCATCATGACCGCCCGGACCCGTTTCGAGAGTGGCGAGGTCGAGGTCGACGGCAGGCCGCTGGAACCATGGACACTGCCACGCTCGGGAGTGCGATGGCCGAATGATGTAACCGAAAACCCGGAGGCTTTGCGCCTTCCGCCCCAACCCAAGGCCTGCCCGACGCAGGCTTGTTTGCCCGCCTTCTCACCGATTTTTAGGCTCAAACCCTTTTCCATCAAGCGCCGGCAGCTATCAAGATATGCAGCAGCCCGTTGGCGGATAGCCCGCACCCGCCGGCTTACTTTGCTTACAACACTCTGTCAACAGCCGCTCAACACTGGCGTTAAAACAGCATCCGCCAAGGCACCGTGATCTCCACGGCGCGGCGCAAGGAGCGTCAGATGTCGTATTTCCCCTGGAACCGGCCGGAGCAGCAAAAGCAGCCCCACGACACGGCCACCCACCACTGGCGTCCGGGCATCGTGGCCCTGGCCGCCGCCATGGCACTGAGCGCCTGCAACGACAAGGATTCTCCCATCAAGGCCGACAGCACGGCGCTGGCGCCGGCCGCAACGCCCGAGGCCGCCCAGCTCCAGCCTGCGGCCTATGCGCCACCGAGCGCTAACGTGCTCTACCAGATGGTGGCGCCCATTGCGCTGTATCCCGACAAGCTGGTAGCCCAGATTCTGGCCGGCTCCACCTATCCCAACCAGATCGGCGCTGCCGAAACCTGGATGGGGCAGAACCCCGGCCTGCGAAAGACGGCGCTGGCCAATGCCGTCAATGCCCAGAACTGGGACCCGTCCGTCAAATCGCTGACCCAGTTTCCCAACGTGCTGGAGCAGATGGCCTCGAACCT
This sequence comes from Comamonas phosphati, assembly GCF_014637085.1. Lineage (GTDB taxonomy): Bacteria > Pseudomonadota > Gammaproteobacteria > Burkholderiales > Burkholderiaceae_C > Comamonas > Comamonas phosphati. The sequence continues at coordinate 13,488 of NZ_BMEU01000019.1, read as the reverse complement.
GCCCTGGACCACGGCCCTGGGCAAGGCCTATTACAACGATCCGTCGGACGTGATGAACGCCATACAGGTCATGCGCAACCGCGCCTACAAGGCCGGCACGCTCAAGACCTCCAAGCAGCTCAAGGTGAACGTGGCTTCCACACCATCCGCCGTGGCCTACACACCCGGCGCCGTGGTCACGCCACTGCCCGATCCCGTCATAGCGCCGCCGGAGCAGTTCATCGAAATCGTCCCCTCCCAGGTGGACATCGTCTACGTTCCGCAGTATGCCCCCGACATGGTCTACGGCGAGCCGCTGCCCGTGTACGGCGGCTACCGCTATGTCGAAGTTCCGCCTCCGCCCCCCGTGGTCGGCGTGCCCGTGGTGGCGGGCCTGCTGGGCTTTGGCGTCGGCGTTGTGCTGGCCGAGTCCATGGACAGGTATCCGTCCTGGGGCTGGAATTCGTGGGACATGCACTGGGGCGACCATGACAGGCCGTGGCGCTATGGCGACCGCCCCCCGCCACCGCAGGCCCTTCCGGCCGTGGTCTACAACACCACCACCTACATCTCGCAGTCGCACACCGTGGTGCAGAACATCCACCGTACGGACAACACCTATGTAAACAACGTCTATCAAAACGGAGCACTCCCGATGCCGGCGCCCACGCAGGCGGCGCTGCCCATGCAACAGCAGTCAGCGGGAGCCTTCGCGCCACAGCACGGGCTGCAACCAGGCACCCTTGCCGCAGGCGCGGCCGGAGCCGCCGTCGGTGCCGCGGTACTGGCCGCCGGCAGCCATGCCTGGAACCAGAGGCAGCAGCAGTCTCCTCTCGCAGCCGTGCCGCAAGGACGGCCAGGCTTTGGCCAGGGCCAGCCCCCTGCAACACCAGCCATGCCCCATGCGCCCAACGGCAATGCCTTCATGCAACTGCGCGACCAGCGCAGTCAGGACCATTCGGCCGGACCAGACCGCCAGCCTCAGGCGCCGCTGATGCAGGCCGCCATGGCGGGAAAAAACCAACAGCAGATGCAGCCAGAGCGAGCCCAGGAGCAGGTCCAGCGCCAACAGCAAATGCAGCAGCAGGCCCAGGCACGTGAGCAACAGCAGCGCCAGCAACGGGCTCAGATGCAGCAGGCGCAACAGCAGCGTGCCCAGGAGCAGGCCCAACGTCAGCAGCAGATGCAGCAACAGGCACAGGCACGCGAACAGCAGCAGCGCCAGCAACAGGCCCAGATGCAGCAGGCGCAACAGCAACGCACCCAGGAGCAGGCCCAACGCCAGCAGCAGATGCAGCAGCAGGCCCAGGCGCGTGAACAACAGCAGCGCCAAGAACAGGCCCAGATGCAGCAGGCGCAACAGCAACGCGCCCAGGAGCAGGCCCAGCGTCAGCAGCAGATGCAGCAACAGGCACAGGCGCGCGAACAACAGCAACGCCAGCAACAGGCCCAGATGCAGCAGGCGCAACAGCAACGTGCCCAGGAGCAGGCTCAGCGCCAGCAGCAGATGCAGCAACAGGCTCAGGCCCGTGAACAACAGCAACGCCAGCAGCAAGCCCAGATACAGCAGATGCAGCAGCGGGCACAGGAACAGACCCAGCGACAGGCCGAACAGCAGTCCCACATGCAGACGGCACGCGCCGAAGCCCGGGCAAACGGAGATCACGACAGGCGCTGATCGCCACCTTGCACAGCCCCTACCCGAACCGCTTGCACTGCAAGCGGTTTTTTTAAATTCCCATTCAGGCCTTGAGAAGCAGGCCTGCAGGATTCGGCATGCCAATGCGGCGGTATAAACAAGCCCGTCCGCTTTCTGCACTGCTTCCCCAAGCAGACCCCCATGTACAACCCCAGCCATTTCCAGATCGACGATCCGGCCACCTTGCAGGCCTTGATCCAGGCCCATCCGCTGGGCTGCCTGGTCACGCAGTCCGGCGCGGGGCTGGATGCCAATCACCTGCCGTTCGAGCTGCTGCAGGACGAGGGCGGGCCCTTGCGCCTGATCGCCCATGTAGCCCGCTCCAACCCCGTGTGGCAGCAGGTTCGTGATGGTGGGCAGGTGCTGGTGAGCTTCCGCGCCGAGCAGGCCTATGTCTCCCCCAGCTGGTACCCCAGCAAGCACGAGACCCATGAACAGGTGCCGACCTGGAACTATCGCGTGGTCCATGCGCACGGCCGCATCGGCGTGCGTGACGATGAAAAATTCGTCCGCGCCGTGGTGGGCCGCCTCACGCGCCGGCATGAAGCCCTGAACAATGCCCAGGCGCCATGGAAGATGAGCGACGCCCCGCCCGACTACCTGCAGCGCATGCTCGGTGCCATCGTGGGCCTGGAGATTGACGTCGAGCGGCTGGAAGGCAAGTTCAAGCTGAGTCAGAACAAGCAGGAGCGCGACCGGCTCGGCGCGGCCCAGGCCCTGGACGAACTGGGGCACGCGGCCATTGCCCGCAGCATGCGTCAACCTTGAGTCACGCCGCCGGCGCGGCGCAAGCCCTGGCACACCGAAACACCCATGCTTCAATCGCCTATAGCTCCGCTATCGATAGCGATGCCGCACAATGCGTGCAGAACCTGATGCGCACCATGCCGACCGAAAACCTCCCCAGCCTCCCCCACCCCCAAGAACGCCGGCGCCTGCTGCAGTGGATGGCGCAATCGGCGCTGTTCGCTACCGTACCGGCCTGGGCCGCGCGTGCAAGCCGTACGGCCAACAACGCCACAGACAGCACACTCTGGCCCCAGGACAGCCGCGTTCCCGGCGGTGTCGCACGCCTCTCCCTGGGGCCGGCTTCCGCACGCCCCCAGGCGACGGCCGGAGAGGCTCAGTTGCTCGTGGTGGGCGACATGATCGAGTGGACCGCGCTCGTCGGCATTGCGCTCGCCAACCCGCCGGGCGAGCAAAGCATTGAGGTGAAGACCGACGGCCTCGCGCGCACCGTGAGCTACACGGTACGCGACAAGCGGTATGTGGAGCAGCGCCTCAAGGTCTCGCCCAAGACGGTGGACCTGTCCCCCGAGGACAACGCCCGCTATGAGCGCGAGGCCGCCCACCTGAAGACCGTGATGGCCACCTTCACCGAGCCCCTGCCCTCCGGCAACCTGCAGATGCAGGTACCAGTGCCGGGGCGGCGCTCCAGCTCCTTCGGCCTGCGCCGCGTGTTCAACGGCCAGCCGCGCAATCCCCACAGCGGCATGGACATCGCAGCGCCGACGGGCACTCCGGTCAAGGCGCCGCTGCCGGGCCGGGTCATCGACGTGGGCGACTATTTCTTCAACGGCGGCACGGTCTGGCTGGACCACGGCGGCGGCCTGCTGTCCATGTACTGCCACCTGAGCGGCGTGGACTGCAAGATCGGCGACCAGCTCCAGACCGGCGACGTCTTCTGCAAAGTCGGTGCCACGGGCCGCGTCACGGGGCCGCATCTGCACTGGAGCGTGATGCTCAACCGCGCCATGGTGGACCCGGCCTTGTTCATTGCGGTCTGAGCCTGCGCCCCCCAAACCGGGGACGGCCAGCAAGGGGCGCCCCGCAGCGAAGCCGTCGTCTCCCTTCTAGGGGGAAGGCGCGCAGCGCCTCAGGAGGTCTTTCTATCTACGGAGCATCCTTGTCGCTTTGCAGATAGGACTCCACCAGGTCGAAGAAACTGTCGTAGAAGCCGCGCGTGGACACGGTTTCGCTGCCGACCTTGACCAGCGAATCATTGCCCGAGGCGAAAGGCAGGGACAGCGAGCCCAAGGCGCCCACGCCCACGCTGGCCGAGTTGGCGCTTTTCTTGAGCATGTAGCGGTCCTGCAGCGCCGTCACAAAGCCGATGCTGACCTTGCCGTCCGAAGTCTGGGGCACGCACACCACGCGGATGCTCATCTCCAGGTTCAGGTCCGGATCGGGCTGGAAGCTCTTGCGACCCTCGATCAGCTCCTGCGTGCGCGCATTGGCGATATAGCCCTGGCTGAGCAGTGCGCGCCGCGCGGCCTCACAGGTCTGTACCGGCGTCGCATCGAAGCCGCGCGAAAAAGTGGACGCCGAGTCGAATGTCTCCTGCAGCGGCACATTGCGCGGAACGCTGCTGGAACAGGCAGCCAGCACTGCAGTGCACAGACCCAGCGCCAGACCCTTCAGGGTACGCGGGGAATTAGCCCAGTACATAGCGGCCAACTTAGCACCTCGATCCACAAAACTCTCCTTGCTCGAACAAGCATCCAAAACGCTCTTAATAGCGTAGCAGTTTGCCAGCACCGTTGCATTGGAAACGGAAATGCTGCTCAAGAATCACGGCTTGGCCAAACCGATCTTGCGCCTTTTGCACCCCCACCCACGCGGCAGTTATTTACATTCTGGGCAGGGCAAACCAGCGCGCAGGTCACCGGCTTCGGTTATGGTGTGAGCCGCTGGCAACCAAGGCCCCGCGGGAGGGCTGCTTTGACGCAGATCACGCTTTTTATGCCCCAGAACCCGATGGAAGGGAACTGCATCGCACAAAACGACTCCAGCGTTGCTTCGTTGCACCTTTTCAAACCTTTAAGGAACCTCTATGAAACCTCGCTGGACCTGGTGCCTTCCCCTGATTGCTTCCCTGATGCTGGCTGCCTGCGGCACCACGGAAGGTGGCGGCGCCCGCAAAGCAGGCCCTAGCGGCCCCGCAGGTGATGCGAAATCGCTGGCCGCCTACCATTGGAAGCTGCAGCAGGCATTCACGCCGGCCGGCGGTGAAGACCAGACCTGGTTCCTGACCCCGGGCTCGGGCAAAGGCCCGCTGGAGCTGGACTTCGCCGAGCAGCGTGTCGTCGTCAAGAACCTGTGCAATGTGATGTCCTCGGGCTACTCCATCGAAGGCCAGCGCATCAACATGCAGCGTGCCATGAGCACCTTGCGCGCCTGCAACGACAACCAGCTCATGCAGCTGGAACAGAAAGTCTCGCGCATCCTGCCCCTGGCCAAGCAATGGGCCGTGCAGCTCGGCGTCGGCCAGGAAGCGCCGCGCCTGACCCTGCAGTTCATCGACGGCACCAAATGGCAGCTGGATGGCACGCCCACGCCCGATACCAGGTACGGCAACGCGCCCGAGCGCATCTTCCTGGAAGTCGCGCCCCAGCGCGTGGCCTGCAGCCATGGCGCGGCCAAGGACTACCAGTGCCTGAAGGTGCGCGAGATCCGCTACGGCGACAACGGCGTAAAGACTTCCTCCGGCCAGTGGGAGAACTTCTACAGCGAAATCGAAGGCTACAAGCATGAGCCCGGCGTGCGCAACGTGCTGCGCATCAACCGCTACAAGCGCCAGAATGCTCCGGCCGATGCCTCCAGCTATGCCTATGTGCTGGACATGGTGGTGGAAAGCGCCATCGAAAAGGGCAAGCAGTAAGACCCTGCCTTTCCGCGCAAAAAAGCCAGCGTCTGCACAGCCTGCAGATACTGGCTTTTTTCTTTCACCCTCGCAGCATGTCTTTCCATACTGGGCTGGCAGAAAATCCGTCATGACGCAGCTGCCGAGCCAGATCGCCGCGCGGCACCCGCAGAGCCTGATCTTTCACGACGCGAGATGAACATGCAATCGCTTGAACTTTTCGAGGCCACGGAGCAGAGCCAGCCCCAGCGCCTGGGGCCTGCCGCGATGGTGTTGCGGGGGGTCGCGCTGCCCCATGTGCGCGAGCTGATGCCGGCCATCGAAGTCATCGAGGCCATGTCGCCGTTCCGGCACATGGTGACGCCCGGCGGCTTCACCATGTCGGTGGCCCTGACCAACTGCGGTGCGCTGGGATGGACGACGGACAGGCGTGGCTATCGCTACACCGCGGTCGACCCCGAGACCGGTGCCCCCTGGCCCGCGATGCCCGAGGCATTTGCCCGGCTGGCGAACGAAGCTGCGGCGGTGGCAGGCTTCGATGGCTTCAAGCCCGACGCCTGCCTGATCAACCGCTATCTGCCTGGCAGCAGGCTCTCGCTGCACCAGGACAGGAACGAGCGGGATTACGACGCGCCCATTGTTTCGGTCTCCCTGGGCATGCGGGCCGTATTCCTGTTCGGCGGTCACTCTCGCACGGACCCAGCGGTCAAGGTGTCGCTGCACCACGGTGATGTGGTGGTGTGGGGCGGTGCCGACCGGCTGCGCTATCACGGCGTGATGCCGCTCAAGGACGAGCCCCATGCGCTGCTCGGAAGCCAGCGCATCAATTTCACTTTCCGCAAGGCGGGATGAGGCCCGGAATTCAAGCGCAAGAATCAGAGTGCTTGCACTCGAAGTTCTCCGTATTCTGGCGCTGAGATCGATGATCACAGGACTTCCGACATGGATACGACCATTGCCTACGAAACCGAAGACGACCGCTGGACGGCCGTGCAGGCACGCGATGCAGCCGCCGACGGCCAATTCGTCTATGCCGTGCGCACCACGGGCGTGTACTGCCAACCCAGCTCGTCCACAAGACTGCCCAGGCGCGAGAACGTGGAGTTCTTCCCCTCGGCTGAGGCCGCCGAGGCTGCGGGCTATCGCCCCAGCCGCCGCGCCCGCGGCGACCAGACCAGCGCCGCAGCCCGGCGCGCCGAGCTGGTGGCGCGCGCCTGCCGCCTGATCGAGGCATCGGAGACTGCGCCTGCGCTGGACGGCCTCGCTGCCGAGATGAACATGAGTCCGTTCCACTTGCACCGCCTCTTCAAGGCCGGAACCGGCTTGACACCCAAGGCCTACAGCTCGGCCTATCGGGCCCGCAAGCTGCGCGAGGAACTGAACAGCCCGACAGCCTCCATCACCGACGCGATCTACGGCGCCGGCTTCAACTCCAACAGCCGGTTCTATGCAGCCTCCGACCAGTTGCTGGGCATGCGTGCGCGGGACTACCGGGCGGGCGGCGCCGGCGCGGCCATCCGCTTTGCCGTGGGCCAGTGCTCGCTGGGCGCCATCCTAGCAGCCCAGAGCCAGCGCGGCATCTGCGCCATTTTGCTGGGCGACGACCCGGACCGGCTGGTGCGCGATCTGCAAGACCAATTTCCCAAGGCCGAACTCATAGGCTGCGACGGCGAATTCGAGCAGTTGGTAGCCGAGGTGGTGGGCTTCATCGAAGCACCGGCTATCGGGCTGCACCTTCCGCTGGACGTGCAGGGAACGGCTTTCCAGGAGCGCGTCTGGCGCGCACTGGGCGAGATCCCGCCAGGAACGACGGCGAGCTACACCGAAATTGCCGAGCGCATCGGCTCTCCCAAGGCGGTGCGCGCCGTGGCCCAGGCGTGCGCGACCAACCATATCGCCGTGGCCATTCCCTGCCACCGCGTCGTCCGGCGCGACGGCGACCTGGCCGGCTACCGCTGGGGAGTGGATCGCAAGCGCGAGCTGCTGCGCCGCGAAGCCCGGGCCTGACGCAGAAGCGTCCCACGGCTGCATCCGACCCAACACTCCAGCGCATGAATCAGGCGGCCATCGGCCCCTGAATTTCCGAGACTCCGACGCCGTCCCGTACTACAGTAGCCAGGCCATGAAGCCCAGAATCCTGCTGCCGCTTTCCCGGACTGCCGCCGCCATCGTGCTGTGCACGGGCACGGAGGCGGCTTGCGCCCGGGGCGCCGACGGGCCGCCCCAGTGGATCGACGAGCCCCCCACGCTGTCGCGCTGGATCGAGGAGGGTTACAGCGCCGAGCTGCGCCACCTGCCACGGCGCGCAGCGCAGCGCTATTGCGCGGCGGCGCGCTATGGCAGTCCCGAAGCGCAGTACCGGCTGGGCCGCCTGCTCTTGCTCGGGCGGGGCCTGGCGCCCGACCCCGCTACCGGCACCACGTTGCTGGCCCTGGCGGCCCAGCGGGGGCACGAGAAGGCGCAAGTGCTGCTGGCGGGCAGGGTACCGGGCGACCGCCTGCCCGACTGCATGACCATGGGGGATGCGCCACCGATGGAGTTCAATGAATCCATGCAGGAGGTTGTTCCCTACGAAGTGGTCGCGCTCTACGTGAGCGGTCTGCCCAAGGAAAAACGGCGCATGGCCGAGATGGTGCAGCGCCTCGCGCCCCGGTTCGCCGTGGACCCACGGCTGGCGCTGGCCATCGTGCGCTCCGAGTCGAACTTCGAGCCGCGGGTGCTGTCGCCCCGCAATGCCCAGGGCCTCATGCAGCTGATCCCCGAGACGGCCGAGCGCTTCGGCGTGCACGATGTCTGGAACCCCGAGCAGAACGCGCGTGGCGGCCTGGCCTACCTGCGCTGGCTGCTCAAGCGGTTCGATGGCGATGTGGCGCTGGTTTCGGCAGCCTACAACGCGGGCGAGAACACCGTGGCGCAGTACGGCGGCGTCCCCCCCTATGCGGAGACGCGCGAGTACGTGCGGCGCATCCTCGCCTTCTACCGCTCCGCGCGCCACGAACAACCCGTGCCCACCACGGCAATGCAACGGTGAGAAGCCATTTTTCCTTCCTCGGATAATGTTTCACGCCGCTTGCCTGAAAGCAAGCTGGTCACCCTTGCCCGGAGCGAGAGCACAAGGCCGTGCCGCGGCACAGGGCAGCCGCCGTCAAAATACCTCGATGTGACAATCAGTTAACAGCGATTGCGGCTCCACCGGCGCGGATCGTCCGCCTCCTCGCCCCGGTCATCGGGAGAAAACAGGTTATTCCCAGCGACTGTGGGTGCGCCTGTGGAAAAGTCGCGGAACAACCCCGCAAAGCCGCACCGCTGCTGGCCTCGCCATCGGCGATGAAAAAACAGGCAGATGCTTCTGCCCATACGCCTGGCCCGCAAATGTTTCACGGACACAAATTATTTCAATCTCCCGCCGCAAAAAAAAACGGTACCTGTGACAGTACCGTGATGAGGAGGAGACACAAACAAACTACAAATCCTGGCCGCCTGCTCAAGGTGGCAGCCCGGCCACCGACGTCAGCACAGCCGAAAGCGCCCCTCGACAAACATGGACGAACGATGGCCGGTATCGGAGTGGGCATCGGCATAGGACCAGAAGGCCTGCACGGTGCCGCCGGCCGAGTCGATCACCTGGCTCACGGTGAAGCCGTTCTTCTCTATCCAGTTGAGGAAGTGCAGGCTGTCGCTCAGTTGCAGATAGCTGAGCTGTTCGCAGCCTTCAGACACATGGCCATGCGAGTCGACCACGCTCCATCGCATCTGTCCCTTGGGGGTGTATTGCACCTGCGCCCGGCTGTCCGGGAAATCGATCACCGCCTTGCGACCCAGCAGGGTGCCCGCGTACTGTATGGACATCAACATGATGGAGACTCCTTCAAACACCACACAACACCGCCTCAACAAGGGACCGTAGAGCCTTTCTTTTCTATCCTTGCATGCATGTTGGCTCCGTCCCGACGGCGCATTTGTGGGAGCGCACCGCATGCCGTCGTCGGCAGCAGTTTGCCCGGGAACTCCGGTAGCAGATTAACCAATCAAAGACACCGGATTCCCTGCCGCGCCGCCGCGCGAAAGCGCCTTTGTGTTCTTCGTACCGGCCCGCATGCTGGCCCTGTTTGCCCAGCTACAGCAACTCTTCGCGCAGTGCTGCTGCGCTCTTGGGCCACAGCAGGCCCGGCGCCACGTCGACCACGGTCTTGCCGCCAGCACCGCCTTTGCATACGAGGACCTCGGTATTTGCCGTCGAAAAAGTATGAAATGCAGACCAGGAAAGCACCAGCCGCTTCCGTATCCATAGCATCCTGATGGTGCAGAAATGCCGGCATCGCAGCGCGACAGATGCCCGCTTGGCCACATGGCCGGGCGCCGCACCCTGCATTGGCTTGGCGGCTACGATCGGCACCTTCGCACTTCCACGCCCTGCCCGTTCCGCCCTATGTCCAGCCTTCCACCTTTGCCCATCAATCCAGCCGTCGAGGCTGCAGCGCCGCTGACCGTGCTGTGGCAGGACGAGCACATGGTGGCGGTCTACAAGCCGGCGGGCTGGCTGGTACACCGCACCGGGCTGGACGCGCACGAGACCCGCTTCGTCATGCAGGCGCTGCGCGACCAGCTGGGCCGCCATGTCTGGCCCGTGCACCGGCTGGACAAGGGCACTTGCGGCGTGCTGGTCATGGGCCTGCACAAGCAGGCGGCGCAGACGCTGGCGCAAAGCTTTGCCGGGCATGCGACGCGCAAGGAATACCTGGCCCTGGTGCGCGGCTGGCTGCCGGGCAGCCTGGAAGTGGATCATGCCCTCAAGCCCGACGACGCGCCGCAGGATGCCGCGGTGCAGCAGGCCCACACCAGCCTGCGCTGCCTGGCGCGCCTGTCCTGGCCCGAGAGCTACGACGCGCGCCACCCGCACACGCGCATCAGCCTGGTGCAGGCGCTGCCGACCACCGGCCGGCGCCATCAGATACGCCGCCACCTCAAGCATGTGGCCCACCCCATCATCGGCGACGCCACGCACGGCAAGGGTCCGCTCAACCGCTGGTGGGCCGAGCGGCTGGGGCAACAGCGCCTGTGGCTGCATGCCAAGGCGCTGGAGCTGCCCCACCCGGCCACGGGCCTGCGCATGCGCCTCGAAGCCGATTGGCCCGCGCTACCCCAGGTACCCGAGGTACAGGACTGGCAACGGCTGCTGGCGCTGCCGGGCTGGGAATTCAAGGGCTAGGCAAGCCTCCAGGCAGCGAGGTTCAAAGTGGCGATTTGGGTGTTGCCCGCACCCAGTCGCCCTCCGCGTCGAACTGCAGGCTGGGAGCGGCCACGAAAGCATAGTCGGCGGCCGGATCGGCCTTGAACTCGCCCGTGAGCAGTTCGGCCAGGCGCTCGTTGCCCATCTTGAAACCACAGGCCTGGGCATGGCCACCGCCGCCGAAGCTCTCGGCCAGCGGAATGCAGTTGAACTCCGAGCGCGAGCGCAGGCCCACTTTCACGCCCTTGCGGTTGGCATGCCACATGAAGGCAAAACTACCGCTCTGGCGCGACAGCAGGTCGCCCACCTGGCTGTGGAACATGCCGGGGCAGTTGACCATCAGGCCCTGGAAGCCGTTGAAGACCAGCACCTGCGCGCCGTCGGCGATGTCGGCGCACAGCTTCTGGTATTTCTCGTCCATGGCGCCGCCGCGCGCCATGAAGGCCTGCTCCTGCTCGGGCGTGAAGGCCGCGATCTCGGCCCAGCGCTCGAAAGTACGCGGCTCCATGTCCAGCGCCGCCAGAAAGGGCGCGCTCTCGGCGAACTCCCACTTCCAGATGTCGCGGTCCTCGATGTAGCGGATCAGGCCCGGCACCGGCTTGTCGGCATGGAAGAACTCCCAGCCCAGGCGCGCGCCCGACTTGTTCATGTCGAAGTGCACCACGCCGCAGCGGCACTGGTAGCCCTGCAGCTTCTCGGCCGCACTCTTGTGGTGGTCCAGCACCACCAGCTTGGCCACGCGCGATTCGATCTGCGCCAGCAGCTCGGGCTCGAAGGCGAAGTCCAGCACATAGACGGCGCGGCCCGTCAGCTCGCCCAGGTCGTCGGCGCTCTGGATCTCGCCATGGTCCAGGCCCCTGAATTCGGCCTGGCCCTCGTAGAACAGCCAGGCTGCCAGGGCGGCGCCGAAGCCGTCCGGGCAGCGGCGGCCGTGGAACAGGATGAGCGGCTTGGGATCGCTGCGCTCGGGGCGCACCAGCAGTTGCTGAAACAGGGGAAGCTTGGTGTTTTGTGGGGTCATGATGGCCTGCATTGTCGCCGTTTGCGCATGGGCCGCCCTCTTGCATGGCATGCCCCGGGGAGACCCCGAACCTCGGTATCTACCTAAAGCCCCGCGTCGCGCAGACGCCTATGATGGAGGTCTTGCCATTGAAATGCTGCGGTTCACCGGCAGACCCGCTATCACGACGCCTGCCACGACAGTCACGGCACTGGGTGCTCCGCGGCCCCTGTATGCGATCTACACCCGACATCACACCCCATCTGGGCCAGTTGCTCCAAATCCGGCGCGACCTGCATGCCAACCCAGAGTTGCGCTACGAAGAGCATCGCACCGGCGACAAGGTCGCCGCCTACCTGACCGCCCTGGGCCTGAGCGTGCACCGCGGCCTGGGCCGGACCGGCGTCGTGGCCACCGTCCACGGCAAGGGCCGCAGCAAGGACAACCCCGGCCGCAGCATCGGCATCCGCGCCGACATGGATGCCCTGCCCGTCACCGAACTCAACGGCTTCGACTACATCAGCCAGAACCGGGGCTGCATGCATGCCTGCGGCCACGACGGCCACACCACCATGCTGCTGGGCGCGGCCACCTTGCTGGCGCAGCAGCCGGATTTCGACGGCTCGGTGCACCTGATCTTCCAGCCCGGCGAGGAAGGCGGCGCCGGCGCCAAGGCCATGATGGACGACGGCCTGTTCGAGAAATTCCCCTGCGAAGCCGTGTTTGCGCTGCACAACTGGCCTTCGCTGCCCGCGGGCCAGATGGCCGTGCGCGTCGGCCCCATCATGGCCTCCACGCTGCGCTTCCAGATCAAGGTGACCGGCAGGGGCGGCCACGCGGCCATGCCCCACACCACGCTGGACCCGATTCCCGTGGCCTGCGCCATCGTGGGCCAGCTGCAGACCCTGGTTTCGCGCAACACCGACCCGCTGGATTCAGCCGTGCTCACCGTGGGCCAGATCACCAGCGGTACGGTGGAGAACATCATTCCCGACGAAGCGCTGATCGCCGGCACGGTGCGCACGCTGAAGAAGGAAACGCGCGAAATGTTCATCGAGGGCATGAAGCGCATCAGCCACCATGTGGCCGCGGCCCACCAGTGCACGGCCGAGTTCACGCTGCGCCCCGGTGCCTATCCCAACACCACCAACCACGCCAGGGAAGCGCGCTTCATGGCCTCCGTCATGCGCGAAGTGGTCGGCGGCGACAACACTTTCGACGAAGTGCTGCCCGCCATGACGTCCGAAGACTTCGGCTTCATGCTCGAAGCCGTGCCCGGCGCCTATGGCTGGATAGGCAACGGCGGCGGCGGCAAACCCGGCGTGAGCCTGCACAACCCGGCCTACGACTTCAACGACGACAACCTGGGCCGCGGCGCCCGCTTCTGGGATCTGCTGGCGCGCCGCTGGATGGAGCAGCAGCACACGTTCTGAGCCAAGGACAAAGGTGATGGCGGCACTGCTGTACGCGGGTGCCGCCATGGCCGGCATACTCTCGCGCCGGCACCTGGACCAGAAGGCGCGGCTGGCACGCGGTGACTGGCCGCGCCTGCTGTGGATGGCCGCCTTTGGCTCGGTATTGCATTAGGGCGTGTCATCAATCGATGTCCGAGTTCATTCCCAGGCCATGGTGCTCAATTGAGCCAAACCATGGCAGCGGCCAAGTGAATGGCACCCAGAAAGTTGCGCACCGTCTTGTCATAACGCGTAGCAATGGCCCGGTATTGCTTGAGTCGCGCAAAGAAGTTCTCGATCAGGTGGCGTGCCTTGTACAGGTGCCAGTCACTCTCGCGTGGCTGCTTGTTCGTTGAGCGCGAAGGGATCACCACCGACTTGCCCTTGTCCAGCAAGGGCTGGATCAACCGGCTCTGGGCGTCGTAGGCCTTATCGGCAATGATGGTCTCGCCCTTTGTATCCTTGAGCAGGACATCGGCACCC
>NZ_BMEU01000018.1 GCF_014637085.1 Comamonas phosphati | reverse complement strand
CCTCCGGCACAAGCTGAGGCAAACTACTACCGGCATCTCGCCAGTCAGGTCTCCACGGTGGTGGCCTGACTTAAACCAAACAGCCTCCACGAAACCCGGGGCGGTTCAGTTCGATCAATGCCCGGATGTCAGGAGCCTCCAACTGCGCCGGTTCGCAGGCGGCCAAAGGCCACTTGTAATCTGGGAGGCCTCCATATAAGCCGCTCTAATCTGTCGCTGCAACCATCGGAATCTGACAGAAGAGGGGGCAAGAATCACATCCATGGATCCTGCCGGATGGTTAACCTGCCGGGTTACCTAGCAGCCCATTCTGTTCGATGAAAGCCACCACTTCGTCCAGCCCCTGTAAGGTCTTCAGGTCGGTCATGGTGAAGGGTTTGAGGCCCTTGGGCGTGGTGCGCATGCGCACGGTATCGGCGCGCATCACCTCCAGGTCCGCGCCAACGTAGGGCGCCAGATCGGTCTTGTTGATGACGAAGAGGTCGCTCTTGGTGATGCCGGGGCCGCCCTTGCGGGGAATTTTCTCGCCCGCGGCCACGTCGATCACGTAGATGGTCAGGTCGCTGAGTTCGGGGCTGAAGGTGGCCGCGAGGTTGTCGCCGCCCGATTCGATGAAGACGATGTCGGCATCGGGGAACTGGCCCAGCATGCGGTCGATGGCCTCGAGGTTGATCGATGCGTCCTCGCGGATGGCCGTATGCGGGCAGCCGCCGGTTTCCACGCCCATGATGCGCTCGGGCGGCAGTGCGCCGCTGATGGTCAGCAGGCGCTGGTCTTCCTTGGTGTAGATGTCGTTGGTGATGGCGACCAGATCCCATTTGTCGCGCATGGCCTTGCACAGCATTTCGAGGATCGTGGTCTTGCCCGATCCCACGGGTCCGCCAATGCCGACGCGCAATGGTGGCAGCTTCTTGGTGCGATTGGGAATATGGTGCAGTGCGGTGGTCATGATCTGAAAAGGCGTGAGTATTGGTGTTCGTGCCGGGCCGAGAGAATGGCTAGCATGGGCGAGAACGCCTGGCGTGCCTCGTCCGGCAGGACTTCGGCATGCGCCACGGCGGCGGGGATTTCCTGTGCCAGGCGCGCCAGGATGCGCTGGCCCGCGCTCTGGCCCAGCGGCACGGCCTTGACCGCGGCCTGCACCATGTTCTCGGCCCAGCCGAAGGCATAGGCGAGCAAGGCCTGCTGCGCCGCAGCCCCGGTAAAGGCGGTTGCGAGCGCAAAGGCAATGGGGTAGGCGGGCCGCTGGCACGACAGCGCCGCCAGTTGCCGGATCTGCGCGCCGCGGGCCGCATCGGCTGCGTGCTGGTTGCGCAGCCAGTCGGTCAGCGAGCGGCCCATCTGCTCGGTCTGCAGGCGCATCTCGCTGGTCTCGCGGGTGTAGAGCACCCAGTCGTTGAGCTGTTCCAGGCGTTGTGCATCGCCGCGATGCCAGGCGGGCAGGGCCTGGGCGATGGCGGCCATGTCACCGCGCGACTGGGTCAGGTGCAGCTGCTGCACCAGCCAGTCGGCGGCCTCTGCTTCCGTGGTGACCTGCGCGGCATGGATGGCCGCCTCCAGCCCCTCGGAATAGGAAAAGCCGCCGATGGGCAGCGCCGGCGAGGCCAGCCACATCAGCTGCAGCAGCGTGGCGGGTGCAATGTGCAGCGGCGCTTCAGTGGCCGTGTCCATGGTGGTGTTCATGCCCGTGCGCATGTCCGTGGTGGTGGCTGTGGCCGTCGTTGGTCACATGTCCCCCATAGGCACCGCCCTCGGGCTCGAAGGGCAGTTCGGCCTCGGTGACGGTCATGTGCATGCTGCGCAGCATGTCGGCCAGCACGTGGTCGGGCTCGATCTTGAGGTGGTCGGGCCGCAGCTCGATGGGCACATGGCGGTTGCCCAGGTGGTAGGCGGCGCGCATCAGGTCGAAGGGGCTGCCGTGCTCGGCGCAGGCCGTGATGCGCAGCACCTTCTGCGGCGCGGCCAGCACGCGGATCAGCGAGCCGTCCTCGGCCACCAGCACGTCGCCGCCGCGCACAGCCTGGCCGCGTGGCAGGAAAATGGCCAGGTCGCGGCCCTGGCTGTCGGTGGCGGCAAAGCGGCTTTTCTGGCGTACGTCCCAGTCGAGCTCCACCGAGGCGGAGCGCTTGAGCAGGCTGGTGGCCAGGCCCTGGCCGGCGGGAAGGCATTTGGAGACTTGCAGCATACAAGGGCAATCGGTTAAAGCGCCAGCGTCATGAAGCAGCTGTTGGGGTCTGGGTGGTAGCTGCCAAAGGGCTCGCATGGCACAAAGCCATTGCGCTGGTAGAAGCGCCGGGCCGGTGCGAAGAAGGCCTCGGTGCCGGTCTCCAGACTGATGCGCTTGGCGCCGCTTGCGCGGGCCTGGGTCAGAGCATGCGCGAGCACCTGCCGGGCCGCCGCGGAGCCGCGGTAGGCCGCGCCCAGGCGTATGGTCTTGAGTTCGACATGGCCCGCATCCAGCTGCTTGAGCGCGCAGCTGGCCACCAGGGCCGCCCCGGCTTGTTGCTGCGTCCAGCCGGTCCAGAAACGGATGCCGGGCTGGCGCAGCTGGCTTGCGTCCAGCGCATGCACGCTCTCGGGCGGCGATATGCGGTGCATATCGTCCAGGTGCTCCTGAAGAAAGGCCAGCACGCGCGGTTCTGTCGCGGGGTCCAGCTTGAAGATCAGCTCCATGTCCATCGGTCCGGTCAGATTCAGAAAAGAAAGTAGCGCTGTGCCATGGGCAGGCTGGTAGCGGGTTCGCAGGTCAGCAGATCGCCGTTGGCGCGCACTGCATAGGTCTGTGCATCGACCTCCATGTGCGGCGCCAGGTCGTTGTGGATCATGTGCCGCTTCTGTACGCCGCGTATGCCTTTGACGGCTGACAGGGCCTTGGCCAGTCCGAAGCGCTGGCCAATGCCTGCGGCCAGGCCGGCCTGCGAGACAAAGGTCAGCGATGTCTTGGCGATCGCCCCGCCAAAGCTGGCGAACATGGGGCGGTAATGCACGGGCTGGGGCGTGGGGATCGAGGCATTCGGGTCGCCCATGGCCGCCATGGCAATGCTGCCGCCCTTCAAAATGCAGAAGGGCTTGACGCCGAAGAAGGCTGGTTTCCAGATCACGATGTCGGCCCATTTGCCCACTTCGAGGCTGCCGACTTCGTGGCTGATGCCGTGGGCAATCGCGGGGTTGATGGTGTATTTGGCGATATAGCGCTTGATGCGGAAGTTGTCGTTTCTGGCGCCGTCACCTTGCAGTGGCCCGCGCTGCAGCTTCATCTTGTGCGCCGTCTGCCAGGTGCGCAGAATCACCTCGCCCACGCGGCCCATGGCCTGGCTGTCGGAGCTGAACATGCTGATGGCGCCTATGTCGTGCAATATGTCCTCGGCCGCAATGGTTTCCTTGCGGATGCGGCTCTCGGCAAAGGCCAGGTCCTCGGCAATCGAGGCATGCAGGTGGTGGCAGACCATGAGCATGTCCACATGCTCGTCCAGCGTGTTGATGGTGTAGGGGCGCGTGGGGTTGGTGGAGCTGGGCAGCACATTGGCCTCGCCCACCACCTTGAGGATGTCGGGCGCATGGCCGCCGCCCGCGCCTTCGGTGTGGAAGGTGTGGATGGTGCGGCCCTTGAAGGCGGCCACGGTGTCCTCGACGAAGCCGCTTTCGTTGAGCGTATCGGTGTGGATGGCGACCTGCGTGTCGGTGGCTTCGGCCACCGTCAGGCAGTTGTCGATGGCCGCCGGCGTGCTGCCCCAGTCCTCGTGCAGCTTCAGGCCGATGGCCCCGGCGCTGATCTGCTCATGCAGGCCGCCCGGCAGGCTGGCATTGCCCTTGCCCAGAAAGCCCAGGTTCATGGGAAAGGCGTCGGCAGCCTGCAGCATGCGCTCCATATGCCAGGGGCCGGGCGTGCAGGTGGTGGCAAAAGTGCCGGTGGCCGGGCCGGTGCCGCCGCCGATCATGGTGGTCACGCCGCTGGTCAGCGCCTCTTCGATCTGCTGCGGCGCGATGAAATGGATGTGGGTGTCGATGCCGCCCGCGGTGACGATGTTGCCCTCGCAGCTGATGATCTCGGTGCCGGGGCCGATGACGATGTCCACGCCAGGTTGGGTGTCGGGGTTGCCGGCCTTGCCGATGGCCACAATGCGGCCGTCCCTGAGGCCGATGTCGGCCTTGACGATGCCCCAGTGGTCGAGGATGAGGGCATTGGTCAGCACCGTGTCCATGGCGCCTTGCTCACGGCTGCGCTGGCTCTGCGCCATGCCGTCGCGTATGGTCTTGCCGCCGCCGAACTTCACCTCTTCGCCATAGCCGCCCGCGGCCAGAGTGAAGTCTTTCTCGACCTCGACGATGAGTTCGGTATCCGCCAGGCGCAGGCGGTCGCCCACGGTGGGACCGAAGGTTTCGGCGTAAGCGCGTCTATCCATTGTGGCCATGTCAGAGCGCTCCTTGAATCAGGCCGCGAAAGCCGTAGATATTTCTGCTGCCGCCAATATCCACCAGTTCGACCGTGCGTTGCTGGCCGGGCTCGAAGCGCACGGCCATGCCGCTCGCAATATTCAGCCGCATGCCGCGTGCGGCCGCGCGGTCGAAATCCAGGCCAGCGTTGGTCTCGGCAAAGTGGTAGTGCGATCCGACCTGGATGGGGCGGTCGCTGGCATTCTTCACCACCAGCGTAAGCGTGCGGCGGCCGGGATTGAGTTCATGCGCACCGGGGTCAAGCAGCAGTTCACCGGGAATCATGGCGTATCTTCCTTTCTCGTGTTCAGGCCAGCCGTGTCAGCATGAAGGCGCCGAGCGCCACCGTGGCCGTACCGCCGAGTTTGGCAACCCACCGGTGGCGCTGCATCACCGCATGGCCCAGCACCATGCCCGCCATGTGCAGCGTGGCGGAACCCATGGCCATGCCGACCAGCGCGCCGACGGCTGCGAGGCCGCTGTCGCCGGCCAGTTCAAAGCCATGGGCCGCGCCGTGGAAGAAGGCAAACATGCCGGCCAGTGCGGCCGCAGCACCCCAGGGCATTTTTTGCTGCACCAGCACCAGCAGACCCAGCACCAGCACGGAGGCGGCAATCATGGGCTCCACACCCGGCACCCACAGGCCGGCGAAACCCGCCACGGCCCCCGCCACCAGTAGGGCCAAGAAGGCGGCAGGTGCGCGCCAGGCGGTGCGCAGGCTGGGCATGGTCAGCGCACTCCAGGCGCCCACAGCCAGCATGGCGGCCAGGTGGTCGGCTCCGGTAAACGGGTGGGCAAAGGCGTGGCCCAGGCTGTCCAGGAAATGGTGATGACCGCCGCCGTCTGCGCCCACATGGGCGAGCGCGGACAGGGGTAGGGCTGTTGCAGCAATGGCTGTGGTGGCGAGGAGTGTCTTGAATTTCATGGCTGTCTGCGCTGGATGGGGAAGAGCTTGAGGGCTGAAAGGCTTGAAATCGGTTGATGCGGATTCAGGCAATGGGCTCGTGCACGGTGACGAGCTTGGTGCCGTCCGGGAAGGTGGCCTCGATCTGGATGTCGGGAATCATTTCGGGGATGCCTTCCATCACATCGGCGCGGGTCAGCACGCTGCGGCCTTCGCTCATCAGCTGGGCCACGGTCTTGCCGTCACGTGCGCCCTCCATCACAAAGGCGCTGATCAGTGCCACGGCCTCGGGGTAGTTGAGCTTGAGGCCACGGGCTTTGCGCCGCTCGGCCAGCAAGGCGGCGGTGAAGATCAGCAGCTTGTCTTTTTCGCGAGGAGTCAGTTCCATCTTCTTCAATCCCTCTGTCAGCTTGCGCATTCGGCAGTACCGAATGAACGCGAGGAGTAAGTTGCCTTTAATTGCACTCAAGGCTAGGGAAAGTCAGCTGGCGCAGTCGGTGGCGCCGACAGAACGCATGGTGTGACTTCCATGTCCCTTTATGTAGCAAGTGCTATGCCAATGGCAAGACTTAATTGCAAATCCATGGAGGCCGGATTGCCGCCGTTTTGCACCTCGCTGGTGCATCAATGAGGCGAGCGTGCACCACAGCGCCTCCATGTGGTTGCTGTGGACGCCTCCTGGCGCATTGCTGGGCTGTGGCAGTGTATTGCGTGGCACGAACTTTGCTCTTCTGGTGCATGAACAGAAAACCATGGGGCAAGGGGGGGGGGCGCGGCGGCTGCGGGCTGGGGTACAGCAGGGTTTGTTGACGATGGGATGCGGATGCGCCGGCCTGTTGACTGGCGGGGCGTGGGCGCAGACGGCCAGGGAAAGCAATGCGGCGCTGCCCGAGGTACTGGTGAGGGCCCAGGTCAAAGGCCAGGCGCTGGATGAGGCGCTGCGGGCGTTTTCCGTCACCGAGTTCGGGCGTGACGATATTCGCGAGCAGCCCAGGCAGGAAGTGGAAGCGCTGTGGAACAAGGTGCCGGGTATGCATGTCAATCACTATCAGCTCAGCGGTGTGGCCAACGGGCTGGTGTTGCGAGGCTTCGGTGGCGGCCACGCTGGACGGCATTGCGCTCAACGAGGCCATGTCGCATGCCGATGGCTATTTCGATCTGAACGTGGTGGTGCCGCTGGAGCTGGACAAGGTCAATGTCCATCGCGGCCCCGTGTCGGTGCTGCAAGGCAATTACAACCGCGCCGGGCTGGTGGAGCTGCGCACGCGGCGCGGCGGCAGCTATACCGATGTGGATGTCAGCGCCGGTTCGCACGGCATGTTGGATGCCCAGGCCGCGTTGGGGCGCGAGCTGGAAGGCGGCGATCAGCTCAATCTGGCGGCCCAGCCTTCGCGCGGCGACGGTGCGAGGCCCAGCTCGGGCTACGAGCGCAGTACCCTCAGCGGAACCTGGAAGCACCATGTGCATGAAAAGCTCGATATCTCGCTGTCCGGCCGCTGGCATGAGGCGCGCGGCGATTCGCCCGGCTATCTGACCGAAGCGCAATGGCGGCAAGACCCGCAGGGCAAGGATGGGCATGTGGTGGGCGATGGCTTCAACAAGCACTTTGGCACGCTGCGCCTGGATGCGCAGTACGCACTGGATGCGGATACCAGGCTGCAGGGCTTTGTCTACGGCACGCAGCAGGATTTTGTGCGCTGGTTCACTCGTCCGCGCAGCGGCACCTACGAGTACCTGCTGCGCTTTGCCGCGCATTGATTGCCGGGCACCTCAACAGTGCCTGATGTGCGGAATGCGGTCCGAAAAGCCTGTATCTGGTGCATGCGCAGGATTTGGCACAGCAATGGTGCCGTTTGAAGAGAGGCTCCGATCGCGCGGCGGTACCGCCTTGTCTTGCGGGTGAGGAAAACTGCGGCGCCATGAGCGGCGGCCGAGCTGCAGATGTTGCTGGCACGGTATTTGCAATTCAGGCTCTGCGGTCAATCGTGACCGAACAAAACCTCCCGGGAGTGCTGAAATGAATCGTCGCGGAACCCTCACTACACTGGCTGCATCCATGGCTTTGGGCCTGGGTCTGAGCTCACAGGTGTTGGCAGCAGACACCATCAAGGTCGGGGTGCTGCACAGCCTCTCCGGCACCATGGCGATCTCCGAAACCGTGCTCAAGGACACGGTGCTGATGGCCATCGACGATATCAACGCCAAGGGCGGTGTGCTCGGCAAGAAGCTCGAGCCTGTGGTGGTGGACCCCGCCTCCAACTGGCCGCTGTTTGCGGAAAAAGCCAAACAGCTGATTACGCAGGACAAGGTGGCCGTGGTCTTCGGCTGCTGGACCAGCGTCTCGCGCAAGTCGGTGCTGCCGGTGTTCGAGCAGAACAACGGCCTGTTGTTCTACCCCGTGCAGTACGAGGGCGAGGAACTCTCCAAGAACGTCTTCTACACCGGCGCCGCGCCCAACCAGCAGGCGATTCCCGCCGTCGAGTACCTGATGAGCAAGGAGGGCGGCGGTGCCAAGCGCTTTGTGCTGCTGGGCACGGACTATGTGTACCCGCGCACCACCAACAAGATTCTGCGTGCCTTTCTCAAGAGCAAAGGTGTGAAGGAGTCCGACATCATGGAGACCTACACGCCGTTCGGTCACAGCGACTACCAGACCATCGTGGCCGATGTGAAGAAGTTCTCCACCGGTGGCAAGACGGCCGTGATCTCCACCATCAACGGCGACTCCAACGTGCCCTTCTACAAGGAGCTGGGCAATGCCGGCCTCAAGGCCAAGGATGTGCCGGTCGTGGCCTTCAGCGTGGGCGAGGAGGAGCTGCGTGGCGTGGACACCAAGCCCCTGGTCGGTCACCTGGCAGCCTGGAACTACTTCATGAGCGTGAAGAACCCGACCAACACCGCCTTCATCACGCAGTGGGGCGCTTACGCCAAGGCCAAGAACATTGCGGGCCACAAGGACAAGCCCCTGACCAACGACCCCATGGAAGCCACCTGGGTTGGCATCCATATGTGGAAGCAGGCTGTGGAAAAGGCCAAGAGCACGGATACCGACAAGGTGATTGCCGCCATGGCCGGCCAGACCTTTGCCGCGCCCGATGGCTTCACCGTGAAGATGGACGAGAAGAACCATCATCTTCATAAGCCCGTGATGGTGGGCGAGATCAAGGGCGACGGCCAGTTCAGCGTGGTCTGGAAGACCAAGGGCCCGATCAAGGCCCAGCCCTGGAGCCCCTACATCGATGGCAACGACAAGAAGAAGGACGAGCCCAACGGCAAGAGCTCTTGATTCTGCAACGGTGTGAGTCGTGGACTGGAGAGGTCTGATGGGCTCTCCAGTCCTGAAAAGATAGCTGCTGAAGCCTGATGAAAAAGGTCTACGGCACGAAAGTATCCGGGATATCTTATGAAAACACTGCGCAAGCCATGGATGTGGGCACTGCTTGCCGGTCTGGGCACCTTGCTGAGCTTTGCCAGTCACGCGTTGACGACCGAGCAGGCCTATGCCATGGCTGCGGCCGACGATGCAGAGCAACGCGTGCAGGCCATCAATCAGGCCGTGCTCGCGCCTGATGCCCTGGCGGATGGCGGACGTCTGGCGGCCTACCTCGCGGCGCTCTCCAGCGATGAAGTACGCGTGTCCCAGGGCAAGGCCTATGTGGTCCACGGCGATGCGTCCACGGACCCCGTGACGGGCGAGGCGGCCAAGCTCCCGACAGACGCCGAAGAAGTCGTCAACAACAATTACCTGCGCTCCGTCATCGATGCGGCGCAGGCCGCTCTGGCGCTGGGCAGCAGCGATGTGAACGCGCGCCGTAGCGCCGCCGGGAAGCTGGCGGCCGAGCCCGATGCCGAACGGCTGCCGGTGATCGAGAAAGCACTGGCCGGCGAGACCGATGCGCAAGTCAAGGACCTGCTGGCCAGGGCCAGGGCTGCCAGTCTGCTCGACAGTGACGACGTGCAGCAGCGTTTGCAGGCCGTGGAGCAGCTCGCGCACCAGAAGACGCCCGATACCCAGCTGCTGCTGAACCAGCGCCTGTCCGGGGAATCCGATCCCGGCGTGCAGAAGGCCATCAAGGCGGCGCTGGCCGGCATTGAGGAAAGCCTGGCCTGGGGCGATCGAATAGGCGCCGCCTTCAGCGGCATCAGCCTGGGCTCGGTGCTGCTGCTCGCAGCACTGGGTCTGGCCATCACCTACGGGCTGATGGGCGTGATCAACATGGCCCACGGCGAGCTGATCATGATCGGTGCCTATGCCACCTATCTGGTGCAGTTTGCATTCCAGCGCTGGGTGCCAGAGGCTGCTTTTGGCTGGTATCTGGTGGTCGCGATTCCCGTTTCCTTTCTGGCCGCGGCCCTGTTGGGCGCGATTCTGGAGCGCGGCGTAATCCGTTTTCTCTATGGCCGTCCCCTGGAGACTTTGCTGGCCACCTTTGGTATCAGCCTGGTGTTGCAGCAAACCGTGCGCACTGTGTTCGGGGCGCAGAACGTGGGCGTCGAAAACCCCGCCTGGATGAGCGGCGGCATTGCGCTGCTGCCCAATCTCACGCTGCCCTGGAATCGCATCGCCATCATCGTGTTTGCCTTTGCCGTGCTGGGCGCCGTGGCTTTCATGATCGCCAGGACGCGCCTGGGCCTGTTTGTGCGCGGCGTGACGCAGAACCGCTCCATGGCCTCCTGCGTGGGGGTGAACACCGCACGTACCGACACCTATGCGTTTGCGCTGGGATCGGGGATTGCGGGCCTCGCCGGCTGTGCCTTGAGCCAGATCGGCAATGTGGGACCTGATCTGGGCCAGAACTACATCGTGGACAGTTTTCTGGTGGTGGTGCTGGGCGGCGTCGGCCAGCTGGCGGGTACGGTTTATGCGGCGCTTGGCCTGGGTGTGCTGTCCAAGCTGCTCGAAGGCTGGACCGGCGCCGTGCTGGCCAAGATTGCCGTGCTGCTGTTCATCGTGATCTTTATTCAAAAGCGTCCGCAAGGCATCTTCGCTTTAAAGGGCCGCAGTGCCGAGGCATGACATGACTGCTGCAAATTCAATGACTCCGACTCTTCAGCTCCCCAAACCAGAGCCGCTGCTCGGCACCAAGGGTTGGACGGTGTTTTTGGTCGCGCTGATCGTGATCTGCGCCGTGGCTCCGGCGCTCAATCTATGGGTGGCGCAAGACAGTGCCTTGCATCTGTCCGATTACATGGTGGGTCTGCTGGGCAAGTTCATGTGCTATGCCATTTGCGCGCTGGCCATCGATCTGATCTGGGGCTATACGGGCATTCTGAGTCTCGGCCACGGCCTGTTCTTTGCCCTGGGTGGCTATGTGATGGGCATGTATCTGATGCGCGAAGCCGCGGGCCCCGATGCGTTGCCGGCCTTCATGGGCTTTCTGGACTGGAAGGCGCTGCCCTGGCACTGGGCGCTGTCGGGTAGCTTCGCGGCCACGGTGCTGCTGGTGTTCCTGGTGCCGGGCATGATCGGGGGCGTGTTCGGCTATTTCGCCTTCCGCTCGCGCATCAAGGGCGTGTACTTTTCCATCATCACCCAGGCGCTGACCTATGCGGCCATGCTGCTGTTCTTTCGTAACGAGACGGGCTATGGCGGCAACAACGGCTTCACGGGTTTCAGGACTCTGCTGGGCTACTCCCTCAACACCCAGGCCATGCATGTGCTGCTGTTTGCACTCTCGGGGCTGGCGCTGCTGGGCTGTTTTCTGTTTTCGCGCTGGCTGGTGCGCAGCAAATTCGGCCGCGTGCTGCAGGCTGTGCGCGATGCCGAGTCCCGCACCATGTTCTGCGGCTACAACCCGCTACCCTACAAGCTGTCGATCTGGGTCATCTCGGCCATGATGTGCGGCCTGGCCGGCGCGCTCTATGTGCCGCAGGTGGGCATCATCAACCCCAGCGAAATGAGCGTCGGCAACTCGATCGAGATGGCCGTGTGGACGGCCGTGGGCGGCCGCGCTTCGCTGGTCGGCCCCATCATCGGCGCGTTTGCCGTCAACGGCGGCAAGAGCTGGCTCACCGTGGCGGCACCCGAGTACTGGTTGTATGTGCTGGGCGCGTTGTTCATCATCGTGACGCTGTTCATGCCTGGCGGCCTGATCCGTCTGCCAGGGCAGATTCGCCAATGGCGCGATAAGCGTAGCGCGCAGATGCAATCGGAGCTGAACCATGCCGCGGCCGCCATGGCCCGGAAAGCCAGCGAGCGCGCTGCCGCAGACACACTGAAAGGAGTCCGCGCATGACCCCCGACCTGATGCAGGAAGGCGCGGACCGCCTGGCCGCCTATCAGTTGCGCGAAGCCGCGCTGCGTACCGAGTCCGGCGGCCGCAGTGCCAGTCTGGCCCGGCCCGTGATTGCCGGCGAGGTCGATGTGACCCATGGCCGCATTCTCTACCTTGAGGACGT
This sequence comes from Comamonas phosphati, assembly GCF_014637085.1. Taxonomy (GTDB): domain Bacteria; phylum Pseudomonadota; class Gammaproteobacteria; order Burkholderiales; family Burkholderiaceae_C; genus Comamonas; species Comamonas phosphati. The sequence continues at coordinate 81,047 of NZ_BMEU01000018.1, read as the reverse complement.
GCATGTGAGCTTTGACGGCTTCAAGGCCATCAACGGCCTGAACCTGGACATTGCACCCGGCGAGTTGCGCTGCATCATCGGCCCCAATGGCGCGGGCAAGACCACGATGATGGACATCATCACCGGCAAGACCCGGCCCGATAGCGGCACGGTGTTCTTCGGCTCCACCATCGACCTGCTGCGCTACAGCGAGCCCGAGATCGCGGCCATGGGCATTGGCCGCAAGTTCCAGAAGCCCACGGTGTTCGAGGAGCTCACGGTGTTCGAGAACCTGGAGCTGGCGCTCAAAACCCACAAGGGCATTGCCGCTTCCATGCTGTTCAAGCTCAATGGCGAACAGAAAGATCGTATCGGCGAGGTTCTGCACACCATTCATCTGGCGGGCAGCGTGACGCGGCAGGCGGGTCTGCTGAGCCATGGCCAGAAGCAGTGGCTGGAGATCGGCATGCTGCTGGCGCAGGAGCCCAAGCTGCTGTTGCTGGACGAGCCCGTGGCCGGCATGACCGACGAAGAGACCGTACGCACGGCCGAGCTGTTTCTCACGCTCAAGGGCAAGCATTCGCTGATGGTGGTGGAACACGACATGAGCTTTATCGACACCATCAGCGAGAAGGTCACGGTGCTTTGCGATGGTTCGGTGCTGGCCGAAGGCACGCTGGCGCAAGTACAAGCCGACGAGCGGGTGATTGAAGTCTATTTGGGGAGGTAGCCCCCCGAGGCGCTTTGCGCCTTCCTCCAGAAGGGACGGCAACTTCGCCGCGAGGCGACCCTGGCTTGATGAGCCCCAGGTTGAGGTGCTGGTTAATCTAAAAAGATAGCTGCTTGCGCTTGATGTGTAAGCGTCAGAGGTCAAAAATGCTTAAAGTTCAAAATCTGCACCAGTACTACGGCGGCTCGCATATCCTGCGCGATGTGAACATCACGGCCGAGACCGGCAAGGTCACGGTGCTGCTGGGCCGTAATGGAGTGGGGAAAACCACCTTGCTCAAGAGCCTGATGGGCCTGGTGCCCATCAAGAGCGGCAGTATTGAATGGCAGGGACGGGATGTGGCGCGCAAGACGCCTTATGAACGCGCGCGCAGCGGCATCGGCTATGTGCCTCAGGGCCGTGAAATCTTCTCGCGGCTGTCGGTCGAGGACAACCTGCGCATGGGCCTGTCGTATTGCTCGGCACGCACCAGGATACCGGCAGAGCTGTACGAGCTGTTTCCTGTACTCAAACAGATGTTGCACCGGCGCGGAGGTGATCTTTCAGGCGGCCAGCAGCAGCAACTGGCCATTGCCCGCGCACTGGCACCGCAGCCCAAGATTCTGATCCTGGACGAGCCCACAGAAGGCATACAACCCAGCATCATCAAGGACATAGGCCGCGTGATCCGTATGCTGGCCCAGCGCGGCGATATGGCAATCCTGCTGTGCGAGCAGTACTATGATTTTGCCGAGGAGTTGGCCGATCACTATGTGGTGATGGAGCGCGGCGAGGTGATTGCCGCAGGACCGGGCAGTGAGATGAAGCAAAAAGGCATTCGGAAATTGGTGGCAATCTGACCCATGGCTTGGCATGCGCAACTGGCGCTCGACTATCGCGAGCAGGACAAAAAAACCGCACTGCACTTCACGCACGATGGTCCATTGCGTGTGCTCAAGAGCCTGTACCCCGAGGGGCTGGGCATCTGCCACAACGTGCTGGTGCATCCGCCCGGCGGCTTGGTCGGCGGCGATGTGCTCGACATCCGCGTTCATGTGGGTGAGAGCGCGCATGCACTGATCACCACGCCAGGCGCCACACGTTTTTACAGAAGCAACGGCCAGCAGGCGCTGCAGCGCACGCGATTGCAGCTTGCTGCTGGCGCAAGGCTCGAATGGCTGCCGCTGGAAACCATTGCTTACAACGGCTGCGATGCGGCCAACCAACTCGAATTCGATCTCGCCGATGGTGCACAGCTATTGGCTTGGGACCTGACAGCGCTGGGCTTGCCATTGGCTGGCAAGCCTTATCAGCAGGGTCGCTTTACCCAGCATCTGGAATGGCCAGGCCGTTTTCTGGAGCGTGGCTTGATCGATGCACAGGACGACCTTTTGCTCGATGGATATCTGGGACTGGCCGGGCAGCGGTGCCTGGCCAGTCTGGTGTTCGCAAGCGGAACGCCCTTGCCGCGCAGCCAACGCGAGACCTTGTTGGAGTGTACGCACGAGCTGTTGCAGTCCACGCCTACGAGCGTAATGGGGGGCGTGACTTCGCCCAACGAGCATATGCTGGTGCTGCGCGCGCTGACACCGGTGGTGGAGCCTGCAATGGCCCTCTGGAAGAACGTCTGGGCATTATGGCGTGGACAAATCTGGGGGCTACAGGGTGTGATGCCTCGGATCTGGTCCATGTGAAAAAAGTGCTGTTGCAACCTGCGAACGAAATAGGTGGTTTAGATGCGCTATGCAACTGAAAAAATGCGCTATTCAGCTGAGCAACTGCTGTTGGCCGCCAAAGTACTAGAGTTGGCGGAAAAGCTGGCATCGGAGGCCTTTGAGAGTGATAAACGGCAGGGTTTGGGGGCTGCGGTTGGAGCATGGTTTGGCGATCTTGTTGCGTCTGTTGAAATTGACGAATGGCAACTTGCCTGGAACCGAGAGCATCCGATGGACGGGTTCTTGCATTTGGCACTAGAGCGCATTGAATCGGCCGCTGATTACATTTTTCAAAATCGATGAATCCACCAGGTCTGCGAACGGCGGAATCTGGCTGAGCAGGCCTTGGCCATTACGTGTAGATGCAGCGCAAGTCGGCTGCCACGTCCTTGCGGCGTTTCCACGAGACGTAGTTCAGGCTGTGGCGCACCATGTGCACAACGCACAGCTGCACTACCGCCTTGGGGAACACCGCCTCGATGGCGTCGGGGAAGCCCTTGAGCCCGTCGACGCAGGCGATGAAGATGTCCTGCACGCCCTGGTTGCGCAGCTCCGTGACCACCTGCAGCCAGAACTTGGCGCCTTCGGTCTGGGCCAGCCACAGGCCCAGCACCTCCTTGTCGCCCGTCATGGTGATGCCGATGGCCAGGTACACCGCCTTGACCCGTACTGCGCCCTCGCGCACCTTCACGTGAATGCAGTCCAGGTAGACGATGGGGTAGATGGCATCGAGCGGGCGGGCCTGCCAGGCCTTGACCTCATCGCTGATAGCGTCCGTCAAGCCTAGGCTTTGGCATGAGCTCCTTTGACGCTTGCGCGAGCGTTTACGACATTAGCTGAGCGTGTGGTGAAGCTAGCAGTCTTGGAAGCCGCATGGATGCTAGGCCGCTGTTTGCGACTTTGATGACCTAGGGCCTGTCATCAATCAATATCCCCTTTGGACTTGAAGGCCAAAGGCCCGAACCCAGGTGAAGTGGCATGACCAGAAGATATGCCATTGGCGATGGCCCATGGGAACGCATCAAAGACTTGCTGCCCGGCCAGGTGGGCCAACCAGGAGCGACTGCGCGTGACAACCGGCTGTTCATCGATGCGGTGCTCTACCGTTACCGCGCTGGCATTGCCTGGCGTGACCTGCCTGCGCGCTTTGGCGACTTTCGCGTCGTGCATACCCGCCATTCGCGCTGGAGCAAGAGCGGTGTGTGGCAGCGGATTTTTGAGGCCCTGGCGCAGGATGCAGACAACGAGTGGGCCATGATTGACGCCACCTGATCGAGAACTTCTTTGCGCGACTCAAGCAATACCGGGCCATTGCTACGCGTTATGACAAGACGGTGCGCAACTTTCTGGGTGCCATTCACTTGGCCGCTGCCATGGTTTGGCTCAATTGAGCACCATGGCCTGGGAATGAACTCGGACATCGATTGATGACACGCCCTAGAACAACCGGCCGGCCTTTGTCAGAATAATTGGAAGAAGAAGCTTTCTGCCACCGCGTTGCGGTGGCAGTTGCCACAATGACGGCTTGACATGGTTGCTTGCGCCAGATGGCCATGTGCAATGCATCCGGGGCCAGTTGTGCATCAGCGCGGCTGCGCGTGGCCCAGCCAACGCTTTGCCGAGAGCGCAGGTCGATCTGGAAGTGCTGCGCTCCAACGCGGCTGCGTAGAGATCATGAACACGTTCTAACGTCCCTTTCGCGTCGCAGAAGTGCAGTGCTGCATGCAGCGGGGATTCTTGGCATCGGGCCGGTTGTCCACGTAAAAGCCGTTTCGGTTCGGCATCTTGACGGCAACGAGTGATTGGGCATCGACGGTGGCATCTGCCTGCATCAAGCCATTCGCATGCAGGATGTAGCCGGCTACGCTGTAGACCTCCTCGTTGCTCAGCGATTGAGGCGCTTGAAATGGCATGGCCCGTCGTATGTAGTCGAACAATGTCGAGGCATATGGCCAGTAGCTTCCCACCGTTTTCAGAGGCTTTTCCGTGGCCAGTGTCCCTGCTCCACCCACCAGGGCGGGGCCAAGGCCGCCTTCAAGCTTTGCGCCGTGGCAGGCAAGGCATTGGTTTTGGTAGATGCGCTCGCCATTGGCGACAGTGCCCGAGCCTGGAGGCAGTCCGGTTCCGTCAGGAAACACATCGATATTCCATCCCGCGATCTCGGCCTGGGACGCAACACGCCCCAGGTTCAGGTCGGCTGCCCAAGCCGTGCTCATTACGGCACCGCCAGCCAAAACCGAGGCCAGCAGCCATTGCATGGATTTACGCGCGTCCATTGGTCACCTCCCCGCTAGTGGCCACCTTCCAGGGTTGGATGGAGTTGTTGTGATAGAAGGAAACCTTGCCCCGCGCGTCGATCAACTGGCTGAGCATGGGCTGCACATAACCGGTTTCATCCATCGCGCGGCTCATCAGCATCAGCTCTTGCCCCTGCCACTCAAACGGTGCGCGAAACGAGGTCAAGGCCTTGCTGAGTACCGGAGCATCCAGCGTCGCGGGCTTCCAGTTGTCGCCACCATCCACCGAAACGTCCACACGGGTGATCTTGCCCCGCCCGCTCCACGCGATGCCGCGCATTTCATGCAGGCCCTTGCGCTCCAGCTTGTGGGTGCCCGAAGGCGACGTGATCAGCGACTTGCACTCCATCACGAAAGAGAACTTGCGCGCGCGGCCGTCGGCCATCAGGTCCGTATACTTGGCCGTTTCCTCGCGCGTATAGCCTGGCTGCTCCGTCACATGTAGCCTTCTGAGCCACTTGATGCTCATGTTGCCCTCGAAGCCAGGAACGAACAGCCGCAAGGGATAGCCTTGTTCCGGCCGTAGCCGCTCGCCGTTCTGGCTGTATGCCAGCAAGACGTCATCGAGGCATTTCTCGATCGGGATACTGCGCGTCATCGCGGCCCCGTCGGCGCCTTCGGCGACGATCCATTTGGCTCCAGGCTTCAACCCCAGGTATTCCAGTACCGTGCGCAGAGGGACGCCTGTCCACTGGGCGCCGCTGACCAGTCCTGCAACTTCAGCGGCCGTTTTTCCATAGGGGGGGAGAAAAGATGGATTGCCGGAGCACTCGAGAAAGTGGATGCGCGAAACACTTGGAAACTGGCGGATTTCCTCCATGGTGAAGATCATGGATCTGTCTGTCAGGCCATGAATCATTAACCGGTGCTGGGCTGGATCAACCTGCGGTACGCCTGCGTGGTGCCGCTCGTAGTGCAGGCCATTCGGGGTAATGATCCCATCTAGCTCCTGCAACGGCGTCGTGCTGTACGCCGACATGGGCTCCTTCAGGCCTGGGTAGAGGTTGCGGATGGCCTTGGTTTCGAACTTGGAGGGTGTTCCATAGGGCGAGGCCGTGGGAGCCCCAAGTGTCCTGGTCCACTCTGCCACATTGGGCGGCAGGTTATTCGCTTCCGGCGCCGGGGTCGGAGTCCCCGGCTGCCCAAGGGAAATTTCCGGATGACTGAGCGCCGCCACAGCAGTGGCGACAGCACCCGCCCCCCCGCGGCGGAGAAAGCCGCGCCGTGCCAGGGAAGGCGGCGAGGCTTGCTCGACTGAATGATTGATCGCTTCATTGGGCATGTTGTCTCCATTTCTCATTCATTGTCGTCAACAGTACCGACCGATCGGTCCAGTTGGCTTGCAGTGTAATGAGGAAGAAATTTTTCGTCCAGATGAGACTCATCCGAAACTTGGCGGGGCCTGGAGCCCGGTACACCAAGGTGGCGGTTGGGCGTACATTCCAAGGCCAAGGAGCAGTAGCCATGGATTCGAAAAGCGCTAGGCGCCCTACAGGATGGCAATCCGCTCAACAGGCCACACAAATTTCTGCAATCCGGGCGACGGATGTCGCCGCCACATGCTTGTTTTTATGAAGACCGGAGATCTATCGCAGCGCGAACGCATCTTGAAAACCGCTGCACAGTTGTTTGCCCGTCGGGGCTTTCATGCTGTCGGCATGACCGAATTGCAAGAAGCTGTGCAACTGGGCCGGGGGGCGCTCTACCACCATATCCGGAGTAAGGAGGAGCTGCTATATGACATCTCGCGCGAATACATCTCGGACCTGATCGCCAGCGCCACTGAGGCTGGCGAAGAGCAGGACGCGCGCGAAATAATTCAGAGACTCGGGCGGGACCTAGTGCACAAGATCGCTTCGCATCAAGCGGAACTTACCGTTTGTTTTCGCGAAGTGCACTCGCTCACCGCCGAGCGCCACGCCGAGGTCATGGATCTGCATGTCCGGTATGAGGGGCTGTGGCGATCCGCCATGAAAAAAGGGGCTGATCAAGGATGCTTTCGGCCCTACGACTCCATCCTGCTCAAAGGGGTGCTGGGCATGTATTTCTACAGCTATCTGTGGCTGAGGCCTGGGGGAGCTCTTGGGTCGAATGTCATTGCCGAGCGGCTTAATGAATTGGCCCTGCGGATGCTTGCACGTGACTCGGTGGCAAATTAGCTCTTGATCGAGCGATGGATCAAGCCGGCCGTGGTCACGCCGTACTTCCGTCATCACATTCATCCGGCCAAAGACGGGCCGGGCTTGTCTGCCAGCCTAGAGGCAGCCCACCTCAAGGAGCTGCAGATCGGGCCGCGAGTTCGGCGATCTGCGCATGGGCGGTGCTCATGCCTTGTTCCACGCCATGCGGGCGGATGTCCATGCCTTCCGCGTAGACGAATGCCACCTCGTCGATGCCCATGAGGCCGAGTACCGCGCGCAGATAGGGCGTGACGGCATCGGTCGGCTGTTCCAGGTGAATGCCGCCGCGGGAGCTGAACACCACGGCGCTGACGCCTGTCACCAGGCCCATGGGATAGGCTTCGGTATAGCGGAAGGTCATGCTGGCCCGGGCCACCAGGTCGAACCAGTTCTTCAGCGCCGTCGGTACGTTCAGGTTGTACATGGGGGCGCCGATCAGCAGCAGGTCGCTGGACTTCAGTTCGGCAATCAGCCGGTCGGACAGGGCCACCATTTGCCGGGTGCCTTCGCCGGGATTTTCCGCGCCGCGCATGGCATGGAACAGCTTGTCGTCCAGCGCCGGCAGATTCATGCCCGGCAGATCACGCGCCACCACTTCATCGACATGGCCGCGGGCCTTGCGCTCGGCGAGGAAGCTGCCGATCAGGGTGTTGGTTCGGGAATTGGCGCCGTTGATGCTGGATTGAAGAACGAGGATTTTGCTCACGGAAATGCTCCATGCAGAAAGGTTTTACGAATGCTTGGAGCTTATCAGTCTGTTTTTATCTTCAGAGATGATAGTATTTCCCGTGATTGGTTCCAAAAAGGATGCAATGCATGGCTGGTAGCTTGAACGGCATCGATGTCTTCGTGGCCGTGGTCGAGGCCGGCAGCTTTGCCCAGGCGGCTGAAGGGCTGCATATCACCCGTTCAGCGGTCGGCAAGAGCGTGGCCCGGCTGGAGCAGCGCCTGGGCGTGCTGCTGTTTCACCGCACCACGCGCAGCCAGAGCCTCACAGAAGAGGGCTTGCTGTTCTACGGCCACTGCCTGCGGGCACTGGATGAGGTCCGCACCGGAGAGGCGGCGCTGGAAAGCGGCAAAGGGAATGTCAACGGCCGGTTGCGGGTCTCCATGCCGGTGCTGTTCGGGCATTTGTGCATCGCGCCCATCCTGCTGGAACTGGCGAGGGAGCATCCCGGGCTGATGTTGGAGCTGTCCTTCAGCGACCGCATGGTGGACCTGGTGGAGGAAGGCCTGGACCTGGTCATCCGCAACGGTGTGCCGCCGGACAGCGGCGATCTGGCGGCCCGCCGCCTGGGCGAGCACCATATGGTGTTCTGTGCTGCGCCGTCCTATCTGCAAAACCATGGCGAACCCGCCACGCTGCAGGATTTGCCGCAGCACGATGGACTGGCCTACACGCGCCAGGGGCGGATGCATGACTGGCAGGTGCTTGTAGCCGGGCGGGTGCAGGCCATCCGGCCCAAGGCTCGCCTGCAGATGGACGACCTGCGCGGCATCGCCGATGCTGCGATTGCCGGCTTCGGCATTGCCTGGCTGCCATCCTGGCTGGCGCGCAAGCATCTGGACAGCGGCGAATTGCGTGAAGTGCTGCCGGGCCAGGCCAGTGTGTCCTATGCCATCAACGCCCTGTGGCCGTACACCGTGCATCTGCCGCTGAAGACGCGGCTGGCGGTGGACGAACTGGTGAAGAAGCTGCCGCAGCGCCTGGCGGTAGCGCAGGGATGAGAAAAGGGCCTTGCGCGGACAGAGCGCAAGGCCCATGGCTTGATCCGGGCGGCGCCGGATCAAGGGGCTGCAGCCTTCTTAGGGAGCCAAGACCAGGTTCATGGAGGTCACGCTGTTGGCGGTGGTCAGCGTCACGGCTGGCGCGGTGTTCTGGACCGTGTAGCCCGGTGCGCTGCCCAGGATGTTGTACTTGCCGGCCACTGCTGCGTCGGCGGTGAACACCAGCGGGCCGCTGGCCACGTACGACGCTTTGATGGGCGCTGCCAGGGGCAGGGTCAGGCTGTAGGCGGCGCTGCTGGGGTCGACCTGGGTCCAGGCCACATCCAGCTTCTGGCCTGCACTGAGCACCTGCTGGGCATTCACGGCGGCATCCGTCAGCGGCGTGTTGGAGGTGTTGGTCACGGTGCCCGAGACGGTTGCCGATGTCGAGGCGGCCAGGGCAATCGGGGCTGCCGAGGTGTTGAGCGTGGTGGTGCCGGCGGCGATGGAAACGGGAATGCCGGTCACCGCCGCGGTGGTCAGGTTCTTGCCTGCCACCGTCACGGTGTAGTTGGTGTTTTCCGGCAGGTAGGCCAGCACGAACTTGCCCGTGGTGGCATTCGGCACGGTGGCGCGCAGATTGTTGTCCGGGTCACGCGTGGACACCACCACGCTGGAGGCCAGGGCGGGGCTCACATAGCCGACGATCTCCGTGGTCAGCCGCTTGATCACGGCGACCACGGGCTTGAGGTTGTAGTTGCCGGAGCCGCCGGCCTTGACGACGGACTTGCAGGCATCGAAGTCCAGCACCATATCGGCCACCTGGCCGCCGGTCACATCGAAGTTGGCCTTGAGCTTGAAGCCGCTTTGCTGGCCGCTGGGCGTGGTCAGCGCGATCTCGTTGGTCGCGCCCGACAGCACCAGGGCATTGGCCAGCGGATTGGCGGGGGTGGGGTTGGAAGGGTTGTCTGCCAGGACCAGGCGGATCTGCTGGTAATGGCCTGCCGGCAGCGGCAGCGAGCCCAGCTCTTGCAGCACGCCATTCGTCAGGTTCAGCAGGTCGATGCGCTGGGGCGCGATGGCGAGTTCGCTCCAGCCTGCATCGTTGGCGCCCGCCGTGGCGCTCTGGTGCACGCGGATCTTGGTGACGGTGACATAGACATGGTCGTAGCCGCAGGCGGGCGCATCGGTCATGGCCAGCTTGAGCGTGCCTTGCTGGGCACTACCGTCGCCACCGCCGCCGCCGCAAGCCGTCAGAACGGCTGCAATCAGCCCAAGACCGGTCCAGCACAAGGCCTTGGCAGGCCGGAATCCGCATGAATTACGCATACAACACCTTTTGGTGAATTGAAACAGCGCAATGCTAGGGGGAATTCGGCATGCGGTGTTACAGGCCGTAGTTCCATGCATACACGTTGATCTCTGTAACGCATTCTATTGTTGTCTTATTTTGTTGCATTAATCAAAGGCCGGCGTCCTCGCCAACGGTTGGCCGTAGGGCGGCGATAGAGGAAGCCGCGCTTCAGGGCGCCTGGCTGCCTGGCTGCACAAAGAGCACGGTCGAGGAGTCTTCGGCCCTGCGCTCGAAAACAATGGCGCCGTTGCGGTGCAGATTGATGCGGATGTCGGGGGCTTCATCGATCTGGCGGTAGCAGGGGTCGCCGTCCAGGTCGCGCCAGCCGTGCTCGGCAATCAGCTTGCGGCGGCGCAGGTATCGCAGCTGTGCTTCGGGCGCCTTGCGCTGCTGGTTGACAGCCAGCCATGCAGACGCCAACAATTCATGGGCCTGCTCGACGCTGGAGCACAGGGGGCTGTTTTCCAGCAGCCGGAACAGGTCGGACAGCAGCAGTTCGTGGGAATAGCGCATGCGGTGGAAAAGAGTAGTGTTTCACCGGCCTTTGCCGCCGGTCTCGGCCAGCCGGCGGGCATAGGCTGCGAGGATGATGCGTTCCGAGTGCACGAGGTAGTCGTTGAGCGCCGCGGAGGCCTGCACGGGCTGGCCTTCCTCGAACAGCTGAAGAATGCGCTGATTCATGTTCACGTAGGGCGCATGCAGAAAGTGCGCATCGCGCAACAGGCCGAAGGCCAGGCGCAGTTCGGCCAGCAGATGCGAGAACATTTCGTTCAGGCGCTCGCTGTCGGCCAGTTCCACGATGGCCTTGTGGAAGGCCATGTTGGCCGTGCCCACGCCGGACCAGTCCTCTTCGTCGCGGTGGCGCAGGGCCAGGTCCACGGCTTGGCGCATCAATGCTCGCGCCGGATGCATGGGGTAGGCCTGGGCCAGCGCCTGGCACTCGATCATGCGGCGCACGCGGTAGATATCGATGATGGAGGCCATGCTGGGCACGGCGACCGAGACCCCCTTGTTGGGCTCATGCACCAGCAGGCCTTCCTTGGTCAGGATACGAAATACCTCGCGCAAGGTGTTGCGCGAAATCTCCAGCGCCTCGCTGAGGGTGGCCTCGGAAAGGCGCTGCCCGGGGGTGAGCTCCCCATGGATCAGCTTGGCGCGGATTTCCTGCGCAACCCTGTCGGTCAGGTTCAGGGGATCGGTGGTGGCTTTCATAGGAGGTCAGGCAACGGGGGATCCAGTGTAGCCAGCTTGCCCCCGGTTCAGGACACCCCGCCCGATGCAATCGAACTAAGGGTTTTCTCTATTCCTTCTGGGTTATTGTTCTATCGACAATTCGGATTGTGCGGCTAACAAATTCAAATTGTTCAACAATCAATGTTGATTGGTTGATCTGATTCGGGTGCGTACGGCATGTGCACAAGTGCAGGAGAAGAGCTTTGGCGCAAGCCGGCTCCGCCTGCCAAAGGGTGGTCCGGCTGCGGGGCAGCGCAGGATCTTGGGGAGCTATCGGAGGTTTTAATGCCTGCTGACATCAACTTGTGGCCGCTGATTGGCGTGCTCATCATCATTGCCGGCTTCGCGCTGCGCTTCAATCCCATGCTGGTGGTGATCATCACCGCCATCGGGACGGCGCTGGCGGCCGGTTTTCCCATCGACAAGGTGCTGGCCTCCATAGGCGCGGGCTTCGTCAAGACGCGCAATCTGCCGTTGATCATCCTGCTGCCGCTGGCCGTGATCGGCCTGCTCGAGCGCCATGGGCTGCGCCAGCATGCGCAGAACTGGATCAGCTCCATCAAGTCGGCCACCGCTGGCCGACTGCTGATCGTCTATCTGGCCGCGCGCCAGCTCACGGCGGCCATCGGGCTGACCAGCCTGGGCGGCCACCCGCAGATGGTGCGCCCGCTGCTGGCGCCCATGGCCGAAGGTGCGACCGAAGCGCGCTACGGCAAGCTCTCGCAGAATGTGCGCGACAAGCTGCGTGCCTTCAGCGCGGCCACCGACAACGTGGGCCTGTTCTTCGGCGAAGACATCTTCGTGGCCTTTGGCGCCATCGTGCTCATGACCACCTTCCTCAAGGAGGCCGGCATTGACCTCGAGCCCATCCACGTGGCGCTGTGGGGCATTCCCACGGCCGCTTGTGCTTTTGCGATCCATGCCTTCCGCCTGTACCGACTGGACAAGGTGCTGGCGCGCGAGATCGCTGAAGAGAAGCAGAACGCCAAGGGAGAGACGGCATGATCATCCCCATCCAGTACCTGTACTACATGGTCGGCATCGTGATGATCATCACGGCCGCGATGACGCTGCGCGACGCCAGCAACCCGCGCCGCTACTCGGCCGGCCTGTTCTGGGCCCTGTACGCCGTGGTGTTCCTGGTCGGCGATCTGCTGCCCACCGTGTGGGTGGGCGCGATCGCCGTGCTCATGGCCGTGATCGCCGGCTTTGGCGGCGTGCTGGGCGGCAAGCACCAGCCGCGCACCGATGCCGAGTACCTGGAAAGCGCCAAGCGCCTGGGCAACAAGCTCTTCGTGCCCGCGCTGGCCATCCCGCTCATCACCATGCTCGGCACGCTGCTCGCCAAGCACCTGGTGTTCGGCGGTACGCCCCTGCTCGACCCCAAGAACACCACGCTGGTGAGCCTGGGTGTCGGCTGCGTGATCGCGCTGGGCCTGGCCTGCCAGATGACGCGCGAAACGCCCATGCAGGGCCTGCGCGAATCGCACCGCCTGACCGACGCGCTGGGCTGGGCCCTGGTGCTGCCGCAGATGCTGGGCATGCTGGGCCTGGTGTTCTCCGACGCCGGCGTGGGCAAGGCCGTGGCCCATGTGACCACCACCTATATCAACATGGACATCCGCTTCGTCGCGGTGGCCGTCTATGTGGTCGGCATGGCGCTGTTCACCGTCATCATGGGCAACGGTTTCGCGGCCTTCCCGGTGATGACCGGCGGCGTGGGCGTGCCGGTGCTGGTGGGCGTCTACCACGGCGATCCGGCCGTGATGGCGGCAGTGGGCATGCTCTCGGGCTACTGCGGTACCTTGTTGACGCCGATGGCCGCCAACTTCAATCTGGTGCCTGCCGCCTTGCTGGAAATCGACAAGAACGCGGTGATCCGCGCCCAGGTGCCCACGGCGCTGGTGCTGCTGACCTGCAATGTCTTCCTGCTGAATTTCCTGATGTTCCGTTGAAGAGCCTATCCATGACCGCGCCGACCACCGCCCGCATCCTGCTCACCGGCTTCGAGCCGTTCGACCAGGATCGCATCAACCCTTCGTGGGAAGTGGCGCGCGCGCTGGATGGCGAAGTCATTGCGCAGGCCCGGGTCGTCTCCGTGCAACTGCCCTGCGTGTTCGGCGATGCGCTGCGCGCGCTGGACGAGGCCCTGGCCGAGCACCAGCCCGTGCTGGCCATCAGCCTGGGCCTGGCCGGCGGCCGCCCGGAGATCACGCCCGAGCGGGTGGCCATCAATATCGATGACGCGCGCATTCCCGACAACGCGGGCAGGCAGCCCGTGGATGCGGCCGTGGTCGAGCATGCGCCCGCCGCCTATTTTTCCACGCTGCCGATCAAGGCCATGGTGCGCAATCTGCGCGACCAGGGCATTCCGGCCGCGGTGTCCAACACGGCCGGCACCTTTGTCTGCAACCACGTCTTCTACGCGCTCATGCACCGCCTGGCGCGCCGTGCGGCCCCGGGCGTACGTGGCGGCTTCATCCACGTGCCGGCGCTGCCCGAACAGGCGGCCGGGCAGCCCGGCATGCCCAGCATGGCGCTGGAAACCCAGGTCAGGGCGTTGCGCGAAGCCATCCGCACGGCCATGACCGTGCAGCAGGACTTGCACGAGAACGCCGGCCAGCTGCATTGAGATATGGAGCCCCCTGAGTCGCTGCGCGGCTTCCCTCTCTCTCGCTACGCGGGAGGGGGACGAGGCCTTCGCTGCGGGGCGGCCCTTGCTCGGCATCCCTGGCGTGGAGTGCGCCAGTCTTGTGCGGCAAGACCGAAGCCCAAATATCGGCCTGTGATTGGCACCAGGTGCTAGGAGAGAAACAATGAAAATGGATTTGAACAGCGACCTCGGCGAGAGCTTCGGCGCCTGGACCATGGGCGACGACGCCGCCATGCTCGACATCGTCAGCAGCGCCAACGTGGCCTGCGGCTTCCATGCCGGTGATGCGGCGGGCATTCTGGCCACGCTCAAGGCCGCCCAGGCGCGCGGCGTGGTCGTCGGCGCCCATGTGGCCTACCGCGATCTGGCGGGCTTCGGGCGCCGCAACATGGACGTGGCCAGCAGCGATCTGGTGGCCGACGTGATCTACCAGATCGGCGCGCTGCAGGGCCTGGCCCGCGCGGCCGGCACGACGGTGAAATACGTCAAGCCCCATGGCGCGCTCTACAACACCATTGCCCAGGACAAGCGCCAGGCCGCCGATGTGATCCACGCCATCCAGGCCATCGATCCCTCGCTGGTGCTGATGGCCCTGGCCGGCTCGCCGCTGATTGGCTGGGCGCGCGACGCGGGCCTGACCGTGGTGGCCGAGGCCTTTGCCGACCGCGGCTATACGCCGCAGGGCGCCCTGGTCTCGCGCCGTGAAAAAGGCGCCGTGCTGCACGACGAGAAGCTGATCGCCGAGCGCATGCTGACCCTGGCGCGCGACGGCGTGATCGAGGCCGTGGACGGCAGCCGGGTGCGCGTGGAGGCCGACTCCATCTGCGTGCACGGCGACAGTCCCGGCGCCGTGGCGATCGCGCGCCAGCTGCGCCAGCGCTTCGAGCAGGAAGGCGTGCAGATCGCCTCGTTTGCTGCATGAGCGGCCGGGTGAACAACATGCGTTTCCTGCCCGTCAATTCCCAGGCGCTGATGGTGGAACTGGCCGACCTGGGCCAGACCCTGGCGCTGCTGGCCTCGCTGCAGGCCAAGCCCATTACCGGCGTGCTCGAACTGGTGCCGGCCGCGCGCACCATCCTCGTGCAGTTCGCGCCGCACATCGTCCAGGCCGCAGCGCTGGTGCGCGAGATCGCCGGCCGCGACCTGGGTGGCAATGTGCAGCGCAGCGATGTGCTGGTGCAGATTCCCGTGCGCTACGACGGCGAAGACCTGGCCGAGGTGGCGCAGATCCTGGGCATCAGCCCCGAGGAAGTAGTGCGCCGCCACACAGGCAGCGAATGGTCGGTGGCCTTTACCGGTTTCGCTCCGGGCTTTGCCTATCTGACCGGGGGCGACCCCATTTTCAACGTGCCGCGCCGCGCCACGCCGCGCACCAAGGTGCCGGCGGGTGCCGTGGCCCTGGCCGGAACTTTCAGCGCCGTCTATCCCCAGGCCAGCCCGGGCGGCTGGCAGATCATCGGCGTGACCGACACGGCCATGTGGGACCTGTCGCGCGATCTGCCCGCGCTCTTGCAGCCCGGCTACCGCGTGCGCTTTGTCGATGCGGCTGCTCTGGAAAACATAGCTGTCGGCTCTGATGATCAAAGCACATTGAAAGGAAATACCTCCGAAAGCAAGAAACAGCAGGCCCAAGCGGCTACTGAATCAGAAGCTGAAAACGGTTTGAAGGTCCGTGCGACGGGGCTGCTCACTCTGTTCCAGGACCTGGGCCGCCACGGCCAGGCCGGGCAGGGCGTATCGGCTTCGGGTGCCATGGACCAGGGCGCGCTCAAGGCTGCCAACCGCCTTGTCGGCAATGCCAGCGACCGGCCCGCGCTCGAAACCGTGGGCGGCGGCCTGGCCCTGCAAAGCCTGGGCGAGCAGGTGGTGGCCGTCACGGGCGCCGAGGCGCCGTTGAGCCTGGTCACGGCCGACGGCCGCGAGTGGGCCGTGGCCTGCCATGTGCCGCTGGCCCTGGCCGATGGCGATACCTTGCACCTGGGCCAGCCCGTGGCCGGCGCGCGCAGCTATGTGGCCGTGCGCGGCGGCTATGCGGTGGACAACGTGCTGGGCAGTGCCAGCACCGACACGCTGGCCCATGTGGGGCCCGAGGCCTTGCGTGCCGGCCAGGTACTGGCGGTTGCCGCGGCATCCAATGCCATCGTCGGCGAAGCGCAGCAGCCGCCCGCCGGCCTGCCCGCCGCCGGGCAGGAGGTGGTGCTGGACGTTACCCTGGGCCCGCGCACCGACTGGTTCACGCCCGAGGCCGTGGCCCTGCTGGCCAGCCAGCGCTGGCAGGTCACGCCGCAGTCCAACCGCGTGGGCCTGCGTCTGGCCGGCGACGTGGCCTTGACCCGCGTCATCACCAGTGAGCTGCCCAGCGAGGGCACGCCGCTGGGCGCCATCCAGGTGCCCGCCAGCGGCCAGCCCGTGCTGTTCCTGGCCGACCATCCCTTGACCGGCGGCTATCCGGTGATCGGCTGC
Organism: Comamonas phosphati; assembly: GCF_014637085.1. Lineage (GTDB taxonomy): Bacteria > Pseudomonadota > Gammaproteobacteria > Burkholderiales > Burkholderiaceae_C > Comamonas > Comamonas phosphati. Next base: position 64,757 of record NZ_BMEU01000018.1, on the reverse strand, counting down.
GTGGCCCCGTACCACCTGGATCTGGCGGGGCAGATTCCCGTCGGCGCCTGGATCCGATTCAACCCCATTCGGGCCTTTGCAGAGTTCACGCCTGCAGCTGCGCAATGAGGAGCGTTTTATGAAAAAAGTACTGATTGCAAACCGTGGCGAGATCGCCGTCCGCATCGTCCGCGCCTGCGCCGACTATGGCGTCAAATCCGTGGCCGTCTATGCCAATGCCGACATCGACGCGCTGCATGCGCGCATGGCCGATGAAGCCTACGGCCTGGACGGCGACAAGCCTGCGGACAGCTACCTCAACATCGCCAAGCTGATCGCGATCGCCCAGAAGTCGGGCGCCGACGCCGTACACCCCGGCTACGGCTTTCTGTCGGAAAGCGAGGCCTTTGCGCGCGCCGTGATGGATGCGGGCCTGGCCTGGATCGGCCCGCGCCCCGAAACCATTGCCAAGCTCGGCGACAAGGTCGAGGCGCGCAAGATCGCGCTCAAGGTCGGTGCGCCGCTGGTGGCCGGCACGTCCGATCCCGTCAAGGACGCCGGCGAGGTGCTGGCCTTTGCCGAGCAGCACGGCCTGCCCATCATCATCAAGGCCGCGTTCGGCGGCGGCGGGCGCGGCATGAAGATCGCCTGGCGCATGGACGAGGTCGAGGAGCTCTACCACTCGGCCGTGCGCGAGGCCGTCACGGCCTTCGGCCGCGGCGAATGCTTTGTCGAGCAGTTCCTCGACCGGCCGCGCCACATCGAGGCCCAGGTGCTGGCCGACACCCACGGCAACGTGGTGGTGCTGGGCACGCGCGACTGCTCGCTGCAGCGGCGCAACCAGAAGCTGGTCGAGGAAGCGCCCGCACCCTTCATCAGCGAGGAGCAGCGCGAGCGCATCCACAGCGCGGCACGCGCCATCTGCGCCGAGGCCGGCTATGTGAGCGCGGGCACGGTGGAGTTCCTGCTCTCCACCAGCGGCGCGATCTCCTTCCTCGAAGTCAACACGCGCCTGCAGGTCGAGCATCCCGTGACCGAGCAGACCACGGGCGTGGACCTGGTGATCGAGCAACTGCGCGTGGCCGACGGCCTGGCCCTGAGCATCACCGAAACGCCCAGGCCCCTGGGCCATTCCATCGAGTTCCGCATCAACGCCGAGGATGTGGGCCGGGGCTTTCTGCCCACGCCGGGCCCGGTGGCGCGCTTCGAGGCGCCCAGCGGCCCCGGCGTGCGCGTGGACTCGGGCGTGCAGGGCGGCTCGGTGGTGCCGGGAACATTCGATTCGCTGATGGCCAAGCTCATCGTCAGCGGTGCCACGCGCGAGCAGGCGCTGGCCCGTGCGCGCCGCGCGCTGCGCGAGTTCAAGATAGAAGGCGTGGCCTCGGTGCTACCCTTTCATCGCGCCGTGATCGAGCATGCGGACTTCGTGGGAGAGCAGGGCTTCAAGGTGCATACGCGCTGGATCGAGTCGGACTTTGCCGAGCCGCTGGCAGCGGCCCTGCGCGTCGAGCCCCAGCCCGATACCAGCCTGGTGCGCACGGCCATAGAGATCGACGGCCGCCGCGTGCAGTTGGGCCTGCCCGCCCTGCTGCTGCAGGGCCTGGCCAGCGCGCCCGGTGCTGCGACTCAGGCACCGAGTTCCGCACAGACCGTGGACCCGGATGCCGTGGTCTCGCCCATCGCCGGCAATCTGCACGCCTGGAAGGTGGAGGACGGCGCCGAGGTCAAGGAAGGCGATGTGATCGCCGTCATGGAAGCCATGAAGATGGAAATGCAGGTCGCGGCCCACAGGAGCGGGCGCATCGCCCTGCTGGCGCAGGCCGGCTCGGCCCAGGCGCTGGGCGGCGTGCTGGCGCATATCCGCACCTGACGCACCTCACCCGGGCGGGATGGCTCCCGTCCGGAGGCCGACCGGTTTTGATCTGATAGCTGGCAGCGCAGGAGGATCAAGGGCTGGAGCCGCTTTCCGTGCCGTGCCGCAAGCAGCCGGCCGAAAAATCTCGTCATGCTTGACATTGACATGATGTCAATCTCTACACTGGCTTCAAAGTGCTGGAGAAAGCCATGAATGCATTGACGAAAGGTGTCCTGCTTGAACTGCCGGTGGAGGGCATGACCTGTGCCTCCTGCGTGGGCCGTGTGGAGCGCGCCCTCAAGAAAGTCCCGGGCGTGCAGAACGCCGTGGTCAATCTGGCCACCGAGAAAGCCAGCCTGAGTCTGGACGACGCCTCGCAGGCGCAGGCCGTGGTGCCGGCTGCCATCGCCGCGGTGGAAAAAGCCGGCTATGCCGTGCCGCAGCGCCAGTTCGACCTGCAGGTCGACGGCATGACCTGCGCCTCCTGCGTGGGCCGCGTGGAGCGGGCGCTCAGGAAGGTGCCGGGCGTGCAGTCCGCCAGCGTGAACCTGGCCACCGAGCGCGCCAGCGTGCAGGTCAGCGACGGCACCGATGTGCAGGCGCTGATCGCCGCCATTGCCAAGGCCGGCTACGAGGCCGCACCCGTGATGCGGCCGCAGCCAGGCGCCGGGGCCGAGGATGCTACGGCAGAGCGCCAGGCGGCCGAGCGCGCGGCGCTCAGGCGGGCGCTGGTCTTTGCCGCCGTGCTGGCCCTGCCCGTGTTCGTGCTCGAGATGGGCGGCCATATGGTGCCGGGCTTCCACCACTGGATTGCCGGGACCATGGGCACGCAGAACAGCTGGTATCTGCAGTTCGTGCTCACGGCCATCGTGCTGTTCGGTCCCGGGCGGCGCTTTTTCGAGAAAGGCGTGCCGGCCCTACTGCGCGGCGCGCCCGACATGAATTCGCTGGTGGCCGTGGGCACCTCGGCGGCCTTTGCCTATTCGGTGGTGGCCACCTTCGCGCCGCAACTGCTGCCCGAGGGCACGGTCAACGTGTACTACGAGGCGGCGGCCGTCATCGTGGCGCTGATCCTGCTGGGCCGCTTCATGGAGGCGCGCGCCAAGGGCAATACCTCGGAAGCCATACGCCGCCTGGTGCAGCTGCAGGCCAAGACGGCGCGCGTGCGCAGGAATGGCGCGGTGCAGGAGCTGGACATAGTCCAGGTGCGTGCCGGCGACGTGATCGAGGTGCGCCCCGGCGAGCGCATCGCCGTGGACGGCGAGGTGCTGGAGGGCAGCAGCTTTGTCGACGAATCCATGATCAGCGGCGAGCCCGTGCCCGTGGAAAAAACCGTGGGCGCCGAGGTCGTGGGCGGCACCGTCAACCAGAACGGCGCGCTGGCCTTCAAGGCCACCAAGGTCGGTGCCGACACCCTGCTGGCGCAGATCATCCGCATGGTCGAGCAGGCCCAGGGCTCCAAGCTGCCCATTCAGGCGCTGGTGGACAAGATCACCATGTGGTTCGTGCCGGCCGTCATGGCCGCGGCCCTGCTGACCTTTGCGGTCTGGCTGATCTGGGGCCCGTCGCCCGCGCTGAGCTTTGCGCTGGTCAATGCCGTGGCCGTGCTCATCATCGCCTGCCCCTGCGCCATGGGCCTGGCCACGCCGACCTCCATCATGGTCGGCACGGGCCGCGCCGCGCAAATGGGCGTTTTATTGCGCCAAGGGCAGGCGCTGCAGCAGCTCAAGGACGCCAAGGTGGTGGCCATGGACAAGACCGGCACGCTCACCAAGGGCCGGCCCGAGCTGACCGACCTGCTGCTGGCCGAAGGGCTTGAGCGCGGCGCCGTGCTGGCCCAGGTGGCGGCCGTGGAAGACCGCTCCGAGCACCCGATTGCGCGCGCCATCGTCGCTGCGGCCAGGGACCAGGGGCTGGCCATGCCGGCCGTGCAATCCTTTGAGTCGGTGACCGGCTTTGGCGTGCGCGCCATGGTGGACGACTCCAGGGTGGAGATAGGCGCCGACCGCTTCATGCGCGAGCTGGGCCTGAGCGTGGACGGCTTTGCGCTTGACGCCGCGCGCCTGGGCGACGAGGGCAAGACGCCCTTGTATGCGGCCATCGACGGGCGCCTGGCGGCCATGATCGCCGTGGCCGACCCCATCAAGCCCACGACGCGCGCCGCCATTGACGCGCTGCACGGCCTGGGTCTGAAGGTGGCCATGATCACCGGCGACAACCGCCGCACGGCCGAGGCGATTGCGCGCCAGCTGGGCATAGACGAAGTGGTGGCCGAGGTGCTGCCCGGCGGCAAGGTCGAAACCGTCCGGCGCCTGAAGGCGGAGCACGGCACGCTGGCCTATGTGGGCGACGGCATCAACGACGCGCCCGCACTGGCCGAGGCCGATGTGGGCATGGCCATAGGCACGGGCACGGACATCGCCATCGAGGCGGCCGACGTGGTGCTGATGTCGGGCGACCTGGGCGGCGTGCCCGGCGCCATCGCCCTGTCCAAGGCCACGATGAAGAACATCCAGCAGAACCTGTTCTGGGCCTTTGCCTACAACGTGGCGCTGATCCCCGTGGCGGCGGGCGTGCTGTATCCCGTCAACGGCACGCTGCTGTCGCCGGTGTTCGCGGCCGGCGCCATGGCTTTGTCCAGCGTGTTCGTGCTGTCGAATGCGCTAAGGCTGAAAAAATTCAACCCTTGAGCACCGGCCTGCGAATGCCGTGGCAAATAAAACAAGAGCTGCCTGTGCAGGATCTGCATGAGTTTCAGAGGGGTTTCCATCTGAAATCCATAAGATTCGTGCGCTGGCAGCTCTTGTATAGTGAGCGGATCGCCGGGGCCTACTGCTTGTCCAGCCGGGGCACGTCGACAAAGTCGTCCAGGCTCAGCCCCTTTTCCTGCAACAACGCCTCCAGCACGGGCTTGAGCCGGCCCAGGCTAGCCTCCACGGTTTCGCGCACGGTGTCGACCACCACCTGGGTGCTGCGTTCGATCTCGATGTTGACCAGATCGCCGGCCTTCTTGTGGCCGAACACCGTCATGCGCAGGGTCTCGGGAATCAGCCAGACCTCGAACCAGCCTTCTTTGCGGTTGACTTCGGCCACGGTCAGGCTGGCGCCGTTGACGGCGATATAGCCCTTGGCAAACACATAGGGGCGGAAGGCCTCGGGAATGCCGAAGCGGATCTTGTGGTTGGTCTCGGTCTGCAGCACCTCCAGCAGTGGCGCCGTGAAGTCCACATGGCCCGACAGCGGGTGGCCGCCGATCTCGGCGCCATCCCTGGCGGCGCGCTCCACATTGAGCGTGGCGCCGACCTGGTAGCTGCCCAGCGTGGTGATGTTCAGGCTTTGCCGCATCACGTCGAAGCTGGCGCTGGTGGGCGAGAGGTTTTCGGTCACCGTCAGGCAGACGCCGTCGTGCGAGACGCTGGCGCCGATGGACAGGTCCTGGCAGAAGCCTTCGGGAAACTCCATGGTGAAGGTGCGCAGGCCGTCCTGGTCGCGCAGCGCGGCAATTGTTGCCACGGCCTGAATGATGCCGGTAAACACGGGGATGTCTCTCTTCTCAACAGGCCGGCACAAGGCACCGGCCGCAGCTCAAAAAAGCCATTTTGCCTGCTTGCCCGGTAACCCGGCCGGCGTTCAGGCGAACGCAGGCCGCTCTTCCCAGAAGCCGCTCACCAGGCCCGAAGGTTTGCGCAGCGCGCGCACCCAGGCGCAATCGGGCCAGGCATCCATCTGCACATTCATGCCGGCGAACACGCCGTAGCCGGGGCCGGCAGCAATCTCCCCGTCGGCCTGCAGGGTCTCACCCGCGCGGATGCTGCAGGCCGCGCGTATGTCGCCCTGGGCCTTGATGCCCCAGCCCGCCTGGATATGGTTGCCGCAGTCTATGCGGTCGTTGCAGGCAATGCCGTGGCCCACGTCCAGCAGCCCCTGGACGGCGATGCTGCGGCCCGCGCGCAAGCTCTTGCCGCAGCGCATATTGCCCTGGACATCGACGTCCTGGCCGATATGCGCGTTGCCCTGGATGTCCACATGGCCGCCGCAGCGCAGCTCCCAGCCCGTGCGCAGCTCCTCGGCGCGTATGTCGCCCTGGGTCTCCACGCTCCAGGCGGCCTTGATGCTGCCGCCGGCCTGCAGTAGTTCCTCGCTGAAGATGGCGCCGCCGCTCTGGATGTCCTCGCCCACCTCCAGCTTGCCCGCGCGGATGCCGGCACCCACTTGCAGGCTGCGGCCCACCAGCAGCTGGCCGGGCACGCGCACATCGCCATGCACGATCAGCGTGCCCGCAAACACCAGGTTGTCGGCCTCCAGATGCTCGACCTCCAGCACCGTGTTGGTGGCGCCGAAGTTCTGCAGCAGCCAGCGCGCGTCCTCCACGCGGCCCGCGCGCACCTGGGTGTCCATGGCCGCCTGGTAGTCGCCGCCCGCGAGGTTGTTGCGCACAAACCAGCGGTAACCCATGGCGCAAGGGTTTTTGCCGCGCAAAAAATTCTGGGTGAGTTCCATGTCCATGGCCAAGCCTCCGGAATCCGTTGAGGAAATCGGGCGCGTGGCAAGGGCTGCGGGCCTATCCCATGCGCCTGTGGTGAGCAGTGCTTGGGGCCGTACGGATGGTGAGGGCTGTGCCTTATGCCGTCCGCACGGCGGCGGAAAGCATGGCCGTGACACCGCTGAGGCTCACGAATGCGGTGGGAATGCCATGGCGGCGGGTGTGCAGCGCACGCAGCACGCAGGCACGCGCGCACGGCTGCGCAGCCAGTGCAAGGCGGCGCAGGTGGGCGGCGGTGGACAGGTGCGTGCAGGCCATGATGCAGACGATAGCAAGGCCCGGATTATGCCGCGCGGTACCTGCCGGTGCCACAGGCGGCGGCAGAGCCCCTGCCGCCATTGCCGATGCCCCGGATCGGCAAGCCTAGCCTGCGGCTTGCTGCGCGGCCGTGCGCAGGCGCTGCACGGCCTGCTCGATCTGCGGCACCTCGGGCGCGGCGAACGACATGCGCAGCGTGTGCAGGTCGGGGTCGGCCGGGTAGAAGGCCTTGCCGGGCACATAGATCACGCCTTGCACCACGGCGGCATCGAACAGCTTTTGCGGGTCTATGCGCCGGTCCAGCTCGGCCCAGACGAACATGCCGCCCGCTGGGCGCGCGCAGCGTATGCCGCTGTCGGCTCCCGTGCTCAGGCCCTGCACCAGGGCCAGCATGCGGCGCTGGTATTCCTGGCGTGCGCGCTGCACGGTGGCGGGGTAGCGACCGCTGTTCAGGTAGCAGGCTGCCACCATTTGTGTCAGCGGCGAGGTGCATAGGTCGGCCGTCTGCTTGGCCACGGTGCAGCGGCGCAGCAGGGCGGCGTCGGCCAGCATCCAGCCCACGCGCAGCGCGGGCGCCACTGTCTTGGACAGGCTGGAGAGATAGACGACAGGATTGCTGCCCGCCGGGGCCAGCTGCTCGCCCACGGCGCGCACGGTGGGCGGCATGGCCTGGGGGACACCCGAGGCGTCGTCAAAGCGCAGCTCGCCATAGGGATCGTCCTCCACCACGCGAAAGCCGTACTGCAGGGCCAGGCGCACCAGGGCCTGGCGCCGCTCGGCCGCCAGCAGCGTGCCGCGCGGGTTGGAGAAATTGGGCACGGTGTACAGCAGCTTGGGGCGCTGGTCCGCGGGCAGTTCGGCCAGCAAATCGGCCAGCGCCCCGGTCTGCAGGCCGTGCTCGTCCATGGGCACGGGCACGATATGCGCCTGTGCCAGGCGCAGGGCCTGCAGCGTGGCCGGGTAGGCGGGCACCTCCACCAGCACCGTGTCGCCGGGCTCGACGAGCACGCGCACCAGCAGATCGAAGGCCTGCTGCGAACCCGTGGTCACGAGGATGTCGCCAGAAGCGGCCTGCATGCCGCGCTCGCGCGCTTGCTGTGCCAGGGCTTCGCGCAGCTCGGCCAGGCCTTCGGTGGCGCCGTACTGCAGCGCACTGGCACCCTGGGCCAGGGCCTGCTGGGCGGCCTGGGCCAGGCCTTCGCCATCGAACAGGCTGGGCGAGGGATAGCCGCCGGCCAGCGATATCATGCCGGGGCGCGACAGGTAGGGAAACAGCTCGCGTATGGGCGAGCCTGCGGGTTCGGCAAACGGCGCGGCGAAGGGTGCCAGCGATGCGGCCTGGTTCATGCCGGGGCTCCGGCCAGCGCTTCGCGCACCCGGGCCTGGGTCTGCTGCTGGGTACTCTCGTACAAGGCGATCTCGTCGTGCACGCGCGCGCCCAATGCGCCCTCGAAGACCTGCTGTGCGGCATGGGCCTGGTATTGCTTCTGCTCGTCACCACCCAGGTTGGACTGGAAGATGCCGGCCGCGCTCACGGGCAGGAAGTCTTCGTAGGTAATGGGTTCGGCCTGTACCAGGCCCTGGGCGATCAGCGCTTCCATGTCTTCATGGCCCGCGGTCCGGGCAGCGCCGGCCAGGCCCTGCTGCGTGAGGCGGTAGCGGTAGAAGGCCAGGCCTTGCTGGCGCAGGGCCTCGTGGGTGTCGGGAAATTGCGTGAAGACCTGCTGCAGGCGCTGCGCATAGTCGGGTGCGGCGCTGCCGGCGTTATCCATGCTGCGCACCTGGGCCAGCAGTTCGTCGTACAGGGCGCGGCCCTTGCGCGTCAGCGCCACGCCGCGCTGCTCGATCTCGCCAAAGCGTGCGGTATGGGCACCAGCGCTGTCCGCATCGGTAAAGCGTACGTCTTCCTTGAGAGCCTTGAAGCTGGTCTGGCGCAGCAGAATGGGGCAGGCGCGCCGGGGAGGGCCCTCGACCACGTCCTTGGCATCCATGCCGCGCGCCGGCATGCCGTCCTGGGCCGTGTCTATGTCCAGCGTGCGCGGCGTCAGGTGGTTGATATGCGGGCCCTTGAAGCACACCACGTCGGCCACCAGGCGGTGCGCCTTCTGCAGGGCGTCGTAGGTGATCGCGTCCACGGTGGCATCGCCATGCCAGCGGAAGGTTCCCAGCGCCTGCTGAACAAAGGTGTCGGCATCCTGGCTGTCCAGCCCGCCGTCGCGCTCGGCCTGGTCTATGAGTTCCAGCGCGCGCGGCGTGAAGATCCGGCGGCGCCTGAGGATCTCGGTGGCCTGTTCACGCAGCGCCGCATCGGCGATCAGTTCCAGGCGCAGCAGCGAGGTGAAGACGCGAAACGGGTTGGCCAGCAGGGCGTCGTCATGCACGGGGCGGAAGGCCGTGGAGTGCACGGGCACGCCGGCCACCGACAGGTCGTAATAGCCCACGGGCTCCATGCCCATCACTGCAAACAGGCGGCGCAGCGTGGCCAGCTCCTCGGCCGTGCCCACGCGGATGGCACCGTGGCGTTCCACATCCAGGCGTTCCAGCTCGCCGCTCCTGGCCATGCGCTGGCGTAGCTCCGGATCGGCCTGCAGCGCCACAGCGTTGACATCGGCCACCAGATCGATCAGCGTGCCGTACTGCGGCACTTCCTGGCGGTACATCTCGGACATGGCGCGCGAAAAGCGCGTGCGGATGTCGTTGGTGGAAATAAAGCGGGAGTGGGTGGGATGCGTGGCACTCATGACGGGGCAGAAGGGCTGGGTTGACTGGAACGGCCGCGCCACAGGCTATGGCCGCAAAGATACGCGGCATGTTCTGCGCTGTCCTGACTTCGGTCAAACGATAATCCGGCCTGCAGGTCATACCCAAATGGAATGAGCCAGCGTCCATGCCCCCCACCCGTTCACCCATGCAACTGCCTCGTCGCTTTCTGCCCCCCATGTCCCTGCTGTGCGCCTTCGAGGCTTCGGCGCGGCACCAGAGCTTTACCGCGGCCGCGGCCGAGCTGCACCTCACGCAAAGCGCCGTCAGCCGCCAGATTCGCGCGCTGGAGGAGCGCCTGGGCACCGAGCTGTTCGTGCGCGAGCGCCAGACCGTGCGCCTCAGCGCCGCAGGCCAGGCCTATGCGCAGGAAATACGCGCGGCCCTGGTGCGCATCTCCAACGCCACGCTGGGCTTTCGCACCAATCCGCAGGGCGGCAGCCTGAACCTGGCCATACTGCCGACCTTCGGCACGCGCTGGCTGGCACCGCGGCTGCCGCAGTTCTTCAGCGCGCACCCGGGCATCACCATCAACCTGACCACCCGGCTGTCGCAGTTCGATTTCCAGCTCGAGGCCGTGGATGCGGCCATCCATTTCGGCCTGCCGAACTGGCCGGGCGCGGAGCTGGAGTTTCTGATGAGCGAGACCGTGGTCCCGGCCTGCAGCCCGGACGTCGCGGCCCGGCACTGCTTTGCCCAGCCGCAGGACCTGCTGCGTGCGCCGCTGCTGCACCTGGCCTCGCGCCCCGATGCCTGGCGGCGCTGGTTCGGCAGCCAGGGCTGCCAGGCCAGCGACATGCAGGGCATGTTGTTCGACCAGTTCGCCATGGCCGCGCAGGCCGCCATTGCCGGCGTGGGCGTGGCGCTGCTGCCCAAGTTCCTGATCGCGCGCGAGCTGCAGACGGGCGATCTGGTCCAGGCCCTGCCCCAACTGCCCGAAGTGGAAAGCGCCGAGCGCTACTACCTGGCCTGGCCGAGCAGCCGTTCCGCCTATCCGCCGCTGCAGGCCTTTCAGCGCTGGCTCAAGCAGGCCGCTCAGGAATTCGCGCCGCCCGCGGTACCCTGACGCCGATAAAAAAAGGAGCTGCCAGCGCTGCTCCTTGAATGGTTTGAATTTGAAAAGAGGCCGAAGCGCCCATGCATAGGGCGCTGCCAGCTATCGAATCAAAGCTGGCGCCTTAGCTGTTATAGGCTTCAAGCGGCTTGTCGTTGGGTTCCTGCAGCAGTTGCTTGAGCGTGTCGCTCATGGGCAGGTTCAGCGGCATGTCCTTGGGCGGAATGGGCTGGATGAACCACTTGTCGTAGATCCTGGCCACTTCGCCGGACTTCATCATGCCCACCAGCGCGTCGTCCACGGCCTTCTTGAACGTGGGGTCGTCCCTGCGCATCAGCAGAGCGATGGGCTCGGAGCCCAGCACTTCGCCCACGATCTTGTAGCCTTGGGGGGCCTTGGAGTTGGCAATGACGCCGGCCAGCAGGTTGTCGTCGAGCACAAAGGCGTCCGCGCGGCCGGACTCCAGCATCAGAAAGCTCTCGAAATGGTCCTTGCCCAGCTGGGTCGGCAGCTTCACATTGTTGTCGTGGCTGTATTTGCGCAGCAGCTGCACGGCGGTGGTGCCGGCCGATGCCGCCACGGTCTTGCCGTCGAGCTGCTTGAACGAAGTGACGGGCGAATCGGCGCGCACGGCCATGCGCACCTGGCTGACATAGGTGGTGACGGCGAACGACACCTGCTTCTGGCGGCTGAGGTTGTTGGTGGTGGGGCCGCAGCCCAGGTCCACCGTGCCGTTCTGCACCAGAGGCATGGTGTTCTGGGCGGTGATGGCCATGTATTCGATCTTGGCGCTGGGCGCGACCTGTGCCAGCACCTTCTCGCACAGTTCCACGTGGTAGCCCGTGAAGCGGTGGTTGGCGCCGATGGCGTAGGCCATGGGCGCCGAGCTTTCGCGTACGCCGATGACGACCTTGCCGGTCTTCTGGATCTTGTCCAGCGTGCCGCTCTGTGGGGTTTGAGCCTGGACGCCGAAGGCGGCCATGGCGGCTACAAGGGCGGTACATGCCAGCGTTATGTTCGCGGTCATCAAGCGCATGGGGGAAGTCTCCTCGGAAAGTGGGGGGGATGCCGACCAACGAAATCCACTGGTCGTCAAGTGCCGGCATCAACTATCCGGCAATTGGCAGTGCCGTCATAACGATGAAACGGAAGAAGGTCATGCGCTCAGCGCATGACCTGTGTCCCGTGCCGCAGGCGCCAAAGCCGTAGCGGGACGGCAGTTTGCGCTTTTTGGGTAACATCTTCCCCTATTGCACAGGTCCGCGCGCACATGTTCCGACGCGCCTTGCCTGGTGCCGCCAGGACGGTGCCGACGTTGCCGGGCCCGGCCTTTTTTTTCGGTTCGCGCAGCGCAGTCCGCAAGGGCGCCACGGGATGATCCTGGCATGCGTGAGCCTGTTTTGAGACAGATTCCATGACTGCCAACACGCCCCCCTCATTCCTCAGCCGCATTGCCATTGCGATTGGCAGCTTTTTCGCTATCCTCGGCAACGGCCGCCTGGCCGCTGACGTGACGCGCCTGCGCGGCGGCGAAGCGCTGGCGGCCGATGCCGTCCCCACGCAAGTGCGCGTCGAAGTCCCCGTCGAGAAAATCGTCGAAGTCCGCGTGGAAGTGCCTGTGGAAAAAATCGTCGAGAAGACCGTTGAAGTCGCGATCGACACCGCGGCCCTGCAGCTGCTGGGCCTGCTGCAGCGCGAGGCGCGCTTTGTGGATTTCATCCAGGAGGAAGTCGCGCCCTACACCGATGCCGAGATCGGCGCCGCCGCCCGCGTGGTGCACGAGGGCTGCCGCAAGGTGCTGCGCGAGCATTTCGCCATCCAGCCCGTGCGCAGCGAAGCCGAAGGCGCGCGCATCACGCTGCAGGCCGGCTTCGACGCCGCCGCCGTGCGCCTGAGCGGCCATGTGGTGGGCCAGGCGCCGTTCACCGGCACGCTCTCCCATCGCGGCTGGCGGGTGACGGAAGTCAGGCTGCCCCAGCTCACCGACACCCGGGCCGCCAACATCATCGCGCAAGCCGAGGTGGAGCTGTGAGCATGGACCACCACGCCAAGTACAGCATTGGCATCGACCTGGGCACCACGCACTGCGCGCTGTCCTGGGTGGACAGGATGGCCAGCGATGGCGAGCAGGTGGTGCAGGGCGTGCTGGACATTCCCCAGCTCACCGGCCCGGCCAGCGTCGAGGCCAAGCCCCTGCTGCCGTCCTTTCTGTACCTGCCGCACGAGAGCGAACTCACGGCCGCCGACATGGCGCTGCCATGGAGTTCGCAACAACCAGGGCAACAGGACTTCGTCGTGGGCGAGCTGGCACGCACGCGCGGCGCGGCCACGCCGATACGGCTGGTGTCCAGCGCCAAGAGCTGGCTGTGCCACCCCGGCGTGGACCGCCGTAGCCCCCTGCTGCCGGCCGATGCGCCGCCCGAGGTGCACCGAGTCTCGCCTTTGAGCGCCTCCATCCGCTATCTCTCGCATCTGCGCTGGGCCTGGGAGCAGGCCCATCCCGAGGCGCCGTTCGACGCCCAGGACATCACCGTCACCATTCCCGCCTCGTTCGATCCCGCCGCGCGCGAGCTGACGGCCGAGGCCTGCAGGGCCGCGGGCTTCCGCAACCTGACGCTGCTGGAGGAGCCCCAGGCTGCGCTCTACAGCTGGATCCAGGCCAGCGGCGGCGACTGGCGCAAGCAGGTCCAAAACGGCGACGTCATCCTCGTCGTGGACGTGGGCGGCGGCACCACCGATTTGTCGCTGATCGCCGTGCTCGAACGTGACGGCAATCTGGAGCTGCAGCGCGTGGCCGTGGGCGAGCACATCCTGCTTGGCGGCGACAACATGGACCTGGCCCTGGCCTATGGCGTGGCGCGCAAGCTGGCCCAGGAGGGCAGGCAGCTCGACGCCTGGCAGACCCGGGCCCTGGCCCACGGCTGCAGATCCGCGAAGGAGCAATTGCTGGCTGATGAGGGCCTGCAATCCGTGCCGGTGGTCGTGCCCAGCCGCGGCAGCAAGCTCATAGGCGGCAGCATCCGCACCGAGGTCACGCGCGCCGAAGTGCTGGCCATGCTGGTCGAAGGCTTTTTCCCCAAGGTCGCCGTCAGCGACAAGCCCCTGGCCCGTGCGCGCGGCGCGCTCACGCAGCTGGGCCTGCCCTATGCGCAGGACGCGGCCGTCACCCGCCATCTGGCGGCCTTTCTGTCGCGCCAGGCCGGCGCCACCGAGCAGATAGCTGGCCTGCAGGGCACGCAGCCGGCAGCAGCCACTTTCCTGCACCCCACGGCCATCCTGTTCAACGGCGGCGTGCTCAAGGCCGCGCAGATCGAGCAGCGCATTCTTGAGGTGGTCAATAGCTGGCTGGCGTTTGAGGCAGCCGAACCCGTACGCCTGCTGGATGGCGCCAACCTCGACCTGGCCGTGGCGCGCGGCGCCGCCTATTACGGCCACGTGCGCCAGGGCCGCGGCGTGCGCATCCGCGGCGGCACGGCGCAGAGCTATTACGTGGGCGTGGAATCCAATATGCCCGCCATTCCCGGCATGGAGCCGCCGATCTCGGCCCTGTGCCTGGCGCCCTTCGGCATGGAGGAGGGCACGGAAGTGGCGCTGGAGGCGCAGGAGTTCGGCCTGGTCGTGGGCGAGCCCGTGCGTTTGCGCTTCTTTGGCTCCAGCGTGCGCCGCAGCGACGCCGTGGGCACCATGCTGGACTTCTGGGGCCCCGAGGAACTGGTGGAGCTGCAGGGAATCGAAGCCCATCTGCCCGCAGAAGGTCGTCAGCCCGGCGAAGTCGTGCCCGTCACCCTGCATGCGCGCGTGACCGACATCGGCACGCTGGAACTCAACGCCGTGCCCGTGGGCGGCAGCGAGCGCTGGAAGGTGGAGTTCGATGTGCGAGCCGAGACCACGGCCGCCGACGCCGAGCCTGCCGCGTATTGATGGCCTGAGCTGAATCGCCTGCCGCATGACAGCCGCGACTGAAAGCGCTTTTTTTGGCCCCCCACGTTATGTGGTGGGCATAGACCTGGGCACCAGCCACACCGTCGTCGCCAGCGTGCCTCTGGATGGCGTAGCCAAAGAGATTGCGCTGCTGGACATTCCCCAGCGCAGCACGGCCGGAGAGGTCATGAGCCAGCCGCTGCTGCCTTCGGTGCGCTACCAGGCCGCGCCCGGCGAGCTGGGCGAGGCCTGGCGCGAGCCCTGGCCACCGCAGGATGCGGATGCACAGGCGCCCGCCGTCATCGGCCGCTGGGCGCGCGACCTGGGAGCTGCCGTGCCGGGGCGGCTGGTGGCCAGCGCCAAGAGCTGGCTGTCGCACACGGGCGTGGACCGCACGGCGCCCATACTGCCCTGGGGGGCTGGAGAGGATGTGGCCAAGGTGTCGCCGCTGGCGGCGTCCGGCTCGTATCTCGCCCATGTCAGGGCCGCCTGGGATCAGGCTCACCCCCAAGCTCCGCTGCATGCGCAGACCGTGGTGCTGACCGTGCCTGCCTCGTTCGACGAAGGCGCACGCGCGCTGACGCTGGAGGCCGCGCGGCAGGCCGGCCTGCCCGGCGTGCATTTGCTCGAAGAACCCAAGGCCGCCTTTCACGACTGGCTGGTGCTGCAGGGCGAACAGCTCGCGGCCAGGCTGGCCGAGAGCCGGCTGGTGCTGGTCGTCGATGTGGGCGGCGGCACCACCGACCTGACGCTGATCCGCGTGGAGGCCTCGCCCGATGGCGGCCTGCCCACGCTTACGCGCACGGCCGTGGGCGAGCATCTGATGCTGGGCGGCGACAACATGGATCTGGCGCTCGCGCATCAGCTGGAGGCGCAGTTTGCAGGCCAGGGCCAGCGGCTGCCTGTCGCAAGATTTGCCCAACTGGTGCAGCGTTGCCGCATCGCCAAGGAGCAATTGCTGGCCTCCGATGCACCCGAGAGCGTGGCCGTCACGCTGCTGGGTGGCGGCAGCCGCCTGCTGGCCCGGACGCAGAGCGCCACGCTGACGCGCGAGCAGGTGCGGCAACTAGTGGTTGAGGGTTTTCTGCCGCGCGTACAGATCGGTGATGTGCCGGCCCGGCGCCAGGGCGCGCTGCGCGGCTTCGGCCTGCCGTATCCGGCCGACGCAGCCATTTCGCGGCATCTGGCGCAGTTTCTGTCGCAGCACGCGGCGGGCGAACTTCCGGACACCGTGCTGCTCAACGGCGGCGTGTTCCATGCCCATGCGGTGGCGCAGCGGCTGACCGAGCAGCTCTCGGCCTGGCGCGGCAATCCCGTGCGTGCGCTGCACAACCCGCACCCCGACTGGGCCGTGGCGCGCGGCGCGGCGGCCTATGGGCTGGCACGCTTTCAGCCAGCGGCCGAGGAAAAAGCGGCTCCAAGCCAGGCAGCCCTCAAAACCGATAGACCTGTGGCGGCTCCACGTCTGCCGCAGATCGGTGGCGGCTCGGCGCGCAGCTACTGGCTGCTGCTGCCCGCCAGATCCGGCGGCCGGCCGCAGGGCATTTGCCTGCTGCCGCGCGGCACCGAAGAGGGCGTGCGCATCGTGCTCTCGGGCCGGCGCTTTGCGCTCAAGCTGGGCCAGGCCGTGCGCTTCAATCTGCTGGCCAATAGCCAGAGCCAGTCCCAGGCCGGGCAGATTGCGGCGCTGGCGGGCGAGGGCTGGGTGGAGCTGCCGCCGCTGTCCACCGTGCTGCCCGCACCCGAAGGCCGCAGCGGCAAGGCCCAGGTCGAGGTGCAGTTGCAGGCCGGCATGACCGAGGTCGGCACGCTGGAAGTGCGCTGCGTGGCGGTTGAGGATGCCGCGCAGTCCTGGCGGCTGCCGTTTGCGGTGCGCGGCGCTGTGGATGCTTCTGATTCAATAGCAATTGGTATTCAATCAGAAACGATTTCAGATGAAAAACCATCTGAGGTTCACGATGGTAAAGCGCAAGCAGCTATTGATTTGATGGACCGCATCTTTGGCAACCAGGCCCAGGAAGTGAGCAGCAAGGAAGTGCGCCAGCTGCGCCAGTCGCTGGAAAAGGTGCTGGGCCCGCGCGAAGCCTGGGACATTGCCCTGCTGCGCGCCTTGTTCGACACCTTGCTGGCCCGCGTCAAACGTCGCCGCCGCACGGCTGAGCATGAGCGCGTCTGGTTCAACCTCGCGGGCTGGTGCCTGCGGCCCGGTGTGGGCGCCGAGCTCGATGCCTGGCGCATGGAGCAGGTCTGGGCGTTGTATGCACAAGGGCTGGGGCATGCCAAGGAAGCCGCCAACTGGACCGAATGGTGGGTGTTCTGGCGCCGCGTGGCGGCAGGCCTCGACGAGGCGCAGCAGATGGAGCTGCTCGAGGACGTGGCCGGCAAAATGCAAAAAACGGTGCAGAAGTCGGTGCAGAAAAACAGCAAGAGCAGCTACGGAAGCTACGACGACATGCTGCGCCTGTTTGCCGCCATGGAGGCCGTTCCCTGGCAGTACCGCCAGGAAATGGGCCGGTGGATGCTGCAGCGCTTGAAGCGCGAGGGCGAAACCGTGCAGACCTGGTGGGCCATAGGCCGCCTCGCCGCACGCCAGCCGCTGGCCGCCAACGCGCATCTGGTGATGCCGCCCGAGGCGGCCCAGGAGTTCCTGGACGCCACGCTGGCCCAGGACTGGCGCAGGAACGAAACCGCCATGTTCGCCGCCGTACAGATGGCCCGCATGACGGGAGACCGCGCGCGCGACCTGGCGGATGGCACGCGCGCCCTGGTACTGGAGAAAATGCGGGCCTCGGGCGCGCCCGAGCGCTGGACAGCCATGGTGGAGCAGGTGGTGCAGATGCAGGCCGAGGACCAGAAGCGCAACCTGGGCGACAGCTTGCCGCCGGGGCTGGTGCTGCTCTAAGAACGCACGACAGACAAAGGGTTGCCTGGCGCCTAGCGTCCCGCGCTTGTCATGGCCGGTTAGCATGGGCAGCTAGAATTTTTCTGCGCCTGGTTTCATTCCCTTTCTGAATCATCCGATTACTTTGTCGGCTTCGCTTGTCGTGCGTCAGCACTGCCTGCGCTTCGCCTTCGCGTACTCGAATGATTGATAAAGGGAATCAGGCACCCTGGTCATTCACCACGCCCGGCCTTGCACATCTGCAGGGGGATGGAGGTCGGCACAGATGAGAGCTGTGATGAGCACTGCATATCCCACATATCCCACCGCATATCGTGATACCCAGCTTCTGATCGGCGGCCAGTGGCAGGACGCTGCCAGCGGCAAGAAGATCGATGTGCGCAACCCTGCCACGGGCGAGGTGATCGGCCGCGTGGCCCATGCCGATGTGGCCGACCTGGACCGCGCGCTGGCCGCTGCCGATCAGGGCTTCAAGGTCTGGCGCAAGGTGTCGGCCCACGAGCGCGGCGCCGTCATGCGCCGTGCGGCAGCCCTGCTGCGCGAGCGTGCCGATGAAATTGCCGCGCTGCTGACCCAGGAGCAGGGCAAGCCCCTGGCCGAGGCCAAGGTGGAAATCGTGGCCGGCGCCGGCATTCTCGAATGGTTTGCCGACGAGGCGCTGCGCATCTACGGCCGCATCGTGCCCTCGCGCAAGCCCGAAATCCAGCAACTGGTGATCAAGGAGCCCGTGGGCCCGGTGGCGGCTTTCACGCCCTGGAACTTCCCGGTGAACCAGATCGTGCGCAAGATCGGCGCGGCCCTGGCTTCGGGCTGCTCCTTCCTGGTCAAGGCGCCCGAGGAGACCCCGGCCTCGCCCGCGGCCCTGCTCAAGTGCTTTGTCGACGCCGGCATTCCCGCCGGCGTGGTGGGCCTGGTCTATGGCGACCCGGCGCAGATTTCCTCGTACCTGATCGCCCATCCCGTGATCCGCAAGGTGACCTTCACGGGCTCCACGGCCGTGGGCAAGCAGCTGGCCGCGCTGGCCGGCCAGCACATGAAGCGCTCCACCATGGAGCTGGGCGGCCATGCGCCGGTGATCGTGGCCGAGGACGCCGACGTGCAGCTGGCCGTCAAGGCCGCCGGCGCGGCCAAGTTCCGCAATGCGGGCCAGGTCTGCATCGCGCCCACGCGCTTTCTGGTGCACAACAGCGTGCGTGAGGAGTTCACGCGCGCCATGGTGGCCCATGCCGAGGCGCTGAAGGTCGGCAACGGCCTGGAGCAGGGCACGCAGATGGGCCCGCTGGCCAATCCGCGCCGCGTCACGGCGCTGACCCAGTTCATCCAGGATGCCGAGAAAAAGGGCGCCAAGCTGCTGGCCGGCGGCGCGTCCTTCGGCTCCGCCGGCAACTTCTTCGCGCCCACGGTGCTGTCCGAAGTGCCTTTGGCCGCCGATATCTTCAACCAGGAGCCCTTCGGCCCCGTGGCGGCCATCCGCGGCTTCGACAAGCTCGAGGATGCTATTCAAGAGGCCAACCGCCTGTCCTACGGCCTGGCCGCCTATGCGTTCACGCGCTCGCTCAAGTCGGCCCACCAGCTGGCGCAGGACGTGGAAGCCGGCATGCTGTGGGTGAACCAGCCCGCGTTGCCGTCTGCCGAGCTGCCGTTCGGCGGTATCAAGGATTCGGGCTACGGCTCCGAGGGCGGTCCCGAGGCACTGGAGGCTTACCTCGTCTCCAAGGCCGTCGCCATGACTTGTGTGTAACCCATCCACCTGGATCGTGAAAAAAGCCGCTGTGGCAGCACAGCGGCTTTTTTGTTTGCGTTGCCTCAGGCCCTGGCCGCGAAAAAGGCCGGATGCCTGGCTATGTCCTGGGCGGCTTGCTGCAGCAGCCGGGACTGCTCGGGGGCCTGTGGCGCAATGCGGCGGGCCATGGCCTCCAGCAGCGGCAAGGCCTTGGCCGGGGCGCTTTGCAGCCGCTGCAGGCGCATTAGGGCGCTGCGCACGCAGCGCGCGGTGCTTTCGCTGAGCGAGCGGTCGCTGGCCAGGGTCTGCAGCAGGTAGACGGACTTGCCCACGCGCAGGGCGGCCAGACCGCAGTCGGCGGCGGTCTGGGCCTGCTGGGCACCGGCCTTCTCGGCGGTGCGCACCAGGCGCAGCAGGCGGTGGTACAGGCGCGCACGCCAGACGCGCTGCGTGCGCTCGTCGTCCGCGGCATGGCCCGTGATCTGAGGGCTGGCCGCCATGTCCTGGATCTCGTGCACCATCATCGCGCGCAGGCCTTGCAGGCGGCCCTGCAGAGTCACGGGCAGCAGGAAGCGGTAGGCGGCCCAGCCGGCCAGCGGCCCGGTGACCACGGCGAATCCCAGGGCCAGCGCGTGCAGCAGGGTCCCGCTCTGCGGGTAGTGGGGCGAGAGCAGGAGCAGCAGCACCATGTTGCAGTCATAGCCGCTGAGCATGGTGCGGCGGTGGCTGAACAGCAGGGCGCCCAGGACGATGAACGGCATCATCCACAGCACCATCTGCAGCTGGCTGTGGGCGAACGGCCAGACCAGCCACTGGCAGGCCAGCGCCACGAGCACGCCCAGGGCCTGGCCCAGCGTCACATAGCGCATGGTGAAGGCCGGGTTCTCGAACGAGGAGAAGACCGTGATCATGATGGACAGGCCCAGCAGCATGTAGATGCCGCCGCTCCAGCCCGTGAGCACCCAGACCATACCCACGAGGAGGATGGACAGGGCGGCGCGCAGCGCGGCGCGGCGTGCGCCTACCCAGTCGCGGTGCAGCACCACGGGCAGCTGGCGCGCACGGTGCTGGGGTGACAGCGGTTCGTCGCTGGCGGCGATCAGGTGGGCGTGCAGGGCCAGGCGCAGGTTCTCGATCAGGCTCTGAGCCGCTCCCCAGCCGGTGGCGGCGGCTGCGGCGCGGGCCAGGTGGTCCACGGCGGATTGCGGCAGGCTCTGGGTTTCCAGTGCCAGCGCGGCCTGCTCCAGGGCCTGGACCAGTGTGGCGGCCTGTGCGGCGGTGAAACGCTCGCCGCGCTGCGGGGCCGCACTGCCGTTCACGTTATCGCGCAGCCACAGCAGGGCCGAGATCTGTGCGTTGATCAGTCGGCGCAGGGCGCGCACGGCGCGGCGCGAGCGCTGCGAGCCGGCGGCATGGGGGTCCAGACCTTCCTCGATTACAGCCATGGCCGACAGGCGCTCGGCCAGGGCCTGGCGCGAGAGGCCGTCGCGCCCGTGGGCCGCGGTCGCGGCGGTGGCGATATCGCTCAGCAGCCATGCGCACATGCGACGCACCTTGTCGTTGCCGGGGATCTCGCCGCCCACGGGCGTGAACAGCCAGCCCACGATGAGGGCGGCCGCCACGCCGGTCAGTGCGGTGAACAGGCGGTCCCAGCCCAGGGCATAGACATGCTCCGGGTGGCCGGAGTCAAGCAGGGCCACCATGGCTGCCGAGTAGCCGGCCAGCATGGTGCCGTAGGAGGCAAAGCTGCGCTGAAGATTGCCCAGCCCAGCGCACAGGCCCAGCCAGAGTGCCAGCCCCGTGACCAGCCACAGCAGATTGCCCTGGGCCAGCAGCACCAGGCCCACGCCGGCGGCGGTGCCGATGATGGTGCCCGTGGTACGGAAAAAGCTTTTCTCCAGCAACTGGCCGCGCAGCGGCTGGGAGGCGGCCCAGACCGTCATGCCGGCCCACTGCGGGTGCTCCAGCCCCATGGCCCAGGCGGCCAGCACGGCCAGGCAGGCGGCAAAGGCCGTGCGCAGGTGCTGGCGCAGCTTTGCGCTGTCAAAGCCCCAGTTCGCGGCGCGTTCCAGGAAGCGGTCGTAGGCGGCGACGCTCATTGGCTTTCCCCGTCGCCTGCGGGCAGTTGCCGGGTACCGTGGATCTGCTCCATGCGGGCGCGGATCTTGTGGATGCCGCCCAGCATGGCGCTGACTTCGGCGTCGCTGAGGTCCTGCAGCATGGCCAGTTCGGCGTCGAGCATGGTGGCGCGGATGCCGCTGACTTCGGCGTTGCCGCTTTCGGTGAGAAAGATGCGCTTGCTGCGGCGGTCGGCAGCGTCGGCGCGGCGCTCCACCCAGCCGCGGCTTTCGAGGATGTCGAGCAGGCGTACCAGGCTGGAGCCGTCCAGGCCCACGCGCTCGGCCAGTTCCTTCTGCGTCACGCCGTCGCCCCAGGCGCGCAGGTGCAGCAGCGGCGTCCAGGTGGCGTCGGTCAGGCCGTTGGCCGCCAGCTGTTCCTCCACCCGCCGGCGCCATTGGCGTACCAGGGTGACCATGAGAAAGCCCAGGCGGGCGCGATCGGGAGCATCTGCAAAAGACATGGTGGAATTTTGCTGTCCATGCAATTAATTTGTAAATCAAATTAATTTATTTGCAACCAAAATCCAAGGGTATTTACTAGGTTTTAATAAAAAAAGAGAGCGCCATGCGCTCTCTTTCAAATGATTTTGATGCTGATTGAGTCTTGGATCAATGCCCGTCAGTCACCAGCAGCTTTCAAATTCATAGCGTGCTCAGAACAGGGCGGGAATCCACAGATTCAAGGCCCAGCCTGCGACCAGCAGCCAGACGAACAGCAGCGAGGCCAGCAGCAGCGGCTTGGTGCCGGCGGCGCGCACCGCGCCGATGTGGGTGGTCAGGCCCAGGGCTGCCATGGCGACGGCGAGCAGCACGTTGTCCAGTTCCACGCCGGTGGCGACGAGTCCGCCGGGCAGCACGCCCAGCGAGTGGATGCCGGCCATCAGCACAAAGCCCAGCGCAAACCAGGGAATGGTGATCTTGCCGCCGCCGGTGCCGCCGGCATTGCCCTGGCCGCGCTCGCTGCGGGCCAGCCACATGGACAGGATCAGCAGAAAGGGGGCCAGCATCATCACGCGCACCATCTTGGAGATCACGGCCACATCGGCGGCCTGGCTGCCGATGGCTTCGCCTGCGGCCACGACCTGGGCCACCTCGTGCACGGTGGAGCCCACGTACAGGCCGTATTGCTGCATGCCGATGCCGAACCAGCCGTGTTCGGCATTCCAGTGGAACAGCGCGGGGTAGAGGAAGGTGCCTATGGTGCCGAACACCACCACGGTGGCTACGGCCACGGCCACATCCTCGGCGCGGCCCTTGGCCACGGGCTCGGTGGCCAGCACGGCCGCCGCACCGCAGATGGAGCTGCCCGCGCCGATCAGCAAGGTGGTGCGCCGGTCCATGCCCAGCAGTTTCTGGCCTATCCACTGGGCCAGCAGAAAAGTGCTGGACAGCACCAGCGCATCGATGAGCACGCCGGCCATGCCGACCTGGGCTATGTCCTGGAAGGTCAGGCGCAGGCCGTAGAGGATGATGCCGGCGCGCAGCAGCCGGGCCTTGGCAAAGCCCACGCCGCCGGCGCAGTTCGCCGCCATGGCGGGGTAGACCGTGTTGCCGATGACGAGGCCGATGACGATGGCCAAGGTCAACGCGCTCAGGCCGTGGGAGGAAACGACGGGAAAGCGTGCGGCCCAGATGGCCAGGGCGGCAATGGCGCCCGCCAGCAGCAGGCCGGGCACCATGCCCAGGGGCTTGTGCAGCCAGCCGGGTTGGGCGTTCTGCCGGGTGGCTGTGGAAATCGAGGAGGTGTTCATGGTGTCTTGCAGCGCAGCAGCCTGTGGGAGCCAGGCTTTCTGCCGCGGTGAAGATCACTTTAGATTTGTTGGTTATATTTGTATAACGAATAGTTTTTCTAACATCAATCGATAAAACAGGTTGAAGGCTTCAAATGCTGCACCTCACGCTGCGTCAGCTCGAGATTTTTTGCGCCGTGGCGCAGGCCGGCTCCACGGTGGCCGCGGCCCAGGTCGTGGCCCTGTCGCAATCGGCCACCAGCGCGGCGCTGCAGCAACTGGAGCAGGCCTTGCACGTGCAGCTCTTCGAGCGTGTGGGCAAGCGTCTGGCGCTCAACGACGCAGGCCGCACGCTGCTGCCGCAGGCGCTGAGCGCGCTGGAGCAGGCGCTCAGCATCGAGCAGGCGTTTTCCGCCAGTGCGGCCGACCTGCCCGTGCATCTGCGCGTGGCGGCCAGCACCACCATAGGCACCTATGCCTTGCCCCAGGTGCTGGCGCGGCTGGCGCGCACCCATCCCAAGGTGCGGGTGGATCTGCAGATCGCCAACACGCGGGAAGTCGGCGAAGCCGTGCAGGCGCTGGAGGTGGACCTGGGCCTGATCGAAGGCAGCAGCCACTGGCCGGGCCTGGAGGTGGAGCCCTGGCTGCGCGACGAGTTGGTGATGGTGGCTTCGCCCCGCCATGCCCTGGTGGCCCAGGCGGCGCAGAAGCCGCTGGGTGCGGCGGCGCTGCGCAAGGCCGCCTGGCTGCTGCGCGAGCCGGGCTCGGGCACGCGCGAGATGGTCGAGCATGCGCTGCTGCCGCATCTGCACCAGATGCCGGCTTCGTCGACCATGGGCAGCTCCGAGGCCATTGCGCGCTGCGTGGCCCAGGGCCTGGGCATCAGCTGCTTGTCGCGCGTGCTGGTGCAGGCGCAGCTGGCAACCGGCGAGCTGGTGATGCTGCCGACCACGCTGCCGCGCATGTGGCGGGATTTCTCGCTGGTGCAGCGCGAGGGCAAGCGCCGCTCGCCCGCGCTGGAAGCCTTTGTGCAGGCTTGCCGAGACAGTGCCGAGCCGGTTTAGGAGGTTTACTGCTTGAGCGGAATTGGTGTGCCGTGCGGCACGGCCACGGCCGTCACGCTGTTCTGCGGCGAGCCTTCGATGACGCGGTCCGAATACGTCATGTAGACCAGCGCGTTGCGCTTTTCATCGACCATGCGCACCACGCGCAGGCGCTTGAACAGCAGCGAGGTGCGCTCGGTGAACACTTCCTCCTGCTGCGGCAGCGGCGCGGGGAACTGGACATTGCCCGTGGCCTGGCAGGCGATGGAGGCTTCGGAGCGGTCCTCGGCCAGGCCCAGCCCGCCCTTGATGCCGCCGGTCTTGGCGCGCGAGACATAGCAGGTCACGCCAGGCACCTTGGGGTCGTCGTAGGCATCGACCACGATCTTGTGATCGGGGCCGATGAGCTTGAACACGGTATCCACCGAGCCAATGGTTTCGGCCTGGCTGGTGCCCAGCAACAGCAGGGCACCCACGGCGGTGGCAATCGCGGCCAGCGCGATGGAGAGTTTTTTCATCATGGGCCTGCGCATTCCTCACGTCGCGTGAAACTGGCGCCCCTCAAGTGCGAGACGGCCAGCAAGGGCCGCCCCGCAGCAAAGGCTGTCGTCCCCCTTGAGGGGGAAGGCGCGCAGCGACTCAGGGGGTGTTCCATGTCAAGCCGCTGCCACGGCGTCGCCGCTCACATGCTTGCGCAGGTGCTCCAGCGCTTCCTCCACCTGGTCGACCAGCACCAGGCACAGGTCGCCCGGCTGCAGGCGGGCCAGGGCGTGGTCGATGGCGATGAATTCGCCATGGATCTCGGTGGAGTAGCTGGTGCGCGGCGCGCCTTCCAGGCCCTTGCGCAGCAGGGCCAGCACTTCGCCGTCCTCGCGGCCGCGCTGGCAGGCGTCCTGGTAAAGAATCACCTCGTCGAACACCTTGCCGAGGATCTGGGTCTGCTCGGTGATGTCCTGGTCGCGGCGGTCGCCAGCGCCGCTGATGACCACGCTGCGGCGCTTGGCCGGCATGGCTTCCACGGCCTGGGACAGGGCGCGGATGGCGTCGGGGTTGTGGCCGTAGTCGGCAATCACCGTGGCGCCGCGGTAGTCCATGACGTTGAAGCGCGCCGGGGCGTTGTCGCTGTCGTTCATGAAGCCCGCCAGGCCGCGGCGGATGGTCTGCCAGGGCAGGCCGGTCGCCCAGGCCGCGCCGATGGAGGCCATGACGTTTTCCACCTGGAAGGTGATGGCGCCGCCGCGCGTGAGCGGAATCTCGCGCAGCGGAATGGATTCGCGCCAGGAGCCTTCGGCGGCCACGATGCTGTCGCCGTCCACATAGACCACGCGGCTGCCCTGGGCGCGGTGCGTGGCCATGACGGGATGGTGGCGGTCGGCGGCAAAGAAGATCACCTTGCCGGGGCAGGTGGTGGCCATGGCGGCCACCAGCGGGTCGGCGGCATTGAGCACGGCGTAGCCGTCGGCGGCCACGTTCTGCACGATGACGCGCTTCAGGACGCCCACGTCTTCCTTGGTGGTGATGAAGTTCAGGCCCAGGTGGTCGCCTTCGCCCACGTTGGTGACCACGGCCACCTGGCAGCGGTCGAAGCCCAGGCCTTCGCGCAGAATGCCGCCGCGCGCGCATTCGAGCACGGCGGCATCGGTCTCGGGGTGGGCCAGGGCGTTGCGGGCGCTCTTGGGGCCCGAGCAGTCGCCGCTGTCGATCTGGCGGCCGTTGACGTAGACGCCGTCGGTATTGGTCATGGCCGTGCGCCAGCCGTGCGAGGTGAACAGGTGGGCGATCACGCGCGTGGTCGTGGTCTTGCCGTTGGTGCCGGTCACGGCCACCAGCGGGATGCGGCCGTCGTTGCCGGGGGCGAACAGCTCGTCCACCATGGGCACGCCCACGTTGCGCGGCTTGCCGAAGGAGGGGGCCAGGTGCATGCGCAGGCCGGGAGCGGCATTCACTTCGACGATGCCGCCGTTCTGCTCTTCGAGCGGACGCAGCATGGTTTCGCAGACCACGTCCACGCCGCAGATATGCAGGCCTATGGTCTGGGCCGCCTCGATGGCGCGCGCCGCGACTTCGGGGTGCACGTCGTCGGTCACGTCGGTGGCGCTGCCGCCGGTGGACAGATTGGCATTGTTGCGCAGCACCACGCGCTGGCCCTGGGCCGGCACGGAGTCGGGGCTCAAGCCTTCGGAGGCGATGCGCGCGATGGCGATGTCGTCGAGGCGGATCTTGGTCAGCGCGGTGCCGTGGCCCGAGCCGCGGCGCGGGTCCTGGTTCACGATATCCACCAGTTCGCGGACGGTGTGCTTGCCGTCGCCCAGCACCTGGGGCGGCTCGCGGCGGGCCGCGGCCACGAGCTGGCCGCCGACGACCAGCAGGCGGAAGTCGTGGCCGGGCAGAAAGCGCTCGACCATGATCTCGTCGCCGAATTCGCTGGCGGTCTTGTAGGCGGCTTCCAGGCCTTCGCGGGTGGTGATGTTGACCACCACGCCCTTGCCCTGGTTGCCGTCCTGGGGCTTGACCACCACGGGCAGGCCCACTTCCTGGGCCACGACCCAGGCGTCTTCCACATCGGCCACGGGGCGGCCCAGCGGCACGGGCACGCCGGCCGCGTGCAGCAGGCGCTTGGTCAGGTCCTTGTCCTGGGCGATGGACTCGGCCACGGCGCTGGTGGAATCGAGCTCGGCGGCCTGGATGCGGCGGGCCTTGGCGCCCCAGCCCAGCTGCACCAGCGAGCCGGAGGTCAGGCGGCGGAACGGAATGCCGCGCGCCACGGCCGCATCGACGATGGCACCGGTCGAGGGGCCGATGCGCTCGTCTTCATCCAGCTCGCGCAGCTCGGCGATGACCTTGTCGCTGTCGAAGGGCGTGTCGTTGAGCGCAGCCTGGATCAGGGCCTCGGCCTGCTTCATGGCCAGCAGGCCCACGGTTTCCTCGGTGTACTCGACGACGACCTGGAAGGTGGCTTGCTCCACGGTCTCGTGCGTGCGGCTGAAGGTGACGGGGCAGCCGGCCTGTGCCTGCAGCGACAGGGCGGCCACGGCCATCACATGGGCCAGGGACAGCTTCTGGTCGGCGCCATGGGGCTGCAGCGTGCCGATGGTCGGAAAGCGCGCGCGCAGCTTGTCTTCGAAACCGGCAATGGCGGTATAGAGCTGCTCGCCTTCCCTGCATTGCACGACGGCTTCGATGGCGGTGCTGCGGGTCCAGAGGTTGGGGCCACGCAAGGCTCGGATGCGGGTGATCTGCATAGTGCTTCTTTCGGATGGCCGCCCGGCGGTCAGGCACGGGCGGTTTGCATTTCGTCGTGGGTGGCGTCTCAGGCGTTGTATTCGAAGGTCTTGATGCCGGCGGCGATCAGGTCGGGCGTGATGTCCAGGGCCCAGGCCGTGGCGATAGCCGCCAGCAGGGCGGGCGTGTCGGGGCGCTTGCCGCCGGGCAGCGAGAGCGCGGCGAGCGAGCCCAGCACGCGCTCCTGGTTGCCCGAGGCCAGCACCACGTTCTGGCCCTTGACCAGCACGGCGCGGCCGCCGTCGTGATTCTTTTCGGTGCTCTGGCGGTGGGCGGCCACCACGGCGAGGGCGGCCTCATCGGCGCCGGTGCTGTAGAGCACGACGGAGCCGTCGCACAGCTCGGCCAGTTCGGCCACCTGGGCGATGTCGGCGTTGAGCACGCCGGCGCCTTCGTCGAGCACCACGTCGATCTGGGTGCGCAGCACGCGGCGCATCTTGGCCTGTTCGAGCACGTCGTGGTCGGCGAGCTGCTCGTAGCCGTCCATGTCGGTGACCACGCCGACCAGGCAGCGGTCGTAGGCCAGGCCTTCTTCGAGGATGGAGCGCGAGGTGGTCTGGATCACCGCGGCCTCGGCCAGGCGGTTGGTCAGCAGGCGGTGGGCGCCGGCCCAGTTGGCGGTATTGGTCTTCTGCGTCTGGCGGTTGGCCAGGAACATGCCTTCGCTGCTGGCCACGCCCGTGAGCTTGCCCGACAGTTGCAGCAGCCAGCCGACCAGGCGCGAGATGAAGGCGTTTTCACGCGTGCCGGCAATGCCGACGATGGGAATGCGGCCCGCGCCCGTGCCTTCCTCGGTGCGCGGGAACAGATGGTCCACGATGGCCATGCCCACGGGGCGCGGAGCGCCGCTGGTGGGCTTGAGGTGCATCAGCAGGCCGGGGCCGGCGTTGACTTCGAGGATGGCGCCCTGGCCCTTCATGGGCTGGGACACGTCCTTGAGGATCATGTCCATGCCGGCGATGTCCAGGCCCACGATCTTGGCGGCCAGCGTGGCGTAATAAGCCACGTCGGGGTGCACATCGTCGGTGCAGTCGATGGCCATGTTGCCGTTGCGCTGCAGCAGAATGTCCTGGCCCTGGGCGATGACGGAGTCGGGCGTCACGTGCTGGCGGTTCAGCTCCAGCTTGACGGAGCCCGCCTCCAGATTGATCCAGTCCAGCGGATATTCCTGCTCGGGGCCGCGGCGCGGGTCCTGGTTGAGCACTTCCACCAGCTCGCGCAGCGTGGACTTGCCGTTGCCGTGCACGCTCACGGTCTCGCCCTTGGTCGCGGCGACCACCTTACCGCCCACGACCAGGATGCGGTGTTCCACGCCGTCGATGAATTTCTCGACGATGACGTCCGAGCCTTCGGGCTGGGCCAGCGCGAAGGCGGCCTTGATGTCTTCTTCCTTGGACAGCTCCAGCGTCACGCCGCGGGCATGGTTGCCATCCGAGGGCTTGACGGTGACGGGACAGCCTATGTCCTGCGCCACTTCCCAGGCTTCCTCGGGCGAGTTGACGACCTGGCCTTCGGGCACGGGCACGCCGCAGGCGGTCAGCAGGCGCTTGGTGAAGTCCTTGTCCTGGGCAATGCCTTCGGCAATGGCGCTGGTCTGGTCGCTCTCGGCGGTCCAGATGCGGCGCTGGGCGGCGCCGTAGCCCAGCTGCACGAGGTTGCCGTCGTTCAGCCGGATATGGGGGATGCGGCGCTCGCCGGCGGCATCGACGATGCAGCCCGTGCTGGGGCCCAGGTAGCGGTCGTTGATGGCCGTCTTGATGGCGTGGACGGCCTGCTTGAGGTTGAAGGACTCATCGTTGATGGCGGCCATCAGCAGTCTGTGGCCCTGTTCCAGCGCCACGCGGGCCACGGCTTCCTCGGGGCAGCGGAACACCATGCGGTAGATGCCGCGCCTGGAGATTTCGCGCGTCTGGCCGAATTCGGCGGGCATGCCCGAGAGGTTGAGCAGCTCGATGATGACGTGCTCCAGCACATGGCCCATCCAGGTGCCGCCTTCCAGCCGCTGGATGAAGCCGCCGCGCTCGCCCACGCCGCAGTGGTGCTCGATCAGGTCGGGCAGCCAGGTGGTCAGGCGCGCGTTGAGGCCGGGGATCTTGTTGGACGGATAGTCTTCCAGCTCACCCAGGTCCAGCCAGACTTCCAGCACGGGGCGGTAGGTCCAGACACTGGGGCCACGCAGAAAAGTGGTGCGCAAGAGTTGGATGTCGTTGAATTTGGCCATGTCGTGGTCAGCGGGTAAGCGGATAGCGAAATGAGGAGCAGGCGATTAGGCTCTGCATTGGATGAAAAGGCATTGTGCGCCCAGCGCCATCATATTGTCGGGGTGTCAGCCTAAATGCAGGCTCGCGCGTTATCAAGGATGTACCGAGCGCACGGCCCTGCCGCGTTCGTCCTGCCTGGCGGTCGCCGCAAGGCCCAAGGAGCCGCCCCAGGCGGAGAAAAATAACTCAACATGCAACATCACCATACTGTGGATGCTTCGGCCGTGTTTGCCGGTCCTTTGGGGGATGAATTGCGAGCCAGGCTCGCCCCCCAAGAAAACGTACTAGCCATCGTCCCGGTTGACCTGAGCGCGGATCTGCGCTTCGGACACGGCCTGCTGGCGCTGACGCAGGAGCGCCTGCTGGCCTGCGATCCGGTCGACCGCCAATGGCGTGAGTGGCCGCTCGCTGTGGATCAGAGCCTGCGCCTGCAGGACCATGGCGGCGTGGGCAAGCTGGAGCTGCACGACCATGACCGGCGCCTGGGCCTGTGGCATATCACGCTGACGCACCAGACCTCCATCATGCTGCTGACGCAGCAGTTCGACCGCCAGCGCGAGCGCATGGCGCGCGGCCAGGACTATGTCGACCAGGAGGACGAGGAAACCGCCCACTGCCCCGTCTGCCACACGGTGCTGCCGCCCGACACCGAGGAATGCCCGGCCTGCGCGCGCCAGCAGGGGCCCCAGACCTCGACCTGGGTGTTACTGCGCCTGTGGCGTTTTGCCAAACCTTACAAAAACCAGCTGCTGCTGGGCTTTCTGCTGACGCTGGCCACCACGGCGGCCCAGCTGGTCGCGCCCTATCTGACCATCCCGCTGATGGACAAGATCCTGATTCCCTTCCAGAACGGCGAAAAGATCGACCCCGGCCTGGTGACTTTCTACCTGGGCGCGCTGCTGGGCTCGGCCCTGCTGGCCTGGGCCCTGGGCTGGGCCCGCACCTTTGTGCTGGCCAAGGTGTCCGAGCGCATAGGCGCCAATCTGCGCACCACCACCTACAACCACCTGCTGAATCTCTCCGTGGACTTCTACGGCAGCAAGCGCACGGGCGACCTGATGGCGCGCATCGGCGCCGAAACCGACCGCATCAACCTGTTTCTGTCGCTCAACGCGCTGGATTTCGCGACCGACGTGCTGATGATCGTGATGACCTCGGTCATCCTGTTCTCCATCAACCCCTGGCTGGCGCTGGTGACGCTGGTGCCGCTGCCCTTCATCGCCTGGATGATCCACATCGTGCGTGACCGTCTGCGCACCGGCTTCGAGAAGATCGACCGCGTCTGGTCCGAAGTGACCAATGTGCTGGCCGACACCATTCCGGGCATCCGCGTGGTCAAGGCCTTTGCCCAGGAAAAGCGCGAAGCCGACCGCTTTGCCGATGCCAACCAGGTCAACCTGCAGGCCAACGACAAGGTGAACAAGACCTGGTCGCTGTTCACCCCCACGGTCACGCTGCTGACCGAAATCGGCCTGCTCATCGTCTGGGGCTTCGGCATCTACCTGGTGGCCCACGAGAAGATCACCGTGGGTATCCTGACGGCCTTCATCGCCTACATCGGCCGCTTCTATACGCGGCTGGATTCGATGAGCCGCATCGTCTCGGTCACGCAAAAGGCCGCCGCCGGCGCCAAGCGCATCTTCGACATCCTCGACCACGTGAGCAACGTGCCCGAGCCCATCAACCCCGTGAAGCTGCCCCGGACCACGGGCGCCATCAGCATGGAGGACGTGAGCTTCCGCTACGGCAGCCGCGCCGTCATCAAACACCTGCAGCTGCAGATCCGGCCCGGCGAGATGATAGGCCTGGTGGGCCACAGCGGCTCGGGCAAGAGCACGCTGGTGAACCTGATCTGCCGCTTCTACGACGTGTCCGAAGGCTCCATCCAGCTCGACGGGGTGGATGTGCGCCGCATGTCCGTGTCCGACTACCGCAGCAACATCGGCCTGGTGCTGCAGGAGCCCTTTCTGTTCTTCGGCACGATTGCCGAGAACATCGCCTACGGCAAACCCGGTGCCACGCGTGAGGAAGTCGTGGCCGCGGCGCGCGCCGCCCACGCCCACGAATTCATCCTGCGCCTGCCGCACGGCTACGACTCGCTGGTGGGCGAGCGCGGCCAGGGCCTGTCGGGCGGCGAGCGCCAGCGCATCTCGATCGCGCGCGCGCTGCTGATCGACCCGCGCATCCTGATCCTGGACGAGGCGACCTCGGCCGTGGACACCGAGACCGAAAAGGAAATCCAGCGCGCCCTGGACAACCTGGTGCAGGGCCGCACCACGATCGCCATTGCCCACCGCCTGTCCACGCTGCGCAAGGCCGACCGCCTCGTGGTCATGGATCGCGGCGAGATCGTCGAGGTCGGCCCGCACGACGAGCTGATGGCCCGCAAGGGCCACTACTGGCGTCTGTACGAAGCGCAGGCGCGCCGCGCCGAAGAGGATGCCCAGGCCGCGGGCCTGACCCTGCAAATGACTACCGAGGAATAAGCCATGCTGCACGATCCCCATGCTCCGAACTCCGCCCCGCACTCCGGCGCGGCCGGCATGCGCCTGGAACGCAACACCCATGGCCGCCTGGTGCTGACCCTGGGCGACGGCACGCGCTTCGAATCCGTGGTGCCGGTGCGCGCCTTTCCCCTGGGCGCGCCGCAGGACGGCCTGTCCCTGGTCGCGGCCGACGGCAGGGAGGCGCTGTGGATACCGCGCGTGGCCGAGCTGGACCCGCAGGCCCGCGAGCTGATCGAGCAGGACCTGGCGGTGCGCGAATTCGTGCCGACCATAGAGCGCATCCTGCATGTCTCCAGCTTTTCCACGCCCAGCACCTGGGACTTGCAGACCGACCGCGGCCCCACGCAGATGGTGCTCAAGGCCGAGGAGGACATCCGCAAGCTCTCGGGCCGCAGCCAGCTCCTGATCGCCGGCCAGGACGGCGTGCAGTTCAAGGTGCCCAACACGGCGGCACTCGACAAGCATTCGCGCAAGCTGCTCGAACGATTTCTCTGAGAGCGATTCGGCAATGAAAAAAACCTTGCTGCAATGCGGCAAGGTTTTTGTGTTTTTGGGCTCTGATGTTTGCCGGGAAAGCGGTAGCTGCTATCCAATAATTCAGCAAGAAAGTACTTCAGTTTTCTCAAGGCCCGTCGATACAGCGGCGAGGGAGGTGCTTCCACGCCTGCCAGCAGATAAACCACGGAGGGCCTAATCATGCAAATTCCACCTGTCGACAGATCGAACGCCTCGTGGCGGATCCAGGGGGCTGATTTGTATTCCACGGGAGCATCCGGAGCGGTTCCCGTACGGCCGGTCAACGCGGTCAACGCCGTCGAGTCCGTCGACAAGATCGGCGAAGGCCGCAGCGTGCGCGGACCGGAAAAACCGTCGAATGCGGACCGGGAAAACCGCGACTGGACGCTGGCCGAGGAAGTCAAGCAAAAGGAAAAGGCAAAAGAGCCGCCCAAGGAGCCGATTTCCAAGCTGCTCATCGAGCACATCCAGTCCATGTGGCGTGCCAGCGCCCAGGCGGTGGAGCAGGCCCAGCAGGCCAGCCAGGCCGAAGACCAGCTGAACAGCAAGCAGGTGGTGCGCAACGAGCCCCTGACCTACTCCGAGCCCAAGGTCAAGCGCACGGGCGGGGATAAATAACCCCCCTGAGCCGCCGAGCGGCTTCTCCCCCTCTCTTCGGGAAGGGGCCGACAGCCTCGCCGCGGGGCGGCCCTTGCTCGCTGTCCCTGGATTGGAGCGCGCCAGTTTCAGGATCGCGCACGAAGGAAAACCTTATATTTTTGATAGCTGCTCACGCTTGTCAGTCATCAATTGCTGATGATGACAAGGCTGTAAACAATGTCTAATGAGCATCGGTAGCTTCTGAATTGGTAGCTGGGGGCGCGGCGTTTGCCGGCGGATGCTGGCGCGCGGCATCGGCGGCATCGGCGGCATCGGCGGCAGTGGCTGCCTTGGCCTGTTCCCGGGCGCGGTACTTGACGGCAAAGGCCCGCACTTCCTCGTACGTCACATAGCCGTCCTTGTTGGTGTCGGTCTCGTCAAAGGCCGCCGCCAGCTTCGGGATCAGGGCCACTTCGCTGCGGCTGAGCTTGCCGTCGCGGTTGAAGTCCAGCATCTTGAACTGCTGCTGGGCCTTGATCTCCCCCTTGGAAAGCGGTGCGGCCGCGCCGCCGTCCTTATGGCCTTCCGCGGCGCGCGCTGCGGGCAGCATGAAGGCGGCGCTGGTCAGCAGCACGGCCATGGCCGTCTTCATGATGGACGGAGTCCGGTTGCGGCGGTGTTGGAGTGCATTGGGCATGTTTCGCATGCCCTCACAGATGGGGGCGCATCGGCCCAACTCAACCGCGCCGCGCGGCGCCGGTCAGGGTTTTGCAATACTTTACGGCTGCTTTCCATCGCTTTCATTTGTCGGCCGAAGCCGTGGCCTCGGCGGCGGGCCTTTTCTCGTGCGCAATACCGCTGCGCACATGGCCTGCCGGCACGTGGCTGGCGGCATTGCGGACATGGCCGGTCTGGTCGTCGAAGAAGAAATCGGGCTCGAACTCGCGCAGAAAGGCGCCCTTGGGCAGGCCGCCCAGGAACATGGCCTCGTCCACGGCGATATTCCAGTCCATCAGCGTGTTGATTGCGCGCTTGTGGGCCGGTGCGCTGCGCGCGGTCACCAGCGCCGTGCGTATGCGCATGCCTGGCACATCCACCTGCTGCAGCCGGTGCAGCGCAGCCAGCAAGGGCTTGAACGGGCCGTCGGGCAGGGGTTGGGCGGCCTTGTCGGTTTCGTGGCGCTGAAAAGCCTCCAGCCCCTGGCTCTGGAAGATGCGCTCGGCCTCGTCGGAAAACAGCACGGCGTCGCCGTCGAAGGCGATGCGCACCTCATGCGGATGGGCCTGGCTGGCTTGGGCCGACTCGGTGAACACATGGGCGGCGGGATAGCCCAGGCGCAAGGCTTCGGTTACGTCGTCGCCATTGGCCGAGAGGAACAAATGCGCGCCCAGCGGGCGCAGATAGCCGAAAGGTGCGCGCCCCTGTGTGAAAACGCCGCGCTGCAAGGCAATGCCCGAAGATTCGGCCGAGTGGAAGACCCGCAGTCCGCTGACCGGGTCGTTGCGCGAAAGAATGACCACTTCCACGCGCTGTAGTTCCGGTGTGTTGAAGGCGAGCAGCTTCTGCACCAGAGAAAAGGCCACGCCGGGCGCGGCCGGAACGTCGAGCCGCTGGCGCTGCAGCTGCAGATAGGTGGCCGGGTCGCTGTGCTCGAACAGCCGGTTTTCCTCTTCGAAGTCGAACAGCGCACGCGATGAGATGGCGACGACCAGCTGGTCTTGCAGGGTGACGGGCATGGGGGAAGTCCTTGAGGCCAAGCCTCAGCATAGCGCCCGATGGAGCGGCCGGATTGTTGCAGTTCCTGAAATAGGCTTTTGCCTAGCACATGATTTTTACAATCTGGTGAAAACCCTATAGTCAAACCCATGGGCTCGCCGCAACGAAGCGATTTCCGCCAAGACCGACAGGCCCCTTGTTGATGAAACTCAGGAGAAAGACCATGAAAAACACCATCCGCTTCGCCGCCGTTGCCGCTCTTGCCGTCTCCGCCATCGCTGCCCAGGCCGCCGGCCTCGATTTCACCGACGGCCAGTATCCTGCCGCAGCCGACGCCGCCAGCACCGTGACCCGCGCCCAGGTATCCGCCGGAGTGCAGCAGGCCATGGCCCAGAACGCCATGCCCGTGCACCAGGATGTCTATGAGGCTCCCAAGGCACAGGCTGGTTCTTCGCTGTCCCGCGAGCAGGTGCGGCAGGAAGCCGCAGCCGCCGAAGCCGCTGGCCAGCTGAATTTCGCCGGCTGATCCGATCCGCTTGAAGCGATAAAAAAAGCCCGGGGGCCATGCTCCCGGGCTTTTTTGCATCTGCAGTCCGTTCTTGCTTTTTACCAATTGGCCTCGCGCTCGGGCGTGGCGCTGATACGGTGGATGGACAGGTCGGCCCCGTTGAACTCCTCCTCGAGGCTCAGGCGCAGGCCCACCGTGGCCTTGAGCACACCGTAGACCAGCGCGCCGCCCAAGGCCGCCCAGAGCACGCCGATCAGGGTGCCGATGATCTGCGCGCCCAGGTGTACGCCGCCCAGGCCGCCCAGCGCCCGTGTGCCGAAAATACCTGCCGCGATGCCGCCCCAGGTCCCGCACAGGCCGTGCAGCGGCCATACGCCGAGCACGTCGTCGATCTTCCATTTGTTCTGTGTGCGCGTGAACATGACCACGAAGATGACGCCGGCCACCGCGCCCACCACCAGTGCTCCCAATGGATGCATCAGGTCAGAGCCCGCGCACACCGCCACCAGGCCGGCCAGCGGGCCGTTGTGCACGAAGCCGGGGTCGTTCTTGCCCAGCAGCAACGCTGCCAGCGTGCCGCCCACCATGGCCATGAGCGAGTTCACCGCCACCAGGCCGGAGATCTTGTCCAGCGTCTGCGCGCTCATCACGTTGAAGCCGAACCAGCCCACCGTGAGGATCCAGGCACCCAGGGCGAGAAAGGGAATGCTCGACGGCGGGTGTGCCGAGATCGCGCCATCGCGGCGGTAGCGGTTGCTGCGCGCACCCAGCAGCAGCACGGCGGCCAGGGCGATCCAGCCACCCACGGCATGCACCACCACGCTGCCCGCGAAGTCGTGGAACTCGGCGCCGGTCAGCTCCTTGATCCAGCCCTGCACGCCGAAATGCCCGTTCCAGGCAATGCCCTCGAAGAAGGGATAGACGAGGCCGACGATGACCGCCGTGGCGATCAGCTGCGGCCAGAATTTGGCGCGCTCGGCGATGCCGCCCGAGATGATGGCGGGAATGGCGGCGGCGAACGTGAGCAGGAAGAAAAACTTGACCAGCGTGTAGCCGTTGTGCGCGGCGAGCTGCTCGGTGCCCACGAAGAAGCCGCTGCCATAGGCCACCGCGTAGCCGACAGCGAAATAGACCACGGTGGAGACGGAGAAATCGATCAGGATCTTCACCAGCGCATTGACCTGGTTCTTGCGGCGCACGGTGCCCAGTTCCAGAAAGGCGAAGCCCGCGTGCATGGCCAGGACCATGACCGCGCCCATCAAAATGAACAGGGCATCGGCGCCCTGTTTTAGTGCTTCCATGAAAGCGCTCCTTTGGATAATTGCTGCTGTTTGGTGCGAAATTGCGGGGATTTCACGCAATGCACTAAAAGCAAGCAATATTCGCGCCAGCATGGGGCTGATATGACGCCCAGGAGCCGTTGTTGTGCATGCCCCAGTCTGGGGACCGCCCCCTATTTGACGAACTGGTTGAGCTGGATGATGGGCATGAGCACGGCCAGCACGATGAGCATGACGACGAGGCCCATGGCCACGATCAGCAGCGGCTCCAGAATGGTGGCCAGATGCATGGCGCGGCGCTGCACCTCGGTGGACAGCTGGGTGGCGGCGCGCTGCAGCATCAGCGGCAGCTGGCCGGTCTGCTCGCCCAGGCGCGCGAACATGGCCACCAGGCCCGGAAAGCGTTTTTTCTGCGCCAGGGCCGAGGCCAGGGGCGCGCCTTCGCGCACCAGCACCAGTGCGTCCAGGGCGTCGGCGCGCAGGGCGCGGTTGTTCAAGGTCTCGGCCGCGGCCTGCAAGGCCTTGAGGATGGGCACGCCGGCGCCGGCCAGCATGGCCAGCGTGCCTGCAAAGCGGGCCGCGTTGTAGCTGCGGGAGAGGCGGCCGATCAGCGGAATATGCAGCCACTGGGCATCGAAGCGCTCGCGAAAGCCCGGGTTGCGCAGCGCCATGCGAAAAGCGATGACGCCCGCCATCAGCAGGGCCAGCAGCGCCCAGCCGTAGTGGCGCACGAAATCGCTGATGGCCAGCATGGCCACGGTCAGGAAGGGCAGCGAGCGCTTGGTGCCCGCAAACACGCTGGCCACCTGCGGCACCACATAGCTGACGAGAAACAGCACGATGACGATGGCCACCAGCGTGACGATGGCCGGATACAGCGCGGCGCCGATCAGCTTGGACTGAAGGGCCTGGCGCGATTCGAGATCGTCGGCCAGCCGCTCCAGCACGAGGCCCAGGCTGCCGCCGGACTCCCCGGCACCGACCACGGCGCGGTAGATTTCCGAGAACTCGCGCGGGTGCTGGCTCAAGGCTCTGGCAAAGGTGGAGCCGCCGTTGACTTCGGCGCGCAGCGCCGCCACGAGCTGGTGCTGGCGCGGGTCGTCGGCTTCCTCGGCCAGAGCCGCCAGGGCGCGCTCTATGGGCAGGCCGGAGCCGACCAGGCCGGAAAGCTGGCGCGTCCAGACCGCCAGCGCCGTGGAGTTGAGCACGGGCCGCGTCAGCCAGCCGTGCCTGCCCGATGCGCCCGGGCCCGATGCGCCGCCTGTGGGCACGGGCTCCACCTGCAAGGGCACCAGCGACTGGCTGCGCAACTGGTTGCGCGCGGCACGGGCGTTGTCGGCTTCCAGCGTGCCCTTGCGGGTCTGGCCCTGTGCATCCAGGGCTTCAAATGAAAAGGCGGGCATGCGCGCGGCGGTTCGGTCGGTGAGTGGATTCAGCCACGATGTTAGCGCTTGTTGATGTCAGCCAGGCTTCGGGCAGGGCCGTATGTGCATCATGTATGGGAGATTGTGCTGTATCAGAATGAATGCCTCATCCGAAACGGGCAGAAGGAGATCTGCAATGCTGAAGAACAAAGTGGCACTGGTGACCGGAGCAGCATCGGGCATAGGACGTGCGGTGGCCATGGTGCTGGCGCGTGAGGGCGCCAGTGTGGTGGTGGCCGACATCGACGAAGGCGGCAGCCTGGAAACGGCAGCCCAGATCATGGAGCTTGGCGGCGAGGCGCTGTGCCTGCGCTGCGACGCCGGCAGCGCCCCCGACCATGAGGAGCTGGTGGCGCAGATCATGCGCCAGTTCGGCCGTCTCGACGTGGCCTGCAACAACGCAGGCATCGGCGGCGAGAGCGCGCCGACGGCCGACTATCCGCTCGATGCTTGGGAACAGGTGCTGCGCCTGAACCTCTCGGGCGTCTTCTATGGCTGCAAGTACCAGATCGCCGCCATGCTCAAGAGCGCAGGCGGCTCCATCATCAACATGGCCTCCATACTCGGCACCGTGGGCTTTGCCGGGGCGCCGGCCTACGTGGCGGCCAAGCACGGCGTGCTTGGCCTGACCAAGGCCGCGGCGCTGGAATATGCGCAGCAGGGCGTGCGCGTCAACGCCGTGGGGCCGGCATTCATACAGACGCCGCTCATCAGCCGCCTGGAGCAGGACCCCGCAGCCCATGCCCAACTGGTGGCGAGCCACCCCGTAGGCCGGCTGGGCCGCCCCGAGGAGGTGGCCGAGCTGGTGGCCTGGCTGGCCAGCGACCGGGCCTCATTCGTCACGGGAGCCTATTATCCGGTCGATGGCGGCTACCTGGCGCGCTAGCGGGACCCTGGCGCTTCAGCCTCGCAGGGTCTGGGCGGTGATCTCCAGGCTGCGCAGGCGCCGGTCGGCGTCGAACACATCGCTGACCAGCATGAATTCGTCTGCCTGGGTGGCGTCGGCCAGCGCCTGCAGGCCCTGGCGCACGGTATCCGGGCCGCCGATCACGCCGACCGCGAGAAAGTCCGCGATGGCCGCGCGTTCGCGCTCCGAAATCTGCTCCATGAAGCCCTCGACGGGCGGCAGCAGCCGCGTGCGGTTGCCGGTCAGAATGCCCAGCACGCGCTGGTAGGTGCTGCTGGCCAGGAGCTGCGCCTCGGCATCGGTGGGCGCAGCGATCACGGGCACGCCGACGATGGCATAGGGCTTGGCCAGCGTGGCGCTGGGCTTGAACGTCTGGCGGTAAATGGCCAGGGCCTGGTGCAGCATGCGCGGCGCGAAGTGCGAGGCAAAGGCATAGGGCAGGCCCAGATGCGCGGCCAGCTGGGCCGAGAACAGGCTGGAGCCCAGCAGCCAGATGGGCACGTTGGTGCCCGCGCCCGGCATGGCCACGATGCGCTGGCCGGGCTGGGCCGGGCCCAGCAGGCGCTGCAGCTCCTGCACGTCGCGCGGGAAGTCTTCCTCGGTCTCCACGCGGTCGCGCCGCAGCGCGCGCATGGTGGGGCCGTCGGTGCCGGGCGCGCGGCCCAGGCCCAGGTCGATGCGGCCCGGGTACAGCTCGGCCAGCGTGCCGAAGGCCTCGGCCACGACCAGGGGCGCGTGGTTGGGCAGCATGATGCCGCCCGAGCCGACGCGGATCTTGGCGGTGCTGCCCGCGATATGGCCGATCAGCACGGCCGTGGCCGAACTGGCGATGCCCGGCATGTTGTGGTGCTCGGCCAGCCAGTAGCGGGCAAAGCCCAGGCGTTCGGCGCACTGGGCGGTGCGCACGGCGATCTGCAGCGCATCGGCCACGGTGCCGCCTTCGCGCACGGCGACCAGATCGAGCATGGACAGGGCGGGACGCTTGGAAGTCGTAGTCATGCAAAGCATTCTTGCCAGCGGCAATATCCCTTGCAGGCAACGGTCATCATGCATAAAACCGGCGCGGCCCAACAGCGGGACGGCCAGCAAGGGCCGCCCCGCAGCAAAGGCCGTTGTCCCCCTGGGGGGAAGGCGCGTAGCGCCTCAGGGGGGATCTGGTTTCTGGGGATCAGTCCCTGGTCACGCGCAGCACTTCCTCGCGCGTGGTGATGCCTTCGCGCACCAGGCGCTCGCCGTCGTCGCGCATCAGGCGCATGCCGGCGGCCAGGGCGGTGTCGCGGATTTCGGCCTCGCTGGCCTGGCGGTGGATTTGCGCGCGGATGGCGTCGTCCACCACCAGCATCTCGAAAATTCCCGTGCGGCCCTTGTAGCCGCTGGGCTCGTTGCTGTCGATCTTTCTGACCAGGCGCTGGGCCAGCACGCCCAGCAGCGAGGACGAGAGCAGGAACGGCTCCACGCCCATGTCGATCAGGCGCGTCACGGCGCTGGCCGCGTCGTTGGTGTGCAGCGTGGCCAGCACCAGATGGCCCGTGAGCGAGGCCTGGATGGCGATCTGCGCGGTCTCGAAGTCGCGGATTTCGCCGATCATGATCACGTCCGGGTCCTGGCGCAGTATGGCGCGCAAAGCCTTGGCAAAGGTCAGCTCGATGCGGGCGTTGACCTGGGTCTGGCCCACGCCGGCCAGCTCGTACTCGATGGGGTCCTCCACCGTCATGATGTTGTTGTGGCCGGCATCCATGCGCTGCAGCGCCGCGTACAGCGTGGTGGTCTTGCCCGAACCCGTGGGGCCGGTGACGAGCACGATGCCGTGGGGTTGGGCCGTCAGGTGCGTGAAGCGGGCCAGGGTCTGGCCTTGCATGCCCACGGCTTCGAGGCTGAGCTTGCTCTCGCTCTTGTCGAGCAGGCGCAGCACGGCGCGCTCGCCATGGGCGCTGGGCAGGGTGGAGACGCGCACGTCGATGGCGCGCGTGCCCAGGCGCAGGCTGATGCGGCCGTCCTGGGGCAGGCGCTTTTCGGCGATGTCCAGGTCGGCCATGATCTTCAGGCGCGAGATCAGTGCTGCATGCAGCGCGCGGTTGGGCTGCACGACTTCGCGCAGGTCGCCGTCCACGCGAAAGCGCACGCTGGAGTGGCGCTCGTAGGGCTCGATGTGGATATCGCTGGCGCCGTCGCGCGCGGCCTGGGTGAGCAGGGCGTTGAGCATGCGGATGATGGGCGCGTCGTCGGCGGTTTCCAGCAGGTCCTCCACGGCGGGCAGCTCCTGCATCATGCGCGAGAGGTCGGCGTCCGACTCGACCTCGCTGACCACCAGGGCGGCGCTGGACTCGCTTTGCGAATAGGCGGCGCTGATGCGATGCGCCAGCGCCGTGGCGTCCAGCATCTGCCAGCGTTGCACGCCATGCTTGCGCTGCACCTCGGAGAGGGCCGGCCAGTCGGGCTGCGGGCCGTGCCACAGCAGCAGCTCCTGGCCGTCATCTTCCACAAGCAGCTGGCTGCTGCGGGCAAAGGCGTAAGGCAGTGGGTAGCGCATGGTGATGTCCGGAGCCTGCGCTTACAGCGTGCCCGGCGGCGTGGCGGCGGGAGCCGGCGATGCCGGCGGGATCTGTGCCGGCTTGTCGTCGGCCGCGGGCTGGCCGGGCTGGGGCGCGGAGGTCAGCGCGGGCAGCGTGGGCGCGCCGCTGACCGAGCGCAGCAGCCAGTTGGCCTCGGGCTGCACGGTCTGCTGCTCGGCGCGGATGGCCTCGTAGCGATCCTGCGAGACCTGGGTGGACGCCGCGGCATCGCGCATGACCACGGGGCGCAGGAACACCATGAGATTGGTCTTCTTGCGCTGGCGGTTGGTGTTGCGAAACAGATTGCCCACCACCGGGATGTCGCCCAGCAGGGGCACGCGGTCCTCGGCCTGGGAATAGCGGTCCTCGATCAGGCCGCCCAGCACCACGATGCCCCCGTCCTCGACCAGCACGTTGGACTCGATGGAGCGCTTGTTGGTGATGGCGCCGTTGGTGTCCTTGCGGGTGGATTCGTCGATGCTGGAGGCTTCCTGGTAGACCGCCAGCTTGACCGTGCCGTTCTCGTTGATCTGCGGGCGCACGCGCAGCACGATGCCCACGTCCTTGCGCTCGATGGTGGTGAAAGGGTTGACGGTGGAGCTGCCCGTGGAGTTGGCATAGGAGCCCGTGGGGAAGGGCACGGTCTGGCCCACGGTGATGCGGGCCTCCTC
This sequence comes from Comamonas phosphati, assembly GCF_014637085.1. Lineage (GTDB taxonomy): Bacteria > Pseudomonadota > Gammaproteobacteria > Burkholderiales > Burkholderiaceae_C > Comamonas > Comamonas phosphati. The sequence goes on along the minus strand of NZ_BMEU01000018.1, from coordinate 22,666 downwards.
GTTGTCCAGCGTCATCAGATTGGGCGTGGACAGCACGTTGGCGTCGTTGTCGCCCTGCAGGAAGTTGGCCAGCATGCCCAGCGTGTCCTGGCCGTTCACGCGCTGCGTGAGGCCCAGGTTGGTGCCGCGCAGCGAGGACGGGTCGCTGATGGCGCTGGAATTGATGTTGCCGTCCTTGACGAGGTTGAGCAGGCCCAGGATGTTGGCGCCGGCCACGCTGGAATTGTTGCCTAGCACACCCACCACGCGGCCGCCGCTGCGCAGGATGGAGTTCCACTGCACGCCGAACTGGGCCAGCTTGTTGGCATTGACCTCGACGATCATGGCCTCGATCAGCACCTGGGCGCGGCGTCCGTCCAGCCGGTCGATCACGGCGCGCAACTGGCGGTACAGCGGCGGCGCCGCCGTGATGATCAGCGAGTTGGTGTTGGGGTCGGCCTGGATCATGCCGCCCGTGGACGGCTGATGGGCAATGCCGAACTGCGCGCTGGGGCCGTTGCTGCCAAAGGAGGCGCCGCTGGAGCCGCCCATGCCCATGGTGGCCGTGCCGTCGGTGCCGCGCGAGATGACGGGCTGGGTCGCGCCGCCGCCGCCCGTGGCCGCCGCGGCGGTGGCCGTTGCGTTGCCGCCGGCCGCCGCAGCCGTCGCCGTGGTCTGGGCGTTGATGGCGGCGCGCAGCGTCGCCGCCAGCGCCACGGCATCGGCGTTTTTCAGGTAGATCACGTGGATGTTGCCTTCATCGCCGCCGCCCACCATGGCGGGCTGGTCCAGGCGCGCGATCAGCGAGCGGATCTGCGCCAGGCGCGCCGGGTTGGCGGCGCGTACCAGTATCGAATTGCTGCGCGGCTCGGCCAGGATGGAGGTGCGGAAGCTGTTGTCGGTCTGGCCCGCCGTGGCGCCCGCCGCCGTCGGCACGGCGCCGGCCGTGGCGCCGCCGCCTTCGATCAGGCGATTGACCAGGGCCACCATGTCGACGGCCACGGCATGGCGCAGCGCGATCACCTCCACATCGGTGGCGTTGGAGACGTCCATGCTGGCCACGATGCGCGAGATGCGCTGGATGTTGTCCGCGTAGTCGGTGATGACCAGGGAGTTGTTGCCGGGGTTGACGTTGATGGTGTTGTTGGGACTGATCAGCGGCCGCAGCACGGGCACCAGGTTGGCTGCGCTCTCGTAGTTGAGCTTGAAGATCTGGGTGACGATCTGCCCGCCGCTCGCGCGGCTGCCGCGGCCGCCCTGGCTGATGGCGACCTCATTGGCCTGCAGTTTGGCATCGGCCTCGGGAATGACCTTGTACAGGCCGGCCGTCTCGACCACGGTAAAGCCCTGCATGCGCAGCGCGGCCAGGAACTGCTGGTAGGCCGTGGCCGGCGGCACGGCCTTGTCGGTCAGCAGCGTGATCTGTCCCTTGACGCGCGGATCGACCACCACGTTGCGGTTGGTGATGGCGGCAATGGCGCGCGAGACGGCTTCGATGTCGGCGTTGGTGAAGTTCAGCGTGACGGGCTCGCCCGGTCGCAAACTGGGAGTGGGATTCGCAGGCGCAGCTTGGGTTTGCGCATGAATTGGCGCTGTAACGCAGGCAAAAAGCGCCGCGGCTGCTATGGAATGCAGAGTGTTGCGCCAGGCGGAAGTCGAGTGCGGATTCATGGGTCAACCAAAGGTGATGATGGAACGCGCGCCCTGGCGGCGTCCCAGAATATTGAGCAGATTGGACAGGGCGGCCTCGTGCTCCGGGTTGGCCGATGCCTGGCCCGTGAAGTGCAGGCGCGATCCCACCCACTGCCCCTGGCCGCTGAGCTGCAGATCGCCGCTGAGCGTGGACAGCGCGAGGCTGGTGTTGTCGCCGCCGTCCAGGTCCAGCCGGTAGCTGCCCAAGGGGCGCAGCGGCGACAGGCGCGAGGAGACGGCCAGGGCTTCCAGGCGCGTGCGCCCCTGGTTGTGCAGGGCCCCGGCGCGGTAGTGCAGCTGCAGGCCCAGGGTGTACAGGCGCAGCTGGCCTTGCAGGGCCACGGTGTTCCATGGCGTGCCCAGGCCGGACAGCAGCTCGGCCGGCAGGCGCAGCTGGCCGTCGTCGACCAGGGCGGACACGCCGCCAGGGCCGGCATGCAGCTGCGCCGTCATGGGCGCTGCCGTGCAGCAGTCGCTTTGTACGCTGATCCGGGCGCCTGTCCAGTGCGGGCGCAGCTGCCATTGCAGCCGGGTCGGCAGTGCGGCCTGGTCGTGGCTGTCGGCGCCGCCGGTCAGCACCAGCCGGGCCGAGCCGTTCCACACCGTGCCGCGCGGTTCCTGCAACTGCACCTGGCCTTGCGTGGCGGCCTGGATGGCCTGCGACAACCATGAGGCCGGCGCCCAGAGCGTGGCGCTGGCCAGCAGGCCCAGCAGCGCACCGGCAAAGGCCCAGCGGCGCGGCGCGCGTACCCCGTCATCCGGCCCAAGGCGGCGGAAATGCGGAGTGGTGAGGGGGGGGGCGCGCATGAGCTGGAGTTCTTACGGAGCGGCCCGGTCCGGCAGCTCCAGCATCAGGCTGCCGCTCCAGCGGGTCGTTGCATCGGCGGCGGGGGCTGCCGCGCGGCTGAGCTTCATTTCCGAGGCCGCGGCATGCGTGTTGTCCCGCACCTGTGCCAGCCAGCGGGCCAAGGCGGACGCGGGCGCAGCCGTCAGCGTGACCTGGGCGCGGTTGCCCAGCCACTGCATCTTGGCGCTGGCACCGAGCTCGGCCTGCAGCGATTGCTGCAGCAGGGCCTGTGTGTTGCCCACCGGCTGCGGCTGTGAGGGGGCGTGCTGGCGCAGCTGCTGCGCCTGGGCCTGCATCTTCAGCATGCGCTGCAGCTGCTGGTCGGCCTGGGCATGGCGCGCCGGTGCCGTGCCCAGGCTGTGCAGCGCCGGTGCGACGGCCAGCGACCACAGCAGGGCCAGCGCGACGACGGCGCCGGCGGCCAGCACCAGGTTCTGCTCGCGGGCGGCCAACTGCTGCCAGCGCGCGCGCAGCGGCTGCAGTGCCTGGGCCAGCGGGGCGGCAAGAGAGGCGGAAGTTTTCATCGCCGGGCCGCCCCAAGATGAAAAGAGCCCTTCCCGCAGGGGCAGCGACCACACGTCAGTGGGGAGCGTGGGGAGTTATTTTTCATAGGGAGGCCTCAGCCTGTAGTACCCAGTCATTGCCGGAGCGCTCCAGCCGCAGGCCGCTGCCGGCCAGGCTCTGCTGCGCATCGGCAGCGGCCTGGCCGTCCAGCGCCAGGCCCTGGATGCGCAGCTGGCGCTCCTGGTACTGCAGGCCGGTGGCGGCCTGGATGCCGGGAATCTGGGCACTGGCCGCGAGCAAGGGCTCCAGGTCGCCGGCCGAGAGCGCGCCCGAGGCGCTGCGCAGCAGGTCAAGCTCGCGCTGCATCTGCACCGCTGCGTCGACGACGACGGGAATCCGGGGGAAGGTGTCCTTGAGCGTCTGCACCGCCTGCTGCTGGCGCTGTTCGATGGCGCGGTTTTCCTTCCAGGCCCAGGCATTGAGTCCCACGAGCTGGGCTGCGACGGCCAGGGCGGCCCCCCAGCGGGCGGCCCGCCATTGCGGGGCGCGGCTGAAGCTTTGCCAGGCTTCCTGCAGCCGGCGGCGCCAGCGGGTGCGGGTGCCGAGGTTGAACTCGAACTGGGCCAGATCCCAGGGGCTGCGGGCCGCAGCCAGCAGGCGCTGCGCCGGCGGCTGGATTTCCACGGGCCGGTTCCAGGCCTGGTTCCCTTCCATCAGGCGTGTCAGCTGCGGCTCGGCCTGCAAGGCGGCATCGGCGGGCAAGGCGGCCAGCAGCGCGGCGATGACGGAGGCATCGGTTTTCAGGGGCAGGCTGGCGAGGCTGCTGAGGCCGTGAACGCCGCAGGCCAGCAGCCAGGGCTGCTCGGCATCGCCCAGGGCCCAGAGCCGGGCCTCGGCCGCCGGTGCGATTTCGGGGACCAAGCGGGCCACGGTATGGCCCGAGGCTTCCAGGTGCTTCAGATGGCTGCGCAGCCATTGCTTGTCGCAAACGGCCACCCAGCAGCTTTCGGCCTGATGTATTTGCGGCGCCAGTGCCAGATGCAGCGACTGGGGATCGTCCAGCAGTTTCTCTTCCAGCAGTCCTTCCAGGGCAGCCCTGAGGCGGGGCTGCTGGCGCCGGCTGTGCGGGTTCAGGCCCGGGGGCAGCGCAATCCGGTGCCAGGACAGCATCTGCCATGCCACGACGGCCACGACTGCATCTGCCCGCCCCGCAGCAGGCAGCATGGATGCCGCAGCCTGGCCGCTGTGCTGCACATGCTGGCCGTCGCTGCTCTGGGCATAGGCGTATTCGCCGGTGGGGCTCGCGGCAGGCGCGGGCAGAAGAAGAAACAGTGAACTCATGAGGGGGAACTGCGCATTCTATGGGGGCTGTGTGACGGTTGGTGTTACTGAATCTGTCATTGCGCCTGGACCGCGGGCATACCCCAGTCCGTGTGCTCCTGCCACAGCGTCGTGACCTGCATGTCGTTGCGCAGCAGCACGGAGCGCTGGCTCAGCACGTTCTCGCCCAGGCGCAAGCGTCCGCGCGCCTCGAAGTAGCGGGTGAAGACGGCATGCCGGTCGCTCTGGAACACATTGGGCTTGCCCAGGGACTTGGCTGCAGCATCCAGCGATTTGTAGGGGGTGGAGGCGCGCTGCTGCACCAACTGGTTGGCGCCGGCCCAGTCCAGGTTTTCGGTGCTGGCCCAGATCACCTCGGCGCTGGCGGTGTTGAGGTTGACGGCCGTGCGCTGCGGCAGCAGGGTCACATAGGGTTCGATGCGGGCGATCAGCTGCGGGTTGATGCCCAGCCAGGCCAGTTGCGCCACGGTGCGCGGCATCAGCGGCGCGGCGGGGCTGTTGCCCTGGGCCTGCTGCAGGCCGTTGGCAATCTGCAGCACCGCGCTGGAGGGCAGGCCCAGGCGGCCGAACAGGCGCACAAAGGGTTTGAGGGTTTCGTCGGTATAGACCTTGCCGGCGTCGTCGAGCAGGTTGCGCAGGTTCAGGCGCGACTGGAGGTCGATGATTTCCCCGGACAGAAAGGCGTCGAGCATGTCGGCGCCGCCGTCTTCGGCCTGGCTGATGTTGTTCTGCGCGGCCAGAAAGGTCGAGAGCCTGGCTTCCTGCAAGGGCACGGCCCAGGGCTCGCCCAGATGGTCGACCAGGTTGGTGCGGTTGGCGCGCCCGTCTTCCTGCAGCACCACGCGGGACCAGTCCAGCGCTCCGAGCAGCAGCCAGCCGGCCTGCACGCGGTTGCGCTCCGCGGTCTCGATCTCCACGTCGCGCCACTGCTGCCACAGCGCCGAGGCCGCCAGCGTGGCGACCAGGGTGACGGTGAGCATCGCGGCCAGCAGCGCCGCGCCGCGCTGGCGTGGCTTGCTGCGCATAAGGCCAGTGCGATTCACTGCGGTTGGTTCTAAAGCGGCACAAACCAGGGATGCCGAGCAAGGGCCGCCCCGCAGCGAAGGCATCGTCCCCCTTGGGGGGAAGGAGCGAAGCGAATCAGGGGGGATCATGATCTCGAGTTGATGCGCAGGGGATTGACCCAGTCCACGATCAGTTTGCCGCTGATGGCTCGGCCTGGCGGCAGATTCAACTCCACGCGCACGCCATCGGGCAGGCTGGGCAGAATGCTGCTTTGTGCATTGCCGGTTCCGCCACTGTTGGCGTCGCTGGATTGGGGATTGGTCCAGGCATTGCCCCGGTAGTAATAGATGCGCCACTGCGTCAGCGGCAGCAGCACGGTCTCGCGGGCCTTCTGGCTGGTGGAGGGGTTGCGGCCCCATTGGCCGGCCTGCATCCAGGCATCGTTCCACTGGCTGGCCGTGCGCACGGGTGGCGACTGCCAGCGCACCCACTGGGGGTGGCCGTCGATATTGCGCTGGCTCCAGGCCACGACCAAGGCGCCGTCGTCCACGGCAGCGCTGCTCTTGCGGGTCAGGCGCAGCACCAGGCCGTCCCAGTCCAGGGCCTGCATGCGTTCGATCGGCATCAGGGCATTGAGGTCGGCATTCCATTGGGCCAGCACGGTCTGCAGCACGGCCTGCTGTTCGCCCTGCTCGCGGGTGGCCTGCTGGGTTCGGATCATTCCGTCCAGGCCGCGCCAGCTCATGAGGGCCAGCAGCGCCAGGGCGGCAATGGCGACCAGCAGCTCGACCAGGGTGAAACCGCGAGCCAAGGTTGTTCTCTGAGTTGAAGCCGGCATACGGTGCTTGAAACCGGCATGGCCCAAGCCGGAGACGGCCAGCAAGGGCCGTCCCGCGGCAAAGGCCGTCGTCCCCCCTGGGGGGAAGGCGCGGAGCGACTTAGGGAGGGGCATTCAATACCGTCCGACGATGGTCGAGACGCGCAGCACCGGCAGCTTGTCGGCGAATACCTGGGCGTCCACGCGGTGAAAACTGGGGTTGGGTGTGGGGCGCACGCTCAGCTGCACCTGCATGGTCCGGTTGGCCTGTTCGCAGGCCACGGTGCTGTCTCCCACGGCCGGCATCTGCTGCGTCAGGCGCAGGCGTACCAGTTCGTTCTGGGCGCACAGCTGGGCCAGCGTCACGTCCGCCTGGCGCTGCGCATTGCGCGTCAGTGCGCTGCTGGTCTGCAGGCCGGCCATGAGCGCTACGCCCACGATGCCCACGGCAACCAGCACCTCGATCAGAGTAAAGCCGCGTTGCGCTTTCATCGGTTGATGGCCTGCACGGCAAAAGGCCTGAGGCCGTCGGTGGCGATGCGCAGCGGCGCAAGCGACGGCTGGGGCAGCGACAGCGTGATGCTTTGCGCAGGAATCAAAGGCTCGGGCCCCAGCACCAGGGGCGTGGCGGGCTGCACCTGCACGGGGGCCTGCAGCCATTGGGTCGGCATGTGGACGTGCTTGGGCAGGCCCTCGAAGCGAAAGCCCTGGCCCACAGGGCGCCATGTCACCAGGCTGCCGTTGGTCCGCGCCTGGGCCCGGGCCGATTCCAGCAGCGTCGCCAGGCGCTGGGCTTCGCGTTCGAGCTGCTGCTCGCCGCTGTCGCGCAGGCTCAGACTGATGCCCGCCGTGGCCAGCGCCATCAGGCTGATGACAACCAGCAATTCAAGCAGGGTGAAGCCTTTTTGAAAGGAGGGCATGGGGCGCAGGGAAATCACAAGCTGCACTTACCGCACGCAGCGAGGGAGCGTGGGGCCATATGCCCCGCCGCCGGGCCGCTCCCAAGGCGGGGCTCGGCGTGGCCGGTCAGGGCCCCCTCTGGGGGGCAGCGACCACACGCAGTGAGGGAGCGTGGGGGCCACTTTCTCACTGCCAGCTGCCGATATCGGCATCCTTGCCTTCTCCGCCGGCCTTGCCGTCCGCGCCGAAGGACATGATGTCGATGGCGCCTTTGACGCCGGGGTTCAGGTACTGGTAGGGGTGGCCCCAGGGATCGCCCGGCAGTTTTTCCAGATAGGGCTTCCAGTTGTTCGGGATGGGGCCGGACGTGGGCTTGGTCACCAGGGCCTGCAGACCCTGCTCGGATGTCGGGTAACGCTGGTTGTCCAGGCGATAGAGCTTGAGTGCCTGGTTGATGTTGGCGATATCCGTCTTGGCTGCGGTCACGCGCGCGTCGTCGGCGCGGTCCAGCACATTGGGCACGATGAGGGCGGCAAGCACGCCGATGATGACAAGCACCACCATCAGCTCGATCAGGGTGAAGCCTCGCGCGAATGTGTGGCCGAATGTGTGGCCGGATGTGTGGTGAATGGCAGACAGCGGGCGGCGGCGGATGGTCGTCATGTGGCTCTGTGTGAATAAGGCGGAATCCCCCCATCATAATTGGGCGATGCGAATACTTTCTTTCAATGCCGGCCGGGGTATCCATGGCGGCCCCTGGGCGGTCAAGTGGCTCACCTTGCTGCTGTGGGCCCTGGCGGCGGGCGTGGTGGTGTTCTGGTCCCTGCGCTGGAGTTCGGGGGGCTCAGGCCCGCTGCCCGCGCCGACGCCGGAGCCCGCCCTGCAGGTCGATGCCTCGGCCATGGCCAAGGCGCTGGGCGCGGTGGCCATGCCGGCAGCCGCCTCCGTGGCGGCTCCGGCGAGCAGCCGCTATGCGCTGCTGGGCGTGCTGGCGGGGCGGGACTCCGGCGCGGGCTCCGCCGTGATCGCCGTGGGAGGCAAGCCGGCCAAGTCTTTTCGCGTGGGCGATGTGGTGGAGGACGGCGTGCTGCTGCAATCCCTGGCGGCCCGCGAGGCGCGGCTGGGCAGCAGCATGCAGGGGCCGGCTACGGTCGTGCTGGAGTTGAAGAAACCCCTTTAGGGTGGCACAGCCTCTTGCGCGAGAGACGCCGAGCAGGGGCCGCTTCGCGGCGAAGGCATCGTCCCCTTGGGGGGAAGGCGCGTAGCGCCTCAGGGGGCAAGCCTCACTTTCATCCACTGCCCGTAGCGTGGTGCGGGCAGCGTCCATTGCGCGCTTTGCGGCAACACCGGCCCGTGCGCCAGCAGCCATTGCGCGCAGCGCGCCACGCCGGCATGGCAGATCCAGACGATGTGTTCTGCGGGCGCGAGCCGGGCACCCTGCAGGGCCTGGTTCACCCGGTCCAGCATATGCGCCAGTGGCTCGCCGTCGCCCGGAGCATGTCGGGCCAAGTCGTCGGCCCAGGTGGCAATGGCTTCTTCACCAATGGCATCCCAGTGCATGCCTTCCCATTGCCCGAAATCCATCTCCTGCAACCGCGCATCGGCAGTCGAGGTCAGATTGGCATCCAGCCCCTGCAGGGCAAGCGCCAGCTGCTCGCAACGTCGTAGCGGAGAGTGGCGGATGAGGCAGTCCTGCTGGAGTGCTGCCAGGGCCTGGTGCAGCGACCGGGCGGCCTGCTGCGTGGCCTGGGGATCGACGGCCACGTCGAGCCGGCCGTAGCAGCAGCCGGCGGCAACCAGGGGGCGGGCATGGCGTACCAGCCAGAGCGTTTTCATGAAAGCCGTCCCAGCGTGACCACTGCAGCGAGCAGCATGGCCAGTTCGTTGAACTGCTGGCAGGCACCCAGGCAGTCGCCCGTCATGCCGCCCAGGCGCTGGCGCAGCCAGCGCTGCAGCAGCCAGGTGGTGGCTACTGCGGCGATCAGCAGGCCGGGCAAAAGATAGGGGTCGTGCAGCCGGCAAAGCAGCAGCAAGGCCGGCAGGCACCAGGCCGCGCCCACCAGCAGCCCCTTGCCATCCAGCTGCCTGCCGGCGATATGCAGGGTCTTGCTGGTGGCCGCCAGTCCCACATGGGGCAGGTGGCGCATGAGCGCCAGCGGCGCAAAGCGCGAGAGCACATGCACGCAGCCGACCAGCAGGGCGGCAGGGACAGGCCGCAGTGCGGCCAGCACGCCTGCCGTCAGCGCCACCTTGGTCAGCAAGGCCATGACCAGCGCCATGACGCCGTAGGCGCCGACGCGCGAGTCCTTCATGATTTCCAGCGCCCGCTCGGGCGGCGCCATGCCGCCCAGGCCGTCGGCCACATCGGCCAGGCCATCTTCGTGAAAACCCCCGGTCAGCCACAGCGTGCCCAGCGTGGCAATGGCGGCTGCCATGAGCGGCATCCAGGGGTTGGACTGCAGCGCCCAGCCCGTGCCGGCCAGCAGCAGGCCGGCCCACAGGCCGACCAGCCAGCCCACGCCGGGCAGGTGGGCGGCGCTTTGGCGCTGCAGCTCGGGGCTCCATCCCGCCCAGGCCGCCAGCCGCCCGGTGACCGGAATGCGGCTGAAGAACTGCACGGCCAGCAGGAAGTGGCGCAGGGCTTGCATGGGTTCCAATCAGTTATGCATGGCGCTGCGCATTACCCACGGCACGCGAAGCGGCTCGGGGGCGAGAGTCATTTCAGGAACAGCTGATAGGCCGGGTTGTTGGTTTCCTCCACCCAGGGGCAGCCCAGGTTCTTGAGGAAAGCGTCAAATTTCTTGCTGTCCTTGGCAGGGACCTGCATGCCGACCAGGATGCGGCCATAGTCGGCGCCCTGGTTGCGGTAGTGGAACAGCGAGATGTTCCAGGTGGGTGCCATCAGGCTCAGGAACTTGAACAGCGCGCCGGGTCGCTCGGGGAAGACGAAGCGCAGCAGGCGCTCGTCCTGGGCCAGCGGCGAGTGGCCGCCCACCATGTGGCGCAGATGTTCCTTGGCCATCTCGTCGAAGGTCAGGTCGATGGCGTCGAAGCCGTTTTTCTCGAAGTTCTTGGTGATCTTCTCGGATTCGCCCTTGGCCGCCGTGGTCAGGCCCACAAAGATATGGGCCTTGTTTGCGTGGCTGATGCGGTAGTTGAACTCGGTCACGCTGCGCGGGCCGCCGGGCAGCTTGCCGACCACCTCGCAGAAACGCTTGAAGCTGCCGCGCTCCTCGGGAATGGTCACGGCAAACAGCGCCTCGCGCTCCTCGCCGACTTCGGCCCGCTCGGCCACGAAGCGCAGGCGGTCGAAGTTCATGTTGGCGCCGCACAGGATGGCGGCATAGGTTTCGCCCTTGGTCTTGTGCCTGGCCACGTACTGTTTGATGGCGGCCACGGCCAGCGCGCCCGAAGGCTCCACGATGGAGCGCGTGTCCACGAAGATGTCCTTGATGGCCGCGCAGACGGCGTCGGTGTCCACCACCACGTAATCGTCCACGAGGTTCTTGGCGATGCGGAAAGTCTCCTCGCCTACCAGCTTCACGGCCGTGCCGTCGGCAAACAGGCCCACGTCGGGCAGTTCCACGCGCTGGCCTGCGGTGACGGATTGCAGCATGGCGTCCGAATCCTTGGTGTGCACGCCGATCACCTTGATGTCCGGGCGCACGGCCTTGATGTAATTGGCCACGCCGGAAATCAGCCCGCCGCCGCCGATGGCCACGAACACCGCATCCAGGTGCGGGCTGCCCAGCTTCTGCAGCTGGCTCAGCATTTCCATGGCGATCGTGCCCTGGCCGGCGATCACATCGGGGTCGTCGAACGGATGCACAAAGGTCAGGCCCTCGGTCTTTTGCAGCTTGACGGCATGCTTGTAGGCATCGGAGTAGCTGTCGCCGGCCAGCACCACCTCGCCGCCCAGGGCGCCCACGGCGTCGATCTTGACCTGGGGCGTGGTCGTGGGCATCACGATCACGGCGCGGCAGCCCAGCTTCTTGGCGCCCAGCGCCACGCCCTGGGCATGGTTGCCGGCCGAGGCGCAGATCACGCCACGCGCCAGCTGGTCGGCCGGGAGATGGGCCATCTTGTTGTAGGCGCCGCGCAGCTTGAAGCTGAACACGGGCTGCTGGTCCTCGCGCTTGAGGAGCACCTTGTTGTGCAGGCGGCGGCTGAGGTTCTTGGCGGGTTCCAGATCCGACTCCACGGCCACGTCATAGACGCGGGCGTTGAGAATGCGGGTCAGATAGTCGGCGGGGGTCAGGGCGTTGGTCATCGTGCGAAGCAAAAGCAGGGCGTCCAGGCGGGGCTGGCGCGGAGAGCACCGGGACGCGGCCAAAGAGGCTGGCGCGGCGGGCAGCCTAGTCATCATAGGCGCTTGCTTGTTGCGCTGCAGAGACGGCGCGGGAGTGCCGTTTTGAACGGGCAAAAAAAAGCCCCCAGACAGAATCTAGGGGCTGAATCCACCATTAGAGGAGGTGGAGGAGACAATCGGTGCGATGCAGATCAGTGCTATCCATGAGTCTGCGGTCCATCTGCGGGTTTTGCCTCACAGGTAACGCTTGAGATGTATTGTATGAGGTTTGGATCGCAGGTGCAAAAGAATTCGGGTTTTTCTGGGTTTGATGCAAAATTGCAACAATTTGGAGAGGGTACAGCAATGGAATGCACGGTAAGTTGGACGGGCGCGATCACCGGTACGCGCTCTGGCATGGGCTTTGTGGCGGAGACCGGCAGCGGCCATATCGTCAACATGGATGGCGCGCCCGATGAAAAGACGCCGGCCAATGGCGGCCGCAATCAGGCGCCCCGTCCCATGGAGATGCTGCTGGCAGGCGCCGGCGGCTGCACCGCCTATGACGTGGTGCTCATCCTCAAGCGTGGCCGCCACGATGTGCAGGGCTGTAGCGTCCAGCTCACTTCCGAGCGTGCGGAGACCGACCCCAAGGTCTTCACCAAGATCCATATGCAGTTCACGGTGACCGGCAAAAATCTGCCCGCCACAGCCGTCGAGCGCGCGATCGCCATGAGCCACGACAAATACTGCTCGGCCACCATCATGCTGGGCAAGACGGCCGAAATCACCACGGGCTTTGACATCGTGCAAGCCTGAGGCTGGCTTGGGGAAGGCGCGCAGTGCCTAAGGGGGTCACACTTTGTGAGCCGTGATGGTCATCACCTTGGCTGCGATGCGCATCAGGCCTTGGGCAATCGGGGGCAATTGCATCGCCCCTTCATCAATGGCTGCGGCAGCATGGCGTTCTTCGTCGTCCTTCATGCGTTCCACCACGGCGCGCGAAGCTTCATCTTCATCGGGTAGACGGCCCAGATGGCTTGCCAGGTGTTTTGATACCTGGTTTTCGGTTTCCACCACAAAGCCCAGGCTGGCCGCGTCGCTGAACTTGGCGGCAATCGTGCCGATTGCGAAGGCTCCTGCAAACCACAGCGGGTTCAGTAGCGACGGGCGGTCGCCGAGGGCGTGCAGCCGCTCGCGCGTCCAGGCCAGGTGATCCATCTCTTCGCGCGCCGCCTGCAGCAGGTGCTCGCGCAAGGCCATGTCCCTGGTCACCATGGCCTGGGCGTTGTACAGCGCCTGCGCACAGACCTCGCCGACGTGATTGACGCGCATCAGGGCGCCGGAGAGCCGGCGCTGCTCCTCGGTCAGGGGCGCTTCGGCAATGCCGTGGGCAGGGGAGCGCTCGGCGGCCACCGGGTCGGCAAACAGGGTGCGAAGTGCTGCGTCGGCAGCGGTCAGAAATTGGTCCATGGCAGATGGGGAAAGCGGTGCAAATCTAGACGCCGACGCTACATCAATAGTGCAGGAGCGCCGTTTGAGCCTGGGCAATCAATGTGACGAAGCGTCAGGGACTGCACTGATTGTGCAGCACCCGATGTTTGTTGCGGCAGTGCAACGAAAACGCGCCGTATCGGCCGTTTTTGGGTGAATTTCTTTGCGCTCGAAGCGGTGGTCTGGTGCAATAGGCAACAACTTCCCCACCAGGAGGTTGGCGCGGGAAACCGGTGGAGCCGGAGACAAGTTCTCTCTCCCATAGAACCGGCGCCCTTCTAAACCTTGGAGTAACCGTAATGAAAAAATCTCTGATCGCCCTGGCAGTGCTGGCCGCTTCCGGCGCCGCAATGGCTCAATCTTCCGTGACCCTGTTCGGTATCGTCGACACCGGCGTTGCTTACGTGAACAAGGACAGCACTGGTAGCAACAGCCACTACGGCGTTGGCACCAGCGGCAACGCTACCAGCCGTCTGGGCCTGCGTGGCACCGAAGACCTGGGCGGCGGTCTGAAGGCCGGCTTCTGGCTGGAAGGCGAAATCTTCGGCGACACCGGCAATGCCAAGGGCTTTGATTTCAAGCGCGAATCCACCGTGCGCCTGTCCGGCAACTTCGGTGAAGTTCGCCTGGGCCGTGAAACCACCCCCACTTTCCGCGCTGGCCTGAAGTATGACCTGTTCGGTGCCACCGGTATCGGCCAGTTCATGGGCTTCCGCGATTGGGAAGGTACGGGCCTGGCCGATGGCAACACCATCCGTAAGGACAACATGGTGTCCTACTCTTCGCCCAACTTCAGCGGCTTCACCGCCAACATCAGCTACGCTTTCGACGAGAAGGCGAATAGCAACCCCCTGTTCGGCGGTGCTGGTAACAAGGCCGGTCGCTACGTCGGTGGTAATGTTGGCTATGCCAACGGTCCCCTGAGCGTGACTGCTGCTTACGGCACTCTGAGCTACGGCACCGCCGGCGATCGTGACGAAATGTCCATCGGCGCTTCGTACGACTTCGGCGTTGCCAAGGTGGTGGGCCTGGCTCAGCAGATCAAGTACAAGCCCGAAATCGGCTCCAGCGACAAGTTCAACAACTACCTGATCGGCGTGTCCGCTCCCGTGGGTGGCGTTGGCGAGATCAAGGCTCAGTACGCTCTGTACGACCAGAAGGCCATCAACTCCAAGGCTCACCAGCTGTCCCTGGGCTATGTGCACAACCTGTCCAAGCGCACGGCTCTGTACGGTACCGTGGCTTACATGAAGAACAAGGATGCTTCCACCCTGGGCCTGGCTGCCAAGGGCGTGTACAGCGACGGCGTGCTGGCTGGTACGAACCAGACCGGCGTGCAAGTCGGTATCCGTCACGCTTTCTAATCCAGTGCTGGCATAAGCCAGTATCTGCTTAGAGCAAAAAAGGGCTTGTCGCAAGACAGGCCCTTTTTATTTTTTCGACAAAGGGAAAACGCGAAGAAGGGAAAGACTGAGAGGGAAAGGCCTGTGTTGTGCTTATGCAAATGGTTATGGAAGGAAACCAGGTATTTCTAGAATGCAAGTTCCACCAACCAGTTATCAACAAGAGAGAGACAAGGCAATGGCTTCTTCATTTGTGAAAACGACGATTGCATTAGCAGTTCTGGGGGGCACGGCATCTCTGGCCTCGGCGCAAAGCAGTGTGCAGCTCTATGGCATCGTGGATGCTGCAGTGCGTTCCACGAGCAACCATGGCAAGACCCAGATGGTCGGTGGCGGTATGTCCCAGAGCCGCTGGGGCATCAATGTCAAGGAGGACTTGGGTGACGGCCTGTCGGCCATCGCGAATCTCGAAAACCGTTTTTTGACGGATTCGGGCAACGTGGCTGCCGCCAACTATTTCCAGCAATCCTGGGTAGGTCTGCGCAGCAAGAGTTTTGGCCAGCTCACCCTGGGCCGCCAGTACAACATATTGTTCGATGTGGTGACTTCCACCTATGCATCCTTCCCCTATTCGCCCTACATGGAGGTGTACAAGCCTGAGATCGGCTTGGCCATGGGGGCCCGCAACAACAATATGCTCAAGTACGTGGCCGAGTTCGGCTCGGTGCGTGCGGCACTGCAGTATTCCTTTGACGAAAAGAGCGCCACGGACAGCAAGTCGGCGGGCGGTTATCTTCGCTATGCGGCCAACGGCCTTGCCGTTGGCGGTGGCTATCTGTACACCAAGATGCCTGGTGGCACGGAGTTTGATGCCTATACGCTGGGTGCTTCCTATCGCACCGGGCCTTGGTATTTCAGCGCCGGCTATGGCATGAACAAGCGCAAGAATGAGCTGACGCCAGTGAGCAATGCCTTGATCAATGCCTATTGGAATGGCGAAACCAATGGCGGCTTCTTGCCGGGGGATGCCAAGAAGCGTCAGCTGCTCCAGCTGGGAGCCGGCTACCAGATTACCCCGCAGCTCAATCTGGGCGTGCATTACTACCATGCCAAGCAGGATGGCTCTGCGTCTGGGGCATTCAACAACAAGGCTGACTTCATCGTGGCGGTTGCCGACTATGCTTTCAGCAAGCGCACCGATGCCTATTTCGGTGTGGATTACACGCGTGTGAAGGGCGGTGCAGGCTCGTACATCGAGAAGGTCGGCAGCGACCTGGTGCGCAATCGCACCGGCATCACGGTCGGTCTGCGCCACCGCTTCTGAGCGGACGGTATCAAAAGAAAGCTCCTGCGGGAGCTTTTTCCGTTCAGGTATAGCGCTTGGCGCGCAGATTGTCCTTCATCTGTTCCAGCGCCGGCTGCAGTGCCGGCCCGATGCGCAGGGCGACGCAGGTGGCAAGCACGTCGATGATCAGCAGGTGCAACAGGCGTGAGACCATCGGGCTGTAGCGGTCGTAGCCTTCCGGGTGGTCGGCCGCCAGATGGATCTGGCAGGCGGATGCCAGGGGGGAGCCGCTGGCCGTGATGGCAATGGTGGTGGCTCCGTTCTTGCGGGCGATGTCCGCCGCGTCCATGAGGTCGCGCGTGCGGCCGGAGTTGGAAATGATGACCACGCAGTCGCCTGGCCCCAGCAAGGTGGCGCTCATGACCTGCATATGGCCGTCGCTGGTGGCCAGGCTGGTCACGCCCAGCCGAAAGAATTTGTGCTGGGCGTCGAGTGCCACGATGCCTGAATTGCCGGCGCCGTAGAACTCTATACGCCTGCCGGTCTGCCAGGTGGCGGCAATGGCTTGCGCGGCCTGCTCGATGGCCGTGGTGCTGGCTGCGTTGCGGTATTGGAGAAAGGCGGCCACGGCGTTGTCCACCACCTTCACCATGACGTCGGCCGTCTTGTCGTCGCTGTCCACGCTGCGGTGGATGAAGGGCACGCCTTCGCTGACGCTCCCGGCCAGCTTCAGCTTGAAGTCGGCCAGGCCGTCATAGCCCATGCTGCGGCAAAAGCGCACCACGGTAGGCTTGCTGACATGGGCGCGCTCGGCAAGCTCCCTGACCGGCAGATGGGAAAATGCGCGCGGATCGGCAAGCACCAGGCGGGCTACGCGTTGTTCTGCGGGCGCCAGAGAGGGAAGTGAAGCGGTGATGCGATCCAGCATGTTGGGTGGTTGGGTGGCAAAAAGGCCTGGAGGCGCAAAAGCACTCCAAGAGCTTCAAGCATAAGGCGTGAACACGTTCTAAATGCTTGAACGAAAAAGCATATCGAGGCTTGCCGAGAGTTGACAAGTGCTCATCGGAGCGGCTGGTTTGTGGATCTTGGCCCGGGCGGGCCCTACACTCAATGGTTTGTGGGCGTGACGGTTTTGTCCGAACCTTATAACCAACCGTTGGAGTGTGTATGAACCAGTTGGAAGCGCTGCGACAGTTCACGACTGTAGTGGCTGACACGGGAGATTTTCATCAGCTGGCCCAGTTTCGGCCGCAGGATGCCACGACCAATCCGTCGCTGATTCTGAAAGCCGTGCAAAAGCCCGAGTACGCGCCTTTGATGCGGGCGACGGTGGCCCAGTGGAAGGGCCGTTCTCTCGACGAAATCATGGATCGCATGCTGGTGCGTTTCGGTTGCGAGATCCTGGACCTGATTCCCGGCCGTGTGTCCACCGAGGTGGATGCGCGCCTGTCCTTCAATACCGACGCCACGGTGGCACGGGCCGAGCGCCTGATCGAGCTGTACCAGGCCAGCGGCGTGTCCACCGACAGGGTGCTGATCAAGATCGCTTCGACCTGGGAAGGCATAGAGGCCGCGCGCCTGCTGGAGCAAAAAGGCATCTGCACCAATCTCACCCTGCTGTTCTCGTTCTGCCAGGCGGTGGCCTGCGGCCAGGCCAAGGTGCGGCTGATTTCGCCTTTTGTCGGCCGGATCCATGACTGGTACAAGAAGCAGGCCGCAGCGCAGTGGGACGAAGCCGCCATGGCGGGCCACAACGATCCCGGCGTGGCTTCCGTGCGCAAGATTTACGAGTACTACAAGCACTTCGGTATTGCGACCGAGGTGATGGGGGCGAGCTTTCGCAACACGGGGCAGATCCTGGCCCTGGCCGGCTGCGATCTGCTCACGATTGCACCAGAGCTTCTGGCACAACTGGATGCCGGCGTGGCACCTGTGGCGCGTGCTTTGGATGGCGAGCAGAGCCGAAAACTGTCCTTGGAGCCGGTTCAGTACGATGAAGCCGGCTTTCGCTTTGCGCTCAACGAGGATGCGATGGCGACGGAAAAGCTGGCGGAAGGCATCCGTGCTTTTGCAGCGGACACCCGCAAGCTGGAAACATTGATGCAGCAGGCTGCGGCCTGAGGAGATTTTTTTGACTTTGTTATGTCACGGCTTGCCTGCCTGGCAAGCTCTGCAAGCTCACCATCGCGAAGAAATCCAGCCCATGGATTTGGGCGAGGCTTTTGCACAGGATGGCTCCCGTCTCTCCAGCCTCAGCATGCAGGCGCCTCATGTGTTTGCCGATCTTTCCAAGAACCTCTGGAGCACGGAGACGGAGCGCCTGCTGCGCGAACTGGCCGAGCAAAGCCAGGTGCAGGAAAAGCGCGATGCCATGCTGGCCGGCGAGCCGGTGAATTGCACGGAAGAGCGCGCCGCCATGCACTGGATGCTGCGCATGCCGCGGGATGGAGGGCAGTTGCAGGGCAATCCGGTATGGCAGGCGTGGACCGCTTCAATGCACGAGGCTCTGGCCCAGGTGCATGAAACCCGCGATGCCATGCTGGCGCTTGCCGAGCGGGTGAGGGCCGACGAGAGCATTACCGACATCGTCAACATCGGCATCGGCGGCTCCCACCTGGGCCCCGAAGTGGTCGTCAATGCGCTGGAGGACTGGGTCGATACGGGTAAGAGCTTCCACTTCGTCTCCAATATCGATGGACATGAGCTGGGGCATGTGCTGCGCAAGGTCAAGCCGCACAGCACGCTGTTCCTGATTGCTTCCAAATCGTTCACCACGGCGGAGACCATGCTCAATGCGCGCTCGGCGCGGCAGTGGTTTCTGGAGCAGGGCGGCAGCGAGAATCCTGAAGATGCCTGCTCCATAGACCGGCATTTTGTCGCCCTGACCAGCAATGTGCAGGCTGCTGCGGAGTTCGGCATCCGGCGCACCCTGGGCTTCTGGGATTGGGTTGGCGGACGCTTTTCCCTGTGGTCCGCCATTGGCCTGCCGATTGCGATCGCCGTGGGGGCCCGGCAATTCCAGGCCATGCTCGATGGTGCTCATGCCATGGATGCCCACTTTTTCACGGCTTCCATGGAGCAGAACCTGCCGGTGCGCCTGGGGCTGCTGGATGTCTGGTACCGGGATTTCTGGGATTTCTCCAGCCGTTGCATTGCACCCTACAGCCATGGATTGCGACGCTTGACCGCTTATCTGCAGCAACTGGAGATGGAGAGCAACGGCAAGGGCGTGACGCGCGACGGCCAGGCCCTGGCAGTCAAGACGGCTCCCGTGATCTGGGGCGAGCCGGGCACCAACGGGCAGCATGCCTTCTTCCAGATGCTGCACCAGGGCCAGGATGTGATTCCCGTGGAGTTCATCGCCTTGACGGACGGCGGCAAGTACCTGGGGGCACATCACCAGAGCCTGGTGGTCAATGCCATTGCCCAGGCTCAGGCCTTGATGGTGGGGCGGGATGGCGAAGGCGGCGAAAAGTACTGCCCGGGAAACCGCCCCAGCACCTTCTTGCTGCTGCAACAGCTGGCCCCGGCTTCGCTGGGGGCATTGATCGCACTGTACGAGCACCGGGTTTTCGTTTCCGGCTCGGTCTGGGGCATCAACAGCTTTGACCAGTGGGGGGTTGAACTGGGCAAGAAACTGGCCAGGCAGCTGAATGCGCGCCTGGAAAGCGGGAGCTGGGAGGGCGTGGATGCCTCCACCCTGGGGTTGATGCAGCGCCTGGCGGCATTGCAGCTCTCCTGAGTTGCAGGTGATGCTCTTGAATTGAGAGCTCGCTGCGCATGCAGGTCATAGGTTTGACTCATGTTTCATGCCAGATGACAAAAGGCCGCGGATGCGGCCTTTTGTTGGTCGATGCTCGCTGGGCGGCCTTGCGACCGCCCAGCGAGCCGGCGGGCAATTACATGCCCATGCCGCCCATGCCACCCATGCCGCCCATGTCGGGCATGGAAGGTCCTGCGTCGGCCTTGGGGGCTTCGGCAATCATGCACTCGGTGGTCAGCAGCAGCGAAGCCACGGAAGCGGCGTTCTGCAGAGCCGTGCGGGTCACCTTGGTGGGGTCCAGGATACCCATTTCCAGCATGTCGCCGTAGGTGTCGTTGGCAGCGTTGAAGCCGTAGTTGCCCTTGCCGTTCAGCACGGCGTTCACGACCACCGAAGGCTCGCCGCCGGCGTTGTCCACGATTTCGCGCAGAGGCGCTTCGATGGCTTTCAACACCAGCTTGATACCGGCGTCCTGCTCGGCATTGCCGGTGGACAGTTCGCCCACGGCTTGCTTGGCGCGCAGCAGAGCCACGCCGCCGCCGGCCACAATGCCCTCTTCCACGGCAGCGCGGGTAGCGTGCAGGGCGTCTTCCACGCGGGCCTTCTTTTCCTTCATTTCGACTTCGGTGGCAGCGCCCACCTTGATCACGGCCACGCCGCCGGCCAGCTTGGCCACGCGCTCCTGCAGCTTCTCGCGGTCGTAGTCGGAAGTGGCTTCTTCGATCTGGATGCGGATCTGCTTGACGCGGGCTTCGATTTCAGCAGCCTGGCCAGCACCGTCGATGAGGGTGGTGTTTTCCTTGCCGATCTCGACGCGGGCAGCCTGGCCCAGGTCTTCCAGGGTCACCTTGTCCAGGGTCAGGCCCACTTCTTCAGCGATGACCTTGCCGCCGGTCAGGATGGCGATGTCTTCCAGCATGGCCTTGCGGCGGTCGCCGAAGCCAGGAGCCTTCACGGCCACGACCTTCAGGATGCCGCGGATGGTGTTGACCACCAGGGTCGCCAGGGCTTCGCCTTCGACGTCTTCGGCAATGATCAGCAGGGGACGGCCGGCCTTGGCCACGGCTTCCAGCGTGGGCAGCAGGTCGCGGATGTTGCTGATCTTCTTGTCGAACAGCAGCACGAAGGGGTTGTCCAGCAGGGCAACCTGCTTCTCGGGGTTGTTG
Source organism: Comamonas phosphati (assembly GCF_014637085.1). Classification (GTDB taxonomy): domain Bacteria; phylum Pseudomonadota; class Gammaproteobacteria; order Burkholderiales; family Burkholderiaceae_C; genus Comamonas; species Comamonas phosphati. The sequence goes on along the minus strand of NZ_BMEU01000018.1, from coordinate 2,242 downwards.
ATGAAGTAGGGCGACAGGTAGCCGCGGTCGAACTGCATGCCTTCCACGACGTCCAGTTCGTTGGCCAGGCTCTTGCCTTCTTCAACCGTGATCACGCCTTCCTTGCCGACCTTGTCCATGGCCTGGGCGATGATCTCGCCCACGTCGGAGTCGGAGTTGGCGGAGATCGTGCCCACCTGGGCGATTTCCTTGGAAGTGGTGGTGGCCTTGGATTGCTTCTTCAGCTCTTCCACCAGGGCGGCGACAGCCTTGTCGATGCCGCGCTTGAGGTCCATGGGGTTCAGGCCGGCGGCCACGTACTTGGAGCCTTCGCGCACGATGGCCTGGGCCAGCACGGTGGCGGTGGTGGTGCCGTCACCGGCGATGTCGTTGGTCTTGGAGGCCACTTCCTTCACGAGCTGGGCGCCCATGTTCTGCAGCTTGTCCTTCAGTTCGATTTCCTTGGCCACGGACACGCCGTCCTTGGTCACGGTGGGGGCGCCGAACGAGCGCTCCAGCACCACGTTGCGACCCTTGGGGCCCAGGGTGACCTTCACGGCGTTGGCCAGGATGTTCACGCCTTCAACCATGCGGGCACGTGCTTCACCGCCGAAAACTACGTCTTTTGCTGCCATTTTTGGCTCCTAAGAATTTGGATCAATTTGGCTGCCAGTGCCTGCAAATCAAGCGCTGACAGCTATGAATATTGAGAAAGGGGGATTTACTTCTCGACGACCGCGAACAGGTCGTCTTCCTTCATGACCAGCAGCTCGTCGCCATTGACCTTGACGGTCTGGCCGCTGTACTTGCCGAACAGAACGCGGTCGCCGACCTTCACGTTCAGGGCAATGGTTTCGCCCTTGTCGTTCTTCTTGCCGGGGCCCACGGCCAGCACCTCGCCCTGGTCGGGCTTCTCGGCGGCGTTGTCGGGGATCACGATGCCCGAAGCCGTCTTGGTTTCGTTTTCGAGGCGCTTGACGATCACGCGATCGTGCAGGGGACGCAGGTTCATACCAACTCCTAAATACATCAACAAAGTTGAAACAAGACTTGCCGGCCAGACGAGCCGGCATCCGGAAGATAGGGGGTGAGGCGTTTGTTAGCACTCAACCCCGTCGAGTGCTAATAATAAGGCAATTTACCGGGCTTTCAAGAGCTGGCCTGGGTGGATCAAGGGCAAGTTGCGGCTCGGTCCGGGTTTTGCCTAGGAAAATGGGGAACGTCACCGTACTTTCGTTGGTGCGTCACTCTACTTTCGCTTTTTCACCGATGCCCCAAGTGATTGAAGCTTACGAGAGGGGAATGGGCAATCTATGCTCAACGCCCCGACGCAGGCGATGGCAGAAAATTGGGAGCCGCGATAGCGCAGGCCAATTCCTCGAAGCCATCGAAGACCCGGTCGCAGTCTGTATGCGGAATGGGATCCGGAGGCGGCTCGCAACCCCATTCATCAGGGCGGCGCACAAAGGCGGTTCGCATGCCACAGGCTCGGGCGGCGTTGAGGTCGAAGTTGTGGCAGGCTACCATCAGGATCTCGGCCGGTTCCAGCGCGAGCCATTTGGCCGCCTGCCGGTAGGCGCGTGGATCAGGCTTGTAGTAGCCGATCATTTCGCAGGAAATGATGGCGTCCCAGTCAATGCCGTTGCGCCGCGACACGTCCATCACCAGCGACAACGGAAGCATGGTGAATGACACCGCCGGCACGCGTCGCCGGATCGCACGCAAGGCGCCCGGAAAGTCTCCCCAGGCTACCAACTGGTGCCAAGCGCGCGCTATTTCGCTACGCTCAGTGTCGTCAAACATGCTCAGGCCATTGACCTCAAATACATCCACGAGTGCACCGTAGTGGACTTCGTCCATATTGAAGGCGGGCAATGCCTGACCGGCGATCGTTTTCATGGCCAGGCGCCTGTACTGATTGGTAATGGCGCCCCAGTCGCGGGAGACTCCATGTCTGGCCCCGGCCGTGGCGAACGCATCACGGATACCTGCATGCCAGTCCAGCACTGTTCCACCGGTGTCGAAGGCAATCGCTTTGATATTCATTCTTGATATGTCCGGTTGGGTCGTTTCAGAATGCGCAGGTCAGGCGGGCCAGCCACGCCGCTGAGGATCATGGCAGAGAGGGCCGGCAGCGCCAAGCCCAGCACGATCTTGAACCGCCCCAGGTTTTGAGGAGGCTCTTTTCTCTGAGAGGATTGAGCCATGACGAAGTCGAACAAGTTTTCACCCGAAGTCCGCGAACGTGCGGTTCGCTTGGTGC
>NZ_BMEU01000017.1 GCF_014637085.1 Comamonas phosphati | reverse complement strand
TGAAACGAATTTGCGCCGATGATAGTGCGGGTTCCCGTGTGAAAGTAGGTCATCGTCAGGCTCTTATAGCGAGAACCCCGCAGTCCAAAAGGCTGCGGGGTTTTTTTATTTAAAGACTGAATATTCGCGAGCAGGAAAGGAATCAGGCATGCAATTGCAGGAGATGTTGTATACCCAGGGCTTTGGTATCCGCCGCGTATGTTCGGGTCTGGTACAGCAAGGCTGGGTGCAGCTGTGGAACCCGAAAGGCAACGAGTGGGAGCAGGTGCTCGATTCGACGCTGGAGATTGATACCGAAGGACTGCGCTTCAAGGTGCAGGGCGTGGAATGGGCGTATCACCAGCTTGGCTATGTGCTGCTCAACAAGCCAGCGGGTACCGAGTGTTCCCAGAAGCCGTCGGCCCATCCGAGCATCTACACCTTGCTGCCGCCCCCTCTGCGCCAGCGCCCCAACAAGGGCGCGATACAGGGCGTGCAGGCCGTGGGACGTCTGGACCAGGACACCACGGGCCTGCTTCTGCTCAGCGATGACGGCCAGTTCATCCACCGCATGTCTTCTCCGAAAAAGCATGTGTCCAAGGTGTATCGCGTGACCTGCAAGCATCCGGTGGATGGCAAGCAGATGCAGCGCCTGCTGGATGGCGTGGTGCTGGATGACGATCCCAAGCCTGTGAAGGCGGCGGCCTGCGAGCAGGTCGACAGCCATGTGCTGGACCTGACATTGACCGAAGGCAAGTATCACCAGGTCAAGCGCATGCTGGCCGCCGTGGGCAATCGCGTGGAGGGGCTGCACCGCTGGAAGATGGGCGGTCTGGTATTGCCCCAGGATCTGGCTCCGGGCCAGTGGCGCTGGCTGACGGCCGAGGATCTGGCTCTGCTCAAGCCTGGAAAATAAAAAAACCTCCTGCTTGAACCGACGGAAGCAGGGCGGGACTCAGTCCTCTATGGAGGCGCTCCAGCGGTCTCCCCAGGGGTCGCGCATGCGCTCCATGTCGCGGCGGTCGCGCTTGGTGGGGCGGCCTGTATGCAGGGCGGCAAGGGTTGCGGCCGGCTCGGGGGCCAGGCGTCGCTGCTCGGCCAGTTGTTCGCGGATCTGCTTGCTTTGCGCGGTTTCCTCGTAGAGCGTCTGCGCCAGGGGAGCCGGCCCGCGCATGCCGCTCAGGCTGCGCACGATCACTTCCTTGGGGACGCTGCCTTGCTTGAGGGCAATCGTGTCGCCAGGGCGGATTTCGCGGGCGGCCTTGGCATGGCTGCCGTTGACCGTGACCCGGCCCTTGCCGATTTCCTCTACGGCGAGGCTGCGCGTCTTGTAAAAGCGCGCGCACCACAGCCATTTGTCCAGACGCATGGATTCCAGTTCGCTCATATGCGTATTTTGCGAGTCTTTGCTGGCTCAAGCCAGGCCATTGTGAACTGCCGGTTCGCCGGCTTTTTCTGCCGGAAGCATTGGCAAGCGCACCGTGGCCTGCAGGCCGCGAACCTGGCCGGCCACATCGTGCAGATTGCTCAGCTCGATGCGACCGTCCAGTGTCTGGACGATTTCCTGGCAGATGGCCAGGCCCAGTCCCGAGCCGCTGCGCGTGTTGCCGGCCGAAAAAGGCTGGAACAGGCGCTGGGCCAGCTCCTGGTCGATGCCGCCACCGCTGTCCCGGATGCTCAGCACGGCATACTGGCCTTCCGCCTGGACATGGATCTGCAGCTGTCCCCGTGACGGGGTATGGCGGATGGTGTTGTGCAGCAGATTGCGCGTGAGTTCGCGCAGCATCCATTCATGTGCAGGGACGGGGCAGGGACTGGTGTCGATGGCGAAGTCCATGTCGTGTTCGGCGATCAGTGGCGACAGCTCCAGGGCGATGTCGCGCACGATGTCATCCAGCAATATCGGCGGCAAGGCCTGCGGCGTGTTGCTGTCTTCCTGGCGCAGCTGTTCGACCTTGGCCAGGGCCAGCATCTGGTTGGCGACGCGCGTGGCCCGATCCACCGTGGTCCCGATTTCCTCGAGGGCCTGCATGGGCGGGATATCGCCGCGTTGGGCAGACTGTACCTGGGCCTTGAGCACCGCCAGCGGCGTGCGCAACTGGTGGGAGGCATCGCGGACGAATCGTTTCTGGTTGTCGAGCAGGCGCCGCAGCCGCTCCATGAGCTGGTTGGTGGCATCCAGCAGCGGCTGTACCTCGCGGGGGGCTTGCGAGGCATTCAGGGGGCTCAGGTCGCCTTGGTGGCGTTCGCGCAGATTCTGGCTGAGCTGGCGCACGGGTTGCGTGGCAAGTTGCACCACAATGATGACGATGAGTGCCACGACCAGGACCAGCAGAGCCTGACGGATCAGGGTGTCGCGCAGGATCTGCAGGGCCAGGGTTTCGCGCAGCTCCAGGGTCTCGGCCACCTGTATCACGGCCATGCCGCGTCCGCTGAAGCTGGCCACGGGCTGCAGCAGCACGGCCACACGCACCGGGTGGCCCCGGAAGGTGTCGTTGTAGAAATCGACCAGAGCCGCATAGGGTGGGCGCTGCGGTATGTGGCCATGCCACATGGGCAGCTCGGCAAAGCCCGAAATCAGCTCCCCGTCCAGCGTGGAGACGCGGTAGAACATGCGACTCTGGTTGTCGGCCTCGAAGGTCTCCAGGGCCGAATAGGGCACGATGGAGCGCAGCCTGGCGTTCTCGTCGTAGCCGATGACGTCGAGCTGCTCGCTGATGCTCTTGGCCGAGGCCAGCAGCGTGCGGTCGTATGCCGTGTGCAGGGAGGACAGCGTCTGCTGGTACAGGTTCCAGGCGTTGAGGGCGATCAGCAGGATGACCGGCAGCAGAATGCCCGTGAGCAGCAGCCGTCGCAACGACCATGGCTTACGCCGGCGCTGCCCCGAGGGGGCTGGATTGCCGGGGCTGCCAATCTTCGTCATGCGGCGCTTTCCGCCTTGAGCAGATAGCCCAGGCCGCGCAAGGTGACCAGCTGCAGCCCGGTGCCGGAGAGCTTCTTGCGCAGCCGGTAGGCCACTACTTCGATGGCCTCGTATTGCACATCGGCTTCGCCCGGAAAGACCAAGCTGAACAGCCGTTCCTTGGCGACCGCGTGGCCGGGGCGGGCCAGCAGGGCATGCATCATGGCCAGCTCGCGCGGAGTCAGCTCCATGATCTCGTTGCTCAGGTAGAGTGCACCGCTTTCCTTTTCGTAGCGCAGTGCGCCCATCACGAAAGCCTCGGAGGCTGACTTGGTCGAAAAATTGTCCTGGCTGCGCCGCAGCAGGGCGCGCAGGCGGGCTTCCAGCTCATCCAGGTCGAAGGGCTTGGCCAGGTAGTCGTCGGCGCCAGCGTTCAGGCCCAGCACGCGGTCGCCCACGGTGCCGCGCGCCGTCAGCACCAGCACGGGCGTGCGCAGGCCCTGGGCGCGCGCGCGCTCCAGCACCTGCAGGCCGTCCAGGCCCGGCAGGCTCAGGTCCAGCACCACGGCATCGGGTTCGCGCGTCAGCCAGCGGGCCAGGGCGCTGGGGCCGTCGGCCGCCACTTCCACATTCAGGCCGCGGCGCATCAGCGTGCGCTGCAGCGTGGTGCGCATGGCGGAGTCGTCTTCAACAAGCAGCAATTGCATGGCGCGCACGTTAGCACCGGCTGGCACCGGCGTTCTTGTCGGGCCGATGTGTCCCCGGGAATCTAGGGAATGCCCTAGGTGTCTGGACAGCTGTTTGACAGGCCGGGCCTTCATCATCGCCCCACCCATTACAAAAGGAGCAAACCATGCGTCGTGATATCTTTTTGAAGTCGCTGGCCGCCTTGGCGGCAGTTGGCAGCTTGCCGCTGTCGGCCCATGCGGCTGCTGCCATCAAGATGATGATTCCCGCCAACCCGGGCGGCGGCTGGGACACCACGGGCCGCGCTGTGGGCAAGGCCCTGCAGGATGCCGGTGTCGCATCGTCGGTGACGTACGACAACAAGGGCGGCGCAGCCGGCGCCATCGGCCTGGCGCAATTTGTGAACAGCAGCAAGGGCGATCCCCATGCCCTGATGGTCATGGGCGCCGTGATGGTGGGCGGCATCATCACCGGCAAGCCGCCCGTGAACCTGAGCCAGGCCACGCCGCTGGCTCGCCTGACCAGCGAGTACAACGTCTTCGTGCTGCCCGCCAACTCGCCTTACAAGAGCATGGCCGAGGTGATCGCCCAGCTCAAGAAGGACCCCGGCTCCATCAAGTGGGGCGGCGGCTCGCGCGGCTCCACCGAGCATATCGCGGCAGCCATGATCGCGCGTGAAGTTGGCGTGGACCCCGCCAAGATCAACTACGTGGCTTTCCGTGGGGGCGGCGAGGCGATCTCCGCCATCCTGGGCGGCAACGTGACCATTGGCGGCAGCGGCTATTCGGAGTTTGCCGAGTACATCGCCAGCGGCAAGATGAAGCCCATAGGCGTGACTTCGGGCAAGCGCCTCACGGGCGCGGCATCCAGCATTCCCACGCTCAAGGAGCTGGGCATCAATGTGGAAATCGGCAACTGGCGCGGCGTCTATGGCGCGCCCGGCATCAGCAAGGCCCAGCGCGACGAGCTGATTGCCATGGTTGAGAAGGCCACCAAGAGCAAGGCCTGGGCCGAAGCCATGCAGAAGAACGACTGGACTCCCGCCTGGCTGGCCGGTGACGCATTCGCCAAATTCGTGGACGACGAGTTCGCGAGCCTGCGCGCCACCATGGTCAAGTCCGGCATGGTGTGATGAAGGCAAGCAGCCGGGCGCCATGCCTGGCTGCTTTCGGCGAAGAAGGCGTCTTGCCGATGGCCATGCCTGGCAAGCCCTGGCTTGACCGTTTTTTAGCCCTGGTGCCATTGCATGCACTCTGCGCCGAGTGCGGGCACCTTCAATACATGCAATTTCATGTCTGAAACTTTCCAAAAACTGGCGCAAGCCGCGGAGGCCGCCCAGGTTTCGGCCTATGCCGACCCGGATGAGCCCCAAAGCCCCAACGTACCTTCCGCGATGGCGCAGACCATCGTGGGCGCCGGCGTCCTGTTGGTGGCCATAGTCCTGGCCGTGGGCGCGCTACAGATTCCCTCCGATTCCGGCTACGGCGGTGTCGGCCCCAACTTCCTGCCCTGGCTGTGCGCCGCGGTACTGGGCCTGTGCGGCGCCATGCTGATCTGGGAAGCCCGCACCGGCGGTTTCCGCCATGCGGCCGACCCCGGCGGCCAGCCCAAGGCCGACATCCTGCCCTTCGTCTGGGTTTCCGCGGGCCTGCTGCTCAATGCCGCGCTGATTGCCAAGCTGGGCTTCATCTTGAGCTGCGCGCTGTGCTATGTGCTGGCTGTCCAGGGCCTGCGCCGTGCGGCGGGCCAAGCCCAGGCCGGTGCGGCCGGCACCTGGGTGAAGGACGTGGTGACGGGCCTGCTGATTTCGGCCCCCGTGTTCTGGATGTTCACCAAGTTCCTGGCGATCAATCTGCCGGGCCTGACCGAGACAGGGTGGCTGTAATGGATATTTTCAACGCACTCATGGCCGGCTTTGCCACGGCCATCACCCCCGTCAATCTGCTGTGGGCCCTGGTGGGCTGCGCCCTGGGCACGGCCGTGGGCGTGCTGCCCGGCATCGGCCCTGCCGTGGCCGTGGCCATGCTGCTGCCGATCACCGCCAAGGTGGACGTGACGGCCTCCATGATCTTTTTCTCCGGCATCTACTACGGTGCCATGTACGGCGGCTCGACCACCTCCATTCTGCTCAACACGCCCGGCGAGACCGCCAGCATGGTGACGGCCATGGAGGGCAACAAGATGGCCAAGAGCGGCCGTGCCGGCGCAGCGCTGGCGACGGCGGCCATCGGCTCCTTCGTTGCCGGCACCTTTGCCACCGTGGTGGTGACCTTGTTCGCCCCCTATGTGGCCGATTTCGCCGTGAAGCTGGGCCCGCCCGAGTACTTCATGCTCATGGTGCTGGCCTTCACCACGGTGAGCGCGGTGCTGGGCCAGAGCTCGCTGCGCGGCATGACGGCCCTGTTCGTGGGCCTGGCCGCCGGCTGCGTGGGCATGGACCAGATCTCCGGCGCTGCCCGCTACACGGGCAACCAGATGGAACTGCTGGACGGCATCGACATCGTGCTGGTGGCCGTGGGCCTGTTCGCCGTGGCCGAGGTGCTGTATGCCGCCATCTACGAAGGCAAGGTGGAGGAGTCGCAGAACAAGCTGACCCGCGTCCACATGACCCGCCGTGACTGGAAACGCTCGGTTCCTGCCTGGATCCGCGGCACCATCATCGGCACGCCCTTCGGCTGCATTCCCGCCGGCGGCACCGAGATCCCCACCTTTCTGAGCTACGCCACCGAGAAGAAGCTGGCCAAGGGCGAAGACCGGGCCGAATTCGGCAGGCAGGGCGCCATCGAGGGCGTGGCCGGCCCCGAGTCCGCCAACAACGCCACGGTGACGGCGGCCCTGATCCCGCTGCTGACGCTGGGCATTCCCACCAGCAACACCACGGCCGTGCTGCTGGGCGCGTTCCAGAACTACGGCATCAACCCCGGCCCGCAGCTGTTCACCAGCTCCGCGGCCCTGGTGTGGGCGCTGATCGCTTCGCTGTACATCGGCAACGTCATGCTGCTGGTGTTGAACCTGCCCATGGTGGGCCTGTGGGTCAAGCTGCTGAAGATTCCCCGTCCCCAGCTGTACGCCGGCATTCTGATCTTCGCTACCGTGGGTGCCTACGGCATGCGCCAGAGCGTGTTCGACCTGTTCCTGTTGTACGGCATCGGCGTGCTGGGCGTGATCATGCGCCGTTTCGACTTCCCCACCGCTCCCGTGGTGGTGGGCATGATCCTGGGTCCTCTGGCCGAAGCGCAGATGCGCAACGCCGTCTCCATAGGCGAAGGCAGCTGGTGGATCTTCCTGCAGCGCCCCATGTCGCTGACGCTGATCGTCATCGTGCTGGCCGTGCTCATTCTGCCGCGCGTGATCAAGCGCATGGCCGATGCCAAGCAGGCTCGCCTGGAGGCAGCGGCCGGCTGAGGCAATGTTTTGCTAGCCTACTGCGGATGAGCCACGCATGGCATCTGCGGGCATTCATACCCTCTGTCCTCGGGCAGAGGGTTTTTTCTTTCTCTTTTTCCAAGCGATTCAACCCTGGCGCAGCAGGGGTGCAGCGGCGGCGCTAGCATGGCGCGCATGCGGCGACGGTGGTTGCAATCAGCCTGGAGTTGAGACCATGGGTTTTCTGGTGGATTTGATTCGGGAATACGGCTTGGGTATCGTGTTCCTCAATGTGTTCGTGGAGCAGCTGGGCGCGCCGGTGCCCGCCTATCCGGTGCTGGTGGTCACGGGCGCGCTCGAAGGCGCGAGCTGGGGGCGGCTGGGCTGGCTCACGGTTGTGGCCGTGGCGGCGGCCCTGCTGGCCGACGTGATCTGGTATCAGGCCGGCAAGGCCTACGGCCACCGCGTGCTGGGCAGCATCTGCCGGATCTCGCTGTCGCCCGATGCCTGCATACGCCAGACCGAATCGGTCTACGGCCGCTGGGGTGCCAAGTCCCTGCTGGTGGCCAAGTTCGTGCCGGGTTTTGCTTCCATCGCCAGCGCGCTGGCCGGCGTGGTGGGCACGCCGCTGCGCACCTTTGTGCTGTTCGACATGCTGGGCGCGCTGATCTGGGTGGGTTCGGCCGTATTCCTGGGGTCGTTGTTCGCCTCGACGGTGGAGAGCCTGCTGGACGTGCTCACGGCCCTGGGCAAGTGGGGCCTGCTGCTGTTGCTCGTGGCCTTTGTGGTCTTCGTGGCGCGCAAATGGTGGCAGCGCCACCGCGTGATCCGCTCGCTCAAGATGCCGCGCATGTCGGTGACCGAGCTCGCCGGCCTGCGTGCCCAGGGCGTGCACCCCACGGTGATCGACGTGCGCGAGCCGCTGCTCTATGACCGCGGCCATATTCCCGGCGCCAGGCCCTGGCAGCGTGGTGAGGAAAAGGGCCGCCTGGCCTACGAGACCCTGCTGCCGCGTGAGCAGCATGCGCATGGTCTGGTGGTTTACTGTGATTGTCCGAACGAGATTTCGGCGGCGCGCGTGGCCAAGCAGTTGATGCGCGCCGGTTTCAGCAATGTCCGCCCCCTGGTGGGCGGACTCACGGCCTGGGAGACCGCCGGCTTCGATGTGGAAAAGGCGGTTGATGAGGAGGAGCCAACGCTTGGCGTGGCCGCGACCTCCGGAATTTCCGAGACCATGACGCCCTCCTAGCCGGCTGCCCTGGCCAGTCGCTTGGCCGCTTATTTATGGCCCGTGGGCATGGAGCAGTGGCCTCCCTGGGCTGCCTGGCCCGAACCGGCCGCGATCAGCGGCGCCTCGAAGCGCAGGTCCACGGGCGGCGACTGCCAGAAGTCCCAGGCCAGGAAAAGAACCAGCACGGCCCAGAAGACGGTGCGCAAACTGTTTTGTTGGGTCATCCGAATCTCCTGGAATCTCAAAACCCGAAATGGCGGCGGATACGCAGGCCGAAGATCGTGCCCATGAAGGCCAGTGGCACCCAGATCCAGCCGTGGATGGAGCCCGTGGAGATGCCCGAGAACATGGCGCCCACGTTGCAGCCGAAGGCCAGGCGCGAGCTATAGCCCAGCACCAGGCCGGCCACCAGCGCCACCACCCATTGCGTGCCCGTCAGGGGCTTGCCGGCCGCAGGCTTGTTGGCTGCGATCCACAGCGCGCCGCCCAGGATGCCGATGTTGGTGATGCTGGTCACGTCCAGCAGCACGGTCTCGTGCAGGCGGGCGGCATTGCCCGGCTGGCTCCAGAACCAGTTGTTTGCCAGGTCCGCGGCGCCCGTGGCATTGGCTGCCTTGGCGGCCCAGAGGCCGAAACCATAGACCACGCCCCAGGGCTGTCCCGCAATGACCAGGTTGAGCGTGGCGAAGGCGGCCAGCAGCACGGCGCCGATCAGCCATTTGCGCACAAACAGCGGCCTGGGTGCGCGGCCCAGCGCCGCACTGGCGCGCCTGGCGTACCAGGCCACGCCCAGGGCCACTGCAGCCAGTGCCGCCAGCGTGGCGCCCAGGGCCGCAGCCCAGCCCCATTCGGTGACCAGGCCCACGGGCGCGGTATTGCCCAGGTCCAGCCACCAGCCCAGGTGCAGGCTGCCCAGAAAGCTGCCGATCGCGAACAAGGGCAGGATGGCCGTGTTCATGGGAATGCCCATGCCGGCCTTGTACAGGGTGCCGCTGCCGCAGCCGTCGGCAATCTGCATGCACAGGCCGAAGACAAAGGCGCCGACCAGCAAGCTGATGCTGGGCGGGCCCAGGGCCGCGGTCAGCTCGGGGAAATGACCCAACAGCGGCATGGCCATGGCGGCGGCCAGAGCCAGCAGCAGCAACTGGCCGAAGACGCCGCTGGCGTCCTTTTCCTCGATCAGCATGCGCCAGCCGGTAGTGAAGCCGAAGCGCTGGCCGGCCAGCACGGCCCCCAGGCCTATGCCCACGAGGAACAGCGCCGCCTGGCGCGCCGAAACGCCCAAGAGCAGCCAGCCAAAGAAAACGGCCAGCACGGCCGTAATGGGAAGTCGTTTCATGTTCGGGTTGTCAAATTATCAAATCGGTGATCCATGGCTCGGCGCGCCCTCCATGCCTTGCCGCATGCAGCGTCTCTTTCGCGGGAGACTCCGAGCCAAAGCCGCCCCGGCGAAGGCGTCGCTCCCCTTCAGGGGGGCGACGCGCAGCGCCTCAGGGTTTCATTTGAAAGTCTTGTCCCACCACTTTTGCGCGTCATAGGCGAGGGACTGGACACGGCCCGGCTGGTTGGCCATGCGCGGTGCGTCCTGGGACTGGGTCCAGTCCACCATGGAGCCCGCATAGAGCTTCACGTTGGGCAGGCCTGCGATTTCCGACAGGCCGAACCAGTCGGTGGCAGCCCAGTGGCCGGTGTTGCAGAAGGCCACCGTGTCCTGGCCTTGCTGGCGCTGGATCTTGCCGGCGACTTCCTTGGCCTTGGCGGCATCCACGAACTGCGAAGTGCCGGGCACGAACCAGTGGTTGAAATCGAGCTGCTGGGCGCCGGGAAGCGTGCCCGAGAGCTTGGCGGCGGGCGCGCGCACCTTGCCTTGATAGAAGGCGTCGGGGCGCGAATCGACCAGGGCTGCATTCGACAGATCCAGGTGCCTGCCCACATCCTGGCGCGTGGCCAGCCACTGGGCGTCGAACGCCGGGGCATAGCTGCTGGGCGCGATCTTGACGCTGGCCTGGCTCACCGGCTTGCCTGCGGATTCCCAGGCCTTCATGCCGCCATTGACGATGGACAGCTCCTTCAGGCCCAGGCTCTTGAGCGTCCAGTACACGCGTGCCATGGCGCCGAAGTCCGTGGCGTCGGTGCCGCTGGAGACCACGACGGCATGGGTGGCGGGCGTCAGGCCCAGAGACTGGACCAGCGCCACCAGCCTGGCCTCGTCGGGCAGCTCGCCCGGATTGCTGGCCGGGCCGCGCCACTTGCCGTAGGGCGCATTCACGGCCTGGGCAATGTGGCCGGCCTCGAAGGCCTTGGGATCGCGGATGTCGATCACGCGGGTGTCGGATTGTTGCAGCAGGGGTTGCAGCTGCTCGGGCGTAAGCAGCGGCTGGGCAGCCAGGGCCCAGTGGCTGATGCCCAGGCCGGCGCTCAGAGCCAGGCCCAGAATCGGAATGTTTTTCATGGCGGTGGCCGGCCATATGCCGGTTGATCTGCAGGCGTTTCGCCCAAGGACTCTATTGTGGCGCGTTGCCCGTGCCATTCCAACGATGCATTAATTTGCTATATATGGCCTGGGGTTATGTCCAGGCCGAGCCTGGCTTATTGTGCGGCGCCGGCCGATCTCGCGCGCTGACCGCGCTCCTGCAATTGGGCTTCATCCTCGCGCCGCACGGGCCAGCCAGCCAGATGCTGCTGGGCGATCTGGCTCAGGGCCGTGATCCAGGGAGCGTAGTCGTTGAGGCAGGCGATGTATTCGAATTGCTGGCCGCCAGCCTGGGCAAAGGCCTCGCGCGCTTCCTGGTTGATTTCTTCCAGCGTCTCCAGGCAGTCGCTGGTAAAACCCGGGCACACCACGTCCACGCGCCTGGTGCCCTGCTTTGCCAGGGCGATCAGCGAGGGCTCGGTATAGGGTTCCAGCCACTTGGCCTTGCCGAAACGGGACTGAAAAGTCACCAGATACTGGTTTTCTTCAAGGCTCAGCCGCTGGGCCAGCAAGCGGGCCGTCTTGTGCGACTCGCAGTGGTAGGGGTCGCCCAGGCGCAGCGTGCGCTCGGGCACGCCGTGAAAGCTCATGACCAGCTTCTCGCCGCGACCGTTGCCGCGCCAGTGCGCCTCGATGCGCTGGGCCAGGGCCTCGATATAACCCGCATCGTCGTGGTAGCGGTTCACGAAGCGCAGTTCCGGAATGTGGCGCTGGGTCCGGGCCCAGTCGTAGACTGCGTCGAACACGCTGGCCGTGGTGGTGCCCGAATACTGAGGGTAGAGCGGCAGGATCAGGATGCGGTTGGCGCCTTCGGCCTTGAGCGCATCGAGCTGGGACGCGATCGAGGGCTTGCCGTAGCGCATGGCGTGGCGCACCAGCACGTTGTGGCCGGCCTCGCCCAGCCAGCCGCGCAGCAGCGTGGCCTGGCGCTGGGTCCAGTGCAGCAGCGGCGAGCCGTCCTTTTCATGCCAGACCGTGGCGTACTTGGCCGCCGACCTGGCCGGCCGCGTGCGCAGGATGATGCCGTGCAAAATGGGCCACCAGGCCAGCTTGGGAATCTCCACCACCCGGTCGTCGCCGAGGAATTCGGCCAGATAGGGCCGCACGGCCGCGGCCGTGGGCGCATCGGGCGTGCCCAGGTTGCACAGCAGCACCGCGGTGCGGGCGGATTGGTCGTGGCGGAAGGCGGGTTCGGGCGCGAAGCGAGAAGGCATGGCCGCGATTGTGGCAGCTTGGGATAGGCGCAGCGGTCTGGAGGCAATCCACGAGCGGCTATTCTCGGAGCATGCAATCCCAAGTTACGACCGACACCGCCGTGGAAGCCTTGCAGCAGCTGCGGCGCCGCAGGCAGATTCGGGCCATCAGCCTGGACCTCGACGACACGCTGTGGCCCATCTGGCCCACGATTGCCAAGGCCGAGGCTGTTTTGCTGCGCTGGCTGGCGGAGCAGGCTCCGGTCACGGCCGCGCATCTCGGCGACACCGCCAAGGTGCGCGCGCTGCGGCATGAAATCGTGGAACTGCGCCCCGACCTGCGAGCCGATCTCAGCGGCCTGCGCCGTGAGTCCATACGCCTGGCCTTGACGCGTGCCGGGGACGACCCGGCACTGGCCGAGCCCGCGTTCGACGTGTTCTTTGCCGCCCGCCAGCGTGTGGAACTGTTCGACGATGCGCTGCCCGCCCTGGAGTTTCTTTCGCAGCGCTGGCCGGTGGTGGCCCTGTCCAACGGCAATGCCAATGTGCATGTGGTCGGGATCGGTCAGCATTTTCGCGCCTCTCTGTCGGCCAGCGATGCGGGGATGGCCAAGCCCGATGCGCGCTTTTTCCATGCCGCAGCCGCGGCGGCGGGCGTAGCCCCCGAGCATGTGCTGCACATCGGCGATGACGCAGCCCTGGACGCGTTGGGCGCCATGGATGCGGGTATGCACGCAGCCTGGCTCAATCGTGGCGGGGTAGCATGGCCGCACGAGGGGCAAGAGCCCCATATCACGGTGGCCAGCCTTGCGCAGTTGTGCCGGGGACTGGCTGACCGTTGATCGAAAGATCGCCAGCCTAGCCCTCGCACAGCCTATGCCCGCCTGTCTGCCCACCCGCCTTTTCACCCCACCACCCTTGCCAGCCGTGCGTGCCATAGACTGGCGCCGGCCTTTCTTCTGGCTGAAGCAGGCCTTGAGGGACATGGCGCGGGCGCCGTGGATCAGCATGGCACATGGGCTGGCCTTGACCTTGATCGGGGTCGTCATCCTGGCGCTGGGGCACAATCGCTTCTGGCTGATGGCCGGGGCGCTGTCCGGATTCCTGGTGGTGGGGCCGGTGGTGGCGACCAGCCTGTATGCCATCAGCCGGGCTCTGGAGCATGGCGAGAAGGCCGATGCTTCGCTGGTCCGCAGGACCTGGATGCAATGGCAGAGCGGTCGTGCCTCGTCCCAGGGCGGCTATTGGTGCATGGTGCGCTTCGGCCTGCTGCTGGCGCTGGCCGCCACCGGCTGGGTCGCGGTGTCGGCCTCGCTGATCGTGGTCATGTCGCCCGTGCCTGTGACAACGCCTGCGGACTTCGTGAGGCAGGTGGTGTTGGCGCAGGACGGCGGGCTGTTCCTGCAATGGATGGCGCTGGGCAGTTTTCTGGCCGCGCCCATTTTTGCGTCCAGCGTGGTGGCCATGCCGCTGATGCTGGACCGGCGCGTGAGCCTGCACCAAGCCGTGCTGACCAGCTGGTCGGTGGTGATTGCCAATCCGGGGCCTCTGGCCCTGTGGGCGGCGTTGATTGTTTTGTTGACCTTGCTGGGCCTTGGCATCTATTTGCTGGGGCTGGTGGTTGTGATGCCTTTGCTGGGGCATGCCAGCTGGCATGCCTATCGTGATCTGGTGGATGCTTCGGCGTTTCCCGAGCGGGATGCCGATGACCGGACCGTCGCCCCGGGCGACCGATGAAGAGGGAGGGCAGCAGCGGATCGCGCTCGCTGCCCTCCCAGGCAAGCACCTACCCCGCAGGGTATGAGTAGGATGGCTTGCCGTGATATTCGGGTTCACAGAAGAACAAATTGCCCATTTCTTCCTCACCTATGGCGTGGGGGCCTTCATCGTCTTCATGGTGTTCATCATCCTGCAATTGGCGCGCCAGTCCAAGGCAGGAAAGTTCGGCACCTTCGTGATCTTTCTGGGCCTGGGCGTGGGCTTCGTCGGCTACCTGGCCAAGATCATTATTCAATGGTGGATAGAGAGCCACTGACCTGCGGCATTTGGCGTGGTGCATGCAACGGGCGCGACCCAATTCAGAGACATCGAGCAAGGGCCGCCCCGCAGCGAGGATGTCGTCCCCCTTCCAGGGGGAAGCGGCGCAGCCGCTCAGGGGGTTAACCAGGCTTCACCTGGGCGCGCTTGAGCACCTTCTGCCAGCGGGTCTGCTCGGCGGCGATGAATTGCGCGAACTGCTCGGGCGTGCTGCCTATGGGCTCGGCCGCGTCGCCCTGCAGGCGCTTGAGCGCGTCCGGGGCCGTGACGGCCCTGGCGCATTCGACTGCCAGCTTGTCCACATTGGGGCGCTGCATGGACGAGGGCGCGAGCATGCCGTACCACTGGGTCATCTCGAACCCCGGGAAGCCCTGCTCGGCCACCGTGGGCACGTCGGGCAGCTGGGGCAGGCGCCTGGCGGAGCCGGTGGCGATGCAGCGCACCTTGCCGGCCTTGATGAAGGGCAGCAGCGCCGCCGCGCCGACCGAGGCTGCATCGAGGCGGCCCGAGAGCAGGTCGGTCATCATCGGGCCGGTGCCGCGGTAGGGCACATGCAGCATGAAGATGTCGGCCGTCATCTTGAGGTATTCGAAGGCCAGATGGCCGGCGCTGCCATTGCCGGCCGAGCCGTAGCTGAGCTTGGCGGGGTTCTTCTTGGCATAGGCCACGAGTTCGGCGATGTTCTTGACCGGCAGGTCCGGATGCACCACGTACAGGCTGGGAATCTTGGCCAGCAGGCTGACGGGCACGAAGTCCTTCTTGGGGTCGTAGGGCAGCTTGTCGAAAATGTAGGGGTTGACCGCCAGCGTGCCGATGTGGCCGAGGATGACGGTGGACTGGTCGTCGGAGCGGGCAACCTCCTGCATGGCGATATTGCCTGCCGCGCCGGGCTTGTTGTCCACGAACACGTTCTGGCCCAGGGTCTTGGACAGCTCGGCCGCCGTGGAGCGGGCCACGATCTCGGAGCTGCCGCCCGGTGCGAAAGGCACGACGAAGCGGATGGGGCGCGCGGGCCAGGCGGCATCGGCAGCCTGCGCGCGCGTGCCGATCAGGCTGCTGCAGGCCACTGCGCCGGCGCCGGCGAGCAGGTGCCGCCGGGAAATGGACAGCAGCTTGTTGGCTGGCCCGTTGAAGGTTTTCGTCATGGAGTCTCCGTTTGTCTTTGATTGAGGCCGTGGATTTGCGCATGGTGCGCAGCCTGGCTGTCAATTGGCTGTCAAACGGTCGGCCGACGGGCCGATACCGCATCAGGTTTTCCCGGAGAGCGGGTCGGCGGCTATCTTGATCCGGTGAGCTGCCGGGCGGCCTGGGTGCCGCTGCGCACCGCGCCTTCCAGCGTGGCCGGATAGGGGCCATCGACATAGTCGCCGCAGGCCCACAGGCCGTGGCCCAGTTCCATGCCGGGGCGCTGCACGCTGGGCGTGCAGGCAAAGGTGGCACGCTTTTCGATGACGGTCTGGACGGGCTCCAGGTCCTGCCAGCCCAGCTGTTCGCCTGCCTGTTGCAGTACCTGCGGCTGCAATGTTTCGCGGTCCGTGCGGCAGTCGCTGACGACAAAGGCCATCAGGCCTTGCTGGGCCGGGTCGTGCGAATGCAGCTGGCCGCGGTCGAACACGAACTGCGCGGGCCGATCATGGGCGGGGCGCAGGGCCAGCCAGGGCCGCTGCGATGGCAGGCGGCTTGGGGTGCGGGCATAGACGGTGGCGATGGCCGTGTGTTCCAGCGCCTGCGCGGTCTGCGCCCAGCGCTGGTAATGCACGCCGTCGCGCGCGGGCAGGCGCTCGTCCTGTGCTGCGGCAAGCGCTAGCCGGGCCGCTTCCTGCGGCGGGCAGGCCAGCAGCACGGCATCGAAGCGAGGCGGTTCGGCTGCTGCGGCCGTCGGCTGCACCGACCATTGCCGGCCCAGCGGAACCAGTTGCTGCACGCGGCTGGCCGTATGCACGGCCTGGCCGCGCGCCTGCAGCCACTGCGCGGCGGGAAGCGGGAACAGTTCGCCGAGGCTGACGCGCGGCACCAGGAAATGGGAGCCGCCGCTGCCGGCAAACAAGGCGTCCTGCAGCACGCGCAGGAACACGCTGCCGCAGGCCTGCGCCGCGGGCAGGTTGAGGGCCGAGACGCACAGCGGCTCCATGAATTCGTCGAGCAGGCGCCGCGGCAGGCCCTGGCAGAGATCGGCCACGGTTGCCGTCGGTGCGCAGCGAAATCCCTGCACGCGCCAGCGCAGGGCGCGGGCCAGCAAGGCCAGGCGTTCGCCAAGCGTCCAGCCGCTGGCGCGGGCAATGCCGACCAGTGCATCCAGCGGTGCTGCAAGATGAGGAAATATCAGGCCGCTGCCGTCCGCATAGCGCATGGCCAGGGGCTGGCGCAGCAAGCCGTCCGACTCGCGGACGCCGACCGCCCGCATCAGGCGCAGGCTTTCGGTATAGGCGCCTATCAGTATGTGCTGGCCGTTGTCCGCCTGTAGCGGGCCGGGCAACTCCAGCGCGCGTGCGCGGCCGCCGAGGTGGCGGCTGGCTTCGAAGATGCTGGGCTCATGGCCGTCCTGCGCCAGCTGCACGGCTGCCGCCATGCCGGCCCAGCCACCTCCGATGATGGCGACTTTCATGAGTGCATGAATCGGTGATTGATTTACATCCGGCCCAGCGCCTGCAGCTTCCAGGCCAGCCAGAGCTTGCGCATGGGCGGCAGGCTGATGCGCTGGTGCAGGACCTGGAAGTTCTCGGCCTCGATTTCGCGCAGCAGCGTGCGGTAGATGCTGGCCATCATCAGCCCGGGCTTTTGTGCGCGGCGGTCGGTGGCGGGCAACAGGGCCAGGGCCTTGTCGTACAGGCCGTGGGCGCGTTCGGCCTGGAAGCGCATCAGGGCGCTGAAGCGCTCCGAGTATTCGCGCTTGTTGATCTCGTGGGCCTTCACGTCGAACTGCTGCAGCTCGCTGATGGGCAGGTAGATGCGGCCGCGCAGAGCGTCCTCGCCCACGTCGCGGATGATGTTGGTCAGCTGCAGGGCCTGGCCCAGCGTGTGGGCGTATTCGGTGGTGCGCTCGTCCTGCTGGCCGAAGATGCGGGCCGCCACTTCGCCCACGATGCCGGCCACCAGGTGGCAGTAGCGCTGCAGGCCGGCAAAGTCCAGGTAGCGGGTCTGCTCGAGGTCCATCTGGCAGCCCTCGATCACGGCCTGCAGGTGGCGCTCCTCGATGCCATAGGCGGCGGCATGCGGCATCAGCGCCTGCATGACCGGGTGCGTGGGCTTGCCGGCAAAGGCCTGGTGCACTTCGTTGCGCCACCAGGCCAGCTTGGTGGCGGCCACGCCGGGGTCGGAGACTTCGTCCACCACATCGTCCACTTCGCGGCAGAACGCATAAAAGGCCGTGATGGCGGCGCGGCGCTCCCTGGGCAGGAAGAGGAAGGCGTAATAAAAGCTGCTGCCCGAGGCTGCGGCCTTGTCTTGGACGTACTGAACCGGATTCATAGGGCCTGCATTGTCCCATGCCGCCCCGCGTTTCGTAACGGCGAGGGGCGTATTGAATTTGATAGCTGTTTACGCTTTATATATCTGGATTTCAGGTAGATAAGTCTCTGAAACTGAGGAATGGAAAGAAGTTTCAGCTCCTTTTACAGTGAGCAAGAGCCGCATCGCGGCTCAGGAGGGAAGCATTTTCCAGGCGCGCCACAGCATGCGGGGCAGGTCGGTCTTGCGCACCTGCGCCCGCTGGTAGAGATTGGCGCCCTGCATGCGGTCGAGCTTGTCCAGTACGCACAGTCCGCCTTGCACGACCAGGCGCAGTTCCCAGCCGGCCCGGCCCGGCAGCTGGTGCACCAGGGGCGCGCCCTGCAGCATGAGGGAGCGGGCCTGGGCTGCGAGCGCGGCCAGCAAGGCCTGCATGGGCGCTGTCAGCGCGGCGGCTTCGGCACGCAGATCCGCACGGGCCAGGCCGTGGGCGCGCAGACCGGCATCCGTCACGTAGTGGCGGCCACGCGGCAGGTCTTCGCTGAGGTCCTGCCAGAAGTTGATCAGCTGCAGCGCCGTGCAGATGGCGTCGCTGTGCGCCAGCGCCGGCGCGTCGTGCACGCCATACAGATGCAGCAGCAGGCGGCCAACGGGGTTGGCCGAGCGGCGGCAGTAATCCAGCAACTGCTCGGAGTCGGCGTAGGTGGCCTGGCTGGCGGTCATCCGCACGTCCTGCGCGAAGGCGCCGAGCAGATCGTCGAGCAGGGGCAGGGGCAGTTCGTGGGCCTGAACCTGAGCGGCCAGCGGCGCAAAGACCTGGGGCCAGGCCGTGCCGGCCAGCATCGCATTCTGCCGGGGCGTGCCCAGCTGCAGCAGGTCCGCGCGCAAGCGCTGCAGCGCGGCCAGGCGTTCGGCAAAAGGCGTGTCGCCCTCGTCGGCCAGGTCGTCGGCCGTGCGCGCGAAATGGTAGATGGCCGCGATGGGCGGCCGCAGCGCGGGGGGGCACAGCCAGGAGGCAACGGGAAAGTTCTCGTAATGCGTGACGGCCGCCGGCTGGGCGGATGCCGTGGCGGATTGCGGCGCAAGAGGATCGTGGTGGGCGTTCACGCCCGCTATTGTGGCGGGCATCGGGGCGCTCGGGCATAAAGCGCTCGGGCATAAAACGCTCGGGCACAATCGGCGCCATGGCTTCAACGACCCATCTCATTTTCCCGGCGCGAGACGGCTTGCGCTCCCGCGTTCTGCGCGGTGCCGCCCTGTCTGCGGTCGCCGCGGCCGTGCTGCTGTCGGCCTGCTCCAGGAAGGAGCTTGCGCCTGAGCCCGTGCGCTCGGTCAAGCTGCTGACGGTGGGCGAGGGGCAGATTGAGGCGCAGCCGGAATATTCGGGCGATGTGCGTGCACGCGTGGAGTCGCGCCCGGGCTTTCGGGTCGCGGGCAAGATCATCAGGCGCGAGGTGGGGCTGGGCCAGCATGTGAAGGCCGGCCAGGTGCTGGCGCGCCTGGATGCGCGCGACTATCAGCTCGGTGCCGATGCGGCGCGCGCCCAGGTGGCTTCGGCCGCCACGCAGCGCGATCTGGCGGCGGCCGATGTCAAGCGCTTTGGCGCGTTGCGCGCCCAGAACTTCATCAGCGCGGCCGAGATGGAGCGCCGCGAGGCCAGCCTCAAGGCGGCCCAGGCCGCGCTGGACCAGGCCAAGGCCCAGCTGTCCTCCCAGTCCAACCAGGAAAATTACACGCAGCTGGTGGCCGATGCGGATGGCGTCATCACCAGCGTCAACGCCGAGCCGGGCCAGGTGGTGGCCGTGGGCACCCAAGTCATGGGCATTGCCCAGGACGGTGCGCGCGACGCGGTGTTCAGCGTACCCGAGGACAAGCGCGCTGCGATCCACATCGGCCAGAGCGTGCGCATCACGCCCTGGGCCGAGGCGCAGCCGCCATTGGAGGGCAAGGTGCGCGAGGTGGCGGCCAGCGCCGATCCGGCCACGCGCACCTACCTGGTCAAGGTGGCCCTGCAGGGGCAAACGGCTCTGTCCAATGCCTTACCTCTAGGCGCCACCATCCGCGCCCAGCCCCAGGGCATGAACGCCGCCGGCCAGGCGGCCATCAAGCTGCCGACCACGGCCTTGCGCCAGGAGGGCGGCGGCGGCCAGGGCACGGCGGTATGGGTGTTCGATGCGGCCAGCAGCACGGTCAGGCTGCAGCCCGTGCAGATTGCCACGGCCGACGGCAACGAGGCCGTGATCGCCTCGGGCCTGACGCCCGGCATGCAGGTGGTGGCGGCCGGCGTGCACGTGCTCACGCCGGGGCAGAAGGTGGCGGTGTACCGCGACAAATATGCAAAAAAACCGGGGCAAGCCTTGAATGGGAAAGCGTCGGCTGCTCCTGAATTCATAGAGAAGCCCGTGGAGAAGACAGTCGAGAAGGCGGCGGAGGGCGGCCGATGAGCGCGCCGCGCAAGGCTGCGTCGGGAGCGCATTTCAACCTCTCGCGCTGGGCGCTGGACCATGTGGCGCTGACGCGCTACTTCATGGTCGTGATCATGGTGCTGGGCTTTGCGGCCTATTTCCAGCTGGGCCAGGACGAGGACCCGCCGTTCACCTTCCGCGCCATGGTGATCCGCTCCTACTGGCCGGGTGCCACGGCCGAACAGGTGGCCCAGCAGGTGACGGACAAGATCGAGCGCACGCTGCAGGAAGTGCCGTATGCGGACAAGATCAGCAGCTACTCCAAGCCCGGGGAGTCGCAGATCATCTTCCAGGTCAAGGACAATTCCCCGCCCGGCCAGGTGCCGCAGCTGTGGTACACGGTGCGCAAGAAGGTGGGCGACATGCGCTATACCTTGCCGCAGGGCGTGCAGGGGCCGTTCTTCAACGACGACTTCGGCGACGTCTATGGCGTGATCTACGCGCTGCAGGCCGACGGCTTCAGCTATGCGGAGCTCAAGACCATGGCCGACGACGTGCGCCAGCGCCTGCTGCGCGTGCCCGACGTGGCCAAGGTGGACCTGTTCGGCGTGCAGGACGAGAAGGTGTACGTGGAGATTTCGCCCCAGCGCCTGTCGCAGCTGGGATTGAATTTGAACCAGGTGCTGGACCAGCTCAACCAGCAGAACGCCGTGGCCAGCGCCGGCGTGATCCAGGCACCGCAGGACGCGCTGCAGCTGCGCGTGAACGGCCAGTTCGCCGACATGGAGCAGCTGCGCGCCATGCCCATCCGCGGCTCTTCGGGCAGCCTGCTGCGGCTGGGCGACATCGCCACCATCACGCGCGGCTATGCCGACCCGGCCAATGTGAAAGTGCGTTTCCAGGGGCGCAACGCGATCGCGCTGGGTGTTTCCATGGTCAAGGGCGGGGACATCATCCGCCTGGGCGATGCCTTGCATGCGGCTTCGGCCCGGATCGGCCAAAGCCTGCCGGCCGGCGTGACGCTGACCAATATGCAGGACCAGCCCAAGGCCGTGGCCGATTCGGTGGGCGAGTTCGTGCGCGTGCTGATCGAGGCCGTGGTGGTGGTGCTGGCCGTCAGCTTCGTCAGCCTGGGCTTTCACAAGCGCGAAGGCCGGCAGCCGCTGTGGAGGCGCTGGTACATCGATCCGCGCCCGGGCCTGGTGGTGGCCATCACGATTCCGCTGGTGCTGGCGGCCACCTTCCTGGCCATGTGGTACTGGAACATAGGCTTGCACAAGGTCTCGCTGGGCTCGCTCATCATCGCGCTGGGCCTGCTGGTGGACGACGCCATCATTTCCGTGGAGATGATGGTGCGCAAGATGGAAGAGGGTTACGAGAAATACCGCGCGGCCACCTTCGCCTACGAAATCACGGCCAAGCCCATGCTGACCGGCACGCTGATCACGGCCGCGGGCTTTCTGCCCATAGGCATGGCCAAGTCCATGACGGGCGAATACACCTTCGCCATCTTCGCGGTGACGGTGGTCGCGCTGGTGCTCAGCTGGTGGGCCTCGGTGTACTTCGTGCCCTATCTGGGCCTGCTGCTGCTCAAGCGGCCGCCGCATGCGGCAACGCTGCCCCCGGAAGTGGCGACCGGCGAGATTTCGGCCGAGGAGGCCGGCATCAACACCGCGGCGGGCGAGCATGAAATGTTCGACAGCCCGTTCTACAACCGCTTTCGCCGCATGGTGAACTGGTGCGTGCAGCACCGCTGGCTCACCATAGCCGCCACGGTGCTGGTCTTCGTGCTGGGGCTGGCGGGCATGGGCAAGGTGCAGCAGCAGTTCTTCCCCGATTCCAGCCGCCCCGAAGTGCTGGTGGACATCTGGCTCCCCGAAGGCACGGCGCTGCAGGCCAACGAGGCGGTGACGCGCCGCGTCGAAGAGCGCTTCATGAAGCTGGACGGCGTGGAGTCGGTCGGCGAGTGGATCGGTTCGGGCGTGCCGCGCTTTTATCTGCCGCTGGACCAGGTCTTTCCGCAGAACAATGTCTCGCAGTTCATTCTGGTCGCCAAGAGCCTGCCCGAGCGCGAGACGCTGCGCAAGCTGCTGCCGGCGCTCATGGCCGAGGAGTTCCCCGAGGTGCGTGCCCGCGTCAAGCTGCTGCCCAACGGGCCGCCCGTGCCCTATCCGGTGCAGTTCCGCGTGATGGGCGGCGACCCGGCCAGGCTGCGTGTCCATGCGGACGAGGTCAAGAAGGTTCTGATGGGCAGCGCCGACATGCGCGGCGTCAACGACAACTGGAACGAATCCATCAAGGTGGTGCGCCTGCAGATCGACCAGGACAAGGCCCGCGCCCTGGGCGTGACCAGCAAGTCCATCGCCGATGCGAGCACCATGAACTTCAGCGGCACGACCGTGGGCCAGTACCGCGAGGGCGACTTGGCTGTAGACATCGTCATGCGTCCGCCCAGGAACGAGCGCGACATGATCTCCGGCATCGCCAACACCTATGTCACCACGGGCACGGGCCAGTCCATTCCGTTGACGCAGATCGCCAAGCCGGCCATGGCCTGGGAGCCCGGCGTGATGTGGCGCGAGAAGCGCGACTTCGCCATCACCGTGCAAGGTGACGTGGGCGAAGGCCTGCAGGGCGCCACGGTCACCAGCGAGCTGTTGCCCAGGCTGCGCGAGATCGAGGCGGCCTGGCATGCCGCCGGCGATACGGGCTATCGCATCGAAGTGGCCGGCGCGGTGGAGGAAAGCTCCAAGGGCGCGGGCGCCATCGTGGCCGGCGTGCCCGTGCTGCTGTTCATCACCTTCACGCTGCTCATGCTGCAGCTGCGCAGCGTGAGCCGTTCGCTGCTGGTGTTCATCACCGGCCCGCTGGGCATCCCCGGCGTGGCGGCGGCCCTGCTGCTGCTGGGACGCCCGTTCGGTTTCGTGGCCCTGCTGGGCGTCGTGGCGCTGATGGGCATGATCCAGCGCAACTCGGTGATCCTGATCGACCAGATCGAAGCCGGCCGGGCCCAGGGCCTGGCGGCCTGGGATGCGATCGTGGAAGCGGCCGTGCACCGCCTGCGACCCATCGTGCTGACGGCCGCGGCCGCCGTGCTGGCCATGATCCCGCTGTCGCGCAGCGTGTTCTGGGGGCCCATGGCCGTGGCCATCATGGGCGGCCTGATCGTTGCCACGGCGCTGACGCTGCTGGCGCTGCCGGCCATGTATGCCGCGGTTTTCCGCATTAAGCGAGAGGCCGCCTAGAGGAAAATTGGCCGGTAGGGCGGAAATTTGCGGCTAGAATCTGCATCTTGACCACAGTAGACGTTTTTTGCGATCTGCTGGACCGCGCGGGTGGCGAAATTGGTAGACGCACCAGGTTTAGGTCCTGACGGTGGCAACACCGTGCCGGTTCGAGTCCGGCTCCGCGCACCAAAAATTTCCCGGCCGCGCGCCACGGCCTGTAGAGCCTGTATCCCTTGAAAGATACGGGCTTTTTTCATGGCTGTCCGGCCCTGGGCGCAAGGCTTGCCTTGACCGGGGCGCGTTGCCATTGATGAATTTGCGGGCAAACCCGGCTGCATGCTTGAGATGGGGCGTCTGGCGCCTCGTTATAATGTTGGGCTTCGCCTGTATCCCTTTGACGAGCGCTTGGCGCCAGACGCCTCCGCCGCGAGATACGGGCTCCGGAAAATCCAAGGTGCCGCATGCGCAAGATCCATTGTCTGCGCGCACCGTGACTTTGCGCAATTACGGTGCGGGCTGCAGCAGCAGCCCGCACGGTCCACATCCCTCATAGGAAAAATCATGGCCGTTAACGTCGAAACTCTTGAAAAGCTCGAGCGCAAGATCACGCTGAGCGTGCCCCTGTCCTCCATCCAGACCGAAGTCGATGCCCGTCTCAAGAAGGTGGCCCGCACGGTGAAGATGGACGGCTTCCGTCCCGGCAAGGTGCCCATGAACGTGGTGGCCCAGCGCTACGGCTACTCCATCCAGTACGAAGTGCTGAACGACAAGGTGGGCGAGGCTTTTGCCGCCGCCGTGAACGAAGCCGACCTGCGCGTGGCCGGCCAGCCCAAGATCACCGAGAAGGAAGGCGCGCCCGAGGGTGAAGCCCAGTTCGACGCCGTGTTCGAAGTGATGCCCGAAGTCAAGATCGGCGATCTGGCAACGGCCGAAGTCGAGAAGCTCAACGCCGAAGTGGATGCAGTCGCCATCGACAAGACCGTGGACATCCTGCGCAAGCAGCGCCGCACTTTCACCGAGCGCGCTGCAGCCGATGCAGCCGTGGACGGTGATCGCGTGACCGTGGACTTCGAAGGCAAGATCGACGGCGAACCCTTTGCCGGCGGCAAGGCCGAAGACTTCCAGTTCCTGGTCGGCGAAGGCCAGATGCTCAAGGAATTCGAAGACGCGGTGCGTGGCATGAAGGCTGGCGAGTCCAAGACTTTCCCCCTGGCTTTCCCCGCTGATTACCACGGCAAGGACGTGGCCGGCAAGACCGCCGACTTCCTGGTGACCGTGAAGAAGGTCGAAGCTCCCCAGTTGCCCGAAGTGAACGAAGAGTTCGTGAAGACCCTGGGTGTGGACGGCGGCTCGGTCGACGCCCTGCGCGACGACATCAAGAAGAACCTGGAGCGCGAAGTGAAGTTCCGCGTCCAGGGCCGCAACAAGCAGGCCGTGATGGACGCTCTGGTGTCCAAGGCCGAGCTGGACCTGCCCAAGGCGTCGGTGCAAGCCGAAGTAGCCCGCCTGCTGGAAGGCGCCCGTGCCGAACTGCAGCAGCGCGGCATCAAGGATGCCGCCCAGGCTGAAATCCCCGAAGACATCTTCCTGCCCCAGGCAGAGCGCCGCGTGCGCCTGGGCCTGGTGGTGGCCGAGCTGGTCAAGGCCAACAACCTGCATGCCACGCCCGAGCAGATCAAGGCCCATGTGGAAGAGCTGGCTTCCAGCTACGAGAAGCCCGAAGACGTGGTGCGCTGGTACTTCGGCGACCGCAACCGTCTGGCCGAGGTGGAAGCCGTTGTGATCGAAAACAACGTGACCGACTTCGTGCTGGGCAAGGCCAAGGTGACCGACAAGGCCGTGTCCTTCGACGAGCTGATGGGCCAGGCCTGATAGCTAGGACCCTGTCGCGCCCGCCGTACGACGGCAGGTGAGCAAGATATGACAGGCGGGGCTTGTGCTTTTACGCGCAAGCCCCATTTTGTTTTTGGATCGTAAATACGTTCTGGAATGCGGCTACAGTAGGCGCATAGCACTGGAGAAGATATGAGCGCATTGGATACCTTGGGTCTGGGCATGGTGCCCATGGTCATTGAACAGTCGGGCCGCGGCGAGCGCTCCTACGATATTTATTCGCGTCTGCTCAAGGAGCGCGTGATTTTCCTGGTCGGGGAAGTCAACGACCAGACGGCCAATCTGGTGGTGGCCCAGCTGCTGTTCCTTGAAAGCGAGAATCCTGACAAGGACATTTCGTTCTACATCAATTCCCCCGGTGGCAGCGTCACGGCAGGCATGGCGATCTTCGACACCATGAATTTCATCAAGCCCGATGTCTCGACACTGTGCACGGGCATGGCCGCCAGCATGGGGGCGTTCCTGCTGTCCGCTGGAGCCAGGGGTAAGCGCTATGCGCTGCCCAATGCCCAGGTCATGATCCACCAGCCCTTGGGCGGTGCGCGCGGCCAGGCCACCGAGATCGAGATCCACGCCCGTGAAATCATCAAGACGCGCGAGCGCCTGAACAGGATCCTGGCCGAGCGCACCGGCCAGCCGCTGGAAAAGATCCAGAACGACACCGAGCGCGACTACTTTCTGTCGGCGGAGGAGGCCAGGGAGTACGGCCTGGTCGACCAGGTCCTCAGCAAGCGCGCCTGAACAGGGCCGGCCGCAAGGCCTGAGCTGCTGATAAGACCCTGACGCGGTCAATGGCGGCGTTTGCCCTTGCCGGGAAACGCCGCCTTGTCTTTGGTTATCATCTTTTTTCGTTTTTTTGCAACGAGGCACTGCCCCCATGGCCGATAAAAAAGGCTCTTCTGCCGAAAAGAATCTGTATTGCACCTTCTGCGGCAAAAGCCAGCATGAGGTCAAGAAGCTGATTGCCGGTCCATCCGTCTTCATCTGCGACGAATGCATTGACTTGTGCAATGAGATCATTCGCGACGAGCAACCGGCCGCCGATGCCAAGGAAGGGCGCAGCGATCTGCCCACGCCTGCCGAGATCAAGACCAATCTCGACAACTACGTGATCGGCCAGGAGCAGGCCAAGCGCACGCTGGCCGTGGCGGTCTACAACCACTACAAGCGCCTGCGCTACAAGGACAAGGCCGGCAAGGACGAGGTGGAGCTGGCCAAGAGCAACATCCTGCTGATCGGCCCCACGGGCTCGGGCAAGACCCTGCTCGCGCAGACGCTGGCGCGCCAGCTCAACGTGCCTTTCGTGATGGCCGATGCAACCACGCTGACCGAAGCCGGCTATGTGGGCGAGGACGTGGAAAACATCATCCAGAAGCTGTTGCAAAGCTGCGAATACGACGTGGAGCGCGCGCAGCGCGGCATCGTCTACATCGACGAGATCGACAAGATCTCGCGCAAGTCGGACAACCCCAGCATCACGCGCGATGTCTCGGGCGAGGGCGTGCAGCAAGCTCTGCTCAAGCTCATCGAAGGCACCATGGCCAGCGTGCCGCCCCAGGGCGGGCGCAAGCATCCGAACCAGGACTTCCTGCAAATCGACACGACCAACATCCTGTTCATCTGCGGCGGCGCATTTGCGGGCCTGGAGAAGGTGATCGAGAGCCGTACCGAGGCTTCGGGCATCGGCTTCGGCGCCACGGTCAAGAGCAAGAAGCAGCGCTCGATCTCGGACGTGTTCCAGGAGATCGAGCCCGAGGACCTGATCAAGTTCGGCATCATCCCCGAACTCGTGGGCCGCATGCCCGTGGTGACGGCCCTGGCCGAGCTGGGCGAGGACGCTCTGGTGCAGATCCTGACCGAGCCCAAGAATGCGCTGGTCAAGCAGTACAGCAAGCTGCTGGCCATGGAAGGCGTGGAGCTGGAAATCCGCCCCGCGGCCCTCAAGGCGATTGCCCGCAAGGCGCTGGCGCGCAAGACCGGCGCCCGCGGCCTGCGTTCCATTCTGGAGCAGTCCCTGATCGGTACCATGTTCGAGCTGCCCAATGCAGAGAACGTGGAAAAAGTGGTGGTGGAGGAATCCACCATCGAGGACGGCAAGGTCCCGCTGCTGGTTTACCGGGAAGCTGCGAAAAAAGCCTGAAGTGGCGCATGCAGCGCGTGTTGAGCGCATCGTGCTGCATCGACCTGGAAGGCCCATATCCCTGAGACGGAAAAACAATTTCTGCCTCAGGGTTGAAATACACCGGTACGCGGACCATCTTCCGCAAAGAAACCGAGGATACCTATGTCTGGACAAACCCCTTTGCCTTCCACACCGCTAGACCTGCCGCTGCTGCCCTTGCGCGATGTGGTGGTGTTCCCGCACATGGTGATTCCGCTGTTCGTGGGCCGCGCCAAGAGCATCAAGGCTTTGGAGCTGGCCATGGAAGGGGATCGCCGCATCATGCTGGTGGCGCAGAAGACCGCCTCCAAGGATGAGCCGGCCGCCGAAGATATGTTCGATGTGGGATGTGTGTCCACCATCCTGCAGATGCTCAAGCTGCCCGACGGCACCGTGAAGGTGCTGGTGGAAGGCCAGCAGCGCGCCCTGGTCAAGAAGGTGAACGACGAGGAGTCGCACTTCACTTCGTCCGTGGTGTCCGTGGAGCCCGACGAGGAGGCCAGCAAGCCCAGCGAGATCGAGGCCCTGCGCCGCGCGGTGACGCAGCAGTTCGACCAGTACGTCAAGCTCAACAAGAAGATTCCGCAGGAAATCCTGACCTCGATCGCCAGCATCGACGATGCCGGGCGCCTGGCGGACACGATTGCCGCGCACCTGCCGCTCAAGCTCGAGAACAAGCAGGCCGTGCTCGACCTCGTGGACATCAAGGAGCGCCTCGAGAATCTGTTCGAGCAGCTCGACCGCGAGGTGGACATCCTCAACGTCGACAAGCGCATCCGCGGCCGCGTCAAGCGCCAGATGGAAAAGAACCAGCGCGACTTCTACCTGAACGAGCAGGTCAAGGCCATCCAGAAGGAGCTGGGTGAAGGCGAGGACGGTGCCGACATCGATGAGATCGAGAAGAAGATCAAGTCGGCCCGCATGCCTGCCGAGGCGCGCAAGAAGGCCGAGGCCGAGCTCAAGAAGCTCAAGCTGATGTCGCCCATGTCGGCCGAGGCCACCGTGGTGCGCAACTACATCGAGGTGCTGACCGGCCTGCCCTGGAGCAAGAAGACCAAGATCAAGCACGACCTGGCCAATGCCGAGGAAGTGCTCAACGAGGACCACTTCGGCCTGGAAAAGGTCAAGGACCGCATTCTTGAATATCTTGCCGTGCAGCAGCGCGTGGACAAGGTCAAGGCGCCCATTCTGTGTCTGGTCGGGCCTCCGGGCGTGGGCAAGACCTCGCTGGGGCAGTCCATCGCCAAGGCCACGGGACGCAAGTACGTGCGCATGGCGCTGGGCGGCATGCGCGACGAAGCCGAGATCCGCGGCCACCGCCGCACCTACATCGGCGCCATGCCGGGCAAGGTGCTGCAGAGCCTGGAGAAGGTCGGCACGCGCAATCCGCTGTTCCTGCTCGACGAGATCGACAAGCTGGGCATGGATTTCCGCGGCGATCCGTCCAGCGCCCTGCTGGAAGTGCTGGACCCCGAGCAGAACCATACCTTCGGCGATCACTATGTCGAGGTGGATTTCGACCTGTCCGACGTGATGTTCGTGGCCACGTCGAACTCGATGAACATTCCTTCGGCCCTGCTGGACCGCATGGAAGTGATTCGCCTCTCGGGCTATACCGAGGACGAAAAAGCCAATATCGCCATGCGCTATCTGTTGCCCAAGCAGATCACCAACAACGGTGTGCGCGACGGCGAGCTGGAAGTCACCGAATCGGCCATCCGCGACATCGTGCGCTACTACACGCGTGAGGCGGGCGTGCGTTCGCTGGAGCGCGAGCTCTCCAAGATCTGCCGCAAGGTGGTCAAGGGCCTGCAGCTGGGCAAGCTCCTGCCCAAGGTTGTGGTCTCCGCCGAGAACCTCAACGACTACCTGGGCGTGCGCAAGTACAGCTACGGCCATGCCGAGCGCAACAACCAGGTCGGCCAGGTCGTGGGCCTGGCCTGGACCGAGGTGGGCGGCGACCTGCTGACCATCGAAGCCGCCATCATGCCCGGCAAGGGCGTGATCACGCGCACCGGTTCGCTGGGCGATGTGATGAAGGAGTCCGTCGAAGCTGCCCGCACCGTGGTGCGCAGCCGCGCGCGCCTGCTGGGCATCAAGGACGAGGCCTTCGAGAAGAAGGATATCCACGTGCACGTGCCCGATGGTGCGACACCCAAGGACGGTCCGAGCGCCGGCGCCGCCATGACAACGGCCTTCGTCTCCGCGCTGACGGGCATTCCCGTGCGCGCCGACGTGGCCATGACGGGTGAAATCACCCTGCGCGGTGAAGTCACGGCTATCGGGGGTCTCAAGGAGAAGCTGCTGGCCGCCTTGCGCGGTGGCATCAAGACCGTGCTGATCCCCGAGGACAATGTCAAGGACCTGCAGGAGATTCCGGACAATGTGAAGAGCGGCCTGGAGATCGTGCCCGTCAAGTGGATCGACCAGGTGCTCAAGGTGGCGCTGGAGCATGTGCCGGAACCGCTGCCCGAGGAGCCTGCGGTAGCCGTCCCGGCCAGCGACGCCAAACCGTCCGAAACTGCGGTCAAGCATTGAGGTTTGAAAAAATGTGGCGTTTTTCCTGAGTCCTTCAAGAACTGCGCTACAATTCATCCCATCGCAGCAGACAACGTTGTACAATGTTGGGCTTCGGTAGATAAGCGGGAATAGCTCAGTTGGTAGAGCGATACCTTGCCAAGGTATAGGTCGACGGTTCGAACCCGTTTTCCCGCTCCAGGTTTTTCAGAATCTGCTGTAAGGCAGATTCGAATTCAGGTAGCGAAAGCTGTCCGAAATGCGGGAATAGCTCAGTTGGTAGAGCGATACCTTGCCAAGGTATAGGTCGACGGTTCGAGCCCGTTTTCCCGCTCCAGGTTTTTCAGAACCTGCTGCAAAGCAGATTCGAATTCAGGTAGCGAAAGCTGCCTGAAATGCGGGAATAGCTCAGTTGGTAGAGCGATACCTTGCCAAGGTATAGGTCGACGGTTCGAGCCCGTTTTCCCGCTCCAGGTTTTCGTGATCTTGGCGCGATAGCAAAGCGGTTATGCCCCGGATTGCAAATCCGGTTAGACCAGTTCGACTCTGGTTCGCGCCTCCAGTTTTTTGCGGGAATAGCTCAGTTGGTAGAGCGATACCTTGCCAAGGTATAGGTCGACGGTTCGAACCCGTTTTCCCGCTCCAGTTAAAAAGGGAAGCATAGCTTCCCTTTTTTATTGCATTGTCCGCTTGGTCGATACAATACTTCCGAGCCAGGTTTGCCTGGCCGTCGGAATGGGCCCCGATGGTGAAATTGGTAGACACTGCGGACTTAAAATCCGCCGCTTCCGTAAAAGGGGCGTGCCGGTTCGACCCCGGCTCGGGGCACCACCTAGCTAAAGCTTTTGAACGAGATTTAACGCTTCACAGTGAAAACCGTGAACATTGAGCGATTCACGGATACCATCTAACCCGTTTTAACTGCCTGAATTGAATGTCCGTGGTCTTGGCTTCACGGAAATTGCACAGGTGAATTCACGGGATCAGACATAGATGGCGACCCCAAAAAAGACCAGCGAGGGCACTTGGCGCGTGCAGATGCAAGTCAATGGCGAGCGCGTGGGTGGCACATTCTCCACAAAGCGTGAGGCGGATGACTGGATTGCGCGTACTCGTCTGGAGCTGAAGTCGGCGGCCAGGGGGGCGACTGGGGAGATCAAGACCATGGCCCAGGCCATGCAGCGCTATGCGCTGGAGGTGTCTCCCGATAAGCGAGGCGGGGGCAAAGAAGTCATCCGCATCAACGCGATATTGAGGCATGAGGCATTCCCTGCGAAGGTGAAGCTGTCCGACCTCACGCCCGATCATTTCTCGACCTGGCGCGACTCCCGGCTGAAGATCCGCGCACGTGGCTCCGTATTGCGCGACATGAATCTGCTGTCGTCGATCTTGACCACGGCGCGCAGGGAGTGGCGTTGGATTGGCGCAAATCCCATGAGCGATGTTCGCCGGCCGGCTGAGCCGGATCATCGGGAGGTGGTTATTTCACGGCGGCAAATCGTCACGATGCTGCGTGCGCTGAACTATCAGTGTGAGCCGATTCGGAGTGTGCAGCAGGCTGTCGGTATGGCCTTTGCCATGGCGCTGAGCACGGGGATGCGTGCTGGAGAGCTGTGCAATTTGAAGTGGGAGGATGTACGGGACGACCATGTGATTCTGCACATCACAAAAAACGGGAAACGCCGTGAAGTCCCGCTGAGCTCACGGGCGAGGATGCTGATCGAGCGGATGCGTGGCTGGGATGACGAGAAGGTGTTCGGCATCACCGCGCAAACCTTGGATGCGATGTTTCGGAAATACCGGGCGCGCGCAGGTCTTGAGGGGTTCACGTTCCATGACAGCCGCCACACTGCGGCGACCATGATTGCCGGCCGAATGCGCAGCGGTAGCATTCCGGCCCAGCAGGCGGTGATGGATCTCTGCAAGATGTTCGGCTGGTCGAGGATGGACCAGGCCCTGGTCTACTACAACCCGAAGGCGGGGGACATTGCCGCCCGCCTGGGTTAGATCTTCTTCTTGGATTCCCATTCGAGCACGTCAGCGAGCAGCCAGCGGCCGTCGCTGCAGGGCTCTGGAAAATCGCCTCGACGAACCATGGCCATGATGGTCTGACGGCAGCGTCCCACGCGCTCTGTCACTTGAGCAGTGGTCAGGCGGTCGCCTTTGGCTTGGGCCATCATGATGACGGCGCTGGTCAGTCGGGCGACTTCTTGTTCCAGCCGTTCAATCGTTGTCATATCAGGCTCGCTTTCGTTTTTGTTGTTGTTGGTAGGGCGTGAGCTGGCTCGCGTCGTTCTCGGCCTGGTAGACCTTGCCGCCCTGGCTTTGGGTGCGGGCGATCAGCCGGCGGGCGGATTCGTGCAGTTCGCTGGCCGTGAGCTGCTGCAGCTGGTATTCGTGGAGGTGCAGCATCTCGCGCATGGCGTCCAGCTCGCTGAAATAGAGGGCGCTGGGCTTCCAGGCCTGGCCGTCAGCGCTGCGGGCCTCGTAGGCCTGGCAGGCCTGCAGCGCGGCCGTGATGTGCTCGTGCAAGCCACGCACCACGCCCTGGGCCTCGATCTCCTGGGCGATCAGGAAGGCCGAGTGCAGCACCACAAACTCGTCTTGTGTGGCCACGCCGGCGCGGATGTGCTCGAAGCAGGCGCGCAGCGGCGCCATGGTGGTTGCAATCTCGGTCTGCGTCAGCAGGGTGTTGTGGTGCCGATGCGTGGCCAGCGGGTTGCTGCGGTGCTTGGGGCCTGGACGGAAGAGGCGGGTGCGAGTCATGGCTCCACCTCCAGACTGCTGGCTTGGAAGGACTCGACGACTGGAGAGCCGCGCTTGATGACATCGGGGAAGGCCACGCGCCAGGTATCGCGCTTCATCCCGACCAGGTAGCGCAGCTCGCCTACGTGCTGCTTCAGGTGCTCATACTTCGCAGCGACGGTGGCGAGAGGTTTGATGCGAACCCTCATCCCCTGCTTCAGTGCCGCTCCAGTCTTCACGTCTGCACTGCCCTGGCCATCGCCAGCGGCCGCAGCCTGCGCATCAGCAGGCTGCAGGTGGCCAGCGTCTTCGACCTGGTCGTCGTCTGCGGCCGTGGCAGAGGGCGGCAGCTCCTGCGACGCGCCGGCGTCGACAGGGGCTGCTTCGTTGTTCAGCGCGTCAGCGCCCGGTATGGGTGCCTGGGCGACAGCCACAGGCGCCCCATCGTTGCCCTGCGCGGCTGCGGCCGCGCCTGATCCTTCCAACCCTTGCAACGCCTCGGCGATCTGCGCAGACGCATGCGCAGCGCTGGTTTTTGGCGCTTCGCCGGCCAGCGCAGCGGGCTTCTTGGATTTTTTGGCCTTGCCCTGCCCGCCATCACCGCCAGCGCGCGCAGCGGGGGATTGGGGTAGATCGTCCTTCGGGGCGTCAGGTTGAGGGGTGGCAGCGGCCTTTCGGGCGGCTTCGGCCGCGCGCATATTGGCCTTGGCCTTGGCTTTCGCCGCCTCCACGTCCACGCCGCAGGCCTCGGCCATGGCCAGCAGCTCGGTATTGGGCGCAGGCATCCAGTCATTGGTGTCAAGGTCGTAGCGGTTCCAGAAGCTACGGTCGTGCAGGGCGATGATGCAGCCGGTCAGAAGCTCGGGGCTGTTCCAATCGTTCGCGGCCTGCCTGATGGCTTCCTTGGGCACGACCTTGCCCAGATCCAACAGCTTGCACAGTAGCTTCGCATCGTCACCATTGAGCTGGCCTGCCAGGCGCCGCGCAGCCAGGCGGTTGCCGGCCTTAGCCATTGGCGTGAGAAGCAGATCTATCTCCTGCTCTTCCCGCTGCAGCCGTTTGACGATAGCCTGCAGCACATCCATGCGCCAGGCGCGCTCGTAGTCATCCTGGGCCTGCTTCTTGGCTTCCTTCTCGTTGCGCTTGGCTTGCTCCTTTGCCTCGGCTGCCAAATTCTCTTCGGCCTCGGCATGGCCGGCCATCTGCAGCAGCTGTTGGGCCTGCTCGGGCGTCACGCAGGCAATCAGTTCCTTGGGGTCATTGGGGTTAGTGACCATGGTGGGCTTGATGCCCGACTGCTCCATGACCTTGGCGCCGATGGCCTTGCGCAGGGTCTTGCCCTCGATGGGGCAGTCCCGTGGACTGTCCAGGCGCTTGTAACCGGGCACGCCGCTGAAGTCGCTGTAGAACGAGCCGATCAGTTGCTTGGCTTCCTTCTCGTCCAGCACTTCGCAACCGCGCTCCTGGGCCTGCTTGCGGAGCTGGTCGGCGTGGGCCTGCTCTTTGCTGCGGTAGCAAGGCGGGTTTGTGCACACGTCTGCACTCTTGCTTTCTTCCTCTTGGTCCGCGCCGGTGCGGTGGGGGCAGGTGGTGCATGCGCCGGCCGAGGGGCACAGATCCGCGTCCTTGCGGCTGAATGGAGCCTTGCGCAAGTCCAGCATGTAGTTGGACTTGACGTGCTCCTGCACATCCCGCGCGCTGGGCTTCTCGCCGCTGCGGTAGTAGAGAGGTTTCGTTGCCCACTTCAGGGCTTCGCGCTGCAGATCGGAGGTGGCTATGCGGGCAATGGGGAGGGCGCGGCTGTAGTCCAGCTCGCCAGTGCGCAACGCTTCGCGGCCTTCGGGGCACAGGTCCAGGATCTTGAGACGGGCATAGACATAGGCTCGGCTCTTGCCGATCTTTTCGGCGACCTGGTCGGCGTTGATGCCGTTGTTATCTATCAGCACCTGGTAGCCCTCGGCCTCCTCGAGCGCGGTCACGTCCTCGCGCTGCAGGTTTTCGATCACCTGGGCCTCGAGAGCCTCGGCATCCGTCATGGGGCGGATCATGGCCGGAATCGCGGCCGCGGCCGCGATCTGGCTGGCACGCCAGCGGCGCTCGCCGCACACCAGCTCGTATTCTGCCGGCTGGCGCTTCTCGGCCCTGGCCCAGGCCATTTCATCACTGATTCGCTCCACCGGCAGGGGGCGGATCAAGATGGGCTGGTGCACGCCCGAGGCCTTGATGCTGTCCGCCAGCTCGGCGAGCTTGGCCGGGTCGAAGTGCTTGCGAGGATTCGTCAGGCTGCGGGTGATGCTGAGCACGGGCACGTGCGCCATGCGCTCGCCGGCGCCGGGTGTGGGCATAGCCTGGGTGACGGTGTCGTGGGCTTCGGTCATAGGGATGACTCCTTTTTGCGAAATGCTTGGGTGAGGTGCATGCCTTCGACGGCGTGGCCGCGTTTGAGCAGAGCGCGGCAGATGGCGGCGCGCTCCTTGTGGCTGTGGCTGGCCTGGCGCACCAGGCCGAGATAGCTGTTGCCGGCTGCGTAGGTGTCGACATCGGGCATGTGCTCGATGCGGTGCAGGGCCGTGGCCAGGGTGCGCGGCCGCGTGGTGCGGTGCCAGGGCTTGATGACCTGGCCCACAAAATCGATGCCTCGGTCCACCGGCTGCAGAATGGTCTTGCGCGGGTTCAGGTGCGCGCCCAGGCGCTCTGGCAGGAAGGCATCGATGGCCTGCAGCCATTGGTGCAGTTGTTGCGGGCTCTCGTGCAGCAGCACGAAGTCATCCACGTAGCGCACGTAGTGGCGGGCCTTGAGCTGGTGCTTGGCGTACTGGTCCAAGGTGTCCAGGTAGACGTTGGCAAAGAATTGGCTGCTCAGGTTGACGATGGGCAGGCCCAGGTCGGTGGGTGCGTTGAAAAGGCTCTTGTGCGCCGGAACGCGGGCCAGCAGTCCGGCGCTGTCCTGCACTTCCACGTTGGTGCGCGGGTCGTGGAACAGTACGGTGTGGGCCAAGTCCAGCCACCAGCCGGTCTGCACCTGCTGGGCGAGCTGGGCGAACAGCACGCGCTTGTTGATGGCAACGAAGAAGTTCGCCAGGTCGCACTTGAGGTAGTGCGCCGGGCGGCTCCAGTTCTGGGTGATGGAGCGCACGCTGTGCTCCAGGCGCTGCGCCGCATACAGCGTGCCGCGGCCCGGAATGCACGCGCTGCTGCCCGCCACGAACCGCGCGTGAAAGCGCGGGCTGATGTGGTTGTACAGCAGGTGGTGGACGATGCGGTCCCGGAAGTCCGCCGCCCACACTTCACGTGGCTTGGGCCGCGTGATGACAAAGCAGATCGAGCGCCCTGGCTGATATTGGCCGCTGAGCAGCTCCTCGTGCAGCTCGATCAGGTTGGCTTCCAGGCGCGCTTCGAATGCCAGCGCGCTGGCGGTGTTGCGCTTGCCCTGGCAGCAGTCCAGATAGGCTTGCAGCAGGTCCTGGAATGCCGGTGGGGTTGAATCTGCGGACAGCGCGAACTCCGCCCTCGGCCTCCATGTCGTTGTTGTTCTGGTTGCCGTTGTTGAAGTTCTGGTACCAGGCGTTGCGGGCCGAGTACTGCGTCGGTGCATGCTATCTACGTCGTCCTGGCGAAGGCCTGTGCCGATCACCGGGGAAACTGCGCGGGACCGAGCCTGCACGGGTGCAGCGGTATCCGTGGTGCGCCTGGCGGTGGCCTTGTGGGCCAGCGGCATGACCAGATTCATAGTGCGCACGGGTATGAGAGCCGTGACCGTCATACTGCAGGCGCCTTTGCGGATTTGAGCCATCCACCCCCCTGCCTGCCGATGTCGCTGAGCAGCTCTATCGCCTTGGCCCAGGCGGGCGTGGTGACGGCTTTCAGCTCATGGCCCACCTGCAGCAGCGTCTCCAGGGTGCGC
This sequence comes from Comamonas phosphati, assembly GCF_014637085.1. GTDB lineage: Bacteria > Pseudomonadota > Gammaproteobacteria > Burkholderiales > Burkholderiaceae_C > Comamonas > Comamonas phosphati. The sequence continues at coordinate 61,238 of NZ_BMEU01000017.1, read as the reverse complement.
ACGCGCTGGAGCACGTCGCGGATGGCCTGGGCGCGCAGCTCGCCGCGCGATGCATTCGCTATGGCCATCAGGTCGACCATTTCGATGCAAAGCAGCGTGATTTTCTCGCCGAGCAGGCGCTTCTGGCCGCGCAGCATGTGCTGCTGGATCAGGAACGCAAGCTTGAGCAACTCGCGCCCCTTGCGGTGGATAGGCAAACGGTGATGCATGGGATGGCTCAAAATGGTTCAAGCGTTAAAGGGGCAATCTGCGGACAGCGCGAACTCCGCCCTCGGCCTCCATGCCGAGGCCGTACTGGAGGCCGTAGTTGAAGTCCTGGTACCAGGCGCCGCGGGCCGAGGACTGCTCGCGCAGCCAGATCCAGCGCTCGGCCAGCAGCTCGGCGCGCAGGTTGGCGGCCAGCAGGGCGCCTTCGGTCTTGCTGGGGATTTGGGCGCCGTCGCCCAGGCTGGCGGCCCATTCGATGGCCTCGGCGTGGCCCATGCGCCGGCCCGGTGTGGCGTTCAGCAGCACCAGGTGGCCGTCGGGCTCGGCGCCGTCGGCGCGGGTGATGCCGGCGTAGATGCCATCAATGCCGCTCCACGGCGCAGCGATGGCCGGGAAGGCCGGGCGCGTGGCGAAGGCGAGGGGCTGGGTTGCCAGCTCCATAGCGCTGGCAGGCAGGTGGATATGCAGGTTGCGGATGTTGGCGCGTGCGAAGTGCATGGTCGTTTCCTGAAGTTCAAAGGGTTAAGCGATCAAAGGAATCAGGCGGACAGCGCGAACTCCGCCCTCGGCCTCCAAGGCGTCGTTGAGCTGGACGCCGTAGTTGAAGCTCTGGCACCAGGCGTCGCGGGCCGAGGACTGCGTGCTGGTGTGGTACCAGGGCTTGCTGAAGGCCTGTGCGGCGCTGGCGCGGAAGATCTCCACGGCGGTCTGCTTGGGCGGTTGGTGCAGATAGGGGTAGCCGGCCGGCACGCTGCTGGGGTTGTCGCCGTCGCGGAAATAGCCGCCGGTTTTGTCGTCGGTGGGCTTGAGGTGGCGGTAGGCCAGCTCGAGCACGTCACGGGCAGCCACCAGCCAGTCGGTGAAGCCGTGGATCTGCAGGCCCAGCGCCCATTGCGCGGCGGGGCTGCCCAGCTCGGCCAGGGCGCGGGTATTGGCCTGGCTGTCATGGCAGCTCAGGGCCACCAGCTGCGCATTGCGGGTAGGGAGCAGCACGGCAGAGGTTTCGCCTTCCTCGCGCGGCGCCCAGGCCACGGCCTGCAGGCCGGCGGTGGAGCGGATGACGCCGCCGAAAAAACCGCCCTCGAAGGGGGTGCCGATGGCGGGCAGATCATTGGTATGGATAGAGGCCATGGGTTGCCTTTGGTGGTGGAAAGAAATCGATGGCGGGTGGATGGCACGATCAGGCAGCAAGCCCTTCGCGGCCCTTGATGCCCAGCACGCGGCGTGCGGCGTTGCGCACCTCGGCGCTCACGCTGTAGCCGAACTGTTCGGGGTTGAGCAGCGAATTGACCAGCTGCAGTGCATCGGCTGCTTTCTGCGTGGGGGCCAGGATCTGGCTGGGGTCGTAGATGGTCCCGGCCGTGTTGGGCTGCTTGTTCAGCCAGGTCAAGACCTCGAGGGCCATGGCGTGGCCGGGGGACTGCACGCGCTCGCCGGGGCGGGGTTCGGCCAGGCTGGTGTGCACGGCCACGCGGCCGGCGGGCAGCGATTCGAGGGTGATGGTGATGCTGTCGATATCAGCCATGGACGGCCTCCTGGTTGGTGGTGGATTTGGTGGGTTTGGCGCGGCCGTGCACGTCGATGCGCTGGGTGTAGGCCAGCGTGTAGCGCAGCTGGGCCAGGGGTGCCCAGACGGTCACGCGCTTGCCCTTCTTCATGGTCTTGGCGGTCGCCACGGCCTCGTCGCGCATGCCGGCGGGGTAGACCTGTTCGGCGCAGACAGGCACCGTGCTGGTGCCGTCGCTCTTGATCACGAGCACCAGCACCGGCGTGGGCGTCTGGTCATCGCCCAGGTGCTTGGTGCGCACCTCGGCGTCGTGCAGCAGCACGCCGCTGAGCTGGATCAGTTCGCCGCTCATAGGACGATCTGCAGACTAGAGTGCAGCTCCGTGATGACGATGTACGCGGCAGAGCCGGCGCCCACGACGACGGTGATCCAGGCCAGGATGGCGAGCACCAGCAGCTGCAGGCGCATGCGGCGGTTCTTGCGGCGGCTGTAGGGCTTGGCCGGCGGGAGGGTTGCGGGCTTCATGCAGCGGCCCTCCGTGCGGAGATGGCATGGCCGTTGCCGAAGATGGGCAGGGCGCGGGCGATGGCGTCAGCGGCGCCGCTGGCGATGACGGTCAGGCGCTGGCCGGCGCACGTCACGATGTAGTGGCTCAGCATGCGGGCACCTCCACCAGCCAGCCGAAGTTGTCCACCACGCAGAGCACGGTGCGATGCCATTGATGGTTGGATGAATCGCGGCGAATCATGTGGCCAGCCCACTTGCCTGCCCGGTTGGGGTAGACCTGGAGTTCTCCCTCGTCCTGATGCCGAGTCAGGAAAACATCGTTGGTGTTGCGGTTGCCGAGCCAAAGATGGTTGGGCTGGGTGTTGTGAGGGTGATCAAGCTCCTCGACGAAGGGTAGAAGCACATCGCCAAAGCTCGGTGTGTTGGATGGCGGCAAGTCCTCGGGCTCCACCATTCCGATGGGCCAAAAGCGGCGCTCGTTATCGACGGCTGGTATGTAGTCGATGCCTGCACGCATGAATCGCAGGTTCGGTTTGGTTGTGCATACGTGTGCACAGCGTGTTTCCGTCATTGCTAAGGCCTCCTGAACTGCGCAGATCGCGCGGTAGTTTCGTTTCCGGCTTAACCGGTCTAGGCCTGAAGTTTAAATAAGGCTTAACCAAATGGTCAAGCGATAACTAAACTTTCTTGATTTGCAATGATTTTTGGACGTAAAAAAAGCCGCTGAAGCGGCTGTTTGGGGAGAGGTGGTGAGCTACTAGCTCAGGCTGTTGAGCCAATCGCGCTCGCGCACGATGAGGATGGCGTGACCTTCTTCGCGCAGTTCCATGGCCCGGATGATCTTGGTACCGTAGGAGGTGTTGACCCAGTCAGGGGAGATGTGGGTGCCAACGATGAGGGCGTGGACTTTCTTTGACACGCTGCTGGATGGCTCCAGGCCCGCTTGAATGGCCAGGCGCTCACAGGCATTGCGGGTGCCGTAAACGAAAGTTCCCGTGAGACACACGCGAGATCCAATTGCCAAGCGGGAAGTTGTATCGTCGAAGGGTAGCTGGATGATCTCGTCGCTGACAGAGCCTGTCTCTGCGAAATCGTTGCCGACCATGGCCTGAAGTTCGGCGACAAGGTGAGCGCGTTCCTCCTCGGTAATGACTCCATCTGCCATGACTTGCTGCACCAGTTTGGCGATGGCACTGCCTGGCCAATTCTGGGTAACTTCTTGATGTGCTGTAAGCCAGCCGCTTAGCATCTGTATTTCCATGTCATGCAACTGGCCGTCAGCGACGATGCCTGTCACTATCCCGGTCAATACCTGCGATGCTTTTGTGAGAGAGCGCTGACCCATCGCTCCGGCAATGGCGTGTTCATTCATTTTTTACTCCGCGGCCTTGCTGAAGAGGGTGGCTGTGTCGAGTGTGTAGGTCACAGGGACCTGGGTTTTGCTGCAGACGAGCTGGATCGATTGGTCGGTGTCGACGCGAAGATCTTCGCCGCGTAGGCCTTGCCACATAGCCACGTACCACAGGGAGCCCACCTTGTTCTGAGCTTTGATCTTGCGCTCCAGACCGCCTTTGAAGGGTAGGGGTGGAAGTTCTCCGGCCAATGCCTTTTCAGCTAGGTCTGCATTGTTGGTTCGAAGGTTCAGCCCCGCCAGCCAGGCGTTAATAAGCCCGCGATCCTGGCCATTCAAGCGCAGTTCGAAGTCATCCTGGAAAGGTGGAGGCTGATGCGCCGAAGCAGTGACAATCATGGGTTCCTCTCTCAGTTGTGGTCGCTTTTCCAGACGGTCAGCACAAGCGCCAGGATCTCGAAGTCAGCGGCCTTGGGGCTGATGTCGAAGGCGGGGTAGTCGGTGTTCTTGGAGATGATGCGCAGGATCATCTGGGTCCCATCGAAGCTGGGCACGCGCTGGATGATCTTGATGTAGCCCTCATCGCCGATTCGGAAAAAATAGATACCGTCATGGGTCACAGAGCGGATGCCTCTATCCACCAGCAGAGGATCACCGGGATTGAACATCGGGCGCATCGATGGGCCGAAGCCCGTCACGATAGATAGGTTGCTGATGCTGGTGTAGTTGGGAACATTGGCATCAAGCCATTTGCGATCCACTTCCCATTTTCGGATCACGCCAGGCTGCTCATTCAGCAGCAGCCTACCGTTGCCCATTCCGCCGCCAACATCGTATTGATTGATCACGATGTTGGAGGATTGGGTGTCGCTGTCGTCTTTGCGAAGGAAGGCGGGTATCTCAAACTCCGATACCGGGTGCTCGATTGGCTGCGTGATGTCGGACCGCACATCTGCAGCGCGATGCCGGTAAATCCCCTCTGCCGACTTTCGCGTAGTGAATTGCTGGCTAATTTTCAGGCCTTTGGCCGCCTCCTTGGGGGTTGGCAAATTGGTGTTGAACCAGTTTGCATCCATGCCTGCTTTGTGCGCGAGATTGCGGGCGGCAGCCTCGCCAAAAGGCTCGGTGTCGCCTGCCATTTGAGACACGCGGGATTTGTGAACGCCCGTAGCCCGGCTGAAATCGGCGGGTGTCCCGTAGTCGGTGGCGATCAAGTAGTTCAGCCGTTCTTTGCGGTATGTGTCATTCATGCCGTGCTTACTCTCATGTTTAGCAGATCATAAACTTTCATGGTTTCGTGATGGCTTGACTATATGGTTAAGTTGAGGCTAAACTGCCGCGCTATGAGTGATCTAAAGACGTGGCTTTCACAGGAGCGCGGCCGTGCCAAGGCTTTGGCGGCCCGTCTTGGTGTTTCTAAATCGCGCATGAGCCAGATGGTGAGCGGCGGGGTACCTCGTGAGCATCTGATCGCTGTGCGTGATTTCACAAATGGCGAGGTCTCGCTGGAGGCTCTGTTGACGCAAACGGTAGCCAGGCATGAATCCGAAGGCGCTGCGGCATGACGGGTTCTCGGTATTTCCAACCCCATCGCCCTCGGATTGGCTGCCCAGCCGCCGGCGGTTTTGTCTCCTCCGTCCTTATTGGTGTCGTACGCGCGGGCAGGTGCGTGCGGCTTGCTGGGCAGCGGGCGATGGGTTTTCTTTAAGCAAGGGAGAGACGCATGTACGCAGATCCGAAGTTGATCAAAAAGCATCGTCAGTCCATGAACCTGGACGACTACCACCAGGACGGGCTGGAGCGTCTGCACCGGGCCACGGGCCTGGGCCACGCCGTGATTGCCCGCGAAGTCTTCGGTATGGGGTTGGAGCAGGTGATTCATAGGCTGGAGTCTGCCCAGGCACCCGCGCCGAAGCGAGTGGCGTTATCGGAACTCTTGAGTGCCTGAAAAGTTCTGGGGCGAGCAGATGACGGTGCCAGCACATATCGACCTCCAACTGACGGACGAGCAGCGGCGCCAGGTGCGCCGCATCGCCCGTGTGCGCGGCATCACGGTGGATGCCGCGCTGAAGCTGGTGATGGACGAGGGCATGCGCCTGGTGCGGCTGCGGGAGCTGGCGGGCCAGCCGCCGCTGCCCAGCACGGCCAGGCGCCATTGATTGACGGAGGTGGCGCATGAGTACTCAACAGATTTTCATTGGCCGGCCGGCGGGGGAGATCAGCCTGGCCATTGAGCAGGCAGTTCAGCGCCTGTGGACGCCTGAGCGTGGGCCGACCCTGGGCGAGATAGCAGCGGCGCTGGTAGCGCTGGGCGTGGCCTTCACGGGGGTGCGCAACACGGTGGCCAACATGAAGCGCTACGAGCGCCTGGTGAAGGTTGGCGAGCGCAAGGTGCCGGGCCGCAATCGGCCGGCAGCCGAGTACGGCCTGCCTCAATCCATTTCACACACGGCCGCGAATGAAGCGGCTTTCGGGCTTTCGCAGGCTCTGCAACTCTGGGGGTAAGGAATGGGTTTGGTGCACGTCGCTGGTGTTAGGGACGCCGGCGTGTCGATGTTCTGTCACGGGTGGCAGGGGGGTGTTGCATGAACCAACGCCGCGAACCTTTGCCGCCCATTCAGTTTGTGGCGCTGGCTGAAGCGCTGCTGCGTGATGCTGAAAATTTGGTGCCGGCCTGGCTGCCAGGGGGAACCTTTGACGGCCCGGAATACCGCTGTGCGGACCTGAGTGGCGGCCACGGCCACAGCTGTAGCATCAACGTGAAGACGGGTGCCTGGGCGGACTTTGCCACGGGCGAGCAGGGCGGCGACTTGATCAGCCTGTATGCAGCCATCCACGGCTTGAGCAATGCCAAGGCTGCAGTGCAGGTGGCGCGCGAGGAGAAGCTGGAGGACGTGGCCGGCCTGGTGAAGACGGCTGCCGGCGAGGCGGTGAAGCCTGCTGCCAACCCACGGCCCAAGACAGAGCCTAGCCTGCAGAAGCCCAGCGACAAGGAAGAGTGGACCACGCTGCGGCCGGTGCCGGACAACGCGCAGGCGCCGACTTTTGCACACCACTACCGCCAGCCCGAGGATCTGGAGCACCAGGCCGAGTACCGTGTGGGCGATGCGCTGCACGGCTATGTGATGCGCTACCGCACCAGCGACGGCGGCAAGGATACGCTGCCCTATACCTTCTGCAGCAGCGCGCGTGATGGCTCCCGGTCCTGGAAGTGGAAGACCTGGGACGAGCCGCGGCCGCTGTATTTCCCCGGCCATGCGCTGCCAGGCGACCGCACGGTCATCCTGGTGGAGGGCGAGGTCAAGGCCGATGTGCTGCAGCAATTGCTGGAGGCGGTTTCGCCCGGCATCTATTGCGTGGTCAGCTGGGCCGGCGGCAGCAAGGCCTGGAAGAAGGCTGACTGGAGCTGGCTGGCCGGCTGCGATGTACTGCTGTGGCCGGACTGCGATGCCCAAAGGGAGAAGCTGAGCCGGGCCGAGCTGGCCCTGGTGAAGGATGACCCGGTGGCCAAGGAAGCCGAGCAGGCCAACAAGCCGCTGCTGCCGGCCCACAAGCAGCCGGGCATGGGTGCCATGCTAGGCATTGGCACGCTGCTGCAGGCCGAGCAGGGCTGCACCGTGCAACTGCTGCCCATCCCCGCCCCCGGCGAGAAGCCCAGCGGCTGGGACTGCAAGGACGCCATTGCCGACGATGGCTGGACGGGCGAGGATGTGCTGGCTTTCTTCGGCCGTGCGCAGCCTTTGCCCGCGGCGCAGACGGATGCGCAGGCAGACGCATCCACGGATGTAGGCCAGGCGGCAGCTGGTGGCGGGGGCGGGAAGCCGCCAAAACGCGAACCTTCCGTTGGCACGGGCGGCGATGATGATGCGGATGGCGCGGGCGAGATGGAGCGCGTGGGCGGCTACATGGTGCCCGGCTGGATGGCGTATTACTACGACCACGATAAGGGCCGGTGGAATGTCTCGCGCAAGCTGGTGATTCGGTGCCTGGAGAAGCTGCCCGAGATCAAGGATGTGCTGGGCTTTGACGAGCTGCGCAATACGGTGCAGTGTCGCGTGGCCTGGCCCTGGCCGTATGCCAAGCCGGGCGAGGTGCGCAATGCCGATGCCTTGCTGCTGGGCAAGTGGCTGACGGATACCTACGGCCTGCCCAGCATCAGCAAGGCGGCGCTGGAGGAAGCCATGCTGACGGTGGCGGCCACGCGGCGCTATCACCCGATCCGCGACTACCTGGTGGGCTTGAAGTGGGACGGCAAGAAGCGCGTGGACAACTGGCTGGTACACGTGCTGGGCGAGACGCCCGAGACGATCAAGCCCGCGCTGTTCGAGTACCTGGGCCTGGTCGGGCGTTTCTGGCTGCTGGGCATGGTCTACCGTGTGATGGAGCCTGGCTGCAAGTTCGACTATTGCCCGGTGCTGGAGGGCAACGGCGGCCTGCGCAAGTCCACCTTGGTGGAGACGCTGGCCACGAGCGAATATTTCAGCGACACGCCCTTCGACGTGGGCAAGGGCAAGGAAGCCCAGGAGCAGGTGCAGGGCCTGTGGTTGTACGAGATTGCCGAGCTGACGCACTTCAGCAAGTCGGAGGTGGGCGCCATCAAGGCATTCATCTCGGCCAAGGTGGACCGCTACCGGGTGGCCTATGGCTCCACGGTGGAATCTTTCCCGCGCCAGTGCGTGCTGGTGGGCACCACGAACGAGGATACCTACTTGCGCGACCGCACGGGCAACCGGCGCTTTTGGCCGATTCCGGTGAAGCGGCAGATCAATACCGAGTTCGTGGCCAAGTTCCGCCAGCAGCTGCTGGCCGAGGCCTTCGCACGCTATCTGCAGGGCGAGGCCTATTCGCCCACGGCCGACCAGGAAGAGCGCCTGTTCCGGCCGATGCAGGAGAGCCGCCTGGTGGAGACCGCCGTCGACGGTGAGCTGCTGCACGTGCTGACCCGGGATCCGGTGGCGCATGGCGTGGGTGCAGCGGTCAATAACCTGGCCGACTTTGTGACGCTGCCGCAGCTGGTGCTGGCTCTGGGGGCTGACCCGGCCAAGGCGCCGCCAGGCCTGCAGGGGCAGATAACGGGCTGGCTCAAGCATGAGGGCTGGGAGCGTAAGCGAAGCAGTGTGGCGCCCAGGCCTTGGGGTTATGTGCGGCCCAGGAGCTGGCCGCCTGAAGAGCGCAGCGGAGGGCTAGACGAGCCGGCACCGGCGGCGGCGCCGGAACCTGCGGACGTGGGGGCGACTTACGTGGCGCCGCCGTTGCCACCCGAGGTGATGGCCGGCGATGCAACGCATTGGAGCGGGGACGATGAACCGTTCTGATTCTTCAATTTTTCAAAAGGATGCAGCGCCTGAAACGCGCTGCACCGCCTGCGTGGCTGGAGGCGTGATTCGCGTCCACGTAGTGGCATGGGCAATGGTGTGCCCGGCTTGCGGTGCAGTGGCGGGGATGGCTTGCAGGTCGCCTATCGGCTGATGTCTGTCCATGTCCACGGTGTCCACGCGTTTTGCATGGATGCCACCAGATACCTACTTCTCCAGATCCTGGGGTTGCAGCTGCTGCATTGCCTGGTCGGTGCGGTGTCTGGTGTCTGGACTGGTGGACTGGCGGGCGGGCACAGGCCGGTGCATAGGGGAGCAGGCGCGCGTGCGCGGGCTTCGGGCGGGTTCTACGAACTCTATCTAGTAGGGGTGGACAGAATGGACAAAAGGACAACACGAGAAAGCAGCAGGATCGAATGGAGCGAGCAGGAGATGCGCTTGATCCAGGAGGGGCAGCAGCGAATCAGGGCTTCGATGCCCGAGGTCTACAAGACGATCCAGCGGTATGCGGAGAAAGATGCGGCGGTCTGGCGCCTGGTGCGCATGGGCCTGGCCGGCCGGCCTGGTTGCTTCTGGGCCTGCGAGGGCGCCGTGGTGGCGGGCACGCCGTTCACCAGGCTGAGCCGGGCGGCCGAGATCTCGAGGCTGATGGCCCGCATGGGCTGTGCACACGTGTGCATTGTGGCCGGCCACGGCGACCTGGGGGCGGCGTGATATGGCGCGGATCGAGCACATCAAGCGCCGGCTGGATAACTGGGCGCTGTGGCGCTCTCGGTGTGACAGCAATGGCCTGGGCTTCCCATCGCAGAACATTCTTGCTGCATGGGGCGCCAGTGCCGAGCAGCAAAAGACTCGGGAGTCGGTGATCCCGGTGCTGCACCTGGAGGCCGAGGAGACGGACAGGGCGGTGGAGTCGATGAAGGTGGGCAAGCCCCATCTCTATGAGACGCTGCACTGCATCTATATCCGTGATCTCGGCATTCCTGGCACGGCACGCCGCGTGGGCCGTGCGGCGTCCACGGTCCACGCGCACCTCGAGGCTGCGGACCGTGCCATCGACGCCTGGCTGGTGGCTCTGGCCCAGGAGAACGAGCGCAAGATGGCCGCGCTGTGGGCCGTCACCAAGCGGCCGGGGACTTTTACAACATAGAGAGTTCGGGTACATTTGCGGCAAGCTAGTGCTCGGTGCCCCTAACCGCTGAGTGCTTGCCGGGAGCCCCGCCAGTTTGCGCTGCGCGGGGTTTTCTTTTTGTTGACCCCCGGAGCGACTATGAGAGCAGCAAGCCAGCGGGAGCATGACGACCGGCGCGGCAGCTCGCACTCGCGTGGCTACACCTACGCCTGGCAGCAGGCCCGCGCCCAGTTCCTGCTTGAGAACCCATTGTGTGCAGAGCACGCAAAGCAGGGTCGCATGGAACCCGCGTCAGTGATTGACCACATTCAGGCACCGCGCCTGCGTGAAGCCAGGGAGTCGGGAGACCCGACCCGCTTGGCAGCCGCGCAGCAGCTGTTCTGGAGCCGTTCCAACTGGCAGCCGCTTTGCAAGCACTGCCACGATTCGGTGAAGCAGAGGGCCGAGAAGTCCGGCCGCGTGGTCGGTTGCGATTCGACCGGCCTACCCCTTGATCCATTTCACCCATGGAACCGCAGTCGCCCCGGGGGAGGGGGGGCAAAAAATTCCACCCCCTCGCGCCCCTAGACCGACCGGTTCTCTCCGTTCGCAAAATGCGGGAAATATGGGAGAGGGGGGGTATCACGACAGGAGGCCATATGGCTGGGAATTCGAACTCTGGCCGCAGCGCCAAACCCTCTTTTTTGCACCTTGCGGGCGGCAATGCCAGCAAAAAAAACGCTTCTGACCTGCTCCGCGACGTGGAGGCCCAGACCGTTGCATCGTGCGAGCCCGAAATGCCGGACTTTCTGAGCCCGGCCGCGCAGGACGAATGGCGCCGCGTGGTGTCCGACCTGCTCACGCTGGGCTGGGTGCACCGGCTGGACACGATGGCACTGGCCTCCTACTGCGAGGCCGTGGCCGACTGGCGCCGATTCCGGGAATTGATCGCCAAAAAGAATGCCGCTGATCCCGAAAGTGGCGATGTGCAGACCTTCGCCACGGGCGCGAGGCAGATCAGCGTGTGGCGCCAGCTGGCGAACGACGCGGAAAAGCGCGCGAACGCCGCTGGCGCGCTGTTTGGTATGTCGCCTCTGGCTCGGCGAAACATGAAGGCTGCGGTGCCGCAGGGGGGGCTGTTCGAGAATGACGCAAAGGACGCCGTTAGCCGCTACTTCAGCTGACTGCCGCGTCCAGAAATTCGCGCGCCGCGTGCTGCAGGGGCGCATCATCGCCGGCCCGTACGTGCGTGCCGCATGCAAGCGCCACCTCAGTGACCTCAAATCGGGCCACAAGCGCGGCCTGGTGTGGGATCAGGAGGCCGCAGACCGGGCCATCGGGTATTTCGAGGAAGTTCTCAAGCTCAACGGTGGCGATTTCGAGGGGCGTCCCTTCCTGCTGGCACCCTGGCAGGCTTTCATCGTCGGCAGCCTGTACGGCTGGTACATGGATGACGGCCATCGGCGCTTTCGCGTGGTCTACATCGAGACCGGCAAGGGTTCGGGCAAAAGTCCGCTGGTCGCGGGCATCGGCCTGTACGGCCTGACGGCAGACGGCGAGCAGCGCGCGGAAATCTACGCTGCCGCGACCAAAAAGGACCAGGCGCAGATCCTGTTCCGCGACGCGGTGGCCATGGTCAACCAGTCGCCCGATCTCGCTTCGCGCCTGGTGCAGTCCGGCCGCGACGACAAGGTGTGGAACCTGTTCTACGCCAACACCAACAGCTTCTTCAAGACCATCGCGGCTGATGAAGGCCAGTCCGGCCCGCGTCCGCACATCGGCCTGATCGATGAAGTGCACGAGCACAAGACATCGACGGTCGTCGACATGATGATCGCCGGCACCAAGAACCGCCGCCGCGCCATGGTGATCATGATCACCAACAGCGGCAGCGACAAAAACACGCCCTGCGGCCGCTATCACGACTACGGTACAGACGTGTGCACAGGCAAGGCGCAGGACGACCGCTTCTTCGGCTTCATCTGCTCGCTGGACAAGGGCGACGACCCGATCAAGGACGAGAGCTGCTGGCCCAAGGTCAACCCTTCGCTGCGGTATAGCCTGCCAGGCCAGCGTGAAGGCATTCCGGGCTACGCCTACCTGCGTGCCCAGGTGCAGAACGCGCGGGGCATGCCATCGCTGCAGGCCAAGGTGCTGCGCCTGAATTTTTGCGTGTGGACACAGGCCGAATCGCCATGGATTGACTGGGAAATATGGAACGAGGCGGCCGACCAGGTGCCCATGCGCCTGCTGCGTGGCCGGCGGGCGGTGGGGGCGCTGGACCTGTCCAGCACCACGGACTTGACCGCCTTCGTGCTGCTCTTCTTCCCCACGGTCGAAGACCCGTACTGGCGGCTCATGCCGTATTTCTGGATACCGGACCACGACATCGAGGAGCGGGAAAAGCGCGACAGGGTGCCGTATCGGCAATGGATTGCAGACCGCTGGCTGGAGACCACGCCAGGCCGTGCCGTCAGCCGCCTGTTTGTGCTGCGCCGGCTGCAGACCATCTGCGACTACTTCGACGGCGTCGAAAAAATCGCCTACGACCGTTGGCGCATCGCCGACCTGCTGCAGCTCATGGCCGACAACGGCATCACGCTGCCGCCCATGGAAGGCTTCGGCCAGGGCTACCAGTCCATGGGGCCTGCCGTCGACGAATTCGAGCGGCGATTGCTGGGCGCCCCGGCGCAGATCTCGGGCGAGGAGGGGGCGGAGGTTCCCCCGCCTGGTGGGTTCGATGCCGACATCGAGCGCCTGCGCCATGACGGCAACCCCGTGTTGACCTGGAACGCGGCAAACGCCGTGGTCACCCATGACCCGGCCAACAACCGCAAGGTGGACAAGGCCAAGGCCATCGGCCGCATCGACGGCATCGTCGCCTCGGTCATGGCCTGCGGCATCAGCGGCAAGGGCGCCCAGTTGGGCGGCCCTTCGGTTTACGAATCAGGAGTGCGGATATGAGGCTGCGATACCTCTCTTTTTTCTTCGGTGTGCTCGGCTTCGCCCTCCTGGTCGGTGGCCTGGCCATGTGGAGCATCCCGGTGGCGCTGAGCGTGGCCGGAGTGAGCCTGTTGTTGTACGCGTGGCTGCTGGACAAGGCTGCAGCCGCATTGATCGCCAAGAGCGAGCCCACTCGGTAAAGGATTGCCATGTTTTTTTCATCGCTACTCGGCGGTAGCGGCACGGGCAACCTGGTCGATAGCGGCAGCGGCCTCTGGCGCGGCTTCCTCGGCTCGATGGGCCTGAGCGCATCCGGCGTGCGCGTCACGCCGGAATCCGCCCTGGCCCTGCCCATTCTGCAAAACTGCGTCACGCTGCTGGCCGAAAGCCTGGCATCGTGCCCTGCGGAGCTGTACCAGCGGCTGCCCGACGGCGGCCGGGAGGCAGCTACCAGCCATCCGCTCTACAACGTCCTGCGCAGCAAGCCCAACGACTTCCAGACCCCCTACGAGCGGGTGGAGCTGTCGCAACTGGCTGCAGGCCTGCGCGGTAACTGCTACAGCTTCATCGACCGTGACGATCACGGCCAGGTCAAGGCGCTGTGGCCCCTGGACTCGGCCAAGGTCACGGTGCTCAGGGGGCCGGATCTGCTGCCTTACTACCAGGTGGCCGGCGCCGGCGCACCGTTGCCCATGCGCCTGGTGCACCATGTGCGCTGGCACAGCCATAACGGCTACGTGGGCCTGTCGCCCGTCCAGCTCCATGCCGATGCCATCGGCCTGGCGCAGACCGTGCGCACTTTCGCCGGCAAGTCCTTCGCCAATGGTGCAAGCCTGTCTGGCGTCATCCAGCGGCCAAAGGAGGTTGCCGCCCTCAAGGACCAGGCCACCATCGACGGCATCCTGGACCAGTGGGGCAACAAATTCAGCGGCACTGACAACGCCCGCAAGGTGGCGCTGCTGCAGGAGGGCATGACCTTCTCTCCGGTGTCGCTGTCCAACGTCGATGCCGAGATGATCTCGATGATCAAGGCCTCGGGCGTGGACATTGCGCGGATGTACAAGATCCCGCTGCCCATGGTCAACGACCTGGAGAAGGCGAACTACAACACCCTGGAGCAGTTGCTGATTCAGCTGGTGGTATTCGCGCTGCTGCCCTGGGCCAAGCGGCACGAGGGCGCCATGATGCGCGACTTCCTGCTGGACGAGGACCGGGGCCGCTACTTCATCGAATTCAACCTGTCCGGCCTCATGCGGGGCGACCAGAAAAGCCGCTACGAGGCCTACGCCATCGGCCGGCAATGGGGCTGGCTGTCGGTCAACGACATTCGGCGCCTGGAGAACATGCCGCCCATCGACGGCGGAGACGCCTACCTGCAGCCGCTCAACATGGTGGACGCGGGCAAGGGCAGGCCGGATCTCAACAACCCTCAAGTGCGCGCCCAGCTGGAGCAACAGCAGCGCGAAATTGAAAAGCTATTGGCACCGCAATGAAAAGCTACCTCCGTGCAGCCGGGCTGCTGTTCAATCAGCCCCTTCTCGCCTCGCCCGACACCGTCGAAATGGCCGTGCGCTGGGCCAATCAGACCATGAATCTGAACATCATCAACCTGCCCGGACCGGCCGAGCCGCGCATGTGGCACGACGATGACGACCACGCAGCTGCGCTGGCTCGGCAGGATGCCCAGCGCCGCGCCGTCATCGAGTCCACGGGCGTGGAAGTCATCCCCGTGCACGGACTGCTCGTCAGCCGGGGGGCGCACATGAACGTGTGCGAGACCATGACCAGCTACGAAGGCCTGCGCAACGACCTGCGCCGCGCCGTTGCCGATCCCAGCGTGGAGCGCATCGTGCTCGACATCGACAGCCCCGGCGGCTCGGCCACGGGTGCCTTCGAGCTGGCCGCCGACCTGCGCGCCATGAGCCGGCAAAAGCCCATCACCGGCATCGTCAACTTCCAGGCCTACAGCGGCGGCTACCTGATCGGCGCGGCCTGCTCCGAGCTTGTTGTCAGCCGTACCAGCGGCGTGGGCAGCATCGGCGTCATCGCCAAGCACATGGACCGCTCGGCTGCGGAGGCGCAGGCCGGCGTCAAGGTCACCACGGTGTACGCCGGTGCCCACAAGAACGACCTCTCGCCGCATGAGCCCCTGACGGAGCAGTCTCTGCAGTTCCTGCAGGGCCTGGTCAACGAGGGCTATTCCATGTTCGTGGACGCCGTAGCCGAATACCGTGGCATCAGCCCCGATGCGGTGCGCGGCACCGAGGCCGGCGTCTACCGTGGCCAGGCCGCCATTGCCAACGGCCTGGCAGACCGGCTGGAGTCGCCCACCGACGCCCTGGACAACATCACCCGCGCCATTGCAGTGACGCGGGCCAACCGCCCCAGCGGCAGCCGCCTGGCTGTCCGCGCAGCAGCTGCTGCAACACAAGTTCAACTCTGACCGCGTTCGCGGCAGTTCCCCGGCCCGCCTGGCGCTTTGCCTTGCGGGCTTTTTCATTGCCTCAAGGAAGCAAACCATGTCCCTCGTGACCCAACTCCGCAGCGAACGCGCCAAGCTCAACGACTCGCTGCAAGCCCTGGCCAAGAAAGAAGCCGGCGGTGAAACCCTCTCGGCCGAAGAGCTGCAGCAATTCACCGACCTGGAATCCCAGATCGGCGAGCTGACATCGAAAATCGCCCGCGCCGAACTCGCAGAAAAGGCCAATGCCGCTGCCGCAACACCTGTCCAGGAGTCCGGCCGTGGCATCACCTCGCCGCCTGCAGATCCGCACATCACCGTGCAAGACAATGCCCCCGCCGGCACCCGTGTCGCGCAGATGGCCCGCATGATCGCCCAGGCCCAGGGTAACCAGATGCAGGCTGCCGAGCTGGCCCGCCAGGGCGGTCTGGACGAAGGTGTGGTCATGGCTTTGGCCACTACCACGCCCGGCGCAGGCGGTGTCCTCGTCCCCTCCAACATGGCGCGCGAGGTGATCGAATCGCTGCGCCCCGTCTCCATCCTGCGCAGCTTCGGCGCCCGCCCCTTGCCCCTGGTCAACGGCAACATGTCGCTGCCTCGCATCAAGGGCAACACCTCGGTCGGCTACATCGGCATGGACACCGACATCCCTGTGACCGGCATGACCTTCGAGGATCTGAAGCTGCAGGCCAAGAAGCTGGCGGCGCTGGTGCCCATCAGCAACGACCTGCTCAAATTCCAGGGCGTCAATCCCCAGGTCGATGCCATCGTGGTGAGCGATCTGTTCACCAGCGTTGGTCTGTATGAAGACATTACCTTCATCCGCTCCAACGGCAATGGCGGTCTCACGCCCAAGGGCCTGCGTTACTGGGCGCCCGCGCAGAACGTGGTGGCAGCCCCTGCCGGCGCCGCCATGGCAGACATTGATGCCTTCACCGGCAGCCTGATGCTGCGCGTGGAAATGGCCAATGCCAACATGACGGCCTGTGGCTGGATGATGAGCCCGCGCACCATCCGCTTCCTGCAGAACGTGCGTGACGCCAACGGCAACAAAGCCTATCCCGAGATCGAACAGGGCCGCTTCAAGGGCTACCCCTTCAAGCTGTCCACGCAGATCCCGATCAACCTTGGCGTCGGTGGCGACGAGTCCGAAATCTACTTCGGTGACTACTCCGACTGCTTCATCGGCGAAACCGGCCAGCTCACGCTGGCCTACAGCACCGAGGCCTCCTACAAGGATGCGCTCGGCGAAACGATCAGCGCCTTCCAGCGCGACCAGACCCTGGTGCGCGTCATCAACCACAACGACTTCGGCCCCCGCCACGTCGAATCCGTTTCCGTGGGCACGGGCGTCACGTGGGGTAAGGAGATGCTGGTCTAAGTACCGTCGCTCTGTCCGCCTGGCTGGTGCCGGGCGGTGGTTCAACCATAAGGAATTCCCATCATGAGCAAAGAAAAGAAAGTCGCCGTGACATTCAAGAAGCCGTGGCGCGGCTATAACAAGGACGAAGTTGCAGGCTTCGACGAAGACACGGCGGAAGCCCTGGCTGATGCCGGTGTGGTCACCCTGCAAGCCCAGGCCAAGACGGCCCGCGGCAAGCAGGCCTCGGCCGAAAGCGGCGGCGAGAAAACCGCCGCCACCAAGACCGAGCAGTCGCCGCCTGCCGATACGGGTGGTGCGGGCTCGGCCCCTGAAGACGAGCGTCCCTGACCATGGCGCGCCGCATCCGCTACACCGGTGATCCGGTGCTGACCGTGTCGGAAGTGGTGGATTGGGTGAGGGAGGATCCGGCCTCGGTGCAGACGGCGCTGATCAATGACCTGGTCATCCCCACCGTCACGGCGCAATGTGAAGCCGACACGGGCGCCGCCATCCGCCAGGCCGAATACGTGGAGGATTGGCCTGCCGGCACATCCTCCCGCGCGCTGGACGTAGGCCAGGCCACCGAGATCATCAGCGTGGCCTCACCGCTGGCCGGGGCCGTGCCGCTGCCGGCGGACCAGTACAGCCTGCAGGTCGGCCAGCGCGTCAGCGTGCTGACCGTGCCGCCTGGCAGCGGTGCGTTGCGCATCGCCTACAAGGCTGGGGTGGATCTGCAGGCCTACCCCTCTGTGCGCGCCTGGATGCTGATGTACGCCGCCACCCTCTGGGCGCAGCGTGAAATCATCGCCCAGGGCGGCCAGACGCCACTGCCCAGTCCATTCCTGGCATCCATGCTGTCGGACATCATGGTCCCGCCGCGCTTTTAGGAGAGAGATCATGCTATCTGCAGGAAAGCTCAGGCATCGCATCCAGATGCTGCAACGTGCTCCCGGTGGGGGGCTCGGGCAGCCATCCACGGTGTGGGAGCCGTATGGGCAGCCGATTTGGGCAGACATCAAGTTCCTGTCGGGCAGCGAGTCGATCAAGGCCGGTCAGGTGGCCAGCAAGGCCACAGCGAGCATCCGCATGCGCTGGCGTACGGATCTCACGGCGGACATGCGGGCTTCTGGTTCCGGCTTCATCTTCGAGGTGAAATCGGTCTTGCCGGACATGCTGCGCAGGCAGCATGTCGACCTGGTGTGCGAGGTGATCAATGGCCGTAGCAGCTAATTCCCTGATTGCGCCGGTGGATCTCTCCGGCCTGCAGTCTCTGTTCGATGATCTGGGGGATGCAGCAGACGAGAATGTCCGGCCCGCAGCTCAGGCTGCTGCCCAGGTCTTCTACGATGCAGCCGGCGCCAATGTGGCCAAGATCCCCAGGGTGTCCGGCAAACTGGCTCAGGCGCTGTACCAGGCCTTCTCGGCGGACAACAGCGGCCCTGGTTTGGCCGAATATCACATCAGCTGGAACGCCCGCAAGGCGCCGCATGGTGGCCTGGTGGAGTATGGGCACTGGCAGCGTTACCAGGTGGTGATGACGTCCAAGGGCTGGGTAACTGCCGTGCGCCCCGAGATGATCGGCAAGCCCAAGCCACGGCGCAGGGCCAGCCAGGCCGAGAAGGATGCCTACTACATGCCGCGTCCTGGCGGCCCGATCTACATCCCGGGCCGCGCTTTCATGCGGGGTGCCATGCGTGCCGCGCCGGCGGCGGTCCTGGCCTCGGCGGCGGTGCTTTGGGATGCCTTGGAAAAGGTGAAGTGATGGACGAGATCCTGCATGCGGCGATTGCCGCTGTAATCCCGCACTGCTACGGCACTGTGGCCCCAGCCGATGCGCCGACCCCCTATGCCATATGGCAGCGCTTTGGTGGTGAATCCTCGGAATACCTGGACAACGAAGATCCCCAGGTGCAGACCGCTATGGTGCAGGTCAAGATTTACAGCCAGAACATTCTGGAGCCAAAAACGCTGATGCCTCAACTGGTCGCTGCGCTACGTCAGCACCCAGACCTAGTGATCCGTCCCAACGGCGGATTCCGCGACGACTACGACCACGATATGGGGCTGTTTTGTGCGGATCAGGATTTTGATGTGTCGTATTGATGGTTGGTTGGTGCGATACATTAGCTTCATCACCTCTAGAAACAATGTGTAGCTCCATGAATTCATTGATTCCTGCAGTAGCGGCTGCATCGCTTTTTACGCTTTCAATCTGCGCTCCAGCTGTAGCTGCAGGCGGGAAGGAGAATTCACGCAGTGCGGTCTCTGTGAAAGACGATGGATACGCACAGTCGTCGATTGATCTGAAGTCGGATGCTCTTCCGCCCAAATTCAAAGGTTACAAATGCTCCGACATAGTTAAAGGGCTGAAGTCTCTTAACGCCGTGAAGGATGAATTTGAGACGCGACAGCAGTTTGAAGACCGACTCCTGACCGGCAGCACAAGAGCTTTGAACGGATCGATAACGGCCGTGGATCCAATGGTTTTTGTTCGCCAAAAAGATGTAGCGATCAAATATGAGGCGGAGTCTCAGTCGTTCAAAGGATCGATTTACTTAGGTCGCTCTGGGATGATCAGGAGTGAAAACGGCCTCTTCGAGGCTGAGGCACTTGAAGTGCTGGGAAAGTCCAGCAGGTCGTATGAAGCCACAAACGGCTATGGAGCAAAAGCCTTGGTTCAAGAGGCTAATGCAACTGTTTGTGGTGTGCTTTTCAAGACGAGTCAGGGTAAGAAAAGTTGGGAATCTCTTCGATTGAATTTTGATTTTCCAATGGAGCCCGGACAAGCACGCGAGGCGAAAGAATTTATGAGGATTGCGTTTGTAGGGGCGCTTATGCTTCCATACTTGGGCACCTATGCATCTTTTGTAGAGCCCACGATCAGTTCTCCATACGCATCAAATACGACTGGCGATGCCGTTGTGATGCGACTTGATGAAGCATGGGTGTTTAACGGACGGACGGGCCAGATATACGCCAAGGTGCGGCCATATATCAAATGAAGTGAGTGTCTCGGTCAGCATCATGCTTCGTCATCTGACAGTTGTTTTTAGTTAGCCGCCTTCGGGCGGTTTCTTTTTGCTCGAGAGAGCCACACAACCCGCCATCGGAAACCTTGGCGGGTTTTTCTTTGCCTGAAAGGGGCATAAACCATGCGCAAAGTACCTCTGCCCGACGGGGCAAAACTCTCCCTC
Source organism: Comamonas phosphati (assembly GCF_014637085.1). Taxonomy (GTDB): domain Bacteria; phylum Pseudomonadota; class Gammaproteobacteria; order Burkholderiales; family Burkholderiaceae_C; genus Comamonas; species Comamonas phosphati. The sequence goes on along the minus strand of NZ_BMEU01000017.1, from coordinate 41,279 downwards.
TACACCGCAGCCCTGACCGTGACGGTCACGGGGCTTGTATCCAACGCCCAGAACGCGGTGGTAACGGCAGACAACGCGTTGGAGGTGGGCGATATCGTGGTGATCGACAGCGATGACTACCCAAAGCTGATGGGGCGTGTCGCACGTGTCAAGGTCGCCACGGCGTTGGCTGTCACCCTGGATGGGGTAGACACCAGCAACCTCGAGAAATTCTCTCCGGGTGGCAAGGCATCCTTGATCAAGCTGGTTGCTGAGGACTGGCAGCGCCTGCCCTATGTGCCGTCCTTCGGCCTCACGGGCGGCGATGTGAAAACCGGCACCTCCGAGTACCTGGACGAGGACGACCAGGAATTCAGCCGCGGCCGCAATGCCCGCCGCCTCGAATACACCATCAGCTGGAAGGAAGACGGCGCCGCCCGTGCTGCCCTGAATGCCGCCAATGAAATGGAGACGGTGCACCGCCTGCAGTTCCGGGATGGCTCCACCAGCTACTACGTTGGCGAGCTGTTCTACGACGACGTGCCGGGCACCGAGAAGGGCACGGAGCAGGCCACCAAGTCCACGGTGCTGCTGCGCGGCGCTCCCACCAACCTGGGTAAGGCGGCCTGATCATGAGCGAGCAGATTGCACGCCAGATTGTGCTGGGCAAGCGCCCTGACGGCATCGTCCACACGCTGAAGCTCCCCATGCCTGACGGCACTGTGGGCCTGCTGCCGGTGACTTACCGCTACCGCGACCGCGTGGAGTTTGGTGAGTTCCTCGACGGCATCTTTGCTACCGAGGCTCCGGCCTTCGATGGCACTGCGGCCAATGCTTCCAGTCAGCAGCAGCGTGGCGTGGTACAGCTCAACGGCCAGTACATCCACGGCTGCCTGCAGGACTGGGGGCTGGATGTGCCGTTCACCCTGCAGGCCTGCATTCAGCTGGCGCGCGAGATGCCCAGTGCGGTGCAGGCCGTCATGGACACCTACCGCCAGCTTTGCATCGAGGGCCGCTTGGGAAACTGATTGCGGCGGCGCGGGCGCGGTACACGCAGCTCCCTGACTCTGGCTATCTCCAGGGTTGGGGGCTGCCTGCAAACCTCTACGCGGAAATGTTCAACGTCGAGATCTGGCCCGAGAACTGGACGGCCTGGAGCCTTTTCGACGCCCTGCAGACGCAGTGGCGCGTTGGCGCAGGCGGCGTAGTGGGGCTGGATTACTCCGTCCTGGCCGACGAACTCCGCGCCCGTGAAATCCCCCATGAAGAGCATGACCGGCTGCGTGCCGAGGTGCGCGTCATGGAGTCCGCCGCGCTTCAAGAAATCTACGCCGAGACTGAAAAATGAGCGATACCGACCGCCGCAAAGTCCAGATCGAGGCATCCATGGATGCTTCGGGTGTGCGCGAAGGCGCTGCCGATGCTGTTGCCGCCGCCAAGGGCATGGCTGCTGGCGTAGAGGCCGCTGGGCAGAAAGCCGCTAGCGGCCTCAAGCCTCTGGAGGATGCGCCCGCCAAATCCTCGGCTGCTATGTCGCGTGCCGAGAAAAGCATGATCGGCAGCATCGAGCGCGCCACCGTGGCACTGCAGTCCGGCGGCAAGGCGGGCGCCGACTACTACGAGATGCTGGCCAAGCAGCGCGGCATCTCGGGGGATGTGCTCAAGCCCTATATCGAACAACTACGCCAGGCCGAGGCCGCGCAGAAGGCATTGCGCCAGACATCCGGCATCAGCGATGGGCAGCGGGCGGCTGCCATGCGTGGCGTGCCCGCGCAATTTACGGACATCGTGACGTCCCTGCAGGGTGGCCAGAACCCCATGACCGTTCTGCTGCAGCAGGGCGGCCAGATCAAGGATATGTTTGGCGGCGTAGGCGAGGCCGCCAAGGCCTTGGGCGGCTATGTGCTGGGCTTGGTCAACCCGTTCACGGTGGCGGCCGCAGCCGCTGGCGTTCTTGCTGTGGCTTACCTGCAGGGCAGCCGGGAGGCTGAGGAGTACACCAAATCTCTCATCATGACCGGCAATGCCGCCGGCGTGACGGCAGGCCAATTGGCCTTGATGGCAGAGAAGCTGGGGTCTCAGAAGGGCATCACGCAGTCCGGCGCGGCCGAGGCTCTGGCCCAGATCACGGCCACCGGCCAGGTGACCGGTGAAACCATCGCCAAGGCCGCCGAAGCCGCCCTGCGGTTCGAGAAGGTGGGTGTTCCGCTCAAGCAGACGGTCAAGGATTTTGAGGAGCTGGGCAAGTCGCCGGTAGAGGCTTCCTTGAAGCTGACCGAGCAGCACCGCTATCTGACCTCCGAGATCTTTGCCCAGATCAAGGCGCTGCAGGACCAAGGGCGTACCGCTGAAGCGGCCAAGGTGGCTCAGGAGGCATGGGCAGATGCGATCCTGAACCGCACCAGTCAACTGCAGGGGAATATCGGCCTGCTCGAGCGTGCCTGGAATGGGCTCGGCAATGCTGCGAAATGGGCCTGGGACAAGATGCAGGGCATTGGCCGTGGCTCCACGGTCGAAGAGCAGTTGCAAAAGCAGGTGCAGGTCGTGGCCGATCTGCAGAAACGGCATGACGACTATGTGGCACGCTTTGGCAGCGGCCGCAACAACAGCGGCGCCGCATTGAGCGCGGCGCAAGCGCATCTTGTCGAGCTGCAGGGCCAGGCGGATGCTGCTTCCGCAAAAGCGGCGGGCGACGCTGCAGCCCAGGCCCGCGAGAAAGTGCGCACCGCCTGGATACAGGAGGGCGACAAGTTCCTGACCAAGGCTCAGCAGCGTGACAGGGAGATTGCCAAGGCGCGTAATGAGGGCGCTGCAGGCGGGTTTTCCGAGAAGGAAATCAGCGACCGCATCGCTGCCATCACGGAGAAATACAAAGAGAAGGGTGGTGGCAGCACCACTCGGGCCGAGCGGCGCCTTGATCTGACCGAGATCCAGCGTGCCATGCGCGACGAGCTGGCGAGCATCGATCAGCAGCAGCGCGCCATCGATCTGCGCCGCCAGGCCGGGCTGATGTCCGAGCAGGACTACTACGACCAGAAGCGCGCCTTGATCACAAAGGCAAACGCCACCGAGCAGGATGCCTTGCGCGAGCAGATCTCCCGCCTGGAGCAGGAGAAGGTCAAGGGCAAGGAAGCGCTGGAAGTCCAGAAGCAGCTCGTTGAGGCCAAGAGCAAGCTGAAGATCAAGGAAATGGAGGGCCAGAACAAGCTGGCCGCTGTCAATCAGGAAGCAGATCTCGCGCTCCAGCGGCAAAAGGCGTCTCTGGATTCCTTGGTGGCGACCCATCAGCGCTTCATGGAGCAGCTCGATCGCCAGCAGGCGCGCACGCTCGGCTCCGCCTGGATGGGTAGCAAGGACAGGCAGCGTTCTGAGGGCCAGTGGGCCATCGAGGACCGCTACCTGGCCGAGCGCCGCCGTCTCGAGGACCGGCGCATGTTCACGCCGAATCTTGCGCCCGAGCAGCGTCAGCAGATTGATCTGCGCCTGAGCCAGCTGCAGGAGGAGAAGGACAAGGAAATCGAGATCTACCGCAGCACTTACCAGCAGCTGGACGTGCTGCAGACCAAGTGGGAGCTTGGTGCAGGTGTCGCGCTGCAGAACTACATGGACCAGGCCGCGAACGTGGCGCAGCAGACGGCCGATGCCTTCACCAATGCCTTCAGGGGAATGGAGGATGCGCTGGTGAAGTTTGTCACCACGGGAAAGCTGTCGTTCACCGGCCTAGCCAACAACATCGTTGCCGATATCACTCGCATCATCATCAAACAGCAGATCAGCAATGCAATGGGCATAGCCGGTTCTGGTGGCGGTGGTGGCGGATTGATGGGCTTGATCGGTGCGGGTATTGGCCTGTTGGGTGGCAGCTCTGCGGTGGCTTCGGCCGCCAGCGCGCTGCCCGGTGACAGCCTGGACAACTTCCTCGCGTTGAAGGGGCTGGCCACTGGCGGCTACACCGGCGACGGGGGCAAGTATGAACCTGCGGGCATCGTGCACCGTGGCGAGTACGTCATCAATGCCGAGAGCACCAGGCGCATCGGCCTGGGCCTGCTGAGCCGGCTAAACGGCTATGCCGATGGTGGCTACGTGGATGCCTTGCGCGGTTCGATTCCGTCTGCGCAGCCGCAGCAGTCCACGAGGGTCCAGCCGGTTGTTGGTGGCTCGCCCATCTATGTGAGCGTACCGATGCCCGCCGGAGCCACCCGCGAGACAGCCCTGCAATTCGGCCGCACCGTGGCCCAGCAGATCGCTCTCGCACAGAGCAGAAACGGATAAACCATGGCATTTTTCGAAGAGCTGTTCCCGGCGAAGATCAGCCGGGACGCCGAGGGCGGGCCGCGCTTTATCACGAGCAAGGCCTACGCCACGGCGGGGCAGCGCATCACCAACCGTGAGGCGACGTATCCGCTGCATGAGTACAGCATCGCGCACCCGCCGCGCACGCAAGAAGACTTCGAGGCCCTACGGGCCTTTTTTTATGTCGTCGGCGGGGACGCGGATGCCTTCCGCTTCAAGGATTGGTCGGACTTTGTGGCCACGCGCCAGAACACCAATCTGACGCTGATCGCCGGAGCGGTGTTCCAGCTCAACCGCCTCTACACCTTCGGCGCTCGCACCTTTGTGCGTCCGATCTACAAGCCCATGGCGGGCGTAGTGGTCTGGCGCAATCGCGCTGGTGCCTGGTCCCAGGCTACGGCCGCCGTGGACACCACCACGGGCAAGGCCACGGTCACCGGCCATGCTGGTGGCGATACCTATGCCTGGGAAGGCATGTTCCATGTGCCGGTGGCGTTCAAGGACCCGGCCGCCATGTGGAAGGTGCTGGGCGGGCCGAAGCTGATCACCGAATGGGCAGGCATCCAGCTCGAGGAGGTTCGTTTATGAAGACTATCCCCGCGGCCCTGCAGGCCCACTACGACAGCGGCGGCACCTCGGTCTCGCATGCCTTGGTCATTCAGCGCACAGACGGCCAGCTCTTCGGGTTCACGAGCAACGACCGCCCGTTCGTGCTCGATGTGACGCCCTGGGGCTATGCCAGCAGCGCGCTCACCTTCGACGCGAAGCAGGGCCTCACGGCCAGCAACCTGGTCAGCACCAGCGGCTTTGCCGTCGACAACATGGAGCTGACCACGCTGGACGACGGTTCGCTGTTCCAGCGCGATGAAGTCCTGGCCGGTGTCTGGCGCAACGCGCAGTGGCGCATCTTCCGCTACCGCTGGGACGTCCCCGCACCGACTATCGCCAACGACGTGGAGACCCTGCATCGCGGCACCGTGGGCGAGATCACGCTGGGCGCGGCCACCATCAAGGTGGAGCTGCGCGGCCTCAAGCAGTTGCTGCAGCAGAGCGTGGGCGAAGTCTCCACCAAGACCTGCCGCAACCGCCTGGGCGACGGACGCTGCCGGGTTGACCTGGCGCCGTGGACGCATGCCGGCGCGATCACCGCCGTGGCGGACAAGCGCACGTTCACCGCTGCGGGCCTGGCCCAGGCCGCCGACTACTTCGGCGAGGGCGTCATCACCTTCACGAGCGGCGCCAACAAGGGTCTGAGCCAGAAGGTGCGTACCCACGCCGCCGGCGGCGTCATCACCCTGGTGCTGCCCATGGTCATGACCGTGGCCGTGGGCGACCAGTTCACAGCTGTTGCCGGCTGCCGCAAGCGCCTCATGGAGGACTGCAAGGCCAAGTTCGGCAACGTACCCAATTTCCGGGGAGAGCCGCACCGGCCCACCACGGACGACCTGACCAGGACGCCATGAACCATATCGTGAACATTGCCCGCCGCTGGGTTGGCACGCCATTCCACCACCAGGCCCGGCTTGAGGGCGTGGGCGTGGACTGCGTGGGCCTGGTCATCGGCGTGGCCCGCGAAGTCGGCGCCGTGGCGCCCGATTGGGACGTGGGCGGCTACGGCCGCGTGCCTGACGGCAGGCAGCTGGTGCACCACTTGCAGGAGCGCTTGGTGCCCATAGCTCAGGCTGACATGGCGCCCGGCGACGTGGTGCTCGTGGCCTTTGATTCTCATCCCCAGCACGTCGGCATCGTGGGCGACTACCTGCATGGCGGCCTTTCCATCATCCACGCCAGCGGCGCCCATGGGCGCGTGCTGGAGACCCGCTTGCTGTTTACCAAGGCCATGCGCTTTGTGGCGGCCTACCGTTTCCCGGAGCTTGACTGATGGCACAACTTGCTCTTTCTGCCGCTGGCGCGGTCGTCGGGTTCTGGATTGGCGGTCCGGCCGGAGCATCCTACGGGTGGATGGCCGGATCCATGATCGGCGCAGCCGTCACGCCCGGCCCGAAGTCTTTTGGCCCGCGCCTGAACGACCTCAAGGTCACCGGCACCGAGTACGGCGCCACCATCCCCTGGGTCGTAGGCAGCCCGCGCCTGGCCGGTCAGATCATCTGGGCCAGCGAGCGCCGCGAGACGGCAAAAGAGGAAGAACAGGGCAAGGGCGGCGGCCCCACGTACACCAGCTACACCTATGACGTTGATCTGCTGATCCTGATCAGCGAGAACCAGATCCCCGGCATCGGCCGAATCTGGAGCAACGGCGAGCTGGTGTATGCCAACGGCGCGGCCCAATCGGGCGCCTGGACCGACATGCGCGTCTATACCGGCGCGGCTGACCAGTTGCCGGACCCGACGTACGAGGCCGCCGTGGGCCTGGGCAATGCGCCCGCCTATCGCGGCATGGGCACGGTGCTGATCCAGGGCCTGCAGCTGGGCAATGGCGGCAGCATCCCCAACCTCACGTTCGAGATCGGCGTGGGCGCAGATCCGCGCGAGAGCGTGCTGGTATCGGTCGTGGCCACCCGCGTCGATACCGATGTCAACCTGCGTTGGGACTCCAACGAGACGACGCAGCCCACCTGGGCCTCCTATTTCTCCGAGTTCCACGACACCGGGATGATGCGCTTCCTGCGCTACACGGCCACGCCTGGCCGAGGCGACACCGGGGTGATTGCAGGCCCGTACACCGTGCCCATCGATGTCGATGCCGGCTACCGGCTGTCCGCGAGCAATAACTACTACGTCGATGACGTGTGCGCCTTCAATTTCGAATTCCTGGATGGCGCGGGCAACATCGTTGCGATCATCAGCAGTCCGGGCTATCTGGCGGGCTATCAATGGACCCACCGGGTCTATTACGGCAGCAGCTATGGCACCTTGGTGAAGGCCGAACCCATTGACGACACCGTCGTGGCCAGGACGAGCGGCGTCATCAGCTTCGAGCCTGGCTTGCTGCGCTTCACGCGCGATCCGCTTGGGGATGCCAACCCCAGTTTTACCTTCGCGTGCGATGCGCGCTCCATCCGCTCGGTGCGGGCACGCAATATGCAAGCCAGCAGCGGGAACCAGTATCCGATGGACCCGGGCAATCCGAGCGGCAATCGCAGCAACCCCAATGCCTACATCCGCCTGCAGTGCATCCCGCGCACAGCGCAAGACATGCCGCTGCCCACGCTGGGCTCGGCCGTGCAGTACCTGATGCGGCGCTGCGGGTACGCGGATGCGGACTACGCCCTGGCCGCCGAGTTGACAGGCCTCGGGGTGCATGCGCTGGCCGTGGGCCAGGTGTCCAGCACGCGGTCGGTGCTGGAGGTGCTGCAGCAGGCCTTCTTTCTGGAGGTCAGCGCCGACGAGCAGATCCGCATCCGCCGGCGCACCGTGGCCCCCGCGGCCGCCATCCCGTTTGCCGACCTGGGCATGGCCGCAGGCAGCGGCGGCGATGACGAGCCGCTGGCGATCACGCTGGGCAACGATCTCGAGATGCCGGCCCAGCTCGCCCTGAGCTACCCCAATATGTCGGGGGACTATCAGACGGCCACGGAATTCTCCGACCGGTTGCTGTCCGGCCAGCAGAGCACCGAGGCGATCCAGACGGCCCTGGGCCTGACGCCGGCCGAGGCCAAGGCCATCGTGGACGGCCTGCTGATGGATCGGGTTGCCAGCCTGGCCACGGCCACGCTCAAGACGCCGCTCAAATATGCACGGCTGGAGTCCGGCGATGTGGTCAATGCCGTCAACAGCGACGGCCGCACCTACCGGCTGCGCATCCAGTCCAAGACCGACGCCATGCCCACGCTCGAACTCAAGTGCGTGCTCGATGACGTGGGCGCCATCGACAGCGCCGCGGTCACGGACACGGGCTATGTCAACACCGAGACGGTGATCCAGCCTGCGAGCACCGTATTCGAGGCCCTGGACATCCCGATCCTGCGCGACGCGGACGATGCGGCCGGCTACTACCTGGCCGTGGCGCCGCAGCGTGCGGCCGAGACGGACAAATGGCCGGGCGCCGTCGTGGCGCAGTCCTGGGATGGCACCAACTACGTGCAACTGCTCACGACCACCGCGCAAAACGTGATGGGTACGGCCACCACGGTGCTGGGCAACTGGCAGGGTGGGGTGGTGTTCGATGAGGCGAACACCGTCACGGTGCAGGTCTCGGGAGAGCTGGCATCGAGCACGCGCGACGCCATGCTGCTGGACGACAGCATCAACGCGCTGCTGCTGGGCAGCGAGATCGTGCGGTTTCGGTCTGCGGCCCTGCTGTCGCCGGGCGTCTATCTGCTCTCTGGCCTGCTGCGCGGCCAGCGCGGCACCGAGTGGGCCATGGGCACCCATGCCGCGGGCGAGCGCTGCGTGCTGCTGGGCAATGCCCTGCGCCGCGTGGCATCGCAGACCAACGAGATCGGCCTGGAGCGCCAGATCAAGGCCGTGACCCTGGGCATGTTCCTGTCGGACGGCACGCCCAAGGGCTTTACCGACACGGGCGTGGCGCTCAAGCCCTTCAGCCCGGCCAACCCCCGGGCCCTGGCCGACGGCGCCGATCTGCTGGTGACCTGGCAGCGGCGCACGCGGCGCAGCTACCAGTACGCCGGTGCCGCACCCGTGGTGCCCCTGGGTGAGGCCTCGGAAGCCTACCGCGTGCGCGTCTCAGCCGGCGCCACGCAGCTGCGCTCGGACGTCGTCACTGCAGCCACATACCGCTACACCAGCGACATGCAGGCAGCCGATGGCGTGGCCAGCGGCACCGCCTTGCAATTTGAAATCTGCCAGATCTCCGCCACCGTGGGGCCTGGCTATCCCTCTACCGTAGGAGCAAAAGCACCATGAGCGTGTTGCAACAGTGGCTGGCGGCCCAGGCCAGCCCGGAAGTCGTCGTCAACGAAAACTTCGTGGCGCTGGAGCATGTGGCCGTCTACGGCAAAGACGCCACCCATACCTCGGGCCTGACCTGGGGCTACCTGGCCGGCCGCTGGGGCGGCTTCGCCATCGCCGCCGGCACCGTGGCGCTCACGGCCAACACGACCAGCTATATCGTCGTGGAGCGCGCCACGGGTGTTCTGTCCGTAGCAACGGCTATCACCAACTGGAACGACACGACCCACTACGCCCGGGTCTACAAGCTGACCACGGGCGCCGCGGCCGTCACGGCCGTGGAAGACTGGCGCGCAGGCCCTGGCGGGGTGCACGGCCAGCTGCCGTCGGGTGGCGGGTCTGCGGTGACGGCCATCCCCATTGCCTGCTCCGACGAGACCACCGCGCTCACGGCCGGCACCGGCAAGGTGACGTTTCGCATGCCGTTTGCAATGACGCTCAGCGCAGTGCGCGCCAGCCTTACCACGGCCCAGACCAGCGGCGCGCTGCTGACGGTCAACATCAAGGCCGCCGGCGCAACCATCCTGAGCACCAATATCACCCTGGACAACACGGAAAAAACCAGCACCACAGCCGCCACGCCGCCGGTGATCAGCACCAGCGCGCTGGCGGACGATGCCGAGATCACCATCGACATTGGCCAAGTGGGCGACGGCACGGCCAAGGGCCTGAAGGTCTATCTGATCGGAGCGCCCACATGATCGAGCGCAGCACGGACATCCGGGCCGCGCTGCGGTCCCGGCAGCGCGGGTTCCTGCTCAACCCGTTCCGCTTTGGCGCACCGGCGCCTGGTGCACCTTCCGGCTACATCGTGGCCGCGGCGGCCGGCAGCGGGGATGCAGCGCAGCAGCGCTCGTCCACGAGGACGGACCTGCCGACCTGGGCGGCGAACTTCGGCGGGACGATTAGCGAGGGGTTGTTTTCTTCGGCGTTGACGATCGGCGGGGACACCGGGACCAGTTCCAAAACCATCCCCGGCTTCACGACGGCGCAGGTCTGGAGGATCGAGTGCTTCAACAACTATTACATCAATGACGATGTGTCGTTGCGGGCCGAGTTCCTGAATGCGAGCTCGGGTGTCGTGGCTGCGTTCGAGATTGCCCGATCGGCCAATTTCTCCCAGCGGATGTCGTACGGCGCATCGCTGGCATCGATGACGGCGGCCGGGACATCCGGGAGCAGTCCGCAGGTCTACGGGACATTGACGTTCGATGCCTCCGGTATGCACTTCATACCGATTGGCACGGGCGGCAACCAAGTTGCCTGGTCGCAAGCTGGCAGCTTCTCGACGGTCACGTCCGTGCGATTCACAAATCTTCGGGCCAAGTCATCCAGTCCCGCTTCTGGCGGGTTCTCGTACACCACGATTTTTCGCAATCCTTGAAAGGCCTGGGAGGGCATCCATGGCAGAACCCACATCGACCGCCGCCGCGACCATTGCCGGCGCGGCCATCTCCGCGCAGGCGCTCACGGCATTCGGCGTGCCGCTGGGCCTGCGTGCAGACGTGCTGCTTGCCGGCTTTCTCGGCAGCCTGGTCTCCATCATCTTGCTCAATGCAGTGCCGGGCGGCAGCGACACCTGGCAGGACATGCTGCGCCTGTCCGTGCGCCGCATGGCCGTGGCCTGGGCCAGCTCCATCACAGCGGGCTACCTCACGCCGCTGGTGTTGCTCGTGGAGAGCGTCCCCGAGTCCGTGTTGCTGCCGATGGCCTGTCTGGTGGGCGCCAGTGCACAGCACGTACTGCGCTCGCTCATCGGCAAGTACCTGCACAAGCCTGGCCAGGCAGAGGGAGGCTGACCATGTTTTATCCCGTCATCACCTTGCTCGGCCTGCTGCACTGGTTGTGCGGCCTGGTCATCTTGGCCGAGGCGCTCAACAAGCTGGAGCGCACCACACCTTGCCTGCCCGGCCTGGCGCCACGCATCCGTCTGGTGGCCTGGCTCAAGGCCATCGCCTGGGCATTGCTCGCCCTGGGCGGGGCCGGGGCCCTTGTCGGCCCCTGGCTGCGGCCGTCGCCGCCCACGCTATCCGACGTCTGCGTTATCGCAGGCTTCGCCGTTCTCATTATCCGAACCCGTTTTAAAGAGGGCTGACCCCATGCAACTATCCGAACATTTCACCTTGGCCGAGCTGACGGCCAGCAACACCGCCCGCAAACTGGGCCTGGACAACACGCCCGGCGCAGATGCCCTGCAGCAGCTGCACCGCACCGCCCAGATGCTGGAGCGCGTGCGTGCCCATCTGGGCGGCCGCGCCATCATCGTCACCAGCGGCTATCGCAGCCGCCAAGTCAACGAGGCCGTGGGCGGCGTCACTTCGAGCGACCACGCGCAGGGCATGGCGGCCGATGTGGTGGTACCGGCGTACGGCACTCCCTTCGAGGTGGCCAAGGCCCTGGCCTCGCAGGTCAATGCCCTGGGCATCGGCCAGATCATCTACGAGAGCGTGGGCGGCGCCCAGTGGGTGCACCTGTCCACGCGCATCCCGGCGCAACCCGTCAATCGCGTGATCACCGTGCACGGCAAAACCACGCTGGTCGGGATTCAGCCGGTATGACGGCCGCCCGGATCTGCGCAGCGCTGGCCCTGGCGCTGCTGCTGAGCGTGTTGGGCAATGTAGGGCAGGGGCTGCTGTACCTGCGGCAGCGCGATGCTGCCACGCTGGCCAGGTCGGATGCCGACCACGCCGGCGATACGGCATCGCTGGCCCGGGCGAGTGCAGACGTGTGCACAAAGGCAGTCGATGCACTGTCGGACGTCAACAAAGGCCTGCAGGCCGAGCGCGACCAGGCGCGCCGGCAGGCCGCCGCGGCCGCACGTGGGCACAGTGCCCGCGCAGACAAGATCCTGGCCACGCCGGCGGCGGTGCCTGGCGATGCATGCGCAAGCGCCCAGGCCCGCGTGGCTGAGCTGCTGGCGTCCCGGAAACCTGCAGGAGGGCAGTGATGCGCTATCTACCCCTACGCTCGGCTGCGCTGGCGGCCGCTGCCCTCCTGGCTGGTTGCGGGGCCACCGCGCCGGCGCGCGTCGAAGTCCAGCAGGTCAAGGTGGCCGTGCCCGTGCCGTGCGACGAGCCCGAGCCCGAGCGGCCGACCATGCCCATCGAGCACCTAGCGGCCGACGTCGACGTCGACACGTATGTACAAGCCGCCGGCGCCGAGCTCGAGCGCCGCGAGGGCTACGAGATCCAGCTGCGGGCGGCCTTGGCCAACTGCAAGCGGCCGCTGCGAGCGGCCGAAAAATGAAAGCCTCCCCTGGTGCACATATGTGTACTGGGGGAGGCTTTTTTTTGTTCTCGGAGGGAGCTTGTGCTTGGCTTTTAAAATGAAGAGTGCGGCTGTAACTGCTTGGCTGCAATGTTGAATTCAGTTCACAATGAGTTCACGGAAAATTGGTGTATACAGCGCCAATGCTTGATTTCCGACCCCGGCTCGGGGCACCAATGACGGCTGCAAGCGCTGCAGCCATTGATCCGAGAGCTGATCCGGCCCTGAATCGCTCCAGCCCTCCATTTTTCTGCCAACCGGCGGCCCGAAGTGATGGCCGTCTGCCGGTTGCTTGCTGCGCATGTGGTGACGGCCCGTGAAGCAAGAAAATCACAATACCGGCATGCCGCCTTGGCAGACATGCGAAAATCTCAGGCCAACGCTCAGGGGCTGGCCGGGTGCCGGGCACTGCGCCGGCTTGGAAAAATTCCGAGTTGCCTGCAATATGGAGTCCTGCCGGAACCTGTGAGTCCGGCCTGGGCTTCTAGAGAAGAAAAGATGTCGAGTTACAACGCTGCTTTCGAAATCCATGTCCACGGCCAAGTCCTGCTTCGTGCCGATGCTACGTATGAGCAGCTACAGGACGCACTGCGTCCCTTGTGGGCTTATGCGGGCGCGCGCTCCCTGGCCGATGGATCCTCCAGCTACTACGAGGAAGAGCCGGGCATCCAGTTCGATGCCCCCGAGCATCTGCTGCAGATGTGCTGGACCGTGCGCGGCGACGATGATTTCCGCCAGGCTCTGGACGATGTGTGCATGGGCCTCAACGAGCTGGCCGAGCAGGGCGCGGCCATCGAGGTGACGTTCTACGACACCGAGTTCGATGAGGAGGATGCGCCTGTGGATGCCGAGAGCCGTGATGACTTTGTCATGCTGTTCGTCGGCCCCAATCCGGCCGCCATCATGCAGGTGCAGCGCGACCTGCTGGTACAGGACGTGATCAACATGATGGAGCGCCATTTCGACAGTGCCGAGCTGGGCGGCGTGGTGCAGGAGATCGACAAGCTGTTCTCCCAGCGCTTCGAAGCCCTGGTGAGCTCGCTGGAACTGGGCAAGCCGCCACGCGGAACCGGCGGCTCGGGCTCGGGCCACGGTGGCAACCGCCGCCCGCGCCATCTGCATTGAGCCCCTGTACGGTGCCCGGATAGGGCACTGACAGGTGTGTGTCGTCTGGCCCTCTGTCCTCTGCATTGCAGTCCATGCCGTGCAGAGTCCGGAGGGCCGATGTTTTTGTGGGACGCAGCGCGCAGGTGCGGCGTCCGGTACGGCCTTATGAAACCCATTGCCACTCCCAAGTATTCGGGCGCCATCAGCCAGCGCGGCCGCAGCAAGGCTGGGCCGCAGGATGACTCCAGTGCTAAAGGCCTTGGTGCGCCGCTGCCTCTGTCGTATCTGAGTGCTTATGCGCCAGCGCTGCAGCAACAGGTGCGTGGCTGGCTGCAGGCCGGCAAGGCCGGGCAGTGGCTGCTGGACAAACACCCCGTGGCCCATAACCGGCGCACCGACAAAAGCCTGTATGACTATGTGGATGCGCTCAGGAACGAGCATTTGCGCAATGCCGGCCTGCTGCACAAGGTGGCCTATGACAGCAAGATCCATGTGGTGCGCAATGCGCTGGGCCTGCATACGCGGCGCGCCATTGCGCATGGCGGGCGCCTGAATGCGCGCCACGAGATCCATGTGGCCTCCATGTTCAAGCAGGCGCCCGAGGCCTTCCTGCGCATGATCTGCGTGCACGAGCTCGCGCATATCCGGGAGCTGGACCACGACAAGGCCTTCTACCAGCTGTGCACCTATATGGAGCCGCAGTACCACCAGCTGGAGTTCGAGGTGCGCCTGTACCTCACCTACCTGGATACGGGCGCTGCCCCCCTGTGGGCAGCGGCTGCCGCAAGCCCGGACTGAAGAGCCGGTGCCTCAGGCGGCCAGCGCCTGCAGCGGTACATCGACGCTGGCACAGCAGTCGGCCGGCAAATCCAACCAGCGTTGCGCCGCAGCCTGCAGGGCCGCGAGGCTGCCGGTGGTCAGCATCCGGATCGGCGCCGCATCCGCGTGGGTGTCTGCAAGCATGGACTTCTGCTCCAGAATGCGCCGCGTCTGGCGCGCCACCGGTGCGCCCGTGTCCAGGAACTGGATGTCCGGACCCAGCAGTGCACGCAGATGGTCCTTGACGAAGATGTAGTGGGTGCAGCCCAGCACCAGCGTGTCCATCTGCCCGGTTTTCTGGCCGAAATCGCCTAGCGCGCTGGTGTATTTGGCGCAAAGCGCTCTGATTTCCGTAGCTTCGGGATGTTCGGGAATCGGCTCCTCGGTGCTGCGCTCGATGGCGCGGGCCAGGCCGTCGCAGGGCTGCAGGTGGAACCGGGCGCGCTGGCCGTGCTCGGCCACGAGCTTGGCGACCCGCTGGCTGGTGATGGTGCCGCGTGTGCCCAGCACACCCACATGATGGGTCTGGCTGGAGAACGAGGCGGGCTTGATCGCCGGCTCCACGCCGATCACGGGGAGGTCCGGAATCCGGGCGCGCAGCATTTCCACGGCTGCCGCGGTGGCGGTATTGCAGGCAATCACCAGGATCTTGATGCCGTGCTGTTCGCGCAGATGCCGGGCGATGGCCATGGTGCGCTCCTGCACGAAGGCATCTCCACGCGCATCGCCATAGGGGGCGTTGCCGCTATCGGCCAGGTAGACGAACTGCTCGTGGGGCAGCTCGTGCAGCAGGGCCTGCAACACGCTCAGACCGCCGATGCCGCTGTCGAAAATGCCGATGGGGGAGCAGGTGGTGGACATGGCGCCGAAGGTGGATGAGGTGGTGTGCGAATCCGGGCATCAGTATGCGTCGCTTTGAGCAGCACAGGGCGGGCTGGGGAATTGGCGCCAGCCCGCGACTGGCGGAGCATTCTTGCAAGCGGCCCCAGAACGTGTTCACGTTCTCACAGCATGGGGCTGAGCGTGGCCAGCAGGTTGTGCCAGATGCGCGTGGTCCAGGGCCAGGCGCGCACCTGCGCGGCGGTGATGAGGTCGGATTCCTGCGCATAGCTCTGCTGGCGCTGGCGTACGGCGGCCGTGATGGCCGCGTCCTGCAGCAATACATTGTTCTCGAAGTTCAGGTCGAAGCTGCGCAAGTCCAGATTGGTCGAGCCCAGCAGCGTGACTTCGCCGTCGACGCACAGCGTCTTGGCGTGCAGCAGGCCGGGGCGGTATTCGAGGATGCGCACGCCCGCGGCCAGCAGGCGCCGGTAGTTGCTGCGGCTGGCAGCCCCCACGATCCAGGAGTCGTTGCGCGCGGGCAGAACCAGCGTGATGGCCACGCCGCGCCAGGCGGCTGCGCACAGGGCTTCGAGCACCGTGGCGTCGGGGATGAAATACGGCGTGGAAATCACCAGCTCGCGGCGTGCGCTGGCGATCAGCGTGGACACCAGCTGGGGCGTGGAGCGCCGCCGCTCGGCCGGGCCTTCGGCAATCGCCAGGGCCGCGAATCCCGGCGCCTGGCCGACCGCGGCCGGCACATGGAGCGCAAAAGTCTTGCCGCTGGCCTGCAGCCAGTCGTTGGCAAAGATCAGCTGCATCTGCGAGACCACGGGTCCCTGCAGGCGCAGCATGATGTCCACCCAGGGCGCATACCGCGCCTTGACGGCAAAGGCCTCGTCGGCACAGTTCTGGCTGCCGCAGTAGGCGCTGGCGCCGTCGATCACCGTGATCTTGCGGTGGTTGCGCAGGTCGATGCGGCTGGTCAGCACGATCTTGAGCGGATGCTCCACGGGCAGGGCCACGGCCAGTTCCACGCCGGCCTCGGCCATCTGCGGCCACAGCGGAGAGCGGGTCAGGGCGCGCGAGCCCAGTCCATCCACCATGACGCGGCAGGCCACCCCTCGGCGCGCGGCGCGCATCAGCGCCTGCGCCACGCTGGTGCCGGTCTCGTCGGTCAGCCAGATGTAGTAGAGCACGTGGATCTCGTGCCGGGCCGCGTCCATGTCGGCCAGCATCTGCGCGCGGGCTTCGGCGCCGTCGGCCATCAGCCGGGCGCTGTTGCCCGTGGTGATGCCGAAGCCGTTCACCGAGGAGGCGTAGCGAAACGCCGCCTGCCATTGCGCGGATATGGTTTCGGTGGCATTGCACTTCCGTGCCGATGTCGGTGCCAGCAGCTGGGCGGTGATCTCAGGGGCAACCAGATGCTGGCTCGCAAAGGCGCCCACGCTGGAGTAGCGCTTGCGCTGGCTGTCGCTGCCCAGACGCCCCAGCGCGGCCTCGCCGAACAGGTAGTACAGCGCGCAGCCCGCATAGGGCAGCAGCACCATGACGGTGAGCCAGGCCATGCGCACGTCGGGCCGCAGATCGTCGCGCAGCAGAATACGCAGCGTGAATGCCGCAATCAGCAGCAGATGCAGCAACAGCAGCAACCAGGTCATGTCGATCGGAGTCGGGGCGTTGTGCCGCGCCGCACGAAGACCAGCAGCCGGTTGTTGGCGGGCATGGCGTGGTCGTGCTCCGGAGCCAGGCCGTGCTGCTCGGCCAGCGCCACGATGTCCTCGTAGTGGCGTATGCCGCTGCGCGCATCGCGCTCGCGCAGCCAGAGGTCGAAGGCCCGGTTGCTCTCGCTGGTGTAGCCGCCGTTGTAGTTGAACGGGCCGTAGAGCGCCAACTTGCCGCCGGCGGGCAAATGCATGCCGATCTGCGCGAACATGCGCATCACCAGCGGCCAGGCCACGATGTGGGCCGTATTGCTGGAGAAGACGGCATCGAAGGCGCCGTCCTCCGTCTGCGGCCAGCTGCTGGACTGCAGGTCGAAGCGCAGCGGCAGCCGCAGATTGGGCGCAGGGTGGGCCGCATGCCAGACTGCAATGCCGGCATGGTTCTCCGCCAGGTCGCTGGTCTGCCAGATCAGATGCGGCAGGCGCGGTGCAAAGTACACGCTGTGCTGGCCGGTGCCCGAGCCGATCTCCAGCGCATGGCGGCGATCGGCGAAGGTAGACTGCAGCACGGTCAAAATGGGCTCGCGGTTGTTCTCGCAGGCCTGGGAAAAGGGCAGGGAGGAGGTCTCGGTCATCGGTTCAGGCCACAGTATCTGGGGGCGAGGAAACAAGCAGATTGGCATCGCGGTGCGGCAGCCAGCGGCCAGCGGCCTGAGCGCTTTACCCGCTCGCAATCCCGGGCCGGGACGAAGGTGCGCAGATCGCTGGCGCGAAGATCGATCATCGAACTCTCCCAATAGGTGCTACAGCTTATCGCCATCGGGGCCTGGTATCTGATTTGAATGCCCTGTGCCGAGCCAAAAAGAAAAACCGCCGAAGGCGGTTTTTCTTTTCATGCGCAAGCGGCTTCAGGCCGATGCCACTTCGATGCCCTTGAACTCGCCCGTGGCGATGCGCTTTTGCCACTCGGCCGGGCCGGTGACGTGGGCGCTGGTGCCGCCAGCGTCGACGGCCACGGTCACGGGCATGTCGACCACGTCGAATTCGTAGATGGCTTCCATGCCCAGGTCTGCAAAGCCCACCACCTTGGCGGCCTTGATGGCCTTGGAGACCAGGTAGGCGGCGCCGCCCACGGCCATCAGGTAGGCCGACTTGTGATTCTTGATGGCCTCGATGGCCACCGGGCCGCGCTCGGACTTGCCGATCATGGCGATCAGGCCGGTCTGCGACAGCATCATGTCGGTGAACTTGTCCATGCGGGTGGCGGTGGTCGGGCCCGCGGGGCCGACGACTTCGTCACGCACGGGGTCCACGGGGCCGACGTAGTAGATCACGCGGTTGGTGAAGTCCACGGGCAGCTGCTCGCCCTTGGCCAGCATGTCCTGGATGCGCTTGTGGGCGGCGTCGCGGCCGGTCAGCATCTTGCCGTTGAGCAGGATGGTGTCGCCGGGCTTCCAGCCGGCCACTTCTTCGCGGGTCAATGTGTTGAGGTCCACGCGCTTGGACTTGTTGTAGTCCGGTGCCCAGTCGATCTTGGGCCACAGGTCCAGCGAGGGGGCTTCCAGGTACACGGGGCCGGAGCCATCCATCACGAAGTGGGCGTGGCGGGTGGCCGCGCAGTTGGGAATCATGGCCACGGGCTTGGAGGCCGCGTGCGTGGGATACATGTTGATCTTGACGTCCAGCACCGTGGTCAGGCCGCCCAGGCCCTGCGCGCCTATGCCCAGGGCGTTGACCTTCTCGAACAGTTCCAGGCGCAGTTCCTCGACCTGATCCAGCTTCTCGCCGCGGGCTGCCTTCTGCTGCAGCTCGTACATGTCCAGGTCTTCCATCAGGCTTTCCTTGGCCAGCAGCACGGCCTTCTCGGCGGTGCCGCCGATGCCTATGCCCAGCATGCCCGGGGGGCACCAGCCGGCGCCCATGGTGGGCACGGTCTTCAGAACCCAGTCCACGAGGTTGTCGCTGGGGTTCATCATGATCATCTTGGACTTGTTCTCCGAGCCGCCGCCCTTGGCGGCCACGGTCACGTCCAGCTTGTCGCCGGGCACGATCTGCACGTTGATGACGGCCGGCGTGTTGTCCTTGGTGTTCTTGCGGGCGAACTGCGGATCGGCCACGACGGAGGCGCGCAGCGTGTTGTCCGGGTGGTTGTAGCCGCGGCGCACGCCTTCGTTGACGGCGTCTTCCAGGCCCATGGTGAAGCCTTCCCACTTCACGTCCATGCCCACCTTGAGGAAGACGTTGACGATGCCGGTGTCCTGGCAGATGGGGCGCTGGCCGGTGGCGCTCATCTTGGAGTTGGTCAGGATCTGGGCCATCGCATCCTTGGCCGCCGGGCTCTGCTCACGTGCGTAGGCACGGGCCAGGTGCTGGATAAAGTCGGGCGTGTGGTAGTAGCTGATGTACTGGAGGGCGCCTGCGATCGAGTCGATCAGGTCCTGCTGGCGGATGGAGGTGGTCATCGTGAAGCTTCTCGGGTTGCAAACTTTGCGCTGGGGGTGCGCGGTAAACCTGTTTATTATCGGCTCAAGCGCCGGTCCATGCAGGCTAAAACCGACTAGTCTTATATATGACTTGGGTTGCGGCGAGCTTACTCCATCCGGCATGTGCAGGCCTGACGTACGCTCTTTGCCGCAAGGGCGATGTAGCGGATGGCTGGCTCGGCGCCCTCATCGGCGCCATGTGGGCCGGTGCCGGGAGCCGGGCTCCCTGGTGCCGGCACCTGAAATCTAGAAGTCCCAGGCGCCTTCTTTCATGCCTGCCGACCCCGAGGAGGCCGCAGGCCTTGGGGCTGCAGGGGCGTTGGCGGCAGGGCGGTCAAGCGGATTGCCGCATTGCGCTAGCATGGTCCGGTTTCCGGGCGTTCCGGCTTCCAGGCCGGCCGTCTTTTCCGTCTTTTGTTTGCGGCCCACGGCAGCCAGGCCGTTGTTCCAGTCGGCTGCACCGCGTTGTATTGCAAGGAGTGAATTCCCATGACAGCAACCCGCCAGGAAAAAGACACCTTCGGCCTGATCGCCGTACCCGCCGACAGGCTCTGGGGCGCGCAGACGCAGCGCTCGCTGCAGAACTTCGACATCAGCGGCGAACAGCAGCCGCGCGAGATCATCCATGCGCTGGCGCAGGTGAAGAAGGCTTCGGCCACCGTGAACCACCACCTGGGCCTGCTGGAAGAAAAAAAGACCCAGGCCATCGTCGCCGCGGCGGACGAGGTCATTGCCGGCAGGCACTCCGATGAATTCCCGCTGGTGGTCTGGCAGACGGGCTCGGGCACGCAGACCAATATGAACGTCAACGAGGTGCTGGCCAACCGCGCCAGCGAGCTGCTGGGTGGCGAGCGCGGAGAATCGCGCCTGGTACATCCCAACGACGAGGTGAACAAGAGCCAGTCCAGCAACGACGTCTATCCCACGGCCATGCACGTGGCGGCCGTCACGGCCATAGAGACCCGGCTGCTGCCGGCGCTCGCCAAGCTGCGCAAGACGCTGCAGGCCAAGAGCGGCGCCTTTGCGGACATCGTCAAGATCGGCCGCACCCACCTGCAGGACGCCACGCCGCTGACGCTGGGCCAGGAAATCTCGGGCTGGGCGGCGCAGCTCGCGCATGGCGAGCGGCATGTGCGCCATGCACTGCCGCATCTGTACGAGCTGGCGCTGGGGGGCACGGCCGTGGGCACGGGGCTGAACGCGCCCAAGGGCTATGCCGAGGGCGTGGCCCGGGAGCTGGCGGCCATCACCGGCTATCCCTTCGTCACCTCGCCCAACAAGTTCGAGTCGCTGGCCTCCTGCGACGCGCTGGTGGCCGCGCATGGCGCGCTCAAGACGCTGGCGGCCAGCCTGATGAAGATTGCCAACGATGTGCGCTGGCTGGCTTCGGGCCCGCGCAGCGGCCTGGGCGAGATAGCGATTCCCGAGAACGAGCCGGGCTCGTCCATCATGCCCGGCAAGGTCAACCCCACGCAGTGCGAAGCCATGACCATGCTGTGCGCCCAGGTCTTCGGCAACGATGTGGCCATCAATTTCGGCGGCGCATCGGGCAATTTCGAGCTCAATGTGTTCCGCCCGCTGGTGGCGCACAACTTCCTGCAGAGCGTGCGCCTGCTGGCCGACGGCATGGTCAGCTTCAACGACCACTGCGCCGTGGGCCTGGAGCCCAACCGCGCGCGTATTGCCGAGCTGGTCGGCCGTTCGCTGATGCTGGTGACGGCGCTCAACACCCACATCGGCTACGACAAGGCCGCCTTCATCGCCAAGAAGGCGCACAAGGAAGGCCGCAGCCTGCGCGATGCCGCCATCGCCAGCGGCCACGTGACGGCCGAGCAGTTCGACCAGTGGGTGGTGCCCGAGCACATGGTGGGCAATATGTAGCAGGGAATGTAGGCGGGAGGCGCATTCGCGGCAGGCCTGTTCCGTGCGGCTGCGGGCAGGCCGACAATGGCGCATCACAAAATCCCTGGAGATGCGCATGTCCGCACAGCAGCATATGGAACAGGCCGCGCTGGCCGATCTGAGGCCCACGCAAATGACGGTGGGTGCGGCCGAGGTGGCCGTCAAGCGCGAGCAGTGGAAACAGCTCAAGTCCAAGGAGCGCGACAAGCTGCTGCAAAGCCACTGGTTCCCTGCCGTGCGCGGGCCGCGCGGGCGCTTTTTCATCGTCGACCACCACCACCTGGGCCAGGCGCTCACGCAGGAGGAGGTGGCGAATGTCTGGGTGATGCAGCTGGCCGACTACAGCGATGTGGAGCCCGACATGTTCTGGCGGCTCATGGAGTTCCACCACTGGGCGCACCCCTACGACGAAAAAGGCCGGCGCCATGAGTTCGATGCCATTCCCAAGCGCCTGATGCAATTGAAGGACGACCCCTACCGCAGCCTGGCCGGCGAGGTGCGCAAGGCCGGCGGCTATGCCAAGGACGCGGCGCCGTTCACCGAGTTCCTGTGGGCGGACTTCTTTCGCCCGCACTTCGACAAGGAGGCGCTGCGCGCCGTCGACGGCCAGGGCCTGCCGCAGGCTTCGGTCGTGTCGGCCGTGGCCCTGGCGCGCAGCCCCAAGGCGCGCTTTCTGCCCGGTTGGTCCGGCGTGGATGCTCCCGTAGCCCCCAAGGCCTGAGATGCACATGCCAGCGCGGCCCGCAGGGGCGGATTGGGTGGCCGGCCTGTCCATCGCCGGTCTGCTGCTGCCCGAGGCCGTGGCCTATGCGGGCATTGCCGGAGTGCCGCCGCAGGCCGGCGTGATGGCGCTGTTCGCGGGCCTGCTGGCCTACGGGCTGCTGGGCAGCAGCCGCTTTGCCATCGTCTCGTCGACTTCGTCGGCGGCCGCGGTGCTGGCGGCGGCCACGGCCTCGGTGCTGCATGTGAGCGACGAGCACCGCCACCTGATGGGCGTGGCCATGGTGCTGATGGCCGGCGTGATCTTCGCACTGGCCGGGCTGGCGCGCCTGGGCGCGGTGTCGCAGTTCATCGCCAAGCCGGTGCTGCGCGGCTTTGCGCTGGGGCTGGCGCTGACCATCGTGGTCAAGCAGCTGCCCGTGGCCGTGGGCGTGCATCCGGTGCACAGCGACTTTCTGCACTATGCCTGGGATCTGTTGAGCCAGTGGCGGCAGTGGAACCCCTACGGCCTGGCGATGATGCTGGTGGCGCTGCTGGTGCTGCGCCTGTTGGCGCGCTGGAAAACCGTGCCGGGCGCGCTGCTGGTAATCGCGGTGGGCATTGCGCTCGATGCGCTGGGCTATTGCCAGCTCTGGGGCATCAAGGCCGTGGGCTCGCTGGCTTTGGGCGGCAGCCGGCCCGAGGTGCCGGCGCTGGCCCTGGCCGACTGGCTGCGCGCGGGCCAGCTGGCCATGGCGCTGGCGCTGATCCTGTATGCCGAGTCATACAGCTCCATCCGCACCCTGGCGCTGCGCCATGGCGATGCGGTCTCGCCCAACCGCGATCTGGTGGCGCTGGGCGCGGCCAATGCACTGTCGGCGCTGTTCCAGGGCATGCCGGTGGGGGCCGGGTATTCGGCCAGTTCGGCCAACGAGGTGGCCGGCGCGCGCAGCAAGGCCGCGGGTCTGATCGCCTGTGCGGTGGTGGGTCTGCTGGTATGGCAGCTGCTGCCGTGGATGGAGCGCATTCCCGAGCCGCTGCTCGCGGCCATCGTCATCCATGCCGTGGCCCATACGCTGAACCCTGCGGTCATACGGCCGTATTTCGCCTGGAAGCGCGACCGCTTCGTCGTGCTGGCGGCCTTTGTGGCGGTGATCCTGCTGGGCGTGCTCGACGGCCTGCTGCTGGCCATCGCGGTCAGCATCGCCATGCTGCTCAAGCGCTTTGCCGAGCCGCGCGTGAGCTGGCTGGGGCAGCTGGCGCAGTCGCGCGACTATGTGGATACCGCGCGCCACCCCGAGGCGGCGGCGGTTCCGGGCGTGCTGATCGCCCGGCCCGAGGCACCGCTGTTCTTCGGCAATGCCGATGCCATCTTTGCCGCCATCCGCGAGCGCGTGGAGCTGCAGCGTGGCGCGGGCCTGCGCGCGGTGGTGCTGAGCCTGGAGGAGTCACCCGACCTGGATAGCACCAGCGTGGAGGCGCTGGCCGAATTTGCCGCGCAGATGCAGCAGCAGGGGCTGCCGCTGGTGCTGGCGCGAACCAAGGACACCGTGCGCGAGCTGCTGGCGCGCATGCAAGTGGCGGCCCTGCCGGCCAGCGCCTATGTGGCCTGGAGCGTGGACGACGCCGTCAGGCCCTGGCTGCCGGACCAGGGCTTATCGGCCCAGGCGCAAGGCCGTTCGGAAGCCTAGCTGGCCCATGATTCCGGCGATAAAGAGCACGGCAAAGGCCGACAGGGCGGGGTTGCCGCCCAGGCTGGCGCCCAGCGTGCACAGGCCGCCCACCATCATCTGCGCGCAGCCATAGACGCCGGCGGCAGAGCCTGTCAGGTCGGTATGCACGCCCAGCGCCTTGGTCAGCGCCGCGGGGCTGGTCATGCCGGCGCCCAGGCTGAACAGCACCATGAGGCCGACCACGCTGGCAATCTCCAGCTGGCCCAGCAGCGCCAGCAGCAGCAGCAGGGAGGCAGAGGCGATGCTGAGCAGATTGCCGCCCAGCATCAGCTTTTCCAGCGGCCAGCGCCTGATGAGCTGGCGCGCCAGCGCGTTGCCCACGGCCATGCCGGCCATCAGAATGCCCAGGTAGAGGCCGACCTGTGGTTTGCTGGCATGCAGCTGCTCGATGAAGATAAAGGGGGCCGCGGCCAGGAAGGCGTAGATCGAGGTGGTGGCGCAGCCGCCGCCGACGGCAAAGCCCACGAACTGCGGCGTGCCCAGCAGCCGGCGGTAATCGCCGAACACGGTGCGCCAGTGCAGCTGGCCCGTGGGGCGGCCGGTTTCGGGCAGCGTGCGCCAGACGTTCACGGCCGTGAGCAGGCCCAATGCGGCCAGCAGCGCGAAGATGGCGCGCCAGCCCCAGGCCGCATCCACCAGCGAGCCAATCGCGGGGGCCACGCCGGGGCCCACCATCATGATGAGGTTGAGCAGGGCCAGGGTGCCCACGGCCGTCTCCGGTGTGGCCGTGTCGCGCGCGATGGCACGGCCCAGGGCCAGGCCCGCGCAGCCGCCCAGTGCCTGGAACAGGCGCGCGCCGATCAGCCAAGGCGCCGATGGCGAGAGAAAAGCCGCCGTGCTGGCCAGGGTGTAGAGGGTAAGGCCCGCGAGCAGCATGGGGCGGCGGCCCAGGCTGTCCGACAGCGGGCCGTAGATCAGCTGGCCCAGGGCCATGCCCAGGATATAGACGGTAATGGTCTGCTGCATCTGGCCGGCTCCGACGCCGAAGCCGCGGGCAGCGTCCGGGAGGGCCGGGATGAACATGTGCATGGCCAGGGTGCCGACGATGGTGACGCAGGCCAGCAGCCAGAGCGGAGCCTTGCGGGCGGGAGATGCAGTGTCTTGCATGAAGCGGGGTGATGGGCGGAAAAGGGCAGAGTCGAAGGCGGGACGGGAACCAGGGCTCGTCAGGGCCCGGGCGGCTCCGGTTCCATGCCGTCCATGGTCGCCAGCAGGGACTGCAGCATGGCCAGCGCGGCATCCACACTCTCGGGGGCGATATCCCGCATGGCTTCGGAGCGCGCCGAGGCCACCACCTGCTTGACGGCCTGCACCTGGGCCTGGCCCGCGGCGGTCAGCTGGATGCGCTTGACGCGCCGGTCGCTGTCGTCGATGCGCTCGACCCAGCCCTGGGCGGCCAGGCCGTCGATCAGTCGCACGATGGAGGAGCTGTCCAGCCCCAGCGAATGCGCCAGATCCTTTTGCCGCATGGGGCCGTGGCCGTGCTCGAGGTGCAGCAGCGGTAGCCACAGGGCCTGGGTCAGGCCCATGGGGGCCAGCAGCCGGTCCAGCGTGCGGCGCCACTGCTTGTTGACCTGGGCCATGGCGAACATGAGCTGGCGCTGGCGTTCCTCCAGCGGTTCTGCGGCCGGCGCGGGCGTGGATGCGGTCATGGAAAATCGAAGGTGTACAAATAGTTGGGATTCAAATTATTTTGGATGGCGCATATCGTTGCTGGCATGGGGTCATGCCGATGGCATGGGCAAGAGAGGCGGGGCAAAGAAAAAGCGACCCTGGGGTCGCCGGTTGGCTGCAAGCCCTGAAGATCAAAGGCCCAGGGATTTGAGCAGCTCGTCGGTATCGGCCGAAGCTGCGGCCGGCGCTGCAGCGGGTGCACTGGTGCGCGCGTGCTGGGCCTGGGCCATGAGCGCGTCGGGATCGGGCTTTTCCTGGGGTTCGAAGTCCACGATCTTGATGAACTCCGTGTGGTCCACGGCCATCTCCAGATAGAAAAGGTTGTGGTTGCCGGTGTAGAAGGTCACGCGGCGGGCCTCGGGGGCGTCGAGGTTGGCGTCCACGCTGAGGTTGACCTGTTTGTTCAGGCGGATCATCTTGGGCTGGCTTTGCGTGATGTGGGTCTGCATCTCGCGCTGCACCTTGCTGGTGAAGTCGCCCGCGACCTGGTTCATGAGTTCGCCCATGACGTTGCTGACCTCATCCGAGGTGTAGGAGCTGGCCAGGTCGCTTTCGGCCATGCCCATGGACAGCAGGTAGCTGCGGTACAGCTCCATGGCCGCGTCGGCCGAGAAGTTGATGATGATCAGGCCCGAGAAGCTGCCGTCGATCAGCACGAAGCAGCCGATGTCGGGCTTGAGGCTGGTCTTGGTGATGCGCTGCACCATGCCCGAATACTGGATGGGGCACTGGGTGGCGACCTGCAGCACGCGCGAGACGGAGTTGCACAGGCTGATAAGCACGTCTTCCGTGCGGTGGATGATGGGGGCGTGGGGTTGGCTCATGGGTCGGACTTTGCGTGTGCCCGATTATGGGCACGGATTGCATTTCTGATATTTTTTGTTACGTATATCGGCCAGGCCGGCCAATTCTTCAGTCAGAAAACCGCTGCCGCCCGTGCGCGGCCAAAGCCGGCGGGCCATGGGCCGTTTTCGCCGGTGATTTTCCCGTTCGGCCGCCGGGGCGATCACGAAGAGCCGCGCATCTGCAGCCTGCCCGGCAGCTCGATTCTGCGCGCCGGGCCGCTCCAGCCCTGCAGCCGCTCGATCAGGCAGCACGCGGCCGTGCGGCCCAGTGCATCGGTGGGCTGTGCAATGGTGCTCAGGCCCGGGCCGATGAGCGGCGCCCATTCCGTCTCGTCGATGCCGATGAAGCCCAGTTCCCGGCCCAGTGTCCAGCCTAGCGCTTGGGCCGCCGAGGCGATCCGCAGGGTGGCCACGGCATTGCCGGTCAGCACGGCAGGGCGGCGGCGGGTCTGCTCTGCATGGGCCCGCAGCAGTTGCAGGCGCTGCATGAGCTGTTCCTGGTTGTCCGGCGTGCTTTCCCAGAAGCTGCCGCGCAGGCCCTGGGGCCGACCGGCCTGCGCCGCCATGGCCGAGACAAAGGTGTCGCGGCGCGCGGCGCGCGAGCTCACGCCGTTGCAGGGCTCGCTGACCAGCAGCACCTCGCCCCAGCCGCGCGCCTGCAGATGCTCCAGCGCCAGCGTGACCGCTGCCGCGTTGTCCACGGAAACAAAGTCGGCATCCACACCTTCCTGGGCGCGGTCCACCAGAACGATGGGCTTGCCGTACTCGGCAGCGCTTTGCCACAACTGCTCGCGGGTATCCACGCGGTTGAGGATCAGGCCGTCGATCTGGTAGTCCGTCAGGGTCTGCAGCGCATCGCGTTCGCGTCCGGGTTCGTTGCCCAGGTTGAACAGCACCAGCAGGTAGCCGGCTTCCTGGCAGGCTTTTTCGGCGCCCTGCAGCACGGCGACGGAGAACGGATTCGTGATATCGGCCACGGCCAGTCCGATCAGCCGCGAGCGCCCATGCTTGAGGGCCTGAGCCATGGGGCTGGGGCGGTAGCCCAGGGTCTCGATGGCCTGGCGTACGCGTTCGGAGATATCGGGCGTGAGCAGCTCGTGCCTGTTGTTGAGATAGCGCGATACCGTGGCCTTGGAGACGCCGGCCTGCAGCGCCACGTCGGCAATGGTGGCCCGGCCTGACACGGCGCGATCCGAGCGGTGCGCGCTCATGGCTGCGGGGCCGGCAGTGGATAGGCTGCTGCCGGCGTGCGGCCCGCCAGCACGGCGAGCAGATTGGCCACCGCCATCTCGGCCATGGCGCGGCGCGTTTCGTGCGTGGCCGAGCCGGCGTGCGGCAGCGGCGTGACGCGCGGGTGCGTGCGCAGTGGCGAAGAAAACGGCAGCGGTTCGGGCTCGAACACATCGAGCCCTGCGCCGCGCAGCCGGCCGCTGTCCAGTGCGCGCAGCAGCGCCGCCTCGTCGACGATGCCGCCGCGCGAGCCGTTGATGAAGAAGGCGCCGGCTCGCATCTGCGCCAGCGTGGCGTCGTTGATCAGCCGGTGCGTGGCGGACGTCAGCGGCAGCGTGCTGACCACGATGTCGGCACCGGCCAGCGCTTCCGGCAGCGATACCTGGCGCGCACGGCCCTGCAGCCCGGGCACTTCGATCGGGCTGGTGTTGGTGTAGAGCACCTGCATGCCGAAACCCAGGGCCGCGCGCTGCGCCACGGCCTGGCCGATGCGGCCGAAGCCCAGGATGGCGATGGTCTTGTGGTGCACGTCCCAGCCGAACAGGTCCTCACCGATGTTCTTCGTCCAGCGGCCCTCGCGCACCAGACTGGCCAGTTCGAGCACGCGGCGGCTGGTGGCCAGCACCAGCGTGAAGATGGTGTCGGCCGTGGTCTCGGTCAGCACGCCGGGCGTGTGGCACAGCGTGATGCCGCGCGCCGCCAGAGAGGCCAGCGGGTAGTTGTCCACGCCCACCGAGATGCTGGAGATGACTTTCAGCCGCGGGGCCTGGTCCAGCAGTTCGCCGGTGATGGGAAAGCTCGATCCGATCAGCGCCTCGGTCGTGGGCAGTGCGGCCATGAAGGCGGCGTGCTGTTCGCTTTTGCGCGGGTTGGCCATGGTCACGTCGTGCACGGCCTGCAGCTTTGCCAGCAGGCCGCCCTGCAGTTCGCGGAATACCAGCACCTGGGACATGGGGCAGTGCTCCGGGTCAGTAGCCTGCGGCCTGCAGTTCGGCGCGGGTGGGCAGGCCCTCGGAGTCGCCCAGCACCTGTACCTGGCGCGCGCCTATCCAGCAGGCGCGCCTCACGGCCTCGGGCACGGCCAGGCCGTCGAGCATGCCGCTGATCACGCCGACGGCAAAGGCGTCGCCCGCGCCCACGGTGTCCACCACCTTCTCGACCGGACAGCCCGGCACGTGGCCGCAGCCCAGCGTGGCATGGTCGTAGTAGGCGCCCTCGGCGCCGAGCTTGACGACGACCAGACTGGCGCCCTGGTCGCGGTAGAAGCGCGCGATGGCCTCGGGGCTTTTGTGGCCGGTCAGCAGCTCTCCCTCGGCCTGGCCGGGCAGCACCCAGTCGGCGCCGGCGGCCAGCGCATTGAGTTCGCGGCGCATGGTGGCCTCGTCCTTCCACAGCGCGGGGCGCAGATTGGGGTCGAAGGAGATGGTGCTGCCGCCGGCACGGGCGATCTGCAGCGTGCGCCCGGCGGTGGCCAGCGCGGTCTCGGAGATCGCCGGGAACACGCCGGTGGCGTGCAGGTGGCGCGCGCCGGCAAGCCAGGGCTCGTCGATGTCGGCGGGCACCATCAGACTCGCGGCCGAACCCTTGCGGTGGTATTCGACGGCGGGGTCGCTGCCGTCTTCGACGCGGCCCTTGAACTGGAAACCCGTGCGTTGCGCGGCGTCCAGCACCACGTGCTCGCAGTTCACGCCTTCGCTCTGCATCTGCTTGACCAGGTAGCGGCCCATGGAGTCGGCGCCCAGGCGGCTGGTCCAGTGCACGTCGAAGCCCAGGCGCGACAGGCCCGTGGCCACGTTGATCTCGGCGCCGGCGATGCGCTTGGTGAAGGCCTCGGCCAGCTCCAGCGGACCCGGGCGGTCGGCGATCAAGAGCAGCATGGCTTCGCCGAAGACGGCGACATCGAAGGCTTTGGCGGTGGCGGTCATGGAATCAGGAGCAGAAGGGGAATATTAAGCGAGCAGGGCCGTGGCGTTGCGCAGAATCTGCAGCTCGCGGCGGGTGACGGCCTCGAGGTCGTCGCCGATCAGCGGGTACTCGATGGCGCGCGGCACGCCGGCCGGCAGTGCACGCAGCGTGGCGCGCCAGGGGAGCTGGGATTCGGCCAGCGGCACGGCCACCCATTTGGCGGGCAGGCGCTGCACGCCCTTGGCATGCACATAGCCCACGCGCTGCGCCAGCCGCTGGGCGGCCTGCAGCGCACATTCGCCCTGGTAGGCCCAGTTGCCCATGTCGAAGGTCATGGGCAGCGGCAGGCCGGCGGCATCCGCGCCGGCAAAGAAGCGCTCCAGCGCCTGCAGCGTGCCGGCGTCCACGGTCTGGTCGTTCTCGATCAGCAGCGTGATGCCGGTGCCGGCCAGCGCCTGCTGGATTGCATCGAAGCCCTGCAAACCCTGCGATTGCGCGCCGAAGCCGCCGATGGACATCTTGAGCCAGCCGGCGCCCAGCCGGTGGCTGGCGTCTATGGCGTGCTGCAGCGTGGCCAGCGCCAGCGCGCCGCCTTGCGCATACAGCGGCTGCGGGCAGGAGTAGACCAGTTCCATGGCGCCGTTGTGTGTGGCTTCGCGCGCCCAGGCCGCCAGCTCGGGCAGTTCGCGCGCGGCGCTCTGCAGCAATTCCTCGCGCACCTCCACGCCATCGGCGCCGGCAGCCTGCGAGAGGCGGGCGAACCAGAGTTGGCCGTGGCGCAGCACCTCGGCGGCGCCGAACGAGGTCAGCGAGATCAGGGCCGGGGAAGCGGCTTCGGGGGCGGTGGAGACGGAGAGTGTCATATCAGTGATTACTGAGGATCTGGCCCAGAAAGGCCTGGGTCTTGGGATGCCGCGGGTTGCCGAAGAACTCGTCCGGCGGGCCCTGCTCGATGATCTTGCCGTCGGCCATGAAGATCACGCGGTCGGCCACGCTGCGGGCGAAGCCCATCTCGTGCGTCACGCAGAGCATGGTCATGCCGTCCTCGGCCAGGCCGATCATGGTGTCCAGCACCTCCTTGACCATCTCGGGGTCCAGCGCCGAGGTGGGCTCGTCGAACAGCATGATCTTGGGCGACATGCACAGCGCGCGCGCAATCGCCACGCGCTGCTGCTGGCCGCCCGAGAGCTGGCTCGGGTACTTGTGCGCTTGGTCGGGGATGCGCACGCGGCTCAGGTACTTCATGGCCCGCTCCTGCGCCTCTTCCTTGGACAGGCCGCGCGAGCGCATCGGCGCCAGCGTGCAGTTTTCCAGAATGGTCAGGTGCGGGAACAGGTTGAACTGCTGGAACACCATGCCCACTTCCTGGCGCACGCTGTCCACGTTGTGGCCGCCGGCGGTGAGGTCGATGCCGTCGACGGTGATCGTGCCCTTCTGCACTGACTCCAGGCGGTTGATGCAGCGGATCATCGTGGACTTGCCCGAGCCCGAGGGCCCGCAGATCACGATGCGCTCGCCGGGGCGCACCTCCAGGTGGATATCGGTCAGCACCTGGAAGCTGCCATACCATTTCTCTACGCCTTGCAGGCGGATGATGGGTTCTTGCGCGGAGGTGGTGGTGGTCATGCGGGCTCCAGCAGGGAAAACAGCGATCAGTCCAGCTTGGGCAGTGGGGCGCCCAGCCACTTCTGGTAGAGCTTGCTCAGCTCGCCGTTGGCAGAGTTCCTGGCGATGAAGTCGTTGACGGCCTTGGCCACCTCGTCCTCGCCGGGGCGCAACGCCACAGCCATGTTCTGCTGCAGCAGCTGGAACTTGGTCTCGAACTGGCCGGCCGGTGCGCGCTTGGCGATCTGCGCGGCCACGGTGACCGAGCAGCCGATGGCGTCCACCTGGCCCGACAGCAGGGCCTGCATGGCCGAGGCGTCGTCGTCGAAGCGGCGGATCTGCGTGCCCTCGGGCGCGGCCTTGGTCACGGCCACATCCTGGGTCGAGGCGCGGGCCACGCCCACGCGCAGGCCCTTGAGGTCGGCAGCGGTCTTGATGGGGCTCTTGGCATTGCCGTACAGCACGATGGAGGCGGCCGAGTAGGGCTTGGAGAACAGCACCTGCTTGGCGCGCTCGGGCGTGATGGCCAGAGAGGCGATCAGCATGTCCACCTTGCCGGTGAGCAGGAAGGGGATGCGGTTGGGGCCGGTGACAGGCACGATGTCGGCGGCCACGCCCAGGTCCTTGGCCAGCAGCTTGGCCACGTCGGCGTCATAGCCGTCGGGCTGGTTGCTGCTGCTCATGATGCCGTAGGGCGGGAAGTCCACCAGCATGCCGATGGTGATCCTGCCCTTTTTCTTGAGGTCGGCCAGGGCCTGGGCCGAGGCCATGCCGGGCAGCAGGCTGCCGGCGGCGAGGGCCGCCAGGCCCAGGGTGAAAGTGCGGCGGTGGGTGTTCGACATGCGAGTCTCCTTGCTTGTGGTAATGGCGGAAAAAAGAGGGGCGTAGCGACAGTCAATCATTGATGGCGCTTTCCATGCGACTGGCGCGGCCCATCGGCGGGAAGCCGAGCAAGGGTCGCCCCGTAGCGAGGGCGTCGTCCCCCTTGGGGGAAGGCGCGAAGCGACTCAGGGGGTATTGCATCGTGCATGGCGCCTTTCGAGGCGCCCGGCCCACAGCGACAGCGGCCAGCAGAGGACGAAGTAGACGGCTCCGACCACGCTGAAGACGATCAGCGGCTGGAAGGTGGCGTTGTTGATGATCTGGCCGGCGCGCGTGATCTCGGTGAAGCCGATGATGGCGGCCAGCGAGGTGCCCTTGATGATCTGCACCAGATAGCCCACGGTCGGCGGCACGGCGATCTTCAGCGCCTGGGGCAGCACCACCGAGCGCATGCGCCAGTAGTACGACAGCGACAGCGCCTCGGCGGCCTCCCACTGGCCGCGTGGCACGGCCTGGATGCAGCCGCGCCAGATCTCGCCGAGGAAGGCGCCGCTGTTGAGGATGAGCGCCGCGGCGGCGGCGATCCAGGGGTTGATCTCGAAGCCCAGGATGGGCGCGCCGAAGAACACCAGGAACAGCTGCAGCAGCAGCGGCGTGCCCTGGAAGATCTGCGTGAACACCGTGGCGATGCGCGCCAGCACCGCATTGCCGCCGGTGCGCGCCAGCGCCACCAGCAGGCCGACGACGGCGCCACCCGCGAAGGCGATGACGGACAGTGCGAGCGTCCACTTCGCCGCTTCCGCGATGAACCATAGCTCGGGCCAGCCAAAAGTGCGCATGGGATATTTCTCCGGAATGGGCTCAGCGGCGGTCGGGGTAGTTCAGGCAGGCCTGGTAGACCAGCTTGAACAGCGCATTGAAGGCCAGCGACAGCAGCAGGTAGATGGCGGCGACGACGATGTAGACCTCGAAGCTGCGGAAGGTCTCGGACTGGATGTTGGCGGCGACCGAGGTCAGGTCGTCGGCCGAGATGACGGACACCACGGCCGAGCTCAGCATCAGCAGGATGAACTGGCTGGTCAGCGCCGGGTAGATGGTCTTGAGCGCCGGCTTGAGAATGACGAAGCGGAAAATTTCCCAGCGCTTGAGGTTCAGCGCCAGGCCGGCCTCGATCTGGCCCTTGGGGATGGCCTCGATGCCGGCGCGGATGATCTCGGTGGCGTAGGCGCCCAGGTTCACCACCATGGCCACCAGGGCAGCCGTGTGCGGCGTCCAGCGCAGGCCGATGGCCGGCAGAGCGAAGAAGAAGAAAAACAGCTGCACCAGGAAGGGCGTGTTGCGGATCAGCTCGATGTAGGCGTTGATCCCACAGCGCAGCCAGGCCGGCCCCGAGGTCTTGCCCCAGGCGCAGGCGATGGCCACGCCCAGCCCCAGCACCGTGGCCGTCAGCGAGAGCTGGATGGTGATCCAGGTGCCGTGCAGCAGCTGGGGCCAGGCGGCAAAGACCTGATCGAACTGAAAACGGTAGTTCATGGAGAAATATACGAATGAAACCGGTTTCAGGATTGTAGATTTCGATCTTTAGGCCGTGTTTAGGTGAAAACACCGGGGTAAAAAAGCCTGGGCACAGGTGGTGTCCAGGCTTTGGGGGAAAGACCGGGGGCCGGCCGCAGTGGCCTGTGCCCGGGCCGAGGGATCAGCGCTTGGCCGCGGCCTGGGCCTGCTCGATCCAGCTATCGAAGGTCTTCTGATGGGCCTTGATCCAGGCGGCGGTGTGACGTTCCACATCCGAGGCCTTGTTCTGTCCCTGGCTCATCAGGTAGTTCTGGGCGTTGATGTCGGCGACGGGCAGTTTGATGATTTCAAACAGCTTGGCGGCGGCGGGGTTCTGCTCGGCCCAGGAATTGTTGGCCACGATCTGCTGGTTGTTGGCGACGAAGCCGTAGTTCCTGCCGTTAGGCAGCTTGGTGTCCATGCCGGCCTGCTCGCCTGGCAGCGAGGAAAACGGCACTTCCAGCCACACCACGTCCTTGCCGGGCTTGAGCACGTTGCTGACCCAATAGGGGGTCCAGGTGTAGTAGAGGACGGGCTTGCCTGCACGAAAGCGGGTGATGGTGTCGGCCATCAGCGCCGAATAGGTGCCCTGCTTGTGGGTCACGGTATCGCGCAGCTTGTAGGCCGTGAGCTGGTGCTCGATCATGGCCTCGCAGCCCCAGCCGGGCGTGCAGCCCGTGAGGTCGGCCTTGCCGTCGCCGTCGGTGTCGAACAGCTTGGCCAGCTTGGGGTCCTTGAGCTGGCCGATGTTGGTGATGTGGTACTGGTCGGCGGTCTTCTTGTCGATCAGGTAGCCCTGGGCCGCATTGGCCGCGAAGATGCCTTTGCGGTAGAGCTTGGCATCGCCGCCCGCGTTCTTGTAGAAGTCGGCGTGCTGAGGGTTCCAGTGATCGGCCATGAAGGTCGCGTCGCCGTTGGCGATGGCGATGTGGGCCGTCGGGTATTCGACTTCCTTGATGGGCTGGACTTCGTAGCCCAGCTTTTCCAGGGCCTTCATGACCAGCAGGGTCTGGAAGGTTTCCTCGGCAATCGAACTCTTGAGCGGCTGCACCTTCACGCCTTTGCCTGGCTGGTTCGCGTGCAGGTTGCCGGCCGCATCGGCGGCAAAGGCGCTGGTGCCCGCCATGGCCACGGCCATGGTGGCGGCGGTGGCGCTGGTGAAGAGCCAGCGGCCCAGGCTGTGGCGCAGGGTCTTGGCGGGTTGCTTGTCTTGCAGGTTCATGGTCGCTCCTTGTCGTGTGTGATTCATGGTTTGCCGGATCGGGCCGGATCAGGCGTGCAGGGCCTTGTGGCCCGAGGGCGCGCGCAGTTCCTTGGGGGCGCTTTCGGTCTGCGTGGGCTTGGGCAGCGGCGGCATTGCCTTGGGCGAGCCGCGCAGCAGGCGCATCACCAGGCCCACCGGGCCGGCATGCCACCAGTGGGTGCCGCCGCGCCTGGGTTCGCCCAGGGCCTGGGTGATGCGGTCCAGCACGATGGCCAGCAGCACGATGCCCAGGCCGCCCACGGTGGCCAGGCCCATGTCCAGGCGGCCGATGCCGCGCAGCACCATCTGGCCCAGGCCGCCCACGGCGATCATGGAGGCGATCACCACCATGGACAGCGACAGCATCAGCGTCTGGTTGATGCCGGCCATGATGGAGGGCATGGCCAGCGGCAACTGCACCTTCCACAGCAGCTGGGCGGGCGAGGCGCCGTAGGCGCGGCTGGCCTCGATCAGGTCGGGCCGTACCTGGCGGATGCCCAGGTTGGTCAGGCGGATCAGCGGCGGCAGCGCGAACACGATGGTCACGATCACCCCCGGCACGTTGCCGATGCCGAACAGCATGACCACGGGCACCAGATAGACGAAGGCCGGCGTGGTCTGCATGGCATCGAGGAAGGGGCGCGTCCAGCGCTGGGCGCGGTCGCTCGACGCCAGCAAAACGCCCATGGGCAGGCCGATGAGCACGCAGAACAGCAGCGAGGTCAGCACCAGGGCCAGCGTGACCATGGCATCGGGCCAGATGCCCAGCAGGGCCACGAGCAGCAGCGACAGCACCGTGCCCACGGCCAGCGCGCGGCTGGCGAACTGCCAGGCCAGCAGGGCGATGATGAGCGTGAGTACCGGCCACGGCACGGCCAGCAGCATGTCGGTCACGCCGGTCAGCGTGGCATCGATGGGCGCACGCACGCTCTGGAAGAAGGGGCGGAAATGCTCGACCACCCAGGACAGGCCGTGGTTGATCCAGTCCTGCACGGGCAGGCCGTCGGTGGTGATCTGGTGCCACAGGTGGCCCAGGCTGCCGTCATCGGCCGGCGCCGGCGAGGCGGCACCCAGCCAGTCGCTGCTCGATGCCGCGCTGGCGGCATCGCCGGTGCTCCAGGGATCGGCCGAACCCGCCGGTGCAGCTGTGGCGGCATCGGCGGGGGGCGACGAGGCTGCCCAGGGGTCCTGGGGCAGGGAGGTCTGGTCCTGTGCGGCTGTGTAGGTGGTGGTGTTCGTGGTTTCGCTCATGTATTCCCCTTTTTTTCTTGTTTACTGCGCTGCCGCGGTGCTGCCCGATCCGCCGGCGGCGCGCTGGAAACCGGCCTCCAGCGTGATGGGCGGAATTTCCTGCTGCGGCGGCGGCACGGGCGGGGTGTCGCGGTCCAGGAACTTGAGCATGGTGGTGCGGCTGACCACGCCCAGGTATTTGCCGTCCGTATCCACCACGGGCAGGGGGCAGGGCAGCGCGGCCACGGCGCCGAACAGGTCGGCCACGGGCGTGTCGCTGGCAATGGACTGCACATCGGGAATGAAAGCTTTCTGCAGGCCCAGCGGCCCGTGGTGACCGCGCAGCGCATCGCGCAGGGACTGCGAGGACACCACGCCCAGAAAGCGCTTGCGTGCGTTGAGCACATAGGCATGGTCGCGGTCCGAATCCTCCAGCAGGCGCAGCGCCGCGCGGCAGCCGCGATCGCTGTGCTCGGAGATCACGGTGAGCGCCTGGCGCGCGATGTCGCAGGCCTTGAACACGGCGGCCGTGTCCACGCCGCGCACGAACTGGCGCACGTAGTCGTCGGCCGGGCTGCGCAGGATTTCGTCGGGCGTGCCCACCTGCACCACCTGACCGTCCTTCATGATGGCGATGTGGTCGCCGATGCGCATGGCCTCGTCGAGGTCGTGGGAGATGAAGACGATGGTGCGGCGCTTGATCTGCTGCAGGCGCAGCAGCTCGCTTTGCATCTCGGTGCGGATGATGGGGTCCAGCGCCGAGAAAGCCTCGTCCATCAGCAGGATGGAGGGATCGGCCGCCAGGGCGCGGGCCAGGCCCACGCGCTGCTGCATGCCGCCCGAGAGTTCGTCGGGGTAGCTGGCGCCCCAGGCGCCCAGGCCCACCTGCTCGAGAGCCTCCTGCGCCTGTTTCTGGCGCGTGGCGCGGTCCACGCCGGCCAGCTCCAGGCCGAAGGCCGTGTTGTCCAGCACCGTCAGGTGGGGCATCAGCGCGAAGGACTGGAACACCATGGAGATGTCCTTGCGGCGCAGGGCGCGCAGGTCCCTGTCGGAGAGCTGGTTGATGTCCTGGCCGTCCACCAGGATGCGGCCGCTGGTGGGCTCGATCAGGCGGTTGAGCATGCGCACCAGCGTGGATTTGCCCGAGCCCGACAGGCCCATGACGACGAAAACCTCGCCGGCTTCGATGGTGAGGTTTGCGTCGAACACGCCGATGGACTGCCCGGTACGGGCAAGAATGCCTTGTTTGCTCACGCCTTGCCTGACCAGGTCCAGCGCGGTTTTCGGATCGTCGCCGAAGACCTTGAAGACATGGTCGATAACGATTTGCTTGGCCACTGTGGCGTTCTCCTTTGTCGATTGGGGATGGAACACAGTCCGGCACGGGCAAGCCCGGGTGCCGGCGCACAAGCCAAAATGAAAGCCCTGATGCTGCAGCCCGGGCCGCGCGGGCGGGGGCGTTGCAATAGCGAATGAACGCTGGCGGGGCAGCCCGGATGGCACAAGCGGTGTGTGCGCAAGAGCTGGAACAGGCGAGAAGGCGGTAGCAGGCAGACGCGGCCGACGGGCGCGCCGCAATCAGGCTGCACAGAGGCTTCTCGGGCAGGCCATCCCCGGCACGGTCGGCCGGGGAGACTCCCTCACATCAGGGCCGTTTTTCGGCCCGGTTGACGGGGCTGCGCCAATGAAGGAATTGACACAACGATCCGCCGGAAAAGTGGATCTGCATGTCCGGAAACATGCGGATTACCTGTCGGGCAGGTTGTAAATGAGTGATTAATATAACTATTCCATTCTTTTTTGTCAAAGAATGAAGGGCTGAGAATGCCTTGAAACCAGCTTTGACGCGGCCTGGAAAGCATCTGACGGCTGATTTCTATTTCAAAACAATAGCTGCAAATGCTCTTGGGTAAAGGTCTGGAGTGGCATCTGCTTCGATTTTGTGGTCATCGTCAGGAAATGGAAAGAGTTTGTGGTGCAATTCCTGGCTATCTGCACGCATCCCCGCTTGAAGAATCAGGCGGCGCCGGCACGCAAGGTGGTGTAAGTGCCGAATGCGGTTTCAGTCAGTGGCGTGTAAGAACGACCCTTGACAGTACGCCCACAATAATTTCATTGATTCGCATTAGGAGACGACAAAGATGAGCACCGCAACATCACCCATCGAATCGGTTCTGGTGGAAAACCGCGTTTTCCAGCCGCCTGCCGACTTCACCGCCAAGGCCGCCGTGTCCGGCATGGCGCAGTACCAGGCCTTGTGCGCCGAGGCCGAGAAGGACTACGAAGGCTACTGGGCCCGCCTGGCGCGCGAGAACGTGGTCTGGACCAAGCCCTTCACCCAGGTGCTGGACGACAGCAATGCGCCGTTCTTCCGCTGGTTTGCCGATGGCGAGCTCAATGCCAGCGCCAACTGCCTGGACCGGCACATGGGCACGCCCGTGGAGAACAAGACCGCCATCATCTTCGAAGCCGACGGCGGCGAGGTCACCAAGGTCAGCTACCGCGAACTGCTGGAGCGCGTCTCGCAATTCGCCAATGCGCTCAAGGCCCACGGCGTGCAAAAGGGCGACCGCGTGCTGATCTACATGCCCATGACCATCGAGGGCGTGGTTGCCATGCAGGCCTGCGCGCGCATAGGCGCCACGCACAGCGTGGTGTTCGGCGGCTTCTCGGCCAAGGCCGTGCAGGAGCGCATCGTGGACGTGGGCGCCTCGGTGGTGGTCACGGCCAACTACCAGATGCGCGGCGGCAAGGAGCTGCCGCTCAAGGCCATCGTCGACGAAGCGCTGGCGCTGGGCAACTGCGAAGGCGTGCGCCATGTGTTCGTCTATGAGCGCACAGCCACGGCCTGCGCCATGGTGGCGGGCCGCGACAAGACCTTCGGCGAAGCTCTGCAGGGCCAGAGCAAGGAGTGCGCTCCGGTGGCCGTCGAGGCCGAGCACCCGCTGTTTATCCTCTACACCAGCGGCTCCACGGGCAAGCCCAAGGGCGTGCAGCACGCCACCGGCGGCTACATGCTGTGGGCGCGCCAGACCATGAACTGGACTTTCGACCTGAAGGACAGCGACGTGTTCTGGTGCACGGCCGACATCGGCTGGATCACGGGCCACACCTATGTGGCCTACGGCCCGCTGGCCGCAGGCGCCACGCAGATCGTGTTCGAAGGCGTGCCCACCTATCCCAATGCCGGCCGCTTCTGGCAGATGATCGAGCGCCACGCCTGCACCATCTTCTACACCGCGCCCACGGCCATCCGCTCGCTGATCAAGGCGGCCGATTCCGACGAGAAGGTGCACCCCAGGAACTGGAACCTGTCCAGCCTGCGCCTGCTGGGCAGCGTGGGCGAGCCCATCAACCCCGAGGCCTGGATGTGGTACCACAAGAACGTGGGTGGCGATCGCTGCCCCGTCGTGGACACCTTCTGGCAGACCGAGAACGGCGGCCACATGATCACGCCGCTGCCGGGCGCCACGCCGCTGGTACCGGGCTCTTGCACGCTGCCGCTGCCGGGCATTGCCGCGGCCATCGTCGATGAGTCGGGCAACGATATGCAAGACGGCGCGGGCGGCATTCTGGTGGTCAAAAAGCCCTGGCCCAGCATGATCCGCACCATCTGGGGCGACCCCGAGCGCTTCAAGAAGAGCTACTTCCCCGAAGAGCTCAAGGGCTACTACCTGGCCGGCGACGGCGCGGTGCGCAGCGCCGACCGCGGCTACTTCCGCATCACGGGCCGCATCGACGACGTGCTCAACGTCTCGGGCCACCGCATGGGCACCATGGAGATCGAATCGGCCCTGGTGGCCAAGACCGACCTCGTGGCCGAGGCCGCCGTGGTGGGGCGCCCCGACGACCTGACGGGCGAGGCCATCTGCGCCTTCGTGGTGCTCAAGCGTGGCCGCCCGCACGGAGAGGAAGCCAAACAGATCGCCAAGGAGCTGCGCGATTGGGTGGCCAAGGAAATCGGCCCCATCGCCAAGCCCAAGGACATTCGCTTCGGCGATAACCTGCCCAAGACCCGCAGCGGCAAGATCATGCGCCGCCTGCTGCGCTCGCTGGCCAAGGGCGAGGCCATCACCCAGGACACCAGCACGCTGGAAAACCCCGCAATTCTGGATCAATTGGCTGAAACCAATTGATCCGGAGGCGCCGAAAGGCGCCCGGCGCGAAGCGCTGTTGAGGGGTTTGACGACACTCATATCGGCGCAGCCGATGTGATGTGGCGGCAAAACTTCCCAAGCCCCCGCGATTCTGGATCAATTGGCGGATACGCACTGACGCGTAGCGACCATGCGTGGCACAGGCCGCGCGTTTCACTGAAAGCCGCTGCCTGCAGCGGCTTTTTCATTGGAGAACCGGGCTGAGGCAGCGCAGGCGGAACTTGAGGTACAACCAGTCATCGGCCGGCAACGGCCTGCTCCGAGGAACAACTCCATGAATCTGCGCACTTTCTCCCTGCTCATCGTCGTGGCCCTGATCGCGCTGCTGGCGGCGCTGAACTGGCACACCCTGGCCACGCCATCCGCCGTCTCGCTGGGCGTGGCCGAAATCCAGGCGCCGCTGGGCGTGCTCATGCTGGCGCTGACCTGCCTGATGGCCGTGTTCTTCCTGGCCTATGTGCTGTGGATGCAGGGCTCGGTGCTGATGGAGGCGCGCCGCCATGCCAAGGAGATGCAGGCCCAGCGCGACCTGGCCGACAGGGCCGAGGCTTCGCGCTTCACCGAGCTGCGCGGCGTGCTGGAGAGCTTGCATGCGCAGAACAAGCAGGATGTGCTGGCCCGCCTCGACGCACTCGAAGCGCATCTGGTCAGCCGCGCCCAGGAGTCCGACAACAGCACGGCGGCCTATGTCGGGCAACTGGAGCAGCAGCTGAGGACCAAGACTCCCTGAGTCGCTTGCGGCGCCTTCCCCCTGGAGGGGGATGACGGCCTTTGCTGCAGGTCGGCCCTTGCTGGCCGTCCCGCGCTTGATGCACGCTGGAGGCACGCCAGTCTCATAACCTGCGGGTGTAGAACACTAGGTTGCTGTTTTGCGCAGCGGGCTATGGGTCTGTAGCTCCTCTACATAGCCCGCCATTCCCTCGCCCTCGCGGTCGAGAAAGCGGCCTATGGCATCGGCAAAGGCCGGATGCGCAATCCAGTGCGCGCTGGGTGTGACCACGGGCAGCAGGGCGCGCGCCATCTTGTGCTCGCCCTGGGCGCCGCCTTCGAAACGCGCAAAGCCGTGGGCAATGCACCACTCTATGGGCTGGTAGTAGCAGGCCTCGAAATGCAGGCAGTCCACGCGTTCCAGCGCGCCCCAGTAGCGGCCGTACGCAGCAGGACTGTCTGCTACGGATATGGAAGCTTTAGGCGCCAGCCTGTCCTCATTTTTCGAGCCATTCAATATTGAAGTGAATGATGGCATACCGCTGATTGCTATTAAACTACTAGGGCGTGTCATCAATCGATGTCCGAGTTCATTCCCAGGCCATGGTGCTCAATTGAGCCAAACCATGGCAGCGGCCAAGTGAATGGCACCCAGAAAGTTGCGCACCG
>NZ_BMEU01000016.1 GCF_014637085.1 Comamonas phosphati | reverse complement strand
CGGCAAAAGCGGCACCGTCACCATGGTGGGCTTCCCGAAAGAAGTCTACGGCTGGTACAAAAGCGCAAGCCTGCACACCGGCAAAAAGAAAATCCCGCGTGCCGTCTGGACTGTCCTGGCCTGCGTGTTGCTCGTGCCCGCCATGGGCTACTTGGCGATCACCGGCGTCTACAAAAACGTCACCAAGGAACGGCCCCAGGCAGTGGCAGCCGGTGCGGCTGGTGCAGCAGGCGCGCAGCAGAGCGGCCCGAACCGTGACGGCCATGTCATGACTGCGGCAGAGTATGTGGCGGGCCGTCAGCCGCGGGTGAAAGACTTTCCGCACACGGCACCGGCCTACGATCAGGTCACCACGCCAGTCGTGGCCCCGTACCCGGCGGCATGCGTCGCCATGGAATCCAAGGGCTGCCACTGCTACACGCAGCAGGGCACTGTCCTGCCGATCTCGGTGGACGTCTGCACGCAGATCGTCAAAAACGGCTTCTTTGTGGACTGGCAGCGGCCCGAACCCGTCGAACGGCGGGAGCGTCCGCAGCTGGTCGCCCAGGCCGCGCCAGTCCAGCAGCAAGCGCCCATGCCCGCGCCGCTGGCCGTGCCGCAAAAGCAGGAGCAGCCCGGCGACTCGTACTTGCAAGGCCTCGCTGCGCGCAATGCACAGGTGCGCTCGGCGATTCAGTGAGCAGGGCCAGCTCTAGGCGATCACGATTTCGCCGCGCTCTGCTTTTCCGCGCAGCAGTTGCTTTCGGTAGTTGTTCGCGCGCTCAAACTCGCTGCGGCTGACGACTACTGTTCGGCTCAGGTCTAGCTTGAGCTGGCCTTCCTTCACAAACTTGACCATGGCTCGCGCGCGGGCCTGGGCATCCTTCCACCACTGAGGAACGGGCCGCGCCTCGTGGTACTCCACCAGACCGCGCGCCTTCATGGCCTTGGTGACGTAGCTGCGAATCTCGCGGCCCAGGCGCGTTGTGGGCCGCGCACCGTTCCAGACAGGACGGCCGAAAGGCAACACCAGCTGCAGCGCCAGTGCTTGAGCGTATTTCCTGAAATTTGCTGCGATGGCCATGATGTGCTGCCTTTCTGGTGTACCGGGCCCCTAGATTCGGAGCCGGGTCGTCTACTGTCTGCTGCCCGTTT
This sequence comes from Comamonas phosphati, assembly GCF_014637085.1. Classification (GTDB taxonomy): domain Bacteria; phylum Pseudomonadota; class Gammaproteobacteria; order Burkholderiales; family Burkholderiaceae_C; genus Comamonas; species Comamonas phosphati. The sequence goes on along the minus strand of NZ_BMEU01000016.1, from coordinate 106,967 downwards.
AACTGTCCCTTGCTTGCACCGTTCCCCTGAGTTCCTCGCCGTGCCTTGAGCGTTATCAAGATGGCTTTTCGGAGTGGGGAAGCTTTGTAAAGCGAAGCTTTATGAATACCCCCGGAGAAAAGACAAGGCCGCAGGCCGCTCTTGATTTAGCGTAGGCCGAAGAGGCGAGAACTCTGGGGAATGGTGCGGGGCGCGGTGTGTGACGGGCAGCGGACGCCGCGCGGCGAGCGTCTATAGGGCTTTAGCCCTCATTCATTGGAAATCGCGCGGGAGCGCTCCTGTCCTCTAAACTCCGGCAACAGAGTAGGGAGGGGGATATGTCCAGATACATGGCTGGTGAGTCCGAGGGCTCTTTTTGGATGGGCGTCTTGAGGATTGCGCTAGGCGTCTTTATCGGTAGCCTTCTTGCTGCGTTGGCATATACCAAAATCATCGCCATGGGCGTGGAATATGCGGCGCGTGATGCTGCTGCCTTACTGGCAAAAGAGATGAAATCTCAGGCAGCGAAGCAAGACGCTATTGAGCGAGTGAAGGCTGATCATGCTCGTTGGCAGGCTGCTGATATTGAACAGCAAAAGAGAGACAAGTTGAGGCGTGATGATGAGTTGCGCGTTGCATGGAAGCAGATTTATCGACCATCTGCGGCCTGTCAGGCTGATCCGTCAACGATGCCTTGTGTGAATGCACATGCTGCTGCGCATAAGCGTTTCATGGAGATATACGGCGAAATGCCTCCTCGTTTCTAGCCAATTCTAAAAACAGGGCTGTTTGCGGCGCGGCCTTCTTGGTTGGCAATCTCGCTTTCTAGCTGTTGGATTTGGCGCAGCAATGCTTTTCTCTGGCGCTTGAGTGCTGCAGCCTGGGCGGCATGCGCTGCTGCATGGTTGAACGCTACGGTGTCGGCCGTCATGCGGCCCCAGGTGGACTCCCAAAAAAGGGCAAGCATCACGGCGCGTGGTGCTTGCCCTTGGGCTTTGTACTTGCGTAGAGTTGTTGCTGATATGCCCAGGTGTTTTGCCACTTGGTTGACGTTTCCGGGAATATCGTTTAGGAGGTGGCTTATGTGGGGTAGGTTGGCTTGGGAAGGTGCACGAAACATTAAAGAGCGTTCGTACTGAGTTGGACAAACTGAAGCAGGGGTTGCCGTTTGTTCAGCCTTGTTCTGAAGTGGCGCAATAGAGATTTAACATAATACAGATCGTATCTAGTAAAACAGAGGCTCGGCATCCGGCGTCATGACCGCGATACCCGCCTCCAGCTTGCCAGCGCTTCCGTGCCATGTACCGGAACCTGGGCATGGATCTGCACGCCTGCGCGCAGTTTCTTCACGTGTCGTCCCGGACTGTACATAACTGGGAAGCTGGCAAGCACGACATCCCGTACGCCACTTATAAGCTGCTGCGGCTGATGAACGGCATGGAGCTGCCTGGACAGGCCTGGGCGGGCTGGGAGTTCCGGTGCGGTAAGCTGGTGTCTCCAGAGGGCTTCTCGTTCGTGGCAACGGATGGCTCCTGCGCGGTGCAGCGCGGACCCATGCAGACCAGGGCATGGTGGGTATGCGCCGGCACGCTGGATCAGCCGACCGGGGGTCGTGCTGCCCCACTGCGCTCCAGCGCTCTGGGCGGCGTCATCGGCCTGCACCAGTTCCGGCGCCAAACGGATGGCCGGCACATTGTCGCCCCACCCTAGCTGGCACGCCAGCGCATAGCGACCTTGTGCAGCCAGCGCCTCGGGCAGCGATGGTTCGGCCTTGTCAATGAAGGCCACGATCACCTGGCACCCGGGCATACGCTGCTGCAGTGCCTGGGGCAGGCACTCAAGAACATCACGTATGGCACAGGACCATGGCATCCGGGATGTGGGGGGACTCACGCATCGTCGAGGGCCTGGGGAATGAAGCTGATGCGCACGCGGCCCGTGGCAGGGTGCGTATCGACCTCGGTGGCCACGCCATACACCGCTTGCAGCGTGGCAGGGGTGAGTACGGTGCCCGGCTCGCCCTCGGCCACGATGCGGCCCTGGTCCATCAGCACCAGGCGGTCGCAGTAGTGCGCGGCAATGTTTAGGTCGTGCAGCGCCACGATGGCGCTGAGCCGTTGGCGCCGCAGCAGGCCCATCACCTCCAACTGGTAGCGTATGTCCAGGTGGTTGGTGGGCTCGTCCAGCAGCAGCACCTGCGGCTGCTGGGCCAGGGCGCGCGCCACCAGCACGCGCTGCTTCTCGCCGCCCGAGAGGTCAGCCAGCGTGCGGTCGGCCAGCGCCAGGGCGCCCACCTGCTGCAGGGCATCGCGCACGGCGGCATGGTCCTGCGCACTGTCGCGCGCCCAGTCGGCCTGGTGGGGTATGCGGCCCAGCATCACCAGCTCGGCCACGGTGGTGTCGAAATGCGGCGCCGACTCTTGCGCGAGCACCGCTACCTGCCGTGCAAAGGCGCGTGCGCCCATGCCGGCCACGTCCTGGCCCTGCAGCTGCACGCAGCCGTGCGTGGGCCGCAGCACTCGGTACAGCATGCGCAGCAAGGTGGATTTGCCGCTGCCGTTGGGCCCGATGAGGCCCACGCATTCGCCGCGCGCCAGCGCCAGGCTGGCCCCGTGGACGACGCGGCGTGCATGCACCTCCCACTGCAGGTCGCGGGCTTCGAGCATGGCCGCTGTCGTTGCCGTCATGCCGCATGCCCCCCGAAACCGGTGTTGCGCACCAGCATCCACACGAAGAACGGGCCGCCGATCAGCGAGGTCACAACGCCCGCCGGAATCTCGGTGGGTGCCAGCCAGGTGCGTGCCAGCAGGTCCACCAGCACCAGGAAGATGGCCCCGCCCAACGCCGCTACCGGCAGCACACGCCGGTGGTTGCTTCCCACCAGCATGCGCGTCATGTGCGGAATCACGAGGCCGATGAAGCCGATGGCCCCGCTGACCGCCACCATGGTCCCGGTGAGCAGGGACACCACCACGAACAGCCGGCGCCGCAGGTCATGCGTGTTCACGCCCAGGGTGACGGCGGTTTCTTCGCCACCACCCAGCGCGTTCAGCGCCCGCGCCTGCAGCAGCAGCCAGGCGATGCTGGCCGCCAGTACCAGCGTGGGCAGGCCCAGCTCGCCCCACTCCGTGCCGGCCAGCGTGCCCAGTGTCCAGGTCATCAGTGCGGCGGCCAGCTCGCGCTGGCCCGAGGTCAGCGTGATCAGGCTGGTGATGCCCACCAGCACATAGCCCACGGCCACGCCCGACAGGATAAGCCGCGTGGCGTGGATGCGCCCCCGTACATGCGCCAGCGCATACACCACCAGGGTGGCTGCCAGCGCGCCAGCAAAGGCTCCGGCCGTCAGCGCATAGGCTCCGGCCGCCGCCAGCGAACCATAGGCCAGCACCGACACGGCCCCCACCGATGCGCCCGAGGACACGCCCAGCAGGTACGGATCGGCCAGCGGGTTGCGCACCATGGCCTGCATCACCACGCCCACCACCGCCAGACCCGCCCCCACCAGCGCGGCCAGCAGCACGCGCGGCATGCGGATCATCCAGACGATCTGGAACTGCTGCACCGACCATGTGTGCGCGGCCGCAGGGTCGGCTCCCAGCCGCTGCAGGACCTGGGCGCCCGCAATGCGCCACACAGTGGACGGCGCGATATGCACCGAACCCCAGGTGACGGCAATTGTGATGGAGAAAGCCAGCAGCGCGGCCAACAGCATGCACCAGACAGCAATCGGCAGGCGGCGGCCAGGAGCGAGTAAACGGGATGACTGCATCGGGCGGCTAGGGCTTGGCAACCGCCATCAAGGCGGGATGCATGGCAGCAGCCAGCGCGCGAGCCCGCGCCATGTTGCGCGGGCCCGGCGTGGCTTCGGCATATGTCAGCACGAAGAAGCGCTTGTGGCGGATCGCGTCGACCTGGGCCAGCTCGGGCTTGCGCAGCAGGAAGTCGATCTTTCCCTGCGCATTGGGCACACCATAGTCCACGATGACGATCCACTCGGGGTTGCGTTCGACCACGCCCTCCCAGTTGCCCTTGGGCCAGTTGCTGGCGATGTCGTCGAAGATGTTCGTGCCACCGGCGGCCTCAATGATGGCCTGCGGCATGCCGAAGCGGCCCGAGGTGGTGGGGATGTCTTCGCCGCTGTCGTACACGAAAACGCGTGGACGTTGCTTGATGCCCTGAGTACGCCGCTCCAGATCACGCAGTGACCGCTCCAGTCCCTGGATGCGCGGCTCCACTTCGGCATCGACACGGAAGATGCGCGCCACGTTGCGCAGGTCGGAGAGGGTATCGTCCATACTCACGCGCGTGCGCGCACCAACACGGATGCAGGACTCCGTCAGCACGTAGCTAGGGATACCGTGGCTCGCCAGCAGCTCCGGAGTGACCTCGCCCGGTCGAAAGCCATAACTCCAGCCGGCAAAGACAAAATCCGCGTGCGCGCCCACGATGGCCTCGACGCTCATGCCCTTGCGTGATAGCACGGGAATACGCTCCAGGGGCTCGCGAAAGGCCGGATCGATTTCCTTGTTCTCGGGGATGCCCGCGGTGCCGATCAACCGATCACCCAAGCCCAGGTACAGAAACATTTCGGTGATGCCGATGTCATAGGTGACCGCGCGCTGCGGCACCTGGGCATAAGTGACAGGCTGGCCGCAGACCTCGACCGTCACTGGCGCGGCGACCGATGCAGCAGAGGATGCCGCGGCCGCCACTGGAGAAGAAGCCGCAGCAGGCGTCTCATCCTGCCGCGAGCAGGCGCCAAGCAACAGCGCCAGCAGCACGGCACCGTAAAGTTTGTTTCGGGGCATAACTACCTCAGAAGCGCAGGTTGGCGGCCAACTCAAACTGCCGCCCCGGGCCCACCAGGAACTGGCTGCCGTAGGTGGCGTTCGTGTAGAAACGGTCCGTCAGGTTGCGGGCGAACAGGCTGAACGTGGTGTTGGCGTTGAACTGCCAGTGCAACGCGGCATCGAACAGGGTGTAGGCCGGCACCTCGGTGGTGTTGGCGTTGTTGGCAAAACGCTTGCCCACATGACGCGCGCCGAGCGATGCCTGCCAGGGGCCGATGCGGTAGTGTGCCCACAGGTTGGCTGTCTGCTTGGCTACGCCCGAGGGGCGATTGCCTGCACGATTGCCGCCCACTTCGAGCAACTTGTCGAATTGGGCATCGGTGTAGCTCACGTTGCCTTCGAAGCGCAGCGCTGCGTTAGCACGCAGCACGCCGCCCAGCTCCATACCCTTGACCGACTGCGTGCCACCTTGCACGGAGATGGCGGGCCGGTTCGGGTCGCGCGTGATGATGTCGTCCTTCTTGATCTCGTAGGCCGCCACCGTCCACTCGCCCAGGTTGTCCGCCAACTGCTGCTTCATACCTACTTCGAGCTGCCGCCCTTGGCTCAGCGTGAAGTCGCGGTTGGCCAAGTTCAGCGTGAGCAACGTGGTCACGGGATCGTGGCCGCGGCTGTACTGCGCATACAGGCTGGTGCGGGCATCGATCTTGTAGGTCAGGCCCAGACGCGCCGAAGTGCCGCTCAGGTCCTTGTCGAAGGGAGTTCCCGACACCAGCTCGGTGCGCCCGAAGTCGTACGAGTCGCGGCGCAGGCCCGCCAGCAGCACCCAGTGGTCGGAAAATTTCCAGGCCTCTTCGATGTAGACGGCGTTCTGGCGTAGCTCTGTGTCAAACTTGGGCAACGTGCGGTCTGGGCTGACCCAGCTGCCGTGCTGGGGATTGATAGCAGAAACTACCGAGGAGCCCCCATAGGGCGAGTTGTTGCTGCCACGGAACTTGGCGTTGGAGACTTCCCAGCCCGCGGCCACCTGGTGCCGACCCAGCGCCAGGTCCACACCGAAGCGATTTCCGGTCTGCTCCAGGTCGTGCAGGATTTCCAGGTAGCTCGAGCGGGCCACCGTGCCCGCTACCGGGTTGTAGGCATAGGCTTCGATGTTGCGCCAGCGGCGGTCGGTCTGGAAGTGGAACAACTCGTTGCGCACGGTCACGACGTCGTTGGCGCGCCAGCGTAGCTTGGCCTTGAGGCGATCTTCCTCGTAGCGGATGATGCTGTCGCTGGCGTTGTAGTTCTCGCCGCGCAGGGCCTCGACCACACTGCCTTTCAGGCTGGGTGTGCCCCAGTAGCGGGCGGGCTTTTGCAGGCTATGGTCGGCGATCAGGTCGATCTGCAGGTCGCGCGATGGTTCGATGCGCAGCGTGCCCATGAACTTGCCGCTGCGCGAATCGTCCAGCGCCCGCTCGCCGTCACTGCGCTGGCCGTACACGTCCAGCCGATAGCTCATGATCTCGCCCAGCGGGCCGGTGGCGCCCAGGCCGATGCGGCCGGTGGAATCGCTGCCGCCGGATGCCATGGCTTCATAGCTGCGCTCGCGGCTGGGCTGCTTGCGCATGGCGTTGATGGTGGCACCCATGGTGCCGCTGCCGTACATCAGCGAAGCCGGGCCGCGCAGCACCTCGATGCGTTCGTAGCCCCAGGTCTCGGCCGGGTAGGAAATAGTGCCAGCCGCCACCCCGGTGGCCAGGCCGTCTTCGGCCACGCCCACCGAGTTCACGCCCACAAACCCGCGGCTGCCGAACGACAAGCCGCCGTTGCCCGGCGACGCGCTGGAGGTCAGACCCGCCGTGCGGGTAATGGCGTCGGCCACGCCCACGTCGCCTCGCTCGAGCATCTGGTCGGCGGACACACCGTCCACGCTGGCAGGAGTGTCCTGGATGGACAGGCCGGTACGGCTGGCCGTGGCAGCGGGCAGGCGCAGCTGCGCGCCGGCCTGCTCGGTCTCACCGGAGACGCGCACCTCGGGCAAGGTGGTGGTGGTTTGGGCCAGCGCAGGCGCACACAGCAGTGCGGCGCACAAGGCTACCGGATGGAAGGGAATGAATGGGCGTTGCATGGTGGTCGACTTGGCGGGACCGTCTGACGTGACAGCAACGCGCGCGGCTTTCCATGCGTGGGAGGGCCGGCTCCGCGCCGCTGTCTGCACCCCGCAGACGGTCGGTTTGGCGCATGCGGCAAAGCATGTGCGAACGCACCAGGCCGGTATCCGGGCTTGCAAGGGGCAGGAAGGAGGTGAAACCTTTTTCTGCCAGCGCCGCGTCTTCCCAGGCACGCCGCGCATCTGCTGTTGCAGACCACGTAGGAGCCCAGTGACGGCCCGCCCGGCCAGACGGTGGTCAGGTCAGGGGGGCGATCGGCGTTGTCGCTTGCTTACCGTTGCGGGGGCAGCCGAGGCATGGGCCGCGTGCATTGTTGCCGCAGCCTTCACCTCGTTCCCGTTTACTCTGCATGCATGGCATGCAGACACCTGGCGCACGAATGCCCCGGGAGCGATCCTGGGGCTGGCGGATTATAGACAAGGTGTTGCAATAAGTTAGGGATAGGCTGAAATGCAAGTTCATTTCGCGCTCCTTCCCGTCTTTGATGCGGTCGCATTTCGGGCCGCACGCAACTTGGCAAAACGGTCCGCTCCGTCCATCTGGCAACGTAGCAGCAGTCTTGCTGCCGCTGCAATCAGCGCGGCGCCCGGCGATCGCGGACGCGCAGCATCGATCTGCGCGCGGCTGACAAGTTCGATTTTCGTGTGCCTGGTGCCGCGGCTTCCGCTGCACTGCTGCCGGCGGCCAAGCGCTGCTGAGCTTCCAGCAGATTTCTGATGTCGGCCGCACGCTCTTGCGCCAGGGCTGCCGCGTTCTGCGCAAGCTGCAGCTGCGCATGCAGGCCGAGGATTTCCTGCTCGGAACGTTCCAGGCGCGCCTGCAGCTCCTGCTGTCTGCTTTCCGCCTTGCGCTCCTGCTCCTGGGTCGATTTCTTGGCGTTGCTCAGTTCCTGGCGCGCGCGGTCCACCTCGTTGAGCATATGGCGCTCGTTGCCAGCATATTGCTCGGCCAGGCGTTGACGTTCCAGGGCTGCAGCCTGGATTTCCTCGCTGTGCTTTTGCTGCAGCGACTCCTTTTGCCTGGAAGCCTGCGTCAGAGCGTCGCGCAGCTCTTCCATGCGGGCGTCACGGTCCTGCAACTGCTGCTGCATTTCGTCGAGCCGACGCGCCAGGTCCTGGGCCTGAGCCTGGGCCAGCTGCAGTGCCTGGTTCATGGCCTCCTTCTGGGCCTGCATGGCGGCCTCACGCTGAGCCAGTTGCTCTTTCTGTGTTGCTTGCTCGGCTTCCGCCGACTGGAGCACCGCTTCGCGTTCGGCCAGAGCCGCCGTGGCGGTCTGCTGGGCCTCTTCCTGGGCCGTGCTCCATAGCTCCTGTGCCATGCGCTGCACGGCGTCGGGCACCGAGGAGGCGAGCGAAGGATTTTGCTCCCCCGCCACACCAAGCCTGTGCCCCAGGGTGGCGAACCAGCTTTCCAACATGGGGCTGACGGTGTTGGGCGAACCCCGCCCGATGTGTTGTCGAACCCTCTCGATGGTGGGACGCAGCCCTTGAGCGATCAGAGCATCTGCTGCCGCCCAGACATCCGCTTCCTGGACGCCTCTGGACGTGGTTTTCGGCGTATTCATATGAGATATCTTATTTACTAACGATAAGTGTTTGTTATCGTGATTTATTTATTGATTTCATAATACATCAAACATCATATGTATTAAATAATACATATGATGTTTTCATACAAATGGTTTTGCTACATTACAGCCACTTTGGCACGGATGAGGATCTCAAAGCTTCACTTTTGAAGCGGAATGTCAAAAAAATGCTACGAAGAAGTTCGCGCCTGCCTATCCCCGCTTCTCGCAATGAAGCCTTGTAGGCTGAAGCGGCGACAATCCAGTCATGCCTTCCGATCAGCTGCTGCCCTCTTCCCTGACTGGCGATCACGATGCCGCCATGCCGACCCGCAACACGGTGGCAGGCATCGGTGTTTCTTCGCTGCCGCCATCGGCCAAGGAAGCCATCCGGGAACTGATGCGCGAAGGCGAGTCGAGCAATACGCGCTCCAGCTACCAGAGCGCCATGCGCTACTGGGCTGCCTGGCACGTGCTGCGCTTTGGCCAGACCATGCAGATGCCACTGCCTGTTGCGACAGTTCTGCAATTCATCATCGACCACGCCCAGCGCCAGGGCACCAACGGCCTGAGGCATGAAATGCCCGAGGAAATAGACCAGGCGCTGGTGGCCTCCGGCTACAAGGCAAAGAAGGGCCCGCCGGCGCACAATACGCTGGTGCACCGCATCGCTGTGCTGTCCAAGGCGCATCAGGTCCATGGGTTGGTCAACCCTTGCCAGGATGGCGCGGTGCGGGAGCTGATGTCGCGCACCCGCAAGGCCTATGCGCGCCGGGGCGAGCAGGCGCAAAAAAAAGATGCCCTGACCCGCGATGTCCTGGAGCAGTTGCTGGCGACCTGCGACGACAGCCTGCGCGGCCTGCGCGACAAAGCGCTGCTGCTGTTTGCCTGGAGCAGCGGTGGCCGCCGGCGCTCCGAAGTGACCAGTGCCGACATGCGCTATCTGCGCGCCGTGGGGCCCGGCGACTACATCTATACGCTGACGCATTCCAAGACCAACCAGTCGGGCCTGGATGCGCCGGAGAACCACAAGCCCGTCACCGGGCGGGCGGCCTCGGCCCTGAGCGCCTGGCTGGCCGCCGCGCAAATCCACGAAGGCCCGATCTTCCGGCGCATCCGCAAAGGCGGCCATGTGGCGGAGCCGCTCACGCCGGCGGCCGTGCGCAATATCGTCCAGCAACGCTGCGCGCTGGCCGGCGTGCATGGCGATTTTTCAGCGCATTCGCTGCGCTCGGGCTTTGTGACCGAAGCCGGACGCCAGAATGTGCCGCTGCCGGACACCATGGCCTTGACCGGCCATCACAGCGTCAACACCGTCATGGGCTATTACCGCGCCGATACCGCTTTGCAGAACCGTGCGGCCCGGCTGCTGGACCCCAAAGACTGATTTTCTTTGCAAGGCCGGCCCAAGCTCGGCTCAGCTTTTGCGCGGCAGCGCAGCAGCGTCGCGCGCCAGGGACGTGATGTGCTCCCAGTTGCCGAGTTCCAGGGCATCGGTGGGCACCAACCAGGAGCCGCCGACACAGACCACGTTCTTGAGCGAGAGAAACTCTGCCGCGTTCGCCGGCGAGACGCCGCCCGTGGGGCAGAAACGCACGTCGCCGAACGGGCCTTGCCAGGCCTTGAGCATGGCGGGGCCGCCGGCCTGCATGGCGGGGAAGAACTTGAGCTCGCTGAACCCGTCGGCCTGGGCCATCATGATCTCGCCGCTCGTGGCCACGCCCGGCAGCAGCGGCAGCTTGAGGTCCCTGCAGGCCTGGCCCACCGTGCTGGTGTAGCCGGGGCTGACCGCGAAGCGCGCGCCGGCCTGCGCGGCAGCCTGTGCGTCGGCCGCGTTGCGCACCGTGCCCGCGCCCACGATGGCTTCGGGGACGGCCTTGGCGATGGCGGCGATGCAATCCAGGCTTTGCGGCGTGCGCAGCGTCACTTCGAGCACGCGGATGCCGCCGGCCACCAGGGCCTGGGCCATGGGCACTGCATGCTCCACCTTGTTGAGCACGATGACCGGGATTACCGGTGCATCCTGCATGATCGTCAGTGCTGTCAATTCTCCAGCCATGTACAAGCTCCTTCTTCCGCGCTGAGCGCGTGGCGCCGGAATCCGGCGAACAGTTCACGTCCAAAGCCCCGGCCGTTGGCCAGCCGCAGGGATTGCGGCATCGCCTCGGCGGGGCGCTGCTTCCATTCATCTTCGTCGACCAGGACGGCTAGCGTACCTGCTGTGGCGTCCAGGCGGATCAAATCGCCATCGCGTACCTTGGCCAGCGGGCCAGCGGCACTGGCTTCGGGCGAGACATGGATGGCTGCGGGTACCTTGCCGGAGGCGCCGCTCATGCGGCCGTCCGTCACCAGCGCCACCTTGAACCCCTTGCCCTGCAGCACGGCCAGCGGCGGTGTGAGCTTGTGCAGCTCGGGCATGCCGTTGGCGCGCGGGCCCTGCCAGCGCACCACGCAGATCACGCCGCCCGCGGCGTTTTCCTGGCATATGCGGTCGAGTTCGCCGGCCTTGAAGGCCTGATGCAGAGCCTCCTGCGAGTCGAATACGCGCGCCGGCGCCTCGACCACATGACGGTCTTCGGGCACGGCGCTGACCTTAATCACGCTGCGCCCCAGGTTGCCGGCCAGCAGCTTGAGGCCGCCGGTGGCGCTGAACGGCTGGTCCGCCGGGCGCAGGACCGACAGATCGCCGGATTCGCCGGCTTCATGCCAGGCCAGCTTGCCGCCCTCGACATGCGGCAGGCGCGCAAAGGCCTGCAAGCCCTCCTCCCGCACGGTGAGTACGTCGCCATGCATGAGTCCGGCCTTGAGCAGCTCGGCGATCACGTAGCCCGGGCCGCCCGCGGCCTGGAACTGGTTCACGTCGGCGCTGCCGTTGGGGTAGACGCGGGCCAGCAGCGGCACCACGGCCGAGAGATCGGAGAAATCATTCCAGTCGATGACGATGCCGGCTGCGCGCGCCACGGCCACCCAGTGGATCAGGTGGTTGGTGGAGCCACCCGTGGCCAGCAGGGCCACCATGGCATTGACGATGCAGCGCTCGTCCACCACGCGGCCTATGGGCGCAAAGCGTCCGGCCTGGCTTTGTTTCGTGATGGCCAGCACGCTGCGCATGGCTTCGCGCGTCAGCAGTTCGCGCTCGGAATCGCCGGGGTTGATGAAGGCCGTGCCCGGCACATGCAGGCCCATGGCCTCCAGCAGCATCTGGTTGCTGTTGGCCGTGCCGTAGAAGGTGCAGGTGCCCTGGCCGTGGTAGGCGGCAGACTCGGCGGCCAGCAGTTCCTTGCGGCCCACCAGGCCCTGGGCGGCCTGCTCGCGCACCTTGGCTTTTTCGCCGTTGGACAGGCCCGAAGTCATGGGCCCTGCCGGCACGAAGATCGTGGGCAGGTGGCCGAAATGCAGTGCACCGATCAAGAGGCCCGGCACGATCTTGTCGCACACGCCCAGCAGCAACGCGGCGTCGAACATATCGTGCGAGAGCGCGATCGCCGTGCCCTGGGCGATGGCATCGCGGCTGAACAACGACAACTCCATGCCCGGCGCACCCTGGGTCACGCCGTCGCACATGGCCGGCACGCCGCCGGCCACCTGGGCCGTGGCGCCGTGCTTGCGGGCCTCGTCCTTGAGGATGTCGGGATAGCGCGCCAGCGGTGCATGGGCCGACAGCACATCGCTGTAGGCCGTGACGATGGCGACATTCGGCGCCTTCTGCTCGACGATGCGGATCCTGTCCGCGCCCGGCAGGCCCGCGAAGGCATGGGCCACGTTGGCGCAGCCCAGGGCTTGGGCGGCTGGCGGACGCGCCGCCATCTCATCCACCTGCGCCAGATAGGCGCTGCGCGTGGCAGCGCTTTTGCGGCGGATGCGGTCGGTGACCTCTTGAAGAACGGAGTGAAGCATCATGGGAGAGCGGCTCAATTAGCCGTGGGTAATCGCCATGGCGGGCACCATGGCGCAGAAAGTAAGGACCGTCAACACAACCGTTGAAGACCAGACGCCGAGCCGGGGCCGGAAAGCAGTACAAGCCTACGACGAAGCGGGTTGTTCCCGGCAAAGCAACAAAGGATCAAGGGCTGTGTTGGTGGTCCTTAGCGTGGATCGGCAATCGGCTCGATGCGCCCCAGCAGGAACACAAAGGCCACGATGCCGATGACCAGAATGCCGCCGGCCAGCAGGAAGGCATTCACAAACGAGCCGGTCGCACCCACGATGAAGCCGGTGGCAATGGGGGCAGCCGCGCCCATGAGGTTGTTGCCGAAGTTCATCAGGCCGCCCACCGTGCCCACGCCGCCCCTGGGTGCTATCAGCGAGGGCAGCGACCAGCTCACCGGCGCCGCCGCGGCCAGGCCGCCCAGCGCGATCGAGATCCACACGATGGCCCACACCGGGTCCGTGGTCTGTGTGGCGCCGAACACCGCCAGGCCTAGCACCATGCCGCACACCAGCACGGTCTTGCGCACCTTGGACTCCTCATGTCCCTTGGCGATCAAATGGTCGATCAGCCAGCCGCCCACGATCAGGTCGGCCACCGTGGCCACCATCCAGGGAATGGCGGCAAATCCGGCAGATTTGAGAATGCTCATGTGCATGGCCTGTACCAGATAGCCGGGCAGCCAGGTCAGGAACAGGTAAAACGAATAGCCGTAGGCGGCAAAGCCCAGCATCAGGCCCCAGACCTTGGGCTGGCGCAGCAGATAGCCCAGCATGTCGCCGGAGCCGCCAGCCGGCGCGCCTTCCGGGGCGGCGCCGCCGTCCACGATGTAGCGGCGCTCGGCCTCGCTCAATTTGGCGTCCTGGCTCGGATCGCGGTAGATCAGCAGGAAGGCGATGAAGTAGGCAAAGCTCAGCACGGCGCAAATACCGAAGCCGAAGCGCCAGCCATAGGTGACGACGACAAAGGCGACCAGCGGCACGCCGATCACATTGGAGAATTTGGCCGCAGCGTCAAAAATAGCCGTGGCCAAGGCACGCTCGCCCCGTGGAAACCAATAGCCCGTGGCCTTGGAACTGACCATGAAGCCCGGTGCCTCGGCAATCCCCAGCAGCATGCGCGCGACGAAAATGCCGCCCCAGCCGCCCGCCAGTGCGGTCAGCGACGAGGCAATGCCCCAGGCCAGCGCGCCCCAGCGGCCGATGCGTGTCGGGCCATAGCGGTCCAGCAGCATGCCCGCAGGCACTTGCAGCAAGGCATAGGTCCAGAAAAACGCCGACAGAAAGAAGCCGATCTGCTCGGGTGAAAGATGAAACTCGGCCTGGATTTGCGGTGCGGCTACCGACAGGCTGAGCCGGTCAAAGTAGTTGATCAGCACGCCCACGCCGAGCAGGCCACCGATACGCCAGCGCCGTCCCGGCACCTGCTTCTTGACGCCGCCTGCGGCGGCGCTTGCCGGCGTTTGCACGCCCTGGTTTTGCGTTGATGCACTCATGTTGTTCGTCTCTGTTATGTGGTTTATTGCTGGGTCGAGAAGAGAGTCATGCCGCCATGTGCCCCTGCAGCCAGGCCCGTGCCTGGGCCGCCAGCTCAGGCACGGGCGTGCCTGCAGGCACCGTAAGCACGCCCGGTTCGCCCGTGGGAGGCTCCAGGGTGTCGAACTGGTTGTCCACCAGGCTGGATGAAAAGAAATGGCTGCCCGCACGCGATTGCACGCGTGCCCATGCGGTCGCGTGGTCGATCTGCATGAACACGAAACGCAGATCTGGCACCGCTGCGCGCAAGCGCTGCCGGTAGGCCTTCTTGAGTGCGGAGCAGGTCAGCACCGCGCCGTCGGCATGTGCGGCCAGCTCTTGCCCCAGGCGGGCCAGCCAGCCAGCGCGGTCGTCATCGGTCAGGGCAATGCCGTCGCGCATCTTGCGGATGTTGGACTCCGGATGGAAATCGTCGCCCTCAATCAACGGCAGGCCCAAGGCCTGTGCCAGCACCTGGCCCAGGCTGGACTTGCCGCAGCCAGAGACCCCCATCACCACAAGCCATGTTGGCGCTGCTGTGTTCATCTCCGCGATCATTCAATTTCTTTCTGCTTGGCCGGCATTGGGTAGCGCTATCTGATTCAAATCCATAAAACCCGTTGCGCATACGGCAGCCAAGTTGGCGGAACCTGCCGCCGGCTAACGGGGTAGCGCTATCCTATAGCATACTAAGTGCTTTTATTTCAGGGTTTTCACTGATTCTCTGACACCAAGCCCATGGAGCCTTCTCCCGTTTCCAAAGGCCGCAGAAGCGGCCGAATCACTCTGGCCGATGTCGCCCAAGCTGCGGGAGTGAGCCCGATGACCGTATCGCGCGCCCTCCGAGGCGAGCGTCGCGTGGATGCGGTACTGGTCGAGAGGGTGCGTGACGTGGCCCGGCGCATGGGCTATGTGCCCGACCCGGCTGCGCGCGCCCTCGCATCGCAAAAGAGCACGCAGGTGCTGGTGCTGATTCCCATGTTGTCGAACACCTTGTTCGTGGAATTGATCGAGTCCATCCACAAGGTGCTGTTTGCCGCCGGCTACCACGAACTGATAGGCGTGACCCACTATGACCGCGCCGAAGAGGAGCAGCTGCTGCGCACCTATCTGCCGCTGCGGCCGGCGGGCCTGCTGCTCACAGGCTTCGATCACAGCCCGGCGGTTCGGCAGCTGCTGGCCGACACCAAAATTGCCTGCGTGCACATGATGGAGCTGGGCGCCGAAGACGAAACGCCCCAGACGCCCTGCGTGGGCTTTTCGCAGGCCGAGGCCGGCGCGGCCATCACGCGCCACCTGCTCGAGCGCGGGCGCCGGCGCATCGCCTTTTGCGCCGGCCAGCTCGATGCGCGCGTGCTGCAGCGCGCCGCCGGCTGGCGTGCCATGCTGGAGCAGCAAGGCCTTTACGACCCCGCGCTGGAGCTGCTCTGGCCTCAGCCCACCTCGATGGCGCTGGGCGCCGAGCTGCTGACGCATGCGCTGCAGCGCGACCCATCCATTGACGCCCTCTTCTTCTGCAACGACGACATTGCCCAGGGTGCGCTACTGGAAGCCCTGCGCCGCGGCATACCGGTACCCGAGCGCCTGGCCATCGCCGGTTTCAACGATCTGCCCGGCGGCGACCAGATGCTGCCGCCGCTGACCACCGTGCGCACGCCGCGCAGCGCCATCGGCGCGGAATCCGCGCAGATGCTGCTGCGGCTGATGCGCGGCGAAGCCGTGGCCCAGCCGCGCCTGGATCTGGGCTATGAACTGGTGCTGCGGCAAAGCAGCTAGCATTCAGATTCGATAGCATCCAGCGTTTTAGATGCATTGATTTCAGGTATTTTTCGCACCTGAAATCAATTCTTGGCGGCGCAAGTTGCTATCAAAATAGGGAATTCAGCCCAAGGCTGAAATCACTTCTGCCGGGGCCTGCACCAGCTCGATCAGCACGCCCTCGCCCGCGATGGGGAACTCGTCGTTGCTCTTGGGGTGCAGAAAACAGATGTCGTAGCCGGCCGCGCCCTTGCGGATGCCGCCCGGTGCGAAGCGCACGCCCTGGACCGTGAGCCATTCGACGGCCTTGGGCAGATCGTCGATCCACAGGCCGATATGGTTGAGCGGCGTGGCGTGGACAGCCGGTTTTTTCTCAATGTCCAGGGGCTGCATGATGTCCACTTCCACCTTGTTCGCACCCCTGCCCATGGCCAGGATGTCCTCGTCCACGTTCTCGCGCTCGCTCTGGAATGTGCCGGTCTGGGCGAGGCCCAGCATGTCCACCCACAGGCGCTTCATGCGCTCTTTGTCGGTACCGCCGATGGCGACCTGCTGAATGCCAAGCACCTTGAAAGGACGGTGGCCCATGAATTGCTCCTTTGTTGACAGCTGCCGGCTTGACACGGTCAATCGTGTCCAGCCAGCTTTATACGAAATAGCTCAAGCCCCACCCAAGGCCTGGCTGCCGACCATGGCCGTGGGCGCATGGGCTCCGGAAGCTCGTACCGAGCGCGCCAGCGGTGCCCACCGTGAGGCTGGCGCAGCCACCATCACTCGAATTCCAGAATGATGTCGTCCACGGCCAGCGAGTCGCCCTTGCCCGCCGTGATCTTGCTGACCACGCCGTCCTGGGCTGCAAAGAGGATGTTCTCCATCTTCATGGCTTCGATGACGGCCAGCTTCTCGCCGGCCTGCACCTTCTGGCCCTGCTGCACGGCCACGTCGACCAGCAGGCCGGGCATGGGCGAAAGCAGGAACTTGGACAGGTCCGGCGGTGCCTTGTAGGGCATGAGCTGGTGCAGCTGCGCGCCGCGCGGCGAGAGCACCAGGGTTTCGATCTGCGTGCCGTTGTGGACCACACGCAGGGCCAGCGGGTTCTTGGCCGTGCCGCGCTCCACCTGGGCCGTGAAAGGCTTGCCGTTGCACTGACCCTGTACGCACAGCGCGCGCATGGGGGTCTCGCTCTTGAAGGCATAGGTCTTGCCGTTGACGGCCACGGTGCTGGCGCGGCTTTCCTTGGCGAAGTCCGACACATGCACGTCGTGGTACTGGTTCTGGCCTTCGGCGCCCAGCACGACAACGCAGTAGTCGGCCGAGACCTTGAGCTCGTGCCCCTGCATCTGGCCACTGATGGTGGCCGCGCGGCCGCGGTAGCGGCGGTTCATGTGGGCCGCCAGCGCCACGAGGAAGTCGGGATCGCTGTGCGGCACGTCCTCGGCATGGAAGCCGTGGCCGTAGTGTTCGGCGATGAAACCGGTGTTGAAATCGCCCGACTTGAACTTGGGGTGGGCCAGCAGCGCGGCCTGGAACGGGATGTTGGAGCTGATGCCGCGGATCACGAAGGCGTTGAGCGCTTCGCGCATCTTGGCGATGGCGTCGTTGCGGTCGCTGCCGTGCACGATGAGCTTGGCGATCATCGAGTCGTAGAACATGGGGATCTCGCCGCCCTCGTAGACGCCGGTATCGACGCGCACGCCGTGCAGGTGCTCGGTGTCGCCCTGCCACATCGAAGCCTGCGGTGGCTGAAAGCGCACCAGGCGCCCCGTGGAGGGCAGGAAGTTGCGGAACGGGTCCTCGGCGTTGATGCGGCATTCGATGGCCCAGCCGTCCCGCTTCACCTCTTCCTGGGTGATGGCCAGCTTCTCTCCGGCCGCCACGCGGATCATCTGCTCCACCAGGTCCAGGCCGGTGATGCACTCGGTCACAGGGTGCTCCACCTGCAGGCGGGTGTTCATTTCGAGGAAGTAGAAGTCCTGGTCCTTGCCGACCACGAACTCCACCGTGCCCGCGCTCTGGTACTTGACGGCCTTGGCCAGTTGCACGGCCTGCTCGCCCATGGCCTTGCGCGTGGCGTCGGAGATGAAGGGCGACGGCGCCTCCTCGATCACCTTCTGGTGGCGGCGCTGGATCGAGCATTCGCGCTCGTTCAGGTAGACCACGTTGCCGTGGCTGTCGCCCAGTATCTGGATCTCGATGTGGCGCGGCTCCTGCACGAACTTCTCGATGAAGATGCGGTCATCGCCAAAGCTGTTGCGCGCCTCGTTCTGGCAGCTGGCAAAGCCCTCGAAAGCTTCCTTGTCGTTGAAGGCCACGCGCAGGCCCTTGCCGCCGCCGCCGGCGGAGGCCTTGATCATCACCGGGTAGCCTATGCTCTTGGCGATCTCCACGGCCTGCTCGGGGCCGGAGATGGCCTCGTTGTAGCCCGGAATGGTGTTGACCTGGGCCTCATTGGCCAGCTTCTTGGAGGCGATCTTGTCGCCCATGGCCGCAATCGAATGCGCCTTGGGCCCGATGAAGGCAATGCCTTCGTCCTCGCAGCGCTTGGCAAAGGCCTCGTTTTCGCTCAGGAAGCCGTACCCCGGGTGCACGGCCTGGGCGCCGGTCTGCTTAGCTGCGGCAATGATGCGCTCGGCCACCAGATAGGACTCGCGGCTGGGCGCGGCGCCGATGTGCACGGCCTCGTCGGCCAGCTTCACATGGCGCGCGTCCTTGTCGGCATCGGAATACACGGCCACGGTGGCAATGCCCATCTTGCGGGCGGTGGCGATCACGCGGCAGGCAATCTCACCACGATTTGCGATCAGGATTTTCGTAAACATGTTCTTGTTCTCCTTGTCCGCTCAGAGTGGGATGTTTCCGTGCTTGCGCCACGGATTCTCGAGCTGCTTGTTCTTGAGCATCTCCAGGCTGCGGCAGATGCGCTTGCGCGTTTCGTGCGGCTGGATCACATCGTCGATGAAACCGCGCGCGCCGGCCACGAAGGGATTGGCGAAGCGGCTCTTGTACTCGGCCTCGCGGGCGGCCAGCTTTTCGGGGTCGTGCTTGTCCTCGCGGAAGATGATCTCCACCGCGCCCTTGGCGCCCATCACGGCAATCTCGGCATAGGGCCAGGCCAGGTTCACGTCGCCGCGCAGGTGCTTGGAGGCCATCACGTCATAGGCGCCGCCATAGGCCTTGCGCGTGATGACGGTAATCTTGGGCACCGTGGCCTCGGCGTAGGCGTAGAGCAGCTTGGCGCCGTGCTTGATGATGCCGCCGTATTCCTGGCTGGTGCCGGGCATGAAGCCGGGCACGTCCACGAAGGTGACCACGGGAATGTTGAAGGCGTCGCAGAAGCGCACGAAACGCGCGGCCTTGATGGAGGACTTGATGTCCAGGCAGCCGGCCAGCACCAGGGGCTGGTTGGCGACGATACCCACGGTCTGTCCGGCCATGCGGGCAAAGCCGATGAGGATGTTCTTGGCGTATTCAGGCTGCAGCTCGAAGAAGTCGCCATCGTCCACGGTCTTGAGAATCAGCTCCTTCATGTCATAGGGCTTGTTGGGATTCTCGGGCACCAGCGTGTCCAGCGACACATCGGCGCGGTCGGCCGGGTCGGTGGTCTGGCGCACGGGCGCCTTCTCGCGGTTGTTGAGCGGCAGGTAGTTGTACAGCCGGCGCAGCATCATCAGCGCCTCGACATCGTTGTCGAAGGCCATGTCGGCCACGCCGCTCTTGGTCGTGTGGGTGATGGCACCGCCCAGTTCCTCGGCCGTCACCTCCTCGTGGGTCACGGTCTTCACGACCTCGGGGCCGGTCACGAACATATAGGAGCTGTCCTTGACCATGAAGATGAAGTCCGTCATGGCCGGCGAATACACGGCGCCGCCGGCGGACGGGCCCATGATCATGGAGATCTGCGGCACCACGCCCGAGGCCAGCACGTTCTTCTGGAACACGTCGGCATAGCCGCCCAGCGAGGCCACGCCTTCCTGGATGCGCGCGCCGCCCGAATCGTTGAGACCGATCACGGGTGCCCCCACCTTCATGGCCTGGTCCATGACCTTGCAGATCTTCTCAGCATGCGTTTCGGACAGCGCGCCGCCGAAGACGGTGAAGTCCTGGCTGAAGACGAAGACCAGGCGGCCGTTGATCATGCCGTAGCCCGTGACCACGCCGTCGCCCGGGATCTTCTGCTCCTGCATGCCGAAGTCCGTGCAGCGGTGCTCAACGAACATGTCCCACTCCTCGAACGTGCCGTCGTCCAGCAACAGTTCGATGCGCTCGCGCGCCGTGAGCTTGCCTTTGCCGTGCTGCGCATCGATGCGCTTTTGTCCCCCACCCTGCCTTGCGCGCTCGCGCTTGGCTTCCAGCTGCTTCAGGATATCGTCTTGCATGCTCGTCCTCTAATGTGATCGGGTTGTCTTGTCTTTGATGCTACGTTTATAAGAGCTATCTACGATTGCTGTGTCTGCGCAGCAAGCAGATTTCGTGCTGCGGTGCTGGCCGCGATCCGGCCCGCGGCCACTTCGGCCTGCAGTCCTGGCAAAAGCGCCCGGACCTGCGGATGCTGGCGAAACGCCTGCTTGAGCCCGAAGTCGATGCGCTCCCACATCCAGGCCAGGGCCTGCCTCTCGCGGCGCAGCTGCAGGCGGCCGTTGGCCGTCTGCAGGTCCTTGAACTGGCTGACCGCCGCCCAGAAGCCTTCCACGCCCTGGCCCAGCAAGGCGCTGATCTGCAGCACGCGCGGTTGCCACAGGGCTCCGGTATTGGCGTGGTCCGGGTTGCCGTGCATGCCCAAGAGGCGCAGGCTCGAGGTGATCTGGGCCTGGGCCCGCGTGGCGGCATTGGGGTCGATGTCGGCCTTGTTGATGAGCACCAGGTCGGCCAGCTCCATCACGCCCTTCTTGATGGCCTGCAGGTCGTCGCCCGCATTGGGCAGCTGCAGCACGCAGAACATGTCGGTCATGCCGTGCACGGCGATCTCGCTCTGGCCCACGCCCACGGTCTCGACGATGACCACGTCGTAGTCAGCGGCCTCGCAGACCAGCATGGCCTCACGCGTCTTCTCGGCCACGCCGCCCAGCGTGCCGCTGGAGGGGCTCGGGCGGATATAGGCCTCGAACCGCATGGACAGCTGCTCCATGCGGGTCTTGTCGCCCAGGATGGAGCCGCCCGATACGGTGGACGAAGGGTCGATGGCCAGCACCGCCACCTTCAGGCCCTGGGCTATCAGGTACAGGCCCAGCGCCTCGATGAAGGTGGACTTGCCCACGCCCGGCACGCCGCTGATGCCAAGGCGAAACGCCTGGCCCGTGTGCGGCAGCAGGGCCGTGAGCAGGCCGTCGGCCTGGTCGCGGTGGTCGGCCCGCGAGGATTCCAGCAAGGTGATGGCCTTGGCCATCGAGCGGCGCCGCACGGCCGGGTTGCCGTGCAGAATGCCGTCCTGCATTTGCTCAGGTGTCATTGCTCGCAAAGGTGCTCAGAGGTGCTTACAGGCTGTTGGCCTTCTTGATCTGCTCCAGCACGTCCTTGGCGCTGGCCGGAATCGGCGTGCCAGGGCCGTAGACGCCCTTGACGCCGGCGTTGTAGAGAAAATCGTAGTCCTGGGCCGGAATCACGCCGCCCACGAAGACGATGATGTCGTCGGCGCCCTGCTTCTTCAGCTCTTCGATGATGGCGGGCACCAGGGTCTTGTGGCCTGCAGCCAGCGTGGACACGCCCACGGCATGCACATCGTTCTCGATGGCCTGGCGCGCGCACTCCTCGGGCGTCTGGAACAGCGGCCCCATGTCCACGTCGAAGCCCAGGTCGGCGAAGGCCGTGGCCACCACCTTGGCGCCGCGGTCGTGGCCGTCCTGGCCCAGCTTGGCGATCATCACGCGCGGGCGGCGGCCCAGCGTTTCGGACGCGGCATCGATCTCGGTCTTGAGCTTGTCCCAGCCTTCGGCCGAGTCGTAAGCGGCAGCGTACACACCGGTCACCTTTTGGGTATCGGCGCGATGGCGGCCGAAGGCCTTTTCCAGCGCGTCGGAGATCTCACCCACCGTGGCGCGCAGGCGCACGGCCTGGATGGACAGATCCAGCAGATTGCCTTCGCCGGACTCTGCTGCACTTGTGAGAGCAGCCAGCGTTTGTTCCACCTTGGCCTGGTCGCGCTTTGCCTTGATGTTCTTCAAGCGCGCAATCTGGCTGTCGCGCACCTTGACATTGTCCACCTCGAGGATGTCGACGGCGTCTTCCTTGGCCAGCTTGTACTTGTTGACGCCGACGATGACTTCCTTGCCCGAATCGATGCGGGCCTGCTTCTCGGCGGCCGCGGCCTCGATCTTCAGCTTGGCCCAGCCGCTGTCCACGGCCTGGGTCATGCCGCCCATGGCGTCCACTTCCTCGATGATCTTCCAGGCGGCATCGGCCATGTCCTGGGTCAGCTTCTCCATCATGTAGCTGCCGGCCCAGGGGTCGATCACATTGGTGATGTGGGTCTCTTCCTGGATGATGAGCTGCGTGTTGCGTGCAATGCGGGCCGAGAACTCGGTGGGCAGCGCAATGGCTTCGTCCAGCGCATTGGTGTGCAGCGACTGCGTGCCGCCGAACACGGCCGCCATGGCCTCGATGGTGGTGCGCACCACGTTGTTGTAGGGGTCCTGCTCGGTCAGCGACCAGCCCGAGGTCTGGCTGTGCGTGCGCAGCATCAGGCTCTTGGGGCTCTTGGCGTCGAAGCCCTTCATGATGCGGCACCACAGCAGGCGCGCGGCGCGCATCTTGGCCACTTCCAGGTAGAAGTTCATGCCCACGGCCCAGAAGAAGGACAGGCGGCCCGCGAAGGCGTCCACGTCCATGCCCTTGGCGATGGCGGTCTTCACATATTCCTTGCCGTCGGCCAGCGTGAAGGCCAGCTCCAGCGCCTGGTTGGCACCGGCTTCCTGCATGTGGTAGCCCGAGATCGAGATCGAGTTGAACTTGGGCATGTTCTGGCTCGTGTACTCGATGATGTCGCCGATGATCTTCATCGACGGCTTGGGCGGGTAGATATAGGTGTTGCGCACCATGAACTCTTTCAGAATGTCGTTCTGAATGGTTCCCGAGAGCTGGTCCTGCGGCACGCCCTGCTCTTCGGCCGCCACCACGTAGCCGGCCAGCACGGGCAGCACGGCGCCGTTCATGGTCATGGAGACGGACACCTGGTCCAGCGGAATCTGGTCGAAGAGCACCTTCATGTCTTCCACCGAATCGATGGCCACGCCGGCCTTGCCCACATCGCCCGTCACGCGCGGATGGTCGCTGTCATAGCCGCGGTGCGTGGCCAGGTCGAACGCGACGGAGACGCCCTGCCCGCCCGCGGCCAGCGCCTTGCGATAGAAGGCATTAGACTCCTCGGCGGTGGAAAAGCCTGCGTACTGACGGATGGTCCAGGGCCGGCCCGCATACATGGTGGCCTGCGGGCCGCGGATATAGGGCTCGAAACCCGGCAGCGTATTCGTATAGGGCAGATCGGCAACATCTTCGGCCGTGTACAGGGGCTTGACCGTGATGCCGTCGGGCGTTTGCCAGTTCAGCGCTGCCATATCGCCGCCGGGCGCCGCCTTGGCAGCAGCCTTGGTCCAGGTCTTAAGGTCTGCCTTGGCGAAGTCGTCCATCTGGCTTGCCTTGCTCGAAGTGTCTTGGCTCATTTGTCTCTCGTCTCTCTGGTGCGCTACGCGTGTTTTCCGCGATATGTTAACTTGCCCTCAAGTGTACATTATTCATAATTATGAATTCAAAATATTCCACACGTACAATCGCATCGAGATGACAAAAACGACTTTGACACCGCTTGCGTTGTACGAACAAGTGGCCGAGCAACTACGCCAACGCATCTTCCAGCATGAGCTGGAGCCCGGCGCGTGGATCGATGAACTCAAGATTGCCGAGGAATATGGCATCAGCCGCACGCCCTTGCGCGAAGCGCTAAAAGTGCTGGCGGCCGAAGGACTGGTCACCATGAAGGTGCGGCGCGGCGCCTATGTGACCGAGGTCTCGCCCAAGGATATTGCCGACGTCTACCGCCTCCTGAGTCTGCTGGAAGCCGATGCCGCCGCCGTGGTTGCCGAAACCGCCAGCGACGAGCAGTTGACCGCCCTGCGCGACACGCACGAGGATCTCCGGCGGCAGACGCACAATGCCGAGCGCTTCTTTGCGCTCAACGAACAGTTCCATATGCAGTTGCTGGACATCGCCGACAACCGCTGGCGCAACCAGCTCGTGACCGACCTGCGCAAGGTCATGAAGCTCAACCGCCACAAATCGCTGTTCAAGCAGGGGCGCATCGAGGATTCCATGGCCGAGCACGAAGCCATCATGCAGGCCCTGCTGGCGCGCAACCCCGAAGCCGCGGCTTGTGCCGTACGCGCCCATTTCCAAAATGGATTGACGGCGGCGACGTAAACAAATACCGCCATCAATCCCACAGCAATTGTCATGAATGGTCATGCAAGACTGCCCTGACATATTTGAGGGAAACAGCCGGTGATATTGTGGGAGGCTATGCCATAAACTGGCATCCAATATGCCTAGCCCCACAGGATTTACCCCATGCCGCCCCTATTCTTCTGGAGCGAAGACCCGAATAGCCCTCTGGCCCAAGGCGAATGCGACCTTTGGCTGATATTGCTATCCCTTGGCGTGAGCATCATCGCGTCGAATCAGGCTCTGCGCCTGGCGGCCCTGGCGCGCGAGGCTGTGACGCCCCAATTGCGCCTTGGCGCCATTGCCGGCGGCAGTTTGAGCCTGGGGGGCGGAATATTGAGCATGCATCTTATCAGTGTGCTGGCATCTACCCCCCCATGCAGGCATTGAATATGACCTGCCTCAGGCGCTGATATCCATTCTTGCGGGATTGGCTGCATCGGCTGTGGCCCTGATGCTTCTGGCAAAGTCCCGGCTGCACAATATCGAGCTGGTTTTGGGTGGCATCATTATCGGCACCGGCATTGCGGCCATGCACTACTGCGGCATATCTGCCATGCGCATGCATGTCGCAGTGCACTATGGGCCAGGAAGGCTTGCGTTGTCGGTGGTCATCGGCATGGCGTTGGTCATGCTGGCGCTCTGGATACGTTTTGGTTTGAGCAAAGGCGGCAAACCGCTTTCCAGTAACGGCAAAATCCTGGCCACCCTGATCATGGGCTGCGCCATTGCCGGAATCCATTACACGGCCATGCTGGCATTGCGCGTCCATGAAATGCCGGGAATGGAGCCCCACTCGGCCGAAACGGGAAACCCGCTGACTCTGGCGCTGATCATTGCGCTGGTTACCCTGGCGGTCGGGGGACTGATTGTGCAAACCAATGCGCATCTCCATTACCGCTCGCGCTGGCAGATTGAGGATGTGAATGCAGCGCATTTGCGTGCACTGGTGCACATGGCAGCCGATGGAATCATTTGCATCGATCCCTTGGGCAAAGTGCTGGAATACAACCCTGCTGCCGAGCATATTCTGGGCTGGATGCCTGCGGAAGTCATAGGGCGGAACGTAAAAATGCTGATGCCCGGGGCATTGGCAGGCCAGCCTCACGAATATCTGAAGAAACATGCGCTGGACCACAGCCAGGGGGCCACGCCATTGCACAACAAGGCCTGGGAAGTCCTGGGCCAGCACAAGAACGGCACCCTTGTTCCCTTGCGCCTTGCCCTGAGCCAGGCCGACGCCAGAGGCCGGCGCATGTATGTCGGAATTCTGACCGACCTGAGTTCGCAGAAGAAGACTGAAAGCCAGTTGCGCAGTGCCACCACCGTATTCGAGCACAGCTTTGAAGGCGTGGTGCTGCTCGATGCGAACCGGCGTGTGGTGGACATCAATCCGGCCTACGAACGCATGCGCGGCCTGCCGCGCAAAACTGCCAGAAACAAGGAGTTTTCAGACTTCTATCGGGACACCGCCGACGAGATCGATACCTGTGCGAAATTTTCCGAGGTCTGGTCTGAAATCGGCCGCAGCGGCCATTGGAAAGGCTATTGGCAATTGCTCCACAACGGCCTAAGCCACCACTTGTCCATTACTGCCGTGCGTGACGGGCAGCAGCGCTTGCATCACTACATCGTCATTTGTTATGAAGAACTGCAGCAAGAACGGCTTGTGCTGCAACCCTGTTCACGCCATGAGTGAATGCGCTGCGCCCCGCCTGTTGAACAGGCCGCATGGGGCTATTTCGTTGGCTGCAAGTCCATGTTGCGTGAATTTCGGCTGCCCTGGCCTCTGATTCCGCGTTTGCTGTTGGTTAGATTGAATTAACCATCATGTAAGTTACATTAAAATAATTACAAAATGACTCCGCTTCAAAAACCTATCACTTGATCTCTGTGCCAGCTTTCAAAGCTCGCCGCAGTTGAAGCGTCTTCATCCAGTCCTACGCTCCGCCTGCGCGCATATTGCTCCAGAGCCAGACCCGCGTGGACTCCAAAGCCTTTCACATGAAAGTTTGTGCCCTCATGGGCACAATAACGGCCTCTCCTGCAAGGCAGCGGAACGACCACAGCGCTGTACCGCAGCATCTTGGCGATCTCACTCCGGCGCCAGGGCAGGACTGAAATTGAACTCCATGACAGATATCGATAAACCCACCCTGCCCGTCGCCGACAATTTCAGCATGTGGCGCATGTCCGTTGCGCCCATGATGGACTGGACCGACAAGCATTGCCGCTATCTGCACCGGCTGCTGAGCCGCCATGCCCTGCTCTATACCGAGATGGTGACCACGGGGGCGCTGCTGCATGGCGACGTGGCCCGCCATCTGCGCTTCGAGCCCGAGGAGCACCCCGTGGCCCTGCAACTGGGCGGCAGCGAGCCCGCCGATCTGGCTCACGGCGCCCGACTCGGCGAGCAATGGGGCTATGACGAGATCAACCTCAACTGCGGCTGCCCCAGCGAGCGCGTGCAGCGCGGCGCATTCGGCGCCTGCCTGATGAACGAAGCCTCGCTGGTGGCGGACTGCGTCAAGGCCATGGTCGATGCCGTGTCCGTACCCGTGACCGTCAAGCATCGCATCGGCATCGACAAGAGCGAAAGCTATGAGTTCATGCGGGACTTTGTCGGCACAGTAGCCGATGCCGGCTGCCAAGTCTTCATCGTCCATGCGCGCAATGCCTGGCTCAAGGGCTTGTCGCCCAAGGAGAACCGCGAGATCCCGCCGCTGCGCTATGACGTCGTGGCCCGATTGAAAAAGGAATTTCCGCATCTGACCATTGCCGTCAACGGCGGCATCAAGACCGATGCCGCGGTGCAGGAGCAGCTGGAAACCGTCGATGGCGTGATGGTGGGCCGCGAGGCTTATCACAATCCCTGGTGGCTGGCCTCCTGGGATACGCTCTACTACGGCGACGATAGCCGGCGGCACAACCGTGAAAACGTGGAAGAGCAGATGGTGCGCTACATGGAGCGCGAGGCCAGCGAGCACGGCTCGCACTGGTACTCGGTGGCCCGCCACATGCTGGGCCTGCGCAACGGCCTGGCCGGGGCGCGCCGCTGGCGCCAGGTCTGGAGCGACCACCGACTCAAGCAGCTGCCGCCGGCCGAGGTCATGAAACTGGCCCGCACCAAGCCCGTGCAAACCAGCGAGGCGCTTTCAATTTAATAGCTTCCAGCGGTTGCCCATATTTGATCTGCGGCGAACTTCCCTGGAACCTATGCGCCTGAAGTTGCTTGCCAGCACAGTGGCTGCAGCGTATTCCCCACAGCCAGACCTAGGTTTCATCCTGAAAGGGCTTTTACTATTTCGCATGTCAAATGCCGCTGTTATATTGCACTGCAACATAACCAAATTCCCACTTTTCATGCTCTACAAGCTCTATGAAATGCAACGCGCCATGGTCGAGCCTTTTGCCGACTTTGCGCTGGCCACCTCAAAGCTCTACAGCGCTCCGCATTCCGCATTGAGCCAGCTTCCCATGGCCCCGCGCATGGCTGCGGGCTTCAATCTGCTCTACCGGCTGGGCAAGGACTATGAAAAGCCCGAGTTCAACCTGCGCAGCGTGGACGTCGGCGGCGTGGACGTCACCATCCTCGAACGCGTGGAAATCGACAAGCCGTTCTGCGAGCTGCGCCGCTTCAAGCGCTTCTCGGACGACCCGGAGACGCTGCAGGCCATGCTGAGCCAACCCGTGGTGCTGATCGTGGCGCCGCTGTCGGGCCACTACGCCACCTTGCTGCGCGACACCGTCCAAAACATGCTGAGCGGCCACAAGGTCTATATCACGGACTGGAAGAATGCCCGCACCGTGCCGCTGTCCGAAGGTGAATTCCATCTGGACGACTATGTGCACTATGTGCAGGAGTTCATCCGCTATCTGCAGGACCGCTATGGTCAATGCCATGTGGTCAGCGTCTGCCAGCCCACGGTGCCGGTTCTGGCGGCCGTCTCGCTCATGGCCAGCCGCGGCGAGGCAACGCCCCTGACCATGACCATGATGGGCGGCCCCATCGATGCGCGCCGCTCCCCCACGGCGGTGAACAACCTGGCCGAAACGCGCAGCATCGAATGGTTCAAGAACAATGTGATCTACGAAGTGCCCAGCAGCTATCCGGGCGCCGGGCGCCGCGTCTATCCCGGCTTTCTGCAGTACTCGGGCTTCGTGGCGATGAATCCGGACCGCCACGCCAGCAGCCACTACGACTACTTCAAGGACCTGATCAAGGGCGATGAAGCCAGCGCCGAGCACCACCGCAAGTTCTACGACGAGTACAACGCCGTGCTCGACATGGATGCCGACTACTATCTGGAAACCATTGCCACGGTGTTCCAGGAGTACAAGCTCGTCAAAGGCACCTGGGAAGTACGCAACCCCGAAGGCCGCCCGGAGCTGGTGCGCCCCCAGGACATCCGCGGCACGGCCCTGCTCACCATCGAAGGCGAACTGGACGACATCTCGGGCTCGGGCCAGACCCGCGCGGCCCACGATCTGTGCACCGGCATTGATGCCGAACAGCGTCAGCACCTCGAAGTGCCGGGCGCCGGCCACTACGGCATCTTCAGCGGCAGCCGCTGGCGCAAGATCGTGTATCCGCAGGTGCGCGACTTCATCCTGGCCCACCAGCCCGCCAGTGCCACCCAGGCCAGTGCTGCCGGCCATGCCCACAGCGTGAGCGCAAAGCCGACGCCTGCCGCCAAGCCTTCTGCGGAGCCCGCTGCCGAAACCGCAGATGCAAAAGCCGTAAACTCTGCGGCTTCACACGCCGCGGCCTATGCCGACCACCGGCCTGCCAAGGCCGCCCACAACCATCGCGGTTCGCGAAAAATCAAAACCTAGCAAAGGCTTGTCATGACCCCATCGATGTCCGCGGCCTCCAAGCTTCAAGCACTGGCGGCAAGCATTGATGCGGTCCTGCCCCAGACCCAGTGCACGCGCTGCGGTTACCCCGATTGCGCCGCCTATGCCCAGGCCATTGCCCAGGGCGATGCGGCCATCAACCAATGCCCGCCGGGCGGCGCGCAGGGCATTGACCGGCTGGCCGCCATCACCGGACAGCCAGCCATGCCGCTGAGCGCCGAGCATGGCGTGAAGGCTCCGCGCATGCTGGCCGTGATCGATGAAGCCTGGTGCATAGGCTGCACGCTTTGCATCAAGGCCTGCCCCACGGATGCCATCCTCGGCGCCAACAAGCGCATGCATACCGTGATCAATGCACATTGCACGGGCTGCGAGCTGTGCATTCCGGCCTGCCCAGTAGACTGCATCCAACTCGAAAACGCCAGTGGCGAAGCCACGGGCTGGGATGCCTGGAGCCAGGCCCAAGCCGACCATGCGCGTGCACGCTATGCTGCGCATCAGGCACGCCTGCAGCGCAGCAAGGCATCCCCCGCAGCCAGCACACCGGCAAACGCGCCTGCACCGGCTTGCGCAGAGCCTGCCACCTCCCAAGCCGATGCAGCGGTGCAGCGGCAAGACTCCTCGCGCAAAAAGGACACCATTGCCGCCATCCTCGCCCGTGCCCGGGCCCAGAGAGCGCAACACTGAGAACGTGTTGACGATCTCTACGCAGCCGCGAGGATGTCGTAAACACGTTCTTAAGCCTCGACCAGGCTTTTGTATACGCCGCAGCCCCAGTACAGATCCCGATGCTTGCAGACAAACGACATCTTGGTCTGGACCTTCTGCGTGGACGGATTCAGATAATCGTATTCCACCCATCCCGGGCCTTTCTCGGCCTGGGCCACGATATCGGCAATCAGTTGCTCGCCGTTGATGCCCGGCACGTCCTGCACCCGCGTGCCAATCTTGGCTGCATTGCCGCCAAAGGCCTTGTACTCGCCCTCTCCCGACAGGGCGAACACATACATGTCGCGGTCGTGGTAGGGCTGGCCAGGATCAGTCACCGTGCTCAGCAGCGCCCCCATGTTGCGCGCGCCGCGGGCCAGATGCATTGCGGCATCCACCAGCGCCACCGCTTCTTCGGCGGTTCCCTGCTGCAGGCGAAAGCGCGACACCGCCCCTGACAGCACCTGGGCTCTTTGCTCCAGCGCCTGGGCATGGTGCAGCGCATGGCTCACCATCTGCGCATTGTGCTGGGTGATCTGGTCGATCTCGCGCACCGCGTCCGAGATTTCCACCAGGGCCGTGCCCTGGCTGCTGGTCGACTCGGACAGCTCGCCCATGTGCTGAGCCACATCGCGTATGCCCTGGGTCACACGCCCTATGCCTTCGCCGGCCGAGCGGATCAGCGCGGTACTCTGGCTCACCTGCTGCACGGTCTCGCCGATGAGTTGGCGAATCTCCCGCGAAGCTTCTCCGGCACGCTGGGCCAGATTGCGCACCTCGCCGGCCACCACGGCAAAACCGCGCCCCTGTTCTCCGGCACGCGCAGCCTCTACCGCGGCATTCAGCGCGAGGATATTGGTCTGAAAGGCAATACCGTCGATCACGCCGATGATTTCGCGCATGCGTTGCGCCTGACGTTCGATGGCTTCCACCGAGGCTACGGCATGCTGCATGGCTTGCATGCCTTCGTCGGCCGAAGTGCGCACGGTGCTGGCCTTGGCATGGGCGGCCTGTGCCACTTGCGCGTTGTGCTGTACCGTGCCACTGATCTGCTCCACGCTCACCACGGTCTGGGCCAAGTTGCCGGCCTGCTGCTCGGTGCGCGCGGCCAGAGCCTCGTGCTCGTTTACCAGCTGATGCCCGGCCTGGGCCACGAGCGCGGCATTGCTGCGCACATCGGCCACCATGCCCGACAGCGCATTCACCATTTCCGCCAGCAGCGTACCGGCGCTGCTCCTGCCCGTATCATCAGCCGCGCCGGCCATGGCACGGCCATGGCGCAGATCGCCCTGCGCCACCTTCTGCATGGACTGCTGCATGTCCTGCCACTGGTTCTGCCAGTTGCGACCGCGCGAGAACAGCCATAACAAGGCGCCTACGGCCCAGGCAGCAAACCAGGCCCATTCCCATTTGGGATACCCGACTTGTGTCAGACTTGGCGCCAGCAAAAACGGCAAAGGCCCGGCCAGTAGCCAGGCAGGGCCCAGATACTTGCTCCACGCCTGCCACACTGTGCCGAAAATGCCGGCTCTTGCTGCCGGCGCATTGCCTTCTGCACCCGCCTGGCTACGCCCCAATGCCCCCATCTGTTCCCTGCTGCCTTTCATTGCGTCCCCTTCCTCTCATCCAACACTTTTGCCCATTCCTGCCCGCAAAATTTCGCGGCAATCTACCACCACGCCCATGCGCCATGGTCAACACACGGCTCCCCTGGAACGTTGCTAACCCTGATCGGGCATGGGCTTGCCATGCACAGCGCCATGGATCGTGATGCTGCAATACAGCATACGCAACACAAAACACTCGGCTAACCCTTAAAGCAGCTAACGCTGTTTATGCAAAATCGGCATCAACTCATAAAATATAGCCATGAACCCCTTGCTCTCCCGTCTTCAGCCCTACCCTTTTGAACGCCTGCGCCAATTGTTTGCCGGTATCGAGCCACCGGCCGGCCTACGTCCCATCAGCCTGGGGATCGGGGAGCCGCGCCATGCCACGCCGGCATTCATCGAAACGGCGCTGAGCAGCGAGCTGCAAGGCCTGTCCGTCTACCCAGCCACTGCCGGCATGCCGGCGCTGCGCCAGGCCTGCGCCGGATGGGCCAGCCGGCGCTACGGCATTAGCCTGGACGCCGCGACCCAGGTGCTGCCGGTCAACGGCTCGCGCGAAGCGCTGTTTGCCTTCACCCAGGTCGTGGTGGACGCCAGCCGCCCCGGCGCACGCGTCATCTGCCCCAATCCCTTCTATCAAATCTACGAAGGCGCCACGCTGCTGGCCGGGGCCACACCCTATTACGCGGCCAGCGATCCGGAGCGCAACTTCGCCGTCAACTGGGATGCCGTCCCCGATGAGGTCTGGCGCGACACGCAGCTGATCTTCGTCTGCTCGCCCGGCAATCCCACCGGTGCCGTCCTGCCCCTGTCCGAATGGGAAAAGCTGTTCGCGCTATCGGACCGCCACGGCTTCGTGATTGCCAGCGACGAGTGCTATAGCGAGATCTATTTCAACGACGAGGCGCCGCTGGGCGGCCTGGAAGCCGCTGCACGCCTGGGCCGTACGGGCTTCAAAAACCTGGTGATGTTCACCAGCCTCTCCAAGCGCAGCAATGTGCCCGGCCTGCGCAGCGGCTTCGTGGCCGGCGATGCCGCGCTGCTCAAGGCCTTTCTGCTCTACCGCACCTACCACGGCGGCGCCATGAGCCCCGTGGTGCAGACGGCCTCCATCGCCGCCTGGGGCGATGAGGCCCATGTGCAGGAAAACCGCCGCCTGTACCGCGAAAAATTCGCCCAGGTCACACCCGTGCTGTCCGCGGTCATGGACGTGAAGCTGCCCGATGCCAGCTTCTATCTCTGGGCCGGTATTCCCGCCGGCCTGGGCCTGGACGATGCACAATTCGCCAAGGAGCTGTACCAGTCCACGGGCGTGACCGTTCTGCCCGGCAGCTATCTGGCGCGCGAGGCCCAGGGAGCCAATCCCGGCGCCAACCGCGTGCGCATGGCCCTGGTGGCGGAAACCGCCGAATGCCTGGAAGCCGCCCAGCGCATTGCGGCCTTTATCACCACCCGCCAGGCCTGAACCGGCCTGTTACCCTTTTCCTTCAACCTTCAGTTCCTCGACCTGAAATACGAAACCACCATGACGCAACAACTGCAATCCATCATCGAAACCGCCTGGGACAACCGTGCCAATCTCTCGCCCTCCGCAGCCCCCAAGGAAGTGGTGGATGCCGTGGAACACGCCATCGCCGAACTGGACGCCGGCCGCCTGCGCGTGGCCAGCCGCACCGGCGTGGGCCAGTGGACTGTGCACCAGTGGCTCAAGAAGGCCGTGCTGCTGTCCTTCCGCCTCAAGGACAACGCTCTGATGCAGGCGGGCAGCCTGCAGTTCTTCGACAAGGTGCCTACCAAGTACCAGGGCCTGAGCGAAGCCCAGATCGCCGCCACCGGCGTGCGCGTGGTGCCCCCGGCCGTGGCCCGCCGCGGCAGCTTCATCGCCAAGGGCGCCATCCTGATGCCTTCCTACGTGAACATCGGCGCCTACGTGGACGAAGGCACCATGGTCGACACCTGGGCCACCGTGGGCTCCTGCGCGCAAGTGGGCAAGAACGTCCACCTGTCGGGCGGCGTGGGCCTGGGCGGCGTGCTGGAACCCCTGCAGGCCAACCCCACCATCATCGAAGACAACTGCTTCATCGGTGCCCGCTCGGAAGTCGTGGAAGGCGTGATCGTGGAAGAGAACTCCGTGATCTCCATGGGCGTGTACATCGGCCAGTCCACCCCCATCTTCAACCGCGAAACCGGCGAAACCACCTTCGGCCGCGTGCCTGCCGGCTCGGTCGTGGTGTCGGGCAACCTGCCCAAGAAGACCAAGGATGGCAAGGACTACTCCATGTACGCCGCCATCATCGTCAAGACCGTGGACGCCAAGACCCGCTCCACCACCAGCCTGAACGATCTGCTGCGCGACTAAGCACGACCGGCACCATGCCGCAAGGCCTGCCGCATGCCCGTGCGACAGGCCTTTGTTTTTGCCGGGCGTTCTTCTCCCGTCATTCGCGCGAAAACGGGCCGGCGGCAAGGTATAAAGGCGGCCAAACACATACGGAATTCACCCTGGGAGGGATGAGATGAGTACCATGGAGAAAATCCTGCGCCTGATGGCCGACAAGCGGGCTTCGGACGTCTATCTTTCGGCCCGCGCGCCGGCGCAGATCAAGATCAACGGCGAATGCGTGCCCATCAACAACCAGTCCCTGCCGCCCGAGGCGCCGCTGGCCCTGCTGGCCGAGGTCGTGGAGCCCGAGGCCATCGCCGAGCTGCAGTCCACGGGCGAACTCAACACCGCCGTGTCGCTGGCCGGGGTGGGCCGTTTCCGCGTCAACGCCATGCGCCAGCGCGGCACCTATGCCGTGGTCGTCCGCTTCATCGCCCAGCAGATTCCCTCGCGCGAAGCGCTGAGCCTGCCGCCCGTGCTCAGCGACCTCATCCTGCAAAAGCGCGGGCTGGTGCTGATCGTGGGCGCCACGGGCTCGGGCAAGAGCACCACGCTGGCCTCCATGATCGAAGAGCGCAACGAAAAGCTCTCGGGCCACATCCTGACGGTGGAAGACCCCATCGAATATCAGTTCCGCAACAAGCGCTCCATCATCAACCAGCGCGAAATCGGCACCGATACCGCATCGCTGCAGATCGCGCTCAAGAACGCGCTGCGCCAGGCGCCCGATGTGATCCTGATCGGCGAAATCCGGGACCGCGACACCATGTCGGCCGCCATGGGCTATGCCCAGTCCGGACATTTGTGCCTGGCCACGCTGCACGCCAACAACAGCTACCACGCGCTCAACCGCATCCTGTCCTTCTATCCCGAGGAAATCCGCCCCACCATGCTGGGCGAGCTGTCGGCGGCGCTGAAGGCCGTGATTTCGCAGCGGCTGGTGCGCACGGTCAGCCAGG
The DNA here is from genome assembly GCF_014637085.1 of Comamonas phosphati. Taxonomy (GTDB): domain Bacteria; phylum Pseudomonadota; class Gammaproteobacteria; order Burkholderiales; family Burkholderiaceae_C; genus Comamonas; species Comamonas phosphati. Next base: position 72,334 of record NZ_BMEU01000016.1, on the reverse strand, counting down.
GCCGCACGCCGGCCGTGGAAGTCATGCTCAACACCCGGCTGGTGTCGGACCTGATCCAGCGCGGAGACTTCAGCGGCGTGAAGGAGGCCATGGAGAAATCCATGGCCGAAGGCTCCCAGACTTTCGAGCAGGCGCTGGCCGCCCTGGTGGGCAATGGCACAATCACGCGTGAGGAAGCGCTGGCCAATGCCGACTCGCCGACCAATCTGATGTGGCGCATGGACAATGACCTGGCGCGCTCGGCCCAGACCCCGGCCTCTTCGGACGAAACGCCGCGTCCGGGCGATGACGATATGCCATCGTTCACGGAAATCACTCTGGACGTCAAGCCGCTCTGATGCGGCCGACCGCCTCACGCACAATGTCGCAAATGCCGGCCGTCCGCCGGCCTCCCGGCTTTTTTATGGTTTGGTTTTTTCCATGTCCCGCACCCTGCAACTGACCGAGCAGCTCATCAGCCTGCCTTCCGTCACCCCCGAAGACGCCGGCTGCCTCGAGCTGCTGGCCGACGCCCTGGTCCCCATGGGCTTTGAATGCGAGCGGCTGGACAGCGGCCCGGAGGATTTCCGCGTCCGCAATCTCTGGGCCAGATACCGCGCAGGCCGATCCAACCAGGTGCTGGCTGCCACGGATTCCGCAAAACCCGTGCTGGTGTTCGCCGGCCACACCGATGTCGTGCCGCCCGGCCCGCTCGAGCAGTGGACCAGTCCGCCCTTCATTCCCATGCACCGGGGCGGCCGCCTCTACGGCCGCGGCGCCAGCGATATGAAGACTTCCATCGCCGCCTTTGTCGTGGCGCTGGAGGAGTTCCTGCAGGCCACGCCCGAGCCCGCCTTCGACATCGCCCTGCTGCTGACCAGCGACGAGGAAGGTCCGTCCGTGGATGGCACCAAGGTCGTGGTGGAGACGCTCAGGCAGCGCGGCGAGCGCCTGGACTGGTGCATCGTGGGCGAACCCACCTCGGTCGAGCAGACCGGCGACATGATCAAGAACGGCCGCCGCGGCACCATGAGCGGCAAGCTCACGGTCAACGGCATCCAGGGCCACATCGCCTATCCGCAGCTGGCGCGCAACCCCATCCACGAGGCCTTGCCGGCCCTGGCCGAACTGGCCGCCACCACCTGGGACCTGGGCAACGCCTTTTTCCCGCCGACGAGCTGGCAGATCAGCAACATCCACGGCGGCACCGGCGCCAGCAACGTCATCCCCGGCCATGTGGTGATCGATTTCAACTTCCGCTTCTCGACCGAGTCCACGGCCGAATCGCTGCAGCGCCGCGTGCACGCGGTGCTGGACCGTCACGGCGTCGAATATTCGCTGGCCTGGACCATTGGCGGCCAGCCCTTCCTGACCGAGCCCGGCACGCTGGTGCATGCCGTACAGGCCGCCATCAAGGACGAGACCGGGCTGGACACGGAACTGTCCACCACGGGTGGCACCAGCGACGGGCGCTTCATCGCCCAGATCTGCCCCCAGGTCATCGAGATGGGACCGCCCAACGCCAGCATCCACAAGATCGACGAATACATTGCCGTCGCCGACATCGAGCCGCTCAAGAACATCTACCGCAAGACACTGGAGCAGCTGCAGCAGGCCTCGGCGCCCCATGCGGCCTGAACCACCCATGACTTCTGCCAACGCAAATTCTTCCGCCATCCAAGGCGACACCGTGGCGGCTCTGGTGGCCTGCGGCGCCAAGGCCCTGGCCGATGCCGGCGTGGCCTTCGGCCATGGCACGGCCACCGCCGAAGACGAGGCCGCCTGGCTCACGCTGTGGAAGCTGGGCCTGCCGCTGGACAGCGAACTCACGCCCGGCGCGCCAGAATCCATAGCTGATCAAGCTGTAACCAAGGAGCAGCAAGCGCTGGTAGCTACGCTTTTTGAAGACCGCATCCGCACGCGCAAGCCTGCGGCCTATCTGACGCGCGAAGCCTGGCTGCAGGGCGTGCCCTTCTACATCGACGAACGCTCCATCGTGCCGCGCAGCTTCATTGCCGAATTGCTGGTCAATCCGCAACCAGGTGGCAGCATCGACGACTGGCTCTCCGACAAGACCCGGGCCGTGCTGGACCTGTGCACCGGCAACGGCAGCCTGGCCTGCCTGGCCGCCATGGCCTACCCCGAAGTGCAGGTGACCGGCGCCGACATCTCGCCCGACGCCCTGGCCGTGGCCCGCATCAACGTGGACAAGCACGAGTTGCAGCAGCGCGTGCGCCTGGTGCTAAGCGACGGACTGGCCGCCGTGCCCGGCCCCTGGGACCTGGTACTGTGCAATCCGCCCTATGTGAATACCGGCAGCATGGCCAGCCTGCCCGCCGAATACCGCGCCGAGCCCGAGCTGGCCCTGGCCGGCGGCGAGGACGGCATGGACTTCATCCGCCAGCTGCTAAAGGACTTGCCCTCGCGCCTGAACAAGGAAGCCGTGGTGGTGCTGGAGATCGGCAACGAAAAGCCGTTCTTCGAAGCCGCCTTCCCCGATCTGCCCGTGTTCTGGCTGGATACCAGCTCCGGCGACGAGCAGGTGCTCTTGATCACCGAGGAAGCGCTGCGACACTGGGCTGCGACCTGAAAAACTGGCGCACACTTGGTGCGGGACGGCCAGCAGGGGCCGCCCCGCAGCAAAGGCCGTCGCCCTTCTGAAGCGGAAGGCGCGAAGCGCCTCAGGGGGAGCTCAGTACGACATCACGCGCGTGGCCAGCCGGAAAATCGGCGTGCGCACCAGTTCCTCCACGCGCGGGGGCAGCAGCATGGGCTTGAGCAGCATGCGCACGGCCAGATCCGCAGGCAGGCGGCGGCTGACCAGTTCGTAGATGCGCTGGGCCATGTCCTCGAAGCGCGTGGTGCCCCCGGCGAAATAATCGCCCTTGTGCGCCCATACATGGCGCAGCGCCACATCGGAATCGCTTTCGCGCAATTCCTTGAGCCGGCCATACAGCGCACCGGCAATGCGCGCGCGCCCCACGGGCGCTTCCTGCTGCAGTTCCTTGAAGTACTTGAGAAAGTGCTTGTAGTGGCTGACCTCGTCATTGCGGATATGGCCCAGCAGCTCGGTCAGCACCGGTTCGTCGCTGAGTTCGCGCAGCGTGTGGTAATAGGCCGTGGTGCCGGTTTCCACTACGCAGCGCGCCACCATTTCCAGGCGCTGGTCGGGATAAAGCTCCTCCACGGTGCAGAGCTTGGAATATTCGCCAAAAAAACTGTCGTAGGCCTGCTGCCAGGGAAAACGGGGCCACACGGCCTCCACGTAAACGCGCAGAGCCTGGCCGTGCTGCAGCTCCTCCGCCTCCCAATGGTCCTTCAGCCAGGCGCTGATCTCGGGATAGGCCGCGTAGTGCTCGGCCAGATTGGCGGCATAGGTGTCCGAGCCCGTTTCGATGAACGAGGCGCTCACGAGCAGGAAGAACAGATCCTCGTTGCGCTCCACCGCCTGGCGATCGATGCGCGAGAAATCGAGATCCGAGACGTGCCAGTGCGCCGATCTCCCCGCAGGGGCGGACTCGGCAGCAGCCGGCGCGGCCTGGGCATTGAAAAAATGGCGTCGATTGGCTTGCATCAAATAAGGGGAAAGTACGGTTGTTGCGCGTCGTGGTACTTCCAGACGGCAAGCTGCAGCAATCCAGGCAGTGGCGATATGCCATCTTGATGACAATGCGCGGCCATTCCATGTCAGCCTATGCCGACACTGCTAGGCTCCGATAAATCCTGAAACACAAATTTCCTGCCGTCCCAATCATGGATTTACGTGCTCTGCGCTACTTCATCGCCGTGCTGGAAGCCGAGCTGGGCACCCAGTTGCTGGAGCGCAGTCATGCGGGCGTTACGCCTACACCGGCGGGTAACCAGCTGTATGAAGACGGGCGGCGCCTGCTGGGCTGGTCAATGCCATCATGGGGCGGCCTCCCGGTGCCTGCAGGCACCAAGGCCTTGGCGGATTTGCGCCCGCCAGGGGCTGCATCAGTACTCCAGCGTCTGCACGCCCTGCGCCGTGCCCAGCAGGCACACGGCGGCCTTCTGGTGGGCGAAAACGCCAATGGTCACCACGCCGGGCCACTGGTTGACTTCCGATTCGAACGCCAGGGGATCGGCAATCTTCAGGCCGCGCACGTCGAGAATATGCTGGCCGTTGTCGGTCACCAGCGGCGCACCGTCCTTCATGCGGATCTGCGCCTGGCCGCCCAGGGCCTCGAAGCGGCGGGCAATTTGCCCCGCGGCCATGGGGATCACTTCCACGGGCAGCGGGAACGCACCCAGCACGTCCACACGCTTGGATTCGTCGGCGATGCAGACGAAGCGGTCCGCCAGCGCGGCCACGATCTTTTCGCGCGTCAGCGCCGCGCCGCCGCCCTTGACCATGAAACCCTGGCCGTCGATCTCGTCGGCGCCGTCGATATAGACCGCCAGGCGCTGCACCTCGTTGGCGTCGAACACCTTGATGCCCAGGGCCGTCAGGCGCTCGGTGCTGGCCACGGAGCTGGAGACGGCGCCAGGGATGCTGTCCTTGATCGCAGCCAGCGCGTCGATGAACTTGTTGACCGTGGAGCCCGTGCCCACGCCCACAATGGAGCCAGCGACCACGTACTTCAGGGCCGCCTGGCCCACCAGGGTTTTGAGTTCATCTTGGGAATATTGGGAAACAGAGGAAGCAGCAGCTGTCGTCATGGGTGAAAATCCAGGTAATCCTGCGATTATCCCTATGTCCTTTATTCCTTACTCCCTGACACGCCCTATCCTTTTCGGCATGGACCCCGAAGCCGCCCACGACTTCACCATGAATCTCATGGCCAGGGGCCAGAACACACCGCTGCAATGCGCCTGGTCGCGCCCCATGGTCGACGATCCCATCGAGCTGGCCGGCCTCAAGTTCCCGAACCGCGTGGGCATGGCTGCGGGCCTGGACAAGAATGCACGCTGCATCGACGCGCTGGCGGCCATGGGGTTCGGCTTTGTGGAAGTCGGCACCGTCACGCCGCGCCCCCAGCCCGGCAATCCCAAGCCGCGCATGTTCCGTATCCCCGAGAAGAAGGCGCTGATCAACCGCCTGGGCTTCAACAATGACGGCCTGGACGCCTTTCTGGCCAACGTGCGGCGCTCCCAGATCCGGAGCAGTGGAAAGTCCGGCAAGCCCATGCTGCTGGGCCTGAACATCGGCAAGAACGCCGCCACCCCCATTGAGGAAGCCACCAGCGACTACCTCAAGGCGCTGGACGGTGTGTACCCGCATGCCGACTACGTGACGGTCAATATCAGCTCTCCCAACACCAAGAACCTGCGCGCTCTGCAAAGCGACGAGGCACTCGACAGCCTGCTGGACGCCATTGCCGAGCGCCGCGAGCAGCTGGCCACGCAGCATGCAAAGCGCGTTCCCGTGTTCGTGAAGATCGCCCCCGACCTGGTGGAAGAGCAGATCGGCGTGATCGCCGCCACCCTGCAGCGCCACGGCATGGACGGCGTGATTGCCACTAATACCACCATCAGCCGCGAAGCCGTGCAGGGCCTGCAGCATGCACAGGAAGCCGGCGGCCTGTCGGGTGCTCCCGTGCTCGAGGCCAGCAACCAGGTGATACGCCAGCTGCGCTCAGCGCTGGGCAGCCGTTTTCCCATCATCGGCGTGGGCGGCATCCTGAGTGGCGCCGATGCGGTCAGCAAGATCCGCGCGGGCGCCGACGTGGTGCAGATCTACAGCGGCCTGATCTATCGCGGCCCGGATCTGGTGACCGAGGCCGCGCGCGCCATCGCCCACGTGCGCTGAAGGCCCCTCGAAAAACAGCCCGTCGAAACGGGCTGCTTTTTTATGAAGCGTCCAACCAAGTCATGAGCGGCTTTTCTGCTGCAGCTTGATGATCCAGGGCAGCAAGATGCTTCCCAGACGCAGCAGCTTGCGCGGCCCCACAACGGCGGCAACTGCCCCTGCGGCCGCAACGGCCACGGGGTGCAGGCGCGCGAAGGTGACGATGCGCTCCATCAGGGGCGCATCGGGGCGCACCTGGGTTTCCTGCGCACTCATCAGCGCCCGTGCCTGGGCACGGGCCGCAGCCCGCGTCCTCAGCCGCTCGCGCTGTACCGCAATGCGCCGCATGATTTTTTGCTGCTCCGGCGTGGCGCGCTCCCAGAGCGCGAGATCCACACCCACAGGAATACCTGCGGAAGAAGTCGATGTGGAATCGGCCATGGCTACAGCTTCTCCTTGAGTGTTCTCCAGTCCGTCATCAGCTCATGGCGCGTGAGCTCGAACGGCTGGGACAGCTGACGCGCGGCGGCAATCAAGCGCCACAAGGCCAAGGCCCAGGCCACGAGCCAACCGGCTGCCAGCAGCCAGCCCGCGGTAGTGCGGTGTTCGGTATCCCAAAACTGCACCATCACGGCCATGGTCAGTGCCAGCAGCACGACCACGGTCAGCCCGCCCAGCACCACGCCGACGAGCAGCAGGGTTTGCAGGCTGCGCTTGTGCTGCTGCCACTCGAGCCGGGCCAAGTCGGCACGGTCTTCGGCCGCCAGCGCAGTCTCTATCAAGGCAGCGCGGCTGCGCGTCGCCCAGGCATCCAGGCCCAGAAGTGAAATCCAATTCACGGGTTTGGTATCCGCTGAGGTGTCGGGACGAATCAGCGGCGGCCCAGCATGAAGCCCAGCAAGGCGCCTACGGCCAATGCGGCACCGGCAACACGCCAGGGCTCGTCGCGGGCATAGCGATCAGCGGCATCCACGGCCTCGCGTGCCTGGCGAGCCGCATCCTGGGCCGCGCGCGTGGCCGATTCGCGCACATTGTTCATGCCATCGTCGATGCGCTGGCGCAGCAGATGGATATCCGGAACCTTGTCCAGATCCTTGGCGGACAGCAGGCCGCGCAGATCGCTGACCAGCTTTTCCAGATCTTCTTGGGCTGTGGAAACAGTGTCGGAAACGGAGCGGGACATATGCGACCTTTCTTGAAAAATCATGGGATGCAGAGCCTGTCAGGCCCGCAGATTAAGCCCTGGGCATTTGCTACCTGCCCAGCCTCTTTTTCAGGCCTGCAGCGCAAAGCACAGCTTGTATTGATCTTACAGAATTCGTAGCGCACTCCAAGCCTTGCGGGACTCCACACGCTGTCGGACATCCTCGGTACTTCCCCCATTGGCCCTTTCCATCACGCTTCAGGTTGCGCAGGATCAGGGTGTCAGCAGAGCTGCCACATGTTCTCCGATGGCCAGGCTGCTGGTCAGCCCGGGCGACTCGATGCCGAACAGCTGCACCACGCCGGGCACGCCGTGCTGGCCGGGACCTTGAATCCAGAAATCGGCCGCAGCCTCTCCCGGGGCGCTGATCTTCGGGCGGATGCCGGCATAGCCGCTGACCAGGGAGCCATCCTTGAGCTGCGGCCAATAGCGGCGGATCTCGGCATAGAAGGCGTCGGCCCGGCGGCCGTCCACCAGCAGGTCCTCTGCGCTACCCACCCATTGGACATCCGGGCCGAACTTGGCCTGGCCGCCCAGGTCCAGCGTCAGATGCACACCCAGGCCCGCGGCCTCCGGGACGGGATAGATCAGATGGCGAAACGGCGCCTTGCCGGCCAGCGCGAAATAATTGCCCTTGGCAAAAAAGGCTTCGGGCACATGCTGCCGTGGAAAGCCTTCAAAACGGCGGGCCAGGGCCGGGGCACTCAACCCTGCCGCATTGACTACGGTGCGCGTCTGCAGCTGCGTGCCGTCGGCCAGGGTCAGCGAGATGCCGTCGGCCCGCACCTCGGCGGCGTGCACCGGAGCGTGCAGCACCACCATGCCCCCAGCATTCTCGATATCGCCCTGCAGGCTCAGCATCAGGCCGTGACTGTCCACGACCCCCGTGCTGGGCGACAGCAGCGCAGCCTCGCACTGCAAGGCTGGCTCAAGGGCCCGGGCCTCGGCGGCCTGCAGCCATTGCAGATCCTCGACGCCGTTGGCCTGCGCCTTGGCCCGTATGCCTTGCAGTTGCTGCACCTGCTGAGCGCTGGTGGCCACGATCAGCTTGCCGCAGCGCCTGTGATCGACACCACGCATCTCGCAGTACGGGTAGAGCAGTTCCTTGCCGCGAACGCACAGCTTGGCCTTGAGCGAGCCCTGGGGATAGTAGATCCCGGCATGGATGACCTCGCTGTTGCGCGAACTGGTTCCGGTACCGATGGCGCCTTCCGCCTCCAGCACCATCACCTCCCGGCCGGCCAATGCCAAAGCCCTGGCAACCGCCAGCCCCACCACACCGGCCCCCACCACCACACAGTCAACGCAATCCACCATTTTTGCTGCCACTCATGCAGTTTCACATGGCAGGAAATATGCCACAGGCCCATCTCCCGGGAACCGACCTCAGGCTTGGATCAAGACCTTATGCCACGGTCAGCGTGCCGGTCTGCCTTCAGGCTTTCGGCGGCCGCCGCGCTTTGCCCGACCAGGGCCGCATTCTGCTGGGCCATCACCTGGCGGACCACAGAATGCAGACATCTATGTAAACATTTTTCAACCAAATGCTTCCGACGCAAGCCCACACGTGCACTATGCTGAAAATCTCCTTCTATCCATGGAAAGGTGTGTGTCATGCGTATTCGCAAAACCTTGCTGACGTCCTTGCTGCTGCTCGGCGCAAGCGGCCTCGCCTGGGCCCACAACTGCCCGAATGAGATGAAAGCCATCGATGCCAAGCTCGCCACCAAGCCCAAGCTGTCCGAGGCCGATGCCGCCAAAGTGCTCAGGTTGCGCGCCGACGGCGAGGCTCAGCACAAGGCTGGCAAGCACGATGAATCGATGAAGTCGCTTGGTGAAGCCAAGAAGATTCTCGGCATCTGAGCGCCTGTCCGCCCCAGCCGGAGACAACGACGCTGCTGGCCGGCGGCAGTTCCCCTAGAACCACCGTGCGACCAGCGGTATCAGCAGCGCGGCCAGCAGCACCTGCAGGCTCAGCGCCAAGCCTGCATAGGCACCGGCATCGGCATTCACCTGCAGCGCCCGGGCGGCACCTATGCCGTGCGATGCCGTGCCCAGCCCGAAACCGCGGGCCACCCACTCCACATCGCTCGTGCCCACACCGAGCATCCGGAACAGGGCACGGGCCGACAAGGCGCCAATCAAGCCCGTCAGCACGGCAAACACGGCCGCCAAAGCAGGAACGCCGCCGATTTTCTCCGCTACCCCCATTGCCACCGGCGCCGTGACCGATTTGGGTGCCAGCGAGCGCAGCACCTCTGGCGACAGGCCTGCCGCCCAGCCCAGGCCCACGGCGACCAGGGCGGCCGTTGCACCGCCAGCCAACGCAGCCAGCAAAAACCGCACCCAGCCGCGCTGCAGCTCGGCACGCCGCTCCCACAGCGGAAATCCCAGGGCGACGACCGCGGGCCCCAGCAGAAAGTGGATGAATTGGGCGCCGGCAAAGTACGTGGGGTAAGGCACCTGCGTGACCATCAGCGCCGAGCCCAGGATCACCACCGACCACAGCACCGGATTGGCCCATGGCGCATGGCCTGACTGCACATACAGCATTTGTGCCAGCACGTAGACCACCAGCGTGGCCGTCAGCCCGAACAGTGGCGCAGACGAAAGATAGACCCAGAGCTGAACAAAATCAGGCATCGGTAGAGCCCTCCTTTGCCACCGCGAACTGATCGCGCATCAAGGCGCGCACCAGCAGCACCGTGACGGCCATGCCGGCCCAGGTCGACAGCGCGATGACCAGCATCAGCTTGAGCCCGTAGTCGCGCAGCAGATCCAGGTGGGTGATCACGCCTACGCCCACGGGAACGAACAGCAGCGACAAATGCGCCAGAAGAAAAGTCGCCGCAATCTGGACCGGCTCACGCACCCGAGAAAAGCGCAGCGAAATCACCAGAAGCAACATGCCAATCACGGGGCCGGGAAACGGCAGGTTCAGCAAATGGGCCAAGGCCTCGCCGGTGAGCTGCAACACCAGAAGCCAAGTGATACCTTGCAATGCTTGCATAGGAGCAGCACCTTTCGCAGTACGGAGAGTTGATATGACCGCCCCTCCCGTCAGCACGGCCGCCTGGAGACTCCATAAGGAAATGACCATGCCAGGGCCACACAGGACTACGGCATGGGGATTACGAGGAGATGAGAAAAACAGCAGGCCATTTTTGCAGCATTGACGATCAGAAAGCGCATCGTCCGCAGAGGCACCGATCGCAATGACCGGCTCGACGCAACCGCCGGGTCGTCGAGCGCATGCCTTCTTGGCTGGCGGCCTTTGGCTTTGGCAAGCTGCGCCCCCGCTTCGAGCGTCGCGCCGATCAGGCGATAGTGCTGTTACGCAATTGCTGCTTGATATCTCGCAACCGCTGCTCTTGCCAACACACGGTGTCCTGCATCCGCTCAGCGACAGCCCCCAACCGGCACAAGGTCTCTTCGCACGCATTCACGGCTTTGGCGGCAAGGTCTGAAACCAGTTTACGAACCGAATGCGCCAACGCAGCATGCAAATTTTCATAACCGACAGGCAGGTTCTGCCCACCGGTGCCAAGCAAGCTGTCAGGCGCTGAATCGTAGCCAATGTCTACCGCCAGTTCTACATCCACAGGAGAGACCGGCAGCAGTTCGTAGCCGTCCAGATATGCACTCACCTGCCGCTCGAAAGCGCCGGCAACCAAGGTCCCGACTTGCGCGCACACGGCCCGCACATCGCGCTGCGGCGCATGCTGCTCCAGCAATGCCGGCAGTTCGGGAATGACGCCGCGCCACGCCATCTGGATGATCCGTGCCTGCCGCTGTGGCATCGCCTCGCGCTCGGCTTGCAACGCCTGCCTCAACTGCGCCAACGCCGGAGCCGTCCCGATTTGCAGGCTGCCGAGCACCTGCTCCTGCAGATAATGCAGCAGCATCTCGGCGGACTTGCGCTGCTTGTAAGCCAGCGCGGGGCCGGCGATCTCCAGCAACGCGCCATACAGGCGCTCGAAACCCGCTTCGGCCATGGCCTCGCAGGTCTGCTCTCGCATGCGCGCCACATGGGCCGAGACCGACACCGGCGCTTTGAGCAAGCCCGCATCCACATCCAGTTCCTGGAGCTTGTCCGCCGCACGAGCCAGCACGTCGGCTTCCTGGAGGGCACGATTGGCATCGGTCTTGTTGCACAGGCATTTGACGATGGCGCCATCGACTTCGTCTTCTTCGATGCAGTCGCTGCGCGTGACAACTGGCAGCAGCGGCTTGCCGCGCCGCAATTCACCGGCAAGCTCGTCAAGCTCCTGCACCTGGCCTGGCGAGGTGGAACTGGTCAACCACAGCACGGCATCGGCGCTGTCGAGAAAACTCCGGGTCAGCGCGGCGTTGGCACCAGTGGCCGAATGCAGCCCAGGCGTATCCAGCAGCACCAGTCTGTCGCCCAGGCAGACACCTTGCAGGCGTGCCGTGGTCTCGGTAGCGCCTTCGTGAAAACGCTGCTCCGTTTCCACGATCTGCCCGGCCTCCAGATGGAAATACCGCACGCCGCGGCCTTGTTGGCGAAAACGTTCGGCCAGGAAATTGCACAGCGAACTCTTGCCCGCATTGAACTTGCCAAAGACCAGCAGCATGGCCTTGTCCTCGAACGCCCTGGCCAGGGATTGCGCGGGTTCAAGCGCCGCCCGTTGCCCGGTCCAATGATGCTCGCAGGCCTTCACGTTCGCATCAATGGACTGCGCCAACCGGGCCAGCGCGCTGGCGGGCAGCAAGCCAGCCTGCCCCAGGCGGACGGCGTCCAGCGCCTGGGCGAGTCCAGCGAGCCAAGCGTTCATATGCTCCAGCACGGGCTGCAGATCCCGCTCTGCAAAACCGAAGGCATCGGCCGTGGCCATGAAGCGCTGTTCGCAGGCGTTCACGCGGCCTCCCGCATGCGCAAAGCCGGCAAGGCGGCCAGGGCCGTATCGGTATCGGCCAGACCCGCCGCGCTTGCGCCGATCCACTGCTGCAAGGCCACGCGATCCTCGGACAGCTCAAAGTAATGGGCAAAATCCTGCCTCAGTCTGCCGCGCCCTTCGGGCTCGCAGAAAAGGCGGCGCAGATCGTCGCGGTATTTGACCGATACGCCCATGACCGCCACCATGACCGTGTCCAGGCTGCGCACCGAGGTCTGCTGCACCACCGGCAGCCCCACCACGCCATGCTTTACGAGGTGGGCGTTGATGGCGATGCATGCGCGCGAATAGGCAATCTGAATGCGCGCACGCTCCTGCTTTCCTGCCGTGAGCTTGAACATGTGCTCGAACGAATCGGGCACCAGCGCCTCATCGGAGCCGCTGACTTCAAGCACTGGCTGCAGATCGGCCTGCACCATTTCGAGCACGTCGGCCAGGCCCTGATCGAAATCCTGACGCTGACGCAGCTGAAGACTTTGCAGTTCCTGAAGGTTCTGCGCCCTGTCGGCCTGCAAGCGCCGCAGTTCTTCATGGATTTCATCGAACAACAGGCCAGATTCATGCCGACGCGCTTGCGGCACCTGATCCATCACGCTGCGGAGTGCGGCCTGCAAGGCCGGAATCCCGCTTTTTTCAAGCAAAAGCTTCTTCCCCCCCTCCGCGCCCTGGCGATGACGCGTGGACGAGACCGGATGCAGCGGCAACTGCGGCACCTGCGCCTGGATGGCCTGCGCGACCCTGTCCAGGTGCGCGTCGTCAGCCATCTGATCCACCTGTGTCAGCACGAGCAACGTCCTTCTTCGCGTGCGCTCCTGGTCCGCGCGCAGCGCCTGCAGCAAGCCACGCTCGGCAGCATCGAGTTCGCCCTCCTTGGCCGCGTGGACGAACAGACGGATATCGGACTCCAGCCACGCGGCCCGATACGCATGGCCGTCGTCTTCCCCGGCCACGTCGGCGTCCAACCCCGGAGCATCCAGCCAGCGGACCTCCTTGCGCACATGCTCGGCCAAGGCTATCGTCTCGCGCCGGTCGGCAACGGCAAAAACATCGCGGCCCATCAACTCGTTGAGGAGGCGGCTCTTTCCGTGGTTGTATTTGCCCATTACCGTCACGGTGGGTTGCGCGCCCTGGTGCAGCAGCGCGCGCAGGCGCGCGACATCAGGCGCGCGCGCCGGCACCACGGCCAGCACATCGCGTGCGGCCAGATCGAATTTCTCAGCTGCCATCTTCGTGGTTCTCCCGTGTTTATTACGCTTTTCTAGGCTGGTCGAACAGCCAATACGAAGCCATGCCGAACACCACGCCCCAAAAAGCAGCCCCCAACCCAAATAGCGTCATGCCCGAAGCCGTGGCCAGGAAGGTGATCACCGACGGCTCCACGTAGGCGCCTTCATCGACCATGAGCCTGACGTTGGAGACGATGGCGCCGATCAACGCCAGACCGGCCAACGCCGCAATCAAAGCGGACGGAAAGGCCGTGAACACCTGCACGATAGTTCCCGCGAAGGTGCCGCCGATCAGATAAAAAACACCGTTGGCAATACCGGCGACATAGCGCTTGGCGGGGTCCTGGTGCGCATCCTTGCCCGTGCATAGCGCAGCCGTGATGGCGGCCAGCACGATGGTGATGCCACCAAAGCATGCCATCAGCAGCGAGGCCAGGCCCGTGCCCGTCACCACCGCCCTGGACGGCACGCGATAGCCAGCCAGTTGCAGCACCGCCATGCCGGGCAGGTACTGCCCGGTCAGGCTCACCAGCACCAGCGGTAGGGTAAAGCTGAAGAACACCCCCAGATTGAACTGCGGCGCGACGAACACCGGATGGGCAGCCGCCAGCCCCAGCACCTGCAAATTGGTCTTGCCCATGGCCAAGGCTACGGCAAATCCCGTCACTGCCACGATGACGATGGCATAGCGCGGCCACAGTCGTTTGCCGATCAGATAGGCAGCCAGCATGGCAAACACCACGCTGGGCGCATCCACACTGGCGCGAAAAACCTGCACGCCGAACTGGAACAGGATGCCGGCCATCATTCCTGCCGCGATGCCTTTGGGAATGAAGGCCACGATCCTCTCGAAACAGCCGGTCACGCCAATGGCGATGACGATGGCCGCAGCCGTGAGATAGGCCCCCACGACTTCGGGCATGGAAATGCCGGGAAACAGGCTCAACAGCAAGGCCGTACCCGGTGCGGACCAGGCCGTGATGATCGGCAGCCTGAGCCACCAGCTCAGCAGCAAGCCGCTCACGCCGGCCCCCATCGAGATCGCCCAGATCCACGAGGTCAGCTCCACACCCGGGACATGGCCAGCCTGGGCCGCCTGGATGAAGATGAGCAGCGGTCCCGCATACGAGATCAGCACCGCAAGCAACCCGGCAACCCAGGCCGTAAGGGAACCATGTTTGAATGCCACGCAATGCCCTCTGTGCAAGTTCGTCAAAGACAAGAAAGCCCTGTCAATGCAATGCCAGTGCCTCTGCACCTGACGCAGCAGGCCGTAGCTTCAGGCTCAGCACCGCGATGCCCGCCACGATCAGCGGCACGGCCAATGCAAGGAAAAAGCCCTTCGGACCACCCCAGGCCAGAAAGCTGCCGCCGATGGCCGAACCCAGTATGGCGCCTGCGCGCCCCATGCCGATGGACCAGCCTGTCGCCGTCGCGCGCAGCGCGGTCGGATAGGCGCCAACGATCAGGTAGTTCAGCGCGATCTGCTGCCCACCGATGCCAAAGCCGGCCACGCCCACCAGCATGAATACCAGCGTCCATCTCTGGCCCGCGAAACCCAGGCCCAGCGCCACCGCGACGCCGACAGCGAACATCACGGCCAACAGGCGCCGCGTATCGACACGCGGCAACAGCAGCGACAGCGGTATCGCGCAGATGATGAATACCGCATTGACGATCACCGTACCCAGGGGCGCATCCTGCGCATGCAGGCCCGCAGCCTTGAGAACCGTGGGTAGCCAGGACAACAGCATGAACCATGCCACCCAGTTCAACAGATAGATGGCCCAGATGCCAATGGTCTTGCCCGCATTGCCGTCGACAAACAGTGCTCGGACGCCGGCACGGGCCACGGCGGACTCCGGCACCATGAAGCGCGCATCCGCAGGTAGAGACCGGGTAACGATCTTCGAGAGGACCTTGGCGATATAGCGCTGCCCTGCCGGATCGCCGCGCGTCGCGCGGTAATAGAGCGATTCGGGCAAAAGCAGCGCGATAAGCGCCAACATCGCCAGCGGCAGGCCGCCGCCAACGACGAAGATGCCCTCCCAGCCAATCAGCGGCAGCATGCGTACCGCCAGCAGCCCGCCCAGCATCGCGCCCGCTGGCAGCCCCAGAAGCACGCCGGTCATAATGGCTCCACGGTAGCGGGCAGGTCCATACTCGGCCGCCAGCGCCAGCAGCACGGGCGTGCTGCCCCCCATCCCCAGCCCGGCGATAAAGCGCAGCGCCAGGATATGCGTGGTATCGGTAGCCCATGCCGTGGCCAGCGTCGCACAGCCAAAGATCGCCAGGCTCAGCATGATGGTCGGGCGGCGGCCTATGCGGTCACCCACCATGCCCAGCGTCATGGCGCCGATGGTCATGCCGACGATACCTGCCGTGAGGATCGGAGCCAGCGAGCCCGCCGGCAAATTAAAGGCCGCCAAAATGGCCGGCCCGGTGAACGCAATGGCCTGGGTGTCGAAGCCGTCCAACAGCGCAATGACGAAGCACAGGATCAGCACTCGCCATTGAAAAGCGCCCAGCTGCTCGTTGTCGATCAGGGACGGGATAGTCCATTGGGAGGCGGGACTCTGCGAAACGGCGGCACCGTCCCGTACGTCGTGCAAAGCCTCGGCCATGCGGCGCGCGCACATTTGTCTTCCTTTTTACAAGGTACCGGGAGCGGCCGCCGCCCATGCCGGCGCCATCGCGCTGGCCTCGCTGCGGGGGCTGCGGCACCGGAAAATGAAAACCACCATGGCCAGAGCCGCCGCCAAGCCCGGCGCGGCAAACACCAGGAAGTTGATCTTCAGTGGCAAGGCCTCCGCCATGAGCCAGCCACCCAGCAGCGGGCCGACGATGGCGCCCGTGCGGCCGATGCCCGAAGCCCAGCCCAAGCCCGTAGAACGAATTGCCAGCGGATAGAACTGCGCCGTGTTCGCATACAGCAGGATCTGCGTGCCTATGGTCGTGGCACCCGCAATGGCAATCAGCAGGTACAGCACAGGCATCGGACTGTTGAAGCCCAGCAACCCAATGGCCACCGTGCCCAAGGCGAAGAAACCTACGATCACCTTGGGCAGGCTGAAGCGGTCGCCCAGCCAGCCGCCCACGATGGCGCCGACCACGCCCCCGAAATTCAGCATCAGCAAGAACGACAGGCTCGATCCGAGACTGTAGCCGGCATTGGCCATCAGCTTGGGTAGCCAGGAGCCCAGCGCATACACCATCAGCAGGCAGGAGAAAAAGGACATCCAGATCATGAAAGTGCCAGTGGCACGTTCCTGCCTGAACAGATCAAGCATCGGGACACCGGCCCCCTTCACATCGGCCTGGACTAGGCGCGCATCCACGGCCAAACGCATCTCCGGCGCCACCTTGCCCAGCATTTCGCGCGCCTTGCCATCCTGTCCGTGGCGCAGCAGAAAGCCCACGGACTCAGGCAACTTCAAAAGGATAAACGGCAACAGAACAAGCGGCACGGCAGTGACAAGGAACATGGACTGCCAACCAAAGCGAGGCAGCATGTAAATGCCCATGCCGGCGCACAAAACGCCACCCAGCGAATAGCCACTGAACATCACGGCCACCAAGGTGCTGCGCAAGCGCTTAGGCGCATACTCATTCATCAAGGCCACGGCATTGGGCATCAGCCCGCCGCAGCCCAGACCAGCGATGAAACGGTAGAGACCGAACTCCGTTGGCGTCGTGGCGAAACCACTCATAAAGGTAGAAAGAGTGAACACGACAAAGCTAATGGCCACGCCTTTCTTGCGGCCGATGCGGTCGGCCAGCGGGCCGAAAATAAAGGCGCCGAACATCATGCCGAACAACGCATAGCTGCCCAGGGCTCCGGCCTGCACGGGCGTCAGGCTCCACTCCTTCATCAGCACGGGCAACACCGCGCCAAAAATGAACAGGTCGTAACCGTCGAAAATCAGCAGCAGCGCGCATAGCCACGTCACCATCCAATGGAATTTGGTGAAGCGGGCGTTGTCGATGACCTGATGGACTTCTATCGTTTTCATCTCTATATGTCTCCTTGGTTTTTCTATTTACCGGCGTCCGGCAGCACCGCAACAGCCTTGATTTCGACGATATAGCCCGGTGTGCCGCAGAGCATGTGCGCGCCGACGGCCGTCCACGCGGGCTTGGGGTGGGTGGTGAGGTAGCGGTCACGCACCTGCATGAACAAGGGCTGGTCGCGCAAGTCGGTGTGAAAGCTCGTCAGGTCGACCACGTCGGCCAGCGACGAGCCCGCGGCCTCCAGCACAAGCCGGAGGTTTTCGAACGCCTGCACGATCTGCGCCTCGCGGTCCTCCACCAGCTTCATCGAGGCATCGCGCCCGATCTGGCCGGACACGTAGATGGTGTTGCCGACCTTCAACGCTGGCGCGTAGCCGATCTTTTCGTATACCGACTCCATTCCGGGCGGAATAATGGCTTCTCGGCCGCACATGGAATCCCCGTTCACGATCTGCAGGCGAAATCGCCGCAATAAATTCATAGCCGCTATCGCCCTATGAATAATAATTTCAGATATTTTTAATTCTGAAATCATTTATTCATGGCCGTTAGCAGCTCCTTTTTTTAATCGACAGAAAATGGCAGTCAGCCGTTGTCGCCGCCCGCCACGGGCAGCACCGAGCCTGTGATGTAGCTGGCTTCGTCCGAGGCCAGGAACAGAATGGGCGCCACCTGTTCGTCGAGGCTGCCGTAGCGCTTGAGGAAGGTGGACTCGGTAACCTGCTGCACGGCCTCGTTCATCCAGGCCTGCTCCTTCTCGGTGTCGCCCACAGCATTGCGCGGAATGCGCCGGGGCGGTGCCAAGGTGCCGCCCGGCGCGCTCGCCACGACGCGGATGCCCTGCTGCCCATATTCCATGGCCAGCGCCGCCGTCAGTGCATTGACGCCACCCTTGGCCGCCGAATACGGCACGCGGCGGATGCCGCGCGTGGCGTTGGACGACACGTTGACGATGGTCCCGCCTCCGCGAGCCAGCAAGTGTGGCAGCACCGCGTGGCAGGCATATAACGTGGGCATGAGCGAACGGCGGATTTCCGCGTCGATCTGCGCAGGTTCGAACTCGGCATACGGTCGCATGCGGATGGCACCACCGACGCAGTTGATCAGGATATCGATGCCGCCGAATTTCTCGACGGCAAACGCCAGAGCGGCCTGAGCGCCCTCATAGGTTTCGAGATCAGCGACGAAGCTGGTGGTATTGCCGCTTCCCGCTCCGACCGCTTCGGCCGCCACGTCGGCGACGAAATCGGCTCGGTCCACGAACAGCACCCGGCCACCTGCTGCGGCGCAGCCCAGCGCCACGCCACGGCCTATGCCCTGGGCAGCGCCGGTCACGACCACGACCTTGCCTTCAAAACGATTTTTCATGTCTTGCTCCGTCTATGCCGCAACCAGGTTGGGAGTGAACTTCTCGTATTGGAAGCTCGCGGGCGTGATGCCTTCGGACTTGAAGTACTTCTGCACCGCCTCGACCATGGGTGGCGGACCGCACAGGTATACGTCCACATTGCCGCCGTGCAGCGCCTGCGCCGGCATGTGTTGGGTGACGTAGCCCTGGCGTTCGTGCGCGGTGGCAGCATCGGCCACACAGGTGGTGAAGGTAAAGCCGGGCACGCGCCGGGCGTATTCCTCCAGGCGCTCGACCAGCACCAGATCCTGATCGCGCGTCACGCCGTAGATCATGTGCACGGGCTGGGCCATGCCCTGGCGCGCCAGTTCCTCCAGCATCGACAGAAAAGGCGCCAGGCCCGTGCCGCCGGCCAGCAGCAGCAGCGGGCGAGTCACGGAGCGCAGGTAAAAGCTGCCCAGCGGGCCGGTCATCTCCAGCACCTGGCCGCTCGCTGCGCCCTGCAGCCACGAACTCATCAGCCCGCCCGGAACGTGCTTGATGAGAAAAGTCATGCGGTGCGCTCCCGGCACGGAACTGAACGAGTAGGAGCGGTGCTGGCCGCTGCCCGGCACGCCGATGTTCACGTACTGCCCTGGCAGGAAGGCCGGCGCATCTTCAGGCACATCGAGCGCCAGTTCATAGGCCGCGTCGCCGAACGGCGCAACGGCCGCGACCGTGCCGCTGAACCGGGCCATTCCGGTCTTGCAGGCCGTCGAGGGTAAGGGCACCGAGATCACGCAGTCGGAGCTGGGCACCATCTGGCAGGTCAGCACCAGCCCCTGGGTGGCCTCATCCTCGGTCAGCGCGTCTTCGATATAGTCGTCGCCCAGGTCGTAGGTGCCGCTTTCGGCGCGGCACTTGCAGGTGCCGCATACGCCGTCGGAGCAATCCATGGGCAGGTTGATGCGATTGCGGAACGCTGCATCCAGCACTTTTTCGTTGGCGCCGCAATCTACGAAGCGGGTCACCCCGTCCTCGAAATTCAGGGCGATGCGATAGCTACTCATCGTGGTCTCCAGTCCATCAGATGTGGTAAATATCGACAACCTGGCGGATGTAGTCGTTCTTCAGAACGATCTTCTTGCGGGCGATCAGAAAGCCGCCCTCCACCTTGCGCAACGTCGCAAAGACGGTGCCGAAGAAATGATCGGTCAGCTTGTAGCGATGGCAGAGCGTATGGAAGTTGTAGCGCACCTCGACCGCATCGCCGCGCTCGCCCAGCACCTCCACATTGGTGAGCATGTGGTTGGTGCGCGGCTCGGGCATGGAGGCGCTGGAGCGCTCCGTCCGGATGCGGAAGATCCGATCTTCCAGACCGTGGCGGTTGGCGTAGTAGATCAGCGAGATCTGGCTCTGCGGGTCCTCGGTGAGCTGGTCGTCATCGTCCCAGGCCGGCATCCAGTATTCGGTATCCGGCGCATACATCTCCAGCCAGGGCTCCCATTCGCGGTCGTCCAGATGGCGTGCCTCGCGGTAGAGGAAGGCGCAGATGGCGCCATAGTCTGTGGTGGTTTCCGCGCTCATGGCTGCACTCCTTTGCGCTCTTGCTGCACGGCCTTGCGCATCTCCTGCGTCCAGTAGTGGTGCTGGCACACGAACAGGCCTTCGTCCTCGCTGCGTTCGCCGCTGAGCAGGGGCTTCATGCCCATCTTCCTGGCGTTCTCGTCGGGTCCCTCGATCCACAGCGGCGCGCCGCGGCTGAGATCGTTCCAGCGCACGGCGGAGCCCGCGTAGCCGGCCTGGCAGGCACGGAACTCCTCCAGGTCATCCGCCGTCCCCATGCCCGAGACATTGAAGAAATCCTCGTACTGGCGGATGCGGATGGCACGGTCCTCGGGGCTTTCGCCCTTGGGTCCGAAGCAGAAGATGCTGATCTCGGTCTTGTCCACGCTGATGGGGCGCGCCACGCGGATCTGCGTGCCGAACTGATCCATCAGGAACACATTGGGGTACAGGCACAGGTTGCGGGTCTGGCTGACGATGAGATCGGCACGCTCCTGGCCCACGCGCTGGGCAAGCTCCTCGCGCTGATTCCAGATGGGGCGCACCTCCGGGTTCAGCGTGTTGGTCCACAGCAGGATGTGACCGTTCTCGAAGCCGTACACGCCGGCCACGGCCTTGCTCCAGTTGTTGGCGTCGGTCGCCTTGGTGCCGCCTTCCTGGCGCCGGCCCATGGTGGCCGCGTAATTCCAGTGCACGGTGCTGACGTGGTAGCCGTCGCAGCCGTTTTCCATCTGCATCTTCCAGTTGCCGTCGTAGATGTAGCTGGAGTTGCCGCGCAGCACTTCCAGGCCATTGGGCGCCTGGTCCACGATCTGGTCGATGATGACCCGGGCCTCGCCCAGGTACTCTTCCAGTGGCAGCACCTCGGCAT
The DNA here is from genome assembly GCF_014637085.1 of Comamonas phosphati. Classification (GTDB taxonomy): domain Bacteria; phylum Pseudomonadota; class Gammaproteobacteria; order Burkholderiales; family Burkholderiaceae_C; genus Comamonas; species Comamonas phosphati. The sequence goes on along the minus strand of NZ_BMEU01000016.1, from coordinate 51,485 downwards.
TGAGGCTACCGAACAGGAAGCCGCGATAGCTCTGGAAGCGCGCGACCTTGGTCAGGTCGTGCGAGCCGTTCTTGTTGAAGGAGACCGGATATTCGGTGGTCTTCTCGTCCTTGACCTTGAGCAGCTTGCCGGTGTTGTTGAAAGTCCAGCCGTGGAACGGGCAGGTGAAACTGCCCTTATTGCCATGCTTGCGGCGGCACAGCATCGCACCCTTGTGCGCGCAGGCATTGATCACTGCGTGCAGCTCGCCTTGCTTGTCGCGGGTGATGATGATCGGCTGGCGGCCGATCGAGGTGGTGTAGTAGTCGTTGTTGTTCGGGATCTGGCTCTCGTGCGCCAGATAGACCCAGTTCGATTCGAAGAGATACTTCATCTCCAGATCGAACAGGTCGGGATTGGTAAAGATGTCGCGGCGGCAGCGGAAAACGCCGGCTTCCTTGTCGTCTTGCAAGGCTGTTTCCAGTAGCTTCTCGACCTCGTCGTACCTGTCAGCAGTGGCAATCGTGCTCATGGTGAACTCTCTTTAGGGTGCAGCCGTCCCCGCCGCGGCATGCCGTCGCGGCTTCGTATCGGCGGGGAACGGGGTATCTGACTCGTCAGGCCGCCAGGCGCGGGCGGTCAACGAGTTGGTTGTCGACGCCGCCCACCAAGGCGCTGAGCGAGATGTCGAAAACGATTTCAGTGAACGGGCCGCTCAGGCCTTCGGCAGCGATGCTGGCGGCATCGCTGCGCTCCACCAGCGGTGGCACCAGGCCTTCGCGCGTCGCGTAGGCGAAGTCATCGAAAACCAGCGGGTCACCATCAATATTGATCTGCGTAGTCAGCTTGCGGTGGCCGTCGGCCGTGACGAAGAAATGGATGTGGGCCGGGCGGTTGCCGTGGCGGCCCAGCTCGTTGAGCAGGCCCTGCGTGGGCCCGTCGGGCGGGCAGCCGTAGCCCCTGGGCACGATGCTCTGGAACTTGTAGCAACCTTGCGCATCGGTGATGATGGTGCGGCGCATGTTGAACGGCTTTTGTTCACCAGTGGGATCAAAGTGCGAGTAGAAGCCCTTGGTGTTCGCATGCCAGACCTCGACCTGAGCACCGGCCAGGGGCTTGCCGTCGGAGCCATGGACGATGCCGTGCATGATGAGGGTCTGGCCTTCCTTGTCGCTGCCGTCGTCCAGGCGGGTAAAGCCCTGCGCCACCGGGGCCCCGGCCACGTACAGCGGACCTTCGATGGTACGCGGCGTACCATTGACGACACCCAGCGCCGCATCCTCAGCGTCCATGCGCATGTCCAGGAAGCGGTCGAATCCCAGGCCAGGCGAGAGCAGACCCGCCTCGCCGCTGGCACCCAGGCGGTTCAGATAGGCGACACCGGCCCAATACTCGTCGGAGCTTATGTTCAGGTCGTCAATGGCCTTGAACAGATCGGACAGGATGCGATGGATGATCTGCTTGGTGCGCGGGTTGCCGCCACTCTGGTCCAGGCCGCTGGCCAGACGCAGGAAATCCTGGACTTCGGGGGTGTCGAAAATATGGACAGACATGCGTGTCTCCTTTGGAATCGTAGGTATGAGAACAATGAATGAAAGGTGAAAAAGCCGGTTACGCCACCGCAACGGCGGCGCCCTGCTTTTTGTCGCGGCGGAAGAAGCGAACACGGTCTTCGTCCAGCGCAATACCCAGGCCCGGCGTGTTCGGGACCGCCAACTGGAAATCCTGATAGCGCAATGGCTGCGCCAGGATCTCCTCCGTCAGCAGCAGGGGGCCAAAGAGTTCGGTACCCCACTGCAGGTGGCGGAAGGTGGCAAAGACATGGGCCGCGGCGATCGTGCCCACGGAACCTTCCAGCATGGTGCCGCCATAGAGCTCGATGCCAGCAGCATCGGCGATTGCCGCCACCTGCTGCGCCGCCTGCAGACCGCCGGACTGCTCGGTCTTGATGGCGAACACATCGGCGCCCGCCACCTGCGCCAGCGCGAAGGCCGAGGCCGGCCCGATCAGCGACTCGTCGGCCATCACGGCAATCGGGAAACGGCCCTTCAGCCGTGCCAGCGCATCAGCCGAGGCGACCGGCTGTTCCACCAGTTCACAGCCGACGTCCGCCAAAGCGGCCAAGCCGCGCTGCGCCTCCAGCTCGCTCCAGGCCATGTTCACGTCGACCCGGACCGCGCCGCGCTCGCCCAGCGCTTTCTTGATGGCGCCGACATGCGCCACATCGTCGGCGACGGCGCGGCGGCCGATCTTGAGCTTGAAGATATTGTGGCGGCGCTGCGCCAGCATGCGCTCGGCCTCGTCGATGTCCTTGGCCGTGTCGCCCGAGGCCAGCGTCCAGGCCACCGGCAGGCTGTCGCGCACCCGGCCGCCCAGCAGTTGCGACAGCGGCAGGCCTGTACGATGACCCAGCGCATCGAACAACGCGGTCTCCACCGCGCACTTGGCGAAGCGATTGTCCTTGATAGCCTTGTTCAGCTTGGCCATGAGGGCCGGCACTCGACTGGCGTCGGAGCCGATCAGCAGCGGCGCGAAATAAGTGTCGATCGCCAGCTTCATGCCTTCGGGAGATTCCGCACCGTAGGCCAGCCCGCCGATAGTCGTTGCCTCGCCGACACCGATCGTACCGTCCGAGCAATACAGCCGGACCAGCATCAGGGTCTGGCCGTTCATCGTCGCCATGGATAGCTGGTGAGGACGGATCGTCGGCAAGTCCAGCAAGAAGGTTTCCACCCGCTCGACAACTGCCGCCGTAGAGGATTGAAAGCATTGCGTGTGTTTCATTGGGTCGATTGAACAATGCCGCCCGTAATCGATCCAACACCAAATAAATCTAGTTCTATACCTTCAAGGTATAGTTTCTGGTTAAAATCATAGAAATCAATGGCTTGCAAAGCATATATCCTGCAAACCTATGGTTTTCCCTTATGGACATCCGCCAACTCAAATATTTTGTCGCCGTGGCCGACACACGCAACTTCACGCGCGCGTCCGAGCAGTTGCATATCGCCCAACCTCCGCTGAGCCGCCAGATCCAGTTGCTCGAAGAGGAACTGGGCGTGCAGCTCCTGCTGCGCAACAGCCGTCCATTGCGGCTAACCGAGGCAGGGCGCACGTTTTACGAGCAAGCGCTGCAAATCATCAACCGCCTCGACCAGCTCAAGAATTCCACGCGTCAGATCGGCCTGAACCAGCGCCGGACCCTATCCATCGGCTTTGTCCCGTCCACGCTGTACGGCGGACTACCCATGCTGGTGCGCAAGCTGCGCCAGCACTACCCGGATGTGGACATACAACTCGTGGAGCTGACCTCGATGCAGCAATCCGCGGCCCTGACCTCGGGCCGCATCGATATAGGCTTCGGGCGCATCCGCAGCAACGATGCCACGGTTGCGCGCACAGTGCTGCGCGAGGAAAGACTGGTGCTGGCCATGCCACCCAGTGCGCCGCTTGCAAAAGACGACAGCCGCACCAGCTTGAGGGAGCTCCATGGTCAGAAACTCATCGTCTATCCAAAGGAGCCACGCCCCAGCTTCGCCGACCACATTCTGAGCCTGCTCAACGACCAGGCCATCCGCCCGTCCGAGGTGCAGGAGGTACGCGAAATCCAGACCGCTCTAGGCTTGGTCGCCGCAGAGTCCGGGCTATGTCTGATACCGGCCTCTGCACGCCTGAGAAATGATTTGCATTACCGCCGAATCGATGATCCCGGAGCCACATCGCCCATCATCTTGACACATCGAATTAACGATAACGCCTGGTATATTGATGCCATCAAGCAATTAATCGCTGATATGTATGCAGTGCACCCCGCATGGTTGGACGTGGACAATAACTTTTTTCCGACTTTAAGGCCCCCCTCCTGAAGAGGGATCGATCCAGGTTCGCAAATGCGGCATCTCATTTGGATGCTCTCCACGATCTGCGGCCAAATCTGGGATGCAGATAAAAACTTGGATTGGCATATGCCTGAAGAGAGGCTTTGATCCGCTTCGCCTTCCGCCAGGAGGGATTCGAAGCGCCCTACCTCAGCTTGTACCGCGGTGCAATCACGGTCCATCACGAAGGAATCGCCCGATTTCGTTCCGACCCAGTGTGACCGGCGAGTGTGCCCACGACAACCGCGCTCTCTATAGCCAAACCGCCGATCGTTTTCACACCGATCAAAGAAAAAGGGCCTGGAAATTTTCCAAGCCCTTGATTTCATTAATAATTCTGGTGGGTGATACATGGATCGAACATGTGACCCCTGCCGTGTGAAGGCAGTGCTCTACCGCTGAGCTAATCACCCAGATGTCTTTGCGACAAGGCCGCGATTATGTCACAGGCTCGCGGCCGCTTCTTCAAACTTGCGCCATGCGGTCTTGCCCCCGCTGGATTTGTCCAGCTGCGCAAGCACGTCCTCATGCGCTTCCAGCTCCTGCGCATTGGCGCGCACGATCTGCAGCTTGAAGCCGCCGAGGTCCGCCGCCGGCACCACGGAGCCGCCGGCATCGCTCTCGGCCGGCTCGTCGGTCATGAGCAAGGCATCCTGCCCGCGCGTCAGGTTGATGTAGACATCGGCCAGCAGTTCCGCGTCCAGCAAGGCGCCGTGCAAGGTGCGGCCGGAATTGTCCACGCCCAGGCGGTCGCACAGCGAGTCCAGCGAATTGCGCTTGCCAGGGTACAGCTCCTTGGCCATGACCAGGGTGTCGATCACGCCCGATACGCAGTCCTTGAGCGGCGGACGCCTGGCCAGCTTGAGCTCGCTGTTCAGAAAGCCCAGGTCGAACGGCGCATTGTGGATGATGAGTTCCGCGCCCTGCAGATAGGCCCAGATCTCCTCGATCTTTTCCTCGAAGCGCGGCTTGTCCTTCAGGAACTCCGTGGTGATGCCGTGCACCCGCAAGGCATCGGGGTGACTGTCGCGGCCTGCGTTGAAATACAGGTGCAGATTGTTGCCGGTGAGCTTGCGGTTGACCATCTCCACGCAACCCAGCTCGATCAGGCGATCGCCGTCGACCGCCGACAGGCCCGTGGTTTCCGTATCCAGAACGATTTGGCGCGACATCCCTACTTCCTCTTTGTCAAGTCATTCACGGCGCTGCACACTACCCGTGCCACTTCCCACTGACGTGCCCCAGTTACGGGACGGCCAGCAAGGGCCGCCCCGCAGCAAAGGCCGTCGTCCCCCTTGGGGGAAGGCGCGAAGCGACTCAGGGGGTATTTCATTTCAATGATTCTCCTTGGCGTGATTGATGGAGTACTTGGGGATCTCCACCGTCAGATTCTCACGCGCAAGAATGGCCTGGCACGACAGGCGCGACTGCGGCTGCAGGCCCCAGGCGCGGTCCAGCAGATCCTCTTCCTCTTCCTCGGCTTCGTTGAGCGAGTTGAAGCCTTCCTTGACGATCACATGGCAGGTCGTGCAGGCGCAGCTCATGTCGCAGGCGTGCTCGATGTTGATGCCATTGTCCAGCAGGGCTTCGCAGACCGAGGTGCCGACCGGCGCCTCGATCTCGGCGCCATGGGGACAGTATTCAGCGTGGGGAAGAATTTTGATGATGGGCATTGCTTGCTACTCGATTGGTATCAGTTATCTGTGGCGCCACGCGCCACCCTCAGCCCATGAAGCCGGTGCGGCCTGAGTGTGAGGCGGCCAGCAAGGGCCGCCCCGAAGCAAAGGCCGCCGCCCCCCCTTCCAGGGGGAAGACCCGAAGCGTCTCAGAGGGCTCATATGGACTTCACGTTCTTGCCGGCCAGAGCCCGCTGGATGCCGCGGTTCATGCGTTCGGCCGCAAAGGCTTCCGTCCCCTTGGCCAGGGCCTGCGTGGCATTGTCGATGGCGCTTGCGTCGTCGCTCGTCTGGATGGCGCGCAAGGCGTTCATCAGGCCGTCGATGGCTTCACGCTGCTCGGCGCTCAGCACGTCGCCGTCGGCGTCCAGTGCGCTCCGGGTGGCCAGCAGCATGCGGTCGGCCTCCACGCGCGCCTCGACCAGGGCGCGGGCGCGCATGTCCTCCTGCGCGGTGGCGAAACCTTCCTGCAGCATATGGGCGATCTCGTCGTCCGACAGGCCATAGGAAGGCTTGACGTTGATGTGCGCTTCCACGCCGCTGGCCTGCTCCTTGGCACTGACCGACAGCAGGCCGTCGGCATCGACGGTGAAGGTCACGCGGATGCGCGCCGCACCGGCCGCCATGGGGGGAATGCCGCGCAGCTCGAAGCGCGCCAGGCTGCGGCAATCCTGCACCAGGTCGCGCTCGCCCTGCACCACATGGATGGCCAGCGCCGTCTGGCCGTCCTTGTAGGTGGTGAAGTCCTGTGCGCGCGCGGTGGGAATGGTCTCGTTGCGCGAGATGATGCGCTCGGCCAGGCCGCCCATGGTTTCCACGCCCAGCGACAGCGGGATCACGTCGAGCAGCAGCAGATCGCCGGCGGCATTGTTGCCGGCCAGCTGGTTGGCCTGGATGGCGGCGCCCAGCGCCACCACTTCGTCGGGGTTGAGGTTGGTCAGCGGCTCCTGGCCGAAGAAGTCGGCCACGGCCTGGCTCACCTGGGGCATGCGCGTGGAGCCGCCCACCATGACCACGCCCTGTACCTGGTCGCGGGCCAGGCCCGCGTCCTTGAGCGCACGGCGCACGGCGGCAAGGCTTTTATCAGTGAGGTGAGCAGTGGCCGCACTGAAATCCTCACGCTTGACATCAAAAGATACCGAACCTGAGGACAGCTCTGCGGTGAACGCTACGATTTCTTCATCGGTCAAGGCCTGCTTGCAGGTTCGCGCAGCAATGCGCCACACAGCCTTGTCGGCGGCAGTCTGGGGCTGCACGCCCAGCTGCGCGGCCACCCAGTTGCCCAGCGCATCGTCGTAGTCGTCGCCGCCCAGCGCCGAATCGCCGCCCGTGGCGATGACTTCGAACACGCCCTGGGACAGGCGCAGCACCGAGATGTCGAAGGTGCCGCCGCCCAGGTCGTAGACGGCGTAGACGCCCTCGGAAGCATTGTCCAGGCCGTAGGCGATGGCGGCTGCCGTGGGCTCGTTGATCAGGCGCAGCAGATTGATGCCGGCCAGCTTGGCCGCATCCTTGGTGGCCTGGCGCTGGGCATCGTCGAAGTAGGCCGGCACGGTGATGACGGCACCGTACAGCTCGTCATCGAAAGTGTCCTCGGCCCGAAACCGCAGGGTGGCCAGGATTTCGGCGCTGACTTCCACGGGCGTCTTCACGCCGTCCACGGTTTCGATGGCCACCACGCCGCGCGCCTGGCTGTCGGCAGCGAACTGGTAGGACAGCTTTTCCGGCGCGTCGATGTCGGCCAGGCTGCGCCCCATGAAACGCTTGGCCGAGCTGATGGTGTTGACCGCATCGCTGGCCTGGTTGAGCTTGGCGTCGAAGCCGATCTGGCGGCGGCCGCCGGGCAGATAGCGCACCACGGAAGGCAGCAGCACGCGGCCTTCAGCGTCGGGCAGGCATTCGGCCACGCCGTTGCGCACGGCGGCCACCAGGGAGTGGGTCGTGCCCAGGTCGATGCCGACGGCAATGCGCCGCTGATGCGGATCGGGGGATTGGCCGGGCTCGGAAATCTGCAAAAGCGCCATGGAAATTCTTTTTTGAAAGAGACGGACCAGCGCAGCTGGCCCTTTCTGAATCAGTCTTCAGGATCGGAGTACCCCAATGCCCAGGCATGGAGGCGATGCTGGGTCTTATTGTCCCAGCTGATCGCGGCGACGCTCTATGTCCTGCGCAAATCGCGCAACAAACATGAGGGCTCTCACCTGCTGCACGGCGGCGGCGGCGTCGTGCGCCGCGTCCAGCAGGCGGCCGCATTCGGCCAGCATGCTCTGCCTGGCCTGCAGCATTTCGTCATCCAGCGCATCCAGCTGCTTTTGCGAGGACGCATCCTCCAGCGCCTCGCGCCATTCCATCTGCTGCATCAGAAAGCTGGCGGGCATGGCCGTGTTGTCCTCGGCCCGCACCGGTGCGCCATTCAATTCGCACAGATAAGCGGCGCGCTTGAGCGGATCCTTGAGGCGCTGATAGGCCTCGTTGATGCGCACCGACCATTGCATGGCCACGCGCTGCGCCGCCGCACCCTGGGCCGCAAAACGGTCGGGATGCACCTCGCGCTGCAGCTCTTTCCAGCGGACATCGATCTGGCTGCGTTCTTGGGCGAACCGGCGCGGCAGCGCGAACAGTTCAAAGTCGTCGGATTGCAGATTCATGGCATTAAAAAACCGCCTGCAGCAGGGCTGCGGCGGTTCTGTGTTTAACCTGGGCGCGATACACGCCAGAGACACCGAGCAAGAGCCGCCTCGCAGCGAAGGTGTCGTCCCCCACCGGGGGAAGGCGCGAAGCGACCCAGGGGGGGTTAAATCCTGAAGCTCTCGCCGCAACCGCAACGGTCACGCTCGTTGGGGTTGTGGAACTTGAAGCCTTCGTTCAGGCCTTCGCGCACGAAGTCCAGCTCCGTGCCCTCGATATAGGCCAGGCTCTTGGGGTCCACCAGCACCTTGATGCCGCGCTCTTCGAACACCACATCGTCAGGCTGGATCTCGTCCACGTACTCCAGCTTGTAGGCCAAGCCGGAGCAGCCCGTGGTCTTGACACCCAGGCGCACGCCTATGCCCTTGCCGCGGCGCAACAGATAGCGGCTCACATGACGGGCAGCCGCCTCAGTCATCGAGATGGCCATTGCTTACGCTTCCGCAGGTGTGCGCTTGGCGCGGTAGTCGTTCACTGCGGCCTTGATGGCGTCCTCGGCCAGGATGGAGCAGTGCACCTTCACGGGCGGCAGGGCCAGCTCTTCGGCGATCTGGCTGTTCTTCAGGGCCGCAGCCTCGTCCAGCGTCTTGCCCTTGACCCACTCGGTCACGAGCGAGGAAGAAGCAATTGCCGAGCCGCAGCCGTAGGTCTTGAAACGAGCATCCTCGATCACGCCGGTTGCCGGGTTGACCTTGATCTGCAGCTTCATCACGTCGCCGCAGGCGGGCGCGCCCACCATACCCGTGCCCACGGACTGGTCGTTCTTGTCGAACGAGCCCACGTTGCGGGGGTTTTCATAGTGGTCAACAACTTTGTCGGAGTAAGCCATGGTGTCTACCTCTTAACTTTCTGATCTGTACTTAGTGTGCAGCCCATTGAATAGTGCTGAGGTCGATGCCGTCTTTGTACATCTCCCACAGAGGGCTCAATTCACGCAGCTTCGCCACATTGGTGCGGATGGCTGCGATGGCGGTATCGATTTCTTCTTCGGTGGTAAAGCGGCCGATGGTCATGCGCAGGCTGCTGTGCGCCAGTTCGTCGCTGCGGCCCAGGGCGCGCAGCACATAGCTGGGCTCCAGGCTGGCCGAAGTGCAGGCCGAACCCGAAGACACGGCCAGGCCCTTGATGCCCATGATCAGCGACTCGCCTTCCACGAAATTGAAGCTCATGTTCAGGTTGTGGGGCACGCGGTGCTCCAGGTCGCCGTTGACGAACACCTGTTCGATGCCCTTCAGGCCATCGAGCAGGCGTTGCTGCAGGCGCTTGGCGTGCTCCAGATCCTTGGCCATCTCTTCCTTGGCGATGCGGAAGGCTTCGCCCATGCCCACGATCTGGTGCGTGGGCAGCGTGCCCGAACGCATGCCGCGCTCGTGGCCGCCGCCGTGCATCTGCGCTTCCAGGCGCACACGGGGCTTGCGGCGCACATACAGGGCGCCGATGCCCTTGGGGCCGTAGGTCTTGTGCGATGCCAGGCTCATCAGGTCGATGGGCATGGTCTGCATGTCCAGCGGCATCTTGCCCGTGGCTTGAGCGGCGTCGACGTGGAAGATGATGCCTTTTTCGCGGCAGATGGAGCCGATGGTGTTCAGGTCCTGGATGACGCCGGTTTCGTTGTTCACGGCCATCACGCTCACCAGAATGGTGTCGGGGCGCAGCGCCGCCTTGAAGACTTCCAGGTCCAGCAGGCCGTTTTCCTGCACGTCGAGGTAGGTCACTTCAAAGCCCTGGCGCTCCAGCTCGCGCATGGTGTCCAGCACGGCCTTGTGCTCGGTCTTGACCGTGATCAGGTGCTTGCCCTTGCCCTGGTAGAAGTGGGCCGCGCCCTTGATGGCCAGGTTGTCGGACTCGGTGGCGCCGCTGGTCCAGACGATTTCACGCGGATCGGCACCGATCAGCTCGGCAACCTGCAGGCGGGCCTTTTCGACTGCTTCCTCGGCTTCCCAGCCCCAGGCATGGCTACGCGAGGCCGCATTCCCGAAGTGCTCGCGCAGCCACGGAATCATGGCGTCGACCACGCGGGGGTCCACGGGCGTCGTGGCGCCATAGTCGAGATAAATGGGGAAGTGCGGGGTCATGTCCATGACTGGCTCAATCTAGTTTTCGGCTGACAAATCGTGGGGAAAATCGATGGGTTATTGCCCCATCCGGGCAGGCCGATATGCCGCACAGCCATGCATATCGAACTGCCCTGCAACTGGGAGGCGGCCGCCCCTGGGGGCTGCCGTGCGCAATGCCTCAGGCCGGTCCTGGATCAGGACTTGGCGAACACATTGCCCAACGCGAACACCGAGTTCGGGGCATTCACGCGGATAGGCTTGACCACGGGAGCCGTGGAGATGGCGCGGCGCACCACGGGCTTGTCCTCGATCTGGATGCCCTTGGCAAGTTGCTCGTCCACCAGCTTCTGCAGAGTCACGGAGTCCAGGAACTCGACCATGCGCTGGTTCAGGGCAGCCCACAGTTCGTGCGTCATGCAGCGGCCGGCCTCGCCCAGGCAGTTTTCCTTGCCGCCACACTGCGTGGCATCGATGGGCTCGTCCACGGAGACGATGATGTCGGCCACCGTGATATCGGCCGCCTTGCGGGCCAGGGTGTAGCCGCCGCCGGGGCCGCGGGTGGATTCCACCAGCTCATGGCGGCGCAGCTTGCCGAACAGCTGTTCCAGATAGGACAGCGAAATTTGCTGACGCTGGCTGATTGCGGCCAGCGTGACAGGGCCATTGTTCTGGCGCAGGGCCAGGTCAATCATGGCGGTGACCGCAAAACGGCCTTTGGTTGTGAGACGCATTACGAGCTCCTTCGGTCAGGATTTTTCGTTACAGAAACGCTGGCTTGGCTATTGTTTCCAAGTCGAGCCCAGTCTCCGCCCTTACTCCGTTCCGTCATCGGGTTCAGAGCCCTTTGTGAGGGAATTTTGTTGTTGGGTGTTTGGCCGGAGTATAGCACATTCCCCATTGTTTTTGTCGGGTAAATGCTCGCAACTGGTTTAAAAAAGAGGCACCATGCCTGATGCGCCTCGTTGGCCCCGGCCAACCCGAAGCTTCAGGCAATGCTCACGGCGCGGCGCCGAACAGCTGCTCCTTGAGGTGCGCCAGCTGATCGCGGACACGCGCCGCCTGCTCGAACTCCAGAGCGCGCGCATGCTCCAGCATCTGCTTTTCCAGGCGCTTGATTGCCTTGGCCACATCCTTTTCCGACATGTCTTCCACGCGGGCGCGCTGCAGGGCCTGGGCTTCGAGGCGCTCGGCCTCCCGGCTGCTTTTCTCGCTGTAGACCCCATCAATCAGGTCTTTCACCTTCTTGACAATCTGCCTGGGAACAATGCCGTTGGCTTCGTTGAAGGCCACCTGCTTGGCGCGCCGGCGTTCGGTCTCGCCCATGGCCTTCTTCATGGAGTCCGTGATGCGGTCGGCATACAGGATGGCCTTGCCATTGATATTGCGCGCTGCGCGGCCTATGGTCTGGATCAGGCTGCGCTCGGCACGCAGAAAGCCTTCCTTGTCGGCATCGAGGATGGCCACCAGCGACACCTCGGGGATGTCCAGGCCCTCGCGCAGCAGGTTGATGCCGACCAGCACATCGAAAACCCCCAGGCGCAGGTCGCGGATGATTTCCACGCGCTCCACCGTATCCACATCGGAGTGCAGATAGCGCACCTTGACGCCGTTTTCCGTCAGGTATTCGGTCAGTTGCTCGGCCATGCGCTTGGTCAGCGTGGTGATGAGCACGCGCTCCCCCTGCCCTGCGCGCTGGCGGATTTCCTGCAGTACATCGTCCACCTGGTGCGTGGCGGGCCGGACCTCGATCTCGGGATCGACCAGGCCTGTGGGCCGCACCACCTGATCCACCACCTTGCCCGAATGTGTCTTCTCGTAGTCCGCGGGCGTGGCCGACACGAAGATCGCCTGGCGCATGCGCTGCTCGAACTCCTCGAACTTGAGCGGCCGGTTGTCCAGCGCCGAAGGCAGCCGAAAGCCATACTCCACCAGCGTGGTCTTGCGCGAGCGATCACCGCTATACATGGCGTTGAGCTGGCCTATCATCTGGTGGCTCTCGTCCAGGAACATGATGGCATCGCGCGGCAGGTAGTCGGTCAGCGTGCTCGGCGGCTCGCCGGGCGCGGAACCCGAAAGATGGCGCGTGTAGTTCTCGATGCCCTTGCAGTGCCCTACTTCGGTCAGCATCTCCAGGTCGAAGCGCGTGCGCTGCTCCAGGCGCTGGGCCTCCACCAGCTTGCCCATGCCCACCAGTTGCTTGAGCCGTTCGTCGAGCTCGAGCTTGATGGTTTCCACGGCCGCCAGCACCTTGTCGCGCGGCGTGACGTAGTGACTGCTCGGGTAGACGGTAAAGCGCGGAATGTTCTGGCGCACGCGGCCCGTGAGCGGATCGAACAGCTGCAGGCTCTCGACCTCGTCGTCGAACAGCTCGATGCGCACCGCCAGCTCCGAGTGCTCGGCCGGGAACACGTCGATGGTGTCGCCGCGCACGCGGAAGGTGCCGCGCCCGAAATCCGTGTCGTTGCGCTGGTACTGCATGCGGATCAGCTGCGCGATCACGTCGCGCTGGTTCAGGCGGTCGCCCGCGCGCAGCGTCATGATCATGCGGTGGTAGCTTTCGGGCTCGCCAATGCCGTAGATGGCCGACACCGTGGCCACGATGACCACGTCGCGCCGCTCCATCAGGCTCTTGGTGCAGGACAGGCGCATCTGCTCGATGTGCTCGTTGATGGCGCTGTCCTTCTCGATGAACAGGTCGCGCTGGGGCACATAGGCCTCGGGCTGGTAGTAGTCGTAGTAGCTGACGAAGTACTCGACCGCATTTTTTGGGAAAAACTCCCGGAACTCGGAATACAGCTGCGCGGCCAAAGTCTTGTTCGGCGCGAACACGATGGCCGGCCGCCCCAGGCGCGCGATCACATTGGCCATGGTGAAGGTCTTGCCCGATCCGGTCACGCCCAGCAGCGTCTGGAAGGACTCGCCGTCCCCTATGCCTTCGACCAATTGCTCTATGGCCGCGGGCTGGTCGCCGGCCGGCGGATAAGGCTGGAACAGCTCGAAAGGCGAGTCCGGAAATTGCACGAAGCAGCCTTGCGGCGCAGCAGTCATATCTTGTTCTTGCATGATGTCGTGTCCGTGACGCATAGGGTTAGCGCGGGTAGAATGGCAGACCAACCCTCAAGCCTAACTCAGTCACTGGCGCAGTAGTTGGGGGTGACCTGACTTATTTCCATCCCTCAAGGATTTTTCATGTCTCTGTTTACCGCCGTCGAAATGGCCCCCCGCGACCCCATCCTGGGTCTGAACGAGCAATTTGCCGCAGACACCAATCCCAGCAAAGTGAACCTGGGCGTGGGCGTGTACTTCGACGACAACGGCAAGCTACCCCTGCTGCAATGCGTGCAAGCCGCCGAGAAAGCCATGATGGACAAGCCCACGGCCCGCGGCTACCTGCCCATCGACGGCATCGTGGCCTATGACAACGGCGTCAAGGCCCTGGTGTTCGGCGCCGACTCCGACGTGGTCAAGTCCGGCCGCGTGTCCACCGTGCAGGCCATCGGCGGCACGGGCGGCCTGAAGATCGGCGCTGACTTCCTCAAGAAGATCAACCCCCGCGCCAAGGTGCTGATCTCCAACCCCAGCTGGGAAAACCACAAGGCCATCTTCACCAACGCCGGCTTTGAAGTCGGCACCTATGCCTACTACGACGCAAGCACCCGCTCGGTCGACTTCGCCGGCATGCTGGCCGACCTCAACGCCGCCGCCGCCGGCACCGTCGTGGTGCTGCACGCCTGCTGCCACAACCCCACCGGCTACGATATCACTCCCGCCCAATGGGACCAGGTCGTCGAAGTGGTCAAGGCCAAGGACCTGGTCGCCTTCCTGGACATGGCCTACCAGGGCTTCGGCCACGGCATCGCCGAAGACGGCGCCGTGATCGGCAAGTTCGTGGCCGCCGGCCTGAACATCTTTGTCTCGACCTCGTTCTCCAAGAGCTTCAGCCTGTACGGCGAGCGCGTGGGCGCCCTGTCCGTGGTCGCCAACGACAAGGAAGAAGCGGCACGCGTGCTGTCGCAGCTCAAGATCGTCATCCGCACCAACTACTCCAACCCACCCACCCACGGCGGCGCCGTGGTGGCCGCAGTCCTGAACAACCCCGAGCTGCGTGCCCTGTGGGAAAAGGAGCTGGGCGAGATGCGCGTGCGCATCAAGGAAATGCGCCAGAAGCTGGTGGACGGCCTGAAGGCCGCCGGCGTCAAGCAGGACATGAGCTTCATCACCAGCCAGATCGGCATGTTCAGCTACTCGGGCCTGTCCAAGGAGCAGATGGTGCGCCTGCGCACCGAGTTCGGCGTGTACGGCACCGACACCGGCCGCATGTGCGTGGCCGCGCTCAACAGCAAGAACATCGACTACGTCTGCCAGTCGATCGCCAAGGTCATCTAAGCGCTGATGTTCATGGACATGGCCTTGCGCCATGTCCACAAAAAAGACCAATGGCTCTGAATCCATTGGTCTTTTTTCACATCTGCTATTTCATCGATAGCTGCTTACGCCAATCCATAAACAATTTCAGAACTGAATCAATTTAGTTCTATTGAACTGCCTGCACAGGGAGCTATCAAAATTGCTGGCCGCTGGTCAGCCCGGCATGCCCCAGATGCCAGAGCGCATGGAAAGCGAGCCGTACTGGAAATCATCGTTGAACACGCGCGCAGCCTCGCCCTGGTGCACGGCGCCGGCCGCATACAGCAGTGGCAGGTAATGGTCATGCGTGGGATGGGACAGGCGCGCCTGCGGGCCCCAGTCCAGGAAATTGGCCAGATCGGCGAGATTGCCGCTGTCCCAGCGCTGCTGCACTTCGGCATCGAACTGGTGCGCCCAGTCATAGGCCTGGTTGCCGGCCTCCAGATCGCGGCGCATGGCGCGCAGGTTGTGCACCACATTGCCGCTGCCGACGATCAGCACGCCGCGCTCGCGCAGTGCCTGCAACTGGCGGCCCAGCTCGAAATGCTGCTGGGGCACCAGCGCATAGGGCATGCTCAGCTGCATGACGGGGATGTCGGCCTCGGGAAACATGGGCTTGAGCACCGACCAGGTGCCGTGGTCCAGCCCCCAGTGCTCGTCCAGCAGCAGCGCACTGCCGTCCGCGGGCGAGTGCAATTCGCCAGCCAATGCCTTTGCCACGGCCGGAGCGCCCGGTGCCGGGTACTGCTGGGCAAACAGCTCCTGCGGAAAGCCGCCGAAATCATGGATGGTGCGCGGCTGGGCCATGGCCGTCAGCGCCCAGTCGGACTCGGTCAACCAGTGCGCCGAGATGCACAGGATCAGCTGCGGGCGCAGGCCCTTGCCGAGCAGCTCCTGCCCCAGCGCCTGCCAGCTATCGCGCCAGGCATTGTCTTCAATCGCGTTCATGGGGCTGCCGTGGCCCAGGAACATCACGGGCATGCGCGCCGATGGCTGCAGGCGTTCAAGCAGGGAGTGCGGCATAGGGGTGGAAGAAGCTGAAGTCATGGAATAAGCCAGTAAAGCCCCGGACGCGACCAGCGCGGTGGCGGCTCCCGCAAGCAGAATACGTCGACGCATGGAGTGGATAGATAGGTATTTTCCGCCAGACTGCAAGAGCTGTGGCGCCATGGCGAAGCCATTGCGCACCCTGCCCCATGGGTGCGGCCTTCTTCACGGCCACCGCCGAGCACCATTGGCCGCAGTGGTGCGGCGCGATGGTACGGTGCGATAGTGCGGCGCGATGGCGACGAGCTGCAAGTTTCAGCGCGGCTTGCGCTGGGCTACTCCCTGGGGCTTGGCAGCCTTGAAGGCCGGCTTGCCCGTGCTCTTGCCGCCCGCCTTGATGCCGGCGCGCGGCGGCAGGCCCGTGTGCTGGGTCAGCAGCTTGCCGGGCTGGGGCTGTGCGGAACGGAAGCGCACGTCGCCCTTGGGCTCCATGACCTCATCCTGCGGACGGCGACGCACGGCCACGGCCTTGCCGTCCTTGTTGACCGTATAGCCCACGCCTGCGCCGCCGCCCTTGGCCGAGGTGCTGTTCTTCTTGCGCGCGCTCTGGTAGCTGCCGTCCACCAGGGGCTGGAAGGTCGGAATCAGGTGGTGCTTGCCATTGCCGATCAGGTCGGCCCGGCCCATGGCCTTGAGCGCCTCGCGCAGCACGGGCCAGTTGTTGGGGTCGTGGTAGCGCAGAAAGGCCTTGTGCAGGCGGCGGCGCTTGTCGCCGCGCACGATGTCCACCGACTCCTCGGCTGCGTCGCGCATCTGGCGCCGCACCTTGGTGAGCGGGTTGCGCCCACTGTGGTACATGGCCGTGGCCGTGGCCATGGGGCTGGGGTAGAAGGTCTGCACCTGGTCGGCGCGGAAACCGTTCTTCTTGAGCCAGACCGCGAGGTTCATCATGTCCTCGTCGCTGGTGCCCGGATGGGCCGCGATGAAGTACGGAATCAGGTACTGCTTCTTGCCGGCTTCCTCGCTGAATTTCTCGAATAGCTGCTTGAAGCGGTCATAGCTGCCTATGCCGGGCTTCATCATCTTGGACAGCGGGCCGGCCTCGGTGTGCTCGGGCGCGATCTTCAGGTAGCCGCCCACATGGTGCTGCACCAGCTCCTTCACGTACTCGGGCGATTTCACCGCCAGGTCGTAGCGCAGGCCGGAGCCGATCAGGATCTTCTTGATGCCGGGCAGCTTGCGCGCACGGCGATAGATCTTGATCAGCGGGCCGTGGTCGGTGTGCAGGTTCTGGCAGATGCCGGGGAACACACAGCTGGGCTTGCGGCAGGCCGCTTCGATCTCGGGGCTCTTGCAGCCCAGGCGATACATATTGGCCGTGGGGCCGCCCAGGTCGGAGATGGTGCCCGTGAAGCCCTTGACCTTGTCGCGGATCTCCTCGAGCTCCTGGATGATGGAATCCTCGGAGCGGCTCTGGATAATGCGGCCCTCGTGCTCGGTGATCGAGCAGAAGGTACAGCCGCCGAAGCAGCCGCGCATGATGTTGACCGAAGTGCGGATCATCTCCCAGGCCGGGATCTTGGTCACACCGTCATGGCTGCCGTTCTCGTCGGCGTAGCTCGGGTGCGGGCTGCGCGCATACGGCAGGCCGAAGACCCAGTCCATCTCGGCGGTGGTCAACGGGATGGGCGGCGGATTCAGCCACACGTCGCGCGCCGTGGCGCCCTCGCCGTGGGCCTGCACCAGCGCGCGGGCGTTGCCGGGGTTGGTCTCGAGATGCAGCACGCGGTTGGCGTGGGCGTACAGGATGGGATCGGCCTTGACCTGCTCGTAGCTGGGCAGGCGCAGCACGGTCTTGTCGCGCGGCGGCTGCTTGCCCTTGGCGCGCAGCGAGAGATTGGGCACGAACTGTACGGGCTGGACGTCGGATACCGATGCGCCGTCCTTGTCCCTTGCCTCGCCCTCTTCCTTCGAGCAGCTCTGGCCCTGGGCCTCGGCCTGCTCGCTGGTCGTCATATAGGGGTTGATGTGGGGCTCGACCACGCCGGGCTCGTCCACCGTGCTGGAATCGACCTCGTACCAGCCGTCTTCCGAGGCGCGGCGGAAAAACGCCGTGCCGCGCACATCGGTGATGCTTTCCACGGGCTCGCGCGCGGCCATGCGGTGCGCCACCTCGACCAGCGCGCGCTCGGCATTGCCGTAGAGCAGGATGTCGCACTTGCTGTCCACCACGATGGAACGGCGCACCTTGTCGCTCCAGTAGTCGTAATGGGCGATGCGGCGCAGGCTGCCTTCGATGCCGCCAAGCACGATGGGCACCTCCCTGTAGGCCTCGCGGCAGCGCTGGCTGTAGACGATGGCCGCGCGGTCCGGCCGCTTGCCACCCACGTCGCCGGGCGTGTAGGCGTCGTCGGAACGGATCTTGCGGTCAGCCGTGTAGCGGTTGATCATCGAATCCATGTTGCCCGCCGTCACGCCCCAGAACAGATTGGGCTTGCCCAGGGCCTTGAAGGCTTCGGCGCTCTGCCAGTCGGGCTGGGCGATGATGCCCACGCGAAAGCCCTGGGCCTCCAGCACGCGGCCGATCACCGCCATGCCGAAGCTCGGGTGGTCCACATAGGCATCGCCCGTCACCAGGACGATGTCGCAGCTGTCCCAGCCCAGCTGTTCCATCTCCGCTCGGCTCATGGGCAGGAACGGCGCCGGGCCGAAGCGCTTGGCCCAATATGGACGGTAGCTGCTCAAAGGCTTGGCATCGCGATGGAAAAAGGAAACGTCAACGGGGGCGTTCATGTGGAGTGGGGCTCTGCAGCCAGTGCGGGAAAGAACCTGACAGTTTACTTTTCAAGGCTCGGCCTTGCACGGGAAAGGTCTTGCAAAGCCTTATGCAGCGCTTCGTATTTCATAGCTAATTACGCAGGCTGGTGAATATTTCCTCGCCTCTTCAATTAAGGATTTCTTGGCGGCAAAGCCCAAAATGCTCCCGAATAAATAGCATCCCTTGCAGCTCAAAGTCCGGGCCCGCCGCCAATTCCATGCAGCCCGGCCGCCGTGGCTTTCGCTGGGATAATCGCGGCCATTCATGATCAGCCTTAAAAACATCACCCTGCGCCGCGGCACGCGCGTGCTGCTGGACAACGCCTCCGTCAGCATCAACCCCGGCGAGAAGCTCGGCCTCGTGGGCCGCAACGGAGCCGGCAAGTCCACGCTGTTCGCCCTGCTCAACGGCAGCCTCAGCGAAGACGGCGGCGAATTCTTCGTCCCGCCCCAGTGGCGCATGGCCCAGGTGGCCCAGCACATGCCCGAGACCGAAGAGTCGGCCACGCAGTTCGTGCTGGAAGGCGATACCCGGCTGACCGAACTCCAGGCTAAGCTGATCGCCGCCGAGAAAGCCGGCGACGGCATGGCCATTGCCCAGGCGCATGCAGACCTGGCCGATGCCGGCGCCCACGACGCCGTGCCGCGCGCGCAGGCGCTGATCCTGGGCCTGGGCTTCAAGGTCAGCGAGCTGGATCAAGCGGTCAACAGCTTCTCGGGTGGCTGGCGCATGCGCCTGCAGCTGGCGCGGGCGCTGATGTGCCCTTCGGACCTGCTGCTGCTCGACGAGCCCACCAACCACCTGGACCTGGATGCCCTGGTCTGGCTCGAAGCCTGGCTCAAGCGCTACCCGGGCACGCTGCTGGTCATCAGCCACGACCGCGAGTTCCTGGACGCCATCACCAACGTCACGCTGCATATCGACAGCGCCCAGCTCACGCGCTACGGCGGCAACTACAGCAAGTTCGAGGAGCTGCGCGCCCAGCAGATGGTGCTGCAGCAGGCCGCCTACGAGCGCCAGCAGGACAAGATCGCCCATCTGCAGAAGTTCATCGACCGCTTCAAGGCCAAGGCCACCAAGGCCAAGCAGGCCCAGAGCCGCGTCAAGCAGATCGAGCGCATGGAGAAAGTCGCGCCGATCCTGGCCAGCGCCGATTTCACCTTCGAATTCAAGGAACCGGCCAACCTGCCCAACCCCATGCTGGCCATCACCGATGCCGCCTTCGGCTATGGGGACGATGAAGGCAATGCAACCGTCATCCTGCGCGGCGTGAACCGCTCCGTGCTGGCCGGCCAGCGCATCGGCATCCTGGGCGCCAACGGCCAGGGCAAGTCCACGCTGGTCAAGACCATTGCGCGCGAGATGAAGGCCCTTGCCGGCAAGGTCACCGAGGGCAAGGGGCTCAATATCGGCTACTTCGCCCAGCAGGAACTGGATGTGCTGCGCCCGGGTGAAAACCCGCTGGAGCACATGATCCGCCTGGCCAAGGACACCGGCGCCGAAGGCAACTCGGCCCGCGAGCAGGACCTGCGCAACTACCTGGGCACGTTCAACTTCAGCGGCGATATGGTCAAGCAGGCCGTGGGCAGCATGAGCGGCGGCGAAAAGGCCCGCCTGGTGCTGGCCATGATCGTCTGGCAGCGCCCCAACCTGCTGCTGCTCGACGAGCCGACCAACCACCTGGACCTGGCCACGCGCGAAGCCCTGGCCATGGCCATCAACGACTTCGACGGCACCGTCATGCTGGTCAGCCACGACCGGCACCTGCTGCGCGCCGTCTGCGAAGACTTTTGGCTGGTGGGCCGCGGCCAGGTCGGCCCCTTCGACGGCGACCTGGACGATTACCAGCGCTACCTGCTCGAGGAGTCCCGCCGGCTGCGCGAGGAGGCCCGGCTGGCAGACCAGGGCGGCAATGCCGGACAGCCCGCAGCGACCGAGGCGGCACCGGCAGCAGCTGCGGCCGACCCGCGCGAAGCCCGGCGCCTGGCGGCCCAGGCCCGGCAGCAGCTGGCCGAGAAGACCAAACCGTTCAAGAAAGAGCTGGAGCAGATCGACAAGCGCCTGCCCCAGTTGCAGGCCGAGCGCGGCGAGCTGGAGGACAAGCTGAGCCAGCCCATGGCGCCCGCCGACATCGCCGAAGCCGGCAAGCGCCTCAAAAGTTGCAACGATGAAATCGACCGACTCGAAGAGCGCTGGCTGGAGCTCAGCGAGCAGATCGAGACCATCGCTGAAGAGATGGGCTGCCCAGGCTGATCCCGTTGACGCCCCAGGCTCGACTTGCGGGCAAGCAGGCGTAACAAGCGCACCCACGCAAAAAAACCGGCTGCAGCGCCCGCCTGGAGGGCGCTGCCAGCTATGCTTTTTTGAAATTCTTGCGCTTATCTGACGATATGCAGGGCCGATCCTTGCATTTTCTTGCTTTTGGGTATTCAGCCGGGGTCAACCCTGAGCCGCTGCCGAGCGTTGAACACGCAAAGGAGTGATCTGCCATGACCCGACCCGTTTTCGACACCGCCACAGCCCTGCAGCATGCAGCCGCCATGGAGGCTCAGATGGTATGGCCGTGGGACGACCGCGACCACAAGCGTGCACCTGTGCATGCTTGTGCCAGTCTTTGAAGCCCTCAAATACTGGATGAAAAAAACAGTGAAAATAACTCAAAAAGCTGTCAACGAGCTGAATGGCTCCCTCGTTATACAGAGCAATCAGGAGAGATTCCCCATGCAAAGCACCATCATCATGTCCATCTGGCCCGAAGACGAACGCGATCGCAAGCGCTAAGCAGCGCCCGGCCAGGTGTCCTGGCGATTGCCGATGCTGCGTCAATTGAATAGCAGCACACCCTGGATGACAAAACTGGATGCAGCAGCCAGCTTTTTCGAATGAAGTTACTTGCTGCAACCACCATTCCATAGACCAGGGTCGCTTTCAGGCCAGATAGACAAAACCCGCCACTGGCGGGTTTTGTACTTGGCAGGCATCGGGTCTCAAAATTTCATATCATAAAAAAAGGGGCTCGAAGCCCCTTCTTCTTTGCCGCAGCAGGCATCAATGCATGTGCAGACCACCGTTGACCGAGAATTCGGCGCCGGTGGAGTAACCACCTTCGTCCGAGGCCAGCCAGGAAATGATGGATGCGATCTCACTGGGTTCGCCCAGACGCTTGACGGGCACCGTGGCCACGATCTTCTCCAGCACGTCGGGACGAATGGCCTTGACCATGTCGGTGCCGATATAGCCGGGGCTGACGGTGTTCACGGTCACGCCCTTGGTGGCCATCTCCTGGGCCAGCGCCATGCTGAAACCATGCATGCCGGCCTTGGCCGCCGAGTAGTTGGTCTGGCCGACCTGGCCCTTGGCGCCGTTGACCGAGCTGATGTTGATGATGCGGCCCCAGCCCTTTTCCACCATGTCGGCGACCACCTGCTTGGTGACGTTGAACATGGAGTTCAGGTTGGTTTCGATCACCGCGCGCCAGTCTTCGGGCGACATCTTGATGAACATCCGGTCGCGCGTGATGCCGGCATTGTTGACCAGCACATCGATGCTCCCATGTTCCGCCTTGGTTTTCTCGAAGGCACTGACCGTGGAGTCCCAGTCGCCGACGTTGCCAACCGACGCGTGGAAAGTGAAGCCCAGCGCCTTCTGCTCATCCAGCCATTTCTGGAAATCGCGCGAAGGACCGCAGCCCGCGATCACCTTGAAACCATCCTTGTGCAAACGTTGGCAGACTGCGGTACCAATACCGCCCATGCCTCCTGTGATGTACGCTACTTTTTGCCCCATTTTGCTCTCCTGATAATTCTTCAAAGGCGTCAATCACATTCGTGTCAACTGACGAATCCAGTATGCATTGCGTAATGCGAGGGAAACTGCTCCAGCAGGCCTCTGACGCCTACAGATCTTCCCTAGGAGCAGGCATGAACCCTGCGGCCGCGTGGTGAAACCGTGGATTCACAGGCACTCGGCAGGTTCCGATCCGGCATTTCCGCGAGACTCGACACCTGCCTGCTGACGTTTGATCTGCGCAGCCCACCCCTGGAGAAACAACGATGATCTGCAGCACCTTCAGCGGGCGGCTATCCAGGCGCGAACGCCGCCGCCAACCAAGGTGCCGCCGGTCATCAGCAAGCTTCTACGGCCAGCGCGACACCCATGCCGCCGCCGACGCACAGGCCGGCCAGGCCCTTCCTGGCGCCGCTGCGCTGCATTTCGTGCAGCAGCGTCACCAGAATGCGGCAGCCCGATGCGCCGATGGGATGGCCGATGGCAATGGCGCCGCCATTGACGTTGACCTTCTTGGTATCGATGCCCAGCTCCTGGTTCACGGCGCAGGCCTGTGCGGCAAAAGCTTCGTTGAGCTCAAACAGGTCCACGTCGGCAGCCTTCCAGCCGGCGCGGTCCAGCGCCTTGCGCGCCGCATACACGGGGCCCAGGCCCATGACCTTGGGGTCCAGGCCGCTGGTTGCGTAGGAAACGATCTTGGCCAGGGGTTTGAGGCCCAGGGCCTTGGCCTTGGCAGCGCTCATCACCACCACGGCGGCAGCGCCGTCGTTCAGGCCCGAGGCGTTGCCAGCCGTCACGGAACCGGCCTTGTCGAAGGCAGGCTTGAGGCCGGCCAGCGCGTCGGCGTTGGTCTTGCGATTGATGTACTCGTCGGCGTCGAACACCAGAGGATCACCCTTGCGCTGGGGAATGCTCACCGGAACGATTTCGTCCTTGAACTTGCCGGCGTCCTGGGCTGCGGCAGCCTTTTGCTGGCTGGCCAGCGCCAGGGCATCCTGCTGCTCGCGGCTGACGCTTTTCTCCTTGGCCACGTTCTCGGCGGTGATGCCCATGTGGTACTGGTTGTAGACGTCCCACAGGCCATCGACGATCATGGTGTCGATCAGCTTCCAGTCGCCCATGCGCTGGCCGTCGCGCGAGTTGGGCAGGACATGGGGCGCGAGGCTCATGTTTTCCTGGCCGCCGGCCACCACGATTTCGCTGTCGCCCGTGGCCACGGCCTGGGCTGCCAGCATCACGGCCTTGAGGCCGGAGCCGCACACCGCATTGATGGTCAGCGCAGGCGTCTCCTTGGCAATGCCGGCGCCCATCATGGCCTGGCGGGCCGGATTCTGGCCGACACCGGCCGCCAGCACCTGGCCCATGATGACTTCACCCACCTGGTCCTTACCCACCTTGGCCCGCGCCAAAGCTTCGCTGATCACGATGGAGCCTAGCTGTGTTGCAGGAACCTTGGCCAGGGCGCCACCAAACTTGCCTACCGCCGTGCGAACGGCCGAAACGATAACAATGTCTTCCATGCTCACGAACCTTCCTAGGTCTCTCTAGTTCATCGACTCACTAAAAACTGGACGCCAGCCTCTGCGTGCAGGGGCCCGCCCTCCAACAACGGCCGAGCTTCTCACGGCCGATGCAATTTTTGATCGATCCAACGCTGCGGCTCAGGCCCTGACCTGCACGTAGCGGCCCGGAGCAGGTTCGATGGCTTCGAACACGCCAGGCTTTCCGTAATGCCGGGGGGCAGCGACCTGCTTGCCGGCATGCGATGCCAGCCAGCCGCTCCAGTCCGTCCACCAGCTACCCGGATGCTCGCTGGCACCTGCCAGCCAGTCGCCCACGGTGGCAGGGAACTTGCCGTCCTCGCGCAGCCAATGGCTGCGCTTGTTGTGCCCCGGCGGGTTGATCACGCCGGCGATGTGGCCCGAAGCGCCCATCACGAAGCGCAGATCGCCGCCCAGCACCTGGGTGGTGGCGTAGGCGCCACCTATGGGCACGATATGGTCGTCGCGCGAGCCGTACAGATAGGCCGGGACCTTGACCTGGCGCATGTCGATTTTTTCGCCGCACACGGTCAGCGCGCCGGGCTGCACCAGCTTGTTCTCCAGGTACAGATTGCGCTGGTACCAGGCGTAAAAAGGGCCGGGCAGATTGGTCGAATCGCTGTTCCAGTAGAGCAGATCGAAAGGCGGCGGAGTCTCGCCCTTCAGGTAGTTGCCCACCACATAGTTCCAGACCAGATCGTTGGGACGCAGGAAGCTGAAGGTGGAGGCCATGTCCTGCCCCTTCATCAGCCCGCCCTGGCCCATCTGCATTTCACGGAAACGCACCACCGACTCATCGACGAACACGTCGAGCACGCCGGTATCGCTGAAATCGATGAAGGTGGTCAGCAGCGTGAGGCTGGCCACCGGGAATACGAGTTGCGCCGCTGCCGCAGCAGCCTTCGCAGCGGCCGTCCGGCCGGTGTTTCTGGCGCCGGCCTTGGCCGCGGCTGGCGCACCGCCTTGCAGGCGTGCCTGACGGGCCGCCAGCACACCCAGCGCCGCGGACAGCATGGTACCGCCCACGCAAAAGCCCAGCACATTGATCTGGGGCGCATCGCAGACTTCCTGGACCTTGCGGATGGCGGTGAGCACGCCCTCCTCGATGTAGCTATCCCAGGTCTTGTGCGCCAGGCTTTCATCCGGATTGCGCCAGCTCACCACGAAGGTGTGATTGCCCTGCTCCACCGCGTAGCGGATCAGCGAGTTGGCCGGCTGCAAGTCAAGGATGTAGAACTTGTTGATGCAGGGCGGCACCATCAGGAAAGGTTTTTCATGGACCTTGGCCGTCAGCGGCTTGTATTCGATGAGCTGGAACAGCTCGTTCTCAAACACGACCGCGCCCTCGGTGGTGGCCACGTTCTTGCCCACGGTGAACAGGCTCTCGTCGGTCATGGAGACGTGGCCCTGGCGCATGTCGGCCAGCAGGTTGGCAATGCCCTGGGCCAGGCTTTCGCCATGGGTCGCTATGGCCTTTTTCTGCACGTCCACGTTCAGGGCCAGGAAGTTGCTGGGCGCCATGGCAGCCAGCCACTGCTCGATGGCAAAGCGCACGCGGTTGCGGGTCTTTTCATCGCCCTGCACCGCATCCGCCAGACCCATGAGCATGCGGCTGTTCATCAGGTAAGCGGCCGCAGTCGCAGCCGCGGCGGGGTTCTCGGACCAGTCGGAAGTGTTGAAGCGCCTGTCCTTGGCCAGGCGTTGTTGCACCTTGTCCGCATCGCCCAGCGATTGGACCTCCTGCAGATAGTCGGCCTGCAGGCTTTGCAGCTTCTCGGCGTCGAACTGCACGGCCGGAACAGCAGTTTGTGCGCCCTCGGCAAAAGCCGCCAGCATGCCTTGCCAGGGATTGGGAGTACCGGCCTGCGCCGCCGCTGCGCCAGCGGAAAATCCCGGGAAGCCGGCCAGCTCCGGCATGGCAGACAGCCCCGCCGCGCCAACTTGCTGCAGGGACTGCAGGCTGCGGCTCCATTGTTCGCTCCAGAACTGTTGTAGAGACTGGCCGGTCTGGCCCTTGAATGGGTCAAAATTCATGCTTACATCCTGTGAGAGCAAGAACCGACCTCTTGAGGGGTTTGCGGGCTTGCGGAATCTGCAATACGGCTGACGCAGCATCATTGTCACCCAGGTGTCAGCGGCCTTTGAGAAAAAATGCTGTCCAATTCACTCATGAAGATGTTTTTAATCGAAACACCGTCGACTGCCGCCACGGCCAAATCTTGATTGACCTGCCATGTATCTTGTCGCCATCGCCTGGTTGTATGTCACCGTCATGATGGCAGTGGCCGAGGCTGCGGCCCCCGGCGGCAGCTGGCTGGGCGCTTTTTTTACCTTCGCCCTGTATGGCGTGCTGCCGCTGTCCATCGTGCTCTACATCCTCGGTACGCCCGCACGCAAGCGCCGGCTGCGCGCAGCGCAGACAGCACAGGCGCCGGGCCACGCAGCGCCCGAACCCACCTCACGCGCCGCCGGCGCCACCGACGCCATCGCGCCAGATGCAGGCGGCCAGGCGCCCGCTGCTGCCGAACCGCCCGGCATCGCGCCGATGCGAGAAAAAGCGTGACTCGTTGCGCACCGTGCACCAGGGCGCGCCGCCGTCATTGCCGTAGATAGCCTCTATCCCCATGGCCCTTAGCCGCTGACGCGCCAGCTGCGGCAGATTGGCCAGATACTTCGTCACCTGGGCCTCACCGGGAAGCGGCTCGAAAAACTGCGCAGCCTGCGCGTCATGGGCCACGAAGGCAGCCCGCACCTCCTCGCCGACCTCGAAGGATTCGGGCCCTATGCAGGGGCCAAGCCATGCCATGGTCTGGCTGGCAATCTGCGCGGCATCCGCCTGCACTTTGTGGCAAAAAGCCTCGAACAGCGACTCCAGCACGCCTTGAGCCAAGGGGCCGGCACGGGCATCGCGGCCCGGCGGCATACCCGCCAGACCGCGCCAGCCGGCATGCGCCGCGCCGACAACCCGTCCGCTGCGATGCGCGAGCAGCACCGGCAGGCAATCGGCCACCATGATGGTGCAGACCACGCCGGCATCCGCCGTCACGCAGGCGTCGTAGCGCGCCCCATTGGCCGCGGCGACATGGCCGGCATCCAGCTCCAGCACATCGGTGCCGTGCACCTGCTGCAAAAAGGCCTGGCAGGCGCCAGGCGTGCGGGCTTCAATCCATTGCGCGAGCCGCTCCCGGTTCTGGCGCACATGTTCTGGGTCATCACCCACATGGTCGCCCAGATTCAGGCTGCCCCAGGGCGCCAGGCTCACGCCGCCCTCGCGCAGGGTGCACGCCGCATGCACGCCTTCAGGAGCAGGCCAGTCGGGCGTCAGCCAGGACACAGCTTGATCCATGGTTTGCGCCATCACTCTGCGTCGGGGCATGCCGACGGATGGGCATTCTGGAAAGCCGGCATCGCGTTGCAGCGCTCCACCACGCCCATCAGGCGCGGCAAGCCGTCGAGATTGACGGCAAAGCGCTGGGCGTTGAAGACCTGCGGGATCAGGCAGCATTCCGCCATGGTCGGGGCATCGGCCCAGCAGAACAGCGACGGCGGCAGGCCGTCGGCCTTGCGCTCCGCATCGAGCAGCGCCAGCTGGCGCTCAACGGCCTCCAGGCCCGTGCGGGCCCAGTGCGCATACCAGCCGGTCTTGGCCTCAGTGGACAGCTTGAGTTCGTGCACCAGGTACTTGAGCACGCGCAGGTTGTTGAGCGGATGGATCTCACAGGCCACCATCTGCGCCAGCGCCCGCACATGGGCCCGCCCTAGTGCATCGGAAGGCAGCAGCGGATGCGCGGGATGGGTCTCGTCCAGATATTCCATGATGGCCATGGATTGCGTGAGCCAGTGGCCGTCGTCGATCTCGAGGCTGGGCACCAGGGCGTCGCCGACGTGCGAGGCATAGGCCGCGGCCTTGTGCTCGCCGTGCACCAGATGCACGGGAAGGGATTCATAGGCCAGGCCCTTGAGCTGCAGCGCGATGCGCACACGGTACGAGGCCGAGGAGCGGAAGTAGGTGTGTAGCTTCATGAGCAGACAGCATACCCGCAGCGCCGAAGCCGCCGATTGCCCGGCACCCGGATATTTCCTCGCATTCGCGGCAAGGTGCGCAGGGACCGTGGCACACTGCTGGCCTGCCCAGATACATGGCACAGCCCGTCAAGCGGGGCCGAAGGCGGTTCCGGCATGCTTTTTTGCTGAGGTTTTCATGAGCGGTTACGTGTTCAATCCCCCTGCTGTCGTCAGCGTGCCCGTGGTCGGGCGTGGCGAGCGCTTTCCCATCCACCGCATTTACTGCGTGGGCCGAAATTACGAGGACCATGCCAAGGAAATGGGCTTCACGGGCCGTGAACCGCCGTTCTTCTTCCTCAAGCCGGCCGATGCCGCCATCCCGGTGCCCGCCGGCGAAACCGGCCGGATGGCCTATCCCACGCTGACCCAGAACCTGCACCACGAAGTGGAGCTGGTGGTGGCCATTGGCAAGGCCGGCAAGAACATCAAGGCTGCGGATGCCCTGCAATACATCTACGGCTATGCCGTCGGCCTGGACATGACGCGCCGCGACCTGCAGAACGACATGAAGAAGCAGGGCCGTCCCTGGTGCATAGGCAAGGCCTTCGAGCAGTCGGCCCCGATCGGCCCGATCACGCCTGCGCAGCAGGCCGGCGACATCGCCCAGGCTGCCATCTCGCTGCAGGTCAACGGCGCCGTGCGCCAGAGCAGCCACATCCACAAGCTGATCTGGAACATTGCCGAGACCATCGAGCACCTGTCGGCCGCCTGGGAGCTGCAGCCCGGCGACCTGATCATGACCGGCACGCCCGAAGGAGTGGCGGCCGTGGTGAGCGGCGACACCCTCGAGGCCCAGGTGAGTGGGCTGGAGCCGCTGCGCGTGAAGATTGCATGATGTTTCGCAGCCCCATCAAGTTCTGCCGCAACTGCGGCACCGCCGTCGTCTACCGTCTTCCCGATGACGGGGACACGCGGGAGCGTGCGGTCTGCCCGCACTGCAACACCATCCACTACGAAAATCCGCTCAACGTGGTCGGCACCCTGCCCGTGGCAGACGATGGGCGCATTCTGCTGTGCAAGCGCAATATCGAGCCGCGCCGCGGCCTGTGGACGCTGCCTGCGGGCTTCATGGAGCTCAACGAAACCGCCTCGCAAGGCGCCCAGCGCGAGACCGATGAAGAGGCCGGCGCCGATATCGAGCTGGGCCGGCTGTTCTCGCTGATCAGCGTCCCCCAGGTCGGCCAGGTGCACTTGTTCTACCTGGCCCGCCTGCGCAGCGAGAAATGCTATCCGGGCCCCGAGACCATGGAAGCCAGGCTGTTTGCCGAGGACGAGATTCCCTGGCAGGAAATCGCCTTCCGCACCGTGCGCCTCACGCTGGAGCGCTATCTGGCCGATCGCGCCAGCGGCAGCCTGGACAAGGGCACGGTACACACCGCCGACATCTGGCACGACCCCAAGCAGCCAGCCGCCAGCGCTGCAGCCAACAGCCAGGCCAGCCAGGCCTAAACCCCGTCAGCCGCTCAAAGCCGCCAGCTGTTGAGCGCCGGCAAGGCCGCCTGCGCCGCGGCATAGCCCTCATCGATGGCCTCGCGCGCGCGGTGGAAGTCCAGCAGGCCCATATGCGACAGGCGCGGCGCGATCACCAGTTCGGGCGGATCGCCCGCCATGCGGCTGCGCGTGATGCGCATCTGCATGATGTTGACGCTGGTCATGACCACGTCGAGCAGCGAGGGGACCGGCGGCGGCTTGGGCTCGTTCGCCCGCCCCTGCCGCCAGGCCGCCACGCTTTGCCAGGCGGCCGCGCCCTTCACGCTGCCTTGCAGGCGCTGCATCCAGCCCTGGCTCTGGTGGCTGTCGTCCAGCGGCAGCTCCTGCTGCTCGATGCCGGCTTCGTCTTGCGGCCCGCCCTCGCCCGCCCTAACGGGGGTACCGGGCGGCGGTGCATCAAGCGGCAGCATGTGGCGCCGCATGATGTCGGCATTCAGGTCCACGGCAATCACGATGTCGGCGCCCATGGCCCGCGCCAGCGAGGCCGGCACCGGATTGACGATGCCGCCGTCCACCAGCAGCCGCCCTTCCCGGTACACCGGCGTGAACAGGCCCGGCAGGGCGATCGAGGCGCGCACGGCCTCGGAGATCGAGCCCTTGCGCAGCCAGACTTCCGCGCCCGAATGCAAATCGGTGGCCACGGCCGCGAACGGGGTGGACAGGTCCTCCAGCGCGGAATCGACAAAATGGCTGCGCCAGAACTCGATGAGCTTTTCGCCCTTGAGCATGCCGCCCGCGATGTTGAAGTCCATGAAGCCGAAGACCTTGCGCACGCCCAGGCCGAGCACCCATTCCTCGAAGCGCTCCATCTCGCCCGCCGCATAGGAGGCCCCCACCAGCGCGCCGATGGACGAGCCGCAGACGATGTCGGGCCGGATGCCGGCCTCCTGCAGCGCGCGCAGCACGCCGAAATGGGCCCAGCCGCGCGCCGAGCCGCTGCCCAGGGCCAGGCCGATGACAGGTTTGCGTGGGGTCAGAGCCATGTTGCCGCCGCTTTCATAACCATCACGCCTGCCCCTTGAGCAGGGCCAGCATGCCGTCCTCGTCGAGCACCGGCACGCCCAGCTCCTCGGCCTTGGCCAGCTTGCTGCCTGCCTCGGTGCCGGCCACCACGTAGCTGGTCTTCTTGCTCACCGAGCCGGCCACCTTGGCGCCCGCGGCTTCCAGCATGTCCTTGGCCTCATCGCGGCTCAAGGTGGGCAGGGTGCCGGTCAGCACCACGGTCTTGCCCGCCAGCACCTGGAGCGCGCGCTCCGCGGGCGCGCCCTCTTCCCAGGTGATGCCGCACCCATCCGGAGCAGGTTTTCGCAGTTGCTCCACCACCTCGCGGTTGTGCGGCTGAGCGAAGAAGGTATGGATGCTCTGCGCCACGATGGGTCCCACGTCGGGCACCAGCAGGAGCTGCTCCTCGCTCGCGTCCATGATGGCGTCCAGCCCGCCGAAGTGGCGCGCCAGATCCTTGGCCGTGGCCTCGCCCACCTGCCGTATCCCCAGGCCGAACAGAAAGCGCGGCAGCGTGGTCTGCTTCGATTTCTGCAGCGCATCAAGCACGTTCTGCGCCGACTTCTCGGCCATGCGATCCAGCGCAGCCAGCGCCGTCAACCCCAGGCGGTAGAGATCCGGCAGCACCTTGACGACCTGGCCGTCCACCAGCTGATCGACCAGCTTTTCGCCCAGGCCCTCGATGTCCATGGCGCGGCGCTGAGCAAAGTGCAGGATGGCTTCCTTGCGCTGCGCGGCGCAGAACAGGCCGCCCGTGCAGCGGTGGTTGGCCTCGCCCTTCTCCCGCACCACCTCGCTGCCGCAGATCGGGCAGGCTTTGGGCATGCGGAAGTTGGGCACATAGGCTGGCCGAACACCAGGGGCTCGGCTTACAACCTCGGGAATCACATCGCCCGCGCGGCGCACGATGACCGTGTCGCCCACGCGCACGCCCTTCTTGCGGATCTCGAACACGTTGTGCAGCGTGGCGTTGGTGACCGTGACCCCGCCCACGAACACGGGCGCCAGGCGCGCCACGGGCGTGAGCTTGCCGGTGCGGCCCACCTGCACGTCGATGTCCTCCATCAGCGTGCTCATCTCCTGCGCCGGATATTTGTGCGCCACGGCCCAGCGCGGCTCGCGGGTCTTGAAGCCCAGGCTGCGCTGCCAGTCCAGGCGGTTGACCTTGTAGACCACGCCGTCGATGTCATAGGGCAGTTGGGCACGGCTGGCCCCCACCTCGCCGTGGAATGCCACCAATTCCGAAGCGCCCTGCGCGGTCCGCACCTGGGCAGCAACCGGAAAACCCCATGATTTGAGCGCCTGCAGCACCTCGTAATGCGTGGCAAATACCGGCCCGCCGGCCTCCGCCGGCGTGATCGCGCCCAATCCATAGGCAAAGAACGACAGCGGGCGCTGCGCGGCCATGCCCGAATCCAGCTGGCGCACAGCCCCCGCCGCGGCATTGCGCGGGTTGACGAAGGTTTTTTCGCCCTTTTCGCGCTGGCGCTCGTTGAGCGCATCGAAGTCGGCGCGGCGCATATAGACCTCGCCGCGCACCTCGAGCACGGGCGGGGCGTTGTGCAGGGACAAAGGTATCTGGCGGATGGTGCGGATGTTGTGCGTCACGTCCTCGCCCACCTCGCCGTCGCCGCGCGTGGCGGCCTGCACCAGGCGGCCGTTTTCGTAACGCAGGCTCATGGCCAGGCCATCGAACTTGGGTTCGGCCACATAGGTAACGGGCAGGTCGGATTCGGCCAGCTTCAGTTCCTTGCGCACGCGCGCATCGAAGGCCTGGGCGCCGCTGGCCTCGGTATCCGTTTCCGTATGGATGCTGAGCATGGGCACCACGTGGCGCACCGGAGCCAGGCCGTCGAGTACGGCGCCGATCACACGCTGCGTGGGCGAGTCGGGCGTGATCAGCGCGGGATAGGCGCCTTCAAGCGCCTCTAGCTGCTGATAGACGCGGTCGTACTCGCCGTCGGGCACCGTGGGTGCGTCGAGCACATAGTATTCATGCGCCCACCGGTTGAGCCGGGCGCGCAGTTCCTGCACCTTGGCTGCCACTTTTTCAGGAGCAGCCGGCCCACTCGAACTGGGTTTTTCAGCAGGAAAAAGGTCAAAATTCTCGGTCATGCTCTAGCCACAAGAATGGCGATGAAAAAGACCAACATCGTTGGCCTTCATGATGGGCTGTTCATGGTATCGGCATCACCCACGGCCCATGAAGCCCGCGCTGCCCAAACGAGGGACGGCCAGCAAGGGCCGCCCCGCCGCAAAGGCCGTCGTCCCCCTTGGGGGAAGACGCGAAGCGGCTCAGGGGGAACATCTTCTTAGCTGAACAGCCTTCGTGCCAGCAGGGAGCCTGCCGACAGCTCACGGCTGTCGAGCTTGTCGTAGAGCAGCTCCAGATCGTGCTGGATCGGATCCAGCGCCGAGACCGGCAGCAGATAGCCGTTCTGGTCGCACAGCACGCCATCCATGGTCTGGCACAGCTGCTCGGCGATATGGCGCAGCTGGGCAAAGGGCTGCTCGCCGCGCGGCACCTGGGCCACGTCCAGGCTCAGCAGAACTTCGCGCACCACGGACTGATCGAGGTCGTCGGCCAGTGCCGCCTGCGGATCGTAGTGCAGCAGCAGAACCGGTGGCATGCCCGGGGTGGGCGAAGGCAATGCCATGCGGCCCGGCATGGCGCTGGCGGCAAAGCCCAGGCGGCCGGCGTTCTGCTGCACGTAGCCGGCGCTCCATGAGGCTTGACGCGCGCGCAGCATGAAGGACAGCTGGGCATCGTGCTCGCTGGCGAACTGGTCCAGCTCGCGGGCGCGCGCCACTTCATGCAGCATGTCGGGCATGTCGGGCACCACGCCCAGGGCATCGGCAAAGCGCTGCACCTTGGCCACGAATTCGGAGAATTCGATCTCGTTGAGCGCGCCAGTGCGGTTGGCCAGCTGCACGCCCGCCTGGAAGGCGATGTAGCGCTGGCCGGCCTGCAACGGCTCCCACTGGCGTGTCTGCTGGTTCATGCCTTCGACGGCAAAAGGTTTGTTGCCCGCGCGGCGCGTGCTGGGCAGGGCCTGGACGGCCACCTCGCCGGGCACGGGCTGCGCGACCTGCACCGGGGCGATGGCATCGATCAGCGCATCCAGCTGGCTGCGGCGCTCTGCAGCCTGTGCCGCCATGAGCGCCTCGGTCAGCACAGGCTCAACGGGCACGCGCTCCACGCCACGTTCCAGCGGCTCGGCCTGGGTTTCGGCGGGCCGCTCCTGCGCTGGAGGCACGCTCATCTGCGGGCGGGCGGCTTGCATCGCGACCTGGCGCTGCTGTTCCTCGTAGGCTTCCTGCGCCACGATCTTGGCCAGTTCGGCATCGGCCTCGGCAAAGCGGCCCGTGGCCTCGGGCACATGCAGCGGCTCGGTGCCGGGGACGGCCTTGCCGAAATCGCCCAGCACCGGCTCGCGCAGGCTGTGCGTGAGATCGGGACCGTGCCCCACCGTGTCCATGCCGGGCTCGTTGCGCAAGGTCTCGCCTTGTACGCCGCCCGGTACACCCTGCGCTTCGCGATCGGCGCGCCTGGGCGCATTGCGGCGGGCCGACCAGGAGTTGTAGGCAACGATCAGGGCCAGAAGCACAACCCCCAGGACGGCCAGACTGATTTGCAAGGTACTCATGTGTGAGAAAAGCAGTATGTGAACGGTCGATAGTCGGCAGGGCAAGGCTGAATAAGTCCCTGCGATACGGCGCGCCCTGGATTGGGATGGGCTGCAAGGCGCAAACCGCCGCCATAGCCGTAGCTATGGCGAGGATTTGCAACGCCGCAGACTGCCCAAGCAAGGGATGCGACGTGCGCGAGGGACTTGTTCAGCGTTGCCATAAAGCTCAGGATAGCTCAGTCATGGACAGGGCGGACTCCATGTCCACCGCAACAATTCGTGAAACACCTTGTTCCTGCATGGTCACGCCGATCAGCTGCCCGGCCATTTCCATGGCGATCTTGTTGTGGCTGATGAACAGGAACTGCGTGCCCCGGCTCATGCTGGACACCAGCTTGGCGTAGCGCTCGGTGTTGGCGTCGTCCAGCGGCGCGTCCACCTCGTCCAGCAGACAGAAAGGCGCAGGGTTGAGCTGGAAGATGGCGAACACCAGCGCAATCGCCGTGAGCGCCTTCTCGCCGCCCGAAAGCAGGTGGATGGTCTGGTTCTTCTTGCCCGGCGGCTGGGCAATCACCTGCACGCCGGCATCCAGGATCTCGTCGCCCGTGATCACGAGCTTGGCCTGACCGCCGCCGAACAGCTCGGGGAACATGCGGCCGAAGTGGTGATTCACGGTATCGAAGGTGCCCGAGAGCAGCTCGCGCGTCTCGGCGTCGATCTTGCGGATCGCGTCTTCCAGCGTGTCCATGGCGCGGGTCAGGTCGTCCATCTGCGCATCGAGGAAGGTCTTGCGCTCGCGCGCCAGCGTGAGTTCGTCGAGCGCGGCCAGGTTCACCGCGCCCAGGGCCTGGATCTCGCGGTGCAGGCGGTCGATCTCGCCCTGCAGGCCCTGTATGCGCACATTGCCTTCGGCAATGGACTGGGCCACGGCCGCGAGATCGGCCTCGGCCTCGGTCAGCAGATTGCTGTACTGCTCCAGGCCCAGACGCGCGGCCTGCTCCTTGAGCTGGAATTCGGTGATGCGCTGGCGCAGCGGGTCCAGCGCCTTTTCCAGCGACTGGCGGCGCTCGTCGCTGGCGCGCAGCTTGTTGGTCAGGTCGTCGTATTCGCTGCGGCGCTCGGCCACATCCTTCTCACGCTGCATCTTCAGGTCCAGCGCATCCTGCAACCCGCCCTGGGCCGCGGCATCGGTCAGGCGCGACAGCTCGTCCTGGGCACGCTGCTGCTCCTCGGCCAGCGAACGGGCCTGCTGGCTGGCGGTCTCGATGGTGCGCGACAGCTCGGCACGCCGCGCATGCAGGCTGCGCTGGGAGAAAGTCGCTTCCTGGGCCTGGCGCTCCAGGCTGCGCAGCTGCTCGCGCGATTCGTTAAGGCGCCGCTCGGACTCCAGCACCTTGTCGCCCAGTTGGGCATGGCGCTCCTGGCTGTCGGCCAGCTGCATGTCCAGCTCTTCGAAACGGGCCTCGGCGGCTACGCGCCGCTCTTCGATGTCGGACAGCTGGGCCTCGACCTCGGACAGGTCGGCCGCAATCTGGGCGTTGCGCGCGCGGGCCTGCTCGGCCAGTTGCGACAGGCGCAAGGTTTCGACCTGCAGCTCGTGCGCACGGCCCTGGGTCTCGGTGGCTTCGCGGCGCGCCGCAACCAGGCGCTGGGACGCATCGGCATAGGCGCTTTCGGCGCGCACCAGGGCCGAGCGCGACTCGTCGGCGATCAGGACCTGGGCGCGCACTTCCTTTTCGAGGTGCTCGATTTCCTGGGCCCGCGCCAGCAGGCCCGATTGCTCGGAATCCTGGGCGTAGAAAGTGACGCTGTGGGCGCTGACGGCATGGCCCGTGGGCACGTAGACCACCTCGCCGGGCTGCAGGTCGGCGCGGCGGCTCAGGGCTTCATCCAGGCTGGACGCGGTATAGCAGCCCGTGAGCCAGTCGGACAGCACGGCCCGCAGGCCGGCATCGTTGATCCTGAGCAGGTCCGACAGCCGCGCAAAGCGTGCAGCGGCAGTTGCCGCTGCCGTCGCCGCCAGGGGCGGGCTGAAGAAGGCCAGCCGGGCCGGCGGTGCATCCTGCCCGCCCGAGCCCAGAAAGCCGCGCACCATGTCCAGGCGGCCGACTTCGAGCGCGCCCATACGCTCGCGCAAGGCGGCTTCCAGTGCGTTCTCCCAGCCGGGCTCGATGGCGATGCGGCTCCACAGCCCCTGCAGGCCGTCCAGGCCGTGCTTGGCCAGCCAGGGCTGGAGCTTGCCGTCGGTCTTGACCTTTTCCTGCAAGGCCTTGAGTGCCTCCAGGCGCGCGGACAGGTCCGCGTGGCGGCTGCTTTCCTCATTGACGGCCTTCTGGCGGGCGCGGCGGTCTTCGTCCAGCTGCGGCACGGATTCCTGCAGCTCATTGAGCACGGCATCGGCCATCTCGGCCAGCTCCTGCGCTTCACTCAACTGCGCCTGCAGATTGGCCAGGCGCGCTTCGTCGGGCGTCTCCAGCGCATTGCGGTCGGCACGCAGGCGCTCGAAGCGGCTCTCGAACTGGCGGCGCTGCTCATCCAGGCTGCGCTGCTCGGCGGCCAGCACCTGGATCTGCTGCTGCACCTGCACGACGGAGCCGCGCTGGTCGGCATCGGCCTTCTGCGCGGCGCGCAAGGCGTCCTCCAGATCCGGCAGGCGCATGGTCTGCTCCTCGACCTGGGCGGCCAGCATTTCGGCCTGCTCTTCGGCATCCATGCCCGCGCCTTCGAGGTTCTCGATCTCGGCCTGGGCTTCCTCGCTGCGGCTGTTCCACAGCAACACCTGCTCGGCCAGCTGCTGCAGGCGCTGGCTCACGCGCTGGCGGCCTTCGACCACGTAGCGGATCTCGGCTTCGAGCTTGCCGACATCGGCCGTGGCCTCGTAGAGCCTGGCCTGGGCCTGGTTGACCTGGTCGCTGGCGTCGTAATGGGCCTGGCGCAGGGTTTCGAGTCCGCTTTCGTTGTTGCGGATGTCGGCCATGCGCTCTTCGAGCTCGTTGACCACCTTGAGGCCTTCGACGCGCACCCGGCCCTGCTCGGCCTCGGCCTCGGCGCGCTTCAGATACCAGAGCTGCTGCTGCTTGAGCGTGACCTGGGCGTTGAGGTCGTTGTACCTGGCCGCCACCTCGGCCTGCTTCTGGAGCTTGTCGAGGTTGGCATTGAGCTCGCGCAGAATGTCTTCCACGCGCGTGAGGTTCTCGGTCGTGGCCGAGAGGCGGTTCTCGGTCTCGCGCCGGCGCTCCTTGTACTTGGAGACTCCGGCCGCCTCTTCGAGGAACAGGCGCAGCTCTTCGGGGCGCGACTCGATGATGCGGCTGATCGTGCCCTGGCCGATGATGGCGTAGGCACGCGGCCCCAGGCCGGTGCCCAGGAACACGTCCTGCACGTCGCGGCGGCGCACGGGCTGGTTGTTGATGAAATAGCTGCTGTTGCCTTCGCGCGTGAGCACGCGCTTGACGGCGATTTCGCCGAACTGCCCCCACTGGCCGCCGGCGCGATGATCGCTGTTGTCGAAGGTCAGCTCCACGCTGGCCCGGCTGGCGGGCTTTCTTTGCGTGGTGCCGTTGAAGATCACGTCCTGCATGGACTCGCCGCGCAGCTCGCTCGCCTTGGACTCCCCCAGCACCCAGCGCACCGCGTCCATGATGTTGGACTTGCCGCAGCCGTTGGGGCCCACCACGCCGACCATCTGGCCGGGCAGGACGAAGTTGGTGGGCTCGGCAAAGGATTTGAAGCCGGAGAGCTTGATCGAATTCAGGCGCACGGTGTCAGAGGCGGTCTATGGCAGTATGGAAATCGAGGACAAAGGGCGGCCGAATCATAACGCGCCCACTGCCCTCGCCGAGCCTTGGCGCCAGGTGCCGCCCAGTCACTCCGGCCTAGAAAACTCCAAGCGCCAGCCCTGCGGCAAACGCCTGCCCCAGTTCCCGGCAGCGCTCCAGCTCGGCCGCATCGATCTGCTTGGGCGCGAGAATGGCCTCGGGCGTCTGAGCATGGGTGCAGACGATCAGGGGTTCGGCCACGGGCTGAAGACGCCATCCCGTGGCAATGCGTGCGATCTGCCGGGCCGCGTTATGGCCGTCGCTGCCCGCGCAGATCAGCGTGGCATAGGGCCGGCCGTTGATGCGGTCGAGCGCACCGTAATAGCTGCGATCGAAAAAATCCTTCATCACCCCGCTGACGGCGGCCAGATTCTCCGGCGTCGCAAAAACATAGCCGTCTGCCGCCAGCAGATCCTCAGGCCCCGCCTGTCCGGCCTCGAGCAGACGCACTTGCACCCCCTCCTCGGCCTGGGCCGCGGCGGCGGCGGCTTGCGCCATCTGCCGGGTGCCGCCCGTCAGGGAGTGGTGGATGATGAGCAGGATCTTGGCGGACATGGCCTCATTGTCGGCCAGAGGCCAGGTTTCAGGAATGCTCTCCGGCCCGCATGCGCCCGCCTTCTTTGTTGCATAAATAAAACAAAACAACAAGACTTACCGCTCAGACGGGCCTGAGGCCGAGGTTTGACCAAATTTCACATTCAGACCTTTATATCATTGGCCCGCGCAGCTCCTGTATTTGAAGCATTCCTTCGAAGCAAGGCCGCGGCTTCGGCCCCTACCTGCTGGGTTGCTCCCGCCGTTCCCCTGCCTTTGGACACGTAGGAAACTTCCTTCAAAATGCAGTCTTTTGCGGCATCTGCTCTTATGGTCGACACAAGAACGACGGGAAGATCCTGGCGGACTAGAAACGGCCATGGATCCTGCTTCGCGGATCCTATTGTTTGATCACACCTATTCATGTCCTTTCTCGCGCAGTGGCTTCCCGTCGGCACCGGCCTTACCTGGCTGGAGCGCGCTCTTTCCTGCAGCCTGCTGGCGCTGGTGATAATAGGCATGCCGGCCGTGCTGGCGTGGGTCTGGAGCCGGTCGATGCGCGGCTGGCGCGACAGCGATGCCCGCTTCCAGGCGCTGCATGAACAGGCCGCGCTGGGCGTGGTGCAGATCGATACCTCCAGCCTGCGCATCATGGCGGCCAACCAGCGCTACTGTGCCATGTCCGGCTATTCGGCACAGGACCTGTACCGGCGCAAGATCCTGGATCTGTGTACGCCGGAGAACAAGGAACATGTCTCCGGGCTGCTCGCCGCCCTGGTCAGCGACCAGACCAAGACCATCCACGGCGAATACTGCCTGCTGCGCAAGGATGGCCAGACCATCTGGGTCGAGACCCACGTCTCCGCGCTAGGCCAGCGCCCCCGTATGCTGCTGGCCCTGGTGCAGGACATCAGCGAACGCAAGCGCCTGCAGCAGATACAGCAGCAGGGGCACAGGCAGTTGCGCCATCTGATGCAGCGGCTACCCGTGGGCCTGGTCATGGAGCGCAACGACGGCAGCTTTGCCTATTGGAACAATGAATTCCTGCGCATTGCCGGCAATCCGCAAGCGCCCGACACGCACAATCAGCACTGGTGGAGCCGCGTCATCACCAACGAAGCCCAGCGCAAGCGCGCCATGCGGCGCTGGGAAGAGGCCAAGGCCCGCGCCCGCTCCCGGGCTGCCGCGGCCCACCCTGCCGACGAGCCCTCGAACGCTGCATGTGCCATCGCGGCGAAGGAGATTTCGCTTCATGGCGCCGACGGCATCCGCCGCACCGTGAACATGAGCGGCGTCCTGCTCGAAGAGGGCTGCCTCATGGTGCTGCAGGATCAGAGCCAGCGCAAAGCCGCGGAAGACGTAGCCAAGCGCCTGGCCTTCTACGACCCGCTCACGGCGCTGCCGAACCGGCGCCTGCTCATGGACCGGCTGCAGCAGGCGCTGGTCAGCTGCCAGCGGCGCCAGCACTGGGGTGGCGTGCTGCTGCTGGACATAGACAACTTCAAGGCCTTCAACGAGACCGTGGGCCTGGAGCATGGCGACGCCCTGCTGCAGGGGCTAGGCCAGCGCCTGGGCCACGGCATGGGCGCCGGCGTGACCGTGGCCCGCCAGAGCGGCGACGACTTCGTGATCCTGCTCGACGACCTGGGCCCCGACGCCGTCGCAGCCGCCGCCCATCTGGAAAAACAGGCCCACCGCGCACTGGCGCTGGTGCGCGAGCCCATGGCCGGCCTTCCCAGCCAAGTCACCGCCAGCCTGGGATTGAGCCTGTTCGGCCCCGAGCCCGGGATTGCCCCCGGCCAGCCGCTTTCCGCCAAGGAAGTGCTGCAGCGGGCCGAAATGGCCATGTACCAGGCCAAGAACCAGGGCCGCAACACCGCGCAGTTCTTCGACCCGGCGCTGCAGGCCGCACTGCAGGAGCGCAGAACGCTGGAGCACGAAATGCGCACCGGCCTG
Organism: Comamonas phosphati; assembly: GCF_014637085.1. Lineage (GTDB taxonomy): Bacteria > Pseudomonadota > Gammaproteobacteria > Burkholderiales > Burkholderiaceae_C > Comamonas > Comamonas phosphati. Next base: position 11,173 of record NZ_BMEU01000016.1, on the reverse strand, counting down.
GCGCAACAGCAGTTCGAGCTGTTCTACCAACCCCAGGTGGAGCACGGCCGGGTGGTGGGGGCCGAAGGCCTGCTGCGCTGGCAGCACCCGCGCCGTGGCTCGGTCTCGCCCGGCGAGTTCATTGCCCTGGCCGAGGAAACGGGGCTGATCGTGGAGCTGGGCGAATGGGTGCTGCACGCGGCCTGCCGCCAGTTGGCCGCCTGGGCCCGGCATCCCGGGCTGGCCCAGCTGACGCTGGCCATCAATGTCAGCGCCAAGCAGTTCTACCGTCCCGAGTTCGTGCAACAGGTGCTCAGAGCCCTGGCCGAGCATGGCGCCGATCCGCGCCTGCTAAAGCTGGAGCTGACCGAAAGCCTGCTGCTCAGCGACGTGGACAACACCATCGCCAAGATGGCCAAGCTCCAGGCCCAAGGCATAAGCTTCTCGCTGGACGATTTCGGCACCGGCTATTCGTCGCTGGCCTATCTGAAGCGCCTGCCGCTGAACCAGCTGAAGATCGACCGCAGCTTTGTGCACGATGTGCTGACCGACCCCAACGATGCCGCCATCGCTCGCACCATCGTCGCCCTGGCCAACAGCCTGGGCTTGCGCGTGATCGCCGAAGGCGTGGAGACGCAGGCCCAGTGCCAGTTCCTGGAAGCCATAGGCTGCTTTGCCTGGCAGGGCTTTTTGATGAGCCCGCCTGTGCCCGCAGCCCAGTTCCAGGATCTGGTGCTCAAGGAATCGGTACCGGCATTGGCAGCTCTGGCCCGAAGCCAGACACAATGCAGCCTTGTCTTTCCAGACCCCGACGCGGCGCAGTGACCAAGACCTTTTTGCTTTATGTGCTGACGGCCGTAGCCGAAATCGTGGGCTGCTACCTGCCCTGGCTGTGGCTCAAGCAAGGCGGCAGTGCATGGCTTTTGCTGCCTGCCGCCGTCAGCCTCGCGGCATTCGCCTGGCTGCTGACGCTGCACCCGGCAGCGGCGGGGCGCGTGTACGCGGCCTATGGCGGGGTCTATGTCGGCGTGGCGCTGGCCTGGCTGTGGCTGGTGGACGGCGTGCGCCCCACGGCCTGGGACGTCGCCGGCGTGCTGGTCTGCTTGCTGGGCATGGGCCTGATCGCCTTTGCCCCCCGGGGCTGAGACACCCCATGCTCAAGCCCTTGATCGCCGCCCTGGCCTTGTGCCTGTACCTGCCACTGGCGGCCATGGCCCAGCGCCTGGCCTTGAGCTTTGACGACGGCTACGACCCTGACAAGCTGCCCAATGCCCGCGCGCTGAACAACCAACTGCTGAAGGCGCTCAAAGACAACGAGATCAAGAGCATCCTGTTCGCCGCCGGCTCGCGCGTGGACAGCCAGGAAGGCATGAACCTGGTGGGCAAATGGCTCGAGCAGGGCCACCAGGTGGGCAACCACAGCTATTCCCATCTCAACCTCGACGAGAAACAGGTTTCGCTTGACCGCTATCTGTCCGATATGGAGCGCAACGAGGACGTGCTCTCGCGCCTCCCATCCTGGAGCAGACGCTACCGCTTTCCCTATCTGAAGGAAGGCAATACCGAGGCCAAGCGCGACGGCGTGCGCCAGTGGCTGAGCGCCCATGGCTATGGCTCGGGCGCCGTCTCCATCGATGCGAGCGACTGGTACTACGACCAGCGCCTGCGCGCCTGGATGGTGCGGCATCCCGGCGAGTCGCCGCAGGCCTTCAAGCAGCCCTACATCCGGCACCTGCTGGACCGGGCCGCCTATTACGCCCAGTTGGCGCGCCAGGCCATGGGACGCGAAATCGACCACGTGCTGCTGCTGCACACCAACACCATCAACGCCATGTTCCTGGACGATGTGATTTCAGCCCTGCGCGATGCGGGCTGGACCTTTATCCCGCCCGAGCAAGCCTATGCCGACGCCGTCTACCAGGAAGCGCCAGACACCCTGCCCGCGGGCGAGAGCATCGTCTGGTCGCTGGCCAAAAAGCAGGGCCTGCCGGGCCTGCGCCATCCGGCCGAAAGCGAGCAATATGAAAAACCCAGGCTCGATGCGCTGGGGCTTTGATCCGGCTATCCGGCATCAAGATAGGCGCGGCTGCGCGACCACCACAATGTCGAGAAGACCCGGCCATCGTCGCCCCATTCCTGGAGCGCCCTGCCCGACCGTCAGAGCATTTCCGTATCCACGGCTTCCCGCGACAAATCCCAGGCCAGAACGAAAACCTCATACCGGGCCTGCTCGCCCTCATCACTCCAGGTTTCGGGGCCGAAGGCATGCATGTTGCCGTGCAGGCTCAGACCTTCGCGCAGCGGGTTGGCATCGGTCTGCTCGGCCAGCACAAAGCTGCCGTCGTCCGTGCGTAGGGCCATGCGACCCGAAGAAGGTTTGAATGCGATCACAACGCCTTGATCCGACATGGACTCACTCCTGTTTTCGATGGCTAACAGTCTAAACAGGCCAGGTAGCCACGACTAGCGCCCAGGAATCCGCACAAGCGTTCCATGCATGGAACAATGACAGAAATCAAAGGCCAGCCCCGAGGCGAAATTCCGTTAGCCTTGGGCGCTCTTCCCCAATTTCCACCCCATTGCGGTTCGCCCATGCTTTTCATCCTGTTCAAACTCCTGCATCTGCTTGCCGTCATCATCTGGGTGGGCGGCATGTTCTTCGCCCATTTTTTCCTGCGCCCCGCCGTGCAGGACCTGCAACCCGCCGAGCGCGTGACGCTGATGCACGGCGTGCTCAAGCGCTTCTTTGCCATGGTGATGGTGCTGGTCATTGTCATCCTGGCCTCCGGCGTGGGCATGATAGGCAGCATCCATGCCATGGCCGCGCAGGTCGGCTCCAAATTCTCCATGCCGGCGTCGTGGATCGTCATGGGCATCCTGGGCGCGGTCATGATGGCCGTTTTCAGCCATATCCGCTTCGCCTTGTTCAAGCGCCTCGATCAGGCCGTACGGGCCAAGGACTGGCCGGCCGGCGGCAAGGCGCTGGGCGGCATTCGCCAGTGGGTGGCCTTCAATCTGGCCCTGGGCCTGGTGATCGTGGTGGTTCTGCGTATGCCGCTGTAGCCCTCTGCCCCACGTTTTCCGGCAAGCCCGGCTTCCTGCAAAGGAGCCGGGCTTTTTGCCGCCTGATTTTCAAGCCGAATCACCTTGAATCCCTTTACTTATAAGCACAGAATGCTTCATTTTTCAGAGCATCGCATGGGAGAAACCAGGGCAATCGCATCGAATTCCACGTCAAATCAATGCGGTATATGCACGCCGCCAGCGGCAGAGGCCGGGTCTCGCCCCGGCAGGCGACCCACCTTCTTGCCCGTGCAAGAAGGTGGGCCAAGAACACGCCCCTGCTGTCTGCGTCCCTGCGCTGCGCTACGGGCAAACCTGCGTCACCCGATTCAGTCTGCGGTGCGCCCCAACTCGCTGCGCGGCATCGCCGCTACGCTCAAGCAAACGGGCGCAAGCCAGATCACGCAGCAACGCTGTCCTGCGGCAGCGTTGCCCGCAGCCTGAACCGGGCGCCGCAGGCGCAGACACAAGGGAGGGGGAGCGGGAGCCGCTCGGGCCATCGCTACGCTCGGCCTGGGCACCGCGCGGTTTCTTACCCCCTGTGTCTGCGCCTGCGGCACGAGGCTTGCGGGGTGGCGGCTGCACCGCAGAGTGCAGCTGCTTCGTGAACTGACTCGCCGCCGTTTGTCCGAGTGGAGTGCCGCATGCTTGCATGTGGCACGCAACGAGTTGGGCGGCGCACCCCGCAAGTGTCGTGACGCAGGTTGCCCGAAGGGCCGCAGACAGTGGGGCGCATTTCTTTGGCCCCTTTCTTGCTGTGTGGCAAGAAAGGGGATCGGCAGCCGGGCCGAGACCCGGCCTCTGTCGCTGGAGATGAGCGCCCAAGGGTGTCCAGGTACCGCCTGGTTTTTACTGAGGGTTAGATGCGATTGCCCTTTGGGAGGAACCCAGCACGGAGCAATTTTTTTAAGGAGTCCTGCCGCCAAGAATCCATAATTGATCAATAATTGGCACCGCAATCATTGATTAAACAATTATTGCCATAACAAAAACCTCATGAACAGCAGCATCATCGATTACGAGGACGAATCCACGTACTTCTATCAGGCGGGAGGCTACTCTCCAGACCAGAGCGTGGGCTTTCTCATGCGCCGGGTTCTCAGTTCCATCCTGCAGGCAGCCGATGCACAGCTGGCCGGCCAGGGACTGACCTATGTGCAATGGCTGCCGCTGTACAAGCTGCTGGTATGCCAGGAGAACACGACCAACGCCACGCTGGCCAAGGATCTGGGCATGGACCCGGCCTCGGTCACGCGCGCGCTGGACCGCATCGAAGCCAAGGGCCTGCTGCGCCGCGAACGCTCCACCACCGACCGCCGCGTGGTGCACCTGGTGCTGACCGAGGAAGGCCGCCGCGTGGCGGTGGAAGTGCCCAAGGTCCTGGCCAAGGTCCTCAACGTCCACCTGGCCGGCTTCAGCCACCAGGAGTGCGGGCTCATGCTTTCCATGCTGCAGCGCATGCTGGTCAATGGCGATGCTTTGCGCGACGCACCGGCCGCGCCAGCTGCGGATGACGCGCCGCCCGGGACCTGATCCGCTCGATCCGGCCGGCTCCGCACCGCCTCGGGCCGCCTTCACTGCCACGCCTTTCCGTCCAAAAACCTTCATATAACCAGACATCAGGCACCTGACATGCCCATTTCCCACCGTTCCTCCATCACTGCCGCGGCCGCGCTTTGCGCCGCGCTGGCCACCGCGATGACATTGGCCGGCTGCGCTTCGCAGGGCCCGGCCCATGCGCCGCAGGCCCGGCTCGGCGCCGGCGATCTGGGCCTGGCGGCCGCAGGCGGCGACACCCGCGCCGCGGACCTCCTGGCCCTGGCAACACCCGAGTGGTGGAAAGGCCTGGGCGATCCGCGGCTCGACCAGCTGATCGCCCGGGCCCTGCAGGGCAACCCCAGCCTCGCGGCCAGCAATGCGCGCTTTGAAAAGGCCGCCGCGCTGGCCACGGCCAGCAGCACGGCCACCGACATCCACGGCACGCTGAGCCTGGACGCCACGCGCCAGCGCTACAGCGCCAACGGCCTGGTGCCGCCGCCCATTGCCGGCCATGTCTACAACAGCAGCAATCTGCAGGCCGGCCTGTCCTGGTCGCCCGACATCTTCGGCAAGCACTCGGCCGAGCTCGAAGCCGCCCTGGGCCAGGCCCGGGCCGCCAAGGCCGACAGCGCCGCAGCTGCCAACCAGCTGGCGGCCCAGGTGGCGCGCAGCTATATCGCCCTGGCCCGGCTGGTCGCCCAGCGCGAAGTGGCCGGGCGCACGCTGGCCCAGCGCCAGGCCCTGCTGAGCCTGAGCCAGCAGCGCACCCAGGCGGGCCTGGACAGCCAGGTCGAACTGACCCAGGCCCAGGCCGGCCTGCCCGATGCCGGCACGCAGATCGAAATGCTGGACGAGCAGATCACGCTGGCGCGCCGCACCATTGCCGTGCTCTGCGCCCAGGCACCCGACGTCCAGCAGGCGCTGACGCCGCGGCTGGCGGCTTTGTCCGTCCAGGCCGTGCCCGGCACCCTGGGCGCCAACCTGCTGGGCCGCCGCCCCGACGTGGTGGCTGCCCGCTGGCGCGTGGAGGCCGCGAGCCGCGGCATAGACAGCGCCAAGGCCGACTTCTACCCCGACATCAATCTCACGGCCTTTGTCGGCCTCTCGGCGCTGGGCTTCGACAACCTGTTCCAGGGCAGCTCGCGCCAGCTCGGCGTCACGCCCGCTCTGCGCCTGCCCATCTTCGAAGGCAAGCGCCTGCGTGCCCAGCTGCGCGGCAAGCAGGCCGACCTGGACACGGCCATCGCCCAATACAACGGCGCCGTGCTCGATGCGGTCAAGCAGACCGGCGACGCGATTGCCTCGGTGCAATCGCTGGAGCGCCAGCAAAAGCTGCAGGCCGATTCGCTGTCGAAGGCCGAACGCAGCTACGACTTCGCCGTGCAGCGCTACCAGGCCGGCCTGGGCTCGCAGATCACCGTGCTCAACAGCGAAAGCCAGCTGATCAACCAGCGCCGCCTCGCCGTGGACCTGCAGGCCCGCCAGCTCGATACGCGCGTAGCGCTAATGGCCGCCCTGGGCGGTGGCTGGCAAGACGACACGGCGGCCGTGCAGGCCCGCGACCAGTAACCCTGTCGCGTCCCTGCCACGCGTGAACACCCGATTGAAGAAAACAGAGTGCCGAAAATCATGAACGACAACACCAAGCCTCAGAACGCCCCTGCCGCACCCGCCGCATCCTCTCCCACAGCCAACCCCAACGGCCGCCGCAAAGGCCTGACCATCGTCGCCGCAGCCGTGGCCGTGGCCGCCATCGCCTGGGGCGGCTGGCACTGGATGGTGGCCCGTAACTACCAGAACACGGACAACGCCTACGTCGCCGGCAATGTGGTGCAGATCACGCCGCAGGTGGGCGGCACGGTGACCCGCATCGGCGCCGACGACACCGATTACGTCAAGGCCGGCCAGGTGCTGGTGCAGCTGGACCCTGCCGATTATCTGGTGTCGCTGACCCAGGCCGAATCGCAGCTGGCCCAGACCGCGCGCCAGACCCGCACCCTGTATGCCAACAACGCGCCGCTGGCCGCCCAGGTGGCGCAGCGCGAAGCCGACCTGCTGCGCCTGCAAGCCGAAGCCGCGCGCGCCAGGGATGACGTGGAGCGCCGCCGTCCGTTGACCGTCACGGGTGCCGTGGGCAAGGAAGAGTTCGACCACGCCAAGGCCGTGGCCACGGCCTCCAGCAATGCCGTGGTGGCGGCCGAGGCCGCCGTGCGCGCCGCCAAGGCCCAGCTGGCCGCCGCCGAAGCCCAGACCAAGGGCACGACGGCCCAGGACTTCCCGGCCGTGATGGCCGCCGCCGCCAAGGTGCGCGAAGCCTATCTGGCGCTGCAGCGCACGCGCCTGGTTTCGCCCGTGGACGGCTATGTGGCCAAGCGCGGCGTGCAACTGGGCCAGCGCGTGGCCGCCGGCTCGCCGATGATGACCGTGGTGGACCTGCACGACCTGTGGGTCGACGCCAACTTCAAGGAAAGCCAGCTGGCCAATCTGCGCATCGGCCAGAAGGCCGAGCTGACGGCCGACGTCTATGGCAGCAAGGCCAGCTATGAAGGCAAGGTCGTGGGCCTGGGCGCCGGCACTGGCGCCGCGTTCTCGCTGCTGCCCGCGCAGAACGCCACGGGCAACTGGATCAAGGTGGTGCAGCGCGTGCCCGTGCGCATCAGCCTCTCGCCCGAAGCCCTGGCCCAGCATCCGCTGCGCGTAGGCCTGTCCATGGACGTCAGGGTGGACATCCGCGACCAGGATGGCGGCGCCCTGGCCAACGCGCCGCGCACCGAGCCCGTGGCGCAGACCACGGTGTATGACGGCGCGCTGAGCCAGGCCGAGGAGCGCATCCAGCGCATCATCGGCGGCGAGACCGTGCCGGCCCTGACCTCGCTGGACGCAGCCCCTGCCGCGGCCGCATCCTCCGGTCGGACGGCCAAGTAAGCCGCGGACTCGCCATGACCTCTCCCACCTCTGCCATGCCGCCCAGCCCGCCCCCCCTCAAGGGCGGCCAACTGGCCCTGGGCACGCTGGCCCTGTCGCTGGCCACCTTCATGAACGTGCTGGACTCATCGATCGCCAACGTGGCCATTCCAGCCATCTCGGGCGACGTGGGCGTGAGCCCCAGCCAGGGCACCTGGGTCATCACCAGCTTCGGCGTGGCCAATGCCATCTCCGTGCCGCTCACGGGCTGGCTCACGCAGCGCTTCGGTGCCGTGCGCCTGTTCACCATGAGCGTGCTGCTGTTCGTGCTGACCTCGTGGCTGTGCGGCTTCGCCTCCTCGCTGGAGCTGCTGGTGCTGTTCCGCGTGCTGCAGGGCCTGGTCGCCGGGCCCATGATTCCCTTGTCGCAGACGCTGCTGCTGTCCAGCTACCCGCCCGCCAGGGCCGGCGTGGCCCTGTCGCTATGGGGCATGACCACGCTGGTCGCGCCGGTCGTGGGGCCGCTGCTGGGCGGCTGGATCACCGACAACATCTCCTGGCCGTGGATCTTCTATATCAACGTACCCGTGGGCCTGCTCTCGGCGCTGATGACCTGGAGCATCTACCGCAGCCGCGAAACGCCCACGCGCAAGCTGCCCATAGACTCCCTGGGCCTGACCCTCCTGGTGCTGTGGGTGGGCGCGCTGCAGCTGATGCTGGACAAGGGCAAGGAGCTGGACTGGTTCGCCTCCGGCGAGATCGTCATCCTGGCCGTGCTGGCTGTGGTGAGCTTCATCGTCTTCGTGGTCTGGGAGCTGACCGATGCCCACCCCGTGGTGGAGCTGCGCCTGTTCATGCGGCGCAACTTCGCGGCCGGCACGGTGGCCCTGTCCATCGCCTACGGCCTGTTCTTCGGCAACGTGGTGCTGCTGCCGCTGTGGCTGCAGCAGTGGCTGGGCTATACCTCCACCACGGCCGGCATGGCGCTAGCGCCCGTGGGCATTTTCGCCATCGTGCTCACGCCCCTGGTGGGTCGCAAGGTCGGCAGCTGGGACCCGCGCAAGATGGCCACCGGCGCCTTCATCGTGTTCGCGCTGGTGCTGTGGATGCGCTCGCAGTTCACGGTCGAGACGGACTTCATGCACATCCTGGTTCCCACGCTGATCCAGGGCGCGGCCATGGCCTTCTTCTTCATACCGCTGACCACGATCACCCTGTCCGGCCTCACGCCCGACCGCATTCCGGCGGCCGCGGGCCTGTCCAACTTCGTGCGTATCACGGCGGGCGCCATGGGCACCTCCATCGCCACCACGCTGTGGGACAACCGCGCGGCCCTGCACCACGCCCACCTGACCGAGCTGATGGTCCAGGGCCAGGGCACGTTCGCGCTGACCGTGCAGCAGCTGCAGGCCCGAGGCCTGTCGGCGGAGCAGGCCTATGCCCAGATCAACCGGCTGATCGACCAGCAGGCCTATACGCGCGCCGCCGACGACATCTTCCTGGCCTCGTCCGCGCTGTTCCTGCTGCTGATAACCCTGATCTGGCTCACCAAGCGCCCTGCCCCCCATGCCGGCGGCGGCGCCGAAGCGGCCGGGGCGCATTGAGCGACAGGTTTTGCGCCGGGGGCTTCCGCCCCGACTGGTGGCGGGCCTGCGCAGGAGCGAACCTCAAACGCCTGTAGACAGGCGCCATCAATCTAGGGACACAGCTGGGCGCGCATGCCATGCACGGCATCGCGCAGAAATGCCCAGGTCGCCGCGATGCGCGGAATCTGGCGCGACTCCATGGGCATGCTCATCCAGAAGGTGCGGGTAAAGCAGGCCTGATCGGGCAGGACGCGGCTGAGCACCGGGTCCCGGTCGGCCAGAAAGGCCGGCAGCACCGCCAGGCCCGCACCGGCCCGCACGGCCTCGTACTGGGCCGTGATGCTGGTGCTGCGCAGGGCAAAGCGCTCGGGCCGGTACAGGGTGTCAAGCAGTTGCAGCTCGCGCGTGAACAGCAGGTCGTCCACGTAATGGACGAAGCTGTGGTGGCGCAGGTCTTCGGTGCGCGCCACCAGCGGGTGCCGCGCCAGATATTCGCGCTGGCCGTAGAGATAGAGGCGGTAGTCGGCCAGCTTGGTCACGACCACGGTGCCGCGCTTGGGCCGCTCCAGCGAAATCACGATATCGGCCTCGCGCCGCGACAGATGCAGCAGGCGCGGCAGGGCCAGCAGGTCGATGCTGAGCAGCGGATAGCGCCGCGTCAGCCGCGCCAGCTCCGGCGCCAGCAACTGCGTGCCGAAGCCTTCGGTGGCGCCCACGCGCACCAGGCCGGCGGGGCCGTCGCTGGCAGCCGTCTGGGCCAGCGGGCTGCGCTCCAGTCCGTCCACAGCGCTTTGCATGGCGTCGGCAACGATCAGCAGCTGGCGCCCGGCTTCGGTCAGGCGCCATTGGCCGCCATCGCGTTCGAACAGCACCGCGCCCAGCTGCTTTTCCAGCGCCTGGACGCGGCGCGACACCGTGGTGTGCTCCACGCCCAGGCGCCGGGCCACGGCGGCCATGCTGCCGTGGCGCGCCAGCTCGCCGAAGAACCGCAGATGGTCCCAGTCCATTGCCATTCACATTTCCAGATGCAGGCGCCTATTCGGCGGCAGCCTTGCTCTTGCCGGCCAATGCCTGGACGGCCTTCACGGCCGCCGTGCGCTTGCGCTCCGCGCTGCGTTCGGCGACGGCGCTGGGCGCACGGGCGAATTCATCATTCTCGTGGATCAGCAGCGAAATCATTTCCATGAACAGGGCCCGCTTGTCGTCGGGCAGCGGGTCCAGCATACGGCGCTGGGCGCGCAGCACCGCTGGCTCGGCCTCTCGCAGCAGCTGGCGGCCTTCGTCGGTCAGCGTGAGCAGGCGCACGCGGCGGTCCGCGGGGCTGGCATTGCGGACCATCAGGCCGCGCGCTTCCAGCCGGTCGATCACGCTGCCGATGGTCGAAGTATCGAAGCCTATGGAGCGGGCCAGCGTGCGCTGGTCTATGCCGGGCTGGCGCAGCACGGCCGATAAAGAGGCGTACTGCACGGGAGTGACGCCAAAGGCTTCCACCTCCTCCATGAACACGGCCACGGCAATCTGCTGCAGGCGTCGGATGTGATAGCCGGGATAGTTTTCCAGTTCTGCGGGTTGGTATTGCATGTTTTCCTGAGAAATGCCCTGAGTCGCCCTTGCGGCAGCATGGTGCGGCCAGCCGCGGCGATGTATGCGGCCCAGCGATGTTCTCACGTTCGGACGCTCTTCCAGAGAAAACCCGTCATCTAGGGTTTACCCAATGAACACCCAAAACAAACCGAGATTACACTAATAATCAGCATACTTCTTATCTATTTTCGGACAAAGCGGATTGAGACAGGCCGCGCCGGACACCTGCCGCCAACGGCTACGAAAGCGCCCCGAGAAAGTGCCCCGTGTGATCGCCAGCCCCGGTTCCTCGACTCTTCCTGCGCTGATCGCCGGCGGCGGCATTGGCGCGCTGGCATGCGGGCGCGCCGTCTGTACCCATGAGATGGTCATGCACGATGCGCTCGACGAGCGCCTGGTCCGCAACGAATTGTGGAAGAACCGCCCGCCCCAGCGCTTCTACGACGCCATGGAATGGCTCTACGGCTGGACCGTCAAAAACTGCCTCGCCCAGGACTGAGCCCCCGCCATCACAAGGA